>JAXLSX010000009.1:0-121662 GCA_046330285.1 Solirubrobacterales bacterium | reverse complement strand
GACGCGCTCGAACGCGGCGCGGGCGCCGACGATCGCGGCGCGGACCTCGAGGATGTCCTGGGCGGTCTCGACGATCAGCAGGTCGGCCCCGCCCTCGACGAGCGCACCCGCCTGCTCGTCGAAGACCTCGGCGAGCTGGGCGAACGTGATGTCGCCGAGCGTCGGGTCGTCGCTCGCGGGCAGGAAGCCGGTCGGGCCGATCGAGCCGGCGACGAAGCGATCCGGACCGGCGGCCTCGCGGGCGATCTCGGCGGCGCCGCGGTTGATCTCGACCGTCCGCTCGCCGAGCCCCCACTCGTCCAGCTTCAGGCGCGAGCCCTGGAAGGAGTCGGTCTCGACGACCTCGGCGCCGGCATCCAGCATCGCCTCGTGAACTCCGGCGATCACGTCGGGGCGATGGATCACGAGCGCCTCGTGGCACTTGCCGGGCAGTCCGCCGTAGTCCTCGGCCGAGAGGTCGAAGCGCTCCAGCGTCGCGCCCATCCCGCCGTCGAAGACGACGATCCGCTCGCGGGCGGCGGCGAGGATGTCTCGTTGCGGTGAGTTCATCGGGAGGTCACCTCCGGTTATACGTCACCCGGCAAGCCGAGATACGCGACACGGGGTTCCCGCGAGAGCGCGACCAGAGCCCGGACCGGGCCGCTAGGCGCGAATGCGCTCGTCGGACTGCTCGATCGGCTGCAGCCGGACGGGAGCCGCGCTGAGGGCGCGGAGGCGGACGTCGGACCAGCTCATTCCCTCCCGGACCAGGGCGGGCACGCCGAGGCCGACGGCGGTCGCGATCTCGACCGCCTGCAGGATCACGCCGTAGGCGAGCGCGTCGGCGGCGCCGACGCCGTAGCCGGTTGTCAGCACGCTGATCACGGCGAGCTGGAACACGCCGATGTTGGACGGGGTCGCCGGGACGACGGCGGTGACGTTGACCGCGAACAGGACCGCGGCGGCACCGCCGATGCCCATCGCCCCGTCGAGGCCCATCGCCACGGCCAACGCGTAACAGGCGGCAACCTGGATCGCCCAGGCGACGAGCTGCATCGAGCCGGCGATCGGGGCACGACGCGGGTCGCGGAAAACCGCGAGGCCGGTCCGGACCCGGACGAGGGCGTCCCTCGCCATGCCTGCGAGTCGGGCGATCCGGCCGCTGCCGGAGCGGCGCACGACGGCCGGCGCGGCGATCACGGCGACGAGGAGCATCGCCGGCGCGAGGCTGACGAGGAACAGGTGCTCGGAGGTCCGGTGGAAGAGGTCGGTCGATGTGACGATGACGACGCCGAGGAGGATCAGCGCGAGGATGTTGAACACCGTCTGCGAGACGAGCGTGCCGAGCAGGATCGGGAACGTCTCGCGGAAGCGGCCGATTCGCCGCGCGATGATCATCGCGCGGGCGGGCTCGCCGAGCCGGGCCGGCAGCGTCGCCGACATCAACACGCCGATCATCGTCGCCGAGGTGAAATCACGGCGTCGGAGCGGCGCCGACGGCATCGCCGAGCGAGCCGTCTGGAACCAGGCACCGGCGCGGAAGAACATCGAGAGGCACATGAACGCGGTGGCGATCGCGACCCAGGCGTAGTCGGAGCGCACCGCGCTCTCGACGACCGAGTCGAAGCCGATCCGGCGCGCCGCGAGGAACGTCAGCCCGAGGCCGGCGGCGACGCCCGCACCGAGGCCGATCCGCCGCGCGACCCGGCGGCGACGCGAGGTCGTATCGACGGGAATCGGCTCCGGCGAGGGAATCCGTGCGGCCGGGACCCGCGGGAGCCCGTCGGCGGGGGCGAACCCGTAGCGCTGGGCGAGCCGGGTCATCCGGTCGGCGGGCTGCGGCACCGCGAGCGCCCGCTCGTAGACCTGCTCGACCCGGGCCGCGATCCGCGGCCAGGCGAAGCGCTCAGCGCTCTCGCGCGCGGCGGCGCCCATCTCGACGCGGCGATGCGGCTCGGCGTGGAGGCGGAGCAGCTCCTCGGCGAGCCGCTGCGGATCTCCGGGCGGGATCAGCACGCCGTCGACGCCGTGCTCGACGACGTCGGAGTAGCCGGCGATCTCGGATGCGACGACGGGCGTGCCCGCGGCGAACGCCTCGGTCAGGACCATGCCGAAGCTCTCGCCCGAGAGCGACGGCGCGCAGAGCACGTCGGCGCCGGCGAGCTCGGCCCAGAGCCGGTCGCGCGAGACGGCCCCGAGGGCGTCGATGTGCTCGATCGCATCGGGATCGGCGAGGTTGCGGATGATGTCCTCCGGCGCGGTTCCGACGACGACCAGTCGCGCCGGGACGTGCTCGACGAGCGCCTCGAAGGCCCGCAGCAGCACCGGCAGGCCCTTGCGCTCCTCAGCGCGGCCGACGAACAGCAGCCGCATCTCGTCGCCGCCGGGCTCCCCGGAGACCTGCGAGGAGAGACCGACGTCGACGCCGTTCGGGATGATCTCGTAGTTGCCGCCGTACCAGCGGTGGCCGGTCCACTCGGCGGCCTCGGAGACGGCGATGCGGGCGCTCAGCTGGTTGAACTTGCGGCGGGCACCGAGCCCGATCGCGATCTGCTGCGGCAGGAACTTCGGCGCGTAGGCATGGAACGTGCCGACGACGGGCGCGCCGCCGAAGCCGCAGGCGTCCCAGCCGATCGTCGGCGCCGGCGGCTCCTGGACGTGGACGACGTCGAAGGCCCCGTCGCGAAGCTCGCGGCGAAGTCGCGCGATCGCGTCCGGGAAGACGGAGAGGTTGGAGACGGCGCCGTTGGCGGCGAACCCGACCGTGCGTCCGAGCGGCGTCAAGTAGTCAGGCATGGGCCGGACGCGCGGAGCGGCTCCGCGGTGGAGCGTACGGCTGAGGCGGTCCGGCGGATCCCAGGGAGAGAGGACCCGAACTTCGTTTCCCCTCCCGATCAGATGCTCGGCGAGCGCCTGGGTGTGCCGGTTGACGCCCCCCTCGTACGTCCACGAATACGGCGTGACGAGGGCGATTCGCATCTTGTCCGGATGAGGTTAGCTGTTGTCCCGGCCGCTCGCCGTCGGACGGCTTCCCCAAGCCAATCCGCAGTAGGCGGCCAGGTAGCCGGTCCCGACCATCAGCAGCAGCGCCGCCGAGTCGTTGGCGAGCGTGCCGACGACCGTGGCGGCGGCCGCGCCCGCGGCCCCGGCCAGCGCGGCGGGACGGCCGTCGAACCACGAGATCACCTGCCGCCGGAAGACGATCGCCGCCGCGATCGCGAGCAGCGCGGCGATGAAGAAGGGCGAGTGGATGTAACGGGGGAAGCTCCGCGCCGCGAGCGTGATCCGGCGGTCGAAGACGTCGCCGAGCTCGCCGAGGCCGCCGGCCGAGAGGACCGACCGGGTCAGGTGCGAGTCGCCGGGGATCAGCAGGTCGATGACGACGAGCGCCGCCAGTGCCGCGACCGGCGCGACGATGACGAGCACCGACTTCCGGAGCCCGAGCCGGAGCGCGACCACGACGGTCACGGCGGCCCCGGCCGGGAAGGTGATCGCAGCGCCGACGTCGGCGCCGAACCGGCCCGGGGCGAAGACGAGCACGGCCGCGACGGTCGCCACCGCCACCGCGACGGCGACGGCGCGGCGCGGGTCCGACGGGGCGGCCGCCGTCACGGCCGCGCCGACGCCGAGGAGCAGCATCGCGCCGAGCGCGGCCTCGAGCTCGTTGCCGATCCCGAAGAAGCGGACGCCGAGGCCGGGATTCGGGCCGAGCAGCGAGAGCGCGGTCAGCGGCGAGCCGGCGATCATGTCGACGGCCGTGGCACCGATGGAGATCGCCGCCGCGAGCGCGAATGCGCCGTGCGGCGCGCGGTCGCCGAGGCGCCCGCGCAGGAGCAGGATCGCCGTCGCCGCGAGCGCCGGCGCGCCGGCTCCGACCAGGAGCCGCTCGGCGAGCTCGCTCGGTTCGAGCGCCGCCGTCAGGAGGAGGATCGCGGGAACGAGCGCCATCGCCGTCGCGAGGGTGGCCAGGACCATGCCGGCGAGCTCGCGACGCCAGAGGACGAGGAGCAGTCCGGCGGCCAGCCAGATCAGGAGGTTGACCGCGAGCACCTCCCAGCGGCGGCTCGAGATCTCGCCGAGGCGCGCTTCCCGTGATGCGATCGCCGCGACGTCGGCGCTCGACCCGGTCGCGGTGATCGCCTGGCCGTCGACGCCGTCGGGGATCTCGACTCCGTAGGCGCCGAGGATCGTCGGCAGCAGGTCGGTCGCGAGGACGTAGCCGTCCATCCGCGTGGAGTCGGAGGTGATCGCCTGGCCGTCGAAACCCTCGCCGGCGATCCCGACCGCGAGCAGGTCGCGCTCCGGCGGCGGACGCTCGATCGCGATCAGCAGGTCGCCGCTGCCGGGCCGCAGGCCGTCGGCGAGCCCCGGCAACTCGTCGAGCTCGGCGCTCATCACGGTCACGCCCGGACAGGTGCCCGGCTCGCAGTCGCCGGCCCGGTCGATCCTGCCGCCCCGGTCGGCGGCGATCAGGGCGGGCGAGCCGGCGAGGGGCCGGGCCGCGATCTCGACGCCGGCCCCCTTCAGCGTGGCGGCCAGCAACCCGGGCTCGATGTCGGCTGGGGCCTCGTCCGCGCGGGCGACGACGCGAGCCCAGAGGTCGGCCGGCACCCGGCTCCCGGTCACGTACAGCGGCGGGATGTCGTCGGGGTAGAGCGAGGTGAAGATCCGGTTCCCCTGCCCGATGTCGAGGTAGGTCTGGGCGGCCGGGACGCGCCCGAGCCCCGCGCTCATCACGCCGGGGGCGATGCCGGGGACGGCGTCTTCGATGGCCTCGACGTCGGTTCCCGGAGGCAGCATCGCGACGGTGATCCGGGGTTCGCCCGTCGCCGCGGAGGCGGACGCGGGAATCACCCCGATTAGGGCGAGCGCTAGCATCGCAACCATGGCCGAGCGGACGTTCATCAAGTTCACGTTCCTCAAGATCGACCCGGCCTGGCAACGGCGCGAGGGCGAGCTGAGGGCTCAGGATAAACGCGAGATGCTCGCCGCCTGCGAGGACTACGCGGTCGACCATCCGCTCCGGGTCTACTCGACGGTCGGAACCCGCGGCGACACGGACATGCTCATCGTCAGCCAGAGCCCGCGCCTCGACGACATTCACAGCTTCCACGTCGTCCTCGCCCAGAGCGGCCTCGCCCAGTGGGCGTCGATTCCCTACTCCTACCTGGCGATGACGAAGACGTCCCCGTACTCGGACTCGCAGACGCGACCCGAGCTGCTCCAGTCCCGCCGCCGCTACGCCTTCGTCTACCCGATGGAGAAGAAGCGCGAGTGGTACACGCTGCCGGCCGAGGAACGACGCCGGATCATGACCGGGCACATCGAGACCGGCCGCAAGTACCCGCAGATCACGATCAACACCGCCTACTCCTTCGGCATCGACGACCAGGAGTTCGTCGTCTCGTTCGAGTGCGACGACCCCGGCGATTTCCTCGATCTCGTCCAAGAGCTCCGCGCCAGCGAGGCCAGCGCCTGGACGCTTCGCGACACCCCGATCTTCTCCTGCGTGTCGATGTCGGCCGGCCAGGCCCTCGACGCCCTCGACGGCGCCGCGACGTCGCGGCTCGAGCCCGCCGGCGCCTGAAACCTGTCGCACCGATGAGCGAGCAAGACGGATCGAGGCCCCTGCGGGTCGCCATCGTCGGCTCCGGGCCGGCCGGCTTCTACGCCGCCGAAGCCCTGTTCGCTCACCCCGAGATCGACTTCGAGGTCGACATGATCGACCGCCTGCCGACGCCCTTCGGCCTCGTCCGCTTCGGCGTCGCTCCCGATCATCCGAAGATCAAGAACGTCATCAAGCGCTACGAGAAGACCGCCGGGCACGAGGCCTACCGGTTCTTCGGCCACGTCACGGTCGGCCGTGACATCACCGCCGACGAGCTCGCCGGCCTCTACGACGCCGTCGTCTGGGCCTACGGCGCGGGCGCCGATCGCAAGCTCGGGATCCCCGGCGAGGAGCTCCCCGGCTCCTTCGCGGCCACCGAGTTCGTCGCTTGGTACAACGGCCACCCGGACTACTCCGGGCGCGAGTTCGACCTCGACTGCAAGCGCGTTGTCGTGGTCGGGAACGGCAACGTCGCCGCCGACGTCGCCCGGATGCTCGTCCTCCCCCGCGAGGAGCTCGAGACCACCGACACTGCGCACTTCGCGATCGAAGCTCTGGCTGACTCATCGGTCGAGGAGGTCGTCGTGCTCGGCCGCCGTGGCCCGGCCCAGGCGGCGTTCACGAATCCGGAGGTGCGCGAGCTCGGTGAGCTGACCGACGCCGACGTCATCGTCGACCCGGCAGCGGTCGAGCCCGACGAGGCCACCGCCGCCTTCCTCGATTCCGACGCGGCCGACGGCACCAACCGCAAGAACCTCGAGTCCTTCACCGAGTTCTCGTCCCGGGAGCCCGCCGGCAAGCCGAAGCGGGTCGAGCTTCGCTTCCTGCGGACACCGCTCGAGATCCAGGGCGACGGCAGGGTCGAGCGGATCGTCGTCGGCGTCAACGAGCTGCACCTCGACGAGGGCGGAGCGGTCCGCGCCCGGACGACCGAGGAGACCGAGACGATCGAGTGCGGCCTGGTCCTGCGCTCGATCGGCTACCTCGGCACCGAGATCGACGGCGTCCCCTACGACCCCCAGTCCGGCGTCATCCCGAACGATCGAGGGCGTGTCGTCGGCGCCGACGGCGAACCCCACCCGGGCCACTACGTCGTCGGCTGGATCAAGCGCGGCCCGAGCGGCGTCATCGGGACCAACAAGAAGGACGCCCAGGAGACCATCGAGACGCTCCTCGCCGACGCCGCGGCGGGCTCGCTGACGGCGCGCGAGGGGGTCACCGACGACTCGCTTCCGAACCTGCTCGACGAGCGCGGCATCGACTACGTCGAGTTCGACGGCTGGCAGGCGATCGACGCGCTCGAGCAGGAGCGCGGAGCCGGAGCCGGCCGGCCGCGGATCAAGCTGACCGCCTTCGAGGAGATGCTCGAGGCTGCAAGGAGGGTGCGCGATGGCGGCTGATCTCGTCGAACTGGAACAGATGATCGCCGCGGCGTTGCCCGGCGCCGAGGTCAGCGTCGTCGACGAAGGCGGTGGCGATCACCTGCGCGCGATCGTCGTCGCGTCGCAGTTCGAGGGCCGCTCGCGGATCGACCAGCACCGGATGGTCCGGGCGGCCGTCAAGGAGCGGATGGACGACGGCACGATCCACGCGCTCTCGATCAGCACGAAGCCGCCCACCGACTAAGGGAAAACCACCCTTCTGTCGATAGCGACGTGGGTGCCCGCACGGGCGCCGGTCGCGACCATGGAGTTGAGGCGGATGGCTTCCGAAGAGCAGCGTGTACGGCGAGGAGATCGGTTTCTCCGGCTCGCCGACGTCCGCTCCTCCGGGGCGAGCCAGGGCGAGGCCGCGAAGCTGCTCGGCGACGCCGCGGTGACGCTGCTCGAAGGCTCCCCCGACGGCGTCGCGATCATCGATGGGACCGGCCGGATCGTCTACTGGAACGAGGCCGCCGAGACGCAGTTCGGCCTCGAGCGCTCGCGGGCGCTCGGCCAGGAGCTCGCCGGCCTGATCTTCCCCGACCACCTCCAGACCTCCGTCCGCGCCGTGCTGCTGCGGGAGGTCGAGGAGCCCGGCGAGGGACTCGGCCAGCGCCGGCTCGAGCTCGGCGCCCGCCGGGCCGACGGCCGCGAGATCCCGGTCGACATCGCCACCAAGCCGATCGAGCTCGACGGCTCGCGGTGGCTCGCCGTCTACCTCGACGACGCCAGCGAGCGCAGCGAGCGCGAGCGCGAGCTCCACGCCGACGCCCGCCGGCGCTCGGCCGCTCTCGACCTCGGGCAGGTCGCGCTCGAGGGGATGGACATGGACCACCTGCTCCAGCGCGCGGTCGCCCTGGTCGTCGACGAACTCGGCGTCGACCGCTGCGAGGTCTGGCGCCGCGACGACGGCGACGACACGATGACGCTGCGGGCGAGCTCCGGCTGGCCCCCCGATTCCACCGGAACGGTCCTCCCGCTCGCCACCTCCGCCCAGCCCGGCTACACGCTGCTCCGCGGCCAGGGGGCGATCGTCGTCGAGGACTTCCGTCGCGAAGGTCGCTTCAACGCCGTCGCCCCCGAGGAGGCGGCACCGACCCAGAGCTCGATCTCGATCCGGATCCCCGGCAGCTCCGGCGGATTCGGCTCGCTGATCGCCGCCTCCGAGACCGTCCGCCGCTTCGAGCTCAGCGACATCAGCCTGTTCGTCTCGCTTGCCCAGACGCTCGGTGCCGCGATCGAGCGCACCATCGCGATCGAGTCGCTGGCCGAGGCCGAGCGCCAGATCCGCACGCTGATCGAACGCCTGCCCTCGATCACCTACCGCGCCGGGCTCGGCTCGAGCGGCGAGTGGTACTTCATCTCGCCCCAGGTCGAGGAGATCACCGGCTGGACTGCCGACGAGTTCATGGCCGACCCCGACCTCTGGGAGCGGGCTCTGCACCCCGACGACCTCCCCTGGGTCCTGGAGGCTGAGGACCGGGCCGGCGCCGAGGGCACCGCGCTCGACATCGCCTACCGGATCCGCAAGCGCGACGGAGAGATGATCTGGGTCCGCGACCGCGCGTCGGTCGGCACGGTCAACGCGGACGGCGTCATGGTCGTCGAGGGCCTGATCACCGACATCAGCGAGCAGAAGGCCGCCGAGGACCGGCTCCGCTACCTCGCCGAGCACGACGAGCTCACGGGCCTGATGAACCGTCGCAGCTTCGAGTCCGCCGTCAACCGGGTGCTCGGCTCCCACGGGCTGCCGGGCGAGCGCGGGGCCATGGTCATCATCGACCTCGACCACCTCAAGCGGGTCAACGACACGCTCGGGCGCAGCACCGGTGACCGCGTCGTCGCCGACATCGCGAAGATGCTCTCGGACGAGATGGGCGGCGGCCAGCTGCTCTCGCGCCTCGACAGCGACGAGTTCGGGATGTTGATCCCCGGCGTCGGCGAGGCGCAGGCGCTCGAGCGCGCCGGCAGCCTGCTCGCCGTCATCCGCTCCCGTACCGGTGCCGCCGACCTGACCGGCAGCGCCGGGGTCGCGCTCGTCGAGCGCGGCATGGGCGTCAGCGCGACCGACCTGATCACGGCCGCCGACATCGCCGTCCACCAGGCGAAGGAGGCCGGACGCGATCGCGCGGTGATCTTCACCGGCGAGGACCGCAGCCGGCTCGAGTGGGTCGGCCACGTCCGCCAGGCGATCGAGGAGGAATCGCTCGTCCTCTACTCGCAGCCGATCATCGACATGGCGTCGGGCCTGGCCTGCGCCGAGGAGCTGCTCGTCCGGATGCTCGACCCGATCAGCGGCCGCCCGATCGCCGCCGGCGAGTTCGTCCCGACCGCCGAGCGCTTCGGCCTCGCCCGCAACCTCGACCGCTGGGTCGTCGGGCGGGCGCTCGAGCTGATTACGGAAGGCCGCCACGTCAGCGCCAACATCTCGGCGGCGACGATCACCGACCGGACGCTGACCGAGATGGTCGCGTCGTCGCTCGCCGAGACCGGCGCCGACCCGTCGCTGCTCACCTTCGAGATCACCGAGACGGCCGCCACCCCGGCGATCGAGTCGCTGCGCGACTTCACCGACCGGGTCGAGGCGCTCGGCTGCGGCCTCTCGCTCGACGACGTCGGCACCGGGTTCGGCTCGCTGACCTACCTCCGCCATCTGCCGTTCACGGAGCTCAAGATCGACATGCAGTTCGTCCACGGCGTCCTCGAATCGGCGGCCGACCGCAAGATCGTGGAATCGCTCGTCGACATCGCCGCCGGACTCAACATGCGCACGGTGGCCGAGGGCGTCGACAACCCGGCGCTCGTCGAGCCGCTGCGAGAGATCGGCGTCACCTGCGCCCAGGGCTACCTGTTCGGCCGCCCCTCCCCCGTCCTCACGGCAGCCGAGGCCCCCGCCTAGGAGACCTCAGGTCTCGATCTGCATGGGCGGGCTCTGGTAGGGCTGCCCATCTTCGGCCGGGGTCTCGTCCGGCTCGGCGCTCGTGTCCGGCTGCGGGACGCCCAGCGCCTCGGCGAGCTCGCCGGAGTCGAGCATCTCCTCCATCAGGTCGGCGCCGCCGAGGAGCTCCCCGTCGACGTAGAGCTGCGGGAACGTCTGCCAGTCGGAGAGCTCCGCGGTCACCTCGCGCAGCGGCCCGAGGACCGGGAGGACGTCGATCGCTCCGTACTCGGTCCCCATCTGCTCGAGGATGCCCACGGCGCGCATCGAGAACCCGCAGCGCGGCGCCTCCGGGGTGCCCTTCATCAGCAGGAGCACCTTGTTGTCGCTGATCGCGCCCTCGAGTTGCGCGCGAAGCTCCGGGTTGGCGGCCATCTGTCGTCCCTTCCTGGTTGAAGCTGATGCCCAGCCCCCTCGGAGAGGGGCTAGGCGGTTGCGGGAGCGTGCTCGTCGGCGTCCTCGCGGACCTGGAAGGAGGAACCGCAGCCGCAGGCCGCGACGACGTTCGGGTTGTTGACCGCGAACCCGGCGCCCTGCAGGCCCTCCACGTAGTCCACCTCGGAGCCGAACACGAACTGCATCGAAACCTTGTCGACGACCACCGCGACCCCGTTGTGCTCGAACACGTGGTCGTCGTCCTTGCGCTTGTCGAGCGCGAGCGCGTACTGGAAGCCCGAACACCCGCCGCCGCGAACGGCGACGCGAAGCGCCTGATCGGCCTCGTCCTGCGAGGCGAGCAGCTCCTGGAGCTTGCCCGCGGCGACGTCGGTGATCTTGATCGCTGATTCCGGGGTATCCATCGCTTCAGATTGTATAGCAGGCCCGAGGGTCGTCAACCGGGCTCGGCCGCCGGCCCCTCTTCGCCGGCCCCGTGGCGCCAGTCCAAGTACTCCCGGATCCGCTTCGAGTCGTAGACGACCTCGTCGCCGTCGATCAGCAGCGGCACCCGGCGCTGCCCCGTGAGCGCCTCGACCTCCGGCCGGTTGCGGCGCCGGTAGGGCACCCGCTCGGTCCGGTGCTCGACGCCGAGGCTGCGGAGCCGCCGCGCCACGGCCCCGCACGGGCAGAGGAGGTTCGTCGGGGTCGGGCAGCGGTAGAGGACAACCTCCGGCCGATCGGATCCCCCCGCCTCCGTCACGGCACCAGCCGGGAGGCGATCCTGCCGGCGCGCCCGGCGAGATCGAGCATCGCTCCGGCCGGGCCGGGGTCGGCGCCAACGCGATCGCCGAGCTGCGCCTTGGTCATCTCGAGCGTCGCCTCCAGCGTCTCCTCGTGCGGCCGGTGGGCGAACCCGAGCTCCCGCTTCGCCTTCGCCGACGAGTAGGTCCACCAGAGCGCCGCGCTGCGGGTCTGCTCGACGCTGATCCCGAGGCCGAGCCCGAGCCGCTCCGACAGCTGGGCGCCGCCGATCGCGAGCTGCGGCGGCAGCCGCAGCGCCGGCACCGGCACCCCGCTGATCCGCGAGAGGTCGGCGAGCAGGCGCTGCATCGTGAAGTTGCGGCCGCCGAGGATGTAGCGCTCGCCGGTCCGGCCCTTCTCGGCGGCGAGCAGCTCACCGGCGGCGACGTCGCGGACGTCGACGACGTTGAGCCCGCCGTTGACGTAGGCCGGGATCCGCCGTTGCAGGAACCGGCGCACCACCTCGATCGACATCGAGGTGACGTTGCCGATCGACGGCCCGAGCGTGAAGGTCGGGTTGACGATCACGGCGTCGAGCCCGTGCGCGGCGGCGCGGAGGACCTCGCCCTCGGCCTCGTGCTTGGAGTTCGCGTAGGCGATGCCGAGGTGGCCGATCGTGAAGGCCTGATTCTCATCGGTGCGGCCCCCCGGAGCGGCGGGCCCGATCGCCGCGACCGACGACGTGTGGACGAACCGCCGAACCCCGGCCGCGAGCGCCTCGTCGGCGATCAGGCGCGTGCCGCCGACGTTGACGGCGAAGGTCCGGTCGGCGTCCATCGTCTCCATCGAGCTCTTGGCCGCGAGGTGGAAGACGCGGTCGACCCCGTCCACCGCCCGGCGAACGGCACGGCGGTCGGTGATGTCGCCGGTGACCCGGTCGTAATCGATCCCCTCGAGCGCGGAGGTGTCCGACTCGCGGCGGATCAGGAGCCGGAGCTCGTCGCCGCTGTCGGCGAGCGCCCGCACGAGGTGCGAGCCGAGCAGTCCGGTGGCGCCGGTCACCAGGGTGGTGGACATCGGTCCGGATGGTAGTGAGGCGGGCATCGGCGCCCCGGGGTGGAGTGATACAACGGACGGCGGTGAGTCGCACAGGGGATATCGCGATCGTTTGCGACTCCACGTCCTACCTTCCCGACTCGCTGGTCGAGGAGCGCGGCGCGGAGATCGTCAGCCTCTACGTCTCCGTCGGCGGGGACCAGCGCCGCGAACGCGAGATCGGCGACTACGCATCCTTCTTCGAGCGGCTCCGGGCCAGCGACGAGGGCGCGACGACCTCCCAGCCGTCGATCGGCGACTTCATCGAGGTCTACGGGCCGTTGCTCGACGCCGGCAAGTCGATCGTCTCGATCCACCTGGCCGCCGGGATCTCCGGGACATACGAGTCGGCCCTGCAGTCGCGTCAGCGCCTGATCGACGAGGGCCGCGGCGGCGAGCGGATCCACGTGATAGACAGCCGAACCGCCTGCGGCGGCATGGGGATGATGGTCCTCGCCGCCGAAGCCGCGGCCGCCGGCGGCGCCTCGGCGGAGGCCGTCGTCGCGCGCGTCGGCGAAGCCCGCGAGCGGCTCAAGATGTGGTTCGCGATCGACACGCTCGAGTACCTCCGAAAGGGCGGCCGGATCGGCGCCGCCCGCGCCTGGATGGGCTCGGCCCTCCAGATCAAGCCGATCCTCACCCTCGAGGACGAGATCACGCCGATCGAGCGGGTCCGGACCCGCCGCCGGGTCTTCGAGCGGTTGGTCCAGTACGCGCAGGAGCTGCACGACTCCGGCCGCGACGCCTGGGTCGTCCAGCACATTCAGGACCCCGAGAACGCCCAGCGTCTCGTCGAGCGCTGCCGCGAAGTCATGGACTCCGACCCGGTCTTCGTCTCCGAGATCGGCCCCGTGATCGGAGCCCACACGGGCCCCGGCCTCCTGGGCGTCGGCGGCCTCCCGAGCGAGTTCCTGCGCTAGCGCCTACGGCGGAACGCGCGGAACGCCACCACCGTCCCGACGACGAAGCCCGCCACCGCGGCGCCTCGGATCAGCTGCTCGCGGTGCTCGCTGATCTGCGAGCGCCAGTCGGTGAGCTCGTTGACCTTCGTCCGCAGGGCGACGACCGAGTCGGCGAGCTGAGCCTGCTGGAGGTCGATGTCGCGGCGGATCTCCGCCGAGGTCCGGCCGGGTGCGCCCGGGCGCGGTGCGCCGGCGGTGGGGCCGTTGGATCCGATGTTTCCGGTGCCGCTCTCGGTCACGGTGTCTTCCCCAATGTCTCCTTGGTCTCCTTGAGCTCCTCGATCGCCATGTCGGGAGTCGGCGACTCGACCTCGCCGAAGAGCTTCTTGGCGACGAGGCCGGCGATCGCCGCGAGGATGACGAGCAGCAGCGCCTCGATCGCAAACCCGGCCCAGACGGCCGACTCGACGCCGAGCAGGTCGTTGATGAGCCAGGCGAAGGCGAACATCAGCATCAGCAGCGCGGCGAGGACGAACACTCCGGCCGCTGCGCCGATCCCGGCCCCGCGGCCGAGGGTCGCCAGCTTCTCGGTGACCTCTGTCTTCGCTAGCTCGATCTCCTCGCGGACGAGAATCGTGACCCGCTCGGAGACGTCGAAGATCAGCTCGCCGACGGAGCGGTTCTCATCCGGTGCGGCGGGCGGCTGCGGGGGCGGTGCCGGTGCGTTCTGCTCTGTCGGCTGCTCGGCCATGGGTCAGTCCGGCGGATCCTCGCCGAACATGCGCCGATAGACGATCGCCGCAACCCGGGCTGCCGCGATGCTTGCAACAGCGCCGAACGCGGCCAGCAGGCCGGACCAGACGAGTCGCTTGGTTATCTCGTTGTCCATGCGTGTCCTTCTGCCCTCGGCTTTGGGGTCGAAACCGGAGCGGCGACCTTACCGTTACCGCTCAGGACCCGTCGCGCCGTTCGAGGCCGCAGCAAAGGGTTTCCACGACCATCTCGCCCGCGCGGTCGAACTCCTCGTCGGTGGCGGGGATCAGGCCGAACACCCAGCCCGACAGCAGCTGCTCGATCGCGCCGTAGAACCACATCCCGACGAAGTCGGGGTCGATGTCGGAGCGATAGAGGCCCTCGCGCTGGCCGTCGGCGACGATTCTGGAGACGACGTCGTAAGCGCGGCGGATCTCCGGCAGATGGGTCGCGCCGAACGAGTTCGCCGCCCGCGTCACCTCGATGATGATCACCTTCATCAGCTCGGGGTCGTGGCGGTAGGAGTCGATGATGAATCGCGCGATGCCGGCGAGCTTCTCCCGCGCGGGGATGTCCTCCTCGTAGAGCGAATCGGAGGCGGCCAGAAGCAGCGACCAACGCTCGGTGAAGAGTTCGGTCATGACTGCTTCCTTCGAGCGGAAGTAGTGGTAGACCAGGCCGTAGGCGACTCCCGCCTCGTCGGCGATATCGGCGACCCGCGTCGAGTGATAGCCCTGCCGCGCGAACACCCGGATCGCCGCTTCGAGGATCGCGCGGCGCTTGTCGACGGGCGTCGCCTTCACCTGGTCAGGCACGGTCGCCCACCTCCACCGGCCAGGCATAGACGCCCTCGCGGCGACTGGCCAGCGACGGCAGCCGCTCGCGGACGCGCTCGAGCTCGCCGAGGTCGAGGTCGGCGATCGCGTGGCCCTCGCCGTCCTCGATGCAGTCGAGGACGCGCCCCCACGGGTCGACGATCGTCGAGTGGCCCCAGGAGTCGTACTCGGGGGCGGCGGTGCCGAACTGGTTCGGAGCGATAACGAACAGCTGGTTCTCGATGGCGCGTGCCCGCAGCAGGACCTCCCAGTGGTCGCGGCCCGTCGCCGCCGTGAAGGCGGCCGGAACCGTGATCGCCGTCGCGCCGCGCAGCGCGAGGATCCGGTAGAGCTCGGGGAAGCGGAGGTCGTAACAGATGGTCATGCCGATCTCGGCCCCGGCGGCGGTGCCGAGGACGATCTCCTCGCCCGGCTGCTCGTGCTCGGACTCGCGGTAGACGACGCCGCCGACCTCGACGTCGAACATGTGCATCTTCCGGTAGACGGCGGCCACCTCGCCGTCGCGATCGATGAGCAGCGACGTGTTGGCGATCCGCTCGCCGTCGGCGAGACGTTCGCCGACGCTGCCGGCCAAGAGGGCGACCCCGAGCTCGCGGGCCCAGGCGCGGGCGGCGGTCGCGACGGGACCGTCCAGCGGCTCGGCGAGCTCGGCGAGGACCGCGCCCGGGGCGAGCGCGCTCCACTTCTCCGGCAAGGCGACCAGCTCCGCGCCGTCGGCCGCGGCGGCACGCACCAACCGCTCGGCGACCGCGAGGTTGCGGTCGACCTCGGCTCCCGAGTTCATCTGTATCGCTGCGGCTCTCATCGGCCCACCCGCTCCGAGCCCCTGAATATGCAGGGACGACGATTGATTGACCAGTCAATCTAGCCGATGTGACTGCCGTCGCCCGGCCCCGTCGGCGCCGCCGCGGAGGTGCTCAGCTGCCGAGGACCAGGGCGATCAGCGCAGCGAGGATCAGGACGCACTCGAAGAGGCCGGCGATCGCGATCGCTCCCGCCGCCGTCGATGGGTCGAAGCCGGCGCTCGCGCCGAGAATCGCAAACAGCGCCGCGGCGGCCGCGGTGAGCAGGCCCCACATCGACAACGCCCGCTCCCAGCGGTTCTCGGGGTCCTCGGTGCGCTTCGAGGCGATGTCGTGGAAGGCGAACGCCGCGGCGCCGAACAGCACCGCGAGGCCGATCGCGAAGACGACCAGCCAGGGATCGACCGCGTCGAAGCCGATCCGCTTGCCGCTTCCCGCCGCGACGCCGGCGACACCGATCGCCGTGACCGCCGCCGCGCCGAGCCCGGTCAGAGCGACCGGCCTCGTGATCACGGCGAACCGGCCCGGTGCGCCTCGATCTCAGCGGTGATCAGCTTCGCGTTCATCGCCGCGATCAGGTCGGCCAGGGGATCGATCCCGGCCTCGATCAGCTCGGCGGCGCGATCGGGCTCGAAGCGCCCGACCAGCTTCTCCGACAGCAGCTCAACCTCGCGCCGGGCCAGGGCACGCAGCGGCTCGAGGAACCGCGCCGCGTCGTAGACGGTGAAGCCGATCCGCTCGTCGTAGCCGCCGGCCCGGAAGCGGGCGATCGCCTCGACGATCCGGACGTCGGACGACAGATAGCCGTCGGCGGCGGGGCTGAGGATGCCGACCTCGGCGAGCCGGTCCAGCACCTCGATCGGGACGTCGAATCGCTCGCTCACCTCGTCCGCGGACGTCCGCTCCCGCTCACGGGCCAGCGCTCGCTCGATTCCGCGGTCGGACTCGGCGAGCAGCGCCCGCACCGCCTCGGGGTCGCCGCCTTCGCGCTCGAGCAGCTCCCGGATCACCTTCAGCGGCATGAACCGCTCCTCCTGGAGGAGCTTGATCAGCCGGATCCGGTCGACCATCTCGGCCGGGTAGTAGGCCATGTTGCGGCTCGTCTTCCGGCCTTCCGGCAGGAGGCCCTCGCGCAGGTAGTGGCGCACGGTCGCGACCGGCACGCCGGCGCCCTCGGCGAGCTCGCTGATCTTCAGCGTCGGCTCGCCGGCGTCGCCGGCCGGCCCGCTCATTTCACGACCTCGACCGGGAACGAGACCGAGGCCGCCAGGTAGCAGCGCTCGTGCGCCTCGTGGTGAAGCGCGGCGAGGACCTCCGGGCCGGGATCCTCCTCGAAGCCGACCTCGGGCCCGAGGACCACCCGCGAGATCCGTCCGTCCTCGAGGGTCCCCGTCGCATCGTCGGTGTAGGAGGTGACCCGCAGGCGCCGGCTGCGCGCCAGGGCGATGAACCAGAGCATGTGGCAGGCCGAAAGTGATGCGACGAAGAGCTGCTCGGGGTCGGCCCGGTCGGGATCGCCTCCGTTCTCGGGCATCGTCGAACCGTGAACGACCTCGGCCCCGATCTCGACCCGATGAGCCCGAAGGTCGTCCTTCGTGCCCGTCCAGACGACCCGGGCCAGGTGCTCCGTCCGCTCGGGGGCCGAGGCGGAGGCCACGCTCACCCCGCCGCGTCGAGTCCGAGCAGCTCGCGGGCCTCGGCGACGGTGGCGGCGCGCCGGCCGACGTCCTCGGCCATCTGCCGTGCCTTGCCGATCAGGTCCCCGTTGGAGCGGGCCATCTCGCCGTTCGGCAGGTAGAGGTTGTCCTCGAGACCGGCCCGGACGTTGCCGCCGAGGACCAGCGAGCTCGCGAGCAGCTTCCACTGGTCGCGGGAGACGCCGATGACCTGCCAGTTGTTCGGCCCCTCAGGCCCGCCGGGGATCTGATCCGACATCAGGGTCACGTTCCGCGGCGTCGGGCGGATGCCGCCGGTGACGCCCATCACGAGCGAGATCTGCAGCGGCGGCTCGAGCAGGCCCATGTGGATCAACGGGTCGAGGTTGGCGACGTGGCCGGCGTCGAAGCACTCGTGCTCGGGCTGGATGCCGTTCGCCTTCATCGCCTCGATCAGCTCGATGATCGTGTCGAAGCTGTTCTCGAAGACGGCCTTGAAGACGAAGTCGCCGCGTCGCCGCGAGTACTTGGCGTAATTCATCGACGACATGTTCAGCGCCGCCACGTCGGGCTTCAGCGCCTCGAGGTAGGCGATCCGCTTCTCGAGCGGGACGCCGATCGCGCCGGTCGAGTAGTTGACGATCACGTCGCCGACCTCACCCCGGATCGCCTCGGTGATCGCCGCGAAGTCCTCGATCTCATAGGAGGGCGTGCCGTCCGGCGTCCGCGCGTGGATGTGGATCTGCGAGGCGCCCTCGTCGACCGCCCGGCGCGCCTCGGCCGCGTACTCCTCCGGCGTGTAGGGAATCGCCGGACACTGGTCGCGGTTGGCGATCGCGCCGCTGATCGAGCAGCTGATGATCACCGGATCCTCGAATCGACTCACTACCGCCCCTTCCACTCGGGCTCGCGCTTCTCGAAGAAGGCCTTGACGCCCTCCTGGATGTCCTCGGTCGAGAACGTCAGCGAGAGCTGGCTGCGCAGGAACTCGAGGCCGTCGTCGAGCGCCATGTCCTGCTGGCGGTACATCGCGTCGTGGCCGAGCCGCATCAACACCGGGCTCTTCGCGGCGAGGCGCTGCGCCCAGTCGGCGACGGCAGCGTCGAAATCGGCTGCCGGAACGACCTTGTTCGCGAGCCCGTACTCGACCGCAGCCTCGGCCCCGATCCGCTCGCCGAGCAGCATCATCTCGTTGACCTTCTTCCGCGGGACGTTGCGGTAGATGATCGCCATGATCATGTAGGGGAAGGCGCCGATGTTGATCTCGGGCGTGCCGAACGTGATCCCCTCCTTCGCGATCACGAGATCGCACGAGAGCGCCAGGCCCATCCCGCCGGCGAGGACGTGGCCGTTGGCGGCGCAGAGCGACGGCTTGCCGAGCCGCGGCATCATCCGGAAGAACTCGAGGAAGCGGTCGGAGGAGAAGTGCTTCTCGACGAGCGGCGCGTCGGCCGCGAAGCCGCCGAGATCGGCGCCGGCGCAGAAGACCCTGTCGCCGGCCCCGGTCAGGACGACCGCGCGGACATCGTCGTCGTCGCGGACGCGGCCCATCGCGTCGACGAGCTCGCCGAGCATCTGATTCGACAGCGCGTTGCGCTGCTCGGGGCGGTTCAGGGTCACGGTGGCGACCCCGCCGGTCACGTCGTAGAGAAGCTGCTCGTAGGCCATGCGCAAGCGGTTCGGTGACCGCGGGCTCAGCCTAGCACCGCATGAAGTGGGAAGTCACGCTGCCTACTTTTCGGGCAGCTCGAGGACCGCCTCGCCCGCCGAGACGACCTCCTTGCCCCCCTGCTCGACGGCGCACGCGACCTCGATCCGCGGCCCCGAGGACGAGGTGACGAGGCCGGCGACGACGAGCTCCCGCTCGGGTACGGACGGACGTCGGAACCGCGCGGCGAGCTCACGGAGCACCCGCGGGTCGCCGCCGAACGGCTCGAGCAGGCCGTGGGCGAGTTGGCCGTAGGTGTAGAGGCCGTGGAGGATGATCCCGGGGAGGCCGATGGCGCGGGCGAGCTCGGCGTCGAGGTGGAACGGTGTGAAGTCTCCGGAAGCCCCGGCGTAGCGCTGCGCGGCATAGCGGTCGGGGGTGATCCGGAACTCCGGGATCCGCTCGCCGGGCTCATACCCGGTGCCGGCGCCCGGGGGCGGTTCCGGGCGACCGGGCGCAGGGCTCCGGCTCTCACGCGGGCGTGGCTCGAGGGCCGGGACCACGCCCTGGTAGCGACCCTCGAGCACGAGCGCGCCCTCCTGGTTCCGGGACTCCGACTCGAACGTCCTGTAGCGCGCGCCGTCGCGATCCTCGGCCTCGGCGATCCGGGCGACGGTTGCGATCGTGTCGCCGGCACAGACCGGCTCGTGCCAGCGGAACTCCTGGCGGCGCTGGACGAATCGGTATCCGGCGAGCCCGAGGTCGGGGTCGAAGATCCCGGAGGCGGGATCGAACATCGCGCCGGCGAGCGATCGCGCCACGTATACGGCGGCGAACACGGGCGGAGCGACCACCGTCCGGAATCCGGCGGCACGAGCTGCGTCGCGATCGCGATGGATCGCGGCTCCGATCGCCAGGGCGTCGGCGTACTCGCGGATCTTCTCCCGGCCGACCTCATACTCGGTCGCCGGCCACTCGGTTCCGACGGCAGCTGTCGGGGCCGCCTGCACCTCAGACGGCGGAGCCGGCGGCCGCGCGGTCGAGCGCGCGAACGAGGGCGTCGACGACGGCGCCGTCGAACTGACTGCCGGCGTAGCGGCCCATCTCGGCGATCGCCTCACTCGTCGTCTTCGCGGGCCGGTAGGGGCGGTCGTTGGTCATCGCGTCGTAGGACTCGGCGACGGCGAGGATCCGCGACTCGAGCGGGATCTCGTCGCCGCTGAGCCCGCGCGGGTAGCCGTGGCCGTCGGGCTGCTCGTGCCGGGCCAGGACCCACTCGCGGATGTCGGTCAGCTCGCGGGCCGCGAGGATCCGCGCCGCCATCTCGGGGTGACGGCGGACCTGGTCCCACTCCGACGGCGACAGCGGGCCCGGCTTGTCGAGGATCGAGTCGGCGATGCCGACCTTGCCGATGTCGTGGAGCATTCCGGCGAGCCGGAGGCGGGCGATGCGCTGATCGGGGAGTCCCATCTCACGACCGATCATCTCGCAGTAGGCGGCGACGGCAGCGGAGTGGCTCGCGTTGCGCTCGTCGCGGAGGTCGAGGACCTCGGCGAGGCTCAGCACGGTGCCGAGCTGGGCGCGGCCCTCGCCGGGGGAGCTGACGCCCTCGCCCTCGATCGCCCCCTCGAGGTCGGGGCTGTAGACGACGACCCGATCGGAGCCGAGCGCGATCGCCGCATTCGTCGCCGCCGTCGCGGCCTGCAGCAGCTCGTCGACGTTCGAGGCGTGCTTGGGAAAGACGGCGACGCCGAGGCTGGCGCTGAGCTTGAACCCGCGCTCCCGATATGCCCGCCGCATCCGGGTCAGGATCTGCTCGGCGAGCAGGAACCCCGTGTGCTCGTCGGTCTGCGGCAGGACGATCACGAACTCGGATGCACCGGTGCGGCCGACCGTGTCGATCCGCCTGGTCGATTCGTCGAGCATCCGCCCGAGCTGGCGCAGGACCTCGTCGCCGGCCTCGTAGCCGAGCTCCTTGTTGAGCTGGCGCAGCCCGACGAGGCTGACGCTGATCAAGCCGACCTTGTGGGTGTTGATCCGAGCCCGCTCGATCTCGTTGGTGAGGATCTCGTTGATTCCGTGCCCATTGACGTAACCGGTCAGCAGGTCGGTGCGGGCGGCGGAGGAGAGCGACCCCCAGAGCCGGTTCACCCGGGTCCGCAGCGCGTGGATCATCAGGCCCGCGATCGCGAGGCTTCCGAAGGTGACGACGAACTGGTAGGTCAGCGTGCCCGACGCGGCCTCCAGGGAGTTGCCGCTGTCGGTCATCACGAACAGGATTCCGCCGTAGCAGACCCCCATGAACGCGATGTCCACGACGGCGTCGATCCGCGACAGGAAGTAAAAGGCGTAGAAGCAGGGCCAGAGGTAGAAGAGGCTGAAGGCGCTCGTGGGATCGTGGGTGAAGTAGAGGCCGGCGGTCACCTGGAGCATTCCCATCGCCGGCGTGAGGCGCACCAGCCACATCGGCACGCGCTTGGCGAAGACGAAGAACGAGATCGCGAACAGGCCGGTGAACCCCTGCACGAGCAGCATCGCCGGCACGTTGAACGAGTCCGGGTGGGGCAGGATCACGCCGAGGATCCCGAGGAACATTCCGGCGAGCGAGACGTAGGCGCCGGCCCTCGCCAACGGCGCGACCTGACGGTGATCGTCGCGGCGCCCGTAGCCGGGATCGAGCGCAGCGGCACCCGCGCCGGTTCCGGTCCTCGCGCCTTCGAAAACTGCCAAGCCCACAACGACCCTTCCTGGATGGTCACAGCCGTCGACCCCGACCGACGGCAGCACTACGACTCTCCTATCGCCAGATGGCGCGCGGAACCTGAATCCGCAAGGCGACCACCGGAGCGGGGCCTACCGGGTTCCGGTCGGAGCCTCGCGCCGGATCTCGGTACCGCGCCACCCCCGGAGCACCGCCGTCGCGCCCCGCCCGGGAGCGAGCGTCATGTTGTTGCGGACGATCGGCTCCGGCTCGGGATCGGTCTCGAGCACGGCCCGCGACAGCACGACCGCGATCACGGAGCGGATCGTCATCTGCGCGAGGTGGGAGCCGACGCAGTGGCGCGCTCCGGCGCCGAATGGGATCCAGACCCGCGAGCTCGGCTTCGGGTCCTCGAGGAAGCGCTCCGGCCGGAAGGCGTCGGGCTCGGGGAAGACATCGGGATCGCGGTGGATCAGGTAGATGCATGGCATCAGGGTCCAGCCGCGCGGGAACTCGAAGCCGCCGACCTCGGTCTCCGCGGTGAGCCGGCGGGCCGTGATCGGCAGGATCGGTCGCTGGCGCAGCGTCTCCTTGACCACGGCGTCGAGATAGGTCCCGTCGCCGCCGGTCTCGAGCTCCTCGAGCAGGCGCTCCTGCACGGATCCGTGGCGGAGGATCCGCTCGAACGACCAGGCCAGCGCGTTCGCCGTCGTCTCGTGGCCGGCGATCAGCATCGTCAGGACCTCGTCGCGGATCTCGCGATCGGTCATGAAGCCGTCCTCGTGCGGCTGCGGCGCCGCCAGCGCGGTGAGCACGTCGTTGCCGCGCTCGTCGGCGCGGAGCAGGCGCCGGAGCCCGATCTCGTCGTACAGGATCGCGTCGATCCGGCGGGTCACGTTCATGACCTTCCCGAACGGCGAACGCCCGCCGAGCTCGCGCTGGAACTGCGGCATCAGCGCCAGCGGGTTCTCGGCGATCTCGAGCATCTCGGGAACGAGCCGGCGGATCTCCGAGTCGCGTTGCGGGCTGCAGACGCCGATCACGATCCGGACGATCGACTCGGTCGTGATCCGGCGCATCGGCCCCTGCAGCGGGAAGGGCCGGTCGACCGGCCATCCCGCCATCTCGCGCGCCGCGATCTCCTCGATCAGGCCGGCGTATCCGCGGATCGTCCGCGGGTGGAAGGCCGGCGCCATCAGCCGGCGATGATGCCTGTGCTCCTCGCCGTCGAGCAGGAACAGCGAGCTCTCCCCCAGCACCGGCCGGAAGATCTGGTTGGTCGGGCCCATCCGGAACCGGTCCGGATCGCCGCTCAGGACCTCCCACGCGGCGTTTGGGTCGGCGACGAAGGCGCAGCGCTTGAGCGCGCCGAGCTTGACCGAGAACACGGGCCCATGGCGGTCGCGGTTTCGCTCCATGAACCGCACGGGGTCGCGGAACCACTGGCGCATCTGCCAGAGGCCGGGGCTGGACGGGCCGGACGGGAGCTGAGCGGGCACGGTCGGGCGAGCGTAGCCCACGGCGGCGACGCCGACTACCCCCTTTGAAGTCCCGCAATTCCCTTCCCGATGCCCTCGGAGGCGTGAAGTAGTAAGTGCTACTGTCTACTTTCGGATCTTCCCGCGGACAAGGAGCAGAGTGGTGGCAACGGCAACTGGTGACGTGATCAAGCCGGATTTCGGGTCCGGACGCAAGCATCTGATCTTCACCGACGAGCACGAGGATCTCCGCGAGTCGATGAAGTCGTGGGTGCTGAAGGAGGTCACCCCCCATGCCGAGGAGTACGAGGAGAGCTACTGGCCCGACTCGGTCCTGCACCGGATGGCCGAGCTCGGCTACGTCGGCCTCTGCTTCCCCGAGGAGTACGGCGGTCAGGGCGGCGACTATTACTACTCGCTGGTCCGCGCCGAGTGCCTCTCCTACGCCGAGTCCGGCGGCCTCGGGATGGGCCTGGCGGTCCACACCGACATGGTGCTGCCCCCGATCGAGCTGCTCGGCACCGAGGACCTCAAGCAGCGCTACCTCGTCCCCGGCATCAAGGGCGAGAAGATCGCCTGCCTCGGGATCACCGAGCCCGGCGCCGGCTCCGACGTCGCCGGTATCCGGACGACCGCCCGCCGCGACGGCGACGAGTACGTGATCAACGGGTCGAAGATCTTCATCACCAACGGCGCACGCGCGGATTTCATCCTGCTGGTGACGAAGACCGACCCCGACGGCGGCCACGACGGCATCACGCTGTTCATCGTCGACCTCAAGGACGACGACGGCAATTACGTCCCCGGCTTCACGGTCTCGCGCACGCTCGACAAGCTCGGCATGCACTCCTCGGACACGGCCGAGCTGTCGTTCGAGGACGTCCGGGTGCCGGCGGAGAACATCCTCGGCCAGGAGGGCAAGGGCTTCTACCACATCAGCTGGGAGCTCCAGGGCGAGCGCCTGGTGGCCGCGGCGGGCTCCGTCGCCGGCGCCGAGCGGATGTTCGAGAAGACGCTCGAGTACGCGAAGGAGCGCGAGGCGTTCGGTCGGCCGATCGGCAAGTTTCAGGCGATCCGGCACAAGTTCGCCGAGATGGCGACGAAGATCGAGGCGGCGAAGCAGCTGACCTACTCGACCGCGTGGCGCTTCAACAACGGCGAGTACCCGGTCCGCGAGATCACCGCGACGAAGCTCTACACGTCGCGGGTGGCCTGCGAGGTCGCCGACGAGTGCATCCAGATCCACGGCGGCTACGGCTACATGAAGGAGTACGGCATCGAGCGCGCCTACCGCGACGTCCGCCTGAACCGGATCGGCGCGGGCGCCGACGAGATCATGCTCGAGGTAATCGGCCGCTCATACGGCCTCTAGGCCGAGCCGCGCCTTTTGCGGCGGCCGGGAGCCCGCTGATCAAGGACGCAGGAGGCGATGCGGCCGCCAGGCCGTGAGCCGACGAGAACGCCGAGCCGCGGCCTCCCGGGCCCGCAAGAAAGACTTCGACCCGCCGGTTGCCGTGGGCGGGTCGAAGCGGGGATGGGTATGGATCGGACCTGAGAAACGCGGCAGAGCCGCGCCGGTTCTTGGGACTCATAGGCCCTGCGGGAACCATTCCCGCTGAACGCCTCCGGCGCAATCGTCCGATCGGCGGAACCGTCAGGGCCGTGATCCATCCGATCGGATGAGTTCGGACTCATCCATTCGTCCAATTGCTTGGTCTGGTCGCCCGTCCACTGCAGAATCGGCGACGTGCCGTCTCCGATCGAGGACGGCGGCGAGATCCTCGTCGCCGTCGCCGACTCGAGCCCGCTGTTCCGGATCGGGCTCGTCGCCGTGCTCGAATCCGAGCCCGGGTTCGCGGTCGCGGCCGAGGCGAGCGACGCCGCGGGCGCGATCGCCGCGATCGAGGACGGCCCCGACGTCGCGGTCGTCGATGTCGACCTTCCGGAACCCGGAGGCCTCGGCGTCCTCGAGGCAGCTCAGCATCGCGGCTCGCCGACCGGGATCCTGCTGCTCGCCTCGGGCGAGGGGAGCGCGCCGCTCTACCGGGCGCTCTCGCTGGGCGTCGGCGGCTACCTCGCCAAGCGCAGCGAGGCGGACCGGGTCTGTGCCGCCATCCGCGACGTCGCCGCCGGCGAGACGGTGATCGACGAACGCTTCCAGTCCGGCCTGGCCGCGGAGATCAGGTTGCGCGAGCGCGGCGAGCGTCCGGCGCTGACCGCCCGCGAGCGCGAGGTCCTCGCCCTGACCGCCGAGGGCGGCTCGGTCGCCGACGTGGCCGGCCGTCTCCACCTCAGCGACGCGACGATCAAGACCCACCTCCACCACGCCTACGAGAAGCTCGACGTCTCCGACCGGGCCGCGGCCGTCGCCAGGGCGATGCGCTGGGGCCTGATCGAGTGATTCCGGCCCCTGAACGAGGGAGGGCGTCGCTGCCGCGACGCCCTCTGCCGTTCCGTTCCCCCTCGCTTGGGGCGAGGGAATGCAACCGTGTCTGGCCTACCTATCGGCAGCCGAGGGCGAGGACTTGAGCACCCGGTCGGCTGAACCACCGGTTGAGCCGGACACCAACCGTCCGATTGAGCCGATCGCGGGCTCTGGAGCCGCCCCCTGGCCTGCGAGAATCAGGCCGGTGAGCGGACGGCGCCTGACGATCCTGATCGCGGACGATCATCCGGTCTACCGGCAGGGTCTCGAGCGGGCGATCGGCGAGCGTCCCGACCTCGACCTGGTCGGCTCGACGGCAGACGGTCGCCAGGCGCTCGAGCGGATCCACGAGCTCGAGCCCGACGTCGCCGTCGTCGACGTCCGGATGCCGGGGCTCGACGGGCTCAAGATCGTCAGCGCGGTCCAGCGCGACGGACTTCGGACGCGAGTGATGCTGCTGACCGGGTACGAGGACTCCGGTGCCGCCTACAAGGCGCTCGCCGAGGGCGCCGCCGGCTACGTGTCGAAGGCCTCCGACCACACCGAGCTCTGCGATTCGATCGTCGCCGCGGGCCGCGGCGAGACCGTGATCGCTCCGCAGTTCGCCGCCGGGATCGCGACCGAGATCCAGCTCCGCGAGACGTCGGAGCGGCCGGCGCTGACGACCCGCGAGTCCGAGGTGTTGCGACTGCTGGCCGAGGGCCGGACGTCGGCTCGGATCGGCGAGGAGCTGCACCTCTCGGAGGCGACCGTGAAGACCCATCTCCACAACCTCTACGAGAAGCTCGGAGTCTCCGACCGCGCCGCCGCGGTGGCGACCGCGATGCGCTGGGGCCTGCTCGAGTGAGCGCCCCCGGCGGGACGCCACCGGGGGAGAACGGCGACGGCGAGTCGCCCCTTCAGGTCATCGGCCAGCTCGCCGGTGGCATCGCCCACGACTTCAACAACATCCTCGGCGTGATCATCAACTACGCCCGGTTCGCCCAGGGCTCGGTCCCGCCCGGCTCGCCGGCGGCCGCCGACATCGAGGAGATCCGGCGCGCCGCCGAGCGCGGGGTCGGCCTCGTCCGCCAGCTGATGATCCTGGCGCGCCGCGAGAGCGGGACTCAGGTGGTCTTCGACCTCAACGAGCTGATCACCGGCCTCGACGGGTTCCTGCGCTCGACGATCGGCGAGCACATCGTCGTCGAGCGCCGGCTCGCTCCGGAGCTCTGGCCGCTCGCCGACGACCCGGCCCGGATCGAGCAGATCCTGATCAACCTCGCCGTGAACTCACGCGACGCGATGCCGGGCGGCGGCACGCTCACCTTCGAGACCGGCAACGCCGAGCTGACGCCGGCCGAGACCATCGCCCACCCGGGCGTGGAGCCGGGGCGGTTCGTCCGCCTGCTCGTCACCGACTCCGGGATCGGGATGGACAGCGAGGTCGCATCGCGCGCCTTCGAGCCGATGTTCACGACGAAGGCATCCGGCCAGGGCACCGGCCTCGGCCTCGCCACCGTCTACACGATCGTGACCCAGGCCGGGGGCATGATCGACCTCTCCTCCGCCCCGGGCCGCGGCACCAGCATCGAGATCCACCTCCCGGCCAGCCAGAGCAGCCGGACCGCGTCGCCGCGGCCCTCGCAGGCGGCACCGGCCGGCCGCGGCGAGTCGGTTCTGATCGCCGAGGACGACGAGGCCGTGCGCCGGGTCGCCGAGCGGATCCTCGACACCGCCGGCTACCGGGTCACGTCCTGTCCCGGGGGGATGGAGGCGCTCGACCTCCTCGACGACCCCGGCACGCACTACGACATGCTGCTCGCCGACGTGGTGATGCCGGGGATGCGCGGCGACGACCTCGCCCGGCGCGCGGTCGCGATGCGACCCGGGCTCCCGGTCCTGTTCATGTCCGGCTACAGCGACGACGCCCCGCCGAGCGACCTCGGGCCGACGACCGGCCGGGTCGCCTTCATCGACAAGCCGTTCGACGCCGGCACGCTGCTCGAGCGGATGCGCGAGCTACTCGGCGCGTAGCTCGGTGGTGCAGAAGGCGCAGCGGCGCGCCTGGGCGGGGATGTCGGAGAGGCACTCGGGGCACTCCTTCGTCTCCGGGTCCTGCCCGCGCTTCCGCATCTCCTGGAGCTTGTTCATCGGCAGCACCACCGCGAAGTAGACGACCGCCGCGATCATCAGGAACGAGATCAGCGCGTTGATGAACGCGCCGTAGGCGAAGGTCGAGTCGTTGATCGTGAAGGACAGATCGCCGAAGTCCGCCTGGCCGGCGAGCGCGGCGACGAGCGGGGTCAGCAGCCCCGAGACGAACGCGGTGACGACAGCGCCGAAGGCGGTCCCGATGACGACCGCGACAGCGAGCTCGACCACGTTCCCGCGGCTGATGAAGTCCTTGAACCCGGTCAATGCGGTGCGCATGGCGTGATCGTGCCAGAAGGCGGTCGCACCGGTAGCGTGCAGCGGGTGAGCGTCGTCAAAGACACGGGCAAGCGCGCCCTCGTCCCGCCATTCGAGGAGGAGCACGAGGAGCTGCGGGCGACGATCCGGCGCTGGGTCGAGAGCGAGATCGTCCCCGAGCAGGGCGAGTGGGAGGAGCGCCGGGAGTTCCCGCGCGAGCTCTTCGACCGCGCCGCCGAACTCGGCTTCCTCGGGCTCAAGTACCCCGAGGAGCTCGGTGGTCAGGGCGGGAACATGATCCACGACGCGGTCTGGGCCGAGGAGCTCGCCGCGGCCGGGATGTGCGGCGGGGTCGGCGCCGGACTCGGCGCCCACACCGGGATCGCGACGCCGCCGGTCTTCAACTTCGGCACCCCCGACCAGCACGAGCGCTTCCTCCGCCCCGCGATCGCCGGCACCAAGATCGCCGCGCTCGGGATCACCGAGCCGGGCGCCGGCTCCGACGTCGCGTCGATCCGGACGAAGGCGGAGCGCGTCGATGGCGGCTGGGTCGTCAACGGATCGAAGACGTTCATCACCAACGGCGTCCGCGCCGACTTCCTCGTCTGCGCCGTCAAGACGACGAGCGCCGGCGGCCACCACGGGATCTCGTTCCTGATCCTCGAGAGCGACATGCCCGGCTACGAGGTCTCGCGGAAGCTCGAGAAGCTCGGCTGGCACTCCTCCGACACCGGCGAGCTCGCCTTCACCGACGTCGAGGTCCCCGAGGAGAACCTGCTCGGCACCGAGAACGAGGGCTTCCAGCTGATCATGGCCAACTTCCAGTGGGAGCGACTGTTGATGGCGCTCGGCGCCGTCGGCTCGATCGACTGGTGCCTGCGCAAGACGATCGCCTACGCCAAGGAGCGGGAGGCGTTCGGTCGCTCGATCGGCAGCTTCCAGGCGATCCGCCACAAGGTCGCGCAGATGTCCGTCAACCTCGAGGCGGGCCGCTCCATGACCTACTCCGCACTCCGGCTGCTGACGTCGGGGCAGGACGCGCTGCGCGAGGTGACGGCCGCCAAGCTCTTCACCCAGCGCGCCGCCGTCGATGCCGCCGACGAAGCGGTCCAGGTCCACGGCGGCTACGGCTACATGCGCGAGTACGAGGTGGAACGCGCCCTCCGCGACGCCCGGCTCGGGCCGATCGGCGGTGGCACCGACGAGGTCATGAAGGAGATCCTCGGGCGTGGATTCGGTCTCTGAGGAGCCGCGGCGGCTCGAGGTCGGCGACGTCGACCGCGCCGCCCGGGTGTTCGCCCGCGCCTTCGCCTGGCACGAGCCCTGGGGCGACTGGGCGATGCCCGACCCGAGCGATCGCGAGGAGCGGATCTACACCCGCTTCCACAGCGACCTGCTTGAGCGCTTCATCCCCCACGGCGAGTGCTGGACGATCGGCGCCGGCGCCGCGACGACGATGTGGATCCCGCCCGGAGTTCCCGAGCTGGCGAGCAGGCGCAGCGAGTCCGACTACGCGGCCTACGGGGACGTCGCCGACGAGATGCGCGCCGGCGACGAGCTGATCGCGCGCCTGAAGCCGGCGACCGAGCACTGGTACCTCGACACGATCGCCACCGACCCCGACCTCCACGGTCAGGGCCTCGGCGGGCGGCTGCTCGACCACGACCTCGCGGTCCGCGACGCGGCCGGCCACGCCTGCGCCCTCGACACCCACACGCCCGAGAACATCGGCTTCTACAGCCGGCGCGGCTTCGAGGTGATCGGCGAGGGCCCGCTCGGCGAGAGCCTGAGCGTCTACATGATGTTCCGCCCAGCGCAGGTGAAATAGAGTCCCGGCGGCTTCAACCCCCACCAAGGAGACAACGCAGACATGGGACTTCTCGACGGCAAGGCGGCGATCATCACGGGCTCTGCCCGCGGCATCGGCCGGGCGACGGCGGAGCTGTTCGTCGCCGAGGGCGCCAAGGTCCTCATCAACGACATCGACGGTGACGTCGCCGAGCAGGCGGCCAGCGAGATCGACGGCGAGACCGCCGTCTTCAGCGGCGACCTGACCGAGCCCGACGCGGCCGACAAGCTCGTCGCCGCCGCGGTCGACGCCTTCGGCTCGGTCGACGCGGTCGTCAACAACGCCGGCTACACCTGGGACGGGGTCGTCCACCGGATGACCGACGAGCAGTTCCAGGCGATGCTCGACATCCACACAATCGTCCCGTTCCGCGTCATCCGCGCGATCGCCCCCCACTGGCGCGAGGCTGCCAAGGCCGAGCAGGCCGAAGGCCGCGAGGTGTTCCGGAAGATCGTCAACATCTCCTCCGTCTCGGGAACGATGGGCAACGCCGGCCAGGCCAACTACTCGGCCGCGAAGGCGGGCGTGACCGGCCTGACGAAGACGATCGCCAAGGAGTGGGGTCAGTTCAAGATCAACTGCAACGCGATCGCGTTCGGCTTCGTCGAGACCCGCCTCACCGCGGCCAAGGAGAACGCCGGCGAGATCGAGCGTGAGGGCGAGAAGATCGAGCTCGGCATCCCCGAGCAGATGCGGCAGATGGGCAAGATGATGATCCCGCTCGGTCGTGCCGCCGAGCCCGCCGAGGCCGCCGGCCCGGTGCTCCTGCTCTGCTCCGACTACGCGAACTACATCCACGGCCAGGTGATCAACGTCACCGGCGGCCAGTTCACGGGGATGTACTCGTAGAGACTGAGTGAGGGAGCTGCGGCGCTACCGGGCGCGGATCGCGTTCCATAGGAACGTGAAACGCGCCCAGTAGCCCGCAGGAGACGGCCGACATCTGCAGCAGCTACTCGATCGGGGCCTCGGGTGGCTTGCCCTGCGGTACCCGCAGGGCAGTCACCACGAGGCCGAGGAGCATCGCTACGGCCATGCCGTAGAAGACGACTTCGGTCGACTGGGCGAAGCTGTGCTGGACGGTCTCGAGAAACTGCTGGGCCTTTGCGCCGCCGGATGAGATCGCGTCGGAGGCCTGGCCCCCGCCCGTCTGGGTGATCGAGCTCGCGACGGCATCGGCCTGCTCCTTCGAGGCACCGAGCTTCTCGAAGCCGGACTCGATGTTGGAGCGGTTCTCGGAGATCAGGATGGTGCCGAGGATCGCGATGCCGAGGCTGGCGCCGACGTTACGGGCGGTCTGGGTGATCCCGGTTACCTCGCCGTAGCTGGTGTGGGGAGCGCGGTTGAGCGCATCGGTGGTGATCGGTCCAAGCACGAAGCCCGACCCGGCGCCGGCGATGACGATCCGCCACCACTGATCCCACGATCCGGGGTCGGTGTCGGGCATCGACTTCGCCCACAGGTAGTAGCCGACCGCGGCGATCGCGCAGCCGATCATCACCGGCCGCTTCGCCCCGACGGCATCGAGCATCCGCCCGCCCCATTGCGAGGCGATCACGAACCCGCCGAAGAAGACTCCGAGGTAGCCACCGGCCTCGCTGGCGCTGAACTCGAGCGAGATCTGCGAATACATGGAGGCGAACAGGAACATCGGTACGAAGGCGATCGAAATCAGCAGCAGGACCAGGTTGTCCGCCGCGAACGCCGAGTTCTTGAAGATCCGGACCTGCATCAACGGGGGGTCCGTTCGAAGCTCGGTCCGTACGAACATGCCGATCACCGCGAGTCCGACCACGATCGCGCCGATCGTGGCGGGACTGTCCCAGCCCCAGTCGCTGGCCTGCTGAAGGCCGAGAACGAGGAGGCCGAGGCCGACGGCCGCCAGCACCGCGCCGCGGTAGTCGAGCTTCGCCGGGCGTGGCTCGTTGCTCGGGTTCGCTCGAAGCGTCAGCAGCACCGCGATGATCGCGACCGGGACGTTGATCCAGAAGATGGTCCGCCAGGAGATCTCGATCAGAAAGCCACCGGCGAGAGGACCGACCGCGGTGAGGCCGCCGGCGATTCCGAAGAAGGCGGCCATCGCCTTTCCGCGCTCCTCGACAGGGAAGGCGTCCACAACGATGGCCAGCGCGGCCGGGAACATGATCGCGGCGCCGACGCCCTGGACGACCCGGAAGAACACGATCCACGCTTCGGAGATGTCCCCGGTGGGTGTGGCGCCGCACATGGCCGACGCGAAGGTGAAGATGACGATGCCGATCATCACCATCCGCTTGTGGCCTCGAATGTCGGCGATGCGACCGCCGAACGCGAACAGGGCCGCGAGAGCGACCAGGTACCCGTTGACGATCCACTGCGCGCCCGATTCGCCGAGCTTCAGGTCCTTCTGCAGATCGGGGATCGCGATCGACACGATCGTCTGATCAATGAACGTCATCGCGACGGCGCAGATCATGGCCGCCAGCACGAGCTTCTTGTGAGTCCCTGCCCCTGTCCCTGTGCTCAAAACTTCTCCCTGCTTGGTCCCGGTCTCATCCAATCGGCCGGCTTGTCCGTTGACTTGAACGAAGTTCAGTGACCTTCGCCCGATTCCTTCCTCTCGCCCTCGCCGTCGCGCTCATCGCCGTCACCGGATGCGGCGACAGTCCGGGCCCGGCGACGGACACGGCCGCGGCCCCCGATCAGACCGTCATCGCGGCTCTCGGCGACTCGATCACCGCGGGGTCGCCGCTCTGGGACCCCGACGAGGGAATCCGGGTGGCGATCGGCTCCGAGGTCGACGAGCGCAGCCAGTACGAGTACTGGGCCACGCAGGCCGATCCCGGCCTCGCCTTCCGCAACTGCGGTGTGTTCGGGGAGCGCACCGACCAGATCTCGCTCCGGCTCGACGCCTGCGCGGACGGTGCCGACGCGATCGTGATCCAGGGCGGGATCAACGACATCGCCCAGGGCCGGCCGGTCCCGGAGGCGGCGGCGGACATCGGCGACATGGTCCGCGAGGCGAAGTCGATGGGCCTCGCGGTGGCGATCGCCGACGTCCTCCCTTGGAACAACGGCCACCCGGACGCCGACGCCGACATCGACCGGCTCAACCGGGCGATCGGGGCGATCGGCCGGCGCGAGGACGTTCCGGTGCTTCCGTTCCACGACACGCTCGAGGACCCGGCCCGGCCGGGCACGATGAAGGACGCCTGGACCTACGAGGGCGACCACCCCTCGATCGAGGGCTACCGGCGGCTCGGCGAGCGCGCGTTCGCGCTGCCCCCCGGCACCGGAGAGGGCTAGCGCCGCTCCTCGGCGGGCGGCTCGCCCGCCTCGCCCATCTGCATCTGCGGGGGCCAGGAGCCGAACCAGTTGTCGCGGGCGCCGTCGATCGTCAGCACGGCGCCGCTGAAGAAATCGCCGGCGGGCGACGCGAGGTAGGCGATCAGCCACGCCATCTCCTCGGGGCGACCGAGCCGGCCGAGCGGGATCGTCCGCGGCACGGTCTCGACGACCTGCGCCGGGTACTTCGTCCGGAAGACCTCGGTGTCGAATTGCCCCGGGGCGATCGCGCAGAGCCGGATCCCGTACCGCGACCACTCGACCGAGAGCGTCCGCATCATGTTCTCGACGGCGGCGCGGGCGGCGCCCGAGTGGACCATGCCCGGCATCCCGTTGTGGGGAGAGAGCGTGACGCTGAGAACCTTGCCGCCGTTCTGCGGGATGAAGGCCTTCGTCGCGGCGGCGTGGGTCATGTTCCAGGTGCCCTGCACGTTCAACTCGGTGACGGTGCGGAAGCCCTTGGCGCTGATCGTCTCCGCCGGGGCGAGGAACTGGCCGCCGGCGTTGTTGACGAGCAGGTCGAGCCGGCCGTGCCGCTCGAGGACGCCGTCGACGAGGGCCGCGACCGCCTCCTCGTCGCGGATGTCGGCGGCGACGGCGTCGCCGCTGCCGCCGATCGCCTCGATCGCCGCCTTCGTCTCCTCGATCGGCTCCGGCCGGCGGCCGCAGCCGACGACCGTGGCGCCGAGCCGGGCGAGCTCCATCGCGGTCTCGCGCCCGAGCCCCGAGCCGGCCCCCGAGACGAGGCAGACCTGGCCGTCGAGCAGGCCGGAAGCGAAGATCTTCGAGGGCTGGGAGATCACCGCGCCAGCCTATTGCCAGCGCTCGTGCGGCGGCGGTGCGAACGGCCGGGAAGGCGACGGCGTCCGGGTAGCCTCAGGGTCCGGATGAGCAAGCTCAAGGCTGAAACGCGCCCGCTGACCGAGCCGCTGCCCGGAGGCGGCCAGGCCGGCACCGCCGTGAAGGTCGAGCCGATGCTCGGCGGCTCGATCCTGGCGCCGCCGCAGTTCTTCGCCGGCAAGCCCGGCCGGATGGCGACGCTGCGGATGCTCGGCCTCGGCACGCCGAAGTCGCGCTGGTGGCTCGTGCCGATCCCGGTCTACCTGATCACCCATCCGACCGTGGGACCCGTCCTCGTCGACACCGGCTTCCACGGCTCGGTCGCGGCGAAGCCGGCGGCCAACCTCGGCAGCCTGACGGCGCGCTTCGCGAAGCCCCGGATCGAGCCCGGCCGCGACATCCCCTCGCAGCTCCGCGAGCGCGGGATCGACGAGGACGACCTGCGAATGGTCGTCATGACCCATCTCCACTTCGACCACGCGTCGGGCATCGCCGAGTACCCGAACGCGACCTTCGTCGTCTCGAACGCGGAGTGGGAAGCGGCCACGACCGATCCGCGGCCATTCCTGCGTGGGTACCGCCCCGCCCACTACGACTACCTCTTCGACTACCGCACGATCGACTTCGACGGTCCGGGGGTCGCCTCCTACGCGAGCTTCGGCCGGACGTTCGACCTCTTCGGCGACGGCAGCGTCCGGCTGGCCTACACCCCGGGGCATTCGGCCGGTCACTGCTCGGTGGTCTGCAGGCTGAGCGATCGCGACCTCGTGATCGCCGGCGACGCCATCTACCTGAGCTCGCAGCTCGAAGGCGGCGAGGGTCCGCCGCGGCCGGTCGACATGCACCTCTGGAAGCGCTCGCTGCGGGAGCTCCAGCAGTTCGCCCGGACCTACCCGCGGGCGGAGATCCTCCCCGGGCACGACCCGGAACGCTGGAAGACGGTCCAGAAGGTCTACGAGTAACTCGGACGCGGCGGCGTCTCGCCGTCGCGGACCCGCTTGATGACGGCGTCGCGGCCGTCGCGCTCGAGCTCGTCGTACATCTCGCGGACGTGGGAGAAGATCTCCTGCGCGCACTCGAGCTGCTGCTCGCGGCTCGGGTTCTCGACGACCGGGAAGCTGACGGGCTCGCCGTAACGGATCGTGATCTTCGGGAAGCGCAGCTTCTTCCAGCTCCGGATCCCCTTCGAGCCGTGGATAGCGACCGGGACGACGGGAACGCCGCTCTCGAGCGCGGCCCGCCCGATCCCGGGCTTGGCCTCGCCGAGGGCACCGCTTCGCGACCGACCGCCCTCGCAGTAGATCATCACGCAGCCGCCGTTCCGGAGGATGGCGTAGACGGTCTCGAAAGCCTCGTTGTCGGCATGGCCCCGTCTGATCGGGAAGACGCCGCCGTACTTGTAGATCAGGTCGAGGATCTTGTTCTGGCGGAACATCTGCGATTTCGCCATGAAGCGGATCTTCCGCCGCAGCCAGACGCCGGCGAGGAAGTGGTCGTAGTTGGAGAAGTGGTTGGCGGCGAGGATCACCGGGCCGCTCGCGGGGACGTTGTCGACCTCGATCTGGCGGGTCCGGTAGATCAGAAGCGACGGCGGCGTGGTGACGAGCCGGACGATCTCGTAGACGATGAACGGCTCGTTGTTGCGCGAGTACTCGTGGAACTCGTCGAGGATCTCCGGCGGACGTTCGTCCTTGTATCGCTGTGGCTTGATCTCCGACATGCTCGAGGGCGCCCTGCGCGCAGGTGTTGGTACCCCTCTACCCGCGAGCGGTTACCGCGGAGTCGCGGCCGGCGCCAAAGCCGGGTCGAGCTCGTGCTCGCGGAAGTAGGAGACCATCGCCGGCGCGTATTCGGAGAACCGCGGACAGCGCAGTCCCGCGGCGGCCAGGAGCTCGCCGGCGCGGCGCGTGTCGTAGCGGACCGGGTGGTTCAGGTAGCGGATCGACTCCGCCGGGGTGCCGCCGTAGAAGTTGCGGACCGGCGCGAACCGGAGCGCGCCGGTGACGAGGCGGGGCGGCACCCGGTAGGAGGCGCGCCTGGCCCCGTAGAGCTCGGTCAGCAGCTCGAACATCCCGGCCGAGCTCAGCGGCTCGGGGTCGCAGAGATGGACCGTCTCGCCGATCGCATCCTCGGAGCGACCGAGCTCGACGAGTGCGTCGACGATGAAGTCGACGGGGACGACGTTGAAGGGGGTCGCGCCGCGGCCGATGTTGGCGACGGGCATTCCCCTCCCCGCCGTCGCCGCGATGAAGCGAAGCGCGTAGTAGGGCCCGTCGAACTTCTGGGTCTCGCCGGTGCGGGAGTCGCCGACGACGATCGCCGGCCGGAAGATCGTGGTCGGGATCCGGTCGGCGGCGCTGCGGACCCAGACCTCCGCCTGGAACTTCGTCGACTCGTAGTGGTTCTTGAAGCCCTGGCCGCGGTCGAGCTCGTGCTCGTAGACGACGCCGGTCCGGTCGCCCGCGACGTAGGCGGTGCTGACGTAGTTGAGGCGCTGGAGGCGCTCGGCGGCCCGGCAGAAGGCGAGGACGTTGCCGGTGCCCTCGACGTTGATCCGGTGCGCGACGGTCGCCGGCACGGCGAGGTCGTAGACCGCGGCGAGATGGTGGACGACGTCGACCTCGGCGGCGAGCCGCGCGTAGCGGTCCTGGCCGAGAGCCAGCACCGGATCGGTGATGTCGCCGGGAAGCACCTCGACCCGCGGGCCGCCGTCGATCGCCAGCGCGGCCTCGCGGGCCGCGCCGACCATCCGCGGCTCGACGAGGGCAATGATCGAGTCCTCGGGCTCGCGCTCGAGCAGCTCGGCGACGAGGCGGCGGCCGATGAAGCCGGGGAATCCGGTAACGAGGTGGGTGCTCACTGCGGGGAAATCTATGCGGTCGGGCCGGCCCACTCCCGCGAGCGGGAGACGGCGTCGTGCCAGCGCTCGAGCAGCAACAGGCGGCGGTCGTCGGACATCCGCGGCTCGTAGGCGACCCGCTCGCGCCACATCCCGGCGACCGTCTCGCGATCCCAGACGCCGACGGCGATCCCGGCGAGATAGGCGGCGCCGAGCGCGGTCGTCTCGCTGATCTCGGGAACGATCACGGGTGAGCCGAGAACGTCGGCCTGGAACTGCATCAGCCACTCGTTGACGACGGCGCCGCCGTCGGCCCGCAGGGCGCTGAGGCGCTCGCCGGACGCGGCCTCCTGGGCACGGACGGCATCGACGGTCTGGTAGGCGATCGCCTCGAGCGTCGCTCGCGCGATCTGGGCGCGGCCGGTCCCCCGGGTCAGGCCGATCAGCATCCCGCGGGCGTAGGGGTCCCAGTAGGGCGAGCCGAGGCCGGTCAGGGCGGGGACGAAGTAGACGTCGTCGTTGTCGTCGAGCGAGGCGGCGAGAGCGGCGGTCTCGGCGGCGCTCTCGATCAGCCCGAGGCCGTCTCGGAGCCACTGGACCGCGGAGCCGGTGACGAACACTGCCGCCTCGAGCGCGTAGGTGATCTCCTCGCCGATCCCCCACGCGATCGTGCCGAGCAGACCCTCGACCGGCACCGGGGCGGTATCGCCGCTGTTGAGCAGCACGAAGCTGCCGGTGCCGTAGGTGTTCTTCGCGTCGCCGGGCTGGTGACATGCCTGTCCGAACAGGGCCGCCTGCTGATCCCCGGCGATGCCCGCCACCGGCACGTTCCCGCCGAACTCGCTCGTGGTGCCGTAGACCTCGGCCGACGGCCGGGGATCGGGAAGCGACGCCGGATCGACTCCGAGCAGGTCGCAGAGGTCCGGGTCCCACTCGCCACTGCGGATGTCGAGGAGCAGCGTCCGCGATGCATTGGAGAGGTCGGTCACGTGGACGCCGCAGAGCTTGTGGACGAGCCAGGAGTCGATCGTCCCGAACTTCGCGCCGCGGGCGGCGGGGACGTTGGCCAGCAGCCACTCGATCTTCGTTCCCGAGAAGTAGGGGTCGATCACGAGCCCGGTCCGCTCGCGGACGAGATCGGTGTGGCCGGCGGCGATCAGCTCGCCGCAGCGCTCGGCCGTGCGCCGGTCCTGCCAGACGAGTGCGTGGTGGACCGGCTCGCCGGTCCTCGGGTCCCAGGCGACGACGGTCTCGCGCTGGTTGGTGATCCCGATCGCGTCGAGGTCGGCGCCGTCGATGCCGGCGTCGGCGAGCGCCTCACGGCCGACCTGGCGGGTCACCTCCCAGATCTCGGAGGCGTCGTGCTCGACCCAGCCCGGCCGCGGGAAGTACTGCGCGAACTCGGAATAGCCGCGGCCGGCGATCCGGCCTTCGCCGTCGAAGACGAGGCAGGTGCTCCCGGTCGTGCCCTGGTCGATCGCGAGGATCACTGCGCGAGCCTATCCACGGCCGGCTCGGCGGCGGTCGCGGTAGATGGCGACGAAGTCGCGGAGCTGGCGGCCGCGATGGATGAACCCGCGGAGGCTGCGCCCGGTCGCCCGATGCGCGAGATCGAGCTCGATCTCGCCGACCCGGTAGCCGCCGCGCACCGCGTCGACCGTCATGCCGATCTCCATCCCGTAGCGGGGTGCGAGCGGCAGCAGATCGGTGAGCACGCGGGCCCGCATCGCCCGCTGCCCGGAGATCGGCGCCGTCGTCTCGAGGCCGCAGAGCTTCTCGATCGCGTTGCGCGCGTATCCCTTGGCGAGGCCGAGGCCCCCTCCCACCTTGCGCTCGAAGGCGGCGATCGCGAGGTCGCACTCGCCGGCCTCGACCGCCTCGAGGAGCGGGATCAGCCGACCCGCGGTCGCGGCGAGATCGCCGTCGCAGAGCAGGACAGTCACCTCCGGATCGAGTCCCTCGAGCGCGGCGGTCGCCGCGGCGGTCACGTTGCCGCCCTTGCCGTGGGGCCTGTTGCGGCCGATCACCGTGGCCCCGCCCGCGAGCGCGACGTCCCGGGTGTCGTCGCTGGATGCGTCGTCGGCGACCCAGAGACCGATGCCCGGCGAGGCCTCGCGGAGCGCCGCGAGCGTGGCGCCGATCCGATCGCCCTCGTCCCGCGCGGCGACGATGGCGATCCGCCCCGGTCCGTTCTCCGCTTCCGCCGTCACCGGCGACTATTCTGCCGCCCTGTGCCGGACATCCCCGCCCACATCACCGGAACGGTCTGGAAGATCGAGGTCGCCGTCGGCGACACCGTCGAGCTCGACGACACCGTCGTCATCCTCGAGTCGATGAAGATGGAGATGCCGGTCGAGGCCGAGGACGAGGGCACGGTCGCCGAGATCCGCTGCGAAGAGGGTCAGTCGGTGAGCGAGGGCGACGTCCTAGTGGTGCTCGAGTAGCTAGATCGTCACCGAGCCGTCCGGGGCCAGCGTCCAGTGCGGGTTGTGGGCGACCTCCCATGGGTGGCCGTCGGGGTCGATGAAGACGGCCGAGTAGCCGCCCCACGGTGTCTCGGCGCCGCTGCGGCCGATCCTCGCACCCGCTGACTCCGCCTCGGCGATGGTCGCGTCGACCCTCGCCGGCGAGTCGACGTTGTAGGCGAGGGTCACCCCGCCCCAGCCGCCGGCGTCGGTCACGGTGCTGTCGGCGGCCAGCTCTTCACGGCTCCACAGCGCCACCGCGATCCCGCCGCACTGGAAGAAGGCGACGTCCTGGGCCCGCCAGTCGTTGCCGGGCTTCCAGCCGAGCGCCTCGTAGAAGGCGACCGAGCGTTCGAGGTCGGCGACTCCGAGCGTGATCAGGCTGATGCGCTGGTCCATCGGTTCAGCGTAGGTCAATCGACGCAGGCCGGAGCACTGACCCGCCAGCCGGCGTCCGTCCGCACGACCAGGAAAGCGCCCCGGAGATCGCAGTTCGCCGAAGCCTGGTCGGGGTTCTCCTCGTCGAGAAATACGTCATTGGGCGTGACCCGGAAGTCACCGGGGTCGAAGCCGGTGGCTTCGACGGCGGGGACCGCAGCGGTGCAGGTCGTCACCTCCTCGCCGCCGACCTGTCGGCCGATCCGGACCATCCGCTCCTGCCCGAGCTCGCTCATGAACCCACAGGCCAGCTCGCCGTCCCCCGCCGCGATCGCCCCCGTCATCGCGTTGACGGTCCCGGCGATCTGCTCCTCGTCGGTGCCGCCGAACGTCGGCACCGGCGGACCCTCCTCGTCACCGCAACCCGCGAGGCCGCCGAGCAGGCCGGCGGCGAGCGCGGCGGCTAGAAGTCCTCGTCGCCCCACCAGCCGGGGAGCATCTCGGCGTCGCCGGGGGGCTCCTGGTCGGGTGGGCGGGGCGCGCCGAAGGCGAGCAGCGAAAGGCCGTCGGGCCCGGCCTCGAAGTTGCGGGCGAGCGCCGGGGCGACACGGATCGCGTCGAGCTCGCCGACCTCGACCTCCTCGTTGCCGAGCATCGCCTTGCCGCTGCCGGCGATGACGACGTAGACCTCCTCCTGCTCCTGGTGGCGGTGCCCCCAGGGCTGGCGCTTGCCGGGCTCGATCCGCTGGTAACTGATACCCGACTTCTGCAGGCCGAGCGGGCCGGCTGCGAAGTGCGCGGCGAGGCCCTCGACTCCGGACTGCCCGGCAACGTCGGGAACCTCGTCGCGGAGGTTGACCTTCGTGAAGTCCCCCGCGCTCATCGGCTCAGTCCCGCTTCCCGCGACCCCAGAGGAACTTGAACGTGCGCCCGAGGAGCTTCGTCTTCCGGGGCGAGTCGTAGGGCAGCATGTGGATGTCCTTGTCGGTCGGCGCGAACCGCGTCACGAGCAGGGTCTGCTGCTTCGTGTACTTGCGGATGCCGCCGGCACCGTGCCGGGAGCCGACGCCGGAGTCCTTCCAGCCGCCCATCGGCAGCTCGAGCGCGACGTAGTTGAGCTGGGCGTCGTTGATGCAGACCACGCCGGCCTCGACCCGGCGGGCGAGGTCCTCGCCGCGAGCGGCGTCCTTGGTCCAGATCGACGCCTGCAGGCCGTAGGGCGAGTCGTTGGCGAGCTTGATCGCCTCGTCGGCGTCCTTGACCTTCATCACCGGGAGGGTCGGGCCGAAGGTCTCCTCCTTCATCGCCTCCATCGTGTGGTCGACGTCGAGCAGGAGCGTCGGCTCGAAGAAGTCGCCGGGTCCGGTGCCGCGCTTGCCGCCGACGACCGCTCGGGCGCCGTGCTCGATCGCGTCGTTGACCTGCTCCTCGACGAGGTCGGTCTGCGAGGACGAGGTCATCGCGCCGACGTCGACCTGGGCGGGCCCGCCGGGCACTCCCTGGCGCAGCGCGCGCATCTTCTCGGTGACGCGAGCGACGAAGTCGTCGTAGACCGGCTCCTCGACGTAGACGCGCTCGACCGAGATGCAGGTCTGGCCGCCGTTCTGCATCGAGTAGTGGACGGCGGCGTTGGCCGCGCGCTCGAGGTTGGCGTCGCGGAGGACGATCATCGGGTCCTTGCCGCCGAGCTCCATGGCGGTGCCGGTGAGCGTCTCGGCCGCCCGCATCATCACCTTCTTGCCGACCTCGGTCGAGCCCGTGAACATGACGAAGTCGACCGCGTCGATCAGCGCGTTGCCGATCGAGCTGCCCTCGCCGACGGTGACCTGGAAGACGTCCTCGGGGACGCCGCACTCGCGCAGGCCCTCAGCCATCAGCAGCGAGGTCATCGGGGTCAGCGTCGCCGGCTTGAGGACGACCGAGTTGCCGGCCGCCAGCGCCGGAATGCAGTCGCCGAACGAGTTCGTCAGCGGGTAGTTCCACGGGCCGATCACGCCGACGACCCCGACCGGGGCGTAGCGGACCTTGAGCTTGCGGCCGAGGACGAACGGGGAGGCCGACTTGACCTTCTCGTCGGCGAGGAACTCGGGCGCGTTCTTGGCCCAGAACCCGAAGGCCGACGCCGCGTAGGAGACCTCGGCGAGCTGCGCGTCCTCGTAGGTCTTGCCGTTCTCGGCGACGATCGTCGAGATGATCCGCTCGGCGTTGTCGAGGGTCCACTTCTGCGCGCGGCGGAGGATCCGGCCGCGCTCGGCGAAGCCGGCGGCCTCCCAGGCGGGCTGCGCCTTGCGGGCACGGGCGACGGCCTCCGTCACCTGGTCCGGCGTCATCGCCGGGACGGTCCCGATCAGCTTGCCGGTCGCCGGGTTGAATACCTCGACCTCGTTTGCGGACGCGGCGGCGGGACTCCCGTTGGTCCCGTTCGTGGTCGCGGCTGCTTCGGGCGTGGCGGTGGGCTCCACTGGACTCTCCTCGTTTGCGCGGAAAAAGGCTGGTTGCAATCGAGACGTTACCGCGCCCGGGTCCCGGGGGCGAACCCGCCTGGCCGCCTGGCCAGTCGCCCTCACGTAGGCTCCTCGCCGATGTCGAGCGAGGGGCTGGAGAACGGGACCGAGGGACGCGAGCCGCGTGAGCTCGCGGGCGGCGAACTGATCCTCGATTTCCCGGCCGACGCCGTCGCCCGGCTGACGCTGAACAACCCCGACAAGCGCAACCCGCTCTCCCATCCGGTCCTCGACGCGATCGCCGAGACGCTGCCGCTGCTCGACCACGGAATCGACGTCCGCTGCGTGCTGATAACCGGTGCCGGCAAGGCGTTCTCAGCCGGATACGACATCGGCGCCATCCCCGACGACACCTTCGAGCGCGACGCCGAGGCGCTCGTCGCCCATCCCTTCACGGCGGCCATGGAGGCGATCAGCGCCCACCCCTATCCCGTGATCGCCGCGATCAACGGCCACTGCCTCGGCGGCGGCCTCGAGCTCGCGGTCCGCTGCGACCTGCGCGTCTGCGCGGCCGAGGCGAAGCTCGGGATGCCCCCGGCCAAGCTCGGTCTGATCTACGGCCACACCGGGCTCGAGCGCTTCATCGACACCGTCGGCGTCCCGCGAACGAAGGAGCTCTTCCTCACCGGCCGCGTCTTCGACGGGGCCCGGGCGGAGGAGATCGGACTCGTCCACGAGGTCCATCCCGCCGCCGAGGTCGCCGACCGCGCGCTCGAGGTGGCGTCGCTGATCGCCGGCAACGCGCCGCTCTCGCTGCGCGGCAACAAGTACGCGATCGAGACGCTCTCGCAGTTCCCCCGCCTCAGCCCGAAGCAGGTGGACGAGCTCGTCGCCCTGCGCGAGTCGTGCTTCGCCTCCGAGGACTTCAAAGAGGGCGTCCGGGCCTTCGGGGAGAAACGTCCCCCGGAGTGGAAGGGCCGTTGAGCGACCGGCCCGGGGGGCGGCCGAGCGACGCGCGGGCCGAGCTCGCGGCGCTCGACCCCGCGCTCGCGAAGATCATCGATGCGGTCGAGTCGACCGAGATCGACGAGCGCCTCTGGTCGCGAATGGAGGACCGCTTCCTCGCCCTGCTCCGGATCATCGTCGGCCAGCAGGTCTCGACCGCAGCCGCCGAGACCGTCTGGGGCCGTGTCCTCGAGGCCTTCGACGGGCTTCCGACGCCGGAGAACGTCTCGGCCCCCGAGGGCGAGCAGCTCCTGCGCGACGCCGGCCTCAGCGGCCGCAAGGCCTCTTACGCCGCGGGCATCGCGCAGTCCGTCGCCGCGGGCGAGCTCCGGCTCGACGAGCTCGACGAGATGGAGGACGCCGAGGTGATCGAGACGCTCGTGGCCCTCCGCGGCATCGGGCCCTGGAGCGCCGAGATGTTCCTGCTCTTCGACCTCGGCCGCCCCGACGTCTTCAGCGGCGGCGACCTCGGCCTTCGTGAGGGGATCCGGATCGCGCTCGAGCTCGAGGAGGCGCCGACGCCCGAGGAGGCCGTCGCGATCGCCGAGCGCTGGTCACCGCACCGCAGCCTCGCCTGCCTCTACCTGTGGGCGGCGGTGCACGCCGGCGCCGGCTAACTAGTCGATTACGGCGAGGGGGGTGCCGGCGTCGACCTGGTCGCCCTCGGCGACCGCCAGCGACGAGACCTTGCCGGATGCGGTCGTCGTCAACTCGTGCTCCATCTTCATCGCCTCGAGGACCACGATCACGTCGCCGGCCTCGACCTCCGCGCCCTCGGCGACGGCGAGCTTGATCACCTTGCCCGGCATCGGGGCCACGAGGGCGCCCTCGGCGAGCGCCTCCTCCGAGCCCGGATACCTGGGCAGCTCGCGCAGCGAGACCTGCCCGGATGGGCCGTTGACGTGATGGACGCCGTCGGAGCGCCGCACCCGGTAACGACGGCGGACGCCGCCGATCTCGAGGTCGACCAGGCCGGGATCGGCCGCGTCGATCCGCGGTGAGTCGAGGGCCTCGCCGGCGACCGTGAGGTCGGGCCCGCCGCGGCGCAGCGAGTAGTCGACCGTCACCGGGTCGCCGCCGTCGACGGCGAACGAGACGTGCTGCGGCTCGGAGAGGTTGTTGCGGAAGCCGGGAGGCGCGAAGCCGAGCACGCTCGCCCCGGCGCGTCGTTCGGCCATCGCCGCCAGCGCGGCGGCGGCTGCGTATCCCGGCTCGGCGACCGGGTCGACGAGGGCGTCGCCCAACCCCGGCTCGCGGTCGAGCAGGCCGGTGTCGGTCGCACCGGTGAGGTACGGCTCGGAGCGGAGCAGCCGGACGAGGAAGTCGCGGTTGTTGACGAGCCCGTCGAGCTCGGCGTCGAGCAGCGCCTTCGAGAGGCGGGCGGCGGCGGTCTCGCGGTCGGGCGCCCAGGCGATCACCTTGGCGAGCATCGGGTCGTAGGCGGGACCGACGACGGAGCCGTCCTCCACCCCTGAGTCGAGCCTCAGACCGACGCGGCGGTGCCCGGCGGGAACGGCGAACGGCTCGGCACCGGGGACATCGATCCGCTCGACGGTTCCGGTCTGCGGGAGGAAGCCGGCGGCGGCGTCCTCGGCGTAGAGGCGGACCTCGATCGCGTGACCGTCGATCCGGGGCTCGCGGGCGCGGTCGGACATCGGCTCGCCGGCGGCGATCCGGAGTTGCTCGGCGACGAGGTCGAGGCCGAGGACCATCTCGGTCACCGGATGCTCGACCTGCAGCCTCGTGTTCATCTCGAGGAAGAAGAACTCACCGCCCTCATCCAGGAGGAACTCGACGGTGCCGGCGCCGGAGTAGGCGACCGCCTCGGCGGCGGCGACGGCGGCAGCCCCGAGGCGCTCGCGGAGCTCGGGCGAGACGGCGACCGAGGGCGCCTCCTCCAGCACCTTCTGGTGGCGCCGCTGGACCGAGCACTCGCGCTCACCGAGGCTGACGGTGTTCTCGGCGTCGGCGAGCACCTGGATCTCGATGTGCCGCGGCTTCTGCAGGTAGCGCTCGAGGAAGACCGTCGGATCGCCGAAGGCCGCCTCGGCCTCGCGGCGGGCGCCGGCGACGGCCGACTCGAGCTCACCGGGCTCGGCGACCGGGCGCATGCCCTTGCCGCCACCGCCCGCCGAAGCCTTGACGAGCAGCGGGTAGCCGACCTCATCGGCCGCGGCGGCGACGTCGGCGTCCTCGCCGAGCTCGCGGCCGGGGACGATCGGCACTCCGGCCTCCTCCATCAGCGCCCGGGCGCGAACCTTCGAGCCCATCGCCTCGATCGCGCCGGGCGGCGGGCCGATCCAGGTCAGCCCGGCGGCAAGCACGCGCTCGGCGAAGCCGGCGTTCTCGGCGAGGAAGCCGTAGCCGGGATGGACGGCATCGGCGCCGGTCCGTTCGGCTGCGGCGATCACCTTGTCGACGTCGAGGTAGGACTCGGCGGCGGTCGTGCCGCCGAGCGGCACCGCCTCGTCGGCCTCGGCGACGAACGGCGCGTCCGCGTCGGCGTCGGAGTGGATTGCAACCGTCGCCAGCCCGAGCGAGCGACAGCCGGCGAAGACCCGGCGGGCGATCTCGCCGCGGTTGGCGACGAGGACCTTGCTGAACGACCGCGCCATCCGCTACATCCTGAAGACGCCGAAGCGCCCGGAGCCCTCGCAGGTCTCGTTCATCGCCGCCGAGAGGGCGATGCCGAGCACCGTCCTCGTGTCGCGCGGGTCGATCATCCCGTCGTCCCAGAGCTCGCCGCTGGCGACGAACGCGTCGGACTCGTTCTCGATCTGCTCCTCGACCGCCTTCGTCCCGGCGGCGAGCGCTTCCTCGTCGATCTCGATCCCGCGGCGCTCGGCACCGGCGCGCATGACGATCTCCATCACTCCGGCGAGCTGCTTGGGGCCCATCACCGCGGTCTTGTGGTTCGGCCAGCTGAAGATGAAGCGGGGCTCGAAGCTGCGCCCGCACATCCCGTAGTTGCCGGCGCCGTAGGAGCCGCCCATCATCAGGGTCAGCTTCGGCACGCCGGCGTTGGCGACGGCGTTGATCATCTTCGCGCCGGCCTTGACGATGCCGCGCTGCTCGTAGTCCTCGCCGACGATGTAGCCGGTCGTGTTCTGGAGGAACAGGAGCGGGGTGTCGACGCGGTCGGCGAGCTGGATGAAGTGAGCCGCCTTCTCCGCGTCCTCGTTGAAGATCACGCCGTTGTTGGCGAGGATCGCGACCGGCCAGCCGTGGAGCTCCGCCCAGCCGGTGACGAGCTGGGTCCCGTAGGCGGGCTTGAACTCGTCGAAGCGGGAGCCGTCGACGACCCGGGCGATCACCTCCCGGGCGTCGAAGGGGATCCGGAGGTCGTGGGAGGCGATCCCGAGGAGCTCCTCGGGATCGTGGATGGGGTCGGCGCCCTCGCCGCGCGGCTCGGGTCCGTGCTTGCGCCAGTTCAGGTTGCGGACGATCTCGCGGCCGATCCGGGCGGCGTCGGCCTCGTCAGCGGCGATGAACTCGGAGACGCCGGAGACGCGCGAGTGCATCTCGGCCCCGCCGAGCGCCTCCTCCTCGGCCTCCTCGCCGGTGGCCATCTTCACCAGTGGCGGGCCGCCGAGGAAAATCAGGCCCTGGTCCCGGACCATCACCGTGTAGTCGGACATGCCGGGCAGGTACGCGCCGCCGGCGGTCGAGTTGCCGGTGACGAGCGCGATAGTCGGGATCCCCGCGGCCGATTTCCTGGTCAGGTTGCGGAAGTTGGCGCCACCGGGGACGAAGATCTCCTTCTGGCGCGGCAGGTCGGCGCCGCCGGATTCGACGAACCCGATCGCCGGCAGCCGGTTCGCCATCGCGATCTCCTGGGCGCGGAGGTTCTTGCGCAGCGTGTAGGGGTTGCTGGTGCCGCCGCGGACGGTCGGGTCGGACGCCCCGACCATGCACTCGACGCCCTCGACGACGCCGATCCCGTTCACCTGCGATGCACCGACCTCGTACTCGGAGCCGTAGGCGCAGAGCGCGCCGATCTCGAGGAAGGGGGAATCGCGGTCGAGCAGCATCTCGACCCGTTCGCGCGGCATCAGCCGGCCGCGCGAATGGTGGCGCTCGATCCGCTTCTCGCCGCCGCCGAGGCATGCCTTCGCCTGCTCTTCTTCGAGCTTCTCGAGCCGCTCCAGCATCCGTTCGCGGTTCTCCGCGTAGGTCGCCGAACCAGTGTCTATGCGGGATCCGAGTACCGGCAAAGTAGGAAGTAGAACTTACTACTTTCTACTGTCGAGATGCTCGTGCGCGCCTCGACGCAGCCGATCCTGCGGCCCGCGCGACGCGACTGTGGGCGCCGCCGACCCGGCCGCTCGGTACCTTCGCTGCCGTGAGCGACCCGGAAACGCCGCCCGCCGAGGAGCTCGATCGGACGATCGACCGCTCGCCCCACTCGGCGCGGTTCATCGCGTTGCGGGTGCTGGGCGCCCTGGTCGTGATCGGCGTCGCGCTGTTCGTCCAGCGAACCTGGCTCAGCGACGAGGCCGCGCGGGAGACCTTCGGCGCGAAGATCAAGAAGTTCGACGTCGACAGCAAGCTGCTCGACCGGACGATGCCGGTCCGGGTCGTCGTCCCCCGCCGGATCCCGAACAAGCAGCGCGGGCTGCTCGTCTTCCTCCACGGCCGCGGCGAGGACGAGCGCAGCTACCTGGTCGACCCGATGTTCGAGGCGCTCGCCGACCTCCGCGATCGCGCTCCCGTCGTCGCCTTCCCCTACGGCGGGCAGAGCTCCTACTGGCACAACCGCGACAGCGGCCAGTGGGCCGCCTACGTCCTCAGCGAGTTGATTCCGAAGCTGATCCGGCGCTTCGACATCTCCCCGCGGAAGGTCGCGATCGGCGGCATCTCGATGGGCGGCTTCGGCGCCTACGACATCGCCCGGCTCTCGCCGAAGCGGTTCTGCGCCGTCGGCGGCCACTCGCCGGCGATCTGGGAGACCGCCTCCGAGACGGCGGACGGCGCCTTCGACGACTCCGCCGACTTCGAACGCAACGACATCATCGCGGCGGCGAAGCTCGACCCGAGCCCGTTCCGCGGGACGCGCCTGTGGATCGACGCCGGCGACGACGACCCCTTCCTCCAGGGCGATCAGGCCTTCGAGGACGCCCTGACCGCGAGCGGGCTCGAGCCGATCGTCCGCAACGGCCCCGGCGGCCACGACTCCGACTACTGGAACGGCAACTGGCGCGAGTATCTGGGCTTCTACGCGCGGGCGCTCAACAACTGCAAGCTCGAGACGCGGACCACGGGTGCCCGCGAGCCCATCGACGAGGATCGCCCGGTCCCGGCGCCGGTCGGTTCGGGCGAGACCCCACCCCCGGCGCCGCCCGGGGAATCGCCCACCGCCGGCGGCTGACCGCGCCCGCCAGAGCCGTCCGCCGCCGTACCTAGCATCGGTTCCCGTCTTTGAAAGCGGGACCGCGTTCCCGCCCTGCGAGCAGCCCGACTCGAGGAGGGTCCTTGGCACCACTGATCACTTTCGACGAGGCCTTGGCGCTGGGGGAGCTGACCGACCACGACGACATCGGAGCGCTGGTCGAGCGCGCCTGGGAGGTCCGGACCGAGAACTTCGGCGATTCCACCGACATGTGCTCGCTCGTCAATGCGAAGTCGGGCGGCTGCTCGGAGGACTGCGGGTTCTGCGCCCAGTCGCGGTACGCCGAGGCCGACACGCCGATGCACGCGATGATGGAGCCGGAGCAGATCCTCGAGCACGCGAAGGCCGCCGAGGCGGCCGGCGCGCACCGGTTCTGCATGGTGACCCAGGGCCAGGGGTTGTCGAAGCGCGACTTCGCGAAGATCCTCGAGGGCGCGCGGCTCGTCGCCGAGAACACGAACCTGAAGCGCTGCGCTTCGGTCGGACACATCTCCGCCGACCGCGCCCACAAGCTCGCCGAGGCCGGGATCCAGCGGGTCCACCACAACGTCGAGACCTCGCGCTCCTACTACGACGAGGTGACGACCACGGTCCGCTACGAGGGCCGGATCCGCACGATCGACGCCGTTCGCGAAGCCGGGATGGAGACCTGCGTCGGCGGCATCCTCAACCTCGGCGAGTCGCCGGAGCAACGGGTCGAGATGGCGTTCGAGCTGGCCGAGATCGACCCGACATCGGTGCCCATCAACCTCCTCAACCCGCGCGTCGGCACCAAGTTCGGCGACCGCGAGCTGATGGACCCGTGGGACGTCGTCAAGTGGATCGCGATCTTCCGGCTGATCCTCCCGGACGCGCTGTTCCGCCTCTGCGGCGGCCGCGTCGAGAACCTCCACGAGCTCCAGCCGCTGGCGGTCAAAGCCGGGCTGAACGGCGTGATGATGGGCAACTTCCTGACGACGCTCGGCGCCGAGCCGGCCGAGGACCGGGAGATGTTCACCGACCTCGGGCTGAACGTGGCCCGCCAGCCCGACAACGGCGCCAACCCGCGACCCGACAACCGCAGCGGCTGGCTCGAGGGCACCTCGCCGCGGACACCGGTCGACGAGCTGATCGACAGCCAGGCCGAGGCGCCGTTCTGGGACCCCTCGACGCAGCTCCGCACGATCAAGAAGAAGGGGAAGGTCCCCGCCTATCCGAAGAAGGCGGCCTGATGTCGGTCCCGCCCGCAGTGACCGTGGATGAGCGGTTGGACGCGATCAAGGAGGACGGGCTCTTCCGGCGGATGCGGACGGTCGAGTCCGAGCAGGGACCGCGGATCGAGCTCGACGGCCAGGACGTCCTGCTGCTCTGCTCCAACGACTACCTCAGCCTCGCCGCCCATCCCGACGTCAAGGCCGCGGCCTCCGAGGCCGTCGAGCGCTGGGGGGTCGGCACCGGCGCCTCGCGGCTGGTCTCCGGGAACATGGGGCCGCACGAGGGGCTCGAGCGGCACCTCGCCGCCTTCCACGGAACCGAGACGGCGCTCCTGTTCGGCTCCGGGTACCTCGCGAACACCGGGGTGATCGCCGCCCTCGCCCGCCGCGGCGACGTCGTCTTCAGCGACGAGCTCAACCACGCGAGCATCATCGACGGCTGCCGGCTCGCCGGAGCCGAGACCTTCGTCTACCGCCACCGCGACCTCGAGCACCTCGCCTGGGGCCTCGGGCGGCTCCCCGGCCACTGCGGGCTGATCGTCACCGACGGGCTCTTCTCAATGGACGGCGACGTGGCTCAGCTCGGATGGCTGCGCGAGCTCGCCAGCCGCCACGGCGCGATGCTGATGGTCGATGACGCGCACGCCGTCGGCGCGCTCGGCCCCGGCGGCCGCGGGTCAGTCGCGGAGGCGGGGCTCGCGGGCGAGGTCGACGTCCTCACCGGCACCCTCGGCAAGGCGCTGGGCAGCTACGGCGCGTACGCATGCGTCTCGCGCCGGGTGCGCGACCTCCTCGTCAACACCGCGCGGCCGCTGATCTTCTCGACCGGCCTCCCCCCCGCCGTCGTCGCCGCCGCCGACGCGGCCCTCGGCATCGTCGAGACGGACCCGTCCCGGATCCGTCGCCTCCGCGAGAACGCGTCGACCTTCCGCGCCGCCCTCGCCGCCGCCGGCCTCGAGCCGGGCGGGGCGGGCGCCCAGATCCTGCCGCTGCGAGTCGGCGATCCTGACCGCGCGGTCGCGATCTGCCGTCGCGCTCTCGATGCCGGCGTCTACGCGCAGGCGATCCGGCCGCCGACCGTGCCGGACGGCACCTCGCGCCTCCGGCTCACCGTCGTCGCCGACCACGATCCCGAGCAGCTCGTCGAGGCTGCGGGCATCCTCGCCGCCGCGTTCCGCGCGGTCTCCGCCGACGGCGACTGGTCGATCGACCTCCCCGACCCGGAGCCGGGCGAGCTGCGGGTCGAGCGCCACGCCTGGCGGGTCGTCAAGTCGCCCGAGCGGCCGGCTGCCGCCGAGGGCATCCAGGCCGCGGGCTCCGAGCCGGCAGCCCAGGCGGGCTGAGGTCGGCGCGGTGGCGGCGCGCGGGATCTTCGTCACCGGCACCGGCACCGAGGTCGGCAAGAGCGTCGTCGCCGCGGTGATCGCGGCCGAGGCTGCGGCGGAGGGGCTGACGGTCGCCGTGTTCAAGCCCGCCGTCTCCGGCCTCGACGAGGGCGGCGAGGCCGACCACGAACTGCTCGCCCGGGCGTCCGGCAGCGACCAGAGCGAGGACGAGATCGCTCCCTACCGCTACGGGCCGCCGGTCTCGCCGCACCTGGCGGCGGAGATGGCCGGCGAGGAGATCGACACCGAACTGCTCGAGCGGGTCGCCGAGGACGCGGCCGAGGCGGCCGATGCGATCGTCTGCGAGGGCGTCGGCGGGCTGATGGTGCCGCTCCGGCCCGATTACCTCGTCCGCAACCTCGCGGCGGAACTCGGGCATCCGGTCGCGATCGTCGCCGGATCCGGCCTCGGGACGATCAACCACACGCTGCTGACCATCGAGGCGGCCTGGGCCGCGGAGCTCGAGATCAGCGCAGTCGTCCTCAACCGCTGGCCGGCGAAGCCGGGGCGGCTCGAGGAGTCGAACCGGGAGACGATCGCCGAGCTCACCGGGATCGAGGTCGTGACCCTCGGCGAGGTCGACCTCGCCGAGGCGGACGGCTGGCCCCGTCTCGGGCTTCTCTGAGCCGCTCCGGCCTCCAATTTGCGCACTTCCGCATCCGGGCTTCCGACCGGTTGCGGGCTTAGCTTTCGGCGGGATGAACGAACGGATCGCGGCGCTCGACCACAGGCACCTGTGGCATCCGTTCACCCAGCAGCGCGGCTGGGAGCAGGAGGAGCCGCTCGTCGTCGAGCGCGGCGAGGGCACGGACCTGATCGCCACCGACGGCACGCGCTACATCGACGGCACCTCGTCGCTGTGGTGCAACGTCCACGGCCATCGCCACCCGACGATCGACGGCGCCGTCCGCGACCAGCTCGACCGCGTCGCCCACTCGACGATGCTCGGCCTCACCCACGCGCCGGCGGCCGAGCTGGCGGCCCGGTTGACCGAGATCGCGCCCGAGGGCCTGAGCCGGGTCTTCTACTCCGACGCCGGTTCGACGGCGACCGAGATCGCGCTGAAGATGGCCTTCCAGTACCGGCGCCAGCAGGGTGGGCAGCATGCTCGCCGGACCTCGTTCATCGGCCTCTGCGAGGGCTACCACGGGGACACGATCGGAGCCGTCTCCGCCGGCAGCATCGACCTCTTCCACGGCGCCTACGAGCCGCTGCTGTTCGCGAAGCGCTCGGTCCCCGCCGGCGACGTGGCGGCGCTCGAGCGGGTCCTCGACTGCCATGGCGAGGAGACGGCGGCGGTGATCGTCGAGCCCCTGGTCCAGGGCGCCGGCGGCATCCTCGTGCAGCCGCCCGGTTACCTGCGCCGCGTTCGCGAGCTCTGCGACGCCCACGACGTCTTCCTGATCTGCGACGAGGTCGCGACCGGCTTCGGCCGCACCGGCACGATGTTCGCCTGCGAGCGCGAGGGGGTGGCGCCGGACTTCCTCTGCCTCGGCAAGGGGCTGACCAACGGCTACATGCCGCTCGCGGCGACGCTGACGACCGAACGCGTCTATGAGGGCTTCCTCGGCGAACACGAGGAGTTCCGGACGTTCTTCCACGGCCATACGTTCACCGGCAATCCGCTCGCCTGCGCGGCCGCGATCGCGAGCCTCGACGTGTTCGAGCGCGAGCACACGCTCGAGCGCCTGCAGCCGAAGATCGCCCGGCTCAACGAGCTGTTGACGGGCGTCGCGGCGATGGACGAGGTCGAGGAGGTTCGCGCCGTCGGCTTCATGGTCGGGATCGACCTCGGCGAGCACGATCCGGCCCTCCGGCTCGGTCACCGGGTGACGCTCGAGGCGCGGCGGCGCGGCGCGATCGTCCGGCCGCTCGGCGACACGATCGTCCTCGTGCCCCCGCTCGCGATCAGCAAGCGCGACCTCGGCCGGCTCGTCGCGATCACCGCGGCCGCGATCCGCGAGGCCGTGGCCGGCGCCTATCCGGCCGGCGCCCCCGCGCAGCTGCCGGTCGCCGCCGAGGCGCCGGGGCGGGCGGCGGCTTGAGCTTCCGGGCCGCACTGATCACCGGCTGCTCGACCGGGATCGGCCGGGCGACGGCGCTCCGCCTCGACTCCTCGGGCTGGGAGGTCTTCGCCGGCGTCCGCAAGCAGGCCGACTTCGACGCGCTCGCCGCGGCCGGCTCCGAGCGCCTGCGTCCGATCCTGCTCGACGTCACCGACTCCGACACGGTCGCCGCCGCGGTCGAGCGGATCGGCGCCGACGCGCCGGCCGGACTCGACGCCCTCGTCAACAACGCCGGCGTCGCCTACACCGGCCCGCTCGAGTTCGTGCCGCTCGACGAGCTCCGCAACCAGATGGAGGTCAACTTCGTCGGCCAGGTCGGTCTGATCCAGGCGATGGCGCCGGCGCTGCGGGCGAAGCGCGGGCGGATCGTCAACATCACCTCGATCGGCGGCGTCGTGGCGACCCCGTTCTTCGGTCCCTACGCGGCGTCGAAGTTCGCGTTCGAGGCGATCAGCGACAGCCTCCGGGTCGAGCTCCGGCCCTGGGGGATCAAGACGATCGCGATCGAGCCCGGCAGCATCGACACCGAGATCTGGACCAGCGGCCTCGGGCAGTTCGACCGCACCGAGGAGCGGATGCCGGCGGAGGCCAAGGAGCTGTACGGCAAGGCGATCAAGTCGCTGCGGCGGGCCGCCGAGGAGACCGGCGCCCGCGGCATCCCGGCCGACCACGCCGCCGCGGTGATCGAGAAGGCGCTCGTCACGCCGCGCCCCCGCGCCCGGTACCGGATCGGCCGCGATGCCCACGTCATGGGAACCCTCCGGCGGGTGCTCCCCGATCGGGTCTGGGACCGCCTGATCGGGCGGGTCATGCACCTTCCCTGAGCACGCCCTGCGACGGGAGCCGTGACGATTCGCCGGCCGCGTCGTAGTAGGGGTGTGCAGCAGGTTGCGACAGCACCGGGGCGGGAGGCGACGGCATCGCCGGGCGCGCTCGCCTTCGACGAGCTCTACCGGACGAGCCGCGACGACGTCTACGCCTACGTCGCCGGGCTGCTCCGCGACCGACATGCGGCCGAGGACGTCACGGCGCTGGCGTTCGAGCGTGCCTACCGGCGCCGGCGCCGCTTCGACCCGCGCCGGGGCAACGGCCGTGCCTGGGTCTTCGGGATCGCCCGCAACGCCGCGCTCGACGAGCTGCGCCGCCGCAAGCGGACGGCGTCCCTGCTCGCCGAGCCGGAGGACGTCGCCGCCGCCGATCCGGGCGACGAGTCCGAGGCCGCCCTGCAGCGGGAGTCGCTGCGCGCTGCCCTGGCCCGGCTCGAGCTCCGCGAGCGCGAGCTGATCGCGCTGCGCTTCTTCGCCGGGCTCGGCAACGCCGAGATCGCCGAGGTGCTGGGCATCAGCACCTCCAACGCCGGCACCAGGCTGAACCGCGCCGTCAACAAGCTTCGAGAGGAGATGGCATGACCCCCGACGGAACCGATCCGATGGACAGCGCCGACCTCGCCGGCCTGAGCGCACTCCTCCGCGCCGACCGGCCGCAGCCCGACGCCGGATGGGCAGCTCGTCTCGACCAGCGCGCCGCCGCGGGCTTCCCCCGCGGCGGTGGAGCGGGCGGCTCGCGGCGGCCTTCGCGGCGCCCCGGGGGCTGGATGGCGCCGGCGGGAGCCCTCGCTGCGCTCCTGCTCGTCGTCGTGGTCGTGGCCGTCGACCGCGGCGGCTCGACCTCGGGGACGAGCGACTCGGCTTCCTCCTCCGACGTCGCGCAGACGACCGCGACGCCGGAGTCTGCCGGTCAGACCTTCGACTCGAACGGCGAGATGAGCCAGCTGCGCGAGTTCTCGCGCCAGTCGGCCGACCCCTCCGCCGCCTTTCCGACCGTGGCGGGCGGGACGAGCAAGATCGCCCCCGGCACCGAGAACCGCAAGGTCGACCGCGATGCTCAGCTGACGCTGTCGGCGCAGCCCGACGACGTCCGCGGCGTCTCGGACGAGGTGATCTCGATCACCCGCTCGCTCGACGGCATCGTCGAGAACTCGCAGATCAGCGAGACCTCGGACGGCGCGTCGGCCTCGCTCCAGCTGACGGTCCCGACCCGGAACCTCGATGCGGCGCTCGACCGGATGACGGATCTCGCCGACGTCGACTCGCTGAACGAGACCGCCACCGACATCACCCGGCCGGTGGTCGACGCCAAGGACGAGCTGCGCGACGCGAACGCGCGGCGGCATGAGCTTCTCCAGGCCCTCGGCAACGCGACCACCACGGCCGAGGCGGACGCGCTCGAGCAGAAGATCGCTGACGCCCGCAAGGACATCGCCCGGGCCGAGGCCGCCTACGAGCAGGTCACGCGCAAGGCGCGGCTCTCGAGCCTGGACGTCACCGTCCGCAGCAACCCGGACGCCAGCTCGCAGCGGACGCTCGGCGACTGGCTCGACGACGCCGTCGACGTCCTCCGGACGCTGGCCGGCGTGCTCCTGGTGACGCTGGCGATCGTCGTCCCGATGGCGGTGATCGCGGGGCTCGTCGCCTTCGTCGTCGCCCGGATCAGGCGGCGCCGGCGCGAGCGCGCGCTGGACGCCTGAGCGACCGGCTCAGTCGAGCGGCTCGAAGTCCGCCTTGCGGGCGCCGCAGACCGGGCAGAACCAGTTGTCGGGGATGTCCTCGAACTCGGTCCCGGCGGGAATGCCGCCGTCGGGGTCGCCCTCGGCGGGGTCGTAGATGTACCCGCAGGAGGTGCAGATCCACTGCTGTTTGGTCTCGGTCTCGCTCATGAGGCGGGGAAGCCTAACGTAGAGTGCCCGGCGTGGATCAGCCCGCCGTCCCGCGTCCCGCGGCCACCGTGATCCTGTTGCGCCGCAGCGGGAGACACCGCGAGCGCGGCCTCGAGGTGCTGATGCTGAAGCGCGGCAGCGAGGCCCGGTTCATGCCCAATGTCTGGGTCTTCCCGGGCGGCGCCGTCGACAACGCCGACCACGACATCGCCGCCGCTCTCGAGCTAGAGGTGGAGCTCGAGGAACTCGCCCACCGGGTCTGCGGCGCCCGCGAGCTCGGCGAGGAGGCGTCGATCCCGCTCGAGGCCCACGCCCTGCGGCCCTGGTCGCGCTGGGTCACGCCCGAGGTGGTCCCGATCCGCTTCGACACCCGCTTCTACGTCGCCCTCGCCCCGCCCCACAGCAAGCCCGAGCCGGACCGCACCGAGGTCGACGAGGCCCGCTGGCTGACGCCGGCCGGGGCGCTCGACGAGCACGCCGCGGGCGGCCTCGAGCTCTCCTTCCCGACCGTCCGGCACCTCGAGGAGCTGGTGGACTTCCCCGACGCCGATGCCGTCCTCGCCGAGGGCGAGACGCGCCGGGTCGAGCCGATCACACCGAAGGTCCGCGGCGACCGCGAGAACTTCGAGGTCCTGCTTCCCGGCGATCCGGGGTTCGAGGAGGCGTAAGGCCTGCGGCGAGGCGTTCGGCTCGCGCCGGGGCCCCTTGCGTTGGGTGGGAGGTGGTTTGGCAGTGAGGGGACGTGGTGAGGGTCATTCCGGTGACGAACTGCACGTTGCTGACCACTGTGGTCAGTTTTGTGCGGTTGAGTGGCTGAGTCAGCCGCTCAATGGCGAATTCGGTCCCTCCCAGGGACGCAATTCGCCATCGACCCTCGGGGTGAGCCTTCCGCCCCTCCAGCCACCTCCCCTCACTGCCGAACCCACTCCCGGCCGGCGCCGGGCCCCGGCGCGGGCCGAAACACCCACCCCTACCCCGGGAAGGGCTCCATCCCGGCGTACCAGGGGCCCGTCGGGTAGGTCGCGGCGCCGGACTCCTCGAGCTCGGAGCGGACGCGGCGGAAGAGGTTGCCGGCGTTGTCGAGGGCCAGCTTGAGCTCGGCGCGGGTGCGCTCGCGGAGCTTCCAGAGGAAGTAGAGCTGGCGCTCGGAGGCGCCGAAGCTGACCTCGCGGTCGATGCTGGTGGTCCAGGTGAGGAAGCCGGGGCTGAAGAGCTCGCGGAGGGCGATCGGGTCGTGGCCCTTGGGGACCGTGGCGATGAAGCGGCGGTTGAAGTCGATGCTCTCGAACTCGACGCGGAGCCGGCTCATCCTCCGGAGCTGCTCGTCGGGCGTCGACTCGATCGACTCGACGTCGAAGGCCGGGACGACCGTCGTCAGGTCGGGCATGTGTGCCTTCGCGAGGATCGCCGCCGGCAGGACCGCCTTGCGGAACATGCCCCCCGCCTCGTACTCGTCGGCGTCGCAGCTGGCCCCCCAGTAGTCGGGCGCGAGCTGGCCGGTCAGGCGGTTCGATCCGCCGGGACAGAGCGCCGGGGGCGCGTCGCGCGGGTTGAGCCCGCCGACCTCCTCGTAGGTCAGCTCGCGGTCGGCCGCGACCTCCTTGACGGCGGCGATCCAGGCCTCGCGCTCGTCGCCCGCGTTCATGCTTCCGCCAGGTCGCTCCGTCCCTGGCTGGTCAGGAGCTCGCGGTAGCGCGGGAAGGCGGATTCGAGCAGCGGCACGAGGGCGAGCAGCTTCGGGGTCGGGCCGGTCGCGGTCATCTCGCCGCGGGCGAGGGCGAGCGGGACGTTGACCTCGCCGAGCCAGAAGCGGTGGGCGACGTCGCTGGCCATCGTCAGGACGATCTCGGGCTCGGCCGAGGACGCGCCGAACTCCACCAGCGCGGGCTCCTCCGGCCGCAGGGTCATCGTGATCACGGCGTCGGGATCGCTGTAGCGGTTCTCGACGACGGTGTCGGCCCGCCCGATGCTCAGCTCCTCGTCGGCCCCGAGCGTCTCGAGGATGCCGCCGAGTACCCGGTAGACCTCGTCGGCGTCGCGGAAGTAGCTCAACTCCTGGACCCGGCCACGTGCGGCATCACCGGCTCATCCTATTCGCCACCGGGCGGCTCAGCGGTCCTTCATCACGTGCGGGAAGTGCCCGCCGCCCCACTGGGAGCCGTAGTCGGGCGCGATGAAGCAGGGGGCGAACGGCGCCGTCGTGCCGGGGATGGCACCGGGCGGGTTCGGCTCGTCGAACGTGGAAACCGTCGGCGAGCCGCCGTCGCCCATGAACCGTTCGCCGCCGCCGGTGTTGTCGCAGTCCCAGTTCGGGAAGATCCCGTTCCGCGCGGCGCCGCCGCCGGCGATCAGGTCGTTGTACGGCATCAGGTAGCCGTTGCCGCGGTTCTCGGGGAGCCGGTTCGGATAGATCGCCAGCGACTCCTGGGTGATGTAGCCGAGCTGCTTCAGCACGTGGCGCGGCGCCGGCTGCCCGGGCTGCGGCGTGAGCTGGCCGGAGAGGCCGGCGGGCGGGTTCGACAGGAAGTCGGTGACGTTGGAGCGGTAGTAGTTGAGCCAGGAGACGACCGGGTTCAGGTTCGCCAGGAACGGATCGAGGTTGCCGAGCGTCGGCTTGAGCTCGTGGAGGAAGCTCGCGAGCGCCGGGAACCCGCGGCGCGAGGCCCGGTTGAGGTCGTCGAGGTCGTAGAAGAGCGAGCGCAGGTTCGGGGAGAGGCGGCGGACGCTCCGTAGCGTCGGGCTGATGTCGTTGGCGACCGGCAGCAGCTTCTGCACGAGCGGACGCGTGTTGGCCTGGAACTCGTCGAGGCGGTTCAGCGTCAGCTGGGTCTCGTTCTCGAACGTCGGCGCGATCTGGAAGAACTCGCGCAGCGCCTGGTCCTCGGAGGCGAGCGTCTCGAAGGTGGCGTTCGTGCCCGTGATCGCGTCGGCGAGCTGGCCGTCGCGCTCGCTGAGCGCGTCGAACACCGTCCCGGTGTCGCGGACGAGGCCCTGGAGCTGGTCGCGCTGGCGGCGCAGCACCCCGAGGACGTTGGAGGCGTCGCCGAGGAAAGGGCCGAGGTTGCCGAGCGCGTCGTTGAGGTCGAGGCTGCGGCCGCGGATCGCGATCGCCGCTCCCTGCTGCCACTGCTGGAACGCGGTCCTCGTCTCCTTGTCGAGGGCGTTGAAGATCTCGTCGATCTGCGTCTGGTCCTGGACCTGCCCGAGACCCAGCGACCCGCCCTCGGGCACCGACTCGACGTTCTCGGTGGAGGCATCGGTCGTGGCGGCCGCCGCGCCGAGGGACACCGGCACCCCGGAGCCCTGCGGCTCGGTGCGGGCGGTGAGCTCGACGTAGGTCTCGCCGAGCAGCGTCTTCTGGCGCAGGATCGCCCGCGCGTCGCTCGAGATCGGCGCGAACTCGGGCTCGATCTCCATCTCGACCACGGACGTGTCCTGCCCGTCGATCTGGTCCTCGACCGGCGCCAGCTCGACCGACTTGACCTTGCCGACGGAGACGCCGCCGATCCGGACGTCGGACTCCGTGGCGAGCTGGGTCGCCTCCGGAAAGTAGGCATCGATCTTGTAGCTCTCCGCCTTCAGCGGGACGGGGCCGCCGAACGAGACCCAGAGGAAGAGCAGCAGCAGGAAGCACGAGAGCGTGAACCCGACGGCGATCAGGACGCGACCGATGGATGGAGCGGACTTCTGCATCAGCAGCCCCCCGCGAACGGCGCACCCGGAGCGAACAGCTGCTGCAGGCCGGTGACGGCCGGAGCCAGCGGGCTGGCGCCGAGCAGCGACAGCGCCTCATCACAGCCGATGGTCAGGTAGATGCGGCGGTCGACGCCGTGCGCGTCCTGGACCTGGAAGACGGAGCCGGAGTTGTGCCCGAGCCAGGCGCCCCAGTAGAGGTAGCCCTCGTCGCGGTTCGGCGTGCCCGGCGGCTCCGCCCCGCCGGGGTTGTAGGCGGCCATGTTGCCCAGCCGGTTGATCTTGCTCGCGACGACCGTCAGCTTCGGGGTGGCCTTCGCGAGGTTGCCGGCGGCCCGGTCGAGGCTCTTGACCGGCTTCCGGGCCGTCCGCACGAACGGCCTGATCTGGTCGCGGATGACCGGCGTCGTCTTGATCGCCAGCCGCTTCGTCGAGCCGTTGACCTGGTCGAGGTTGCGAGCGAACGGGCGCAGGTCGTTGAGCGCCGGGCCGAGCTGGTCGGCGAACTCCGACATGTGGTTGAGCGCCGTCGTCGACTGCGCCAGCGTCCCGGGCAGCAGGCGGATCGCGCGCTGGACGCTCGGATCCTGCTCGGCGATCGCCGAGATCGACGTGTTCGACGCCTCGACGAGGTCGGTCAGGCTCTGCTCGCTGCGCCCGACCTCGCGGGTCAGCAGATTGAAGTTGGTGATCAGCCGCCGCAGGTTGTCCTTGCGCTCGGCGACCTTCGAGTTGATCTTGTCGATGTCCTTCGTCAGCGGCCCGAGCGAACCGAGGAGCCGCCCGAGATCCTTGTCGCGCTTGTCGAGCGCCTGGCCGCCGCTGACGAGCAGCAGCCGCAGGTACGCCCGCGTGTCGTTGTCGAGCGCCCCGAGGATCTCGTCGAGGTTGACGTCGGGAGCGGTGTTGGCGAGCTGGACGGTGCCGCCCTCGTCGATCTCTCCCGCCTTCTGCGTCCCCGGGTCCATCTCGAAGAACATGTCCTTGAGCCCGGTCTGCGGCCGCAGGAGGATCGTCGCGTCGCGGTAGACCGGCAGGAAGTCGCGATCGACGCCGAACGTCACGACCGCGACCCCGTCCTCGAGCGAGACGTCCTCGACGTCGCCGACCTTGACGCCCGCGACCCGCAGCGTCTGGCCCTGGCCGGGAACCACCGCCTGCGCTGTCTGGAACTCGGCCTTGAGCTCGAACGGGCGCTGCTCGAGCACCGGGATCCGCAGCCGCTGGTTCTGGACGATCACGAACGCAGCCGCGATCCCGACGATCAGCAGCAACGCGATGGCGACGAAGTCCCGGAGGTGCTTGCGGATCGCGACGCTCATCCGCCGCCCCCGGAGCCGTAGGTCTCGTAGAAGTCGTTGAGGTCCTTCATCGCCTGCTTCTGCAGGCGCTTGGCCTTCGAGTCCTCGCCGTCGTCCTTGGCCTGCGCGGCCTCGCCGAGGCCCTTCAGGGTGCTGGTCGCGTCGGTGACGAGCGAGGAGGCCTCGGTGCCGGACGCGGGTGCCGCGCCGGCGGGAGCGCTCGTCTGATCCGGCGGCGGGCCGGGCACCGCGCGGAGGTCGGGCGGGTCCTGGTTCTCACACGGCACCTCCGGCTTGAACGGCGGCTTCACATCCGGGTCGACCGGAGGCATGGCACCGTCGATCGGGAACGGCGTGACGCCGGCGAGATTCGCCCCGGTGCTCTCGTCCGTCAGCTGGACGGTGTTGGAGCCGCCGCCGCCGATCACGCGGATGTACTGGCCGTTGGCGTCGCCGGAGCGGCTCTCGCCATTGATCCCGGCGAGCCCGTAGGCCGTCTCCTCGAAGACGTCGCCGTTCGGCCCGTGCTCGGCGTTGTAGACCGGGCCGCCGTCGACCTGATCCTGCGACCAGGGAATGATCACGTTGTTGAAGCAGCTCGACAGCGACCTCGTCTGCTCCATGAACGGCAGCGTCTTCCGGGTCAGGCGGGCGAGGTCGGGAACCGTCGGCCTGAGGTCGGCGACGAGGCCGCGGAGCTCGTCGGGCTGAGCGAGGCCGCGGAGCTGGGCGAGCAGTGGCGTCGCCGCGTCGAGCGTCGCCGGCGCCGAGCGGACGCCGGGCAGGATCTCGCGGGCGAAGGCGCGCGTCGGCGGGAACGCCGCGTTGAGGCTCGCGAACGCGCGGTTGCCCGCCTCGAGCGTGTTCGGCAACTCCTGGATCGCTCGCTCGAGCGAGACGTCCTGGGCCGCGAAGCTCCCGGTCGTGATCCGCAGGTTCGTGATCAGGTCCTTGAGCGCCTCCTCGTTTCCGTCGAGGCCGCGGACGACGCGGTTGAGGTTGAAGATCAGCGACGAGAGGTCGTGCGGGTTCTCGCCGAGCAGCGCCTGGTTGACCTGCGACGTGTACTTGAAGGCCCCGGGCGAGGTCTTGTTGAGGACGCGGATCGACTCGGCTCCGCCCTCCTTCGTCAGCGCGTTCCCGAACTGGTCGAGGAAGACCTGGAGCTCACGCCGGGCGTCGGCCTGGAAGACGTCGGTCAGCACCTGGTCGAGCTGGACCGTGTTGTCGGTCTGCTGCGGCGGGAAGACGTAGTCGCTGTCGGCGACCGGCGCCGACGGGCTGCCCGGGCTGACGTTGACGAACAGGTTGCCCTCGAGGAAGAGCCGCGGCTTCAACTCGAAGCGGGCGTCCTCCTTCAGCGGCAGGCCGTCGTCGTCGATCTCCATCGTCACGACGGCGCCTTGGCCGTTCGCGGTCGAGCCGGTCGCGCCCTCGCCCCCGCTCGCGTCGGAGTCGGCGAGTGGCTCGACCTTCGTCACCTTGCCGACCTCGACCCCGGCGATCCGGACCGGCGAGTTCGGGCGCAGGTTCTGGGCCGAGCGGAAGACCGCCGAGACCTCGGTGCCGCCGCCCCACGGGACCTTCTTGGTGAAGGCCACGTAGGAGCCGACCGCGAGGACGATGACCAGCAGGAGACCGATCAGCCAGTCCGGCATCTTCTTCGGCGAGAAGCTCCTCACGGCTGCCTCGATGCGACGCGGGTGTCCTTGAGGACGCGGGTGCCGTCCTGCTTCCAGAAGACGTCGGTGACGCCGCGGTCGCCCGGCAGGTCGGGCACGATCGCCGCCGGGTTCTTCTTCGACTGGCCCGGCACGCGGATCTGGCCGAGCGCGTAACCGGTCTGGCCCGGCTGGCAGTCGGAGCCGTTCTGGCCGGTCGGCGCGGCGGCGTGCGCGTGGAGGATCGGCAGCTCGTGCGGGTCGAACTCGCCTTCGGTGTGCGGCGGCGGCGCGAGCTGGCCGTACTTGCCGTTGGCCTGGATCCCGGAGTAGCCGCCGGTCGAGAGGCCCGTCTGCGCCTCGCCGGGCACGCTCGTCGGGATCGGCGGCAGCCCGCCGGCCCCGTCGAGGTCGAGGTCGAGGTTGAGCGAGCCCTGCGGCGTCGTGATCAGCGAGACCCGCTGCGAGAAGCCGATCGAGTCGGTCTCGGTCAGGTGCTCCGGCAGCAGGGTCCAGAAGTAGTTCCAGTAGTTGCAGACCGTCTGTGCCGGGGTGACGTAATCGGCCAGCGGCTTGGCGCTGTCGAAGAGGTCGCCGAGGCGGACGATCGAGCTCTTCGTCGTCGGCTCCTCGACGAGGCTCTCGAGCTGGGTGAAGACGCCCTTGAGCCGGTGGCTCGTGCCGGCGCTCCGGGCGAGGACGGGAGTGCCGACCCGGATCGCGCCGTTCAGGCTCGGCAGCGCCAGGCGAAGCTGCTGGACCCCCGGGCGCAGGCGGCGCTCGAGCTCGGCGAACTCGCTCAGGAAGGGCCGCTGGTCGGGGAGGACGTCGATCCCGGTCTGGAGCGTCGGCGGCCCGCCCGCGATCGTGTTCTGGAGCGCGGTCGGGTCGCTGCCGATCGCGTCGAGGGTGGTCGCGAGGTTGCCGAACATGGCGGCGTTCTGCTCGGCGACCGGCGCGACGATCGCCGCGGTCCGGCCGAGGGCCGGGAAGAAACGCGCCAGCTGCGTTCGCGGGTCGGCGAGCGTCTCGGCGACCGGCTTGAGGTTGGTCAGCAGCGGGTTGAGCGCCTCGAATGCCTGGTTCAGCGAGGCGCCGCGGCCGGCGAAGCCGTCGCCGTAGCCGTCGAGGTTCTCGCGGATCGCGTTCCTCGTCGCCTGGTCGAACGTGTTCCCGATCTCGTCGAACTCGGTTTGGGCGATGAACGTGCCGTCGCCGGCGCCCTCGTTCTTCTGGACCTCGTCGATCGAGAGGATCTGGTTGTCGGTGTCGGCCGGGTCGTCGTTGTCGTTGGTCCCGTTGAAGACGAAGCCCTCGGGCGCCCCGGTCCCGTCCCCGCGGGTGATCTCGAGGTACTTGAGGCCGAAGGCCGACTTGTAACGGACCCTGAAGATCGAGTTCTCGGGGATCGGCGACGCCGACTTGTCGAGCTTCAGGTTGAGCCGCGCGACGACCCCGTTGGTGTCCCCGTCGGCACTGACCGGCTCGTCGGTTGCGACGTCGTTGCCGCCGGCGCCGGCGGCGTCACCCTCGGGGAGGCGGACGGCGTCGATCGACTCGATCACGCCGACCCGGGTGCCGCCGATCCGGACCTCGTTGTTGGGGACCAGGCGGGCCGCGTTGGGGACGATCACCGACACTCGGTAGACCGGCACGAAGGGGAGGCCGTTGTTGGCGTTGTAGGCCAGGAACACGGCGACGACGACGATCAGCGTCGTGATCGCGCCGACGATCGTCGGCGATGCCGCGACGGCTGCGAGGGGGCTTGTCTTCCGGGGCGCAGCCATCAGTTGCCGAAGAGGAATCCGAGGATGTCGCTGTTGCCGTCAGCCGATCCGGACCCGGGCGCGGTCGGGGTCGTCGGCGTCGTCGGGGTTCCGGGCGTCTCCGGGATCTCCGGGACGGTTCCCGTGTCGCCGCCGTCGGTCCCACCGCCGTCGGTGCCGGTGTCCCCGCCGGTCGTGCCGTCCGTCCCGTCGTTGGAACCAGAGCCGGCGCCGGACTTGGCCTTCTTCGAGCTCTTCCGGTCGACCGACGCCGAGAGCGTGCCGGCGGGATCGCAGAGGCTGGTGTCGGTCGAGCCGTCGGGGCAGACCGCCGAGCTGTAGGGCGGCAGGTTGAGCGGCGTGTTGATGTCGGGCTGGTTGTCGCCGAGCCAGGCGACGCAGCGGTTGGCGTCGAGGACGTTCGTGGTCGCGGCCGAGCCGTCGGCGTTCGGGACGCCGACCTCGTCCTTGTACATGCCGGGGTTGTAGTTGGCGCAGGGACCGGTGGCGACCTCGAAGATCGAGAAGTGCAGGAGGTGGCCGATCTCGTCGTACTGGTTGATCGCACCGGTCTGGTAGTAGAGGTAGTTGAGGAGGCCCTCCATCCCGGTGTAGCCGGTCGGCGCCTTCCTGCCGGTGTCTTCGGCCGCCCGCGCGTCGACCTCGACCGCACGCCGCGGGTCATCGATGTCGCGGAGGAACTTCGAGAGGTCGTCGGCCGTCGGGTAGGCCTTCTTCGAGGACTTGCTGAGCTGCTTGATCTCGTCGCGGCCCTTCCGCAGCGCGCTGCGGCCGGTCACCGAGGCGTTGCCGAGCGCCCGCAGGCCGGTCGTCGCCGAGCGGTTGAACGCGGGCAGGTTCCGCGACAGCGTCGTCAGCCCCGGCGCGGCGCCGCGGAGGTCGGTCGCGAGCGGCGTGCCCTGGACGGCGACGTTGTCGAGCTCGTTCATCGTCGGCCCGAGCTCGGCGAGGAAGTCGTCGAGGAGCGCGAAGTTCTGCGAGAGGTCGTCGCGGCGCGTGTTCGCGATCTCGGCGGTGTTCTTCGCCTCCTGGATGAAGCGGGTCACGTCCTGGCGGCGCTCGGCGAGCTTGCCGATGATCCGGTCGGAGTTGACGTTGAGATCGCGGATCGTCGAGTTCTGGCTCGCCAGCAGCTTCGTCACCTGCCGCGTCTGCTCGAGCGCCGGCGCGCCGCGGTGGATCGCCTTGTTGAGGTTGTCGCCGTTGCCCGCGAGCGCCGTCCCGAACTCGTTGATCAGGAGTGTCAGCCGCTCCCGGTAGGGCATCCGCATCGTGCTCAGCACGAGGTCGTTCTGGACGGTCTGGCGGGTCTGCGTGACCGGGATGTCGGGGTCCTCGACGTGGTCGGAATCGCTCTCGTCGGTGACCTCGATCGGCGAACCCTTCGGGGTGCAGTCGACGAAGTACTCGGCGATCAGCGACTGCGGCTGGCTGCGGCAGATCGTGTCCTGGCCGAGCACCGAGACGGGGCCGTTGAGCTGGACCTTGACGACCGCGCGCTTGCTCGAATTGACGTCGAGATCGACGACCGTGCCGGCGGTGACGCCGGCGACCTTGACCTCGGAGCCGTTCGTCAGCCCGAACGCGTTGTCGAACTCGATGAAGTACGTGTGCTCGTCGTCGCCGCTCGCGGTGGCGGCGAGGGCGGCGACGGTGGCGCAGATCAGCGCGGCGATGGCGAGGAGCCGTCTCAATCGCCCGGCGGGATGATCGAGGGGTCGCAGGCGAGGGTCCCACCCTCGGTCCACGGGTTGCTGCCGTCCGGGGCGGGTCGCTCGTTCGAGCCCGGGCAGCGCTTGTAATTGCCGATGTCGAGCGCGTTCAACTGCTGCAGCGGCGTCTGCTTGAGCAGGCCCGCGAGGTCGACGATCGGCAGGTCGTTGACGCCGAGCGAAAACGTGTTGAACGTCGTCCCGATCCGGCCGAGGCCGCCGTTGGCGTCGATGACGCCGGAGTGGCCGAAGTCGTCGAACCAGCCGGTCAGCTCGGGCGAGTAGGTGCGGAAGAAGGCGAGCTGCGACAGCGAGTCGCGGAGCGCCGTGCTCGACTCGGGCAGCGCGCCGCGGCGCTGCTTGCCGTTGCGGCGGACCGGGCCGACGGCGATCTTCGCCAGCTTCGGCTGCAGCCGGGTCAGGTCGACGAGGTCGTTGTCCTTACCGGGCGCCTCGGTGATCTGGTCGAGGTCCTTGACCGTCGGGACGAGGTCGGCGGAGGCCGCGCGGAAGTTCCGGAAGAAGGGCCCGAGGCGGTCGGCGACCGGCTTCGACGCGTCGACGAGCGGGTCAAGGTCGTCGAGGGTCGCCCGCAGGTTGACCGAAGTCGTGTTGAAGTTCCGCATGAAGTCCGGGAGCTGGGAGAGCGCGGTCTTCAGCGACGTCCGCTGGCGGGCGATCGCGTTCATCATCCCGTCGAGGTTCCCGACGAGGGCCGAGAGGTCGTCGCGGCGGGAGGCGACGGTCCCGGACAGCTCCGAGCCGTTGACGATGAGCTGCTCGAGCGCCGGCGTGTCCCGGGTCAGCTCGGCGAAGGTCTGGCGTGAGGTCGACAGGAACGGGTTCAGGTACTTGAAGCCCTTGTTGGCCTCCTCGCCGACCCCGCGGTAGGAGGTCGCGAAGCCCTTGATGACGTTCTTGAAGTCGGCGACCGTCTTCGGGTCGAGCGTGTTGAAGAGCTCGTCGAGGTCGACCTCGGAGATCGTCTCCGACCGCGACAGCGTCCCGTGGTTGGGGATCTCCTCCCCGCCCTTGCCCTGCTGCGGCAGCGTGAGCTGGATCTGCCTGTTGGCCACCCCCGACAGCGAAAAGGAACGGATCTGCGCGGTCGTCCCGCGCTGGAGCGGCGCGTAGGCGGAATCGACGGTGAAGGTGACGAGCGCGTCGCCGTTGTCGGCGAGCTCGATCTTTGTCACCTTGCCGACGTCGGTGCCGCCGATGGTCACGACCTCGCCGCCGACCAGTTGGGAGGCGTTGGTGAAGTCGGCGGTGACCTCGTAGTCGGAGGCGTCGCTGCTGCCGGTCAGGACGAGGACCGCGGCGACGGCGACGATCGCGACGACGCCCAGTACCAGGGCACGACGAATCAACCGCGCCGAGCGCGGCGCCCTACCGCCGCGGGTCCCTGCCTCCATTGTTCCCTGCTTCTCCCCCAAATCTGGGGGTTAATTCCCGTTTCCTGCGCCGCGAAAACTAACAGGGGGAGGTTCGGTACGAGCCGGACGACCGAAAATGCAGGAAATCAGGCACGAAACCTGCGATTGGCGCGAGGTTTTGCGTGCCGCCCGCCCAGCGGATAGCATCCCGCGCGATGGTCATCCTCATCGTCGTAATCGCCCTCGTCCTGATCGTGGGCCTGATCTACATCCTGATCAGGAACTCGATGGTCGCCAGCCGCAACCGCGTCGAAGAGGCGTGGAGCGGGATCGACGTGCAGCTCAAGCGCCGCCACGATCTCGTGCCGAACCTGGTCGAGACCGTCAAGGGCTACGCCACGCACGAGCAGGCGGTCTTCGTGAAGACGACCGAGGCCCGGGCGGAGGCGATGAAGGCCGGCACCGTCGAGGCCACCCAGCAGGCCGAGGCCAAGCTGTCGGGCGCCCTCGCCGACCTCCGCGCCGTCGCCGAGAACTACCCCGACCTCCGCGCGACCGAGAACTTCCAGCAGCTCCAGCGCAACCTGAACGAGATCGAGGACGAGATCCAGGCCGCCCGCCGGATCTACAACTCCAACGTCCAGGCCTACAACACGAAGATCCAGATCTTCCCGAACTCGATCATCGCGAACCAGGGCGGCTTCACCGCTCGCGAGTTCTTCGAGATCGACGACGACGCAGAGCGCGAGCCGGTCGAAGTCAAGTTCTGATCGCGGCCATCGAGGCTGCTGCTCGGCGTCATCGTCGGCTCACGGCCTGAGGCCGCTTCGCCTCCTGCTTCCTTGATCAGCGGGCTCGACGACTCGCGATCGCGGGCCGACGGCCGGGCCCGGCCTGGTAGCTCATGGGCGGATTTCCTCTGACTATCAGGGGATTTCCGCCCACGAGACACCGATACGAGGGGACTTCTCTCCCCTAGCCGGCTATCAGCCCGACTCGGCGACTTCAAGCTTCTGAGCCACCAGACCGATGGGATGGCCGTGCGACCGATCGGGGAGAAGGAGTTGAGCCTGTCCGGATGGTCAGTCCTTGCGGCCGTTGCTCTCCTCCTTGCGTTGATGTTCGGGATCGGCACGATCTCGTACTTCTTCGCTGGTGAATCCACCCCGGCCGGCTTCTGCATCGGCCTGCTGCTGACCTGCGGCGGTGCGGTCGGCCTCCTGGAGCTCGGTCGCAGAGGCGGTGCGCCGCAGCAGGACTGGAAGGTTCTGTTCCCCGGACTCGTCTCGGCCGGCCTGGCGCTCGCGTTCCTGGCCACACGCTCGGCGGTCTTCGCGCTCTTGATCTTCGTACCGCTCTTGCTCTGGGCGAAGTTCCAGCGCAACGAATGACGGCGGGTCCGGAACCGCGAGCGGTGGTCGTTCGGCGGAGGCCCGGGGGCGGTGAGTGGTGCCGGGACCGCGCTCATCAAGAATCCCAGCTGCAATAGGTCCCGGCGCCGCTCAGCGCCCCCGGGCCGGCAACCCGTAGCCACTACTGGCCAGCCAGCCAGTCCAGGCGATAGCTTTCCGGTATGGATGCTTCGCGAAACGGCTCCGGCGCCGGGTTCGACTACGACTACCTGATCGTCGGTTCCGGCTTCGGCGGCTCGGTCAGCGCGCTGCGGCTGGCGGAGAAGGGCTACCGGGTCGGCGTCCTCGAGTGCGGCCGCCGTTACGGCGACGCCGACCACGCTGAGACCGCGTGGAACATGCGCAAGTACTTCTGGGCACCGCTGCTGGGGATGCGGGGCATCCTGCGGATGACGCTGTTCAAGGACGTGTTCATCGTCAGCGGGTCGGGCGTCGGCGGCGGCAGCCTCGGCTACGCGAACACGCTCTACCGCGCGCGCGACAGCTTTTACGAGCACGAGCAGTGGAACGAGCTCAGCGAGGACTGGGGCGCCGAGCTGAAGCCCCACTACGACACCGCCGAGCGGATGCTCGGCGTCACGACCTATGACGACGTCGGCCCCGCCGACGAGCTCCTGCGCGAGTACGCCGAGGAGATCGGCGTCGGCGACACCTGGGGTCCAACGCGGGTCGGCGTCTTCCTCGGGGAGCCGGGCGTCGAGGTCGACGATCCCTACTTCGGAGGCGAGGGCCCGCGCCGGAGCGGCTGCATCAAGTGCGGCTCCTGCATGGTCGGCTGCCGCAACAACGCCAAGAACAACCTGCCGAAGAACTACCTCTGGTTCGCCGAACGCCTCGGCGCCGAGGTGATGCCGGAGCGCCACGTCACCTCGATCCGCCCGCTCGGGCCGGCCGACGGCAGCGGCGGCTACGTGGTCGAGAGCGAACGGTCGGGCGCCTGGGTCCGGAAGCGGAAGCGGACGCTGACCGCCCAGTCGGTGATCGTCGCCGCCGGCGCCCTCGGCACCAACCGGCTGCTGCGCAACTGCAAGGCGTCCGGTGACCTCCCCCGCCTCAGCGAGCGCCTCGGACACCTCGTCCGGACGAACAGCGAGTCGATCATGGCCGTCACGGCCCCCGACGACGCCCGCGACTTCGCCAAGTCGATCGCGATCACCTCGTCGATCTACCCGCAGCCCGACACCCACGTCGAGGTCGTGACCTACGGCAGGGCCGGCGACGCGATGGGCGGCCTCTACACGCTGATGACCGGCGAGGGCGGCCCGCCGTCGCGGATGCTCCAGTGGTTGATGGCGGCGATCCGCCGGCCCGGCCAGCTCGTCAAGGTGCTCGATCCGCGCAGCTGGTCGCAGCGCACGGTGATCCTGCTGGTCATGCAGACGCTCGACAACGCCCTGCGCCTGGTGCCGAAGGACAAGCCGTTCGGCTCCGGCGTCCGGCTCCAGACCGAGGAGGACCCGGCGAAGCCGAACCCGCGCTACATCCCGGCGGCCGCCGACGTCACCCGCTGGATGGCCCGCCGGACCGGCGGCGTCCCCACGGGCAGCGTCACCGAGTCGATCTTCAACATCCCGACCACCGCCCACATCCTCGGCGGCGCCGTGATCTCAGCCGACGGGTCGACCGGGGTGGTCGACGAGCGCCAGCACGTCCACGGCTACGAGAACCTGATGGTGTGCGACGGAGCCGCGATGCCGGCGAACCCCGGCGTCAACCCGTCGCTGACGATCACCGCGATGGCCGAACGCGCGATGTCGTTCATCCCACCGCGGGAAGGGGCCGAGCCGGGGCACCTGCCGGAGCAGGCGCGCCCGGCGCCGGCCGTCGCTCAGCCCGCTGCGTCGTAGCGGCGCGCGACCTCGTCCCAGTTGACGACGTTCCAGAACGCGTCCAGGTAGTCGGGGCGCTTGTTCTGGTACTTCAGGTAGTAGGCGTGCTCCCAGACGTCGGCGCCGAGCAGCGGCGTCTTCCCGTCTGAGATCGGCGAGTCCTGGTTCGGGGTGCTCGTCACCTCGATGCCGTCGCCGGACTTCACGAGCCAGGCCCAGCCGGAGCCGAACTGCCCGACGCCGGCGTTCTTGAACTCCTCCTTGAAGGAGTCGAAGCTGCCGAACTTCTCGTTGATCGCGTCGGCCAGCGCGCCCGAAGGCTCGCCGCCCCCGTCCGGGCTCATGATCTGCCAGAAGAACGTGTGGTTGTAGTGACCGCCGGCGTTGTTGCGGACCGCGGTGCCGTTCGGGACCGAGTCGAGGTTCTGGAGGACCTCCTCGACGTCCTTGTCGGCCCACTCGCTGCCCTCGAGGGCGGCGTTCGCCTTGTCGACGTAGGCCTGGTGGTGCTTGTCGTGGTGGACGCGCATCGTCGCCTCGTCGATGTGGGGCTCGAGAGCGTCGTAGTCGTAGGGAAGGTCGGGTACTTCGTAAGCCATTTGCGGGTCTCCTTGTGGTCGTCGATCTCTTCGGGGGGTCTGCTCAATCTATACCCGGGCGGAGCCCGGCTCACTCGGGACGAGGCGCGCGGCGAGACCGCTCAGGAACCGGAGCCGGGGCGCGGAACCGAGCCGGTGCGGGCGATCCGCCGGTAGACCCCGGCGCTGTCGCGGCGCTTGCGCTCGAGCGTCGCCGGGTCGTAGCCGTAGAGGCCGAACGAGGGCGCGTAGCCCTCGGCCCACTCGTAGTTGTCGATCAGCGACCAGGCGTAGTAGCCGCGGACGTCGGCGCCGTCGTCGATCGCCTTCGCGAGAGCTCGCAGGTAGCTCCGCATGTACCCCGCGCGCTGGTCGTCGTCGGCGTCGTCGATCCCGTTCTCGGTCACGTAGACCGGCTTGCCGTAGGAGGCCGCCTCCTCGACGACGTGGCGGAGCCCGGACGGGTCGATCTCCCAACCCATGTCCGAGCACGTCGTCGGGCACGGCGGGCCGCCGGGGTTGGCGTGGCCCTGGTAGGCGATCGTCGGGATGAAGTCGAAGATCGGGATCGTCGGCGTGACCGGGAAGCCGAGCGACTTCGCCGTCGCCGGCGAGTAGTGGTTGACGCCGACGAAGTCGGCCTTACCGGCGAGCTTCGGGCGGATCTCTCCCGGATCCTCGACGCCGTCGGCGTCGGTGTCGAAGTTCCCCCTGATCGCCATCTCGAAGAACGAGCGGCTGAGGACCGCGTCGGCGTTGGCGGCGGAGGTGACGTCTGCCGGCGTTTCCGGGTCGTCGGGACGCCAGTCGAGCATGTTCTGGACGAACCCGACCCTCGCGTGCGGATCACGGGCGTGGATCGCGTCATAGGCGGCGGCGTTGGCCAGACCGAGGTTCTCGACAGCCCGCAACGCTCCCGGATAGCTGAGGATCGCCGGCGCCTTGACTCCGGTCACCCCGGGGATCGAGACGAAACCCTGCGAGACCGTGACGAGCGGCTCGTTCAGCGTCACCCAGCGGTCGACGTGATCGTGCAGCTTCCACGCGGCATAGGCGGCGAACTTGCGGAACTCGCCGACCGTCGAGCGCGAGAGCCAGCCCGCCTTCCGGAGGTCCGAGGGGACGGGATCGTCGGGGCCGACGCCCTCGAACTGCGCCCGGACCGCGATCGGGTCGTGAACCCAGATCGGCAGCGTGAAGTGGTTCAGCGTCAGCATCACGTCGAGGCCGCGGCGCTGCGCTCCCGCGAGGATCCGCTGGTAACGGCGCACGGCGGCGTGGTCGGCGAGCCTGTCGAGCTGCTTCAGCTCGCCGCGTGAGATCCGCCTTCCGGTGTCGACCCCCGCAGTCGAGCGCGGGAAGATCCGGCTCCACTCGATCCCGAGCCGGATCGCGTTGTTGCCGAGGCCGTTCGCGGCGCGGTCGAGGTCGCCCCGCCACTCGTGTAGGAACCCGGGCCCGTCGGCGATCCGGTCGCCGCTGACGACGCCGGCGTCGATCAGTCCGGGATCGGACGTGAACCGGTACCAGTCGCTTCGCTTGTCGACGTTGGCCGGCGCCCCGCCCGCCTCCGACTGGAAGCCGGCCGAGGCCGTGCCCCAGAGGAAGGACTTCGGGAAGTCGCGGGCGGCCTGCGCGGCCGGAGCGAGCGTGAGGATCGCCAGTGCGAAGGCGACGAGCGTCGCGATTCCGGTTCTCCGTGACATGTCCGGAAGGCTAGGGCAAGCCATAGGATCCGACGCCGATGCCGGACGAGCCCGTAAAGCTCTGGACCCCCTCGCCCGAGCGGATCGAGCGGGCTGCGATCACCCGGTTCGCCCGCGAGAACGATCTGCCGACTGAATACGAGGAGCTGTGGCGCTGGTCGGTCGACGACATCGAGCGCTTCTGGGCGCTGATCTGGTCGCACTTCGGCGTCGCCGGCGGTTACGAGGAGGTCCTTCCGGACCGTTCGATGCCCGGCGCCCGCTGGTTCACCGGCGCGTCGGTCAACTACGCCGGTCACGCCTTCGCCGGCCGCGATCCCGACGCGATCGCGATCCGCCACAGCTCCGAGCTCCGCGGGCTCGAGACCTGCACCTGGGGCGAGCTCGCCGAGCAGACCGCGCGGATCCGTGCCGGCCTGCAGGCGCTCGGTGTGAAGCGGGGCGACCGCGTCGCCGCCTACCTGCCGAACATCCTCGAGACGATCCCGGCGTTCTTCGCGGTCGCCTCGCTCGGCGCGATCTGGTCGTCGGCGGCGCCGGAGTTCGGCGCCCGCAGCGTCATCGACCGCTTCGCCCAGATCGAGCCCAAGATCCTGCTCGCGGTCGACGGCTACCGCTACGGCGGCCGCGACTTCGACCGGACGGCCAACGTCGAGGCGATCGCGGCCGAGATCCCCGGCCTCGAGCGGACCGTCCGGTTCGGCTACCTCGACGGGAGTGGCTGGGAGCAGGGCTTCCTCGGTCCGCAGGGCTCGCCGCTCGAGTTCGAGGGCCTGCCCTTCGACCACCCCCTCTGGGTCCTCTACTCGTCGGGTACCACCGGGCTGCCGAAGCCGATCGTCCACGGCCACGGCGGAATGCTCCTCGAGCACCTGAAGAAGATGCACCTCCACCTCGACGCGCAGGAGGGCGACCGCGTCTTCTGGTTCACGACGACCGGCTGGATGATGTGGAACTTCCTCGTCGGGGTCCTGCTCACCGACGCCGAGATCGTCCTCTTCGACGGCAATCCCGGCCACCCCGACCTCGGGACGCTCTGGCAGCTCGCCGACGAGGCCGGGATCTCGACCTTCGGGACGAGCGCCAGCTTCATCGCGAGCTGCATGAAGGCGGGCATCGAGCCCGGAGCCGGCCGCGACCTCTCGCGGCTCGAGGCGGTCGGCTCGACGGGCTCCCCCCTCGCCCCCGAGGGCTTCGACTGGATCTACGAGCAGCTCGGCTCGGAGACCTGGCTCTTCTCGACCTCTGGCGGGACCGACGTCTGCACGGCGTTCGTCGGCGGCGTCCCGACCCTGCCCGTCTACGAGGGCGAGCTGCAGGCGCGGGCGCTCGGCGCCGATCTCCACGCCTACGGGCCGAACGGCGAGGACCTGATCGGCGAGGTCGGCGAGCTGGTCATCACCCAGCCGATGCCGTCGATGCCGATCTTCTTCTGGGGGGACGAGGACGGCAGCCGCCTCCGCGAGAGCTACTTCGACCACTACCCGGGCATCTGGCGCCACGGCGACTGGATCGAGATCACCGATCGGGGCACGGCGATCATCTACGGCCGCTCCGACTCGACGATCAACCGCGGCGGCATCCGCATGGGCACGAGCGAGATCTACCGGGCGGTGCTCTCGCTCGACGAGATCGTCGACGCCCTCGTCGTCGACGTGCCCCGCGACGGCGACGAGAACTGGATGCCGCTGTTCGTCGTCCTCGCCGACGGCGCCGTGCTCGACGACGACCTGACGAAGCGGATCGCCAAGGCGGTCCGTGAGCAGTGCTCGCCGCGGCACGTGCCGAACGAGGTGACGGCGATCGCCGAGGTCCCGCGCACGCTCTCCGGCAAGGTCCTCGAGGTGCCGGTCAAGCGGATCCTGATGGGTACGCCGCCGGAGCAGGCCGCCAGCCGCGAGTCGCTGGCTAATCCGGCGGCGCTCGATTTCTTCGCCGACTTAGCTGGGTGAGTCCATCGGGGCGCCCGGATTTGAACCGGGGACCTCACCGACCCGAACGGTGCGCGCTACCAGGCTGCGCCACGCCCCGAGGGCGAGCCAGTATAGGAGTTGACTAGCTGACGCGGTCGATCGCGGCCTGGATCTCCTCGACGCTTGGAGCGCCGTCCAGCTCCTCGCTTCCGTTCGCTCCGGTGACGACCACGGCCGGGTCAGCGGTGATCTTGAGCTGAGTGCCGAGGTCGTTGCCGGCGCGGGCCGCGTCCTCGGCGTCGCTGCCGGCGTTCGCCTGCTCCCAGGCGGCGGTGTCGAGCTTCGGCACCGCGGCGGCGATCTCGTTCAGGAACTCCTGGTTGACGCCCTGCTCGGGCACCTGGTCGAGGTTGCGGACGAAGACCTCGATGTACTGCCACTGCCGGTCCTGCTCGCCCGCCGCCTCGGAGGCGACGCCGCCGAGGGTGACCGGCTTGCCGCCAAGCGGGTAGTGGCGGAAGATCATCTGCGCCTCGCCGGTCCGGACGTAGTCGTTGATCAGCGGATCGATGACATCGAGCTGGTAATCGGCGCAGCGGGTGCACTGGACGTCGTTGAAGACGTCGATCGTCACCGGCGCGTCGTCGGAGCCGAGGCGATCGCCGAGCTGGGGGATGCCGCCGATCAGCTCCTGGACCTCGCCGGCGCCCTCGATCGTGAAGTCCTCCTCCTTGTGCTCGCCGACCGAGAGCGAGATGAAGGCCCCCATCAAGCCGATCGCGGCCAGGCTGAGGATCGTCAGGGGAATCCAGCGGCTGCGCATGGTTCAGCCCGCGACGGCCTTGTAGTAGCGGACCGAGAGGCCGGTCAGCAGCATCCCGAACGCCTCTTCGACGTCGATCGCCGCGGCCGAGGCGTAGGAGGAGAGCCCGTCGCGCTCGATCTCGGCGCTGCGGGCGACGACCTCGTCGACGAGCTCGGGGTGCTGGTCGCAGAAGAACGCACCCATCGAGTAGAGGTCGGTGTCCATCAGCGACTCGACGAAGGCATCGCCATCGGCATCGCGGGCCTGCTCAGTCTGCTCGGTCGTCACGGCGACCATCGTAGAGCGGAGGCGGCCCCGGCCCCGGAACGACGCCGGCCCCGCGATGACGGGGCCGGCATTGACCAGGAGATGTCGTTTGCGACGAAGATCGCCGCGCTCGACATTCCGATCGGCGCCGGGCCCGGCCGCCGGAGCCACCGGCGCCCGACTGGACGAAATGGCCATCGCTTGACACGTCCCGCACAAGCGATATACATGCGCGAACGGGTCCCCGACGAGAGGAAACGCCTTGGCGAATCACCTGACGCCCACGGAGCTGGCCGACGAGGTCGACATGCAGCGGCAGGAGGTGATTGCGAGGTGCGTGCAGATGGGAGTCCCGATACTGCACGGAAGGATCGACAAGACGCTCTTCGTGACGTCGCTGCGCCAGCTCACTCAGCGGGCCGAGAGGCGCCCCGCCTGAGCGCCCGCCGCGGGGCGCGCCACCCGCGGATTCCGGCGGGCGCATGCCCTCCGTTTCCATACACTGACCTCCACGGGGACCGACCGGTCCCGAACGCCCGATGCAGAGGAGCGAGACCCCCATGGAGGCAGCCCCCACCTTGTCCGAGCCCGGATCCGGCGACGGCACCGGCAGCGCCACGATCGCCGACCTGCTGCCCCTCGCCGCCCAGCGCTACGGGGACGCCCCCGCGGTGATGTCGAAGGAGGCGTCCGGCGAATGGGTCAGCCGGTCCTATGCCGAGGTCGGCGAGACCGTCGAGGGGCTCGCGCTCGGGCTGATCGACCTCGGGATCGAGAAGGGCGACAAGGTCTCGATCCTCGCCAACACTCGGCCGGAGTGGACCTACGTCGACTTCGCCGCGCTCAGCGTCGGCGCCACGGTCGTCCCGATCTACCAGACGAACTCCGCCGAGGAATGCCAGTACGTGCTCGAGAACTCCGACGCGCGGCTGGTCATCGTCGAGAACGAGGAGCAGCTCGCGAAGGTCCGGGCGGTCCGCGACCGGCTGCCGAAGCTCGAGCAGGTCGTGATCATGGAGGGGACCGCGGGCGACGCGATCGACCTCGACGAGCTCCGCCGTCGCGGCGCCGGCCACGACCGCAGCGAGTGGGAGGCGCGCTACAGCGCCGTCACACCAGAGGACACCTGCACCTTCATCTACACGTCGGGGACGACCGGTCCGCCCAAGGGCTGCGTGATCAGCCACGGCAACTACCGGTCGATGCTCGACATGACGCAGTCGGTCAACGTCGTCTCGCCGGGCGAGATCACCTACCTATTCCTCCCCCTCGCCCACTCCTTCGCGCTGCTCCTGCAGCTCGGCAGCTTCGACATCGGGGCCACCCTCGCCTACTGGGAGCGCGATCCGCTGAAGATCATTCCCAACCTCGCCGAGGTCCGGCCGCACTACTTCCCGTCGGTCCCGCGGATCTTCGAGAAGATCTACACGGCCGCAACTTCCGCGGCCGACAAGGAGGGCGGGCTCCGCAAGCGCGCCTTCTGGTGGGCGATCAAGACCGGCAGCAGGGTGCGCGACCTCGAGCGCCGCGGCCAGAAGCCGGGCTTCATGCTGGCCCGCCAGTACAAGGCGGCCGACGCCCAGGTGCTCTCGAAGATCCGCGGCCTCTTCGGCGGCCGGGTCCGGCAGTGCGTCAGCGGCGCGGCGCCGATCAACACCGACATCCTCCGGTTCTTCGACGCCGCCGGCGTCCTCGTGCTCGAGGGCTACGGGATGACCGAAACCTCCACCGCGGCGACGATCTCGACCCCCGAGGACTTCCGGTTCGGCACCGTCGGCCGGCCGTTCCCCGGCTGCGAGGTGAAGATCGCCGATGACGGCGAGGTCCTGATCAAAGGCCCGAACATCTTCCAGGGCTACTACAAGAACGACGAGGCGACCTCGGAGACGATCGTCGACGGCTGGCTCCACACCGGCGACATCGGCGAGCTCGACAAGGACGGCTACCTCTCGATCACCGGCCGCAAGAAGGACATCATCATCACCGCGGGCGGCAAGAACATCACTCCCGCGAACCTCGAGGCCGAGATCAAGCAGCACCCTCTGGTCAGCCAGTGCGTCGTCATCGGCGACCGCCGGCCCTACCTCGTCGCGCTCGTCACGCTCGACCCCGAGGCCGCCGTCGCCTATGCCGCCGAGCACGACCTCGACGTCGACCCGGCCGGCCTCGCGCGCGACGCGGGCGTCAAGGCGTCGATCATGGCCCACGTCGACCAGATCAACGCCAAGTTCGCCCGGGTCGAGCAGGTCAAGAAGATCGAGATCCTCCCCAACGACCTCTCTCAGGAGACCGGCGAGCTGACCCCGACCATGAAGGTCAAGCGCAACGTGGTCGCCGAGAAGTACCAGGCCGAGATCGAGGGCCTCTACAGCTGAGTTCCACGAGGTGGGTCGGGCGGCGGAGGCACCGCCTCCGCGCTCGCTTCGCTCGCGCTGAGTGTCGGCGGTACCTCCCCCACCCGACCCTCCACCCGCTCATCCCCCTTCGGCCCTGCGGCTCGTCTGCGGAAGCGAGAGCGGTAGGAGCTAACGGAGCAGGGCGCCCGTCGTCTGCTCGAAGACCCGGCGCCAGGCAGGCGTCTGGTCGCGTTCGCGCTCGACCTGGTCGAGGACGTGGCGGATCCGGCGGGCGGAGATCTGGATGCCGTGCCGCTCGGCGATCTCGCGGTAGCGGTCGTAGTCGCGGGCGAGGCGGAGGGTGACGGACTCGAAGCCGTGCTTGGCGATCTGCAGGCGCGCCTTGTAGTCCATGATCGAGGTGGCGAACATGAGCTCGTCGCCGAACTCGGGCTCGATCAGGATGATGTCGACGCCGGGGTACTTGACCGACCATTCCTCGACCGCGCGGTGGAGGCGGTCGTGGGCGATCATCCGCATCGCCTGGTTGGCGAGGGCGACGAAGCCCATGTCGGAGACCCGGCGGACGCGGCTGCCGAAGATCGTCGGGACGCGCTTGGAGAAGTCGTTGACGAAGGGGACGATCGGGTTGACGACGACGATGAACTTCGCGCCCTTCTCGACCGCGATGTCGATGTTCGTGGTCGATCGGATGCCGCCGTCCATCATCTCCCGGCCCTTGATCTCGACCGGTTCGTAGACGAGCGGGAGGGCGGTCGAGGCGGCGACCGCGCGCGAGATCGGGACGTCCCGCCACTCGCCGTCGCCGAGGACGATCCGCTCGGTCGTGTCGATCTCGGTCGCGCAGAGATAGAGCTCGTTCGCGAGCATCCGGAAGTCGTCGCTGCGATCGGGATCGGCGAGCATCTCGGCCACGTAGCTCTCGATGCCGTCACCTGTGTAGAGGCCCTTGGGAAGGCCCGCGGCAAGCGCGGTGGCGACGTCCATCACCGACGTCTCGACCAACGTCCGGGCGATGTCGCGGGTGATGCCGGCGAGCCGGAACGGCAGCTTCAGGCCGGCGGAGGCGAAGCCCTTGTAGTTGGGGCGCAGGAGCATCCCGAGGTCCATGTCGCGCAGCGGCGAGGGCAGGTGCTTGTTCAGCACCCGCATCATCTCCTCCGGCGTCACACCGTTGGCGACGGCGCTGCCGACGAAGGAGCCGGCACTGGTGCCGACGTAGACGTCGAAGTCGTTGACCGTGCGGTTGACCGCGAGGAGGTCGAACGCGCGCAGGGCGCCGATCTCGTAGACGGCGCCGGTGAACCCACCGCCACCCAGAACGAGTGCCGTCTTTGATCTGCTGCGCCGGCGGCCGCGCGACTTCTTCGTGCGGCTCGCCGGATCGAGCTGGACTACCTCGCTCATCGGCACGGGTGATTATGCCAGCGGGCCCCGCCGGAGCGGACCCGTAGCCACCCCCCAGCTCTATCCGGACTCCCCCTTCGGGCCTCCGGGGAACCCGCGGATACCGCCTTCCGCCCCCTCTACACTCGCGCCCCGGATGCCCTCTCGCACCCCGATCACGGCCGCCGCGGCGGCCGCACTGGCCGCGCTCGCCCTCGCAGTCCCCGCCACGGCCGCGGAACCGGCGGCGACCTCCCGCCAGGCGCTGCCCGGCCCCGACATCGCGTTCCGCAGCGACTCTCCCGCCACCACGGGCCGGAAGCCGATCAGTCGCGGCAAGCTCCAGCGGAAGCTGAAGAAGCTCGCCCGCAAGGCCCCGGGCTCGAGCGGCTACTACGTGACGAAGATCGGCGGCAAGGCCGACGCCGCGATCTTCGACCGAAACGGCGGTCACACCCGCAAGCTCGCCTCGAACGAGAAGCTCTTCACCACGACCACGGCGCTCCACCGGCTCGGCCCGAAGAGCCGGATCGAGACGAAGGTGAAGGCCGGTGGCAAGGTCGCCAAGGGCAAGCTCAAGGGCGACATCTACCTCGTCGGCGGCGGCGACCCATCGCTCGACGGCTCCGGCCTCTCCGACCTCGCCGAACAGGTCCGCAAAGCGGGGATCCGTCGCGTCGCCGGCCGGGTGATCGGCGACGACAGCATCTTCGACCGGCGCCGCGGCGTGCCCGACTCGGGCTGGGCCGCGAGCCCCTACATCGCCCCGCTGAGCGGCCTCGTCGTCAACGGCTCGACCTACGACGGCGACCCGGCCAAGGAGGCCGCCAAGGCGTTCCGCGGCGAGCTGCGCGATGCCGGCGTCAGCATCGGCGGCAAGGTCAAGGTCGGGCGCGTCCCCGCGAAGCTGCGCGGCCGCGACTCGCTCGCCGACCACGACTCGGCGAAGATCGCCACGCTGGTGCGGGCGACGAACAAGGACTCGGTCAACTTCTACGCCGAGATGCTGCTGAAGCGGCTCTGGGCGACGCCGAAGCGTCAGGGCACCACCAATGGCGGCACCAAGGCCGTCGAGCGGTTCGCCAAGGGCGTCGGCTCGAAGGTGAAGGCCCGCGACGGCTCCGGGCTCACCGCCGGCAACAAGGCATCGCCTCGCAGCGTCGCGCGGCTCCTGATCGCCGCCCAGCGCGACGACGAACTTGCCAAGCCGCTCTTCAAGTCGCTCTCGATCGCCGGTAAGGACGGCACTCTCGGCGGCCGCATGGGCGGCACCGCCGCCGCCGGCCGCTGCCGCGGCAAGACCGGGACCCTGACCGGAGTCTCGAACGTCTCCGGCTACTGCAAGACCAAGAGCGGCCTGATCGTCTTCTCGCTGCTGATGAACGGCGTCACCAACCTCGATGCGGCCCACAGCATCCAGGACTCGATGGTGGTGGCGATCTCGCGCCTGCGCGGATAGCCTCGGTTCATGCCGATCACCGCGCGGTCAGCGGGTCGCGGGTCCGGCGCGCTCGCCGCGGCCGCCGTCGCACTCGCGGTCGCGCTCGTCCCATCCGGCGCCGCTGCCGCCGTGAAGCCGCCGTCCGGTCTGCGCGCCGTGACGACCGCCACCGGCGCCAATGCGGATGCGGGCCAGTTCAGCGCCTCGGCGATCGCCATCGACGCTTCCAGCGGTCCGGCGGGCGAGGACCCCAGGGGGACCGTGGACTTCGTCGTCAACGGGCTGCCGACTTCGGGTCCGGTGAGCTGCATGGAGGTGACGGGGAACGTGGCAGTCCTCGAGGTGGAGGGCCCACTCCTCTCGGTCCCGGGTGCGTTCAGCATGATCGTCCGCCTCACCGACAACGGCGGCGCGGGCGCCGACCGTTTCGACTGGTACCCGGTCCTGCCCGAGGTCGGGCGCGACTACGACTGCGAGACGGGCGCCCCCGGATATTTCGGCGGCCCGCTGGCGGGCCGGGCGATCGTCCGCAAGGCCCCGCCGGGCCCCAAGACGAAGCGAGCATGCAGGCACGGAGCGTGGCGCGACTACGGCTTCAGAAGCCGGCGCCACTGCTTCAAATACGCCCAGCAGTAATCGCATAGCGGCGCGCCGCCGCCGCCCGACCTCTACCCCAAGAGCGGCTCAACCGACGCGGCGGGCCGGGCCCGCGAAGGGCCGCCCGGTGGTGCCGCCGCCGACACTCAGCACGAAGTGCGGAGGCGGTGGCATCACCGGCCGGCCCTCAACCGAGAAGGTCTCGTAAACCGTCCTCGTCGATCACCGCGACCCCAAGCTTCTCGGCCTTAGCCAGCTTCGACCCCGGACTGTCGCCGGCGACCACGTAATCCGTCTTCTTCGAGACCGAACCGGTCACCTTGCCGCCCGCGGCCTTGATCAGGTCGGTCGCCTGCTCGCGGCTCAGGTCGGGGAGCGTGCCCGTGAGGACGAAGGTCTTGTCCTTGAGCGGGCCCTCCTCGGCCCGGCGCTCGGACTCGTCGAGCTCGAAGCGGAGACCGTGCCGGCGGAGGTCGGCGATCAGCTCGAGGGTCGCCTCGTCGGAGAGCTGCTCGACGATCGACTCGGCGAGGATCGGGCCGACGCCATCGACCTCTTCGATCCGCTCCTCGCCCGCCGCCAGGAGGTCGTCGATCGAGCCGAAGTGGCGCGCCAGGGCCTCGGCGGTGACGGAGCCGACGCCGTCCATCCCGAGGGCGAACAGCACCCGCGCGAACGGCATCCGCTTCGACTGCTCGATCGCTTCGAGGAGGTTCGCGGCCGACACCTCGCCGAAGCCCTCGAGGCCGGTGAGCTCCTCGGAGGTGAGCGCGTAGATCCCGGCGGCATCGGTGATCAGGCCGTCGTCGAGGAACCGCTTGACCTGCTTCTCGCCGAGCCCGTCGATGTCCATCGCCCCGCGGTGGACGAAGTGCTTGACGTGCTGGAAGACCTGCCCCGGGCAGCCCTTCCGGTTCGGGCAGATCGTCCAGACGCCCTCGGGCTTGACCGTCGGGGTCCCGCAGATCGGGCACTCCTTCGGCGGCTTCGCCTTGCGCAGGCGCTTGCCCTTGCGGCGCTGGATCAGCGGCGCGACGACCTGGGGAATGACGTCGCCAGCGCGGGTGATCACGACCTCGTCGCCGACCCGGACGTCCTTACGGGCGAGATCCTCCTCGTTGTGCAGCGTCGCGGTGCTGACGGTGACGCCGCTTACGTGCGTCGGCTCGAGCATCGCGAAGGGGACCAGGTGGCCGGTCCGGCCGACGTTCCAGACGATGTCGTTGAGCGTCGTCGTCGCGGTCATCGGCGGGAACTTCCAGGCGATCGCGTAGCGCGGCTCGCGCCCGACGACGCCGAGCTCCCGCCAGAGCCCACGGTCGTCGACCTTGACGACGGCGCCGTCGATCTCGTAGTCGAGACCCTCGCGCTCCTGCTCCCACCACTTGCAGCGCTCCACCACCTCGGCGTCGCTGCTGTGGACGGCGATCTTGTCGTTGACGCGGAATCCGCGCTCGCGGAGCCAGTCGAGCTCGTCGCTGTGGGTCGCGTGGTCGACGCCGCGCCGGTAGCCGATCCCGTAGGCCCAGATCTGCAGCGGCCGCTCCGCCGCCAGCGCCGGGTCGTGCTGGCGGATCGTCCCCGCCGCCGCGTTGCGCGGATTGGCGAAGGTCGCCAGTCCCGCCTCGGCGCGCTCGGCGTTGAGCTGCTCGAACCCCGAGCGCGGGAAGTAGATCTCGCCGCGGACCTCGATCAGCTCGGGGGCATCGGGGATCCGCAGCGGGATCGAGCGGATCGTCCGCAGGTTGTGGCTGACGTCCTCCCCGATCCTGCCGTCGCCGCGGGTAGTCCCGCGGACGAAGACGCCGTCCTCGTAGGTGAGCGAGATCGCGAGCCCGTCGATCTTCGGCTCGGTCACGTAGGTGATCTCACCCGCCTCGATGTCGAAGCGCTTGAGGAGGTTGCGGATCCGGCCCTCCCACGCCTCGAGCTCTTCGGCGCTGCGGGCATTGCCGAGCGACAGCATCGGCTCGAGGTGCTCGTATTGCTCGAAGCCCTCGATCGGCTTGCCGCCGACACGCTGCGTCGGCGAGTCGGGGGTGCGCAGCGCCGGGTTCTCCTCCTCGATCGCCCGCAGCTCGTTCAGGAGCTCGTCGTAGACGTCGTCGCCGACCAGCGGATCGTCCTCGACGTAGTAGGCGTGGTCGAGCTCGAAGATCCGTTCTCTGAGCTCAGCCGCCCGCTCCTCCGCCCCCGCGCTCACCCCCGAACGACCTCCAGGACGTGTTCGAGAGCCGTCTCGAGGCCCATGTCGCCGACCCGGTCGAAGCCGGCATGATCGGTGAGGTCGAAGTGGATCGGCGTGATCGCGACCTTGCCCGCCGCGACCGCGGCGAGATCGGTGCCGGGCTCGTCCTCGAAACCGGGGAGATAGCCGTAGATCCGGAAGCGCCGCCGCCCCCCCTCCTCCTCGACCTGCTTGAGCTCGTCGTCGTAGATCCGCTTGCCGAGGCGGGCGACGTCGATGCCCTCGGGGATCATCCCCGGGCAGTTGACGTTCAGCAGCGTTCCCTCGGGGAGGTGGCCGTCGCCGACGAGGCGCGTCAGGGCGGCGGCCAGGGGCGCCGAGACGCTGAAGTCGAATTCGCGCCCGGGCTGAAAGCCCATCTCGCGTCCGAGCGACTGCTGGGAAACGGCGATCGCCGGGATCCCGAGCACGATCCCCTCGAGCGCCGCGGCGACCGTCCCCGAATAGGTGACGTCGTCGCCGAGGTTGGAGCCGTGGTTGATGCCGGAGACGATCATCTCGGGCGGCTCCCCCAGCAGCCCGAGCTGGGCGAAGCGGACGCAGTCGACCGGGGTGCCGTCGGTCGCGTAGCCGACGGTCCCGTCGTCGAAGCTGACCTCCTCGACCCAGAGCGGCGAGCGGGTCGTTATCGAGCGGGCGGTGGCGCTCCGGTTCGAATCGGGAGCGATGACGTGGAGCTCGATCCCGTCGATCTCGAGCAGCGACCGTCGCAGCGCCTGCAGGCCCGCGGCGCCGATCCCGTCGTCGTTGGTGAGCAGAACCCGCACCGGGTCGATTCTACGAGCGGCGCGGCGGTGACGCGGGTGGCTCGCTCAATAGGTGACGCCGATCAGGTAGAGGCCGTGAGGCGGCGCCGTCACGCCCGCGTCCGCGCGCGCCGCCCCTTCGAGCAGGCGCCGGAACGACGCCGGGTCGCGGCGCCCGCCGCCCGCCTCGAGCATCGTCCCGACCAGCACCCGGACCATGTTCCGCATGAACGCGTCGGCTTCGATCTCGAACTTGAGGATCCGGTCGTCCTCGTCCTCCCAGGCGGCCTCGTAGACGTTGCGCTCGAACCGCACGTGCTCGGTCTCGGTCGGGGTGAACGCCGTGAAGTCGTGCGTGCCGAGCAGCATCGCCGCGCACTCGGCGAGTGCCTCGCGGTCCAGCGGGTGCGGGCAGTGGTAGGCCCGGCCGCGCTCGAAGGGACTCGGCGGCTCCCCGAGCTCGACCCGGTAGCGATAGCGCCGGGAGCGGGCATGGCGTCGGGCGTCGAAGCCCTCGACCTCGGTGACACCGGTGATGGCCAGGTCGGCGCCGGTCAGCGCGTTCAGGGAACGGAGGAACGACTCCGGCACCGGCGCGTCGGTCGACAGCGAGGCGACCTGCGCGAGGGCGTGGACGCCGGCGTCCGTGCGGCCGGCGACCGTCAACGGCGCCGGGGTTCCGAGGACCCGGGCGATCGCGATGTCGAGCTCCCCCTGGACCGTCCGCAGGCCGGGCTGGACGGCCCAGCCCTTGAAGGCGGCGCCGTCGTAGGAGATGTCCAAGCGGTAGGTCGCCATCCGGCGACCCGCCTAGACGAGCTCTAGGTAGACCATCTCCGTGGAGTCGCTGCGGCGCGGTCCGAGCTTGACGATCCTGGTGTAGCCACCGGGACGCTCGCTGTAACGCGGCGCGATCTCGTCGACCAGCTTGTGGACGATGAACTTGTCCTGGCCGAGCCGCGAGAGCAGCAGCCGGCGCGCGTGCAGATCGCCGCGCTTGGCGAGCGTGATCATCCGCTCGACCTCGGGCTTGACGGCCTTCGCCTTCGCCTGGCTGGTCTGAATCCGCTCGTGCTCGAACAGCTGGCGCGACAGGTTCTTCATCAGCGCCTTGCGGTGAGCCGCATCCCGGCTCAGCTTGTGTCGGTTCCTCTTGTGGCGCATCGTCGCTGGACTCCTGTCGGGTGCTCGTCCGGACTACTCGTCGCGCAGCGCGAGGCCGAGGCCGTGCATGGCCTCGATGACCTCTTCGATCGAGCGCTCGCCGAAGTTCGGGATCGCCTTCAGCTCGGACTCGGACTTGCCCTGGAGGTCGCCGATCGTCTGCACGCCGGCCCGCTTCAGGCAGTTGTAGGCGCGGACGCCGATCTCGAGCTCCTCGATCAGCCGGTCGTCGCCGCCGCCTGCCGCGCCGCCTTCGTCGGCGGCCTCCGGCTCGGCGCCGTTGGTCTGGGTCAGCTCCTCGACGCGGTCGGCGTCGGTGAAGATCGCCAGGCTGGCGATCATCAGCTCGGCCGCCTCGCGCAGCGCCGCACCGGGCTCGATCGAACCGTCGGTCTCGAGCTGCAGCGAGAGCTTGTCGAAGTCGGTCCGCTGTCCGACGCGCGAGGAGTCGACCCGGTAGGACGCACGCCGGATCGGCGAGAAGATCGAGTCGATCGGGATGACGCCGATCGGCTGGTCCTCGGTCTTGTTGTCCTCGGCGGGCGAGTAGCCGCGGCCACGGCCGACCGTCAGGTACATCTCGAGCTTGGTCTTCTTCTCGAGCGTGGCGATCGGAGCGCCGGGGTTGAGGATCTCGACGCCGGCCGGGGTCTCGAGGTCACCCGCGGTGATCTCGCCCGGGCCGGTCGCGACCAGCGGCACCTCGACGACGTCGGCGTCGGTGTGCATCCGGACGACGATGTCCTTGAGGTTGAGGATGATGTCGGTGACGTCCTCCTTGACCCCGGGGATCGCCGAGAACTCGTGGGCGACGCCCTCGATCCGGACGCTGGTGATCGCGGCGCCCTTCAGCGAGGAAAGCAGCACGCGACGCAGGCTGTTGCCGTACGTGTAGCCGAAGCCCTTGTCGAGCGGCTCGATCGTGAACGAGCCCTGGTTGTCGTCGATGTCCTCACCGGAGATCGTCGGAGTCTGAAAATCGGGCAGGGTGGTCATTGCGCTTCCTTCCTTCGCAGGTTTTTCGAAGCCCCTACTTCGAGTACAGCTCGACGATGAGCTGCTCGGAAATCGGCGAGTCGATCTCGTCCCGCTCGGGAAGGCGCAAAACCTTTGCGGTGAGCGAGTCGTGATCGGCCTGCAGCCATGGGGGCACGGTTGAAATCAGTTCGGTGGCGACCCGGACGGTCGTGTCGGCGTCGGAGCCCGACTTGATCGAGATGACGTCCTCGGGCTTCACCTGGTAGCTCGGGATGTCGACGCGGCGGCCGTTGATCTGCCAGTGGCCGTGACGGATGAGCTGGCGGGCCTGGCGCCGCGAGGCGGCGAAGCCGAGCCGGACGAGGACGTTGTCGAAACGCCGCTCGAGCAGCCGCAGCAGGTTCTCGCCGGTGACGCCGTCCTGGCGCGAAGCCTTGTCGTAGTAGGCGCGGAACTGCTTCTCCAGGACCTGGTAGAAGCGGCGCGCCTTCTGCTTCTCGCGGAGCTGCTGGCGGTACTCGGACGCGCGCAGGCGGCCGCGGCCGTGCTCGCCCGGCGGGTAGGAGCGGCGCTCGACGCCGCACTTGTCGGTGAGGCAGCGCTCACCCTTGAGGAAGAGCTTCTGGCCCTCGCGACGGCACTGCTTGCACTGGGGTCCGGTATCGCGGGCCATCAGACGCGCCTCCGCTTCTTCGGCCGGCAGCCGTTGTGGGCCTGGGGAGTCACGTCCTTGACGGTCGTCACCTGTAGGCCGGCGGCCTGCAGCGCGCGGATCGCGGTCTCGCGGCCCGAGCCGGCGCCCTTGGCGTGGACCTCGACCCGCTCGAGGCCGTGCTCCATGCCCTTGCGAGCGGCGTTGTCGGCGGTCACCTGAGCGGCGAACGGCGTCGACTTGCGGGAGCCCTTGAACCCGGCGCTGCCGGCGGACTCCCAGGCGATGACGTTCCCCTCGGGGTCGGTCAGGGTGACGATCGTGTTGTTGAAGCTGGTCTTGATGTGCGCCTGCCCGAACGGGACGTTCTTGCGCACGCGGCGCTTGGAGCGGCCGGCGCCTCGCTTTGGTTGCGGCATCTAGGAAGTCCTCACTCGGTACTCGGTGGCGTACATCACTTGGGCGTCGGCGCCTTCTTCTTGCCGGTCACGCTCATCTTCTTCGGGCCCTTGCGGCCACGGGCGTTGGTCTTCGTCCGCTGGCCGCGGGCCGGCAGACCGCGCCGGTGGCGCAGGCCGCGGTAGGAGCCGATCTCCATCAGTCGCTTGACGTTCTGCGAGCGCTCGCGCCGCAGGTCGCCCTCGACCGGGTAGGACTCGACAGCCTCGCGAAGCTTGATGACCTCGTCCTCGGTCAGGTCGCCGACGCGGGTGTCGGCGTCGACGCCGGTCTCGGAAAGGATCTTCCGCGCGGTCGAGTCGCCGATCCCGTGGACGTAGGTGAGCCCGACCTCCACCCGCTTGTTGAGCGGGAGGTTCACTCCTGCGATTCGCGCCACTAGCCCTGCCTCTGCTTGTGCCGGGGGTTCGAGCAGATCACGAGCACGCGACCGCGCCGCCGGATGACCTGGCATCTTTCGCACATCGGTTTTACGGAGGCTCGAACCTTCATCGCTTCCGGCTTTCTATCGGACTTGAGGTGGCCCGCGTCATCCCAGGAATCGGATGGCAGGCGGTAACGGACGGCCCTGAGGCCGAACGGGCATGCTAGCACGGGCGCCGCGGCGTGCAAAGCCGGGCGCCGAGCGGCCCGCTCAGGCCCCCAGCTCGGTGGCGATGCCGGCCGCCCAGGCGCGGATTTCGTCCCAATCGCGGCGGTCGCGGTACTCCTCGGGAGTGTTCTCGGCCATCGCCTTGGCCATGCGCCCGGCTTCGGGCGAGATCCGGCCGCCGAAGACGACATGGTCGCGGACGCCGAGCTTCTCGGCCTTGGCGATCGTCCGCTTCGGCTCCTGCCAGGCGGCGTCGTCCTCGGCCGGATCGCCGGTCGGGCCCGAGCTGAAGACCCAGAAGGGGATCGTCCCCAATTCCTTCGCATGGCTGCGGAGGAAGTGGCGAGCGTCGCCCTGCCAGCGCTTCATGTAGACGGCGCTCCCCAGCACGACTGCGTCGTAGGCACCGACATCCTCGACGTCGGCGGCCGGCATGCAGTCTGCGTCAAGCCCGTTCTCGCGCAGCCCCGCCGCGATCGCCTCGGCGATCTCCGCCGTCGAGCCGTGCTTGGAGGCGTGGGCGACGAGGACCTTCATGGCCCCAGGGTCGCGCAGGCACGCCGGTCGCGAATCCGTGGAAAGCGCGGATTTCGGCCCGGCCGCCCGGCTCTACGGTGGGCGAATGGCGGGTGAGCCCGGGAAAGCCGAAGGCGGCGAGCCGCTCATCGCCCTCCGCGGCGTCAGCCGCCACTACGAGATCGGCGGCGGCACCGTCAAGGCGCTCGACGAAGTCGACCTGACGGTCCGGCCCGGCGAGTTCGTCGTCATCCTCGGCGCCTCCGGGAGCGGCAAGACGACGCTGCTGAACGTGATCGGCGCGCTCGACCTGCCGACCGCCGGCACGATCCGGATCGGCGGTCGCGAGGTCACCGGCGCCACGAGGCGGGAGCTCTTCGCACTTCGCCGCCACGAGATCGGGTTCATCTTCCAGAGCTTCAACCTGTTCCCCGGCCTGACCGCCTTGGAGAACGTGGAGTTCGGCGCCGACGTCGCCGGGCGGAACGACTCCCGCGACGCGGCCCGCGAGGTGCTCGGCCAGGTCGGCCTCGGCGAGCGCGGCGGCCACTTTCCCCACGAGCTCTCCGGCGGCGAGCAGCAGCGCGTCGCGATCGCGAGAGCACTCGCCGCCGGCAACCCGATCGTCCTCGCCGACGAGCCCACGGGCGAGCTCGACTTCGAGACCGGGGTCCAGATCCTCGAGCTTCTCCACGGGGTCACCCACACCTCCGGGACGGCGGTCCTGGTCGTCACCCACAACCGCGAGATCGCCCGGGTGGCCGACCGGATCGTCGAGCTCTCGAGCGGGCGGGTCGTCTCCGACCGCGCGAACGAGCCGGCCGCGATGAGCGACCTCCGCTGGTGAGCCCGTGAGGGGGCCCCGGTTCTGGCTGCGCTGGTCGCGTCGCGACCTCCGCCGGCGCTGGCAGCTCGTGCTCGCGATCGGCCTCCTGCTGGCGGGCGGGATCGGTCTCGCCGCCGGCCTCGCAAGCATGCGCGACTGGCGGGTCGCCTCCAACGACGCGAGCTTCGCCAAGCTCGGCGTTCACGACCTCCGGGCCGAGGCCGAGCAGGGTTCCTACGCTCCCTCCGGATCGCTCGAGCGCGCTGCTCGCCGAATTCCCGACGCCGGTGAGATCGCTGCCGCCAGCGAGCGGCTGATCGCGCCGACCCAGATCGACGCCTCCGGGGCCGCCGGGCACACCGTGATCACGCCGGGGCAGGTGATCGGCGTCGAGACCGCACCCTCCCGCGAGGTCGACGGGGTCACCGTCAGCGGCCCCCCGGTCGACTCGGTCGCCGTCACCGAGGGCGAGGGACTCGGGAACGGGGCCGGCGAGACGGGCGGAGTGCTCGACCCCCAGTACGCGAAGGAGAACGGGATCGAGCCGCCGGCGCGGATCACGATCGCCGGCGGCGAGCAGATCGACGTCACCGGCCTCGGGAACAGCCCCGAGACCTTCGTCGTCATCGGCCCCGGGGGCAGCTTCAGCAGCGAATCCGGCTTTGGCACGGTCTTCCTGCCACTCGCCGCCGCGCAGCGGGCGACCGGGCTGCGGGGGAAGGTCAACGATCTCGCTATCGAGCTCGCTCCCGGCGCCGACGCCGGCCGCGTCGCGTCGCAACTGCAGGCGCAGATCGAGCGCGATCTCCCCGGATTCGGCGTCGACGTCACCGACACGGCGGACATCGACGGCCGCCGGATCCTCTACGACGACGCCGACAACGACCAGCAGCTCTTCGACGTCTTCGCCTTCCTGATCCTCGCCGGGGCGGCTTTCGGGGCCTTCAACCTGATCAGCAGGACGATCGAGTCCCAGCGCCGCGAGATCGGGATCGGGATGGCGCTCGGGGTCGAGCCCCGCCGGCTCGCGATCCGGCCGCTGCTGATGGGCCTGCAGATCGCCGTCGCCGGCGTCGTGCTCGGCATCCTCGTCGGCCTCGCCGTGAACGGCTGGCTGCGGGGCCTGCTCGCCGACCAGCTCCCGCTCCCGTTCGTCGACACCGACGTCCGCTGGGACCGCTTCGCGACCCGCGCGTCGATCGGGTTCGCGATCCCGTTGGCGGCCGCCGCCTGGCCGGTCTGGCGCGGGCTCCGGATCCGGCCGATCGAGGCGATCGAGGCGGGCTTCCGCTCCGCCCGCGGCGGCGGCCTGGCGCCGCTGCTGGCGAAGCTGCCGATCCCTGGGCGCAGCCTCGCCCAGATGCCCGCCCGCAACGTCCTCCGGGCGCCCCGCCGGACGCTCCTCACCGTGCTCGCGAGCGCCGCCGTGATCTCGGTGGCGGTCTCGATGTCGGGGATGCTCGACTCCTTCCGCGCGACGGTCGACGCCAACACCGCCGAGCAGGAGCGGGTGGCCCCCGACCGCCTCGAGGTCACGCTCGCCGGCTTCGTCCCCGCCGACGCGCCGGAGCTTCGCCGCCTCGCGGCCTCGCCGCTCGCCGCGGCGACCGACTCGCGGCTGAGCGTCCCGGCGTCGCTGCGGGCGGGCGAGGAGGAGATCGACGTGGTCGTCGACACGATTCCCGGCCGCGACCCGGTCTGGACGCCCCTGGCCTCGGCCGGCTCGCTGCCGAGAGGGCCCGGCGAGGTGCTGATCGCCGAGAGCGCGGCGGAGGACCTCGGCGTCGGGCCCGGCGACCGGATCACCCTCGTCCACCCGGTGCGCGCGGGGCCGGACCGGTTCGAGACGAGGGAGACCGAGGTGGTCGTCAGCGGCACCCATCCCGACCCGTTCCGGTTCCCCGTCTACATGAGCAGCGCCGGCGCGAGAGCGTTCGGGCTCGCGGGCCGGGTCAACGCCCTCGACGTCGTCCCGCCGCCCGGCGTCGGCCCCGACGAGGTCAAGCGGGCGCTCCTGACACAGCCGGGCGTCGCGACGATCGAGTCGGCATCGACGCTCGGCGACGCGCTGGAGGAGGGCCTCGACGAGTTCGGCGCGATCATCCGGGTGGTCGTCGTGATCGCCGTCATCCTCGTCCTGCTGATCGCCTTCAACTCGACCGCGATCAACGCCGACGAACGGGCCCGCGAGTACGCGACGATGTTCGCCTACGGCCTGCCTGTCCGCACCGTCGTCCGGCTCGCGATCGTCGAGAGCATGTTGATCGGGCTGCTCGCCACCGCGGCCGGAGTGCTCCTCGGCGTCCTGATCCTAGGCTGGGTCGTCAACGTCAGCATCGAGGAGGTGCTGCCCGAGCTCGGGGTCATCGGCTCGCTGTCGCTCGGCACCGTCGTCCTCGCGGCCGTGGCCGGCGTCGGCGCGATGGCGGCGGCTCCGCTGCTGACGATCCGGCGCCTGCGGAAGATGGACGTGCCCTCGACGCTCCGCGTCGTCGAATGAAGCAGGACGCCGCGGGGTAAGGGTGTCGTCATCGACACCGGATTCAGCAGTCAGGACGCGCAGAGCGACTTCAACCGGGCGCGGCGCCGCGCCGCGATGCATCGCCTCTCGGCCCGGCTCCGGGGCCAGGCCGGCGACGTTACGACGCTGCTGCCGTTCAGCGAGGTCGTCGATGCGCTCGGAAGGACCGGCGAGCGCCGGATCGGCCTGAAGACGATCCCCCTCGACACGATCGTCGGGTCCGTCGACCGCGCCGAGGAGTTCGACCGCGACTTCCGGCCCCGCAGCGCCCGCGTCCGGGCCCGCTGGCAGCGGATCAACGCCGCGCAACGTCGCGGCGAGGGGATGCCGCCGATCGAGGTGCTCCGGGTCGGCGGGCTTCACTTCGTGGTCGACGGCCATCACCGGGTATCGGTCGCTCGCCACCTCGGCCGGGACGTGATCGAGGCCTACGTCACCGAGGTGACCACGCGGGTCGCTCCCGACGAGCGGCTGCGGCTCGCCGACCTGCCGGCGAAGAGCCACGAGCGGCTGTTCGTCGAGCGGGTGCCGCTGACCGGCGAGGAGCGCCGGCGGATCACGTTCAGCGACCCGCGGCAGGGCTATGCCGAGCTCGCGGAAGCCGTCGAGGCGTGGGGGTTCCGGCTGATGCAGGGCCTGAACGAGCTGCTCGACCGCCGCGAGGTCGCCCAGGCCTGGTTCGAGGACGAGTTCGTCCCGATCGTCGACTCGCTGCACGAGGCCGACCTGATCGGCGACGGGACGGAGGCCGACGCCTACATCCGCGTCGTTCGGGACCGCTACATGCTCCTCCGCACCCACGAGTGGGACGACGAGGTCATCGCCCGGCTGCGCCGGGCGCTCGACTGATCCTCCCGCGGCTCAGCTGTCGTCGCCGGCGGCGATCCGCTCGCCGGACTCGAGATCGAAGAAGTGGAGCTTCGTCGGGTCCATCCAGAGCTCGATCCTCTCCCCCCGCTTCGCCTCGCTGGTCGCGTCGAGCCGGGCGACGATCTGCCCGGAGTCGGCCGAGGACTCGGCGCCCGTGTCGGCGGCGAGCTCGTCGAGCTGCTCGGAGCGGACCTCGGCGTCGGTGTCGAAGTAGACGTAGAGCTCGGAGCCCATCGACTCGAGGATCGTGACCTCGACCTCGAAGCGCGGCCCCTCCTGCTCGCCGATCAGCTTCGCGTCCTCGAAGTGCTCGGGGCGGACGCCGGCCATCAGGTTGCGGGCCGAGTGCGACTCGAGTGAGCTCGCCGTCCCCTCGCTGATCTCGACCTCGCAGAACGGCAGCTTCGCCGTCCGGCCCGACACCTCGACCGGCATGAAGTTCATCGACGGCGAGCCGATGAAGCCGGCGACGAACAGGTTGACCGGGTGGTCGTAGAGCTCCTGCGGGCTGCCGACCTGCTGGAGCTCCCCCTTGCGCATCACCGCAACGCGGTCGCCGAGCGTCATCGCCTCGGTCTGATCGTGGGTGACGTAGACGGTCGTCGTCTCGAGCCGATTCTGGATCCGCGAGACCTCCGCCCGCATCTGGACCCGGAGCTTCGCGTCGAGGTTCGAGAGCGGCTCGTCCATCAGGAAGGCCTTCGGCTCGCGGACGATCGCCCGGCCCATCGCCACCCGCTGGCGCTGCCCGCCGGAGAGGTTCGAGGGCTTGCGGTCGAGGTGCTCGGTGAGGTCGAGGATCTTCGCCGCGTTCTCGACCATCTCGTCGACCTTCGACTGCTCGACCTTCGCCATCTTCAGCGGGAAGGCCATGTTCTCGCGCACGGTCATGTGCGGGTAGAGCGCGTAGTTCTGGAACACCATCGCGATGTCGCGGTCCTTCGGCGCCTTGCCGTTGACGACGTTCTCGCCGATCCGCAGCTCGCCGTCGGAGATGTCCTCGAGCCCGGCGATCATCCGCAGCGCGGTCGACTTGCCGCAGCCCGAAGGCCCGACCAAGATCAGGAACTCGCCGTCGGCGATGTCGAGGTCGAGTTGCTTGACCGCCTCGGTCCCGTCGGGGAAGCGCTTCGTGACCTTGTCGAGAGTGATCTCTGCCATTGCCCTGCGGTCTCCTCTCTAGCCCTTGACGGCGCCGGAGGTCAGTCCGGCGACGATCCGTCGCTGGAAGATGAGTACGAAGATGATGATCGGGATCGTCACGATCACCGCCGCCGCCGCGATGTTCGCGAACGGCTGCGTGAACTGGGAATCGCCGGTGAAGAACGCGAGCGCCGCCGGCACCGTCCGCGAGGCGTCGGAGCTGGTCAGCGAGATCGCGAACAGGAAGTCGTTCCAGGCGAAGATGAAGACGAGGATCGCCGCCGTGAACATGCCCGGCGTCGCCAGCGGCACGATCACCTTGCGGAACGCCTGAAACGGCGTCGCCCCATCGACCTGGGCCGCCTGTTCGAGCTCCCACGGGATCTCGCGGAAGAACGCGACGAGGGTGTAGATCGCCAACGGCAGCGAGAAGCTCAGGTAGGGGATGATCAGCCCCGCCCAGGTGTCGTAGAGGCCGAGCGTCCGCCACATGTCGAACAGCGGGCCGACCGTCGAGATCGCCGGGAACATCGCGATCGCGAGGGCGCCGCCGAGGACCGCGGTCTTGCCGGGGAAGTCGAGGCGCGCGATCGCGTAGGCGGCGAAGGACGCGAGGACGATCGCGATCAGGGTCGCGATCAGCGCGATCCCGATCGAGTTGATCAGCGGCTTCAGAAACGGCCCGTCGAGCCCGTCGCTGAACAGCGCCTCGTAGTTCTTGAAGGTCGCGTCGCTCGGGACGAGGGTGCTCCAGAAGCCCTCGTTCGGGGTCACGGTCACGGTCGCCGGCGTCTTCAGCGACAGCGAGATGATCCAGAGCACCGGGAACAGCGCGTAGAAGATCACGACGACGATCCCGAGCAGCCAGATGATCCGTTCCTGGGCGGTGCGCTGCTCGGTCATCGGTCGTCCTCCTTGCCCGGCACCGAAGTGCCGAAGCCCTTGACGAACAGGAAGGCGATGATCAGCACGCAGATGAAGATCAGCACCGAGACGGCCGATCCGAGGCCGAGGTTGAGTCTCGATATGAGCTGGTTGTAGCCGAGGATCGACACCGATTCGGTGTCGACCGAGCCGCGCGTCATCACGAAGATCGAGTCGAAGACGCGGAACGCGTCGAGCGTCCGGAACAGGAGCGCGACCAGGATCGCCGGCTTCATCAGCGGCAGAGTGATCCGGAAGAACCGCTGGACGGCGTTCGCGCCGTCGACCTTCGCCGCCTCGTAGAGGCCGTCGTCGATCGTCGTCATCCCCGCCAGCAGCAGCAGCGCGATGAACGGCGTCGTCTTCCAGACCTCGGCGAGGATGATCACGAAGAAGGCGCTGAACCGCTCGCCGAACCAGTTCATGTCATCGGCGACGAACGGGAGCTGGTTGACGAAGCCGGTGTCGGGCTGGAACGCGAACTGCCAGGCGAACGCGGCGACGACGGTGACGATCCCGTACGGGATCAGGACCGATGTTCGCACCACCCCGCGGCCGAAGATGGCCCGGTGCATCAGCAGCGCGATCGCCATGCCGAGCGTGAACTCGATGGCGACCGAGACGATCGTCACGCCGAGGGTGTTGGCCACGTCGGTCCACCACAGGCTCGAGGTGAGGACGTCGACGTAGTTGGAGAGGCCGACGAACTCGCGCTCGTCCGGGAAGCGCAGGTCGAAGTGCTGGAGGCTGAGGACGAAGGCGTAGATGATCGGGTAGGCGGTGACGAGCAGCATCGCCAGCACGGCCGGCGCGCAGAGGAGCCAGCCGAGCCGGCGCTCGGAGCGGGCGCGGTCGCTGAGCGGTGGCTTCTTCGCCTTGCCGGAGCGGGTCGCGGCCTCGGCCGCGGGTGCGGACGTGGCGGCTTCCATCAGAGCAGTCCCTCCACGTTCAGGGCGGTCTGGACGTTGTCGCGCAACTCGGTCACGGTCGAGCCCACGGCGTCGGGCGAGATGTCGGAGAGCGGGTGGATCGTCCGCTGGATCGCCAGCGACAGGTCCTGGTATGCGGGGGTGACGGGGCGCGGCGCGGCCTGGTCGATCGACTGGCGGATCAGGTCGGCGAAGCCCGGGTAGACGTCGTCGATCGCCTTCTCGTCGTAGAGGCTTTCGGTCACCGGCGGCAGGCCGCCGGCGGTGGCGATCTTGATCTGGTTCTTCGGCGCGCGCATGCACTCGATCGCGTCGAACGCCTCCTGCTTGTGCTCGGAGTAGCTCGAGACGCCGAGGTTGATCCCGCCGAGCGGCGGCGCCGAGGGCCGGTTCGCGTCGACGCGGGGGTAGAGCGTCTCACCGAGGTTCTTGAAGACGTCGGGCGCGTTCTCCTTGGCGCTCGGATAGACGAACGGGTAATTGATCATGAAGCTCGATGAGCCGGCCTCGAACGACAGCCGCGAGGTGTCCTCGTTGGAGGTCGACTGCGAGGGGTCGGCCGCCTCGGAGTTGGCGAGCTCGACCATCAGCCCCAGCGCCTTGTCGGTCTGCGGACTGCTGAGGTCGACCTCCTGCGCGTTGTCGGGCTGGACGATGCTCGATCCCGCCGACTCGACCATCGAGTTGAGCCAGACGACGAGACCCTCGTAGCGGTCGGCCTGGACCTGGATCAGCCCGTCCTTGCCGATCTTCGCGGCCTGGTCGAGCATCTCGTCCCAGGTCCGCGGCGGCTTCGGGACCCGGTCCTTGCGGTACCAGAGCAGCTGGGTGTTCGTCCAGATCGGCGCTGCCCAGAGCTTGTCCTCGAATCGCGCGGTCTCGGCGACGCTCGGGAAGACGCCCTCAGTCGCGGCCTTCTCGTCGGCGCCGGTCCACGGCTCGACCCAGCCGGCGTTGGCGAACTCGCCGGTCCAGATCACGTCCATCCCCATGATGTCGATCGAGCTGTCCTCGGCCCCGAGCCGGCGGACGAGCTGCTCGCGCTGCTGGTCAGCCTCGTTCGGCAGGTACTCAAACGAGATCGTGTACTCGCCGTTCGAGGACTTCGCGCAGCTGTTCGCGATCTTCGGGAGGATCCCACTCGGCTCGTTGAAGATGAAGAAGCTGAGCTCGGTCGGGCCTCCGGACTCGTCGTCGCCGCAGGCAGAGAGCACGAACGACGCCGCGAGCAGGCAGCCGAGCAGCGCCGCGGCGACTGATCGGCGTAGGACGCGTTGCGCGCCATCGGCGCGGTCTGAGGTTCCCTCTCCCAAGGGCCTGCCCCTTCTCTCACTCCCGGCGGCCGGATGACCGCCTTGGCGATCCCCCTACCCACGCCCCGATCCGGGTAAACGCCCGGAGGAAGGGTTCAGCCCACGCGGGCCACGATCGCCCCGTGGCCGTCGACTTCGACGCCGCCGGCGCCCGGCCGCAAGGTGCCGGGTTCGGTCTCGAGCACGACCGACGCCCCCTCCGGCAGCGCCACCGTGGCCGTCCCGTTGCCGAGGTTGATCGCGATCCGGTGCCGGCCGCGGTCGAAGACGAGGGTCTCCGGCGGCGATTCCGTGCGGACCGGGTCACCCTCGATCCCGCGGCGGAGCTCGATCAGCCGGCGGAACAGGTTGAGGATGGAATCGCCGTCGGCGGTCTGCGCGTCGGCGTTGCGGGTGCCGGGGTCGACCGGCTCGAGCCAGGGATCGCCGGATGTGAAGCCACCGGCATCGGAGGCGTCCCACTGCATCGGCCGCCGGCAGCCGTCGCGGCCGAAGCGGTCACGGGGATGCTCGCCCGGCTCGCCGTCGACCATTCCGAGCTCCTCGCCCTGGTAGACGAAGGCGGTGCCGCCGAGGGTCAGCAGCAGAACGGCGGCAGCCCGCGCGTTCTCCTCCCCCCAGCGGGTCGCGACCCGCGGGAAGTCGTGGTTGGACGTGACCCAGGCGACACCGGCGGCGGCGCTCGAGCGCTCGATCGCGAGCCCGAGCTGCTCGGCGTCCCACTCGGCGTGGAGCAGATCGAAGGCGAATGCGCCGTCGAGGTAGTCGAGGTACGGAAGGATCCGGGCGACCGGTAGGTAGACCTCGCCGATCAGCGGCACGTCGCCCGCCGCCTCGCGCAGCGTCGCGAGTGCGATGCCCATGTCGGGCGAGTCGCGCGAGTGGATCAGGTCGAGGTGTCGAAGCTCCTCGGGCATCGGCAGCGGGAACGGCGCCTCCGCCGGCGGGTCGTCGCGGAGGGCGGCGTCCTTGACCATCCGGTCGACCGCGTCGATCCGGAACCCGTCGACGCCGCGGCCGACCCAGTGGCGGACGACCGCGGCCATCGCTTCGCGGACGTCGGGGTTGCGCCAGTCGAGATCGGGCTGCTCGGGGTAGAAGGAATGCAGGTAGAGGCGCCCGCTGACCGGGTCCGGGCTCCAGGCCGGGCCGCCGAACGACGCGAGCCAGTTGTTCGGAGGCTCGGGCCCGTCGGCCAAGACGTAGAAGTCGGGGCGATCGCGGAACCACGGATGCTCGATCGAGGTGTGGGAGACGACGAGGTCGAGGACGACGCGGATGCCGCGGTCGTGGGCGTCGGCGACGAGCAGGTCGAAGTCGCCCTCGGTCCCGAACTCGGGAGCGATCGCCGTGTGGTCGCTGACGTCGTAGCCGTAGTCGGCGAGCGGCGAGGCGTAGATCGGGGCGAGCCAGATCGCATCGACGCCGAGCCACTCGAGGTAGGGCAGGCGGCTGCGGATCCCCGGCAGGTCGCCGATTCCGTCACCGTCGCCGTCCTGGAACGAGCGCGGGTAGATCTCGTAGACGACGGCCCCGCCGGGCCAGTTCGCGGAGGCGCCGGGTCCTAGCCCTCGTGCCACGGAGTCAGGATCCGCGGTCCGTCCTTGCCGACCGCCACGGTGAACTCGAAGTGGGCCGCCAGCGAGCCGTCCTGCGAGTAGACCGCCCAGTTGTCGGAGCCCATCCTGATCTCGGGCGAGCCGATGTTGACCATCGGCTCGATCGCGAAGGTCATGCCCTCCTCGAGCTTCGGGCCCTTGCCGGGCTCGCCGAAGTTGGGGATCTGCGGGTCCTCGTGCATCCGCCGGCCGATCCCGTGGCCGACGAGGCTGCGGATCACCGCGAGCCCGTCGCGCTCGACCCGCTCCTGGATCGCCGCCGAGATGTCGCCGAGGTGGTTGCCGGACTTCGCCTCGGCGATCCCGCAGAACAGCGACTCCTTCGTCGTCTCGAGGAGCTGGATCGCCGGCTCGGAGACGGGGCCGACCGGGATCGTGAAGGCGGCGTCCGCGACCCAGCCGTCGAGGGTGACGCCGACGTCGAGCGAGATCAGGTCGCCGCGCTTGAGCTCGTAGCCGCCGGGGATGCCGTGGACGACCATCGAGTTGGGCGAAGCGCAGATCGAGCCCGGGAAGCCGTTGTAGCCCTTGAAGGCGGCCTCGGCGCCCTGCGAGCGGATGAACTTCTCGGCGGCGAGATCGAGATCGAGCGTCGTCACCCCGGGGCGGGCGCTCTTCTTCAGCATCTTCAGGCAGCGGGCGAGGATGTCCCCGGCCGCCGCCATCTTGTCGACCTGCTCCGGGGTCTTCGGGACGATCAAGGTGGCGTCAGAGCTCTTCTTCCATCCGCAGGGTCGCGAGCAGCGCCCTGATCCGGTTGCCGACCTCCTCGGGCTCGAGCGAGCCGTCGACCCGCTTGAGCACGCCGCGCTCCTCGTAGAAGTCGACGAGAGGCTTGGTCTTCTCGTGGTAGGTCTCGAGGCGATGGCGGATGACCTCGGGCTTGTCGTCGTCGCGGATGACCAGCCGGGCACCGCAGATGTCGCAGACCCCCTCGTTCTTCGGCGGGTCGAAGTCGACGTGGAAGATGTGGCCGTTCTTGGCGCAGGTGCGGCGGCCGCCGAGCCGGCGGATGACCTCCTCGTCGCTGACGTCGATCAGCACCGCGGCGGTGATCGAACGGCCGAGGCCGTCCATCTCCTCGCCGAGGGCGTCGGCCTGGCCGACGGTGCGGGGGAAGCCGTCGAGGATGAAGCCGTCAGCGGCCTCGGCTCCCTCGACGCGCTCGGCGATGACGCCGATGATCACCTCGTCGGGCACGAGATCGCCGCGGTCCATGTACTCCTTGGCGGTCTGCCCGAGCTCGGTGCCCTCGGCGACGGCGGCCCTGAGGATGTCGCCTGTCGCGTAATAGGGCAGGCGGAAATCTTCCTGCAGGCGCTCGCCCTGGGTTCCCTTTCCGGACCCGGGGGGGCCGAGGAGGATGAGGTTCAGCTCGGACACGGGATTGTGCAGGGTACCGTTCGCCCCGCGGCCCCGTTATCCGGGATTCCTACGGGCCGAGCTCGGAAAGGGAGCCGTAATGGTGGACGGCGACGCCCCCGAAGCCCGGATCGCCGCCGAACTCCGCGCGCACGGCGCCGATCGCCGCCGCCAGGTCCGCCCTCCCCTCCTCCGCGAACGTCACCTGCTCCGGCTTGACCTCGCCGGTCTCGACGCCGACCGTCGCCCGCTTGCCGGCCCGGCCGGCGAGGCGGACCTCGTCGCGGGCCACATCGATCACCCCGGGACCGGTGTCGCGGTAGGCCATGATCGTCACCGCGTCGACGGCATCGATGGCCGCGGCGGCGACCGAACCGCGGCCGTGACCGAGCCGGATCGCGTCGAACCAGAAGGGGATGTCGGCGGCGAACGGCAGCGGCCCGGCCGCCCGCCGGGCCGCGCGCAGCGAATGCACGAGCGCCAGCGCGGTCCCGCGCTCGTCCCGCTTCCAGGCCCGGAGGCCGTAGGGCTCGACGTCGACGTGGATTCCCGCCAGGCGCTCAGCCGGCGGCGCCGAGCGCTGATAGCGCCGGGCGTCGCGGACGAAGGCGAGCATCCCGTCGCGATGGTCGGTGGCCCAGCGCGTCTCGCCGCCGAGCGCCTCGACGGCCAGCCCGCGGCCAGCGAGAACGCCGATCGCGGACTTCACCTTCGGGCCGAAGCCCTCCGGTAGAGGTACAGGCGGTCGAAGCCGTTCGCCTGCGCGTAGTCGGCGAGCTCATCCGGGTCGTCCCAGGACCAGACCCAGAGCGCATCGGCCCCAGCGCGGGAGCGGGAGTGGTCGCGGAGGCCGAGGCGGGCGCGAAGAGCGCCACGGCGAGGAGGGCGAGGACGGCGCGGCGAAGCACCGGGGGAGCGTAGCCGGGCGCTCGACGAGTTCGGCAGTGAGGGGAAATAGGCGGCGGTCAGCCGCCAGCCGAAAGTCACTGATCGGGATTGTGGTTGCTCAGCAACCCTGATCCCGATCGCTGGCCGCATCGGCCCCGACCCGGTCCCCTCTCCCCAGCCCGAACACCGCACGGGCGGCGTCCGACGCGGGCCGTCCTACTTCAAGAACCCTTCGTAGTTCCTCATCATGAGCTGCGCCTCGAGCTGCTTGACCGTGTCGAGGGCGACGCCGACGACGATCAGGATCGAGGTGCCGCCGAAGAAGAAGTTCGCGGAGGTCTGGCTGATCAGGATCGTCGGCAGGGCGGCGACGAGGCCGAGGTAGAGGGCGCCGGCGAAGGTCAGACGCGAGAGGATCCGGTCGAGGTACTCCGCGGTCGGACGGCCGGGGCGGACGCCGGGGATGAAGCCGCCGTACTTCTTCAGGTTGTCGGCCTGGTCGACCGGGTTGAACGTAACCGCCGTATAGAAGTAGGTGAAGATGATGATGAAGAAGATCTCGCCGACGATGTAGGCCCATCCGTCGGGACTGAAGAACGCGGCGAAGTCGAGCGCGGCGGGGGTGTTGAGGAGCTGGCCGACGGTCGGCGGGAACGCCATGATCGAGGCGGCGAAGATGACCGGGATCACTCCCGCCATGTTCACGCGCAGGGGCAGATAGCTCGATCCGCCCGTGGTCATCTTGCGGCCGACCACGCGTTTCGCGTATTGGACCGGGATCCGGCGCTGGCCCTCCTGGACGAAGACGATTCCGACGATCACGGCGATCGCGACGAAGGGCATCATCACGACGAAGACCTGATCGGGGTTGTTCCACCAGGCCGAGATCCCGTTCGGGATGCCGGAGGCGATCGAGGCGAAGATCATCAGCGAGATTCCGTTGCCGATGCCGCGCTGGGTGATGAGCTCGCCGAGCCACATCAGCAGCACGGTGCCGGCGGTGAGCGAGATCACGACGAGCATCAGCTTCGCGAACGTGAGCTCGCCGACGACGCTCTCGCCGGAGGCGCCGAACGACTTGAAGAGAAAGACGTAGCCCGTCGACTGCAGGAACGCCAGCACCACGGTCAGGTACCGCGTGTACTGGGTGATCTTCTGCTGGCCGACCTCGCCCTCCTTCTGGAGCTTCTCCAGCGCCGGGACGACCACCGTCAGCAGCTGCAGGATGATCGAGGCCGTGATGTAGGGCATGATCCCGAGCGCGAACAGCGACAGGCGCGAGAGGCTGCCGCCGCTGAACAGGTTCAGGAAGCCGAGGATGTCGTTGCCGGCGAAGTTCTCCTGGAGGTCGTTGATCGCGCTCGCCTCGACGCCGGGCGCCGGGATGTAGGCGCCGAGCCGGTAGAGCGCCAGCATCGCCGCCGTAAAGGCGATCTTCCTCCGGATCTCCGGGATCGCGAAGGCGTTTCCGAGGATCCTCAGCATCGACTACTCGATGACTTCGGCGGTGCCGCCCGCCGCTTCGATCTTCTCGCGGGCGGTCTTGCTGAAGGCGTGGGCACGGACGGTCAGCTTCTTGCCGAGGTCGCCGTTGCCGAGGATCTTGACCGGGTGTTTGCGGGTCGCCAGGCCGGCGGCCTTGAGCGTCTCCGGCGTCACCTCGGCGCCATCGTCGAAGCGCTCCTCGAGGGTCGCGAGGTTGACCGGCTGCGTGTGCGTCCGGAACGGCTCGAAGGGCATCGACATCTTCTTGTTCGGACCGCGCAGCTTCCGCATCCGCATGTGGATCGGGTTCTGGCCGCCCTCACGGGCGACGTTGCGCTTGGCGCCGGCCCGGGCGCCCTGGCCCTTGTGGCCGCGGCCGGAGGTCTTGCCCATGCCGGAGCCGTGCCCGCGCCCGACGCGCTTGCGGTTCTTCCGGGTCCCCGGCTTCGGGGAGAGGTTGTCGAGGCCGACGTCCTCGGGTTCGATCCGTGCCATCAGGAGCCCTTCCCGGCCGGTTCGACGGTGACGAGGTGCTCGACCTTGCGGAGCAGGCCGTGGAGGTGCTCGGTGTCCTCGCGGACGGTCGACTTGCCGATCCGGCCGAGGCGGAGCGTGCGCAGCGTGTCGCGCTGGCGCGGGCTCGTGCCGGCCGTCGAGCGCACCTGCTTGATCAGGAGCTCGGCCATCAGGTCGTCTCCTCGGCGGGCGCGGCCTCGGCGGCATCGCCCTCGGTCGCGACTGCGACCGGGTCGACGGCGCCCTCGGCGTTCTCATCGGAGGCTTCGGCCTTCTCGGCGTTCTTGGGCACGCCGAGGACCTGCTTGATCGTCAGGCCGCGCAGCTCGGCGACGTCCTCGGGCTTGCGCAGACCGCGCAGGCCCTCCATCGTCGCCTTGACCTGGTTGATCGGGTTGTTGGTGCCGATCGACTTCGTCAGGACGTCGCGGATCCCACCGAGCTCGAGCACGGCGCGGACGCCGCCGCCGGCGATGACGCCGGTTCCCTCGCTGGCCGGGCGCAGGACGACGTGGCCGGCGCCGAAGCGGCCGACGATGCGATGCGGGAGCGTCTGCCCGTACTTGGGCACGCGGATCAGGTCTTTGCGAGCGTTCTCGACGGCCTTCTGGATCGCGAGCGGAACCTCGCGGGCCTTGCCGTAGCCGATCCCGACGACGTCGTTCTCATCGCCGACGGCGACGAGGGCGGTGAACGAGAAGCGCCGGCCGCCCTTGACGACCTTCGCGACGCGGTTGATCTCGATCACGCGCTCCTGCAGGTCCAGGCCCTGCGGGCTGACTCTTTCGACGTCTGTACTCATCGGATTCTTTGGCTCTTTCAGTTCTCGGTTTCGGTCTCGGATCGCGCCGAGCTGGTCAGAATCGCAGACCGGCTTCGCGGGCGCCCTCGGCGAGCGCGGCCACCTGTCCGTGGAAGCGGTAGCCGCCGCGATCGAAGACGCAGGTCTCGACGCCGGCCTTCTTCGCCCGCTCGGCGAGCAGCTCACCCGCCCGCTTCGCCCGCTCCGAGGAGTCGAGCTTACGCAGGTCGGGCTCGATCCAGCTCGCCTGGGCGAGGGTGTGGCCGCGGTCGTCGTCGATCAGCTGTGCGTAGAGGCCGCGGTTGGACCGGTAGACGGCCAGGCGCGGACGCGACTCGGTGCCGCGGATCTTCGCCCGGACGCGGCGCCGGCGCCGCAGCCTTCTCTGCTCTTGGGTCTTGACTGCCATTGCTTTCTCCTATGCCCGCTTGCCGACCTTGCGGCGGACCTGCTCGTCCGCGTAGCGGACGCCCTTGCCCTTGTAGGGCTCCGGCGGGCGATGGCGGCGGATCTGCGCCGCCGTCTCGCCGACGAGCTGCTTGTCGATCCCGCGGACGATGATCTCGGTGGGCTGGGGCACCTCGAAGTCGATCCCGTCCGGCGCCTTGACGCTGACCGGATGGGAAAAGCCGAGCGAGAGCTCGAGCGCCTTGCCCTGCGCCTTCGCGCGGTAGCCGACGCCCTGGATCTGCAGGCGCTTCTCGAAGCCGTTGGTGACGCCCTCGACCATGTTCGCGATCAGGCTGCGAGTGAGCCCGTGCAGGGCGCGGTGCTCGCCGCGATCGGTCGGACGGGCCACCGTGAGGACGCCGTCGTCGACCTTGACCTCCATGTCGCGGCTCAGATCCTGGGTGAGCTCGCCCTTGGGGCCGTTCACGGTGACGCGACCCGGCGCGACGTCGACGGTGACGCCCGCGGGGATCTCGATTGGCTTGTTTCCGATTCTGCTCATGAAGGTTTCGCTCGTGCGGTTACCAGACGTAGGCGACCACTTCGCCGCCGACGCCCTTCTCCTTGGCCTCGTGGCCGGTCATCACACCGGCGGAGGTCGAGATGATCGCAGTGCCCATGCCGCCCTGCACGCGCGGGACGTCGGAGCCGGGAACGTAGCGGCGCCGGCCCGGGCGGGAGACCCGCCGCATGCCCTGGATGACGGGGTCGCGGTCCTCGGTGTACTTGAGCTGGATCCGGATCGACTCGCCGACCTTGGTCGGCTCGACCTCGAACGCGGTCAGGTAGCCCTGCTCGACCAGGATCCGGGTCATCTCCTTCTTCAGGCGCGAAGCGGGGATCTCGACCTCGGGATGGTCGGCGCGGAGCGCGTTGCGGACGCGCGTCAGGTAATCGGCGATGGGGTCGGTCAGCATCTTGTTACCAGCTCGACTTCGTCATGCCGGGCACGTAGCCCTTGTGGGCGGCCTCGCGCAGGCAGATCCGGCAGAGGCCGAACTTCCGGTACACGGCGCGGGAGCGGCCGCACTTGCGGCAGCGGTTGTAGTTGCGCGACTTGAACTTCGAGCCCGCAGCCTGCTTGACGCGTTGTGACGTCTTTGCCATTACTCCTCTTCTTCTCCGTCGTTGGAGCCGGACTCGCCCGCGTCGTCGCCCTCGGCGTCTTCGTCGGTGGTCTCCGGCTTCTCGTAGGCCTCGGGGTTCTCTTCCTTGAGCTGCTCGAGGGCGGCCTGCTCGGCCTCGGCCCGCTGGCGGGCCTCCTCCTTGCGGTGCTCCTCCTCCTCGGCCTCGATCTCCTCCTGGCTCTTACCGCCGGGGCGACCCTCCTGGGCGAACGGGAAGCCGAGCCCGAGCAGCAGCTCGAAGCCCTCCTCGTCGCTCGCGGCGGTGGTCGCGAAGGTGATGTCGAGACCGCGGGTCTCGCTGATCGAGTCGTAGTCGATCTCGGGGAAGATCAGCTGCTCGCGGATGCCCATCGTGTAGTTGCCGCGGCCGTCGAACGAGCGCGGGTTGAGCCCGCGGAAGTCGCGAATCCGGGGGATCGCGATCGAGACGAGGCGGTCGGTGAACTCCCACATCCGCGCCTTGCGCAGCGTCACGGCGACGCCGACCGGCATCCCCTCGCGGAGCTTGAAGGCGGCGATGGACTTGCGGGCGCGGCGCAGGTTCGGGCGCTGGCCGCTGATGATCGAGAGCTCCTCGATCGCGTCGTCGATGACGTTGCTGCTCCGGCTCGCCTCGCCGATCCCCATGTTCAGGGTGACCTTGAGCAGGCGCGGCGCCGACATCGGCGTCGAGTAGCCGAACTTCTTCGTCAGCGCCGGGAGCACCTCGCTGTCGTAGCGCTCGCGCAGGCGCGCCGGCGGAGCCGCCTGGCTCTGCGTCGCGCTCTCGGGTGTCTGGGTTGCAGCTTCCATCAGGTGATTGGTTCCTCGGTCAGTCGATCGCCTTGCCGGTGCGCTTCGCGTAGCGGACGCGCTCGCCGTCGTCGCTGGTGCGAACGCCGACCCGGGTCGGCTTGTTGTCGGAGGGATCGACGAGGACGACATTGGAGACGTCGATCGGGCCTTCCTTCTCGATGATGCCAGCTTGGCCCGTCTGGGCGTCCGTCATCGACCGCGGGCGCTGGTGGCGCTTGACGATGTTGACGCCCTCGACGAACACCCTGCGGCGCTTCGGGTCGACCCGGATGACCTTGCCCTGCTTGCCCTTGTCCTTGCCGGACGTGACCAGGACCTGGTCCTCGGTGCGGATTCGCATCGACTTCGCCATCAGAGCACCTCCGGCGCGAGCGAGACGATCTTCATGAACGAGCGGTCGCGAAGCTCGCGGGCCACGGGTCCGAAAATGCGCGTGCCGCGCGGGTTGTTCTGCGGGTCGATCAGGACGGCCGCGTTTTCGTCGAAGGAGATGTAGGTGCCGTCGGCGCGGCCGATCTGCTTGCGGGTGCGGACGACGACGGCCTGGACGACCTCGCCCTTGCGGACGCCGCCGCGCGGGGTCGCGTGCTTGACGGTCGCGGTGATCACGTCGCCGACGCTCGCGTAGCGGCGGTGATGCCCGCCCTTGACGCGGATGCAGAGGATCTCGCGCGCGCCCGAGTTGTCGGCGACCTTGAGTCGGCTTTCCTGCTGGATCATCTCGCCCTACTTCGCCTTCTCGAGAATCTCGGTCAGTCGCCAGTGCTTGGTCTTCGACATCGGGCGCGTCTCGACCAGGCGGACGGTGTCGCCCTCGCCGGCCTCGTTGCGCTCGTCGTGCGCGTGGTACATCTTCGAGTTCCGGATCACCTTCTCGTAGGCGGGGTGACGACGGGCGCTCTCGACGCGGACGGTGATGGTCTTGTCCATCTTGTCGGAGACGACGATGCCCTGGCGGACCTTCGGGTTGCCGGGCTCGCGCTCGGCCGCCGGGGTGCCGGTGCCGGAACCCTTGCCCTCGGCCTTGGCGCGGGCGGCGCCGCGACCCTGGCGGTAGCGGCGGCGCTCGCCGGCCTTGCGCTTGCGCTCGGCGATCCGGCGCTCGATCCGTTCCTCGGTGCTGAGCTCGGGACCGGCCTCGCCGGTGAAGGTCGACCGCTTGCGGCGACGGATCTCCTTCGGGGAGAGCTGCTCGGCGGGCTCGGCCTCCTCGGCCGCGGCGGCGGGAGCGGGCGCGGGCTCGTCGGCGGCCTCCTCGGCAGCCGGCTCTTCCGCGGCGGGCTCTTCAGCCGCCTCCTCGGCAGCGGGCTCCTCGGCCGCAGGCTCTTCAGCCGCAGCCTCCTCCGCCGCAGGGGCCTCTTCCGCCTCGGGAGCGGACTGCTCCTCGGCGGCCTCGGGCGCCTCCTCGGGGGCAGCCGCTTCGGTCTCTTCGTTCTGATCCTTCTCTTCTTCGGCCATTTCTCTACTTCAGTTCCTTGTCGAGGTCGATGCCGCGCTGGCGGGCGACCGTGAGCAGCCGGGCGACGTCGCGGCGGCTGAGGTTGAGGCGGGAGGTGTTCTCCAGCTCGCCGGTGGCGTTGCGCAGGCGCAGGTTGAACGCCTCGCGGCGAGCCTCCTTGAGCGCCTCGACCAGCTCGGCGTCGCCCATCTGGTGGACCTCCGCGCCCTTCACTGGTGCTGCCCCTTCGTCACGAACTTGGTCTTGATCGGAAGCTTGGTGCCGGCGAGCTCCATCGCCTCGCGGGCGAGGTCCTCGGGAACCCCCGAGAGCTCGAACATGACCCGGCCCGGCTTGACCACGGCGACCCATCCCTCCGGGTTGCCCTTGCCCTTACCCATGCGGGTCTCGGCCGGCTTCTTGGTGTACGGCTTGTCGGGGAAGATGTTGATCCAGACCTTGCCGCCGCGCTTGATCTTGCGGGTCATCGCGACACGGGCGGCCTCGATCTGGCGGTTGGTGATCCAGCCGCGATCGAGGGCCTTGAGGCCGTACTCGCCGAACGTGACCTGGGTCCCGCCCTTCGAGTAGCCGCGCATGCGGCCACGGAACTGCTTGCGGTGCTTGACGCGCTTCGGAGCCAGCATCAGGAACGACCTCCCCGGCCGCCACCGGGACGTCCGCCCTGGCCGGACTGGCCGTCGGCGCCGGGGCGGCGGCTGCCGCGCTCGCTCGGCCGGCGACCGCGCCCGCCGAGCTCCTCGTTCTCGCCGGAGCCGGCGTAGCCCTCGGGCATGACCTCGCCCTTGTTGATCCAGCACTTGACGCCGATCCGGCCGGTCGTGGTCCGGGCCTCGACGAAGCCGTAGTCGATGTCGGCGCGCAGCGTGTGCAGCGGGACGCGACCGTCGGAGTAGCCCTCGGTGCGTGCCATCTCGGAGCCGCCGAGGCGACCGGAGACCTGGACCTTCACGCCCTTGGCGCCGGAGCGCATGGCGGAGGTCAGCGCACGCTTCATCGCGCGGCGGAAGGCGACGCGTCCCTCGAGCTGCTCGGCGATCGACTGGGCAACCAGCTTGGCGTCGAGCTCGGGGCGCTTGATCTCGCGGATGTTGACGCGGACCGGCTTGCCGGTGATCGCGTGCAGCTCACGGCGGAGCGCGTCGACCTCGGAACCGGACTTGCCGATGACGATGCCCGGGCGGGCGGTGTGAATGTCGACCGTCACCTCGCCGCGCTGCTTGCGGATCTCGATGTCGGAGAGGCCGGCGTGCGCGAGCTTGTGCTCGATGTGGTTGCGGATGTTGACGTCCTCGACCAGCGCGTCGGCGAAGTTGCGCTCGTCGAACCAGTTCGACTTCCAGTCATGGATGTAGCCGACGCGAAAGCCTTCGGGGTTGATCTTCTGTCCCATGGTGGTCCTGGTTCCTCTAGTCGGCGTCGGGGATCGGGGTCAGGGCGATGTTGATGTGGCAGCTCCGCTTCTCGATCCGGGTCGCCCGGCCGCGCGCCCGGGGGCGGTAGCGGCGCATCGTCGGGCCCTCGTCGACCGAGATGCTGGTGATCCGCATCTCCTCGGGGTCGAGGTCGAAGTTGTTCTCGGCGTTGGCGGCGGCCGACTTCACGAGCTTCAGCACCGGCACGGAGGCGCCGCGCGGCGAGAAGTTCAGCTGCGCGATCGCGGTCTCGACGTCGAGGCCGCGGATCTGGTCGGCGACGACCCGGACCTTGCGCGGGGCGGTGCGCACGTAGCGCGCCTTCGCGTGGACCACGGGAGCGTCGGTCTCGGGAGCGCGGGTCGCCATCAGCGCTCTTCCTTCTTGCTGCCGGAGTGGGCGCGGAAGGTGCGGGTCGGGGCGAACTCGCCGAGCTTGTGGCCGACCATCGACTCGGAGACGAAGACGGGCACGTGCTTACGGCCGTCGTGGACGGCGATCGTGTGGCCGACCATCTCCGGGAAGATCGTCGAGCGGCGCGACCAGGTCTTGAGCATCTGCTTGGTGCCGGAGCTGTTCATCGCCTCGACTCGCGCCAGCAGGCGCTCCTCGACGTACGGCCCCTTCTTCGTTGAACGTCCCATCTAAGTCCTATCTGCCCTTCTTCTTGCCGCGCCGGCGACCGCGGACGATCATCGCGTTCGACTGCTTGTTCTTCTTCCGGGTCCTGTAGCCGAGCGTCGGCTTGCCCCACGGGGTCTTCGGGTGGCCGCCCGGGCCCTTGTGGGCCTCGCCGCCGCCGTGCGGGTGATCGACCGGGTTCATCGCGATACCGCGGCTCTGCGGGCGCTTGCCCTTGTGGCGGCTGCGGCCGGCCTTGCCGACGGTGACGTTCTGGTGCTCGGCGTTCGAGAGGGTGCCGATCGTCGCCCGGCACTCGGCGCGGACCATCCGCATCTCCGAGGACGGCAGACGGAGCGTGACCATCTCGCCCTCCTTCGCGACCACCTGAATCGCGGTGCCCGCGGCACGGCCCATCCGGCCGCCCTGGCCGGGCTTGAGCTCGACGTTGTGGACGACGGTGCCGGTCGGGATCTGGCCGAGCTCGAGCGCGTTGCCCGCGCGGATGTCGGAACCCGGGCCGGAGGCGACGCTGTCGCCGACCTTGAGGCCGGCCGGGGCGAGGATGTAGGCCTTCGCGCCGTCGGCGTAGTGCAGGAGCGCGATGTACGTGGTCCGGTTCGGGTCGTACTCGATCGTCGCGACCTTCGCAGGCACACCGTCCTTGGTCCGCTTGAAGTCGATCTGGCGGTACTTGCGCTTGGCGCCGCCGCCGCGATGACGCGCGGTGACGCGACCGTAGGAGTTGCGGCCTCCGGTGCTCTTCTTGCCGCTGGTCAGCTTCTTGTTCGGCTTCGAGGTCGTGACCTCGGCGCGATCCTGGTAGGTCGCGAAGCGACGTCCGGGGCTGGTCGGCTTTGTCTTGCGGATCGGCATTACTCCGCGGCTCCTTCGAACAGTTCGATCTGGTTGCCGGGCGCGAGCTCGACGATGGCCTTCTTCCAGCCTCGGGTCTTGCCCGAGTGGATTCCGCGGCGCTTCGGCTTCGAGCGGACGCGGGAGGTCCGGACGCCGACGACTTCGACGTCGAAGATCTCGGCGACGGCGTGACGGATCTGGGTCTTGTGGGCACGGTCGTTGACGCGGAACGTGTACTTGCCCTCCGCCATCAGCGCGTAGCTCTTCTCGGAGACGACCGGCTCGATGATCACCTGGCGCGGATCCATCAGTCGTCGCTCCCTTCGGCCTCGGCGGCGGAGCCGCGCTCGACGGCGCCGGCCCGGCCCTCGAGCACCTCGAGAGCGCCCTCGGAGGCGATCAGCGAGCGGTGTCCGACGATCTCGGCGACGCCGACGCCCTCGGCGGTGACGACGGAGACGCGCGGCAGGTTGCGGAAGCTCTTGGCGGCGGCGGCCTCGTCACCGGTGATGACGACGAGCGCCGGCATGTCCCCGCCCCACTTGGCGAGGCCCTCTGCGGCCTGCTTCGTGGCGGGCTCGGAGAAGCTGTCGGCCGGGAGCACGGCGACCGAGCCGCGGGCGGCGTGGACGCTGAGCGCCGAGCGCAGCGCCTTGCGGCGGGCCTTGCGGTTGACCTTGACCGTGTAACTGCGGGGCTTCGTGGCGAAGGCGTTGCCGCCGCCGCGGCGGTGCGGGACGCTGAGCGCGCCGACGCGGGCGCGGCCGGTGCCCTTCTGGCGCCAGGCCTTGGCGCCGGTCATCGCGACCTCGCCTCGGGTCAGGCTCGAGTGGGTGCCCTGGCGGCGGGCGTTGAGGTCGGCGCGGGCCGCCTCGTGGACGAGCGACTCGTTGTAGGGCTCGCTGAAGAGCGCCTCGGGGAGGTCGGACTTGGCCTGCTTGCCGATCGTCTCAGCCTTCGGGTTAGCCATCCGTACGCACCTCCACGGTTCCGTTCTTCGGGCCCGGGACCGAGCCGCGCAGCATCAGCAGGTTGCGCTCGGCGTCGACGCGGAAGACCTCGAGGCCGCGCTGGGTGACGCGCTTGCCGCCCATCCGGCCCGGCATTTTCATCCCCTTGAAGACGCGGGCGGGGTCGGCGCTGGCGCCGATCGAACCCGGGGCGCGGACGTTGTGGGAGCCGTGGCTGACGGGGCCGCGGCCGAAGTTGTGACGCTTGACGGTGCCCTGGAAGCCCTTGCCGATCGCGACCGCCGAGACCTTGACCTTCTGGCCCGGCTCGAACTCGCCGACGGTGACCTCGCCGCCGATCTCGACCTCGCCGTCGTAGTCGCGGAACTCGACGAGGCGGCGCAGCGGCGGCGCCTCGGTCTTCGCGAGATGGCCGAGCTGGCCCTTGGTGAGCTTGCGCTCCGCCACCTCGTCCCAGCCGAGCTGGACGGCGGTGTAGCCGTCGGCGTCGTCGGTGCGGACGGCGGTGACGCGGTTCGGGGCCGCCTCGATGACGGTCACGGGCACGCTCTCGCCCTCCTCGGTGAAGAGCTGGGTCATTCCGATTTTCTTGCCGAGGATCGCGGGCATGGTGTTAGAGGCGGATCTCCACGTCGACGCCGGCGGGGAGGTTCTCGATCCGCTGCAGCTCGTCGATCGTCTTCGGGGTCGGGTCGTTGATGTCGATCAGCCGCTTGTGGGTGCGGATCTCGAAGTGCTCGCGCGAGTCCTTGTCCTTGAACGGCGAGCGGATCACGCAGTAGACGTTCTTGGACGTGGGCAGGGGCACGGGTCCCGAGACGGTCGCGCCGGTGCGCTGAGCCGTCTCGACGATCTCGCTGGCGGCCCGGTCGATGGCGTCGTGGTCGTACGCCTTCAACCGGATCCTGATCTTGCTTGCGGTGATCGCTGACACCTGTGTTCCTTGCTTCCTTCTGTCTCTGCTTCTGTGCTGGGGGCGCGATCGGGGCGCCGCATCCGTGGCCGCGACGAGGCTGTCGCGGATTCGGGGGGCGGCGCCCCGGTCGTATGTCCTTGGCCGCCGGCGGTCGCCGGCGCTGAATTACTCGGTACTCGTACTCGTTACTCGACGATCTCGGTGACGACGCCCGAGCCGACGGTCCGGCCACCCTCGCGGATGGCGAAGCGCAGGCCCTGGTCCATCGCGATCGGCTGGATCAGCTCGATCGACATCTCGACGTTGTCGCCCGGCATGACCATCTCCGTGCCCTCGGGCAGGTTGGCGACGCCGGTCACGTCGGTCGTCCGGAAGTAGAACTGCGGGCGGTAACCCGAGAAGAACGGCGTGTGACGGCCACCCTCCTCCTTCTTCAGGCAGTACACCTCGGCCTTGAACTTGGTGTGCGGAGTGATCGACCCGGGGGCGCAGAGCACCTGGCCGCGCTCGATCTCCTCGCGCTTGGTGCCGCGGAGCAGGGCGCCGATGTTGTCACCGGCCTGGCCCTCGTCCAGCAGCTTGTTGAACATCTCGACGCCGGTGACCGTGGTCTTGGCGATCTCCGGGTGGATGCCGACGATCTCGACCTCGTCGCCGGTGTTGACGACACCCTGCTCGACGCGGCCGGTCGCGACGGTGCCGCGGCCGGTGATCGAGAAGATGTCCTCGACCGGCATCAGGAACGGCTTGTCGAGGTCGCGCTCCGGCTCCGGGATGTAGCTGTCGAGCGTCGAGGCGAGCTCGAGGATGCTGTTGACGGCATCCTCGTCGCCCTCGAGCGCCTTCAGCGCCGAACCGCGGATGATCGGGGTGTCGTCGCCCGGGTAGTCGTAGGCGTTGAGCAGGTCCTTGACCTCCTCCTCGACGAGCTCGATCAGGTCGTCGTCATCGACCATGTCGACCTTGTTCAGGAAGACGACCACGTAGGGCACGTTGACCTGGTGGGCGAGCAGGATGTGCTCGCGGGTCTGCGGCATCGGGCCGTCGGCGGCGGAGACGACGAGGATCGCCCCGTCCATCTGCGCGGCGCCGGTGATCATGTTCTTGACGTAGTCGGCGTGACCGGGGCAGTCCACGTGGGCGTAGTGCCGGTTCTCGGTCTCGTACTCGACGTGCGAGGTCGCGATCGTGATCCCGCGCTCCTTCTCCTCGGGCGCGTTGTCGATCTCCTCGAAGCTCTTGGCCTCGCCGCCCATCTTCTCGGAAAGGACCTTCGTGATGGCAGCGGTCAGCGTCGTCTTGCCGTGGTCGATGTGACCGATCGTGCCGACGTTGACGTGGGGCTTGGTGCGCTCGAACTTCTCCTTGGACATCTTTCTCTCTCGTGTTCCTCTCTAGGGACTGTTTCTTCGTTTACGTCTTGAGTGCTGTCTACGCTTGGTGTCGGGCGCAGCCGTAAACCGGGGTTCCGGCCAACCGGCCCAATATAAGTGAATTGCTCACGAGGCAGCACCCACGGGCTCGCCGGCCTTGTGCTCGACGATCTCCTCGGCGATGTTCGCCGGGACTTCCTCGTAGCGGGCGAACTGCATCGTGTATGACGCGCGGCCCTGCGTCGCCGACCGGAGGTCGCCGACGTAGCCGAACATCTCGCTCAGCGGGACGGTGGCGCCGACCGCCAGCGCGTTGCCGCGCCGGTCCTGGCCCTCGACCTTGCCGCGGCGGCGCGAGAGGTCGCCGATGACGTCGCCGAGGAAGTCCTCGGGAGTGACGACCTCGACCTGCATCACCGGCTCGAGCAGCACCGGCTTGGCGCGCTTCGTGGCCTCCTGGATCGCCATCGAACCGGCGATCTTGAACGCCATCTCCGAGGAGTCGACGTCGTGGTAGGAGCCGTCGATCAGCTCGACCTTGACGTCGACCATCGGGTAGCCGGCCTTGACGCCGGAGGCGAGCGCTTCGACGATCCCCTTCTCGACCGAGGGGATGAACTCGGTCGGGATCGCGCCGCCCTTGATCTTGCTGTCGAAGGAGAAGCCCTCGCCCGGGTTGGGCGCGACGTTGATGACGACGTCGCCGTACTGGCCCGAGCCGCCGGTCTGACGGACGAACTTGCCCTGGACCTTGTTGGCCTCCTGGCGAATGGTCTCGCGGTAGGCGACCTGCGGCTTGCCGACGCTGGCCTCGACCTTGAACTCGCGCATCATCCGGTCGACGAGGACCTCGAGGTGAAGCTCGCCCATACCGCGGATCACGGTCTGGCCGGTCTCCTCGTCGGACTCGACGACGAACGTCGGGTCCTCCTCGGAGAGGCGCTGGAGCGCGGTCGCGAGCTTCTCCTGGTCGGCCTTCGTCTTCGGCTCGATCGCGACGGCGATGACCGGCTCCGGGAACTCGATCTGCTCGAGCATGATCGGCGCGTCCGGAGCGCAGAGGGTGTCTCCGGTCGACGTCTGCTTGAGGCCGACGCCGGCGAGGATGTCGCCCGCGTAGCACTCCTCGATCTCCTCGCGGGAGTTCGCGTGCATCATCAGCAGGCGGCCGATCCGCTCGGTCCGGCCGGTGGCGCTGTTGAGGACGCGGCCGCCGGCGCTGAGCTTGCCGGAGTAGACGCGGAAGTAGGTCAGCTTGCCGACGAACGGGTCGGTCATCACCTTGAAGGCGAGGGCTGCGAACGGGCCGTCGTCGTCGGCCGGGCGGGTGGCGGGGTTGCCCTCGTCCTGACCCTTGACCGGCTCGACGCCGGCGACCGGCTCGACCTCGAGCGGCGAGGGGAGCAGCTCGATGATCGCGTCGAGCAGGGGCTGGACGCCCTTGTTCTTGAAGGCGGAGCCGCAGAGGACCGGGGTCAGGGTCAGCTTCAGGGTGGCGGCGCGGAGGGCCTCGCGGAGGCGCGCGGCGGGAATCTCGGCGTCCTCGAGGTAGAGCTCCATGAGTTCGTCGTCGGCGTCGGCACAGGCCTCGACCAGGTGATGGCGGGCCTCCTCGACGGCGTCGGCCATGTCGGCCGGGACCTCCTCGACGTCGAACTCGGTGCCGAGGTCGTCCTTGTAGACGAGGGCGCGGTTCTCGACGAGGTCGATGACGCCCTTGAGGGCGTCCTCGGAGCCGATCGGAAGCTGGATCGGCACCGGGTTGGCACCGAGGCGCTCGCGGATCGTGCGGACCGACATCTCGAAGTCGGCGCCGACACGGTCCATCTTGTTGATGAAGGCGATCCGCGGGACCCCGTACTTGTCGGCCTGGCGCCAGACGGTCTCCGACTGCGGCTCGACGCCGGCGACGGAGTCGAAGACGGCGATCGCGCCGTCGAGGACGCGCAGCGAGCGCTCGACCTCGACCGTGAAGTCGACGTGACCCGGCGTGTCGATGATGTTGATGCGGTGGTCGTTCCACTCGCAGGCGGTCGCGGCGGAAGTGATCGTGATCCCGCGCTCCTGCTCCTGCTCCATCCAGTCCATGACGGCGGCGCCGTCGTGGACCTCACCGATCTTGTGGGTGCGGCCCGTGTAGTAGAGGATGCGCTCGGTGGTCGTCGTCTTACCGGCGTCGATGTGGGCCATGATCCCGATGTTGCGGGTCTTCTCGAGGGGGAAGTTGCGAGGCATGGATCTGTTGCTGTCCTAGGTAGGTCGCCGGCGGGCGGTGGGTGCAGATTCGGCTGTCGTTTCGGTTCCGGGCATAGAAAAGGCCCTTACGGGCCCAGACGACTCTCTGCGTTCTAGCGTGCCCGAGAGCTGTCTATGTGGACCGGGTCTCCATTGGGGTGGAGCATCGCCCGCAGCAGCACCGACTGCATCGCGAGCGACGCGTGATGTTAGCAGAGGGTTAGAGGCTTTCAAGCGAGCCGAAATCGACCCCCGTCCGTGGTCGTGACGGGCAAGGCGGCGGCCCCTCTAGAGTGTCTGATGCGCGGGCCCGGAGGGGCCCCGCGACCCCGGAGGGGACAGGGACTGAGAGAGCGTGAGCGAACGAGCGCATAGCGGAGCACCGGCGCAGGGAGCCCGGTCGTGAAGCGGCCGGGCTGGCTCGACGGCGGCGAGAAGGACGACTCCGGCTCGGAGCCGGAAGACGACGCGCGCCCCGCGAAGGCCGACCGCAAGGGAGACGGCGAGTCGGCGGCCGAACGCTCGGCGCGACGCGTCGCCTCGCGCGAGGAACGCGGCGACGCCCCGAGCGCCGCCCGCCGGAAGCTGGCCGACCGGGTCGGCAAGTCCGACGCCGAGGAGAAGCCGAAGCCGAAGGGCGAGCCCAGGTCGAAGGCCGAGTCCGAGTCGAAGACGAAGCCGACGCGCAATGCGAAGCCCGGTTCCGAGCGGAAGGCGAAGCGCGAGCCGAAGCCGGAGCCGACGGCCGGGTCGAAGCCGAAGCCCGAGCGCGAGAAGCCGGCACGGTCGAAGCCGAAGGCGGACGAGACCGAACGCAAGCTGAACCGCCCGCGGCGCCAGCCGACCTCCGGCAAGACGGCCAAGGACAAGGACGAGGAGAGGAAGGAGCGGGACAAGCCCGAGCGGATTCGTGCCGGCGGCAAGAAGGTCGTCGAGGGAGGAAAGCGCTCCAAGGACGACCACGACGGCAAGGGCGGGGACGGGCGCCGCCGCGACAAGGGCGACGGCGACCGCAAACGGACCCGGGGCGACGGGCCCTCCGCGGGCAAGCGCGCCCGAGCCGGGGCCGTCGGCTTCGCGGGCGCGCTCAAGCGGGGCGCCACCGACAGCCGCAAGTGGGCGGCAGCGAACGGGCCGAAGGCGGGCCGGACGCTGCTCGCCGGTCTCGGGGCCGTCTTCGCACTCTTCTTCGAGGTCCTCGGCTTCGTGCTCAACCTGCTGTTCGCGGCCTGGCGGATCGTCGCCCGGCCGGTCCGCGCGGTCCTCGGCGCCATCGACCGCGCCGCGCGCGCCGTTTCCCGGCTCCTCACCCCGGCCCGCGCCCTGACGATCGTCGTCGCCGGCGCCGCGATCCTGCTCGCCCTCTCCCAGTACGCCGACTACCGCAGCATCTCGATCGGTAACGGCGCCTACGCCGACGTCCAGAGCCTCGCCCCCGCGCCTGAGACCGGGCGGCTGCAGACCGGCGACCCCCACTCCTACGTCTTCGTCCCGGTCGGCGTCGCCTGCCTGCTGCTGCTCGCGGTCGCGACCATCGGCGGTCGCTGGCGCGCCTGCCGGCTGATCGCCCTCGCCGGCTTCGCGGCGATCGTCGTGGCCCTCGTCGTCGACCGCCCGGCCGGCCTCGACCCGGGCGACGCCGCACTCGCCTTCGAGGGCGTCAAGGCGAAGCTGATCGGAGGCTTCTACGCCCAGATCGCCGCCGGCGTCCTGCTGATCGGCTCCTCCTCCCTCCTCGCCCGCGAGCTCCGGCTCTCCGGGGCGACCAAGCGCGTTCCCTCGCGCCGGTCCGAGCGCGGCGAGGCGAAGGAGCCGCGCCTGCGCCGCCGCGCCGCCGGGGGCGGCACCGGGACCGAGGGGACGGCGCGGGCATGAGGTCCTGGCTCAAGGCGGAGATCCTGCTGCCGGCGACGATCGTCCTCGCGGCGCTCCTGCTCGGCATCTCCGAGTTCATGACGACGTTCGAGTTCACGCCGCCCGGCGGGGATCCCCTCAGCGATCAGCTCGCCGCCGATCGCCACGGCTACGCCATGCTCGTGCTCGCGGTCTTCGCGGTCGTCTCGCTGGTCCTCGCGGTGGCGACCGGCCAGCGGGCCTGGGCCTGGGCGACCGCCGGCTTCGGCATCGCGGCGCTCGTGATCTTCCTCGTCGTCGACCTGCCCGACGTCAACAAGATCGGCGACATCGAGGCGCCCGGCGGCTTCGGACTCGCCTCCGCCGAGGCGGTCCCCCAGTCCGGCTTCTGGCTCGAGGCCGCCGCGGCGATCGTGCTCGGCCTCGCGGCGATCGCCTTCGCCACTCAGCCGGCCGACAAGCGCCAGGCCCCGCGAAGGTTGTTCGAGTCGCGGCGGAAGGACCGGGCGAAGAAGTCACGGGCGGCGACGCGCCCGGCGGACCAGAAGCCGTAGGGGGTTCGGCTCGCGCCGGGGCCCGCCGATCGGCGGGCTTTGGTTCGGCAGTGAGGGGAAGCAGGTCGGGCGGCTTGCCCGAGGTGGCGCTCGGTGGCGGGAAACGCAACCGTGGGTTGCGTTTTCTGCCAGCGGCTTGCTCGATGGCGGAAAAGGAACCTCACAGGTTCGTTTGCTGCCACCCACCGGCCTCGATGGCAAGAAGCGACAACTCAGTGGACGGCTCGTGCCGCCGGGCGGCGTCAGATCAAGGACGCAGGAGGCGCCGGGCCCTCATTGGCGAGGCTGAGAGCCGCCGGATCAAGGACGCAGGAGGCGACGCGATCGATCTGACGCGGTCGCGCGGTTCGTGGTCGAGGACGCAGGAGGCGAAGCGGCCTCCAGGCCGTGAGCCGACGAGGACGAAGATCCACGGGCCGCGCGGCCCGTCAGATCACCAGCGGTAGTGGGCGAAGGCTTTGTTGGCCTGCGCCATGCGGTAGATGTCGTCCTTGCGCTTGTAGGCGCCGCCCTGTTGGGAGGCGGCGTCCATGATCTCGCGGGCGAGGCGCTCGGACATCGACTTCTCGTTGCGGTTGCGGGCGAAGTCGATGAGCCAGCGGACGGCGAGGGTGCGGGCGCGGCGCTGGGGGACTTCGACGGGCACCTGGTAGGTGGCGCCGCCGACCCGGCGGGAGCGGACCTCGAGGACGGGGGTGAGTTCGCCGATGGCCTGCTCGAGGACGTCGGTCGGATCCTGGCCGGAACGCTCGCCGACGACTGCGAGGGCGTCGTAGACGATCCGCTCGGCGGTCGACTTCTTGCCGTCGAGCATCACCTTGTTGATGACCTGCTGGACGAGCTTGCTCCGGTACTTGGCGTCGGGAGCGACGACTCGGGTGGTGGCGCGGTTGCGTCTCATCGGTGGGTCAGGAGGCCTTCACGCCGTACTGCGAGCGCGACTGCTTGCGCTCGGAGACGCCGGAGGCGTCGAGGGTGCCGCGGACGACCTTGTAGCGGACACCGGGAAGATCCTTGACGCGGCCGCCGCGGACGAGGACGACCGAGTGCTCCTGAAGGTTGTGACCCTCGCCGGGGATGTAGGTGGTGACCTCCATGCCGTTGGTCAGCCGGACGCGGGCGACCTTGCGGAGGGCGGAGTTCGGCTTCTTCGGCGTCGCGGTGTAGACGCGCGTGCAGACGCCGCGCCGCTGCGGGGCGGCGGTCCGGGCCTTGCGGCCCTGGCCGGACTTCAGTCCGGGGGTCGAGACCTTCTTACGAGGGGTCTTTCGGCCCTTGCGAATGAGCTGGTTGGTCGTCGGCACGGCGCGGAATGGTAGCGGTACGGCGCAACCCGTGGCAACCGGGTCTTCGCCGGCACTCCGTCGTGGCCCTCGGGAGCCCCCGATCGCGCCCCGGAACTGGCTTCGGCGCCCGTGACCTAGGGGATTTCCGTGCCCTCGGGCAGGAGCAGGTAGTTGAAGGCCGCGCGGCCCTCGGGCTCAGGCACGATCGTGTCCATCGGGACGGGCCCGCGGGTCCCGAGGTGGAAGAAGCGGTAGCCGAGCGGGGTCAGCAGCTCCTGGACGGGAGCAGCGACACCGGTCTGCTCGAGGATCTCGCAGATGATCGGCGGACGAAATCGCTCGATCGCCCCGAGGGCGCCCCGGATCACCTCCGGCTCGGTGCCCTCGGTGTCCAGCTTCATCAGATCGACCGACTCGATCTCGCCCGCCGCCAGCAGCTCGTCGATCGTCTCGACGGCGACCTTCAGCTCCTTGATCTCCCCGTAGCCCTCGAGCACCTTCGACGACAGGCCCGCGGAGCTCGGCAGCCCCGGGCCCTCGATGTGGTGGAAGACCGCCTCCCCGCTCTCCGCACCGACCGCCGCCGAGCGGACCTCGACGTTGGCGGCGAGCCCGTTGAGCTCGATGTTCCGCTGCAGGCGCTCGCGATTGTCGGGAAACGGTTCGAAGGCGATCACCCGCGCCGCGGGATTGGCGCGGGCGGCGACGAGGGAATAGATGCCGACGTAGGCCCCGACGTCGAACACGGTCGCGGCGCGCTCGGCGAAGCGGCCGAACAGGATCGCGTCCGGCTCGACCGTGTCCAGCCCGCGCCACCAGGCCTTGTTCGGGACGAAGTCGTCGGCCGGCGAATAGACCGTGATGGCGCCGTAGCGCGAGGTCGGGAGCTCGAGGTCGCCGACCCGATGCAGGTGATCGACGACCACGTCCGGAGCCGTCCGGCCGAAGAGCGCGAAGAGGGCGCGCAGCCCGCCGGTCAGGATCCGGTTCAGCGGTTGCGCGTAGCGCAGCCGCTTCAGCCGCTCCTTCACCGGTCCGCCGTCCCCCGGCGAACGGCGGACGAAAGCAATTTCGCGATCATCCGCTCGTTGGTCGTCGGCACGGCGCGGAATCCTAGCGCCACGACGCAGGGCCGACCGATCCGGCGATAATCCCCGCCCCGTGGAGTCCGCAGGAGCCCCCGACAGACCGATTCTCGCCATCGACGTCGACGGTGTCATCAGCCTGTTCGGCTTCGAGGAGCCGCCGGAGCGGGCTCCCTGCAAGTTCCAGCTGATCGACGGCATGGCGCACTGCATCTCGATGGAGGTCGGCGACCGGCTGCGGCGGCTCGAGCCCCACTACGAGATGGTCTGGGCGACCGGCTGGGAGGACCGGGCCAACGAGTACCTGCTCCACCTGCTGGGGCTCACCCGCCTGCCGGTGATCCGCTTCGGAGGCGACGCCAAGTTCGGCAGCGCCCACTGGAAGCTCGACCCGATCGCCTCCTACGCGGCCGGACGCCGGCTCGCCTGGATCGACGACTCGCTCGACGACGAGTGCCACGCGTGGGCGGCCGCCAGGCCCGAGCCGACGCTGCTCGTGCCGACCGACCCGACCCGCGGCCTCGAGGACCTCCAGGCCGATCTGCTCGTCGAATGGGCCTCCGGAGCCACCGAGTCGCCCGGGTAAACTACGGAGCCGTACATGGACGTGGGGCTCGAAATGTTCATCCTCATGGGGCTCATCC
>JAXLSX010000008.1:0-127720 GCA_046330285.1 Solirubrobacterales bacterium | reverse complement strand
GAGTCGAGCCACGAGCTCTCGCCCAGGACCTCGTAGTACTCCTCGTCGAGGAGCTCGGAGAAGCCGGCGAGCTCTTCGGGTGGGATCGCTGAGAGATCGATGCCCTCATCGAGCGCCCGGCGGACGAGGCCGCCGACGACCGCGTGGGCCTCGCGGAACGGGAGACCACGGCGAACGAGGAGGTCGGCGACGTCGGTCGCCGCCGCCATCTCGTCGGCGGCCGCCTCGGCCATCCGCTCGCGGTCGAACTCGATCCCCGGCAGCATCCCCGCCAGGGCCCTGAGGCTGAGCTCGATCGTGTCGGCGGCGTCGAAGAGCGGCTCCTTGTCCTCCTGCAGGTCCTTGCTGTAGGCGAGCGGCAGCCCGTGCTGGACCCCGGTGAGCGTCGTCAGCGCGGCGACGACGCGAGGGGCCTTCGCCCGCAGCAGCTCGGCCGCGTCGGGGTTCATCTTCTGGGGCATGATCGAGGAGCCCGAGCTGAACTCCTCGGCCGGGCGGCAGAAGCCGAACTCGCTCGTCGACCAGAGCACGATCTCGGCGCCGATTCGCGACAGGTGCGTCGCGCACAGTGACGCGGCGGACAGGTAGTCGATCGCGAAGTCACGGTTGGCGACACCGTCGATCGAGTTCTCGACGACGCTCTCGAAGCCGAGTTCGGCGGCGACCGCCTCACGGTCGAGCTCCCAGTTGAGACCTGCGAGCGCGCCGGACCCGAGTGGCATCGCGGCGGCGGCGCTCCCGGCTGCGGCGAACCGGTCGACGTCGCGCCGGAGCATCCAGAACCAGGCGAGCAGGTGATGTCCGAGCGAGACCGGCTGGGCCCGCTGCAGGTGGGTGTAGCCCGGCAGGCGCGCATCCCGGTGCTCGCCGGCGAGCTCGAGGATGCGCTCCAAGCAGTCCCCGAGCAGCTCGCGGGCCACCGCGGCACGATCGGCGGTGAACATCGCCAGATCGGTCGCGACCTGGTCGTTCCGCGAGCGGCCGGTGTGGATCTTGCCCCCGACCCTGCCGGTGATCTCGGTCAGCCGCCGCTCGATCGCCATGTGGATGTCCTCGTCGGCGGGCTCGAACGGGAACTCGCCCGACGTGAGCTCCGCTTCGACGGCGTCGAGGCCGGCGAGCAGCGCGTCGAGCTCGGCGTCGTCGAGGACACCGGCCGCCCGCAGGGCCCGCGCATGGGCTCGGGACTGACGGACGTCGTAGGGCGCCAGACGCCGGTCGAACGCCAGCGAGGCGTTCAGCTCCCAGAAGACGGGATCGGGTTCCTGCTCGAAGCGCGGCATCGGCTCAGTCTATGAACGGCGGCATTCGCCCGGTCAGGCCGGGGCGCGGCCGAGCAGATCGGCGAGCTCGGCGACGACCCGATCGATCGACTCCTCGCCGATCCCGGCGTGGAACGGAAGCGCGAGCGAGCGCCGCGAGAACTCCTCGGCGACCGGGAACTGCCCCTCGCGGGTTCCGAACCGCTCGCGGTAGAGATCGGACAGGTGGATGCAGGGGATGTAGGGGCGGGCGTCGATGCCGCGGCGGTCGAGCTCGGCGATGACGCCGTCGCGGTCGACGTCCACGGGAAGACGGACGACGTAGACGAACCAGCTCCGCCGCTCCGAGCCGCGGTCGCCGAGCGGCAGCACCAGGTCGTCGGGGTCCCCCGCGCCCGGCTCGGCCGCTCCGATCGCGGCGAACCGCTCGGAGTAGGCGGCGGCGGCTCCCGCCCGGGCGGCGAGCATCCCGTCGAGACGTTCGAGCTGGGCGACGCCGATCGCGGCCTGGACGTCGGTCAACCGGTAGTTGAAGCCGAGCCGGTCGTGATCCATGAACTTCATGTTCGGCGCCCGACCCTGGTTGCGCTCGCTGCGGGCGGAGGCGGCGCCCTCGGGGCCCGCCGGGACGAGCATCCCGCCCTCGCCCGTCGTCATCTGCTTGTTCGCGTAGAACGCGAAGGCGGCGGGATTGCCCCGCGCACCGGCCTCGCGACCGTCGGCACAGACGGTCCCGAGCGCCTGAGCGGCGTCTTCGAGCAGCCCGAGGCCGCGATCGGCGGCGAGGCGCTCGATCGCCTCCATCGCGGCGGGCCAGCCGAAGATGTGGACGGGCAGAAGACCGGCGGTGCGCTCGCCGGCGGCCGCCTCCATCGCCGCGGGATCGACCGTCAGGGTCGCCGGATCGACGTCGCAGAAGACCGGCTTCGCATCCTCGAACAGCAGGCAGTTCGAAGAGGCGATGAAGCTGAGCGGCGTCGTCAGCACCTCGTCCCCCCTCCCCCAGCCGAGCTCGCGCACGGCCAGGTGGAGCGCCGCCGTCCCGCTCGAGACGGCGACGGCGTCGGCGACGCCCAGCCGGTCGGCGAATGCCGATTCGAACCGCGTCAGCATCGGTCCGAGCGAGAGCATCCCCGAGCGCATGACCTCGAGGACGAGCTCCTCCTCGCGCGCGCCGATGACCGGCCGCGCCAGCGGTATCCGCTCGGAGCCGCTCAAGCCTCGCCGACCGCCCCGGCCGGCTCCTCCGCACCCGGCGCTGCTTCCGAGCGGGGCTGGAATGCGTACTCGAGCGAGTCGACCAGGGCCTCCCACGAGGCCTCGATCACGTTCTCCGAGACCCCGATCGAGCTCCACTCGCGGGTGCCGTCGGAGGAGTCGAGGAGTACCCGCGTCACCGAAGCGGTGCCGTGGTGCTCGTCGAGGATCCTCACCTTGAAGTTGGTCAGCTCGACCTCGGCGATCTCCGGGTGCTGCTCGGTGATCGCCGCCCGCAGGGCGCGGTCGAGGGCGTTGACGGGACCGTTGCCCTCGGCGGTCTTGATGTAGCGCGTGTCGCCGACCCAGAGCTTGATCGTCGCCTCGGTCTCGACCCGGCCGTCCTCGCGCTTCTCGGTGACGACCCGGAAGCTCTCGAGCCGGAACAGGGACTCGTAGGAGCCGGCCTCGCGGCGCAGCAGCAGCTCGAAGGAGGCGTCGGCGGCCTCGTAGGAGTAGCCGCGGTGCTCGCGCTCCTTGACCTGCTCGATCGAACGGCGGACCGCCTCCTCGTCGAGGTCGATCCCGGCATGAGCCGCGCGGGACATGACCGAGCCGCGGCCGGCGAGCTCGGAGATCAGGATCTCGCGCCCGTTGCCGACGTCCCGGGGGTCCATGTGCTCGAACGTCCGCGCGTCCGCCTCGACGCCGGCCGCGTGCATGCCGCCCTTGTGGGCGAAGGCGTTACGACCGACATAGGGCTGTGAGGGATCCGGAGCGAGGTTGCAGATCTCGTCGACGAGGTGTGCCGTCTCCGTGAGCAAGCGCAGGCGGTCGGAGGGAACGCAGTCGTACCCCAGCTTGAGCTGCAGTGCCGGCAGGATCGAAACGAGGTTCGCGTTGCCGGTCCGCTCGCCGTAGCCGTTCATCGTCCCCTGGACCAGAGTTGCCCCCGCCCGCACGGCCGCGATCGAGTTGGCGACGCCGCACCCGGCGTCGTTGTGGGTGTGGATGCCGACCGAGGCACCGCGCCCCTCCAGGGCTGCCACGACCGCCGCGGTGGCCTCTTCGATCTCGTGCGGCAGGCTCGATCCGTTCGTGTCGCAGAGGGTGACGTTCTCCGCTCCGGCGTCGACGGCCGCGTCGAGGCAGGCCATCGCATATCCGGGGTCGTCGCGCCAGCCGTCGAAGAAGTGCTCGGGGTCGTAGACGACGCGCTTGCCGGACTCGCTGCAGAAGCGCACCGAGTCGCCGATCATCGCGAGGTTCTCGTCCCGCGAGACCTTGGTCACGACCTCGAGGTGGAGCGCCCAGGTCTTGCCGACCAGGGTCACGACCGGCGCGAAGCAGCCGACGAGGGCCGCCAGCCCCGGATCCTCGGCGGCCTCGCGGTCCCGCCGCCGGGTCATCCCGAACGCGGCGATCGTGGCCTGCTCGAGCGGGACCGAGGCGAGCAGCTCGAACAGCTCGAGGTCCTTCGGGTTCGAGTCCGGGAACCCGGCCTCGATCATCTGAACGCCGAGGCGGTCGAGCGCCTCGACGACGCGGACCTTCTCGGGCGCCGAGAGCGACATGCCCTGACCCTGCATGCCGTCACGCAGCGTCGTGTCGTAAAGCTGAACCTTGCTCAAGGGAATCGAACCTACTTCCTTACCGATGCCGATTACGGAAGGGCCCGGCATCGATCGGTACGACGCCGCGCCGGTGCTCTCCTGCTCCCCGGCGGGGAGGCAGGCCTCCGCGGACCGCTAGGCGGCGACCGCGGAGCCCGTAATTCGGTCCGGTCCGTTCGGTGCCGAGGTGGGCACCGGAAGTCCGCTCAGCGGACGGGAGTTGAGCGCGAAACGCATCAGGAAACGACTCTACTCGGTTCGTCCACGGGGTCGAGCCATTCGGCGTACTCGGGAGCGCGGCCGTGCAGGGCGTCGTCGAACTTGGCGGCGATCACCTTGGTGATCTCGCCCGGGGCCTCGATCGGGTGATCGTCGATCTCGCGGACCGGCACCAGCTCGGCGGCGGTGCCGGTCAGGAAGATCTCGTCCGCGAGGTAGAGCTCGGAACGCCCGATGTCCCGCTCGACGACGTTGAAGTCGAGGTCGCGGGCGATCTGCATCACCGACTTGCGGTTGATCCCGTCGAGGATCGACGCCGTGTGCGGCGGGGTCAGGACCTCGCCGTCGCGGATCACGAAGATGTTCTCGCCGGAGCCCTCGCAGACGAGCCCGCGCTGGTCGAGCAGGATCGCCTCGTCGTAGCCCGAGTTGTGGGCCTCGGTCTTCGCGAGAATCGAGTTCAGGTACTGGCCGGCCGCCTTCGCGTGTGGGATCAGCCCGTCGGGCGAGATCCGCCGCCAGGAGGACACTTTGGCGCGGACGCCGACGTGCTTGCTCTCCTCGCCGAGGTAGGCGCCCCAGTGCCAGGCGGCGACGGTCACCTCGACCGGCGACTCGGCGAACAAGCCCATCTCGCCGTAGCCGCGGAAGACCAGCGGGCGGATGTAGCAGCTGTCGAGCCCGTTGCGGCGGATCAGCTCGTGCGTCGCCGCGCGGATCTCCTCGAGCTCGAATGGCACCGGCAGGTGGTAGAGCTGCGCCGACTTCTTGAGCCGGTCCAGGTGGTCCTGGTGGCGGAAGATCGCGGTGCCGCTCTCCGTCTCGTAGGCGCGGATGCCCTCGAAGACGCCGGTGCCGTAGTGAAGGCCGTGGCTGAGTACGTGGACCTGGGCGTCGTCCCATGCGACGAACTCACCGTTCATCCAGATCGTCTCGGCCTTCCTCACTTCGCCCTCCTTACGTCGATTAGCGAGGGGCGATTATGGCGCATGAGGACGCGCCTGTCGCGGATCAGAGTGCGGCGATCACGGCGTCGGTCATCTCCGCCGTGCCGACCCGGCGTTCGCCGTCGGCCCCGGTGAAGAGGTCCGCCGTCCGCAGACCATCGCCGAGGGCGGCTTCGACGGCCGCCTCGATCCGGTCCGCGTCCGGTCCCCGGTCGAGACCGTGGCGAAGCATCATCGCGACCGACAGGAAGGTGGCAAGCGGGTTCGCGGCACCCTGACCGGCGATGTCGGGAGCGGAGCCGTGGACCGGCTCGAACACGCCGGGGCCGCCGTCGCCGAGGCTCGCGGACGGCAACATCCCGAGCGATCCCGTGATCATCGCCGCCTCGTCGCTGAGGATGTCGCCGAACATGTTCTCGGTGACGATCACGTCGAATTGGGACGGGTCGGAGACGAGCTGCATTGCGGCGTTGTCGACGAGCAGGTGGTCGAGCTCGACCGCCGGCCAGCGATCCGCCATGCCGGATACGACCTCGCGCCACAGGCGCGAAGTCTCGAGGACGTTCGCCTTGTCCACCGAGGTCACCCGGCCCCCGCCCCCCGGTCCGGCCCGGCGCTCGGCCGCCTCGAAGGCGGCGACCGCGATCCGCTCGACCTCGCCGGCGGTGTAGACGCACTCGTCGAGGGCGGAATCGGGCTCGCGGCTCTTGCGGCCGAAGTAGATGCCGCCGGTGAGCTCACGGACGACGAGGAGGTCGGTGCCCTCGATCCGGTCGCGGCGGAGCGGGCTGGCGTCGATCAGCGCCGCCAGCGGCTTCACCGGGCGCAGATTGGCGTAGAGCCCGAGGCCCTTGCGGAGCCCGAGCAGGCCCTGCTCCGGTCGCGGGGCGTCGGGGTCGGTCGTGTCCCACTTGGGCCCACCGACCGCGCCGAGCAGCACGGCATCGGAGGCTCGGCATGCCTCGAGGGCGTCGTCGCTCAGTGGAGTTCCGAGCTCGTCGATCGACGCGCCGCCGATCAGCTGCTCGTCGTAGTCGAAGCTGCCGAAGGCGTCGAGAACGGCGCGGGCGGCCCCGACGATCTCGGGGCCGATGCCGTCGCCGGCGAGGACGACGATTCGCGGATCTCGTTCGTTCGGGCTCATCGGGTCGCGGCACCGTATCGCTTGCGACCACACATGCGGATAGGCTGCCGCCGCCCGGTCAGTGAATTCAGGTCGGGACGATCCGACATCGATGGAGGAAAGAATGCGGAAGCAAGTGTGGATCCTGCTGATCGTTGGCGTGCTCGCCTGCGGTCTGCTCGCCGCCGGATGCGGCAGCAGCGACGATTCCAGCAGCACCGAAGTGACCGTTGAGGACACCGACGCCTCGACGACCGTCTCCGATGGAGACACGAGCGTGACCGCCGAGGACACGTCGACCAGCAGCGACAGCAGCGGCGGCGCCACGGCCGACGACGTCTACAACGCCTGCGTCGACGCGATCGAGGGCACGGCCGCCGAGCAGGCCGGTCAGACCGCCTGCCAGCAGGCGAAGGACGCCTTCGAGCAGTGCGCTCAGCAGGCCGAGGCCGCCGGTGGCGATGCCGCCGACACGGCTCTGGGCATCTGCCAGGACGCCGCCGACCAGGCGGTCAAGCAGCTCGAGGCCGCCGGGGGCTGATCCCGCCGAAATCAGGCTCGATCACGGGCGGCTCGGACTCAGGTCCGGGTCGCCCGTTTTCGTGCGGAGATGTCGAGGCGGACGTAGTCGAGCTCGGGATCGGGACCGAGCCGTTCCATGACGAGGTCGACCAGCTCCTCGCGCCGGTCGGCCGGCAGGAGCTCGAGGTGCGCACCAAGGCAGACGCTGCGCACGAACTCGCGCGGCTCGGGGGGACGGGTCGGCCGCGGCGTCAGGCGGCAGTCGATCGCCCCGAAGCCGGCCGCCGCCAGGAGCTCGGCGGTCTCCTCGGGGCCGGGAAAGTGCGTCGGCTCGAAGCCCGCGAGCTCCTGGAAGCCGCCCATGGTGGCCACCTCGGAGACGACGCCGTAGAAGCGCGCCACGTTCCCGCGGCCGCCGCACTGGGCTTCGAGACGGCCGCCGTCCGCGAGTGCCGCGGCGAGCACCGCGAAGAGCCGCGCGTGGTCGCTGATCCAGTGGAAGACGGCGTTGCTGAAGATCGCGTCGACGGGAGCTCCGAGCTCGAGCTCGGTCAGGTCGGCCCGCATCACCTCGGTCCGCTCAGGATCGAGGAGCTCGCGGGCCTCGGCGACCATCGCCTCCGAGCCGTCGACCGCGATCACGCGACCCTGCGGAAGCCGGTCCAGCAAGAGCTGGGTGACGCGGCCGGTGCCGCAGCCGGCATCGAGGACCTTCTCGTCCCCCCGGAGCCCGAGGCGGTCGATGACCGCCTCGGCCCAGCGCTGCTGCGGCGTCGAGACCCGGTCGTAGGTGGACGCGTCCCAGTCGCGGGTGCCCGCCGCCACGCCTAGAGCGAGGTCGTGGGAGCGCCCAGTGCCGGGTGATCGCGCTCGTAGGCGTCGATCGCCGACTCCGACTGGAGCGTCACCGAGATCTCGTCGTGGCCGCCGAGCAGCCGGTGCTTGACCTCCTCGTCGATCTCGAACGGGACGACGCCGCCCTCGTAGTCCACCGTCTGGTCGTCGAGGTCGATCCGGACCCGGCCCGACTCGGCGATGCCGCGGCAGTGCTCGCGCTCCACGATCACGGGCAGGAACCCGTTCTTCGTCGCGTTCGAATAGAAGATGTCCGAGAACGACGGGGCGATCACCGCCTCGAATCCGTAGTCGGCGAGGGCCCAGACGGCGTGCTCGCGCGAGGATCCGGAGCCGAAGTTCGGCCCCGCAACCAGCACCGGGTTCGGCTCGAGCTCGATCTCGCCGTCGCGCAGCCAGTCGTAGAACAGGTACTCGCCGAAGCCGGTCCGCTCGATCCGCTTCAGGAACTGCTTGGGGATGATCTGATCGGTGTCGACATCGGCGCGGTCGAGCACCGAAACCTTCCCCTCGATCACGTCGATCGGCCTCATCGGGCACCACCTTCCGTCGTCGTCTGCCAATTCCTGATGTCGACGAACCGGCCCTCGATCGCGGCGGCGGCGGCCATCCGCGGGCTCACGAGGTGGGTCCTGCCGCCCTTGCCCTGGCGGCCCTCGAAGTTCCGGTTCGAGGTCGAAGCGCAGCGCTCGCCCTCGATCAGGATGTCCGGGTTCATCCCGAGACACATCGAGCAACCCGACGCCCGCCACTCGAAGCCGGCGGCGCGGAAGACCTCGTCGAGACCCTCCTCCTCGGCGGCCCTGCGGACCTGCTCGGAGCCGGGCACGACCATCGCGCGGACGCTCGGGGCGACGCTGCGGCCGCCGATCATAGACGCGGCCGCGCGCAGGTCCTCGATCCGCGAGTTCGTGCAGGAGCCGATGAAGACGCGATCGAGCTCGATCTCGGTGATCGGCGTCCCGGGCTCGAGCGCCATGTAGCTCAGCGCCCGCTCGGCGGTCTCGGCGTCGACCGGTCCGTCGAGGGTCGCCGGATCCGGGACGCGGTCGGCGACCTCGGTGACCATTCCCGGGTTGGTCCCCCAGGTGACCATCGGCGACAGCGTCGAGGCGTCGATATCGATCTCGGTGTCGAACTCCGCGCCCTCGTCGGTGGCGAGCTCACGCCACTCGGCGACGGCGGCGTCGAAGTCGGCGGGGGCGCCGGGCCGGCCGCGGACGTACTCGAAGGTCGTCTCGTCGGGGGCGATCATCCCGGCCCGGCCGCCGCCCTCGATGGTCATGTTGCACATGGTCATCCGGCCCTCCATCGAGAGGCCTCGGACCGTCTCGCCCGCGAACTCGACGACGTAGCCGACCATGCCGCCGGTCCCGAGACGGCCGATCGTCGCCAGGATCATGTCCTTGGCGCCGACGCCATCGGGCAGCTCGCCGGTGTAGTTGACGCGCATCGTCTTCGGCCGGCGCTGGACCAGCGTCTGGGTGGCCAGCACGTGCTCGACCTCGGACGTGCCGATTCCGAAGGCGAGTGCCCCGAAGGCACCGTGGGTGGCCGTGTGCGAGTCGCCGCAGACGATCGTCATGCCGGGCTGGGTGACGCCCAGCTCGGGGCCGATCACGTGGACGATCCCGCGCCGGTTCGACCCGAGCGAGTAGAGGGGAACGCCGAACTCCTCACAGTTGGCCTCCAGCGCCTCGACCTGCTTCCGCGACAGCTCGTCGGCGATCAGCCGGGCGGCCGGGGTGTCGTCGGTGGGCACGTTGTGATCCGCCGTCGCCAGCGTCCGGTCGGGGCGGCGGACGCCGCGACCGGCCAGCCGGAGGCCGTCGAAGGCCTGCGGCGAGGTCACCTCGTGGACGAGGTGGAGGTCGATGTAGATCAGTCCGTCGGCGACCTCGTGCCGCTTCCAGATCTTGTCGAACATCGTCTCTGCGCTCATCGGCCTCGCTCCTGTCGGTTTCGGTTCGTCACGGTCTCAGCTCCGTCTCAGGCCGGCGGCGATGACGGCAAGGATCTCGCTCGTCGTCGCCCCCGGGTTGTGGAGATTGTGGGGAAGATCTGCATCGAAGGTCGCACTGTCGCCGGCGCCGAGCGGGTAACGCTCGCCGTCGACCGTCAGCTCGACCGCGCCGGACAGCACGACGACGGTCTCGCGGCTGCCGGGCTCGTGGATCGGAGGGTCGCCCTCGCCGCCGGTCGCGCGGCCCGGATCGAGCCGGTGCCGGGAGACGTCGGCCCGCTGACCGGGCAGCGGCGGGGTCAGCTCCTCGATCTCGTGGCCCGGGCGGCTGCTGCGGCGACCGCTGCCGGCGCGGACGACGACGACGTGTCCGCCCTCCTCGAGGCGAAGGAGCTGGGAGAGCGTCAGCTCGAGCCCGTCGGCGATCCGAGCGGCGACGGTCAGCGTCGGGCTGCTCTCGCCGCGCTCGACCTGCGAGAGGGTCGCGGCACCGACGCCGGACCGTTCCGCGAGGTCGCGCAGCGACAGGCCCATGCCCTCACGAAGCGCCTTGACGCGAGCTCCGACGGCCGCCGCGTCGATGGCGGGCTCGGACCCGTTCGCGGGCTTCGGTTGTACGGGTGTCGTGGATGTCATGGTTCGCGCGGCTCCGCTGTGGCTTCTCCGCGGCGCTGTACGTTATCACAGACATTTGTCCCGAATGCCAGAAAGCCGCAAACCGCTCCTTATCGCCGCTTCGGTCGTCGTCGCCCTCGCCGTGGCCGCGGCGATCGCCTGGGCCGCCGGCGCCTTCGACTCGGGATCGGACGCCGACCGGCTTCCCGCCGACTGGCAGCGGGGCATGAACCTGACCGCCTTCCTCCCCGATGCCTATTCCGATCCGAAGGCGGCCGAGGCGATCGCCACCGCCAAGCGGGCGGGCACCGACCTCGTGGCACTGACGCCGACCTACTACATGGCGAACGCCGACTCAAGCGAGATCACGGCCGACCCGGCGAAGACTCCGACCGACGCCAGCATCCTCGACGCCGCCGCCGAGGCCCACGCGCAGGGACTGCGGGTCGCGATCAAACCTCATGTCGACGTGCTCGACGGGACGTTCCGCGGCGAGATCAGGCCGGCCGACCGGGCCGCCTGGTTCGCGAGCTACGGCGATCTGGTCGACCGGCTCTCGGCGCTCGCACAGCGCGCGGACGCGGACGTCTTCGTCGTCGGCACGGAGCTGACGAGCATGGCCACCGATGCCGATGCCTGGCGCGACCTGATCAGCCGGGCCCGGAAGAACTTCGGGGGCGCGATCACCTTCGCGGCGAACTGGCCCGAAGGTGCCGCTGCGATCGCTTTCTGGGACCGCCTCGACTACATCGGCATCGACGCCTACATGCCGCTCCAGACCCGTGACACGGCCGATCCCGGCGTCGGGGCGCTCGTCCGGGCATGGCGAGACCCGATCGCGCAGATGCGGGGCCTGCACGAGAAGTGGGACCTCCCGGTGCTCCTGACCGAGCTCGGATACGAGAGCCGCCCCGGCACCGCGGCGCGAACAGACGGCGAGGGCATCGACCAGGGGGCGCAGGCGAATGCCTACGAGGCGGCCTTCACGGCCCTCTCCCCCCTGCCCTGGATCGCAGGGATCTGGTGGTGGGAGTGGTCCGCGGAGCGGATCGGCATCGGCCCCGACGATTCCGGATTCAACCCGGAGGGCAAGCAGGCCGAGCAGGTCCTGCGCACCTGGCAGGCCGGCTGAGCCGGCTCAGATCGACTGCTTCGTCGGCCTGATCAGCATCTCGTTGATGCTGACGTGGGCCGGCTGCGTGACCGCGAACGTGATCGCGCGGGCGATGTCGGCGGCCTCGAGGACCTTGCCGATCTTCTCCATCCGCTTCTCCATCGCCGCGACGACCACGGGGTTCTCGTTGTGGCCCTGCAGCTCGGTGTCGACGAAGCCCGGTTCGATCAGCGTGACGCGGACGCCCGCGTGCAGGCACTCCTGCCGCAGCGCCTCCGAGAATCCGACGACACCCCATTTGGTCATGTTGTAGACGCCGCTCCCCATCCCGGCTACCCGGCCGGCGACCGAGGAGATGTTGATGATGTCCCCCGCGCCCGCGGCGCCCATGATCGGCAGCGCCGCATGGGTGCAGTAGAGAAGCCCGAGTTCGTTGACCTCGATCATCCGGCGCCACTCGTCGGTCGGCGCGCCGGCAACTGCGCCGAGCAACATCACCCCGGCGTTGTTGACGAGGACGTCGAGACTGCCGAGCTCCTCGGCGGTGCGCTCGACGAACGCGTTGGCCTGGGCTTCGTCGGTGACGTCGGTCGGGACGGCGATCGCGCGACCGCCGTCAGCGGCGATCCGCTCGGCCAGTTCGGAGATCCGGTCTTCCCGCCGGGCCGCGAGGGCGACACTCGCCCCCTCGGCGACGAGGGCGAGAGCGGTCGCCTCACCGATGCCGGAGGAGGCTCCCGTGATCGCGGCGACTTTCCCGTCGAGCTGACCCATGGGGCGACCCTAGCGCGTGGTGGTTCGGGGTGAGGTTCGGCTCATGCCGGGGTTCCTCGGCTAGGTGGTTCGGCTGGCGCCGAGGCCCGCACGCAGGGTGCGAGTTGGTTTGGCTGGGGAAGGGGATGTGGGTGGACGGCTCCCTGCGGGCGCGAGGGTCGGTGGATGGCAGGAAACGAACCTGTGGGGTCGGTTTCGTGCCACCGGGCGTGAATGGCGTCCCATGGGAACGCCAGGCACGCCCGGTGACCACGGACTCCTACGGCCCCGGGGGGAACGGCGATGCCGTCGATGCGGCGTCCGCCGTCGCCGACTCGGCCTCGCGGACCGCGGCGCCCTCGAGGGCATTCGCCAGTGCGCGGACGTAGGCCTGAGCTGACGCCTCGATGATGTCGGTCGAGACGCCCTGTCCGCTCGCGAGGCGCCCGTGGGCGCGGAGCATCACGGTCACCTCGCCGAGGGCGTCATCGCCCTCGCCGACGGCCGAGACCGTGTACTGGTTGAGCTCGCAGCGGGTGTCGACGGCAGCCTGGATGGCGCCGAAGACGGCATCGACGGGCCCGTCGCCTCCGGACTGGCCCTCGACCTCCTCGCCGGCAGGCGTGGTCACGCCGACGCGGGCCAGCGGCTCGCGGCGGGTTCCCGCCTCGACGTCGAACCAGGCCAGCTCGTATTTCTGCGAGGCCTCGCGCATCTCGTCGGAGACGATCGCCTCGAGGTCGAGCGCGGTGACCTGCTTCTTCTTGTCCGCCAGCTCCTTGAACCGCTTGAAGGCGGTGTTCAGGGCGTTGCCCTCCACGACGAAGCCGAGCTGCTCCAGCGCGTCCTTGAGCGCGTGGCGGCCGGAGTGCTTGCCGAGCACGATCTGGTTCGAATCGAGGCCGACGTCGCGGGCGTCCATGATCTCGAACGTCGTCCGCTCCTTGAGGACGCCGTCCTGGTGGATCCCGGACTCGTGCGCGAAGGCGTTGCGGCCGACGATCGCCTTGTTCGGCTGGATCACGTAGCCGGTGAACCGCGAGACCATCCGGCTGGTCCGCGCCAGCTCGGTCGTCTCGACGCCGGTGTCGAAGCCGTGATCGCCGCGGCGGGTCCGCAGCAGCATCACGATCTCCTCCAGCGAGCAGTTGCCGGCGCGCTCGCCGATTCCGTTGACCGCGCACTCCACCTGCCGGGCGCCCGCCTGGACGCCGGCGAACGAGTTCGCGACCGCGAGGCCGAGGTCGTCGTGGCAGTGGACCGACAGGCGCACGTCGCGGAGCTCGGGCAGCAGCTCGTAGAGCCTCGTCAGGTAGGCCGTGTACTCGTCCGGGGTGGTGTAACCGACGGTGTCGGGGATGTTGATCACCCCGGCGCCCTCGGCGATGGCGATGCCGCAGACCTCAGCGGTGAACTCGACGTCGGCGCGGGTCGCGTCCATCGGCGAGAACTCGACGTCCTCGCAGAGCTCGCGGGCGTGGGCGACAGCGGCCTTGGCCTGGCCACGGACGTCGTCGCGGTCGGTCCGCAGCTGATGCTCGATGTGGATGTCGGACGTCGAGATGAACGTGTGGATCCGCGGCCGCTCGGCGTCCTTGACCGCACCCCAGGCGGCGTCGATGTCGCCCTTCTGGGTCCGCGCCAGCCCGCAGACGACCGGGCCGCTGACGGTCCGGGAGATCGCCTGCACGGCCTCGAAGTCACCAGGAGAGGTGATCGGGAACCCGGCCTCGATCACGTCGACGCCCAGGCGCGCGAGCTGGCTCGCGATCTCGACCTTCTCCTGGGTGTTGAGGGAGATTCCGGGCGACTGCTCACCGTCGCGGAGCGTCGTGTCGAAGATCTCGACCTGCTCATAGGCCGCGTCGCCCGGTCCTTCTACGTCTTCTCTGCCTCGCTCGGAGGCGGTGTTATCAGCGCTCATTCCGCTGACTCCTTCTCTCTGGTGGTTCGGATTCCCTTGTCTCTTGCGGCTATCGCGCCGCCCAGCGCTATTCCCCCCGGAGGGGGAGGAGAAGGAGAAGCGCGAGGCTGGTCGGCCGGAAGGTCATCCGGCAGGGACTCTAGCGGAGACGGGGAATCCTGCAACCACGACGGAAGCAGCTTTCCCATGAACCGCGAAAAGCCCGAATCCCGGACGGTCTTCAGGATCGTCGCCGTCGCGATCCTGACGATCGCCGCCGCCGCACTGCTCGGACTCGTCGTCGTCAAGGTCGATACGACGATCCGCTGGTTCGTCACCGCCCTCTTCCTCGCCCTCGCCCTGGCGCCGGCGGTCGAGCTGATCCAGCGGATCCGGATCCGCGGCCGGCAGATGCCGCGCTGGCTCGCGATCGCGACGACCTTCATCCTCGCCTTCTTCGCCCTGACCTTCCTGGTCCTGAACGTGATCCCGCCCATGGTGGACGAGGTCGAGCAGGTCGGAACCCTCGGTCCCGGCTACGTCCGCGACGCCGAGCAGTGGGCCAACGACAACGGGCAGTTCCGCGACCTCAACGAGCAGTACCACCTGACCGCGACCCTGAAGTCGCAGGCCTCGCAGCTCCCGGGCGACTTCTCGAGCGCGGCGAGTGAGCTCGAGTCGGTCACGGTCAGCCTGCTCAAGCACCTGGTCAGCGCGATCACCGTGCTCGTCCTCGCCTTCTTCATGCTGCTCGAGGGCCCGGGCCTGCTCGACCGTTTCCTCTCCTGGGTCGGCGGCGAGCGGGAACGCCGCGGCCGCGAGATCGCCGCCGGCGTCTACGGCGTCGTCCGTGGCTACGTGACCGTCAACCTCTCGCTTGCGATCGTGGCCGGCCTCTTCACCTGGGGGATGCTCGAGATCCTCGGCGTCGACCTCGCCGTGCCGATGGCGATCCTCGTCGCCCTCTTCGACCTCGTCCCCCTGATCGGCCTGACGATCGGCGGCCTCGTGGTCGCCGCGGTGGCGGCACTCCACTCGTTCCCCGACGCGATGCTGATCTGGATCGTCGCCTTCGTCGCCTTCCAGCAGCTCCAGGATCGCGTCGTCCAGCCGCTGCTCTACGGCCGCGCGGTCAAGGTCAACCCGCTGATCGCGATCCTCGTCCTCTTCATGGGCGCCCAGATCTCAGGCATCCTCGGCGCCCTGATCGCGATCCCGGTGGCGGCGTCGATAGCGGTGATCTTCAAGGTGCTTGACCCGCGGCCACCGGCTGAGCCCGAGCCGGAGTCAACACCTGACGATCCCGCTCCTGGCGACGCCACGACCCAGCCGGCCTGAGCGCAGTCCAGACGAGGCGCGGGTGGCGCCGGAGGGGGCGCCCCGCGGCGTGCGTCAGCACCCGTGGGGCTGTCCGGCGACAGGACCCGCGCCGCCGCCTACGAACCGCCGGGCCGTACCGGTCAGGGGACGAGAACGACCTTGCCGATGTTCTTGCGCTCGTGGATGAAGCTGTGTGCCTCGGCGGCCTGATCGAAGGGGAACGCGGCGGCCACGACCGGCTCGATCTGTCCCGATGAGAGGTCGTCGACGAGGGGCTGGACAACCCGGTCGAGGCTCCCCTCCCGGTCCCACCAGTGGAGCATGTTGAGGCCGAAGACACCCTTGTTCTCGTTCATGATCGCGAGACTCTTCCACCAGGGCATCGTCGCCGTCGTCATCGCGGCGAGGCTCTTCAGGGCGCCGCGGATGTTGCGTCCCTCACCGGTCTGGACCTCGCTGAGGCCGTAACAGACGAGCCTGCCGCCGGGCCGGAGCAGCCGGTAGTCCTTGCGGAAGCTCGAGGGACCGATCGCGTCGAAGGCGATGTCGATGCCGTCGCCGGCGGTGAGGCGGGCCACCGCGTCCTCGAAGTCGGTGGTCCGATAGTCGATCGCGTGGTCGACACCGTGCGCGCGGATCGCCTCGTGCTTGGAGGCCGAAGCCGTTCCGAACACCTCCGCCCCGCGCGCCTTCGCGATCTGGACCGCCGCCAGGCCGACGCCACCCGCCGCGGCGTGGATCAGCACCCGGTCGCCCTCGCGGAGCCCGCCCATCAGGACCAGCCCCGCGTACGCCGTGCCGTAGTTGACCGGAACAGCGGCCCCCTGCTCGAAGCTGAGCTGCTCGGGCAACGGGATCACGTCGCGGACCGGGACCGTGCAGAGCTCGGCGTGACCGCCGAAGCGGGTCGCGGCCATGACCCGATCGCCGACGGCGATCGAATCGACCCCGTCCCCGACCTTGTCGACGACGCCGGCTACCTCGTAGCCGACGACGCACGGCGTGCTCGGCGCGTCCGGGTACATGCCGGTGCGAGCGAGCAGGTCGGCGAAGTTGATGCCGGCGGCGCGGACCTCGATCCGGACTTCGCCGGGAGCGACCTGCGGGTCGCGCCGCTCGCGGACTTCGAGCACCTCGGGGCCGCCGTGGCGGCTGATGAAGACGGCGCGCATGCCGCGATCCTAGAAGTCCACGGCCTTCCCGCGATGGAAATCGTCGCGGCCGGCGATCTCCTCGACGACCTCGGGTGGAACCGGCGCGTCCGTCGTCAGCGCCATGACCGCCTCCGGGGCATCGCTCTCGGCGCCGACCGCAGCGGAGACGATGTTCGCCCCGTGCTCGCCGAACGTCGAGCCGACGAGGCCGATCATCCCGGGCTTGTCGTCGTAGCGGAAGACGGCGATGTGATCGGCGAAGGGCAGGTAGAAGTCCTGGCCCCAGGCGCGGACGAGATAGGGATCGTTGCGCGGTCCGACCCCGGTGCCGGCGACCTCGACGGTCTCACCGCCGGAGTCGATCCTGACCGTGATCAGCTCCGTGAAGTCGGGCGAGATCGTGTCGGTGGTCTCGACGAGGTCGATGCCGCGGTCCTCGGCGACGGTCGGCGCGTTGACCAGATTGACCGGCTCCTCGGTGTGGCCGGAGAGGATCCCGACGAGGGTCGAGATCCCGAGCAGGCGGGTGTCGTGCTCGGCCAGGCGCCCCCGGACCTCGACCTCGACCCGATCGACCGAGCCGTTGCCGAGCCCCTGGGCGAGGCGTCCGAGCTTCTCGCAGAGCGGGACGAAGGGCGCGAGCGCCTCCATCGTCTCCGGGCGGACGGAGGTGATGTTGACGGCGTTCGTGACGACGCCGCCGGTCAGCGCCGCCGAGACCTGCTCGGCGGTGACGATGCCGGCACGGTCCTGCGCCTCCGCGGTCGAGGCCCCGAGATGGGGGGTGACGACGACGTCGTCGCGACCGAACAGCGGGTGCTCGGTCATCGGCTCCGCCGGGAAGACGTCGAGCGCCGCGCCTGCGACCTTGCCGGAGTCGAGCGCCGCCTCGAGGGCGTCGAGGTCGATCAGCTCGCCGCGGGCGCAGTTGACGATCCGGACGCCGTCCTTCATCTTCGCCAGCGCCTCGGCATCGATCCAGTTGATCGTCTCCGGCGTCTTCGGCAGGTGGATCGTGATCAGGTCGGCGCGCCCGTAGAGCTCGTCGATGTCGACCCCCTCGGCTCCGAGCTCGCGGAATCGCTCCGCCGAGACGAACTTGTCGAAGGCGACGACCTCCATGTCGAAGGCGAGGGCGCGACGGGCGACGAGCTGGCCGATCCGGCCGAACCCGATGACGCCGAGCGTCTTGCCGTAGAGCTCGTTGCCGCCGAACCGCGAGCGCGCCCACTCCCCCTGGGCGAGAGTCGCGTGGGCCTGCGGGACGTTGCGGAACAGGGCCAGCGCCAGGGCGAGCGTGTGCTCGGCGGCGGCGACGGAGTTCGATTCGGGCGCGTTGGCGACGATGATGCCGCGCTTGGTCGCGGCCTCGATGTCGACGTTGTCGACGCCGGTGCCGGCCCGGCCGATCGCCCGCAGGTTGGTGGCGGCCCCGATCAGCTCCGGGGTCATCTTCGTCGCGGACCGGATCAGGATCGCGTCGAACTCTCCGATCCGGCTCTCGAGCTCGCCGTCGGGCCAGTCGGTCCCGACCTCGACGTCGAACCGCTCGCGGAGCAGGTCGACTCCGGCCTCGGCGATCTTCTCCTTGACGAGGACCTTCGGCCTCTCACTCATCGGCTTCTCCTACCTGCGAACTGCGGTTTCGGGGGTGATGTCGGCGCTGCGGATCAGCCGACCGGAGCCGGGGATCCGGCCTCGCTGAAGACTCTCTGGGCGGCGGCCACGCCGGCGCCGGGCTCGACCTCGTGCCCGCAGTCCCGGAGCGCCATCTCGAGGGCGGTGAGCGCGATCACGATGTCGAAGGCGCCGTAATAGCCGCAGTGGGCGATCCGGACGATCTTGCCCTTCAGGTGTCCCTGGCCGCCGGCGGCGGTGACCCCGTAGCGATCGCGCATCGTCTTCGGCACGGCGGCGCCGTCGATCCCCTCCGGAAGCAGCGCCGCGGTGACCACGTTGGCGTCGGGATCGTCGGGACCGAAGCGCTCGAGCCCGAGGCCCGCGATCCCGGCGCGGGCGCCGCGGGCGAGAACGGCGTGGCGCTCGAAGACCTCGTCGATTCCCTCGTCGAAGATCTGGGTGAGGGCGACGTCGAGAGCCCGGAACAGCGTCACCGCGGTGGTGAACGGCGAATCCGGCGGCGACTTGCGCTGGCCCGACGCCGTCTTGTTCCAGTCGAAGTAGTAGCGGCCGCCGGGTCCGGCGGCGGCGTGGTCCAGCGCCTTCTGCGAGACCGAGGCGAAACCGAGGCCGGGCGGGCACATCAGCGACTTCTGCGAGCCCGAGACGACAACGTCCACCCCCCACTCGTCCTGCTTCAGCTCGGCGGCGCCGAGGCCGGAGACGGCGTCGACGCACAACATGGCGTCGTGACTGCGAGCGACCTCGGCGAGGGCGGCGATGTCGTTGAGGACGCCGGTCGAGGTCTCCGACTGCGTCGTGAAGACGACCTTGGGCTTGTGCTCCATCCCGGCGAGGGCCGCGTCGACCCGCTCCGGGTCGACCTTCTCGCCCCACTCGAACTCGAGGTGCTCGAGGTCGGCGCCGAAGGCCTCGCAGAGCTCGGCCCAGCGCTCCCCGAACTTGCCGCAGGAGGCGACCAGCGCGGGCTCGCCCGGCCGGGTCAGGTTGGCGACGGCCGACTCGAGGCCGCCGGAGCCGGTGGAGGCGAAGCAGAGGACGTCGTTCTCGGTTCGGAAGACCTTCGGGAGCCGCTCGAGGACGCTCTCGTAGATCTCGACGAAGGCCGGGGCGCGGTGGTAGAGGATCGGCTCGGCCATCACCTGCGAGACGGCCGGCGGAAGCGGCGTCGGGCCCGCGGTCATCAGGTACTGCTTCGGATAGATGTCGGCCACCGGGCTCCTCGGTTCGTATCTGGGGGGTTCGCGCCGCGCCGTGTCGGCGTTCGGGGCCGGACAGGTTACGCGGTCGCCATGACGGGCGACCGATCCGCCGCCGGCCATATATTGCGGCCCGCAGGTACAGCTAAGGAGGGAGCAACAACCATGAATCCGATCCGCTTCGAGGCGGATTACGCCGAACCCCGGAACCGCCTGACGGTGTTCTTCCGGTTGATCGTCGCGATCCCCTGGTACATCTGGCTTTCGCTCTACGGGATCGTGGCGTTCCTCGCCGCGATCTGCGCGTGGTTCGCGATGCTGTTCACGAAGCGCTACCCGCAGGGGCTCTACGACTTCGTGGCCGGCTACGTGAAGCTGAGCGCACAGATCGGCGGCTGGGTGCTGCTGATCACCGACGAGTGGCCGCCGTTCATGCCCGACCGCGACGACTATCCGGTCCGGGTCGAGGTGGCGCCGCAGCAGACCGAGTACAGGCGGGCGCACACGTTCTTCAAGCTGCTGCTGAGCTTTCCGCAGCAGCTGATCCTCTACGGGCTCTCGTTCGTCTTCCAGGGGGCGGCGTTCGTCACCTGGTGGCGGGTGCTCTTCACCGGGAAGCAGTCGGCGACGATGCACGACGCGCTGCGGATGTCGCTGGCCTACTCGACGAGGGCCGGCGCCTTCTTGCTGATGCTGACCGAGATCCATCCGCGGCTGCTCGACCTGCCGCCGCAGACGTTCCCGGCCGATGCACCGTCGTTGCCGGGCCCGGCCCAACTGCCGGTCAACGAGGCGCCGCTGCCGGCGGAGACGGCACCGGCCGAGCCTCCGGCACCCCCGGCCCCGCCGGCGGAGAGCTGAGGATGACCTCGCAGGGCGCGATCGAGAGTGGGGACGGCTGGTCCGTCGCCACTCTCGACGCCCTCGGGGAGGGCCCGGGATTCCGGAAGATCCGCCGCGAACTCGGAGTCGAGGAGTTCGGTGTCAACGGGATCGTGATCCCACCCGGCTACGACACCGGCTACCACCTGCACGAGAAGCAGGAGGAGCTCTACATCGTCCTCGACGGGACGATCGAGATCGGCTTCAACGACGGCACGACGCACGAACTCGGCCCCGGCGGGCTGGCGCGGGTCGCGGCACCCGTTCATCGCAAGGTCAGGAACGTCGGCGAAGCGGACGCCACCTACGTCGTGGTCGGCGCCGCGGGCGGCTACGTCGGCCGCGACGGCCTCCAGCCCTGAGCGGCCCTAGAAGATCTTGTAGCTCTGCTTGGAGAGCGTGAAGCCGCGGCCCGTCTCGGTGTCGCGACAGGTCATCCCGCTCTCCTCGCTCTCGCAGATCAGCAGCCCGGCGCCGATCGAGGTGCCGTAGTCGAGGACGTCGCCGCCGCCGAGCGCGGTGTCGCCGGCGCAGACGAAGTCCGCCGCCCCACCGGCCCGGAGCTCGATCCCCTGGCCGTAGTCGAGGTTGCAACTGCTCGGCGCCTTCGGCGGCTCCCAGTCGCGGTCGCCGATGTCGCAGCGCACGCTCTTCTGGTCGATGTAGCAGCCGATGTTCCCCGTCGGAGAGGTGAAGCCGGTGAGCTTCGTGACCGTCTGATCGGGCTGGCTGGTCCCGTCCTCCGAGGTCGATTCCGTCGTGGTCGTCGTCGCCTCGGTCGGCGTTGTCGTCGACGTCGAGACCGTCTCGGTGACGGTCGACGTCTCGTCCGACCCACCGCACGCGGCGAGCGCCGACGCCGCCGCGAGCACGGCGACCGCGGCCGTCAGCGTCTTCGCGAAACCCCTCATCGAGGGCAGCCTAGCCGCGCGGGGCCCGTCTAGTCGTCGATCCAGGGCATCATCGACCGGAGGTCGCCGCCGACCTGCTCGATCTGCTTGCCCTTCGCCTCGTTGCGCATCCGGTCGAAGTTCTCGCCGCCGGCGCGGTTCTCGGCGATCCACTCCTTGGCGAAGTCGCCGGACTGGATCTCGGTGAGGATCTGGCGCATGGCAGCGCGGGTCTCGTCGGTGATGACCCGGGGCCCCCGAGTCATGTCGCCGTACTCGGCCGTGTTCGAGATCGAATGCCGCATGCCCTGCAGACCCTTCTCGTACATGAGGTCGACGATCAGCTTCAGCTCGTGCAGGCACTCGAAGTAGGCCAGGCGCGGGTCGTAGCCTGCCTCGACGAGGGTCTCGAAGCCCACCTGGACGAGCTCGCTCGTGCCGCCGCAGAGGACCGCCTGCTCGCCGAAGAGGTCCGTCTCGACCTCGTCCTTGAACGTGGTCTCGATGACGCCGGCACGGGTGCCGCCGATGCCCTTCGCGTAGGCGAGGACGAGGTCGCGGGCGTTGCCGGTCTCGTCGGCGTGGACCGCCATCAGGCACGGGACTCCGCGTCCCTCCTGGTACTGGCGGCGGACCAGGTGGCCGGGGCCCTTCGGGGCGACGAGGCCGACGTCGACGCCGGGGGGCGGCGCGATCTGATCGAAGTGGACGGCGAAGCCGTGGGCGAACATGAGCAGGTTGCCGGGAGCGATCCCGTCGGCGATGTCGGACTCCCAGATCTCCGCCTGCTTCTCGTCCGGGAGCAGGATCATCACGACGTCGCCGCGGCTGGCGGCATCGGCCACGTCGAGGACCTCGAGGCCCTCGGCCTCCGCCTCGGCGCGGCTGGACGAATCAGCGCGAAGGCCGACGACGACATCGACGCCCGACTCCTTCAGGTTCAGCGCGTGGGCGTGTCCCTGCGAGCCGTAGCCGAGGATCGCGACCGTCTTGCCCTCGAGCGGCTCGAGTGTCGCGTCGTCCTCGTAGATCATCGTGCTGTCGTGGCTCATCTGGCCCTTCCGTTCGTCGTTCGCTCTCTCGTACACCGGCGGTTCCGGTCCGGCGCGGCAGCCTACACGTCAGAACCGCACATCTAGACGAGGAGCCGGCGCAGGACCTTGCCCGAACCCGTCCGCGGCAGCTCCGGAACGAACTCGATCGCCTTCGGCACCTCGTGGGGGGCGAGCCGCGAGCGGGCATGGGCGATCAGCTCCTCGCTTCCGGCGTCGGCGGCGGTGACGACGAAGGCCGTCACGACCTGCCCCCACTCGCGGTCGTCGCGCCCGGCGACCGCAACCTCGGAGACTCCGGGGTGCGCCAGCAGCGCGGCTTCGACCCGGTCCGGGCGAACGTTCTCGCCGCCGCTGACGATGAGGTCGTCGCGACGTCCCTCGACCCAGAGATAACCCTCGTCGTCGAGGCGGCCGAGGTCGCCGGTGTGCAGCCAGCCGTCGTCGGCGAGCGCCGCCGGGGCGACGGTCGGGCCGCGGACGAGGATCTCGTCCCCGGCGACGCGGACGTCGGTTCCCGGCAACGGCCGCCCGGCCGAGCCGACCCTGGCGGCGGCCTCGGAGGGACCGAGCGTGCAGACCTGCGAACAGGCCTCGGTCAGCCCGTAGGTCTGGACGACGACGGCGCCGCGGCCGAGGGCCTCTTCGAGCACCTCAGCCGACACGGGGCCGCCGCCGATCAGCAGCAGTCGCGGTTCCTCGACCGCGGCACCGGCGTCGAGGAGGCGGACGAGCTGGGTCGGAACCAGCGATACGACCGTCGCGTCGCCGGACTCGAAGGCGGTCGCGACGCGATCGAGGTCGAACCCCGGATGGATCACCGCGCCGGTCCCATAGATCGCGGAGCGGAGCAGGATCGTCAGGCCGCCGACGTGGTTGAGCGGCAGGCAGCAGAGCCAGCGGTCGTCCCGCTCGACCCCGAGGTTGAGTGCGCTCCCGAGCGCGCTCCAGAGATGGTTGCCCGCGGTCAGCAGGACCGGCTTCGGAGTGCCCGACGTCCCGCTGCTGAGAACGCGCGTCAGCGGCAGCGCCGGATGGCGGCTGAACGTCGGCCACTGCTCCCCCCTGCCCCGCGCCCGCTCGACGAGGGCGGAGTCGAGGAAGGCGGTACCGGGCGCGACGTCGACCCCCTCGCGCCCGGCCGGCGGCATCGACTGGACGAGCGCCCCGGCGAGGATCGCCCCGTGGAGGGCGACGGCGTGCGGGACACCGGCCGGAAGGTCGATCGCGACCGGGTCGCCGACACCGACCCCGGCGTCGGCGAGCGCCGCGGCGACCGAACCGGCCTGCTCGCGGAGCGCCGCGTAGTCGAGCGACTCCGACCCGTCGCTCAGCGCGACCGTCCCCGGGTGCGTCCGGGCGCTGTGGTCGAGCCAATCGGTAGGGGCCTCGTGCATGGTGAAATCGGCGTCGGGGTGGGTCGTCTGGCTAACCTTGCCGACATTCTCTTGCCGGGGCTTCCCGGCCCCCAACCACCAGACTGAGAGCAGGATGCCGGAACGCCACAAGGACGCCCCGCCCGAAGCCGACCTCTACGCCCCGATCGAGTGGGAGAGCGCCGGCGAGTACGAGGACATCCTCTACGACATCGGCGACGGGATCGCCCGGATCACGATCAACCGCCCGGAGCGCCGTAACGCCTTCCGCCCGCCGACGCTCGCCGAGCTCCGCGACGCGTTCACCCGTGCCCGCGACAACCTCGACGTCGGCTCGATCATCTTCACCGGCGCCGGCGATCAGGCCTTCTGCTCGGGTGGCGATCAGAAGATCCGCGGCGACGATGGCTACATCGGCTCCGATGAGGTGGCCAGCCAGGGGGTCGGCCGCCTCGACGTCGGCGATCTCCACGTCCAGATCCGGCGCACGCCGAAGCCGGTCGTCGCGGCGGTCGCCGGCTACGCCGTCGGCGGCGGTCACATCCTCCATCTCGTCTGCGACCTGACGATCGCCGCCGAGAACGCCAAGTTCGGACAGACCGGCCCTCGGGTCGGCAGCTTCGACGGCGGCTTCGGCTCCAGCCTGCTGAGCCGCCAGATCGGCCAGAAGCGGGCGAAGGAGATCTGGTTCCTGCTCCGCCTCTACGACGCGAACGAGGCGCTCGACATGGGGCTCGTCAACGCCGTCGTTCCGACCGCCGACCTCGAGCGTGAGGCGGTTGCCTGGTGCCGCGAGATGAGCCACCTCTCGCCGCTCGCGCTCCGGCTGCTGAAGTCGAGTTTCAACGCCGACGAGGACGGGATCACGGGCGTCCAGCAACTCTCTCACGACGCGACGCTCCTCTTCTACATGAGCGAAGAGGGCCAGGAGGGCCGCAACGCCTACCAGGAGCGCCGCGCCCCCGATTTCTCGAAGTTCCCGCGCCGCCCCTGAGATGAACGGACTGCGCACCTGGGCGATGGCCGCGAGGCCGCGGACCCTGCCGGCGGCGATCGCGCCGGTTCTGGTCGGCAGCGCCGCGGCCTGGGCTGCCTTCGCCGATGCCTCCGCCGCATTCAGCTGGGGCCGTTTCGTCGCAGCGATGATCGGTGCGGTCTTCATCCAGATCGGGACCAACCTGGCCAACGACTATTCCGACGCCAAGCGCGGCGCCGACACCGTCGACCGGCTCGGACCGGTCCGGGTGACGGCGGCCGGACTCGTCGCCCCCAAGCGCGTGCTCTACGCCACCTGGCTCGCTTTCGGCGTCGCCGCGCTCGCCGGCCTCTACCTGGTGATCCAGGTGGGTCCGGAGATCCTCGCGATCGGGATCCTCTCGATCGCCGCGGGCGTCCTCTACACCGGCGGCCCGAAGCCCTACGGCTACGAGGGCCTCGGCGAGGTGTTCGTGTTCGTCTTCTTCGGTCTCGTCGCCGTCAACGGTTCCTACTACGTCCAGCTCGAAGACCTCCACACGCTGCCGGTGCTCCTCTCGATCCCGATCGGCCTGCTGTCGGCGGCGATCCTCGTCGTCAACAACGTCCGCGACATCGACACCGACCGCCGGGCCGGCAAGCGGACGCTGGCGGTCAGAATCGGCCGCGAGCGCAGCCGCAACCTCTACGTCGGAATGATCGTCGCCGCGTACGTCCTGCTGCCCGTCGCCCTGATCGCCGGCGACGGATCCGGCTGGGCGATGCTCGGGCTGCTCAGCATCCCGCTGGCCATCCCGCCGATCCGTGCCGTCCGTGAGCGCACCGATGGACCGTCGTTGAACGGTGCACTGGCCGGAACCGGCGCCCTCCTCGCCTTCTACGCGTTTCTCGTCTCCGCCGGGCTGCTGATCTGAGGCTCGGGATGCGGATCGCGTCCGCCGAGGCGTTCCCGATCGCGCTGCCCTTCCGGCGCGAGTACGTCACCGCCACCGGGCGCCTGGACCACCGCGAGATGCTGATCCTCCGCCTCGACTCCGGCGAGGGGATCGCCGGCTGGGGCGACGCGGTCCCGATGAGCCTGCGCGGCGGGGCCGGGACCTCCGAGGTCGCCGCCGCGCTCGATGCCGGCTGCGAGGCCCTTATCGGCCTGGAGCTCGATCAGGATGCGGGCCGGGCCGCGGCCGACGCTCTCGCCAGGGCATCCGCGGCCGGAGCGCAGGGACCGGCGTTGAGCGCTATCGACGTCGCCCTGCTCGACCTGCTGGGCCGTCGCGACGCCGAGCCCGCCTGGCGCCTGCTCGGTGCCTCCGAGCCGAGGACGGTGCTCTGCAATGCCACGATCGGCGCCGACGAGCCGGCCGCGGCGGCGCAGGCGGCGGCCGACGCCGCCCGCATGGGCTTCGGAACGGTCAAGGTAAAGGCCGGCGACATCGCCGACGTCGAGCGGGTGCTGGCGGTACGGGCCGCGATCGGGCCCGAAACGAAACTGCGAATCGACGCCAACGGCTCCTGGACCGTCCCCGAGGCCCGCAGCCGCCTCGCGGCGATGGGCCCGGCGACGCTCGAGCTCGCCGAGCAGCCCTGTGCGACCGTGCCCGACCTCGCGGAGCTGCGCGCCGACGTCGGCGTGCCGATCGTCGCCGACGAGTCCATCAACGACCGCGGCGAGGCGGAGGCTGCCCTGGCCGCCGGAGCCATCGACGCGGCGACGTTGAAGCTCGCCAAGGTCGGCGGCCCCCGTGCGGCCCTCGCGATCGCCCGGTCGGCGCCGGCCTATCTCTCCAGCGCTCTCGACAGCGTCCTCGGAGTCGCCGCCGCGGTCCACACCGCGGTCGCGATGCGAAATGACGGCTTCGCCGCCGGGCTCGCCCACGGGCTCGCGACCTCGGCGCTGTTCGCGGACAATGTCGGCGATGACGGCCCGTTCACCGGACCCGAGATCGAGCCGGGGCCTGGGCCCGGCCTCGGCATCGAGATCGACCGCGATGCGATCGAACGGCTGCGACTGAAGTGATCGACGCGACCAACCGCAACACCGCCCTGGCCTCAGCGCTCGCCGAGGAGCTCGCTCGCGCCGGGGTCCGGCTCGCCTTCCTCTCCCCCGGCTCGCGCTCGTCCCCCGTCGCGCTCGCTCTCGATCGCCAGGACGGGATCGAGCTCCGCGTGATCCTCGACGAGCGCAGTGCCGGGTTCGCCGCGCTCGGGGCCTCGCTCGCCTCCGGCACCCCGGCGGTCGTCGCCTGCACCAGCGGCTCGGCCGCAGCCAACCTCCACCCCGCCGTCGTCGAGGCCGACCAGGCGGGCGTCCCGCTGCTCGTCCTGACCTCAGACCGTCCGCCGGAGCTGCGGGACATCGGCGCCGGCCAGACGATCGACCAGATCGGGCTCTACGGGACGGCGGCGCGCTGGTTCTGCGAGGTCGGGACCCACGATGCGGACGACACCGGGCTCCTGCACATGCGGGCGACCGGCTCCCGGGCGGTCGCCGAGGCGACGCTCGGCCGCGGTCCCGTCCACCTCAACCTCTCCTGGCGCGACCCCCTCGGACCGGACCCGCGGCCCGGCGACGTCACCGCGGTCGACGAACTGGCGCTCGAAGGTCGCTCCGGCGAGCGCCCGCTGACGACGGGCCTGGCCGGCCGCGAAGCCTCGGGTGAGCTTGTCGGCGCACTTACGGCCGCCGTTGACGGCGCGGACCGCGGCCTGATCGTCGCCGGCCGCCTCCCCGACCGGTCGCTGAACGAGTCGATCGCCGAGCTCTCGGCCCGGACCGGCTTCCCTGTCCTCGCCGACGCCACCTCCCAGCTCCGCTTCGGACCGCACGATCGCTCGCCGGTCGTCACCGCCTACGACCTGATCGTCCGCGAGGAGCTCCCGGCGCTCCGGCCCGACCTCGTTCTACGTTTCGGCGACCTGCCGACGAGCAAGCCCCTGCGCAAATGGCTGCGCGAGCACGCCGCCGACCAGATCGTGATCGACCCGCCCGGGCGCTGGAACGAGCCGAGCCGGATCGCCGGTGCGATCGTCCGCGCCGATGCCGGCGCGATCGTCGACGCCCTGCTGGACCGGTTGAAGGGGCCGACCGACTCGGCTGCGTGGACCGACGCCTGGTCGAACGCAGAGCGAAAGGCGCAGGAGGCCATCGCCACCGTGCTCGGGTCGTCGCTGAGCGAGCCCGCGATCCAGCGGATCCTCGGTGACGCCTACCGGGACGGCGACCGGGTCCTGATCGCCTCGAGCATGCCGATCCGCGACGCCGAGGCTTTCCTCGTCGGCGGCGACGCCGCGGTGACCATCCACGCGAACCGCGGCGCGAACGGCATCGACGGCCTGTTGTCGACAGCCGCCGGCATCGCCGCGGGCGCCGACGCGCCGACCTGGATCGTCCTCGGCGATCTCGCGCTCGCCCACGACCTCGGTGGCCTCGCGACGGTCGCCGCCGCCGAGAGCCCGCTGCGTGTCGTCGTCGTCGACAACGGCGGCGGCGGGATCTTCGACTTCCTGCCGCAGGCCGGCCAGGTCGAGCCGGATCGCTTCTCGGCGCTGTTCTCGACCCCATCGCGACTCGACGTCGCGAGCGCTGCGGCAGCGCACGGGATCCCCTACGAGGAGATCACGGGTGCCGACGGCCTGTCGGCTCTCGCGGATCGCGATCTGGTCGTCGCACACGTCCGCCTGGACCGCGACCGCAACGTCGACCTCCACCGCGAGGTTGCGGCCGCCGTCGCAACGGCCCTCGGTTGACGCTCAGCCCGCGAGGAGCGGCAGCAGCGCGCCGAGCTTGATCTCGGTCTCCGCCAGCTCCGACGCGGGATCGGAGTCGGCGACGATCCCGGCTCCTGCAAACAGGTGGGCGGTCCGGTCGCGCAGGAGCGCCGAACGGAGAGCGACGCAGAACTCGCCGTCCTCGACGGCGTCCATCCAGCCGACCGGCCCCGCGTACCAGCCGCGATCGAGCTGCTCGAGCTCGCCGATCAGCCGCTCGTTCTCGGGGCCTCGCGGCTCCGGCCCGACCGCCGGGGTCGGGTGCAGCAGCTCGGCCAGCTCGAGAACCGACCGCGAGTCGGCGAGCTGGGCGTGGATCGGCGTCGCCAGGTGCTGGATGTTGGCCACCCGGATCACGACCGGCTCCGCCGCACGCTCGACCCAGACGGAGACCGGAGCCAGTCGCCGCTCGATCCGCTTTGCGACGATCGCGTGCTCGGAGCGGTCCTTGTCGCTGTGGAGGAGCTGCTCTCCGAGGTGGTCGTCGACGGCCGGGTCGGCGCTGCGTCGCGCGGATCCGGCCAGCGCCACGGTCGCGGCGACGGCACCGCTGCGGCGTACGAGCAGCTCCGGGCTGGCTCCGACGAACGCCGCCTCCGGCGTCCCGACGCAGAAGCAGAAGCAGGAGCCGAACGCGTCGCGGAGCGCGCCGAAGAGCGAGCCGGCCGAATGCGCGGAGGGCGCAGTGACGCGGACCTCGCGGGCGAGGACGAGCTTCTGGACCCGGCCGCTTCGGATCGTGTCCACCGCATCGGCGACCGCCTGTTCGTAGCTGGCCGGGGGCCGGGCGGAGCTGACCTCGACCGGGGAGCCGGGCGAGGGGTCGAGCGGCGGGAGCGGCTGCTCGCGCAGCCCCGCGAGCCGCGCCGCCACGGCGTCGCGAACGGAAGCCGGATCTCGCCCCGGCCCGGCGATGGCGCAGACGGTCAGCAGGTGACGACCGCCGGAGCGGGCGATCAGGAGCTCGGGCATCGTCAGCAGTGCCGGCGGCAGCGAGGCCCAGACGCCGCCGGGAGCGGCCTGGTCGGAGAACGCCATGCCGCCGACCCAGAGTGGGCCGGCGCCGGGAGGCAGATCGGCGGGCTCGTCGGCCAGGCGATCGCGGAGTAGCGCCGTCGTATCGTCGCGGAGGTCGGCGAAGCGACCGGGACCCCGCGAGACGACGTCGGTCGCGCTGCCGAGCGCGGCGATCGCGAAGGCATCCCGCTCGGGCTCCTCCCAGCAGAACCAGCGATCGTCGGCGCGACGCGAGGCGAAGGCGGCGGCGCACGGGTCGATCGCCCCGATCTCGACCGTCGCGCTGATCAGCCGCCGCGATGAGCCGGCTGCCGCGCGAGCGGCTAGCTCCTCGATCGAGCCGAGAAGCGACGCGGTATCGAGGGCTGCGGTCAGCTCTCCGGGCGGGCTCGGACGATCGCGACCTCGCCCGTCCGGGCCATCTCGATCAGGCCGTGCGGCCGCACCATGCGCTCGAACGAGTCGATCTTCTCGGTGGTGCCGGTCACCTCGACGGTAATCGAACGCCGGGAGACGTCGACGATGTGCGCACGGAAGATCTGCGTGAACTCGATGATCTCGGCCCGGTTGTCGGCGGCCGCGTTGATCCGGAACAGCGCCATCTCGCGGGCGACCGCCGTGTCCGGGTCCATGTCCCTGATCTTGATCACGTTGACGAGCTTGTGGAGTTGCTTGGTGACCTGATCGATCGGATGGACGGCGCCGTCGACGGTGAGCGTGACGCGCGAGATGTCCGGATCCTCGGTCGGTCCGACCGCGAGCGTGTCGATGTTGAACCCGCGGCGGCTGAACAGGCCGGCGATCCTCGCAAGGACGCCCGGCCGGTTCTCGACCAGCAGCGAGAGCAGGTGGCGACGGCCAGTCAGGCCGCTCTCGGCCCGCAGGTCGTCGAGGTCCAGCAGATCCTTGGTCTCAGCCATCGTTCTCGCTCCTCCCTCAGCCGACCATGTCCCGGGCGGCGGCTCCGGCCGGGATCATCGGGTAGCAGTTCTCGTTCGGGGTGACGCGGACGTCGAGGAGGACCGGGCCGTCGGTCTCGAGCGCGGTCTTCATCGACCCCGCGAGATCGTCCTTGCGGTCGCAGAGGATCCCGGTCCAGCCGAAGGCCTCGGCCAGCTTGACCCAGTCCGGGCTCGGTCCCATCACCACCGACTGGTAGCGCTCCTCCCAGAACAGCTCCTGCCACTGCCGGACCATGCCGAAGTGGCCGTTGTTCATCAGGAAGACCTTGATCGGCAGGTCGTGGGCCGCGGCGGTCGCGAACTCCTGACAGACCATGATCAGGCTGCCGTCGCCGGCGAGGCAGACGACCTGCTGGTCGGGCAGCGCGACCTGGGCGCCGATGGCCGCCGGCAGGCCGAAGCCCATCGTCCCGAGACCGCCTGAATTGAGCCACCGGCGGGGTTCGGGGAAGTGGTAGTACTGCGCCGCCCACATCTGGTGCTGGCCGACGTCGGAGGTGATGATCGCCTCGCCGTTCGTCGCGCGGTACATCTCCTCGACCATGAGCTGGGGCTTGATCTCCTGGTCGCTCGTGTCCTCGTAGTGCAGCGGGTACTGCTCGCGCCAGCCCTCGATCCGCCGCCACCACTCGTCGAGGCGAGAGCTGTCGGCGGCGAGCGCGCGGTACTCGCCGGTCAGCTTCGGGAGCACCTTCTTGACGTCGCCGACGATCGGGATGTGCGCGGGGACGTTCTTGCTGATCTCCGCCGGGTCGACGTCGATGTGGACGAACTTCGCCCGCGGCGCGAACTCGCTGAGCTTGCCGGTGATCCGGTCGTCGAAGCGGGCGCCGATCGCGACGATCAGGTCGGCCTCGTCCATCGCGTAGTTGGCGGTCCGCGTGCCGTGCATGCCGAGCATGCCGAGCCACTGCTCGTGCGGCGCCGGGAAGCCGCCGAGGCCCATCAGCGTGCAGGTGACGGGGAACCGGTCGGAAGCGGCAAGCTCGCGCAGCTCCTCGGAGGCGTCGGCGTTGACGACGCCGCCCCCGGCGTAGAGCACCGGGCGCTTGGCGTTGGCGAGCGCCTTCGCGGCGATCCGGATCTGCTTGATGTTCCCCTCGGTGTTCGGCTGGTAGCCGGGCAGCTTCGGGGCTCCGGTGATCGGCTCGTAGTCGATTTCCATCCGCGAGAGGTCCTGCGGGATGTCGACGAGGACCGGTCCCGGGCGCCCGGTCTTGGCGATGTGGAAGGCCTTGTGGATGTAGTCGGGGATCTGCGCCGGATCGGTGACGAGGAACGAGTGCTTGACGATCGGCATCGTGATCCCGGTGACGTCGGCCTCCTGGAAGCCGTCGGTCCCGATCAGGTCGGTCCGCACCTGGCCGGTGATGAACACGGTCGGGACCGAGTCCATGTGGGCGTCGGCGATCGCCGTGATCAGGTTGGTGGCACCGGGGCCGGAGGTGGCGAAGGCGACACCGACCTTCCCCGAGGCCTTCGCGTAGCCCTCGGCGGCATGGCCGGCGGCCTGCTCGTGGCGGACCTGGATGTGCTCGAAGTCGGCGTCGTAGATCGCGTCGTAGAGCGGCAGGCTCGCCCCGCCGGGGATCCCGAATACGTGCTTGACACCCTCGGCTTTGAGAGCCTCGCAGAGTGCGTCAGCAGCGCGCATCGATTACCTCCGGGTGGTGCTTGGAAAACGGGGTGCGAATGCCGCGACCGACTCGTGCCCAGCGCGTAGTCAGGCAGGTCGATGCGCGGCTGCATACAAGTGTAACAGCGGTTTCCGGGGCTCCTCGGCGCTTTTCACACGGCGGCACGACCTCTGCCGCCCGGCTCGACTAGGCTCGCCGCCATGTCCAAGCGTGTGCGCGCGCAGGACGTGGAGGAGGCTCCGGCGCGTGACAAGAGGGAGGCGATTCTCGGCGCCGCGGTGCGCGAGATCGCGCAGAAGGGAGTCCGCGGCTTCCGGGTCGAGGAGGTGGCCGCCGACGCCGGCGTCTCGCCGCCGCTCCTCTACTACCACTTCGACGATCGCCACGGACTGATCAGGGCCGCCCTCGCCCATGCCGGCGAGCTGGCGCCGTCGTCGGCGTTGCGGTCGGTCGAGGACGCCGCGAACGCCTACGAGGCGATCGAGACCGCCCTCCTCGCTGAGCTCTCCGAGGAGCCCGCCATCCGCAACAACGCCGTCGTCTGGGGCGAGGTCATGGCGTCTGCCGTCTTCGACCCCGAGCTTCGTGAGGAGGCCCACCGGGTGATGGCCGAGTGGAGCGCCGAGGTCTCCGGAGCGATCGAGTCCGGCATCGCCGACGGGTCGGTCCGGGGGGACGTCGACGCCGAGGCGGCGGCCGACGTCCTGGTGTCGCTGGTCGACGGGCTCTGCACGAGGCTGCTCTCGGGCGGCCTCGAGGAGAGCCGGGCTCGCGAGCTGCTCAGGGGCGTGCTCGCCTACGAGCTCGCGCCCGGCCGCGAAGCCGCGGCCCCCGAGCCCGCGTGAGCGCCCCTCAGGAGCCGCGCGCGCGCAGGTCGGGTCCCTGCCTGACCTCCGAGGGATCGGGCAGGTACATGTCCTCGCCGCAGCGGTTGCAGACCTGCACGTAGAGCTTGTGGACGGCGCCGCAGCGCGGGCAGCGGCGCTCGGGTTCGGCCTGCTCGCGCCGGGCGAGCACGACCGCGATCAGCCCGAGCAGCGGCAGGACGCCGCCGATGACGAACCAGATGAAGAAGCTCATGCCCTTCGCCCGGCCGACGGCTCCGGTGGCGAACCCGAAGCAGACGCAGATGACGAGGTAGGCCATGGGCGCAGGTTAGATGGCGCCGCGGCCCGCTCAGCCGAGCGGCCGGTGGCTGCCGCCGCGCTCGTAGACCTCTTCGCGCAGCGGCCGCGGATGGCCGATCGAGCCGACCTCGGCGGTGTCGCGGCGGAACGGCAGCCCGATCGTCCAGTCGGCGACGGCCCGGAGCTTCCGCGCGGCGCCCGGGATCTGGCTGACGTGGTAGGTCCGTGCCGCCCACCAGGCCGGGAAGCCGGAGAGGGTGACGCCGCCGGGAACGCTGGCGACGGCCTTGTAGCGGCCGAGGTTCACGAAGGCCCCACGGCTGCGATAGGTGAAGGGCTCAGGGCGGCCGACGCCGAGGTTGGCGGCGATGTTCCGCGCGGCGACACGCGCCTGACGGATCGCGTGCTGAGCCGTCGGCGGGCAGAGGCCGCCGTCGGGGTCGGGCACCGCGGCGCAGTCGCCGGCGGCATAGACACCCTCGAACCCGGCGACGGCAAGGTGGTCGTCGACCGGGACGCGACCGCGCTCGTCGAGCGGCAGCTGCATCGCCCGCAGGCTCGGGTGCGAGGTGACTCCGGCGGTCCAGACGACGGTGCGGGCCGGCAGGATCTCCCCGGTCGAGAGCTCGACGCGGTCGGCCTCGACGCGGCTCAGCGTCGTCCCGAGGCGGATGTCGATCCCGCGGCCGCGGAGCTCGCCGCAGGCGTACTCGGCGAGGCCGGCGTCGATCTCCGGCAGTACGCGCTCGGCCGCCTCGACCAGCACCCACTTCATCCCGTGCAGGCGGGCGCGCGGATAGCGCTGGATCGCGTCGGCGGCGAAGTCCTGGAGCTCGGCCAGCGCCTCGAGGCCCGCGTAGCCGCCGCCGACGAAGACGTAGGTGAGGAGCGCCTCGCGCCGGGCGGGGTCCTCGGTCGCGTTGGCCTCCTCGAGGGTCTCGACGAGGTGATTGCGAATCCAGATCGCGTCGGCGAGGCTCTTGAAGCCGATCGCGTGCTGATCGAGACCGGGCACCGGCAGCGAACGGCTGACCGATCCGAATGCCACCAGCAGCTGGTCGTAGGGAAGCTCCTCGATCTCGCCGTCGTGGGTGGTCAGCTCGACGGTGCGCGCCGCCGGGTCGTGAGCGCTGACCGCGCCCATCCGCAGGTAGGTGCGCTTGAGCAGGTCGCGGAGCGGCGTGACCACGTGCCGCGGCTCGAGCATTCCCGCCGCCGCCTCGGGCAGCAGCGGCGTGTAGAGCATGAAGTTGACGTCGTTGACGAGGACGAGCCGGGCCGACTGCTTCGGCAGCAGCCGCTCGAGCTCCCGCGCCGCGTTCGCCCCGGCGAATCCCCCTCCAGCGATGACGACGTTGTGAGCCATGCGGTCACCGTAACACTTTGTAACGTTGCGTTACAAGCAGCGGTTGGCACAAGCTCCGGCCGGCTAGAGGCCGAGCTTCTCGCGGATCAGCCGCGTGACATCGCCGCCGTCGGCCTTGCCGCGGGTCTCGCGCATGACGACCCCAACGATGGCGCCGATCGCCTTGCCCTCCCCCGCCTTGACCTTGGCGGCCGCGTCGGGTTGCTCGGCGATCGCCTTCTCGACGATGCCGTCGAGCTCGCCGGAGTCGCTGGCGCCGAGGTCGAGGCGCTCGACGATCTCGGACGGGTCGCCTCCCTCGCGGACGAGCACGGCGAGGACCTCGCGAGCGCCGCCGCGATTGACCTGTTTGGCCGCGACGAGGCCGACGAGCTGCGCCACCGCGGCCGGATCGGCGTTGGTTGCGGCCGGCTCGAGGTCGGCCTCGCGGGCGAGGGCGACGAGGTCGCCGGTGACCCAGTTGGCGATCGCCTTTGCCTCGACCCCGTCACCGGCGGCGGCGGTCGCGGACTCGAAGAACTCGGCGAGATCGGCGTCGAAGGCGAGCAGGCGGGCGGCGTCGGGATGGAGCCCGAGCTCGGCCGCGTAGCGCTCGCGTCGCTGCTCTGGCAGCTCCGGCAGCGAGTCGCGCGCCGCCTCGACATCACCCTGCGACGGCGCCAGCGCGACGAGGTCAGGCTCGGGGAAGTAGCGGTAGTCGTGCGAGTACTCCTTCGAGCGCAGCGGCGTCAGCGTTCCGTTCGTCGGATCGAAGTGGAGCGTCTCCTGCTCGACGGCGCCCCCGGCTTCGATAACACCCCGCTGGCGGGCGATCTCGGCGTCGACGCCGCGCTCGAGGTAGCGGAAGCTGTTCATGTTCTTGAGCTCGGTCTTCGTCCCGAGCTCGTCGGTGCCGGCGGGCCGGACGGAGACGTTGGCGTCGCAGCGCAGGCTCCCCTCCTCCATGTTCACGTCGGAGACGCCGAGCTGGCGCAGCGTCGTCCGCAGCAGCGTCAGCCACTCGCGGGCGGCGGCCGGATCGGAGATGTCGGGCTCGGTGACGATCTCGACCAGCGGGGTTCCACCGCGGTTGAAGTCGACGAGCGAGGCGCCCGAGCCGTGGATCCGGCCCGACTCGCCGACGTGGCTGAGCTTGGCCGCGTCCTCCTCGAGGTGGACGCGATGGATCCGGACGTCGCCGAGCCTGCCGTTCGATCCGTACGGGATGTCGAACTGGCTGATCTGGTAGCCCTTCGGCAGGTCGGGATAGAAGTAGTTCTTGCGGTGGAAGATCGACCGCGGGGCGACCTCGCAGCCGAGCGCGACGGCGATCCGCGTCGCGTACTCGATCGCCTGCTCGTTCACCACGGGGAGCGTGCCGGGATGGCCGAGGCAGACCTGGCAGGTATGGGTGTTCGGCTCGGCGCCGAACTCGAGCTCGCAGCCGCAGAACATCTTTGTCCGCGTCTGCAGCTGGACGTGGATCTCGAGCCCGATCGTCGGGATCAGCTCGGGGCCGCTCACGAGGCCTCCCCCAGCTTCGGCCGGTGGTCGAAGCCGACGGCGCCCTCGATCGCATGTGCCGCATCGAGGATCAGCGACTCGCTGAACGCGGGACCGGCGATCTGCAGGCCAACCGGCAGCTCGGGTCCGCCCTCAGCCGGTGGCGCCAGCCCGGCGGGAATCGAGATCGCCGGGATCCCGGCGAGCGACATCGGGACCGTGCAGTAGTCGGACATGTACATCGCCAGCGGGTCGGCGGCGCGGGAGCCGAGCTCGAAAGCGACCGACGGCGAGGTCGGGGTGATCAACAGATCGAAGTCGTCGAACGCCGCGGCGAAGTCGCGCGCGATCAGCGTGCGGACCCGCTGGGCGCTGCCGTAGTAGGCGTCGTAGAAGCCCGAGGAGAGCGCGTAGGTCCCGAGCATGATCCGGCGCTTGACCTCGGGGCCGAAGCCGGCGGAGCGGGTCAGCTCGTACATCTCGTCGAGCGAGTCGGCCTCGACCCGCTGGCCGAACCTGACTCCGTCGTAGCGCGCGAGGTTGGCCGACGCCTCGGCCGGCGCGAGCACGTAGTAGGCGGAGATGCCGTGGCTCGCGTTCGGCAGGCCGGTCTCCGCGATCTCGGCGCCGAGCTCCTCACAGAGCGAGACGGTGCGGTCGAAGACTTCACGGACGCCCGGCTCGATTCCCTCGGCGTCGCTGGTCAGCTCCCTCGGGACGCCGATCCGGAGGCCTTTCAGGTCCTCGCGGGAGGGCATCGCGATCGGCTCCGGGAAGCCGATCGAGGTCGAGTCCCGCTCGTCGCGGCCGCCGAGCGCCGCCAGCAGCAGCGCCGCGTCGGTGACGTCGCGCGTGAAGGGGCCGCACTGGTCGAGCGAGGAGGCGAAGGCGATCATCCCCGAGCGCGAGATCGATCCGTAGGTCGGCTTCATGCCGACCACGCCGCAGAGGGCGGCCGGCTGGCGGATCGAGCCGCCGGTGTCGGTGCCGAGCGAGCACGGCGCGAGGCCGCCGGCCACGACGGCGGCGGATCCGCCCGAGGAGCCGCCGGGAACCCGCGCGGTGTCCCAGGGGTTGCGGACGTCGCCGAAGGCCGAGTTCTCGTTCGAGGAACCCATCGCGAACTCGTCCATGTTCGTCTTGCCGAGGACGCGGGCGCCCTCCGCGAGCAGCCGCTCGACCGCCGTGGCGGTGTAGGGCGGCACGTAACCCTCGAGGATCCGCGAGCCGGCGGTGGCCGGGAGGCCCTCGATGCAGAAGATGTCCTTGATCGCCACCGGGACGCCCGCGAGTTCGCCCTTGCCCGTGGGCTCGGGGCCGCGTTCGCCGTCAGGACGCCAGAGGTAGGCGCCGAGCTCGTCCGGCGTCGCCGCGTAGGCGTCGAACCATTCGTCGGCCGACAGATTGCCCGCCGCGATCTCGCCGAGGCCCTCGGCGACCGTCAGTAGGCGCGCGTCGCTCACGCCTGCGGCGAGGGGACGCGGAAGGAGCCGTCGGAGCTGTCGGGCGCTCCGGCCAGGGCGCGGTCGCGATCCAGACTCGGCGCCGGCACGTCAGCGCGCATCACGTTCTCGAGAGCGACGACGTGGGAGGTCGGCTCGACCCCTTCGAGGTCGAGGGAACCGATCGTCTCGACGTGCTCGAGGATGCCCGAGAGCTCCTGGGCCATCCGCTCGACCTCGTCCTCGTCGAGGCGGAGCCGGGCCAGCCGGGCGATGTGGAGGACCTGCTCGCGATCGATCATCTGCGCGGGCATTGTAGGAGCGGGGCGCGGGTGCCGCCCTGAGCTCCCGGCGCCGAAACGACGACGGCCGCCCGGTCGTGGGACCGGACGGCCGTCATCAGGCTGCTGTCAGCCCCGGCTCAGTTGGCCGGGGGCGGCGGCGGGGGCGGCGGGTCGCCTCCGCCCTGCACGCGGTTGGCCTGATCGCCGAAGGAGGTGCCCTCCTCCTGCATGGCGCGCCAGCCGCCGTAGGTGATCGCGCCGGCGAGGATCAACCCGAGCCAGACGCCGATTCCGCGGCTGATCGAGATGTCGAAGCCGTCGGGGATGTCGCCGGAACCGGGCGGGCTGATGATCCGGAAGAGGATCAGCAGGACGCTGAGGATCCCGAGCGCGGTCGTGATCGCGCTGATGGCGACCGGCGTGTTGACGCTCTGTGCGTTCGCGGTGATCAGCGCGCCGCCGATGGCGACGATGATCGTCACGAACAGGACGATGTCGATGAAGCCGAAGGCCTGCCAAGCGTTCGCGCCCGTGTCCACGCCCGACGCCGAGAGCAGATCGTTGTCTCCCAGGTCGACGCTGAACCAGGTGAAGATGAACATCACGATGAGGAGCAGGAGCGCCGAAACGGCGGCGATCATCTCCCCCTGGTTGAGCCTGTTTGTATCCAATGGACTTCTCCCTGTTGGGGTTGAGGGGTCCCTGTCGGCCCCGTTCGCGGGCACCCTACACCCGGTCCCACCCGGAATCCGCTCAGCGAGAGGCGCGGACGGTGTTCGCGAGGAGCATCGCGATCGTCATCGGCCCGACTCCGCCGGGCACCGGAGTGATCCGGGCGGCGACCTCGGAGGCGGCTGCGTAGTCGACGTCGCCGACGAGGCCCGCCTCGGTCCGGTTCATGCCGACGTCGATCACCGTCGCCCCCGGCTTGACCCAGTCGGCGCCGACCATCTCGGGCCGCCCGACTGCCGCGATCAGGACATCGGCCCGGCGGCAGACGTCGGCGAGGTCGCGGGTCCGGGAGTGGCAGACCGTCACGGTCGCGTGGGCGTTGACGAGCAGGCTGGCCATCGGACGGCCGACGAGGATCGAGCGGCCGACGACGACCGCGTTCGCGCCGGCGAGCTCGACGCCCGAGCGGTCGAGGATCTCGATCACCCCGGCGGGGGTGCAGGGCACGAGGCCGACCAGTGGCTCGTCCGATTCGAGATCGAGCGCCTCGCGGACGCCGATCCGGCCCTGCGCGAGGTGGCCGGCGTTGATCGGCGTCAGCCCGTCGACGTCCTTTCCGGCTGAGATCTCGGCGAGCACCAGGTCCTGGTCGATGTGCTCGGGCAGGGGCATCTGGACGAGGATCCCGTCGACCTCGGGATCGCGGTCGAGGGCCGCGACGAGGTCGAGCAGCTCCTGCTCGACGACGTCGCCGGAGAGCTCGTGGTGGATCGAGCGGATCCCGGCCTCGGCGCAGGCTTTGCGCTTGCTGCCGACGTAGACGTGCGAAGCCGGGTCGTCGCCGACCAGCACGGTCGCAAGGCCCGGCGCCCGGCCGCCGGCGGCGACCCGCCGCGCGACGACGTCGGCGACGCGCTCACGCAAAGCGGCGGCGATCGCCTTCCCGTCGAGAACCTCGGCAGCCATCTCAGGACGCCTTTTGGATGGGGGCGTAGTCGGCCATGAGCTTGCGGTCGCCGCCGCCGCTGCGGAACCGCACGACCACGACGTTCCCGGGCTCGACCGCGGTGACCACGCCCTCGCCGAACGAGGCGTGGACGACGTCGTCGCCGACCGTCAGCTCCAGTGCCGTACCCGCACCTGCCCCGGCGGGCTCATTCAGGGCACCCGGCCCGGAGCTGCCGAAGGTCCCGCCGAAACCGCCTCCGAAACTGCCGCCCGACCCCCATCCGGTGGTCGCCGGGACGGCGCTGTGACGCTCGACCAGGTGGTCGGGGATCTCGCCGAGGAATCGCGACGGGATCCCGGCGCCCTGCGAGCCGAAGAGGCTGCGGCGGCGGGCGTAGGTGAGGGTCAGGAATTCGCGGGCACGGGTCAGCCCGACGTAACAGAGCCGCCGCTCCTCCTCGAGGTTGCCTTCGTCGATCGAGCGCGAATGGGGGAAGACGCCGTCCTCGCAGCCGATCATGAACACGGCCTTGTACTCGAGGCCCTTGGCGTTGTGGAGCGTCATCAGCGTCACCTTGGTGGCGTCGTCGGTGAGTGCGTCCTGCTCGTTGATCAGCGAGATCTGCTCGAGGAACTCCTCCAGCGGCGTCAGCTCCCCCTCCCCCTCGAGCTCGCGATTGGCGTCGAACTCCGCCGCCATCCCGATCAGCTCCTGCAGGTTCTCGATCCGGCCCTCGGCCTCGATCGTCCGCTCGGCCTCCAGCGCCTCGATGTAGCCGGACTCCGAGAGGACGGACTCGAGCAGCTCGGCGACCGGACCGCGGCGCTCGGCGCGCTCGGTCAGGCTCGCGATCAGCTCGCCGAAACGGCCGACGGCCTTCCGCGCAGCGGCGCCGAGCCCGGGGATGGCGTCGGCGTCGGCGACCGCCTCGAGCGGGGTGACGCCGGTGGTGTTGGCCCAGCCGAGCACCCGGCCCTCCGACGTGTTGCCGATCCCGCGCCGCGGCGAGTTGATGATCCGGGTCAGGGAGACGGTGTCGTCGGGGTTCGCGAGCACGCTCAGATAGGCGATCGCGTCGCGGATCTCGGCCCGCTCGTAGAACTTCGTCCCGCCGATCACCTGGTAGGGCACGTCGAAGCGGACGAGCGTGTCCTCGAGCACCCGGCTCTGGGCGTTGGTCCGGTAGAAGACGGCGACGTCGTCGCGGCCGATGTCCTGCTCGTCGACGAGGCGGTCGATCTCCCCGGCCACCCAGCGCGCCTCCTCGTGCTCGTCGGAGAGCTCGGCGATCGTCACCGGCTCACCGCGGCCGGCATCGGTCCAGAGGTTCTTGTCGAGGCGGTCGCGGTTGTGGGAGATCAGCCCGTTGGCGGCGTCGAGAATCGTCCCGGTCGAGCGGTAGTTCTGCTCGAGCTTGACTGTGGCCGCCTCGGGGAAGTCGCGCTCGAAGTCGAGGATGTTGCGGATGTCGGCGGCGCGAAACCCGTAGACCGACTGCGACTCGTCGCCGACGACGAAGAGGTTGCCGTGCTCACCGGTGAGCAGCTGCAGCAGCCGGTACTGGACCCGGTTGGTGTCCTGGTACTCGTCGACGAGGACGTGGCGGAAGTTGTGGGCGTAGCGCTCGCGGAGATCGGCGAAGAGCTCGAAGAGGTTGACGGTGCGGACCAGCAGGTCGTCGAAGTCCATCGCGTTGGCTTCGTGCATCCGCTTCTCGTAGAGCTCGTAGACGTCGGCGACGGTCGCCTCGAAGAACGAGCCCTGCTCCTCCCGCAGCGTCTCGGCGTCGCGGAGCCGGTTCTTGGCGCCGGAGATCTGGCCCTTGATCGATCGCGGCGGGAACCGCTTCGGATCGATGTCGAGTTCGTCCATGCAGCGCTTGACCATCCGCCGGGAGTCGGCCTCGTCGTAGATCGTGAAGCCGCGCTTGTAGGCGAGCCGGTCGGCGTGCTGACGAAGGATCCGCGCGCAGGCCGAGTGGAATGTCATCACCCACATCACCCGCGCCGCCGCGCCGGTCAGGGCGCCGACGCGCTCCTTCATCTCCCCCGCCGCCTTGTTGGTGAAGGTGATCGCGAGGATCTCGCTCGGCCGCGCCATCCCCGTCGCCAGCAAGTAGGCGATCCGGTGCGTCAGCACCCGGGTCTTGCCCGATCCGGCGCCCGCCAGCACGAGCACGGGACCCTCGCCGTGCTCGACCGCCTCGGCCTGGGCCGGGTTCAGCCCCGCAAGCAGGCTCTCGACCGCGGTCGCACCCGCCGATATCGGCGCGCCGGGTCCGAACCCATCGAGCGTGTCAGGGGCGTATTCGTCCATCGCGGCTGAGGATAGTCGCCGGTCAGGACCACGAATCAGGCCTTACAGGGTTCCCGTCCCGTAACACCGCGCCGGCCGGGGAGACCGGACGGGCGAAGCCCGGAGGATCTCCCCGGGGTTACCTACCCCCCGGCGGTCGTCGGGCCCTGCTTCGGGCGCAGCTCACGGACCTCGGCCTCGGCGTCGCCGCCGTCCAGCGTCGCCAGCCGCCGCTCGATCTCGGTGAGGCGGTCGGAGAGGTTCTTGATCGCGTCGGCGATCGGGTCCGGGAGGTGGATCCAGTCGGTGTCGGGACCCTCGGGACGACGGCCCTCGACGCGGACGATGTGACCCGGGTTGCCGACGACCGTGGCCTGCTCGGGAACGTCGGTCACGACGACGGTGTTGGCGCCGATCTTGGCGCCGTGGCCGACCGTGACCGGGCCGAGCAGCTTCGCTCCGGAGCCGATCGTGACGTTGTCCTGGATCGTCGGATGGCGCTTCCCGCGCTGAAAGCCGGTGCCGCCGAGGGTCACGCCCTGGTAGACGGTGACTCGATCGCCGATCTCGGCGGTCTCGCCGATGACGACGCCGGAGCCGTGGTCGATGAAGAACTCGGCGCCGATCCGGGCGCCCGGATGGATCTCGATGCCGGTCAGCGCCCGGGTCGCGTAGACGATCACCCGCGGCACCACCTTGGCGCCGCTGAGGTGCATCGCGTGGGCGATCCGGTGGGCCAGCAGCGCCTGGACGCCGCCCCAGGAGGAGAGGATCGCGAAGGTGCTGACCGAGCGGGCCGCGGGATCGCGGTCGCGGGCGGCCTCGACGTCGGCGCGCACCTCCTTGAGGATCCTGCGAAGCGTCAACCCGAGCACGGGCTCAACCTCCGAACCAGGGCAGCGACATGTAGCGCTCGCCGGCGTCGGCGAAGACGATCACGATCCGCTTGCCCCTCATCTCGGGCCGGCTGCCGAGCTCGATCGCTCCGTGGAGCGCGGCCCCCGCCGAGATCCCGATCAGCAGCCCCTCCCGGGTGGCCGCGAGCGCGGCCGTGGCGATCGCCGACTCGTCCTCGACGGTCATGATCTCGTCGATCACCGACCGGTCGAGCACGCTCGGCACGAATCCGGGGCCGATCCCCTGGATCTTGTGCGGCCCGGGGTGGCCGCCCGAGAGCACGGGCGAGCCGGCGGGCTCGACCGCGAGAACGTAGAGGTCGGGGTTGCGCTCCTTCAGCGCCTGGCCGACGCCCGTGATCGTGCCGCCGGTGCCGGCGCCGCAGACGATCGCGTCGACGCGGCCGTCGGTGTCGCGCCAGATCTCCTCGGCGGTCGTGCGCCGGTGGACCTCGGGATTGGCCGGATTGTCGAACTGCTGCGGCATGTAGGCGTTCTCGTGTTCGCCGACCAGGCGCCGGGCGAGGTCGACCGACTCGTTCATGCCGCCCATCGAAGGCGTTTCGCGCACGACCGCCCCGTAGCTCCGGAGCATCGCCGAGCGCTCCCGGCTCATCCCCTCGGGCAGGGTCAGGATGCAGCGGTAGCCGCGGGCGGCGCAGACCATCGCCAGGGCGATGCCGGTGTTGCCGGAGGTCGGCTCGACGATCACCGTCCGTCCCGGCTCGATCTTTCCGTCGGCCTCGGCCGCGTCGATCATCGCGACCCCGATCCGGTCCTTGATCGAACCGCCGGGGTTGAACCACTCGAGCTTGCCGACGAGCTCGGCCCCAAGGCCCTCGCCGATCCGCTTCAGCGCGACCATCGGGGTGTCGCCGACCACGGCCGACGCCTCGGCCGCGATCCGCAGCGTCGGTGAAGCGCTCGATGCCATCGGGCAAGGGTAGCCCCGATCGGGAGCTGGCTCGCGTCCGTCCCCGCGGCACGGGCAGATACCGTCAGGGGCGATGGCGCCGAAGCTGCGACCGAAGCGGGCGATCGCGGTGATCGACCCGGTGACGAGCTTCCTCAAGACCGAGGAGGGCGGCGGATTCGCGCTGTTCGCGGGCTCGATCGTCGCCCTGATCTGGGTCAACGTCTTCGGGATCGGCGGCTACGAGTCGTTCTGGCACACCGAGCTGACCATCGGCATCGGCGACGCCTCGATCAGCGAGGATCTGGGCCACTGGGTCAACGACGGCCTGATGACGCTCTTCTTCTTCCTGATCTCGCTCGAGATCAAGCGCGAGGTCGTCACCGGCGACCTCCGCGAGCCGCGCCGGGCGGCGCTGCCGGTGCTCGCCGCGGCGGGCGGCGTCGCCGTCCCGATCCTGATCTTCCTGGCGCTTACGGCCGGCACCGACGGGACCTCCGGCTGGGGCATTCCGATGGCGACCGACGCCGCCTTCGCGATCGCGGCGCTCGCCCTCCTCGGCGAGCGAGTCGGCGTCGGAGCGAAGCTCTTCCTGGTGACCATCGCGGTCGTCGACGACGTCCTCGCGATCGGGGTCATCGCGGTCGCCTACACGTCGGGTCTGTCGCTGCCGTGGCTGCTCGCCGCGATCGGCCTGCTGATCGTGATCGGGGCGATGCGCCGCCTCGGGGTAGCCGCCATCTGGCCGTACGCGATCGTCGGCGTCGCGGTCTGGGTCGCCACCCTCGAGTCCGGCGTCCACGCCACGATCGCCGGAGTCGCGCTGGCGTTCATGACGCCCGCACACCCGGTCGACGGCCGCAGCGTCCTCGAGGAGCTCGAGGAGCGCATCCACCCGTGGACGAGCTTCCTCGTCCTGCCGATCTTCGCGCTCGCCAACGCGGGCGTCGTGATCGGCGGCGACGCCCTCGGCGTCGGCGACGGGGCCCGGGTCGCCGCAGCCGTGGCGCTGGGACTCGTGGTCGGGAAGCTGGTCGGCATCACGGTTGCTTCCTGGCTCGCGGTGCGGCTCCGGATCGGCGCCCTACCCGAGGGCGTCGGATTCCGCAGCGTCGTCGGCATCGCCGCGCTGGCCGGCATCGGCTTCACGGTCTCGCTGTTCATCGCCGCGCTCGCCTACGACGACCCGCTGCTCGTCGAGAGCGCCAAGCTCGGCATCCTCGGCGGATCCGTCGTCAGCGCCGCGATCGGGGTCGCGATCCTCGCTCCCGGCGGACGTCACCCGTCCCGGGACCCCTGACCGAGGCGGCCTCGCTCAGCTCTCGTCCTCGTCGGCCACCTGCTCGAAGCGGGCGAAGACGAACGCCGCGGCGATCACGAGCACGGCCGCGACCAGGCCGACGACGAGATCCTTGCGCGCCCAGTTGACCACCACGAGGACCGCGACCGCACCGAGCGCATAGAGAACGAACTGAATTGGTCTGCTCATCCGGCGCCCCTCTCCGCGCGAGCCGACTGACCTGCGGATGCAACATATCGAGGACCGCCGCCTCGGTGCCGATACTGCCGATGTGGCCTGGGTCAGGACCATGCTCGCCGTCGCGCTGACGGCCCCCGCGCTCTTCGTCGCCTACCTCGCCTGGGAATTCGACGGCTACAAAGAGGACTACGGAAGCCCGCCGGCCGAGACGACCGGGTTCGCGGCGCTGTGGACGATTGCGACCATCGCCCTCTTCATCCTCGCCGGCGGCAGCCTCGTCTCGCCGGATCGACGCGAGGGATGGTCGTGGTGGGCAGTGGGGCTCGCGGCGTTGATGGCGATCATGCTCGTCGGCGTCGTGACGAGCGGCAGCGGCGGTTAGGCCTCCTGGGCCGCGTGGCGGCCGCGGAAGATCGAGACGAGTGTCGCGACCGTCAGGATCGCCGTGATCCAGACGAACGGCGAGGCTGCGAGCGCGCTTCCCGAGACGGCGTCCGCTGCCTCCCCGCGCCCGGAGGAGATGAAGGTGGTGAAGTCCCAGAGGCCGTGCAGAACCATGCCGGCGACCAGCAGCCCCGTCACCCTGCGTACGAGATAGAAGGAGCTGCCGACGAGGAACGCGAAGACGACCTGCTGGATCGTGGCTCCCACCGACTGCCCGGTGAAGATGTTGAGGCCGTGGAACAGGCCGAAGAGGCCCGACGTCACGAACCAGGCGCCGAGCTCTGAGTAGCGGCCGCGCGCGCCGACGAGCAGGTAGCCGCGAAAGACGATCTCCTCGCCGAAGCCGACCATCAGCGTCGCGGCGAGGATCAGAGCGACGAGCCCCACGGACCAGTCCCCCCATGGGGCGAACGCCAGCGCGACGACGACGTAGAGAACGATGCCGACCGGGATCAGACGCGCCCACCTCGGGTGCTCGAGACGCCGCGTCTCGGTGAAGAGCGGCCTCCACCAGCCCCAGCGCCAGGTCAGCGCGAGGGTCGCGAGGATGCCCAGGCCGACCGGCACGACCACGAACCCGAACACGTTCGACGCCGTCTGGGTGATCTCGTCGTAGTCGACACCGGAGATCAGCCCGCCGGCGAGAAACACCGCCGCGTAGAGCAGCGCGACTGCCAGCCCCCGTCCGAACGTCGGTTCCTTTTCGGGACTTATCGGTCCGGGCATCGGCCCGAACCTAATCGGTTCGGCGCCGCCCGCTTCACCCGGATCAGATGAAGTACATACCGCCGCCCTCTTCCGCCTCCTCGCGGCGGGCGACGTCGGCGATCGTGGCGCGGGTGAAGACGGTTCGGAGGGCCTCGACCCCGTCGGCCCAGATGCCGCCGGCCTCGCGACCCTCCTCGCCAAGGCGGCCGTCGAGCGCCTGGACGACCTCGAGGACGGTGATCTGCTCGGCGTCGCGGGCGAGGCTGTAGCCGCCCTTGACGCCGCGCTGGGAGGTGAGGAGGCCGGCCCGGCGGAGGGTCGAGAACAGCTGCTCGAGGAACTGGACCGGGATGCCGCGACGCTCGGCGACGGTGGCGATCGGCACCGGACGGCCGGCGTTCCGCGCCAGCTCGGCCATGCCGACGACTGCGTAACGGGACTTCGCGGTGACCGAGATCATGGCGTCGTGGTTGTAGCGGATCAGGCGGCGCCGGCTCCGATACGATCGCCGCCCGAGGACCCGTCGGAGGGGGTAAGGAGGAACCGTTGGGCGCTGACCGCTGCTGCATGATCATCGACTCCCACCCGGTCGTGCGCCTGGGCATCCGGCGGCTGCTCGAACCGTCCTGGGACTTCGAGGAGCTGCCCGACGGGCGCGGCGCCGTCGAGCTGCTGAACAGCGTGGGCTCCTTCGAGGTCGCCATCGTCGAGATGCGGGCGGCCGGCAACTCGTCGCCGTCCGGGACCACGACGATCCGCAGCCTCCTCCACCACCAGCCCGGTCTCGGCGTCGTCGCTCACGGCGGCCGGTCCGACCGCCACGCGATCGGCGAGGCGCTCGACGCCGGCGCCTCCGCCTACGTCAGCAAGCGCTCGTCGCCGAGCACGATGCGATCGGCGATCGACGAGGTGCTCAGCTTCAACTCGTTCATCGACCCCGACGTCGAGTCGCGCGACGGCAAGCGGCCACCGGTGACCCCGCGCCAGCGGCAGATCCTGCAGATGTTCGCCGACGGCCTCTCGACCGAGGAGGCCGCGAAGCGCCTCGGCCTCAGCGCCGAGACCGTCCGCACCCACGCTAAGGCGACCCTCCCCCGCCTCGGTGCCCGCGACCGCGCACACGCGGTGGCGATAGCGCTCCGCTCGAGCCTGATCGACTGAGCGGCTAGACCCAGCCGCGCTCTCGCGCGACGAGTACCGCCTGGGCCCGGTCGGCGGCGCCGATCTTGCGGTAGACGTTGTGGAGGTGGGTCCGCACGGTGCTGGCGGAGAGGCCCATCTCCTCGGCGATCTCCTTGTAGACCTTGCCCTCGGCGAGGCCGCGCAGGGCGTCGATCTCACGGCGCGAGAGGGGGCACGGTTCGCCTCGGCGCTGCCGCGGCGCCCGCGCGTGCGGGAACTCGTAGACGAGCTGGTGCAGGCGCGACTCGTTGAGGCCGCAGGCCTCGGCGGCGCCGAGCATCGCCTCCGGTGAGACGGTGTCGCCGGCCGCGTGGTGGGCGACGAGGTCGCTGAGGCGGACGGCGGCTGCGAGGCCGTCGGCGGAGTCGGAGTGATGACGCTCGATCGCGCCGGCGATCACGGTCGGCAGGCCCCAGCGGCGGGCGAGGACGCCGCCGACGATCGTGTGGTCGACGCCGAACTCGCGGCGCTCGATCTGAACCCGCTCCTCGGGCGTCGTGGTGCGGTCGGCGAGTATCTGCTCGTAGCCCGGGTAGAGGCGTATGAGGACGAGCTGGCCGACGTCGTGCAGCAGCGTCGCGGCGGCGAGCTCGTCGCGACCCGCGACGTCAGCGAGCCCGGCGAGGCTCTCGGCCGCGTGCCGCGTCGCAACTGCGTGGCGGCGGAAGCGCTCCGGCAGGCTCGCCCAGTTGGCGCCGGGCTGGAGCAGCTTGTAGGTCTGAAGGGATCCGGCGACCGCGCGGATCCCGGCCGGGGTCAGCGCCTCGACGGCGTCGGGCACGTTCGCGACGCGGCCGCGGGGGCCGCCGCCGTTGTTGGCGGAGCGCATCACCGCGATCGCCATCGCCGTGTCGGTCTCCACCAATTCGGTGATCTCGGTCACCGACGAGCTCTCCTGCGACGCGGCCTTCACGACCCGGTCGACGGTGTCCTCCAGAGCCGGCATCCGGCTGACGGCGTCGAAGGCTGCAGCGAGGCGCTTGCCTCCCTTTCCCTGCGCCCCGCTGAGGGGCTTGGTCGAGCTCTTTTCTGCTGTCGGCATCGGGTGTCCCTGGGTCCGGTATCCGGCGCCCCTCCTGGGCCCGGCATCCGTCTCCCCACCCTGATCGGCAGATGCGTGCGATCCCGTTAACCCGGGTCGGAATCGTCCCCCGGCAGCCTGTCGCCGAGCCGGCCGATGGTCTGGTCGAGCCGCGAGACCGACCGCTGACGACCGAGCGCGACCAGCGATTCGAAGATCCCCGGAGAGACGTTCGAGCCCGTTATCGCGACCCGGATCGGCTGCAGGACCTTCGTCGCGGAGACGTCCTCGCGGTCGATCAGCTCGCGTAGGTCGTGCTCCAGCGTCTCGGCGTCGAACGGCTCCGCCGTCGCGATCGCCTCGGTCGCCTTCCGCAGGAGCGACCGCGTGCCCGGCTTCATCACCTTGTCCCAGGCCTTCGGGTCGATGTCCTCGGCGCGCGGCTCGGTGAAGAGGAACGCGATCAGCGGCCAGACCTCGGTGACGGTCTGAGCCTTGTCGCGGACGATCTCGCAGGCCTCCCGTCGCGCCCCGGGATCGGCGGCCGCGAACTCCGCCGCGGCGACCGGGTCGTTGCGCTCGAGGTGCCCGGCCAGTTCGGCCTCGTACAGCTCGAGCGGCTGCTCCCGCATGTAGCGCCCGTTCATCCAGCGGAGCTTCTTCTCGTCGAAGATCGCCGCCGCGCGGCCGACGCGGTCGATCGAGAACCGGCGGACGAGCTCGTCGGTGGCGAGCAGGGTCTCGTCGTCGTCGGCCCCCCATCCGAGCAGCGCCAGGTAGTTGCGGACCGCCGCCGGCAGGAACCCCGCTTCGCGCAGCTCCTGGACGGAGGCGGCGCCGTGCCGCTTCGAGAGCTTCTTGCCGTCGGGACCGTGGAGGAGCGGCAGGTGCGCATATCGCGGCGGCTCCTCGCCCAGGGCCTCGAGGACGATCAGCTGGCGAGGCGTGTTCGAGAGGTGGTCGTCGCCGCGGATCACGTCGGTGATCCCCATGTCGGCGTCGTCGACGGCGACCGCGAAGTTGTAGAGGACCGAGCCGTCGGCCCGGGCGATCACCGGGTCGTCCTGGAGGTCGTTGCGGAACCGGATCTCGCCGCGGATCGCGTCGGGCACGACGGTCTCGCCCTCGTCCGGAACCCGGAGGCGGATAGCGGCGCCCTCGGCTGCGGCGCCTTCGAGCGCCTCGCCGCGGTACCCACGGCCCGGGTTCTCCTTCCGCCACTCCTGGACCTCGGCCCCGGTCGTCGCGTCGCGATAGGCCGCACCTGAGGCGAGCAGCTCCTCGAGCCGCTCGCGGTGCCGCGGCGCCCGCTCGAACTGGCTGATCGGGCCTTCGTCCCAGTCGAGCTCGAGCCAGCGGAGCGCGTCGAGGATCTGCTCGACGTTCTCCGGGGTCGAACGCTCACGATCGGTGTCCTCGATCCGCAGGACCAGCGTTCCGCCCGTTCCCCGTGCCGCGAGCCAGTTGTACAGTGCCGTCCTCGCGCCGCCGATGTGCAGCGCGCCAGTTGGCGAGGGGGCAAAACGAACGCGAAGGGATTCCATGCTGATCGGCGCCCATGTTTCCACAGCCGGCGGGCTCGTAAACGCCGTCGAGCGCGGAGTCGAGCGCGACTGCGACGCGATCCAGATCTTTCACCAGAGCCCGCGGGCCTGGCGGCCGACCAATTTCACCGATGACGACTACGCGGCCTTCAACGAGGCGTTCGCCGCCTCGCAGCTCGAATCGGTCGTCATCCACGCCGTTTACCTGATCAACACCTGCAGCCCCGAGCCGGAGATCGCCGAGAAGTCGCTCGCCTCCCTGATCCACGCGCTCCGGGTCGGCGACGCGATCGGCGCTGACGGCGTCGTCCTCCATGCCGGCTCGCGGAAGAAGGATCCGCTCGACGAGGCCGTGACCCGCTCAGGAGCGCTCGTCCGGGAGGCACTCGCCGAGACGGAATCGTGTCCGGTCCTGTTCGAGAACACGGCCGGTACGACCGGCCCGCTCGGTCGCGACTTCGACGAGCTCGCGATGCTCGTCGACGCCGCCGGCGCCGGCGAGCGGATCGGCATCTGCATCGACAGCTGCCACCTGTTCGCGAGCGGATTCGAGATCGTCGAGCCCGATCAGCTGTCGGTCGTCGTCGACGATCTCGACCGGGTCGTCGGGCTCGACCGGCTGCGCTGCCTGCACGTCAACGACTCCGCGGTCCCGATGGGCGCCAACCGCGACAAGCACGCGAACGTCGGCGAGGGCGAGATGGGCGAGCTCGGGATCTCGACCTTCCTGTCGGAGCCGCGGTTCGAGGACCTGCCGGCGCTCCTGGAGACCCCGGGGCCGGACAAGAAGGGCACCGACGGACCGGAGATCGCCCGCGCGAAGGCGTACCGCGCCGAAGGGCTGAAGGCCCGCTAGCTCGCCAGGCGGAGGCCCGAGCGGAGATCGAACTCCGCCGGGTCGTTGATGTCGAAGAACGACGGGTTCAGGCAGGTGTGCGCGGGGCCGTCGCCCTCGAACGCGGGCTCGACCCGGAACTGGCACTGCGGGAGCGGCTCGCCGGTCATCTTGATCCCGCCGAAGCCGCCGTTGCGCTCGGCGGCCTCGAAGCCGGCGACGTCGAGTTCACCCCGGAAGACCTTCTGCACGCAACCCATGAACCGGCGCCCGGTTGGGCCGTCGACGTAGCTCCAGAGATACGGGCAGCGCATCGCCAGACAGTCCCTGGGCTCGATCAGCTTGTCGCAGAAAGTGCGGCAACTACGGCACTCTCCCGCGGGCGAAACGAGCTCTGCTGCTGCGCTTGCTCCCATCCCTGGATTCTAGTTCCAGGCCCTAAAGAGCCCGCCGGTTCGAGCAGCTCAAGCCGCGATCGGAGGTTGGCCGAGCAGATCCTCGATCTCGGCCCGGAGGCCGACCGATGCATCGACCTTGTAGGCGTTGCCGAAGCGGAGCTTGCGGACGCCCTCGCGTGTCTTCATCTCGAGGACGACCTCGGCCTCACCCGGGAAGCTCGCGAACACCGACTTCAGCTCCTCGATGATCGAGGGGTCGTAGGAGGCGGCGTCGAGCTGGAGCGGGAACGTCAGCGGCTTGTCGAGCTCGCGGACCTTCTCCTTGGCGGTCTCGACCTCGGCGCTCGACGGTTCGAACGGCTCGGCGTCGTGGACGACGAGCTTGATCTCGCCACGGTCCTTGCGGTCGACCCGGCCGCGGACGAGCAGCACCGCATCGGTGTCGATCACGTCGCCGTTGGCCTCGAGGGTCTTCGCGAAGATGATCATCTCGACCCGGCCCTCGAGGTCGTCGAGGGTGGCGAACATCATCGTGTTGCCGGTCTTGGTCCGGATCTTCTTCGCCTCGGCGACGATCCCGCCGACCGTCACAGTGGCGCCGTCGGGGCGCTTCTCGAGCTCGGCGAGCGTGCAGTCGGCCCGAACCCGGAGCGCCTCGCGGACCTGCGAGAGCGGGTGGTCGGAGAGGAACGTCCCCATCGTCTCCTTCTCCATCGCCAGGAGCTCGCGCTGCTCGAACTCCTCGCCGAGGATCGGCGGGTGCTGGGAGCGCAGCGCCGAGCCGGCGCTCTCGTCGAGGGCGAAGATCGAAGCTTGCCCGCGCTGAGCGTCCTCCTGCGACTTCTGCCCGGCCGATTGCGCCTGCGGCAACACCGCGAGCATCGCCTTCCTGCTGGCTCCGGTCGAATCGAGGCCGCCGCACTTGATCAGACACTCCACCGCGCGCTTGTTGACCGCACGGCAGTCGACCCGCTCGCAGAAGTCCCAGAGCGAGTCGAACGGGCGCTCCTCGCGAGCCTTCAGGATCGCCTCGACGGCCGAGTAGCCGACGTTCTTGACCGCGTCGAGACCGAAGCGGATCTTGTTGCCGGAGACGACGAAGCCGTGGTCGGAGATGTTGACGTCGGGCGGCAGCACCTCGATGCCCATCTCCTCGCAGCGGTTGACGAAGAACGGCACCTTGTCCTTCGTCGACATCACCGAGCTGATCACCGCCGCCATGTACTCGGCCGGGAAGTTCGCCTTCAGGTACGCGGTGCGGTAGGCGATCAGCGCGTAACAGGCAGCGTGGGACTTGTTGAACGAGTAGTCGGCCGCCGCCGTCATCAGGTTCCAGAGGTCGCGGGAGACGGCGGGATCGGTCCCGGAGGAGCCGGCGCCCGACATGAACTCGGACTCCATCGCGGCCATCATGTCCCGCTTCTTCTTGCCGATCGCCTTCCGCAGGTCGTCGGCGCGGGCGGGGCTGAAACCGGCGATCTGCTTCGAGATCTCCATCAGCTGCTCCTGGTAGATGCAGCAGCCGTATGTCGCCTCGGTGATCGGGCGCAGGCGCTCGTCCTGGAAGCGGACCGAGCTCGGGTCACGCTTGCCCTTCGCGTAGTCGGCGATGTAGCGCATCGCGCCGGGCCGGTAGAGCGAGACGAGGGCGACGATGTCCCCGAACTCGGTCGGCTTGACCTGGCGCAGGGCGTCCCGCATCCCCTCCGACTCGAGCTGGAAGACGCCGACCGAGTCGCCGGCCCGGAGCATCTCGTAGGTCTTCTCGTCGTCGAGCGGCAGGTTCTCGACGTCGAGCTCGACGCCGCGGGACCGCTGGACGATCTCGACCGCGTCCTCGATCACGTCGAGGTTGCGGAGGCCGAGGAAGTCCATCTTCAGCAGGCCGATCTCCTCGACCGGGACCATCGAGTACTGGGTGACGATCTTGTAGGAGCGCTCCCCGTCCTTGGCGGCGCCGCGATCCTCGGCGAGCTGCAGCGGCACGACCTCCTGAAGCGGCCGGTCGGCGATGACGACCGCGGCGGCGTGGATCGAGTGGTTGCGGACGATCCCCTCGAGGCCGCGCGCGGTGTCGACGATCTGGCGGGTGTCGGTCTCGGTGTCGTAGGCCTTCTTCAGGTCCTCGCCGTCCTTGAGGCACTCGTCGAAGCTCGGGCTGCGGCCCATGATCGGCTCCGGGATCAGCTTCGCGATCCGGTCGCCGGTGCCGTAGTCGAAGCCGAGGACGCGGGCGGCGTCGCGGGTGGCGGCGCGCGGGGCCATCTTGCCGAAGGTGACGATCTGGGCGACCGACTCGCGACCGTATTTCTCGGTCACGTAGCGGATGACGCGCTCGCGGCCGCGGACCGAGAAGTCGATGTCGATGTCGGGCATGGACCGGCGGGCGGGGTTCAGGAAGCGCTCGAAGAGGAGGTCGTTCTCGAGCGGGTCGAGATCGGTGATGCCGAGGCTGTAGGCGACGATCGAGCCCGCAGCCGAACCGCGGCCGGGGCCGACGGCGACGCCGTTCTCCTTCGCGTAGCGGACGAAGTCCCAGACGATCAGGAAGTAGGACGGGAAGCCCATCTCCTCGATCACGCCGAGCTCGAACTCGAGCCGCTCGGTCGCGGCCGCCGGCGGCGGATCGCCGTAGCGGCGGCGCAGGCCCTCGGCGGCGACGCGGCGCAGCATCTCCTCCGGCTCGGAGCCGTCCGGGGTCGGGAAGCGCGGCAGCAGCAGCTCGCCGAGGGCGATATCGACCTCGCAGCGCTCGGCGATCTCGAGGGTGTTCGGGATCGCCTCCGGCCAGGGCGCGAAGGACTCGTACATCTCCTCGGCGGTCTTCAAATAGAACTCGTTCGTGTCGAAGCTCATCTTCGGCGCCTCGAGCGTGGACTTCGTCTGCACGCAGAGCAGCGCGGCGTGGTTGCGGTAGTCCTCGCGGCGGAGGTAGTGCACGTCGGCGGTCCCTACCAGCGGCTTGCCGAGCTCGCGGGCGACCCGCGCGATCCCCTCGTTCGCCTTGTCCTGCTCGGGGATCCCGTTGACCTGGAGCTCGAAGTAGACGTTCTCGCCGCCGAAGATCTGCAGCAGGTCGTCGACGTGGGCCCGGGCGTCGTCGGGGCGGTCCTCGACGAGCCGGCGGCAGAAGCGCGAGGCCAGGCAGCCGGTCAGGGCGATCACGCCCTCCGAGTAGCGCTCGAGCAGCCGCGGGTCGACGTTCGCCTTGCCCCGGGCGAAGCCCTCGAGGAAGCCGGCCGAGCTGAGCTTGACGAGGTTCTTGAACCCGGTCTCGTTCGCGGCGAGGAGCGTCAGGTGGTTGCGCTCCCACTTGGTCTTCTGCTTGATCTCCTCGATGTCGTCGACGAGATACGCCTCGAGGCCCATGATCGGCTTGACCCCGTGCTTGCCGCACGCCTGGAAGAGCTCGACCGAGCCGTTCATGACGCCGTGGTCGGTGAGCCCGAGCGCGGGCATCCCGAGCTCCGCCGCCCGGGCGGCCATCGCGTCGATCTTGTTGGCGCCGTCGAGCAGCGAGTACTCGCTGTGGACGTGCAGATGCGCTGCCTGCTGTGCGGGCGTCGTGCTCACCGGGTCATCATGGCAAGGGGGGTGGATGCCAACCGGGTCCCGGAGGGCCGTCGCGGCGGCGATCTCCGCGTTTTGCGGAACCCTTCGGTCAGCTCTGGCGCTGCTCGGCCGCGCCGACCTTCGCGAGCACGTCGACGAGGCGCTTCTCGGCCTCCCGGACCCGCTCGGCGGCCTCGCGCTCAGCGGCGGCCGTCCGCTCGCGAACCCGCTCCTCGCGAGCCTGCGCGTCCTCGACCGCGGCGAGCCGGCGTTCGGCGTCGGCGACCGCGGCGGCCAGCCTCGCCGCCGCCCGTTCCTCGCCGGCGGCCATCTGGGCGCTGACCCGCTGCTCGAGGGCGATCGTGCGCTCCTCGAACTCGGCGGCGACCGACTCCGAGGCGCCGCGCGCGACATCGGCCTCGGTTGTCCGGCGCAGCTCGGCGGCGTGGGCGTCGAGCCCGGCCCTCGCGTTCTCGAGCCCCTGCTCGAGGCCGCTGCGCGCCGCTGCGACCCTGGCGTCGAGCTCGCTGCCGCGCCGCTCCTGGGCCGCGCTCGCCGCGGCATCGAGCTCGGCCGCGAGTTCGGCCCGCTGCGCCTTCAGCGCGTCGATCGACCGGGCGAGCTGGGCGGTAGCGGCGGCCTCGGCCCGACGGTTGTGGTCGCGGTAGCTCGTCCGCGAGTTCTCCTCGCGGATCGCCTGCATCTGCTCCCCGGCGCTGGCGGCCATCGCTCGCTGGAGCTCCTCGCCGACCCGCTGCGACTCCTCGGCGAGGGCGGCTCGCGCAGCCTCGGCCGCGGCACGGTCGAGCTCGCCGCGAGCTGCCTCCACGGCCTTGGCGACTGCAGCGTCGGCGTCGGCGGAGATGCTCGCGGTGGCGTCGGTGCGCGCCTGTTCGGCGGCCTCGCCCGCGACCCGCCGGGACTCGTCCGCCAGGCCCGCCGACAACTCGTCGGAGAGCGACGCGAACCGGCGATCGAGAAGGGTCTGTGCCTCGAGCTGCCGGGCGGCGAGTCGGTCGATCAGACGCTGCTCGGCGGCCTCGATGCCGGCGTCGACCTTCTCGACGGCGAGGGAATCGAGCCGCTCGGTCGCGGCGCTCAGTCGCGCCTCACCCTTGGCGACCTCGCGGGCGATCGCCGACTCGGCGCCCTCGCGGGCCTCGGTGCGAATCCGCTCGGCGGCCTCGGCGTTCGCGGTCTCGAGCGTCGCCTCGGCCTCGGCGAAGCGGCGGGAGACGTCGCGCTCGACCCGGGCGCTGAGCTGATCGCCGAGCTCGGCGGCTCGGGCCTCGGCACGGCGCCTGGCGTCCTCCTGCTGGGCCGCCGCGTTGGCGGCCTGCTCGTCGCGGAGACCGTCGAAGAGCCCGAAGATCCTCGCGTCGACGCCGTTGAGGCTGCGCTCGATGTCCGCCCGGCTCTCGTCGTGGACGCGCTGGAGATCGGCGGTGAGCCCGTCGCGGGCGTCGGCGAGGCGGCTCGCGGCGATCGCCTCGGCTGCGTCGCGGGACTCGCGAAGGGCGGCCGAGTGAAGGTCGTCGAGGCGCTCGACGGCGGCGGCGATCTCGGTCCTGGCCGCCTCGGAGAACTCACGGCGTGCGCCCTCGCGCTCGGCGTCGAGCTGGCGTCGCAGCTCCTCGGCCGTGCTCTTGAGGGCGGCGGCGAGTTCTTCGTTGATGCGCTTGCGGTGGGCGGCCGCCTCGTCGCGAAGGCGACCGTCCTGCTCGGCGGCGGCCTCGTCGACGGCGGCCGCGACCCGCGAGCGGAGCGCGGCTTCGGCGGCCCCGAAGCGGGCTTCGATGGCGGCGCGCTGGTTCTCGGCACCGCGGTCGATCCGCTCCTCCAAAGCGGGCAGCCGCTCCTCGACCTCGGCGGCGGCCTTCTCGGCGGCGGCGGTCGTCGCCTCCGCGACGGCGCGCTTGCCCTCGCCGTCAACGCGCCCGACCGCTGCTCCGAGCTCCCGCTGGACGCGGGAGTCGACGTCGGCGGCCATCTCCGAGCGAGCCTCGGCGATCTGGACGTCGAGCTCGCGGCGGAGATCCTCGCGCTCCTTCTCGGCGGCGTCGCGGAGCGCGGCGGTGGCATCGCCGACGGCCTCCTCGATTCGCATCCGGTTCGCCTCGAGGACGGTGCCCCGGAACTCGTCCTGCATCGCGGTGCCGAGCGAGCGGACCCGCAGCTCGGCCTCCTTCAGCGCCGTGTCGACGCGATCGCGGACCTCGCCGCTGAGCTGCTCGCGGGCGTCGGAGACGGCCGCGGAGACCTCGGTCAGGGCCTGGTCGGCCGCGGCGGCGAGCGAGCGGCGCACGGCCTCGACCTGCTCGGTGGCGCGGCGGGCGCCGACGGCCTCCTCGCCGAGGGCGGCCTCGAAGGCCTCGGACTGAAGCTCGAGCCGGCGCTCGGCTGCGCGCACGCGGCCGTCGACCCAGGCGGACACGCGGCGCTCGACAGTGGCGGCGATGTCGTCGGCGCTGGCGCCCGCCGGGACCTCGACTCCGGACTCGGACGGCGTCCCCTCGATGTCGGGCGGCGGCGATGCCGCGCCCGAGCCGCCGGGCGTCCCGGAGGCCCCTGTGACACCGGGGGTCGCGCCGCGCTCGCCGCGGGCGATCAGCTCCTCGAAGCTCTTCCCGATCGCGGAGCGGGCGCGGGCGATCCGGCGCTCCGCCTCCTCCTCCTGGTCCGTTTTCTCTCCTCGGTCGGCCACGTTGCGAACGTCCTACCACGAACCGGCGGAGGGCGTATGCGCAATTCGCGGCTTTTGCGGCTCCGGCGTGCGCGGTTTTTGCGCCCCCGCGACTTCTAGGATGCGCCGCGTGGGAATCTCGGTCAGCGAGGAGATCCGCGCGTCGCTGGTCGCGAGGCGCGCCGAAGCGGACCGGATCCTCGCCGATGCCGAGCGCAAGGCAGGGGAGTTGGCGACGCTCGCAGGGGATGCCGATCGAGCTCTGGCCGCGGCCCGGATCGACCGGTTGCGAGAGCTGCAGAGGCAGATCAAGGCGCAGCAGCGCCGGATCGAGACCGCGTATTCGGCGCTCACGGAGGCGATGGCGGTGAACGCCGTCAAGCTGGCCGAGGTTGCCCGCGAGGCGGACTTCAGCATCCCGCCCTGGCCCGAGGGGATCCGGCGGACGGTCGAGATCCGGCTCGCCGAGACCCGCGAGGTCACGTTCCGGATCGAGACCGGCGCCGCAGCGGCGAACGGGTCCCGCCGGCAGGTCTATGATCGAACGCAGCGAAGCGAGGAGGCGGCATGAGCGATTACAACCCGCAGGGACAAGGCACGGGGCCGGCGGACTGGGCGGCCGGAAGCAGCCCGATGCCTTCACCGAACGTCCAGCAGACGATGCAGCAGATGACCGACCAGATGCAGGCGGTCATCGAGGCGGCCGAGCGCGCGGCCGAGGCGATCCGCTTCGACGCCGAGGAGCAGGCGCGCCGTCATCTCGCCGAAGCCCAGCGGAAGGCCGACCGCCTGACCGCCGAGCGCGTCGGGCTGATCTCGGAGCTCACCGACGACCTGATCCGCCACGCGGCCAACGTCCGCGACCACTCCGAGCAGATGGTCCGCGCCCTCGAGGACGCGATCAACTCGGTCACCGACAAGCTCGAGCAGCCAGGGATGACCGACTCCTTCTCCGAGCCCGGTCCCGGCCTTCCATTCGAGGACAGCCCCGGCGGCGGCATGCCCTACGACGCCCCATCGGTCGAGCCGCTCGGCGGGCCCGCCCTCGAGCCCGCCGCACCACCGCCCCCGCCGCCCCCCTCCGGCCCCTCGATCGCCTTCGACGCCCCGCCACCCCCGCCGCCTCCCCCGGGCGCCGAGGACGAGATCTCGCCGTTCGAGCCGGCCGAACCCGCATCGGAGCCGGAGTCGGAGCCGGAGCCGTTCAATGTGGCCGAGCCCTTCACCCCCGCCGACGAGGCGACCGCCGGGGACGACGAGGCGGACGCCGCCGATTCCGGTGCCGACGACGAGGCCGCTGACGAGCCGTCGGGCTCGGTCGGCCCCCCGCCTCCTCCCCCTCCCTTCTCCGGGCCGCCGGCCCCGCCCGAGACGAGTGTCGGCGGCGCCAGCTACACCGATCTCGTCGGGGCGCCCCCTCCCCCGCCGCCCGCCGGCGACGCGCCACCTCCGCCGCCTCCGCCGATGGGTGCCCCGCCGCCTCCGCCGCCCCCGCCGGACGCGGAGCCGCAGCCGACCGAGGACGCAGCCGACGCGGCGTCATCGGGCATCTCGCAAGGCCCGCCGCCTCCTCCGCCGCCGCCTCCTCCGCCGCCGCCGCTCGATCCGGACCCGAACCCCGAGACCGAGGTTGCCGTCTCCCAGGAGGCGCTCCTGCATGCGACGCGGATGGCGATCGCCGGGGACGATCGCGAGCAGATCGCCACGGCGCTGCGAGATCAGTACGGGGTCACAGATCCCGACCCGATCCTCGATCGGGTACTCGGCAGCTGAGCCTCACGCCCGGCGGCCGCCGGGTCTGACCCCGCTGCGCGCGGGCGCTGGTCAGTGCGGCAACGGAGCGTGGACGCCGCGACCGCCGCTGAACGGACGGTCGAGCGGCACCTCGCCGTTCGCCGGCTGGTCGTGCTCCCCGGCCGGGCCGGGATCGATCGCCGACCGGTGGTTCTCGGCGTCGCGGAAGAGGAACTCGACCTGCGGCGCCCGCAGTGGGCGATGCGAGTCCCGGGCCGCGATCACGACCGTCTCGAGCATGATCAGGAGGTCGATCAGGAGCGAGCGATGCTTCAGGTAGAAGAGGTCGTGGCACAGCTTCCAGGCAGTCCCGAGCTCGGAGCCCGCGTAGCCGCAACGGACCTGCGCCCAGCCGGTGACGCCGGGCTTGACCAGCAGGCGTCGCGAGTAGTGCGGGAACACCCGCTCGAGCTCGGCGGTGATCTGCGGTTGCTCGGGCCGGGGGCCGACGAGGGTCATGTCACCGCGGAGGACGTTGACGATCTGCGGCAGCTCGTCGATGTGGAGGCGCCGGAGCACGCGACCGACCGCGGTGACGCGGTCGTCGCCGGCCCCGGACCACTGCTGTGAGCTCTTCGCCTGAGCTCCCGAACGCATCGTCCGCAGCTTCAGGATCTTGAACTCGCGGCCGCGCTCTCCGACGCGCACCTGCCGATAGAAGACGGGGCCGCGGTCGTTCAGCTTGATCGCGATCGCGCCGAGGGCGATCAGCGGCAGTGACACGATCGCCGCGGCAACGCCCACGACGAGGTCGAGCGCACGCTTCGACCACTTCGAGCTGGCCTGGAAACGCGGGTGCATGAGGAAGAGGAACCAGGCGGAATCGATCGTCCCGATCGGGACGTGGCCGAAGATGTGCTCGTAGAGCTGGTTGCCGTCGATCATCCGGACCGGGAGGTCGAGGCAGCCGGCGGCAATCGTGTCGTAGACGTCGCGACCGGAGCGCGAGGACCCGGAGCCCGGGCCGCGGACGAGGAGGTCGATGTGGTGCTCGGTCACGGCAGCGCGGACGCGGTCGAGCGTCTGCTGCTCGGAGGCGGTGCCGTCGGCCGAGTAGCGGCCGCCGAGGTTGAGCCAGCCGATCACCTCGATCTCGCGCCGGTCCCCGATGGCATCGAGCTCACGGCGAATGGCCGGGACGAAGTCGGCGGCCCCGAGGACCGCGATCCGTAGGGGGTTGGCGGTGATGACACGGTCGGCGACGACCGCCACGGCGATTGCGACCACGGCGGCGAACCCGGTTGCGAGCAGCAGGCTGCCGACGAGGATCTCATCCTGCTGGGCGAGCTCGATGCCGGCGACCGCGAGTGCGCCGGCGAGCAGCGGCAGCAACGCCAGCGCGAAGCGCGAGGCGGGCAGGAGCCGAACCGGGTACGGGAAGTCGCGGAGGAGCCGAGCGACGAACAGGATCGAGACCGCGAAGACCGCGGCCTGGACGAGGGATGCGGAGTCGAAGCCACCGAGCCAGAGCGTCGCCCAGACTGCGGCGAGCATCGGCAGCAGCGTCTGCGCGGTCCTGATCTGCTGGCGGATCCGGAGACCGCGAGGGACCGGCGCGCCACCGGGCTGGACCGAGGGGGGAATCGAGGTCGAAGGATTCTCTCCGGGCACGTCGTATCCGTTAGCCGGATACGTGCCGGCTCCCCCGGGAGATTTCGTCTGAGACATCCGGTCTCCTGTGGGCCCCTCGGCCGGTCGGCTCCAACCGACCGGAGAATCTCCTGATGCCGAGGGCCTGATTCGGCGTGTTCAGGGCCCGGGGAACGGTCTCCGGGCCTCGGAAGACTCTCAAACGTTCCCTATACATGTCAAGCCGGACGGAACCGGCGCAGGAACGCTGTCAGGAAAGCGGGGTCAGCCCTCTTCGACGTCGCGCGATGCCAGCAGGTAAGCGCCGATCGCGCCCCCGAGGACAGCAGCGACGACGGCGACACCGCCGGCGATCCGGATCTGCCTCCCGAACTGCCTGCGGACGGCGTAGACGACGAGGCGGCCGATCGATGTGTAGACGAAGGTCATCGGTTCAGGCTAGCGCTCGCGCTGCCGGACCCGTTGGGCCATCCGCGTCTGCAGCGAGAAGAGCTCGATGAAGCCGGGGCTCGCGTGCTGGCTGAACTCGCCGCCCGACTCGCCGAAACCGGCCAGCGTCTGGTCGTAGAGCGCGTAGGGAGAGGTCCGGGCGACGACGCCCGCCGAGCCCTTGTAGAGCTTGACGGTGACCTCGCCGGTCACGAACTCGTTGGCCGCCCCCATGTAGGCGTCGAGATCCTCGCGCAGCGGCTCGTACCAGAGCCCGGCGTAACAGAGGTAGGCAAAGTGGTTGTCGAGCGTCGCCTTGAAGTTGTTCTGGTGGATCGTCGAGACGAGCTTCTCGAGGTCCTTATGGGCGGCGAGGATGATCGTCGCGGCGGGCACCTCGTAGATGTCGCGGACCTTGAGACCGACGATCCGGTCCTCGATGTGATCGACGATCCCGACGCCGTGCTCGCGGCCGCGGTCGGAGACGCGGTCGATCAGCTCAACCAGATCGAGCCGCTCGCCGTCGAGCGAGACGGGTTTGCCGGCCTCGAAGCCGATCGTCAGAAGCTCCGGCTCGTCGGGGGCCTCCTCGGGCCGGGTGACGAGCTGGAAGACGTCGTCGGGCGGCGGCCGGTCGATGTCCTCGATCACGCGGCCCTCGGACGAGCGCCCCCAGAGGTTGTCGTCGATCGAGTAGGGAGGCTTCTCGGTGCCGCCCGAGACCGGGATCTCGTGCTCGCGGGCGTAGGCGATCTCCTCCTCGCGGCCCATCGCCCATTCCCGGACCGGCGCCAGGACCCGGAGCTCGGGACCGAGCGCGGCGATCGTCGAGTCGATCCGGACCTGGTCGTTGCCCTTGCCGGTACAGCCGTGAGCAATCGTGTCGCAGCCGTGCTCGCGCGCCGCCTCGACGGCGATCCGCGCGATCAGCGGGCGCGCCAGCGCGGTGAACAGCGGGTAGCCGCCGCCGTAGAGCGCGTTGGCCCGGATCGCCGGGGCGACGAAGTCGGCGGCGAACTCCTCGCGGGCATCGACGACGAGTGTTTCCAGGGCGCCCATGTCCTTCGCCTTCTGGGTGATCTCCTCCCAGTTCTCGTCGGGCTGACCGAGCTCGACGGTCAGGGTGACGATCTCGGCCCCGTACTGGGCCTGGATCCAGTGCAGCATCACGCTCGTGTCGAGCCCGCCCGAGTAGAGCAGCAGGACGCGACCGACGTGGTCGGGATCGGCCTGGTAGGAGGCGATCGGCGGATAGGTGCGGGCTTCGCTCATCGGACGCGGCAGTGTTTCACGGAGCCGTCGGCGACGGCACCCGGCCGCAGCGACTCCACCGTCCGCCATGATTCCCGGGATGAAGCGTGCGGGGCGAATTCTCTCGGTGGCCCTGATCACGGCCGGCGTCGTGATCCTGATCGACGCTGCGATCACCCTCGCCTGGCAGGAGCCGCTGTCGGCGATCTACGCCAACGTTCGTCAGGCCAAGGCACAGGACCAACTCGACGCTGCCGAGCAGCGCTTCAGCTCCGATCCGTCCGTTGCCCGGGCGAAGGCGACGAGGGACCCGGCCAAACGCGCCGATCAGCTTGCCTCGATCTACGCCAAGCAGATCAGCAACGGCCAGGGCATCGGGCAGATCGCGGTACCGAGCGTCGGGATCGACTACGTCCTGATCCAGGGGACCGACACGGCCGACCTTCAGAAGGGACCAGGCCACTACCCGACGAGCGCCCTGCCGGGACAAGGCAAGACGATTGCCGTGGCAGGCCACCGAACGACCTACCTCGCTCCCTTCCGCGATATCGCCGACATCAAGACCGGGGACGAGGTGACGGTTTCGATGCCTTACGGGAAGTTCACCTATGAGGTGATCGCAACCGACATAGTCGACCCACAGGACGTTTCGGTCGTAGACGACGCGGGACGGGAGCGAATCGTGCTCACCGCCTGCCACCCGCTCTACAGCGCCGCTCAGCGGTACGTGGTCACGGCGAAGCTGACCGACATCGAACTCAAGCCCTAGGTCGGGCACCCGCTCGGGTGGCGGTCAGGGAGCCCGGCGCTCGGCGCGCACCGATTCGAGCGTCACCGCGAGGCCGGTGGCCAGGTCCGTGCCGGCGGACCAGCCGAGCAACGACCCGGCTGCCGACGAGTCGATCGCACTGCGCCGCATCTCGCCCGGCCGAGCGGCTCCGAGTTCGGCCTCGAATGGAGCGTCGGAGAGCTCGCCGAGCCGGTCTACGAGCTCCAGCACGCTCGTCTCGACACCGGTCCCGATGTTCAGGGGCCCGGTCAGCTCCGAGCCGGCCGCCGCCAGGCGCTCGTCCGCGGCCATCAGGGCGGCGACGGCGTCGCCCACGAATACGTAGTCGCGAGTCTGGAGCCCATCGCCGAACACGGTCGGCCGGCGGCCGTCGAGCAGGCTCCCGCAGAAGATCGCGACGACGCCAGCCTCGCCGTGGGGATCCTGGCGCGGCCCGTAGACATTGCCGAAGCGCAGCGCCAGCCCGGGAACGCCGTGCAACAGGCGATACATCTCCACGTAGTGCTCACCGGCGAGCTTGCTCACGCCGTACGGGGTTTCGGGCACGGCAGTCGCGTGCTCGTCGAACGGGAGCTCCTTCCCCTCCCCCTCTCCATAGACCGCGCCGCCGGTGGCGGCGAAGAGGATTCGCGCCTCCGACTCGCGCGCGGCTTCGAGTACGTTGATCGTGCCGAGCACGTTGATGCGCGCGTCGTCGATCGGGTCGGCCACTGCGCGCCTTACATCAGCCTGTGCCCCGAGGTGGAAGACGACGTCCGGTGCGAACGCGACCGTCTCCGACCTGGCCTCCGCGCCGCCGAGATCCGTGACCCGAAGGTCGACACCGGCTGCCCGGGCGCCCGTCAGGTTGGATACCCGACCGGTCGAGAGGTCGTCGATCACCAGTACCTGGTCGCCACGCCGGACGAGGGCGTCCACGAGGTTCGAGCCGATGAAGCCGGCACCGCCGGTCACGACCGAGCGCGTCATCGGGTGCCTTCCGTGAGGTAGGAAGCCACACGCTCTGCTTCGTCCTCGAGGGTCCGGCCGTCCATCGTCGCGCGACCCGCAGCCATCAGGCGCTTCCGCAGGGCGAGGTCCGTCGCAACTCTCTCGACGGCGGCACAGGCAGCAGCCGCGTTCCCGGCCGGGATCAGCTCGACCGCATCCCCGAACTCTGCGGCGATGCCACCGACGTCAGTCGCCACAACCGGGAGATTCGCCGCAAACGCCTCGAGGAGCACCTGCGGAAGGCCCTCCGTCCACGAGACGTGGAGAAAGACGTCCGCGGCCGAATATGAGTGCTGCAGGGCCTCATGCTGCACGTAACCGTCGAGCTCGGCACGGTCGCGCACTCCGAGTTCCTCCAGCCGAGCCTCCAGCTCCGGGAGCATGTCCCCGTCTCCGCAGACCTGCAGGACGCAGTCGACCCCGGATCGCTGCAGTCCCGCCAGAACGTCCGCAAGCAGGAGCGGGTTCTTCTCGGTTTCGACCCGGCCGACGGAGAGAATCCTCAACGGGACCCCGGGCTCCTCCGGCGATGGCGGATCGGCGAGGTCTTCGCGCCTTACGAGGGAAACCGAGATCGGAAGAGCGCCGCGTCCACGCGAGTAGTTGGCCGCGAGCTGAGGGCCGACGGCAACCGTCCCGGTGATGCAGCCGAGCGCCCGCCACGCCCACTCGAGAACGGCAGCGGCCGCCCGCAGGCCGAGCCTTCCGGGGTGCCGGGATCGCACATAAACGGGCAGGTCCTGACGGACCCCGAGGATCACCTTCCGGCGCCGGGCTAAAGCCAAGAGCGCGAAGAGGAGGCCAATCGGGTGTGGTCCGAGCAGCCAGACGACCTCGACGTCGTCGAGCGTCCGCCTGAACGCCCGAGCGGAGCCCCGGAGCCCCGCGAGGACGTCGCGGACACTAGTCAGCGAGCCGTAGAACGGAAGAGCAACGAACTCGACGTTGCCTCCGACCTCGTAGGGGCCCTCCCCCGGGGCAGGATCGAGGCGCCCGAGGAGGATCAATCCACCTAGCCGGTCGGCGATCGCCTCGATGAAGAGGGAGAAGGAACGTTCGGAGAAGACCCGGCCGTGCTGGGCCCGATAGGAGTAGTCGGTGTATACGGCGACGCGCGGGCTGACCCCTGGTGCGTGCGGCGATTGCTCCGACATGCGGGCGCCACTGTAGGTGATCGACGGTGCCCCGGAGCCACCGCCCGAGGCGGGTGAAAGCGGCTACGACGACTGGAGGGTGGTGCATGATTGCGCGCATGCCGACCGCCGCGCGATCGCGTGTGGGCTCCCCGGGGCCCACATCTCGAATGGCTTCGATCCCGACCGACAACCGGATCGCGGCAGTCCTGATCGGCGCGACGATGCTCGGCCTCTGGACATGGTGGGCGCTGGGAGAGGGCGCGTTCTTCGGGACGGTCCTGCTTCCCGGGGCGATCGTTGCCTATCTGGTGTTGATCGTGGTCGTCCTCTTCGCGCGCCTGCCGATCTCGCCGCACGGCCTCCATGTACTCGCACTCACGGCGCTGCTCGCCCTCGCCGCGTGGACCGCGGTTTCGATCGTCTGGAGTCCGGCCCCCGACCTCGCCGCGGATTACGCCCAACGCACGGCCGTCTACGCGGCGTGTTTCGCCCTCGGGCTCACCCTCGTCGTCTCGCTGCGCCGACGGATGCTGCTCTCGATCGCGCCGCTCCTCGGAGCCGGTGCGATCACGGCGCTGACCGTATTGGTGGCCATCTGGACCGGCGATGACGTCAAGCAACTCGTCGATCTCGACGGGACGCTCGACTTCCCGTTCGGCTACCGGAACGCCGATGCGGCGTTCTTCGTCCTGGTCGCAGTCGCGTCGCTGCCGCTGCTGGCGCGACCGCGGACCCCCCCGCCGCTGCGAGCCGTCCTCGCCGCCCTCGCCGCGACGAGCCTCGCACTCGCGACGATCAGCCAGTCGCGAGGATCGCTGCTGGCTCTGGCCGCCGGATTGCTCGTGGTCGTCCTCGCGGGACCGAACCGGGTGCGGACCACCGTCGCGATCGTCATCGCCGTCGCCCCAGTCGCCATCGTCTTCTCCCATCTGCTCGCGCCGTTCGACGCCGCCGGGACGCCGTCGGCCCTGAGCGAGCTTCAAAAGGGAGCGACCGCCGCCGCCGCGGCCGGAGTCCTCGGGGCCGCCATCTCGGCAACCGTCTCCGCGATCGAGTGGCAGGGCCGGGACGTCCGGGTCCGGCGCCCCGACAAGCGCAAGTCCCTGATCGCTCTCGGCATTGCCGCCGTCATCGCTGTCGGGCTGTTGATCGCAGTCATCGGGAACCCCGTCAGCGCCGTCAAGGACCGCTTCGGCTCGCCGGCCTCCAGCGGCGAGAGCTACACCCCGGTGGAAGGCTCTCGATTCACCTACAGCGGAGGACTGAATCGGATCGACTTCTGGGGCGTGGCGGTCGGCCAGGCGCTGGACAACCCGGTCGCGGGTGGAGGGGCGGGCTCGTTCCGATCCGCCTACCTGCTCGAGGGCGATGGCTCCGAGGAGCCGCGGAACGCACACAGCCTCCCGCTCGAGATGCTCGGCGAGCTCGGATTCGTCGGTCTGTTCCTCGTCTGCCTCGCGTTCGTCGCCGGTGTCGGCGGCGCGTTGCGATCCCGCCGTCTCGGTCCCGAGAGTGCTGTGCTGAGCGCTACGGCGATGGCCGTGACGGCCGCGCTGGTGGCGCAGTCGGCAGTCGACTGGTCGTGGTTCTTCGGAGCGCTGTTCGCGCCCGCCTTCGCCCTCCTGGGCTCCGCGTGCGCACCAGCGACCCTCGTCTTCAAGCCCCTGGCGCCCCGGATCCGCGGTATGGCTGCAGCCGTCGCGGGCGTCCTGGCGCTCATCGCGGTTCCGGCGTTCGCTTCTGAGCGGCTGACCCTCGACGCCGCCGAAGCCTGGCGAAGTGACCCCGAGGGCGCCTTCACGGCCCTTGGAAACGCTGCAGCCCTGAACCCGTTGGCGGACACGCCGCTGCTCGTCGAGTCGGAGATCGCCCGCCTCGCGGGCGACGACGCGCGTGCCGTCGACGCGGCACGCAGGGCAAGCGATCGCGCGCCGGACGACTGGCGCGGCTACATGCTGGCCGCTCGGGCGCTCGCGAATTCGGATCGCGACGCTGCCCTTGCGGCGCTCGATCGCGCGCAGGAACTCAACCCGAACTCCGAGTCGGTTGCGGACTTACGCCGCCGGCTCAACGGGACCGGCGGCGATTCAAGTTCGGATTCCGGTTAGCTGACGCTGTTGTCGCCCTCGCGCGAAGCGCGACGGATGACGAATCCGGCGCCGACGAGGCCGATGCCGATCAGTGCGATGGCGGCAACGTCGAGGCCCGTGAACGGCAGTTCACTGATCGAGCCACTGCTACCGCCGTCGCTGGATGCCACGCCGACCACGCCCTGGTTGTACTGCTCGTCAGTGGGGCTCAGACCCTGCGCGAAGGCGCCCGCAGGAACGAGCAGCGCGGAGATGAGAACGGCCACGAACAGTGCACCGAGACGACGGATGGAACGGTTGGAACGGATCATCTTGATTGAGTCCCCTCTTGCCCAGGATTCTGTTCCCGGATTGCTTACGGGAATCGGTTCCCGACTTCAGGGGCGGCAGTATAGGCCGAAGCGAGGACGCCCGCAAGGCCCGAACCGCAGGCTGCAAGCGACAGCGTCAGGCCGAAGGCGGAGAGGAGCCGCGACTCGCGGACTGCGGCTCACCGAAGAGCTCACGCACCTGTTCCTCTGAATCCTTGACCCCGAATTCGTCGCGAAGGCGCTGTGCGATCTCTCCGACGCTGCTGCCGGCGACCGACATCTGCGTCGCGAGAAGACGTACTCCCTCGGAGATCCGTGGCGGATCCGGTCGCGGTCCAACCGCCGCCGGCGGTCCGAATTCGGCCTCGTCGTCCTCGTCATCGAGGTCGGCGGGATCGCTCACGTCCCCGGGGAACGGCTCGTCCAACTCGTCCCCACCGGCTTCGATCGGCGAATCGCTCTCGGCATCCCCGCCCGGGACGGCGAGTGAACGGAAGCCGTCGAGAATCCGCTCGAGGTCGTCGCAGTCGTCTGCGATGCGCTCGATGCGCTGCGTCACCGCGTCGATCAACTCGTCGCCGAGCTGGGAGGCGTCCCGCCGCGATGCCCCCTCAGCCTCGATCGAAGCGGCCGTTTCCCGGGCGCTTGCGGCGAGACGCGCAACCTGGCCGGTCAGCGACTCCGCAAGCGACCCCGCTTCGTTCTCGTGGTTTCCCTGATGATCGTTCAAGATTTCTCCGCGACAAGGTTAGGCGTTGCCACTCCGAACCCTCGGGCGCCTCCGGATCCGCATTAATCCTGCAAGCAACTACCCGTTCGCCCGGCGCGAGAACCGGGAAGCCGGCCACGTTGCGCTGTAACAATCGGCGGCCATGGCAGTGGAGCAGATCACGGACCCGGCAACGGGCAGCGACTGGCTGGTTCCTCCGGACGAGCAGGAGGGGCTGCGCCGGTACGTCACCACGCTCCGTGAGCGGATCTGGCTGATCGTTGCGATAACCGTACTCACCACAGCCGTGTCGATCGCCTACGTCGCACTCGCGACGAAGACGTACGAGGCGGAAGCGACCCTGCTGATAACGCCGGTTTCTGACCCCGTGCTCGAAGGTCTCGGGCTGATCGGTGCCTCCTCGGACCCGACGCGTGACGTGCAGACAGCCTCCGAACTCGTGACGACCACCTCGGTGGCCGAGCGCGTCAAGAAGGAGACGGACTTCCCCGGCGAGGCGAGCGCCCTCCTCGGCTCGGTCGTGGCCGAACCGGTGGCTCAGAGCAACATCGTCGCGGTCACCGCCCAGGACTCCGATCCGAACGAGGCCGCAGACCTCGCCAACGCGTTCGCCGAGCAGGCGGTCGTGAACCGGACCGAGCAGCTTCACCAGCAGATCGAGCGCCAGCTACCGGGCCTGCGGAAGATCCAGAAGTCCAATCCGACGCAGGCCAACGAGGCCCAGCTCGCCGAGTACGAGCGCCTGCTGAGCGGCAACGATCCGACCATCAGGGTCGAGACCGAGGCCCAGCCGCCGACGGCGCCCGTCTCGCCGCGCCCACTGCTCAGTGTGGCGGCCGGAATCTTCGCCGGTCTCGCACTCGGCATCACGGCGGCGTTCGCCTTCCAGGTACTGGATCCGAGACTGCGCCGCGAGGAACAGCTGCGCCACCTCTTCCGTCTGCCGATCATCGGCCGCGTGCCCAAGGAGTCCCACGGGTCATCCGACACCCCACTGAGCCCCAGGATCATCTCGCCGGCTACGGCCGAGGCATATCGGACCTTGCGAGGGACCGTCTCCGCGTCGAACCGCCGGCCCGGCGGCAAGGTCCTGCTCGTAACGGGCTCATCGCCGTCCGAGGGAAAGACGTCAACGGCGATCAACCTCGCAGCCTCGCTCTCGGCGACGGGCCGCCGCGTGATCCTCATCGAGGCCGACCTGCGGCGGCCGGCGATCAGCCGCGCGCTCGGCATCGTCCCGAAGCGCGGCGTGGTCGGGGTCCTGATCGAGAGCGTCTCGCTCGAGGACGCTCTCATGTCCGGGGACACCCTCGGGCTTCCCAACCTCCGGCTCCTCCTGGCCGAGAACGAGGGCGGCTGGATCAGTGAGCTCTTCTCGCTGCCCACGGCGAGCGAGATGCTGGAGGATGCGAGGAACCTCGCGGATTACGTGATCATCGACAGCCCGCCGCTCACCGATGTCGTCGACGCCCTTCCCCTGGCCCGCAATGTCGACGACGTCCTCCTCGTCGTCCGGCCGGGCACCACCCGGTTGAGCAAGCTGAACCAGCTCGGCGAGCTGCTCGCCGAGAACGGGATCCGCCCGATGGGCTTCGCCGTCGTCGGAGCACCGAGGCAGGGCACCGACTCGGCCTACTACTTCGACGGCGGAAGGGTGCCGACCGGGTCGTGACGGGCCTGGCCGCCCGCATGGCGGTTCCGAGCCGGACGGCTGGACTGGCCGCCTTCTTCGCGGCGCTTTTCATCGGCGCCCTCGCGGGAGTCGATCCGAAGCTTGCGATCGCAGCCGCCTTCGGAATCGCATTCGCACTCGTCGCCGTCGCGAACCTCGCGGTCGGCGTCACCATCTTCACCGTCCTGACGTTCATGGAGCTCGCGCCCGTGGCAGGCGGCCAGGCTCTGAGCTTCTCGAAGGTCGCCGGCCTCGTACTCGTCATCTCGTGGATCGCGCTCGTCTCGTCCGACCGCGATCAGCGCCTGCTGTTCCGCGACCATCCCTGGCTGAGCGGATTCCTCGGATTCTTCCTCGCCTGGATGACGCTGAGCGCGGTGTGGGCGGAGGACTCCGGCGTCATCAGCTCGATCTGGCAAGAGGACCCGGGCGGGTCGATCGGAACCATCGTCCGGTACGCCCTGAGCATCATGCTCATACCGATCGTCTACACCGCGCTCGGCACCCGGCAGAAGATGCGGTGGATCGCGGCTGCGTTCGCCGGCGGTGCAGCCTTCGCGGCGGCGTATGGGCTCTCGGCGGCGCCGAGCTCCTCCGCCGCCGCCGTCAGCGCCACCGCTGCAGGCGATCTCAACCGCGTCACGGGAACGATCGGCGATCCGAACCTGCTCGCCTCCGTCCTCGTGGTCGGCATCGTGATGTCGGCGACGCTAGCCCTCGACCAGTCCCGGGAGCTGCTGACCAGGATTCTCGGCGGGGTTTCGATGGTCCTCTGCTTCTCGGCCGTCGTTGCCACTGCTTCCCGCGGTGGACTGATCGCAACCGGCGCCGCCCTACTCGCGTGGATCGTGATCGCACCGAAGGGAACCCGGCCACGGGTGTTCGCGGCGGTACTGGCCTTCGCGGCGACCGTGTTCCTGTTCTTCAGCGTCGTCGCAAGCGACGAGCAGGTCGCGCGCATCACCACCGCAGACGGTGGTGCTGGCCGAACCGACATCTGGAAGATCGGCTGGAGGATGTTCGAGGCCAATCCGGTCGTCGGCGTGGGATCCGGCAACTTTCGGACGTCCTCGATCCACTACCTGCTCGCCGAGCCCGGGGCGATTCAGCGGTCGTACTACATCGCCGACACTCCGGCCGTCGCGCACAACCTGTACCTCGAGATCCTGACGGAGCTGGGCTTGGTCGGATTGACGCTCTTCCTCGCGGTCATCGTCGGGAGCATGGCCGCCGCAGTCCGGGCATACCGCCGCTTCGACCGCCTGGGCGACGCCGGGATGGCGACGATCGCGCGCGCAACGGTGATCGGGTTGGTGGCCACCCTCGCCGCAGACTTCTTCCTGTCGGCGCAATTCAGCAAGCAGCTGTGGATCCTCCTCAGCCTCGGGCCGGCCCTACTGGCGATCGCGAGGTTCCGGAGCCCAAGTGGGGACGACGAACTCAGTGAGAACGACGCGGCCGCTGCACTTCGACCCTGACCGCGCGTGAGTCGCGGCACCCCCGTGCCACTGCCTTGATCCGCTTGCGGCCCGGGTTGTGGATCGCGACCTTGGTCCGGTAACGCCCGGCGCCGCTGGTGCTGTCGTGGGCGATCGGACGCCAGGCACCGTCGCGGTGGATCTGGATCTGAATCGTGGCGGCGCCGGGGGCGACCCCACGGACCTTGATCGGCTTCGCGGTCTTGACGTGCCGCTTGCTCGTGGTCAGGGTCACCGCCGACGGGGACGCCGGGGGCGGGGACGCCGGGGGCGGATCGGTGACCGGGGGTGGGTCGACCGGAGGCGGATCCGTGACGGGCATCGGCACCTCGGTCGCCGGCGTGGCCGGTGCCTCGAGTCCCTGGGCGAGAAGCTTGCCGCAGCGGCTTGCCGGGTCGAGGGTGAAGTCCTTCGAGGAGCGGCTCGTGTAGCCAGGGCTCTCGAGTACGTTTGCGACGAGCCGGAACCCGACGTTCCCACCACCGAGAATGCCGCCGTCGCCGTCGTCGTAAGAGCCGCCCCCGATGCAGTTCTCCCTGACGACGTTGCCGTTGCCGACCGGGCCGTTGCCCCAGTAGGACTCGACGTTGTCGCGAACCCTGGAGTTGGTGATGACGTTGTGCTCGACGACGTTGTCGGAGGAGGCGGTGCCCTCGCCGCCGCTGAAGATGACCCCGGAGCCGTTGCCGTCGATGACGTTGCCGGTGACGAGGGTTCGCTGGGCGTCGGGGTAGAGCTGGACGCCGCGGTCGGCGTTGTCGTAGATCCAGTTGCCGCGGATGACGGTGTCGTCGGCGGCGGCGACGTAGATGCCGTGGTCGTAGTTGGTCGCCGGGAGGACTCCGCAGTCGTGGATGCGGTTGTCCTCGACGAGGGTGTTCTGGGCTCGCCCGTAGGTGTCGAGGCTGCCGATCGAAAGACAGATCGACGTGTGGTGATTGGTGATGTCGTTGCCGCTGAGGACGACGTCGTCGCCGTTGATCGTCGGGCTCGGGAGGTCGCGGTCGTTGCGGCCGTCGAGATTGAGGCCGCTGACCGTGCTGCCGGTTGAGCCATCCGCGACCCAGAGGCGGCCGCGGAGGGTCGCCTGCTCACCCGGGTAGGCGGTCAGGGTGATCCCGGGGACGGAGAGCTTGATCTCGGCGTCGGTGTCGTAGGTGCCGGCGCGCAGACAGCCGGTCTGGCCGGGCTGGAGGGAGTCGACGAGGCGCTGGGCGCTCCGCAGCGGCTCGGCGGCGGTGCCGGCGGCTGAATCGGAGCCGGTGGGCGCGGCTACGAGGTCGCAGGAGACGGCGGCCGAAGCCGAGGTTGCCGAAACGGCGAAGGCCAGGACAGCCGCGAGAGCGAACGCCAGCGCGACGAGTCTGGAGGCAACCGATCCGAACACACAAGGCGTATCGGCGATGGTCCGCCACACATGCCCGGACCGGCATGAAATGGACGTTTATCCGACCGGAGGGGTCGTTCAGGCGGAATTCGGCCGGCTTGCGAGCAGGCGACGGTAGAGAGCAGCAACCCGTGCAGCCCATACGTCGATGTCGTATTCGCCCCGTTTTCGCTCGGCGGCGGCGGCTCCGAGCGAGCCGGCGAGTGCCGGATCGCCGAGAACCCGGTCGACCGCGGCCGCCAGCGCCTGCGGATCCCGGGTCGGCACGAGCAGGCCGCCGACGCCGTCGTCGATCAGCTCTGGAAGGCCCCCGGTCCGCGTCGCGACGATCGGAAGTCCGGCTCCCATGTATTCCATCACCGAGAGCGGGCCGCCCTCGAAGTCGGAGCAGCAGACCGCGACGTCGAACGCCGCAAGCAGATCCGGAACGTCGTTGCGAACGCCGGGAAGCAGAACCCGGTCCGAGACCCCGAGTTCAGCCGCGAGGGCTTCGAGCTTCTGGCGCTCGGGCCCCTCCCCCGCGATCAGCACCCGGAGCCCGGGATGCTCCTCGGCGAGCAGAGGCGTCGCCTCGATCAGAACCTCGAACGCCTTCTCGCTCCGGAGGTGGCCGACGCTCCCGACGATCGGGGCCGAAGCGGGGATCCCGAACTCGGCCCTGACTCGATCGCCTTCGCCGGGTTCGGTCGCGGGGACGCCGTTGGGGATCAGCACGATCTCGTCGGCTGGGATTCGCTCCACATCGATCATGCGGCGGCGCCCCTCTTCGGAGACCGCGACGAACGCATCGGCGCTGCGGGCGATGAGCTGGCGGTCGATCAGCTCTCGCGATCGCGATCCGGTGTAGGCCCACATGTGCTCGTGCGCAACGACCACGGGCCGGCCGACGAACCATTTGAGCAGGGAGGCCCAGACATTGGAACCGAAGAGGTGGCTGTGGAGCACGGCCGTCCGGTTGCGGCGCATGAATCCGATCAGCGGCCGCCAGGCCCAGATGGCGAACCGGCCGCTCCGTCGGAGACAGACAAGCCTGACTCCCGAAGCGCGGAGCCTCGCGAGCCAGGTCCGCGAGGGTTCGGAATTCTCGAGCGAGTCGTCCCAACGGGTGACGCATAGGGTCCGGTCGAACTCGCCCGGATCGAGGCGCATCGCACCTTCCATCGCAAGCGTCTCCGCGCCCCCGGGTCGCTCGATGCTGTCGAGCATCACGACTACGCCGATCCGCCCGCCGGCGGCATCCGAGCTACCGCGAGGCTGGCCCATGCGCTGCACGATAGGGCGAAAGCGTCCGTGGTCGTGACCCGATCAGGCAAGCTGTCACGTCGATGCAGCCCGAACCGGCCAACCCCGAACCGGACTCTCGGCAAGGCGGCCTCCTCGGCACGGTGCTGCGTGGCGCCGGGCTCGCCGGCGGAGGATACGTCGCCGCGCAGGCGATCAACCTCGGCGTCTACATCGCCCTGTCCCGTCTGCTCACCCCGTCGGAATTCGGGCAGTACGCGGCCGCAACGGTCCTGATCGGCTTCGGCCTGCTGATCACCGAAAGCGGAATGCATGCGGCGATCATCCAGCGACGGGACAGGCTCGAGGAGGCGCAGAGCACCGCTGCGGTGGCGACCTTGATCGGCGGCGTCCTCCTCGCGCTCATGAACCTCGCCGTCGCACCGCTGCTCGGCGTGATCTTCGACAGCTCCGAGGTGACCGCCCTCGCGGCGTCGGCTTCGGGACTGATCTTCATCCACACGCTTTCGGTTGCGCCGAATGCGATCCTCCAGCGACGGTTCTCGTTCGTCCGCATGTTCGTCATCGGCCCGATCGAGGTGATCGTCTTCGGCGCCGTGGCGATCTTCGCCGCCGCCAACGACATCGGCCCCTGGGCGATGCTGGCCGGGCAGTACGCCGGTGCCCTGATGGCAACGACCCTCGCCTGGTCGTTCGCTCGCTGGCGACCGCGCCTCGCTCTCGTCTCGTTCGCGATGTGGAAGGAGCTCGCCTCCTATGGCCGCCACGTGCTCCTTTCGACGACGATCATCAGGTTCGGCGAGCAGGCGGCGGACACGGTGATCGTGGGGCGGTCGCTCGGATCGGCGGCTCTGGGCCAGTACCGATACGCATTTCGGATCGCGTCGCTGCCGTTCGCCGTGATGCTGGCCGCTGCCGCCTACGTGATCTTCCCCGCGTTCGCACGGATCGCCGCGGAGCGGGACAGGCTCGAGTCTGCATTCCTCCGCTCGCTGAGATGGATGGCGACCATCGGGATCCCGGCCGGGATGATCCTGATCCCCCTCGGTCCGTCGCTTGCGGTTCTCGTGTTCGGCGACGTCTGGGAACCGGCCGGATACGCCGCTGTCGCGATGTGCGCCTACGCGGGTGCGAGCTGCATCACGTCGTCCGTCGTCGAACTCCTCAAGGCGGATGGTCAGCCGAGCGGCTTGACGCGCATCAACATCGTGATCACCGTGACAACCGCAGCGACGATGATCGCGATGATCCCGCTCGGTCTCACCGCAATCGCCGCGGGTCTCTCGGCCGGAGCCGTAGCGGGAGCCGCGTATGCGGTCCGCTCAGCGGTCCGTCGCGTCGGTATCCCGGTCCGGCCGATGATGAAGGAGATCTATCCCCCGCTCCTCGCATCGATCCTGATGGCCGCCGTGGTCCTCCCCCTCGACCGATACGTCCTCGAACCGGGCTCGCATGGAACGGTCCAGGGACTGCTCCTCCTCGCGGCCGAAGGCCTGCTCGCGGTCGCCGTCTACGCCGTCGCCGTCAGCGCGATCTCTCCGAGCCACCCGCGAGAGCTGATCGGCTTGGTGCGCAGCCGGGGAGGTCGGTCCGGCGCGCTCGGTGAAGGGGCCGACACCGACCTCGTCGAGGAGCTCGAATCGACGCTCATGGACTGAGCGACCGCTCGAGTCCGGCGCAGAGGCTTCCCCCTGCGGTCGGATCTTCGTTCGAGTAGGCCTCGAACCCCCGCATCGGCGGCGAACCCTCCGGGGGCGGCCCGCCACCGTCTCCCCCGATGCAGTTCTCCCTGACGACGTTGCCGTTGCCGACCGGGCCGTTGCCCCAGTAGGACTCGACGTTGTCGCGAACCCTGGAGTTGGTGATGACGTTGTGCTCGACGACGTTGTCGGAGGAGGCGGTGCCCTCGCCGCCGCTGAAGATGACCCCGGAGCCGTTGCCGTCGATGACGTTGCCGGTGACGAGGGTTCGCTGGGCGTCGGGGTAGAGCTGGACGCCGCGGTCGGCGTTGTCGTAGATCCAGTTGCCGCGGATGACGGTGTCGTCGGCGGCGGCGACGTAGATGCCGTGGTCGTAGTTGGTCGCCGGGAGGACTCCGCAGTCGTGGATGCGGTTGTCCTCGACGAGGGTGTTCTGGGCTCGCCCGTAGGTGTCGAGGCTGCCGATCGAAAGACAGATCGACGTGTGGTGATTGGTGATGTCGTTGCCGCTGAGGACGACGTCGTCGCCGTTGATCGTCGGGCTCGGGAGGTCGCGGTCGTTGCGGCCGTCGAGATTGAGGCCGCTGACCGTGCTGCCGGTTGAGCCATCCGCGACCCAGAGGCGGCCGCGGAGGGTCGCCTGCTCACCCGGGTAGGCGGTCAGGGTGATCCCGGGGACGGAGAGCTTGATCTCGGCGTCGGTGTCGTAGGTGCCGGCGCGCAGACAGCCGGTCTGGCCGGGCTGGAGGGAGTCGACGAGGCGCTGGGCGCTCCGCAGCGGCTCGGCGGCGGTGCCGGCGGCTGAATCGGAGCCGGTGGGCGAGGCTACGAGGTCGCAGGAGACGGCCACGAGATCCGGGGGCCCCTGAGGCGCGTCGAACAGAGATCGACCGTCGCTCCCGCACCCCCCCAAGAGCGCCGTCGACACCAGTAGGACCGCGGCGCCCCGACGTCCGATACCCGAGCCGACCGTTCGTCCATCCATCGGCCGACGATGATCGCAGTCGCCCCGCTTCGGCTCCGGATGCGCCCGTAGGCTGCCTCCATGGGCCACCCCCACTTCACGGTGATCGTGCCGGCGTATCGATCCGCGGCGACGATCATGACGACGCTCCGGTCGCTGACGTCTCAGACGTTCGGCGACTGGGAGGCACTGGTGGTCGACGACGGATCGCCGGACGACACCGGCAAGTTGATCGAGGATTACGCGGGCGAAGATCCGCGGGTACGGCTCCTCCGGCAGCCCAACAGCGGTCCGGCCGCCGCGAGGAACCTGGCGCTCGCAGCGTCCCGCGGCGATCTGATCAGCTTTCTCGACGCCGACGACGCCTGGATGCCCGGCTACCTGGAGCGAGCCAGAGACGCGTTGGCGGGCGAACCTGGCGCAGGAATCGGCTTTGCCGACGCCTGGCCCTTCATCGACTCGTCGAAGCGCGTGTACCGCCGCACGGCCCTCGAGGACTACCCGCCGGTGGCCACGCGGCTCACCCCGGATGGTCTGCTCGAGGCCCTCGTCGTGATCAACTTCATCACGACGAGCTCAGTCACGATCACGAGGCGGGCACTCGAGACGGCAGGCAGTTTCGAGGAAACCCTCGCCGGCTCCGAGGACTGGGATCTGTGGATCCGAATCGCCGAGTCCGGCTTCGGCGCCGTCCGGATCGGGTCGGAGCCGCTCGTGCTCCTGCGGGACCGGCCGACGTCGCTTTCGAAGGACGAGGCGATGATGACCGGACATGCGACAGCGGTGCTCGAGCGAGCGCTTTCGCGCCTGCCCGCGGGAGACGTCCGCGCACCGGCACTTCGGGCTCGCGCCGCGGCGATGCAGGACGAGGCCGATGATGCGGCCGCCCCCGGCATCCTCCGCCGGATCTGGTGGATGCCCGCCATGGCCCCGGCCCGGCGGCTGCGCCGCCGATCCCGTGTCGGCCCACCCCCCGCGGCCGCCGCTCAGGCGCTGCGAGATCTCGGCGAGATCTAGAACCCGCTCGGAATCGGAGTCGGGCTCGCCAGCATCTCGGCGTAGGTGTCGAGCATGTGCTCTGCCACGGCGTCGAGGCTCAGGTTCTCGATGATCCACTCTCGCGCCGCCGCAGCGTCGGAGATCACCTGCTCCGGAGGACGTTGGAGGAACGCGGCGACCGCCGCGGCCGTCGGGCCGGGTTCGGCTGGCGCCACGACGCAGGCGGCGACTTCGTCCGCGAGGTAGCGGTGGCCGGGAAGGTCGCTGGCGACGACTGGAATCCCTGATCCGAGTGCCTCGACGACGGAGAAGGGCATGCCCTCCCCGCGGCTCGGAGCGACGAAGCAGTCTGCGGCGGCGTAGAGATCTCTGACGTCCTCGACCAGACCGGTGACGACCGTGCGGTCGGCGATACCGAGTTGCTCGGCATCGCGCTGCGCCTCCTCGCCGCCCCGAAGCGTCACCGCGGTCACATCGAGACCGTCGTCGATCAGTTGCTTGGCCGCCCTCAGGAAAGTCGGCCCCCCCTTGAGCTTCCACGCCCGACCCATGTGCAGCAACATCGCCGAACCGTCACGGATGCCGAGCGCCTCACGAGCGGCATGGCGTTCCTCGGCGGTCGGCGGGACGTAGGCCTGGGCATCGATGGCGCTCGGCATCAGCATCATCTTGTCCCGCGGCGCCCGGCGCCGGATGAGCCCCTCGCCGATGTTCGCCGCCGGTACCACGACGCGATCGACCGTCGCGCCGAAGAGGGCGAACTTCGCGGAGTTCCGGGCGACGGCCAGCGGGCTCGTTCCAAGGACCGTATGGATGTGCCAGAACAGGAGAAACCTGCCGTCACCGTGCTGGCGCCGCTTGGCGAGTGCCGCCGGGATGTCGTAGGAGGTGAAGTGGGTATGCACGACCGTCGGCTCCGACGTCGTGCCGATCAGCTCGCCGACAGCACGGGTGATGTCGCTTCGGCCCGAGTCGGGAAGGAAGGTCACCGGGATGTCCCGCCGCCCGAACTCCTCGACCCATGGGATTCGCCGAGCAGCTTCCGGGAGTGCGATCTGAGCATCCCAGCCGCGCTCACGTGCCTTCCCCAGGAGGGTCAGCAGAACGGGCACGAACGAACCGGGATGGGGGTTCGGGAAGGCGGCGAGGTGAAGGAGCTTGGTCATGTCTGTACGGAAGCCTCATCCATCGTATGGCCGGCGAGGAGGTCACAGAACTCGCCGGCGCCCACCCAGGTGATGCCGTCGACGGCAGCGATCCGGTCGAGGTCCCTCCGCAGGGACAGGCGGGCCATCAACAGCGGATTCTCTCGCGCGAGCTGCCGCGGCACCCGCCCGTCGTGAAGCATTCCGTGCGTTGTGACGGTTGGGGGAACCCCCGCCTTCGCGAGTCGGACCAGCGGTGAGTAGTCGACACCGTGCAGCCCCGGAATGTCGCCATAGAGCGTCTCGTGAAGCCGGTCACTCTCGAAGACGGGGCCGACCCGGGGCCGGTGCCAGCGATAGAGCCCGCGGCGGGCGGCCTCGGAGTCGCCGGCGGGACCGTAGGCCCACGCGGGCGCGACGAAGCTGCGCGGATCCCCGAGGACGCCACGCTGCCAGGCGATCGCCTGATCGAGCCGCTCCCCGGCTGCGGCCGGTTCGAGTGACTGGAATTCCCGGAACTCGATCTCGTCACCACCGAGGCGATCCGTGTCGAGGTGGAGGACGCCGTGACAGACCGGCTCGAAGACGCCTGCCTCGACCCCCTTCCGTATCTCCGCGATCGCACGCGGCCAGACCCGCTCCAACGGAACCCGCACGCCGTCGTCGAAGGCTTCCGCAGCCACGGCGAGGTTGAGGACCGAGCCGCTCGCATCGAGTGTGCGGGCGAGACCGGCCAGCCTCCGGGCCTGGCGGCGGTCGGACTTGGCCCGACCCTCGAGCTGGTGCTGCGCGGTCCCCGGAGTGTCGTCGAGGCGCATGCACCCGACCGGCGGCAGGACCCGGAGGATGAGCCCCATCTCGGTCGCGAAGTCGCGGATCGCCTCGAAGACCCAGAACGAATCGGCCCGACCGAGCCCGGCTTCCGGGTCGTAGCCGACGGTGAGCACGTTTCCCTCCCGCACGGCGTGCGTCCCGAGGTTCGAGCTGACGACCGGATCGCCGTCGAGGATCGTGAACTCGCCGTCCACCCGCGTCCCGGGATCGAACTGCGCGGTCCCGCTGACGATGCGGGCGCCCGCCGACACCGAGCCGACCAGGACCACCGCTCCGGCAAGCGAACCCTCCCGGCAGAGCTCCGCTAGGAGTGCTGCGTCCCGGTGATCACCGATCCCGAGATGAAGGGCTCCGGGCTCCCCAGCCGGTGCGCCGAGGCCCCAGAGCCCGGACAGCTCGCGGGCGAATTCGGCCGTGAGGTCCGTGCCCCGCACGGGCCAGAAGCTCCCGCCGCCGGTCATGCTCGCTCCCCTGTGATCCCGAGGAGCAGCGCTTCGAGCTCGGCGACGCCGAGCTCCCGCAGATTCGCGCGCGCAAAGTCCACGCCGGCATCGGCGATCGAGCGGGCGAGCTCGGGGTCGTCGCGAAGCCTGCGGATTGCCGCCGCAAGGGCACCCGGATCCTCGGGCGGCACCACGAGAGCCGCGCCGCTCTCGCCGGCAAGGCGTCTGGGCTCCCCCGGCGCGGCGAGGACCACCGGCCGGCCGACGGCACAGGAGTCGTAGAGCTTGATCGGCACCGATCGGCCGAGCTCGGGCCGGTCGGCGAGCGAGACGAGGAGCGCATCGGACGCACGCATGATCTGCATCGCCTGTTCGGCGGGAACGGAGTCCCGGAACCGCACCGATCCGTTGGATGAAGCTGCCATCGCCTCGAGCGCCGGCTTCGATGTGCCGTCGCCGAGCAGCAGCAGATCGAAGCCGTCGCCGAGCTCGGAAGCGGCCGCAATCGCCGTCCCCAGGTCCTGGGACAACCCGATGTTCCCGGCATACGTCCAGCTGAACCGAGATGCGTCGAGGCCCGCCGAGGCGCGGTCGGGCTCGGCCTGACCTGCGGCGATCCATCGGGCGTCCGTTCCGTTTCCGACCACCTCGGCGGACGTGCCGGGCCCGGCGACGGCCGCTATGTGATCGCGAAAGGGGCGCGTCGGCGTGGTGACGGCGTCGGCACGCCGGTACAACCAACGCTCGAGGCGCTCGGCGAACCGGAGGACGGGCCCCTCGGACAGCTCTCCGAGTGCGACCGCGACCTCGGGCCAGAGATCGCGGACATCGAACACAAGCGGGACGCGGAATCGCGAGGCCAGCAGGGCGCCGACCACGCCGACGCTGAGCGGCGGAGACGAGGCGACGATGACGTCCGGGCGGGGCATCGCCGATCCGGCCAGCGTCGCCATGGCCGCGAACGACGCATACGACAGGAGCCGATGACGTGCTCGCTTCGACGGGCTCGCGTGAACCCAGACGTGTCGCACCCGGAAGCCGTCTTCCTCCCGATCGACTTTGAGCTTGCCCGAGTAGCCGGCGGCCACCACCCCGACGGGATGGTTCGGCACCTCGCAGAGGACGTCGACCTCGTGACCTGCCGCCGCAAGCCCCCGCGCGAACGCGCCGATGCGGATCGAGGCGGCGGTCAGCTCCGGCTCGAAGTACTGGCTGACGATCAGGATCCGCACGGCCCGGAGCCCGGAGCGGTTTCAGCCCTGCGGCTCGTAGAGATCGGGTGCCTCCGCATAGGCGCTGTCCGCTGCCCGGTGCTCGGTGGGGGTTCCGATGTCGAACCACGGTCCGTCGAAGTTGAACTTGCAGACCTTGAGGCCATCCTCGATGAGAGCGAGGACCAGGTCCGGGAAGTCGAAGTACCTGTCCGGAATGCGTTTGACGGCTTCGGGAGAGTAGACGTAGATTCCCATGCTGACCTCGTAGCTGAGCGTCGGCTTCTCGTCGTAGCCGGTGACCACCTCGGTCTCACCCTTGATCACGCCGAGGTCGATCTTCACGTCCTTCGAGTGGCAGGCGATAGTCAGCGCAGACTCCTGCTCCTCGTGGAAGCTGATCAGTTCGCCGTAGTCGAGTGTCGTGAGGATGTCGCCGTTCATGACCAGCATCGGCTTGTCGCACCGTTCCAGTTCTCGGATCGCCCCTGCGGTCCCTCGAGGCTCCTGCTCCCAGTGGTAGTGCACGGCAAGGGTTTCCGGCACGGCGGCACTCTGCTCCAGGTACGCGCGAATCAGCTCGCCGAGGTGGGCGACGCAGAGGTCGACGCGGTCGAATCCCGCCCTCGAGAGCTGTCGCAGGATCAGCTCGAGAATCGGTCGCTCGCCCACCGGCACGAGCGGCTTCGGCAAAACCGTCGTGTAGGGGGCCAGCCTCGTTCCCCGTCCCCCCGCAAGGATGGCCGCCCGCATCAGCCTTCGCCTTCACCGGCGGGTGCATCGAGCGCACGCGGACTGATCGTGTGGTTCGTGTAGAAGCTGAGGCGGTCCGGGTAATCGACGAACGCTCCGGCCTGCACTGCCTCGGCGACCGCGGCAACGCTGACCGGCACCCTGAAGTCGGGCTCGTAGCCGAGCGTCTCGCGGATCTTCTCGAAGCTGACCCGATAGTTGCGGGGGTCGCGGCCGCCCTCCTCGAAGCTGACCTTGCCCGCCCCGCCGATCGCCTCCTGGACGACGTCGACGACCATCCTCTTCGTGTAGTTCTCGTCGGAGTGCCCGACGTTGAAGACCTCGCCGGCGACGAGGTCAGGCGCCGCGTCGAGCACGGTCATCACGGCCTTCGAGATGTCGGAGACGTGGCAGTAAGGGCGCCAGGTGTCGGCGTCGTAGACGATCAGTTCCTCGCCGGCGGCGAGCGTGTAGGTGAACTCGGAGATCGTCAGGTCGAAGCGCATCCGCGGTGAGAGTCCGTAGGCGGTGGAGATCCGCAACACCGTCGGCGTGTAATCGACCCCCGAGGCGGCAGCCGCGAGGATCCTGCGCTCGATCTCGACCTTGTGCTCCGCGTACAGCGAAACGGGCGCGAGTTCGCTCTCCTCGGTGGCCGGCTCGCTGCTGGTGCGCAGGCCATAGTTACTGCAGGTCGAGGTGAAGACGAACCGATCGATACCGCGCCCGTTCAGGCTCTCGATGAGCCGGGTACAGCCGTCGAGGTTGATCGAGTTGGAGAGCTCCGGATAGGTCTTGGTGATCGGATCGCCGACGAGTCCCGCGAGCAGCGCGACATCCGTTGCGCCCGAGAGCGCCGTCTCGATTCGCTCGGGGTCCCGCAGATCACCGAGGACGAGCTCGAAGCCAGGGTGCTCGAGCAGGGGTGCGATCGCAGCCCCGTGGTCGAAGATGAGCCGATCGAGCACCTTGACGGCATGGCCGGCATCGAGGAGCCGGCGGACGAGCACGTTGCCGACGTATCCGGCCCCGCCGACGACGAGGACCGTCCGCCCGGTCGCTGATTTCAGGTTCTTCGATGGCATTGCTGAGACTTCCCCTCGGTGGTGCCCATCGGCAGATGGACGATCGGCTTTAACGACGAACGGCGAAGACCCATTTGCTCGGTGGATCGGGCGCTTCCCATGCCCGGTAACCGAGTTCCTCGAGCTGCGGGATGCACTCGGCGGCGGTGTAACCGAAGTACGGGTGGAGCTCCACGCGAAGAGACTCGACTCGGCCCGGCCAGGCGCCCCCTGCCGCAAAGACCCGAGGCTCGGCGCCTTCGATCGACACGTGCATGTAGCCAACCTGCACGTCAGCCGGCACGTGGCGCGCAAACAGATCGTCGATCGTCGATCCCGACATTCGGGTCCAGCCGGATGGATCTCCGGGCTCGGCAGCTCTCACCGACGTTCCATGGGATCCGTGCTCCGCCGATTCGACGAGGACCAGCTCGGTCGTCTCGTCCCAGACCGCGCCCTCGACTACTTCGCACCTCTCACCGAATCGAGCCGTGTTCTTCCGCGCTGCCGCGACGTTGACCGGATCCGCCTCGACCCCGAGGAGACGAGCACCGGGGTAGGCGATGCCGAGGGCCGTCAGGGCGACGCCGCAATTCGTCCCGAGCTCGACGATGAATCCAGGCTCCGGCAACCCCGGTGGCGGCATTTGAATGTGCTTGCCGTAATAGCCGACAGCGTTGCTCAAGTCGCTTGTCCCAGGACGCAGGAAGACCTCCTCCCCGCCGAGATCCTTCATCGGGATTCCAACTGCCTCCCCGGGCGTCGCCAGCCCCTTCCCCGCCGCTGCGAGTCTGACCGCGCGCCAAGCTGCGGCCGGCCCCGCGGCAACGCGGATGATCCCGCGGACCAGTGCGAGGCGGTCGGCGACCCGGCGGGCGGCTCCGGCCAACTAGGGGCTGATCCCGCCGGAGCCGGTTTCGGTGGTGTCGGTCGCGGTCGACGTCGAGGTGGACGTCGGGGTGGTCGTCGAGGAGGTCGACGTGGTCGTCGTCGAGGTCGTCGGCGCGGTCGAAGAACTGGTCGTGCTGCTGGTCGTCGTCGACGAGGTCGTCGGCGGCACGGTCGTGGTCGTGGTGCCGTCGTCGCCACCGCCCGCGAGGGCGATGACCGCGATCACGAGGCCGATGACGAGCGCCGCCACCAGGCCGATTGCGACCTTCTGGCCGGTGCTCATGCCGCCGTTGCCGCCGTCGTAACGATCGGGACGCCGACCGCCGCCCTGACCGCCGCGGCCGCCCTGGCCGCCGCGTCCGCCGCCGCCCTGGCGGCCTCCGCCCCGGCCGCCGCGTCCGCGGCCGCCGTCGTCGGGGGGCATGACTCGAGTCGGGTCTTCGTGGCTCATGGGGGGCAGTCTAGGTCGACGGGTGGATCGAATCCACCCGGCCCGGCACCCGTTGAAGGACCGGTTGCGGGCGATCCCGCTCGCGAAGCGGCTCAGGCGCCGACCAGCTCTGCGTAGACGGCCTCGGTCCCGGCGATCATCCGCTCCCGCGTGAACCGCTCGCGGACGCGCGCTGCCGCGGCATCCGCCATCCGTGCGGCGGTATCTCGGTCGGCGAGCAGGCCGTTGACCGCCGCGGCGAGAGCTTCCGCGTCCCCGACGGGCACGACGAGCCCGGACTCACCGTCGGCGATCGCCTCGGCGCAGCCGCCGGCATCGGTCACGACGCAGGGAGCGCCGGCCGCCATCGCTTCGAGGACGCCGTAGGGAAACGCCTCCGCCAGCGCCGGGTTGACGAAGACGTCCGCCGCGGCCGACAGGCCGCTCGGGTCGGGGACGTGCCCCGCGAGGTGAACGCGACCGGCAAGCCCGAGGCGGTCGCGGGCCTCCTCGGCCTCCGCCCGCTCCGGGCCCTCGCCGGCGACGACGAGGTTCGCGCCCGGGTTCGCCGTGAGGATCGCCGGCATCGCCTCGATCAGCGTCGGCACCCCCTTGCGCCGGAACAGCTCCGAGACCGCGACGATCAATGGGCCGTCTTCCGCCAGACCGCCGAATCGGGGGTCGAGTGGCCCGGCGGGCCTGGGCTCGATGCCGTTGTGGACGACCCGGGTGCGGGCGCCGGCCCCGAGTCCGATCGCGACCTCGCGTTCGGCCTCGCAGACACAGAGGACTCGCGTGGCCAGCGGCATCAACGCCCGCTCGAGCGCGCGGTAGGCGAGGTTGGAGGCCGACGGCCCGGAGCCGTCGACGAACGCGTAGCGGTGCGGTGTGTGGACCAGCGGGATCGCGGGCGCGGCGGCGCGGGCGAGCCGGCCGACGACGCCCGCCTGAGCGCCGTGGACGTGGATCAGGTCGGGCCGGAAGCGTCGGTATGCGCCGCCAACCGCCCTGACCGAGGCCGCGGTCGGCCCCGGTGCCGGATCGCGCGGGATCGGAACCGGCAGCAGCGGCACCCCGAAGTCGTCCCCGCCCGATTCCCCGGCGGGCCCGCAGACGGCGACCTCGTGGCCGCGGGCAGCGAGCTCGGCGGCGAGCACCCGGACATGGCCGTATGTCCCTCCGGTTCGCGGCCGGAAGACCTGGAGGATCCGCGCCATCGCGCCCGCTCAGGCGTCCGCGAGGGCGGCCCGGAGACGCGCGAGGCCCTCGCCGAGCTCGTCGGCGGAGATCGTCAGCGGCGGCAGCAACCGGATCGTCTCCGGGTTCGGAGCGTTGACGACGACCCCGAGCTCGAGCGCCCGGCGGGCCACCGGCGCCGCCTCGACCCCCGAGAGGGCGAGACCGACCATCAGGCCGCGACCGCGGATCTCCGTCACGGCGGGCTCGTCGGCCAGGACCTCGGCGATCTGTCCGGCCCGATCGGTCACGTTGTCGAGCACGCCCCGGGTGTCGATCACGTCGAACGCCGCAAGCGACGCCCGGGCGCAGATCGGCCCGCCGGCGAAGGTGGAACCGTGTTCTCCGACGGTGAGCCCCTCGCCGACGCCGGGAGCGATCACGCAGGCTCCGACCGGGAGGCCGCCGCCGAGCGCCTTCGCCGTCGTCATCACGTCCGGGGTGACCGGCGTGCCCTGGTGCGCCCAGAGCGTGCCCGTCCTCCCCATCCCGGTCTGGATCTCGTCGAAGACCAGCAGCGCGCCGACGGCGTCGCAGGCCTCGCGGGCCGCGATCAGCACCTCGTCGGCGATCGGGTGGACGCCGGACTCGCCCTGGATCGGCTCGACCATCACCGCGGCGGTGTTCGGCCCGACGGCGGCGCGAAGCGCGTCGGGGTCGTCGCGGGGAACCGGGACGAAACCGGCGGGCAGCGGTCCGAAGAGATCCTCGCGAGCGAGTCGCGGCGTCGCCGCCAGCGCCGCCATCGTCCGGCCGTGGAAGGCGAAGTCGAGGACGACGATCTCGGGCCGCTCGATCCCGCGGCCGTGGGCATGGCGGCGGACGAGCTTGATCGCGCACTCGTTGGCCTCGGCACCAGAGTTGCAGAGGAACGCGCGGCCGCCGAGCGAGGAGGCGACGAGCCGCTCCGTCAGGCGCATCGCGGGCTCCGAGTAGAAGAGGTTCGACGTGCCGCCGAGGGTCGCCGCCTGGTCGGCGATCGCGGCGACGATGTGAGGGTGGCAGTTGCCGGCGTTGTGGACCGACAGTCCGCTGAAGAGGTCGATGTACTCGGCGCCCTCGGAGTCCCAGAGCAGAGATCCCTCCCCACGGACGAACTCGACCGGGGCGCGAGGGTAGGTCGGCATCGCGTACCGGCTCTCGATCTCGCGGAGCGCCTCCACCCTCTCCTCTCCATCCCCGGAGCTCACGGCGTCACCTTCGTGCCGATGCCGGCGTCGGTGAACAGCTCGAGCAGCAGGCTGTGGGGCCGGCGTCCGTCGAGGATGTGCGCCGACTGGACCCCGCCGTGGATCGCCTCGACACAGGCGGCGAGCTTCGGCCGCATGCCTCCTCCCATTGCCGGCAACGCGGCCTCGACCTCGGCGACCGTGGCGAGTGAGATCAGCGTCTCGGGGTCGTCGGGGTCGTCGCGCCAGCCCTCGACGTCGGTGAGGAAGATCGCCTTGTAGGCCGGCAGGGCCGCCGCGACCTTGCCGGCGGCGCTGTCGGCGTTGACGTTGTAGGAGTTGCCCTCGCGATCGGACCCGGCGCCGGCGATGACCGGGATGAAGTCGGAGGCGATGTGGTTGAGAACGTCGACGTCGACGTTCTCGATCTCGCCGACGAACCCGACCACCTCGGTCTCGGCCACCGGCTGGATCTGGAACATCGCCCCGTCCTCGCCCGAGAGCCCGACCGCGGGTTGACCGAGCCGGTTGAGCCGCTGGACGATGTCGGAGTTGACCTTGCCGAGCAGAACCATCTTCGCGACCTCGACCGTCTCGGCGTCGGAGACGCGGAGGCCGTCGACGAATTCGACCTCGAGGCCGAGCCGCTCCATATAGTGGCTGATGTCCGGCCCGCCGCCGTGGACGATCACCGGGTTCAGCCCGACGTACTTGAGCAGGACGACGTCGCGTGCGAACTCGTCGCGGACGGCCGGGTCCTTCATCGCCGCGCCGCCGTACTTGATCACGACCGTGCGGCCGTGGAACTCGCGGATATAGGGCAGCGCCTCGAGCAGCGTCTCGACGCTGCCCGCCGCCGCTGCGGCCCGTTGTTCTGCGCTCATCCGGTCGGTCATGTCGTGTACTCCGCGTTGATCCTTATGTATTCGTGGGTCAGGTCGCTGAAGAAGACGTGGGCTGTGCTCGCGCCGCGGCCGAGATCGACCGAGAGCTCGGCCTCGGCGGAGTCGGAGCCCATCTCGGCGGCGTCGATCCGGTCGGGCCCGAGCTCCGGGACCTCGGCGCCGGCCAGCGCCTGGCCCGCGGCCTGGGCGATCCGGCCCCAGTTCGGGTCGCGTCCGTAGAGCGCAGTCTTGACGAGGGGCGAGTTGGCGATCGCCCGGGCAGCCCGCTCGGCCTCCTCGTCGCTCGCCGCACCGGTCACGCCGGCCCGGCCGACCCGCGAGGCGCCCTCGCCGTCGGCGACGATCTCGAGCGCGAGCTGGAGCAGGACCGCGTCGAGCAGCCCGTCCGGCAGCGGCCGGCCCGAGGCACCGGTCGCCTGCAGGAGCACCGTGTCGTTCGTGCTCATCTGCCCGTCGACGGTGATCCGCTCGAAGGAGCCGGCCACCGCACGCCGGAGCGCGGCGTCGGGATCGGCGACCACGGCATCGGTCTGGACGAAGCAGAGCATGGTCGCGTAGCCGGGCTCGATCATCCCCGCGCCCTTCGCCTGCGCCGAGAGCGTCACACCGCCCGCGCTCACGCAGCAGCGCTTCGGGCCGGCGTCGGTGGTCATGATCGCCGCGGAGAAGGCCTCTCCCCCGCCGTTGCCGAGCTCTGTCGCGGCGCGATCGATCCCCTCGATCACCCGCTCGACGTCGAGCGGGACGCCGATGGTCCCCGTCTCGGCGACGGCGACCGCCGCGGGCTCGAGTCCCAGCGCTGACGCACAGCGCTCCTGCATCGCCACCGCGTCGGCATAGCCCTGTTCACCGGTCGCGGCGTTGGCATTGCCGGAGTTGACGACCGCGGCGCGGATCGAGCCGGTCTCGCAGCGGTCGCGGCAGACGACGACGGGCGCAGCGGCGGCGGCGTTCCGCGTCAGCAGCAGCGCCGAGGCGGTTCCGGGCTCGTCGGCGGCGACGATGCCGACGTCCGTGCCCCCCGATTCCTTGAGCCCGCAGGCGACCCCGGCGGCCCGGAAGCCCGGCGCGAGACCGGTCGGCTCGAGCTCGGTGCAGTCCGCCGGCGGCTCGACCCAGCGCGAGCGAAAGAAGCTCACCGCAGGCCCTCCCCCTCGTCGAGGCCCAGCATCAGGTTCAGGTTCTGGACCGCCTGTCCGGCGGCGCCCTTCCAGAGGTTGTCGATGGCACCGAACACGAGGATCCGTCCACCGGCGTCGCGATCGACGTGGATCCGGCACAGGTTCGAGTCGCGGACCTCGCGGACGCCGGGCGGATGGTCGACGACCTCGACAAAGCGCTCGTCCGCGTACCGGGCCTCGTAAAGCTCGCGGACCTCGCCAGGCGAGACCTCGCGCGCCGGCCGCACGTAACAGCTGACGAGCTCGCCCTGGTCGAGCGGCAGCAGGTGCGGAACGAAGGTCAGCGAAGGCGCCTCGCCACCGAGTGCCGCGAGCTCCTGGGCGATCTCGGGCTCGTGCCGGTGCCCGCCGACGCCGTAGGGCGACGCGTTCTCGGTCAGGGTCGCGAAGCTGAGGCGGTCGCCTCCGCCCCGCCCGGCGCCCGACACGCCCGACTTCGCGTCGACCACGACGTCCTCGATCAACCCCGCTTCGGCGAGCGGCGCGAGCGCCAGCACCGTCGCGGTCGGATAGCAACCCGGGTTCGCGATCAGCTCGGCCTCGCGGATCCGGTCGCGATAGAGCTCGGTGAGGCCGTAGACGGCGTCGCCGAGGAGGTCGGGCGCCGACAGCTCCCCGTACCACTCGCGGTACACGTAGGGATCCCGCAGCCGGAAGTCGGCCGACAGGTCGACTACGAGCAGTCCGAGCTCGCGGAGTCCGGCGACGACCGGCGCCGAGGCGTGGTGCGGATAGGCGACGATCGCCGCTTCGCACTCCTCGACGGCGTCGATGTCGAGCTCGGTCATCTCGATGTCGACGCGGTAACGCGGATAGAGGTCGCTGAGGCGACTGCCGGCGTCGGAGCGCGACGTCGCCTCGCGGAGCTCGAGTCGCGGGTGGTGCCAGACGATCTCGGCGGCGAGGGCGCCGGCGAACCCGGAGGCGCCGGCGACCAGGACCCGCGCCGCGGGGTCGCCGTCGAGGAGCTGGGTCCGCTCAGCCACGAAGCTCCGCCCCGATTCCCTCCAGGGCGGAGACGATGCCCGCGCGGACCTCGGCGACTTCGGCGTCGGTCAGCGTCCGGTCCGGCGCCCTGAACTCGAGCCGGAGGGCGAGGCTGCGCTTGCCCGCCGGGACCTGCTCGCCCTCGTAGACGTCGAAGACGGTCGCGCTTCCCAGCAGGGAGCCTCCGGCCTCGACGATCGTCGCCCGGATCCGCTCGGCCCCGAGCCCGGCGTCGGCGACGACGGCGATGTCCTCGGCGACCGCCGGATGGGTCGTGACGTCCTCGTAGCGCTCGTCTCCGGTCGTCGCCGCCGCGATCAGCGGCTCGGCGTCGAGCTCGAAAGCGGCCCCGGAGCGGGCGTCGATCGCCCCGAGGATGTCGGGATGGAGCTCGCCGAGCCAGCCGATCTGGCGCTCGCCCGCGATCACCGTGGCGGCCCGGCCCGGATGCAGGAACGGGCGCCTGTCGGCCTCGAATGCGACCGGGACGCCGAGCGCGGCCGCGATCAGCTCGATCAGCCCCTTGGCGTCGTAGAAGTCGGCGGGACGGCCGCCGCCGCGCCAGGGATGACCGGCGAGCTCGCCGATCAGGAGCGCCGCGAGGCGGTGCGGCTCGGCGACCGGCGAGGGCCGGAGCCCGGCGAACCGCCCGCCCAGCGGGCCGCCGTCGACCGGCGGCGCCTCCGGCAGGTAGACCCGGCCGGACTCGAAGATCGCAACCCGCTCGGCACCGCGAGCGAGGTTGTGGGAGGCGGCGCCGAGGAGCCCGCCGATCAGGTCGGTGCGCATGACCGACTGGTCCTCCGAGAGCGGGTTGTGGACGATGATGGGGTCGATCCCGTCGAGGCCGGCGAACCCGCCGCGTGCGGGATCGACGAAGCTCCAGGTGATCGCCTCGTCGAGGCCGGCGTCGCGGATCAGGTCCTCGACCCGGCGCAGCAGGATCTGGTGGCGCGCGAGGCCCCCGATCGCCGCTCCCCTGCCCGGAAGGGTGGCCGGGAGGTGCTCGTCGAGTCCGTGGACGCGCGCGACCTCCTCGACGAGGTCGATCTCACGGGTGATGTCGAAGTGGCGATCGGCCGGGACCGTGACCGCGATCGCCTCCTGCGGGGCGCCGCCGTGCACGTGGAATCCGAGTCGCGTCAGGTATTCGCCCGCGAGGTCGGGATCGATCTCCATCCCGAGCAGGGCGTCGCTGCGACCCGGGTGGTAGCTCAGGTCGAACGGCTGCATCGAGGACGGGGTGTTGTCGACGTCGATCGTCCCGGGCACGAGCCGGGCACCGCAGAGCTCGATCATCAGCTTCGAGGCGACCGCCTGGGCGCGCATCGTCAGTTCCGGGTGGAGCTGCTTCTCGAAGCGGGTCGACGCCTCGGAACGCAGGCCGAGCATGTTCGACGTCCGGAGGATGTTGGTGCCGTTCCAGCAGGCGACCTCGAGCAGGACCCGCGTGGTCGTCTCGGACACCTCGGAGACCTGCCCGCCCATGATCCCGGCGATCCCGCTCGGGCCCTCGCGGTCGCAGACGAGGACGCTGTCGGCGTCGAGGACCCGCTCGGCGTCGTCGAGGGTCGTCATCTTCTCGCCGTCGGCCGCGGCCCGGACGATGATCTCGCCGCCCGGGACCTTGTCGAGGTCGAAGGCGTGGAGGGGCTGACCGGTCAGGAGCATCACGTAGTTGGTGATGTCGACCACGTTGTTGATCGGCCGCTGCCCGGCCGCGGAGAGCCGCGCCTTGAGCCACAGAGGCGACGGCCCGATCTCGACGTCGGTGAAGGCCCGGGCGGTGAACCGCGGGCACAGCTCGGGCACCTCGACCGTCACCGAGGCGAGGTCGGAGACGTCGCCCTCGCCGGTCGCCTCCGCATCCTCGGCCCACGGCTCGGGACCGAGTCCGGCGCCGGTGATCGCGTGGACCTCACGGGCGACCCCGTAGACGCCGAGGCAGTCGGGCCGGTTCGGGGTGATCTCGAGGTCGAGGACGGTCTCGGCGATCGCAAGCACCTCGGTCAACGGCGTCCCCGGCGCGGCGTCGGTCTCGAGCACGGCGATGCCGTCGGAGTCCTCGCCGATCTCCATCTCGGTCTCCGACAGGATCATTCCCGCCGATTCGACGCCCCGCAACTTCGCCTTCCGCAGCTTGGTGCCGTCCCCGAGCCGGGCTCCCGGCAGCGCGACGGCGACGGTCTGGCCGGCGGCGACGTTCGGCGCGCCGCAGACGATCGTCCGCTCTACGCCCTCTCCCGCATCGACGGTGCAGACCCGGAGCCGGTCGGCGTTCGGATGCTGCTCGGCGGCGACCACGTGCCCGACGACGAAGCCGTCGGGGGAAGGCGCGCCGGCGGTGCCGATGCGCTCGACCTCGGTACCCGTCATCGACAGGCGCTCGGCGAGCGCCTCCGGATCGAGTCCGGAGGCGCAGTGCGAATCGAGCCAGGAGACCGGAACCTTCATCGGAACTGCTCCAGCATCCGGACGTCGTTGTCGAAGAACATCCGCAGATCGGGGACGCCGTGCTTGAGCATCGCGATCCGCTCGATGCCCATCCCGAACGCGAAACCCTGGACCCGGTCGGGGTCGTACCCGTGCCCCCTGACGAATCCGAAGACGTTCGGATCGACCATCCCGGCGCCGAGGATCTCAAGCCAGCCGGTGCCCTTGCAGAGGCTGCAGCGGTCGTTCTGGAACCGCCCGGTGCCGCCGCAGCGGAAGCAGGAGACGTCGACCTCGACGCTGGGTTCGGTGAACGGGAAGAAGTGCGGCCTGATCCGGACCTCGCGGTCGGGGCCGAAGACGGCACGGGCGAAGGTCAGCAGCGTCCCGTGGAGGTCGGCGAGGGTGATGTCCTCCCCCACGGCGAGACCCTCGACCTGGTCGAACATCGGCGTGTGGGTGGCGTCGGAGTCGCGACGGTAGACCCGGCCGGGGACGATGATGAAGATCGGCGCCTCCTGATCCTCCATGCCGCGGATCTGCATCGGCGAGGTGTGGGTCCGCAGCAGCACGTCGCGCGGACCCGGCGGGACGGTCAGCGGCTCGCCGTCGGAGCCGACGAGCGCCGGATCGGGGCCGAGCGAGCCGGCATCGACGTAGAAGGTGTCCTGAAGCATCCGCGCCGGGTGTCCCGGCGGATAGTTGAGGGCGGTGAAGTTGTAGTAGTCGTGCTCGATCTCGGGGCCCTCCATCACCCGGTAGCCGAGGCCGACGAAGATGTCCTCGATCTCGCGGCGCGTCCGGGTCAGCGGGTGCAGGTGCCCCGGTAGGACCGGTGGCGTGCCAGGGAGCGTCACGTCGATCGCCTCGGCGGCGAGACGGTCGTCGAGCTCCGAGCGCTCATGCCGGGCCTTCGTCTCGTCGATCAGGCCTTCGAGCTCACGCCGGACCTCGTTGCCGGTCTTGCCGACCGGGCCCCTCTGCTCGGGCGGGAGCTCGCCGATGCCGCGCAGGATCGTCGTCAGCTCGGCCTTGCGACCGAGGAACCGCACCCGCGCGTCCTCGACCGCGGCCGCGTCACCGGCTCCGGCGATCGCCGTCCGGGCCTCTTCTCGTATCTGCTCGATCCGTTCCAGCATCAGTCGTGGTCCCCGGCCGCGGCGAGCGACGATATCCGCTGGATGCCGATCGCCGCCGCCGCCGCGACGTTGAGCGACTCGGCGCCTCCCGCGAGCGGGATCGTCGCGGTCGCGTCGCAGGCTCCGACGGCAGCGTCCGAGAGACCGGCCCGCTCGGCGCCGAGGCAGAGCGTCGGCGAGCCGCCGAGCTCGCCGAGGACGGAATCGAGATCGGCGCCGCCGTGGGCGACGAGCCCGACCCGGGGCGACGGCGTCGTCTCGATCCCCCCGCGGACCGGCGGCGCGGCGAACAGCGCGCCCATGCTCGCCCGGACGGCCTTCGGTGAGTAGGCGTCGGCGCAGCCCAGTCCGAGGACGAGCCTGGCGCCGGTCAGCGCCGCCGCCGTCCGCACGATCGTGCCGACGTTGCCGGGATCGCCGACGCCCTCGAGGTAGACGACCGGACCCTCGGCGCCCTCCGCTCCAGGTATCTCCCAGATGGCGATCACGCGCGTCCCGGACCCGAGCGTCGAGACGGCGTCGAGGAGTTCGGGCTCGACCTCGATCCCGGAGATCCCGGAATCCGGCGCTACGAGCACGTCGACCGGCGAGCGGCCGGCGTCGATGCCGGCGGTGAGGAGGTCCTCGCCCTCGGTCGCGAATTGACCCTCCCGATCGCGCCACTTGCGGTCGCGGAGCTTCCGCACCCGCTTCAGTCTCTCGTTGTCGCTGCTCGTTATCACTTCAATCTGGGTCCAGAAACAAGAAGGGCGGCCCATCTTGGACCGCCCGGGGAATCGTCGATGCGACCGTGACCTACGCCACGGCCTCCCGGGCCACCTCGGCAAATCGGCGGAACGCCTCGGGGTCGTTGACCGCGAGATCGGCGAGCATCTTCCGGTTCACCTCGATTCCGGCCACATTGAGGCCGTGCATGAACTCCGAGTAGCTCATCTCGTTCTGCCTGGCGGCGGCGTTGATCCGGGTGATCCAGAGGCGCCGGAACTCACGCTTGCGGTTGCGGCGGTCGCGGTAGGCGTACTGGCCGGACCGCATGACCTGCTCGTTCGCGAAGCGGTAGCTCGAGTGCTTGCGCCCGTAATAGCCCTTCGCCTGGGCGAGGGTCTTCTTCCGGCGACGCCGGCGGGCGACTGCGTTCGTTGCGCGAGGCATCGGTTACTTCTTCTTCCCGAGCAGCTTGTTGACGCGCGAAGTGTCGGCGGGCGCGATCGCGACCGGCCGGGCCATCTGACGCTTCCGCTTCGGCGACTTCTTCTCGAGGATGTGGCTCGAGTACGCGTGGCGGCCACGGAGCTTGCCCGTGGACGTCTTCTTGAAGCGCTTCTTCGCGCCGGAATGGGACTTCATCTTCGGCATCGGACGGGGTATTGAAGCAGAGCCCGGCCGTTCCGTGCAATCGCGGGGCGCGGGCGGAGCGATCCTGGCGCAGCGAGCGGCCTCAGGCCTGCAGCGCGGCCGCCAGCTCGCCGACCGCCAGATCGACGTCCTCGGGCGTCATCACGGTGGCCAGCGGCATCGCCATGTGCCGGGCAGAGAAGTCGACGGCGTGTGGACAAGGATGCTCGCGCCCCGCCCGCTCGTAGACGGCGAGATCGGTGATCACCGGGTAGAAGGTCGTCTGGATTCCACGCTCGGTCAACCGAGCCCGGATCCGGTCGCGCTCGACGCGATCACCAACGACGACCGGGAACGCGAAATGTCCACCCCGCCCGACCTCCTCGTCCGTGAAGGGAACCGTGACCCCGTCCAGGTCGGCGAGCCGCTCGCGGTAACGGGCAACGGTGGCGCGAAGACGCGCCAGCTTCTCGTCGAGCGCGTCGAGATGGGCCCGCGCCATCGCCGCCCGCGGCTCGTCGAGCCGATAGTTGAAACCGAGGTCGGTGATGTCGTACGTCTCGGCATGGCCGCGATGCCGATCCCAGGTGACGGAAGTCATGGCGTGGGAACGGAGGAGGCGGGCTCGCGCAGCCACTTCCTCGTCGTCAGTGACGATGATGCCCCCCTCGCCCACGGGAAGCTGGGTCTTTGCGAAGAAGCTGAAGCAGCCGGCCGCCGAACTCGTCCCGACGCTCTTGCCGCCGGGCAGCTCAGCGCCCACGGCCTGACAGCAGTCCTCGATCAGAAGGACGTCCCGCTCCGCACAGATCGCCGTCAGGGTCTCCATGTCGCACGAATAGCCGAACATGTGGATGGCCAGGACCGCCTTGGTCCGTTCGGTGATCAGTCCGGCCACGGCCTCGGGGTCGATTACGGGTCGCTCGACCGACTCGACGTCGGCGAAGACCGTTTCACCGCCGCACCAGAACGGCGCATGGGCGTCGGCGACGAACCCGCAGGCCGGCACGATGACTTCGTCGCCGGGGCCGATTCCGATCCCGAGCATCGCGAGGTGGATTGCGGCGCTGCCACTCGAAGCGGCGACTGCATGCTCGGCCCCGACGCGGGCGGCGAACTCGCGTTCCAGATCTTGCGTTCGCGGACCCATCGTCAGCCAGTTGCTGCGCAGAGCCTCCATCGAGGCGGCAATGACCGGCTCAGAGAGATGAACGTCGGCGAGGGGAAGGCGCCACTCCATCACGCGACCGCCTCGATTGACTCGCGGAGGCCCTCGGCCACCCGGTCCTGTTGCTCGGCGGTGATGTGCGGGAAGAGTGGGATCGAGAACAACCCCTCGGCGACCCGCTCGGTGCGCGGCAGCGAGATCTCGCCATAGGCCTCGCGATAGGCGGTGAACTTGTGGACCGCCGGATACATCGTCGTCTGGATGCCGTGCCGGTCGGAGAGGCGCTCGCGGAGGCCCCGGCGGGTCGTGGCGTCGGCGGCGACGACCCCCATCAGGTAGCACGATGAGCAGCCGAGCTCGAAGTCCGAATAGGGAATCGCGATCTCGGCGATGTCGCCGAGGAGTTCGCGGTAGCGGGCCACCACCTTCCGGCGCTCCACCAGCTCCGGCTCGAGCCTGTGGAACCGGGAGAGGAGAAGCGCCGCTCGGGGATCGTCGAAGCGGTAGTTGTATCCGCGCTCCAGCACGTCGTAACCGGTGGCGCTGCCGCGATGGCGGTCGATCGAGACGGCCGTCATGCCCTGCGACCGCAAGCGCCGGGCCCGTTCAGCGACCTCACCGGAATCGGTCACAAGGCAACCGCCTTCACCGACTCCGAGAACCTTGTTCGGGAAGAAGCTGAAACAGCCGGCGTCGCCGAAGCTGCCGAGCTTGGCGCCGCCGGGAGCCGAATGCGCGCTCGGCGCGTGGGCGGCATCCTCGATCAGGAACAGGCCTCGCTCCTCGCAGAGGCGCGCGAGGCGTTCGATCTCGACCGCGTAGCCGGCGTAGTGCACGGGGATGATCGCCTTGGTGCGCTCGGTGATCAGCGATTCGGCATGGTCCACGTCCATTCCGAGGTCGATCTCGGAGACGACGTCGGCGAAGACCGGGGTCGCACCCGTGTAGCGGACCGCATTGGCAGTGGCCGCGAAGGTCATCGACGGGACGATCACCTCGTCGCCGGGGCCGACGTCGGCCGCCATGCAGGCGACGTGCAGCGCCGCGGTGCAGCTCGACATCGCCACGCAATGCTCGGAACCGATCGACTGGGCGAACTCGAGCTCGAACCGCTCGGTCCTCTCCCCCATCGTCAGCCAGCCGGACCGAAGCGCCGCCTCGACGGCTGCGAGGTCGTCGTCGGTGACGCGAACGTCGAATACCGGGATCTGCTCGGGGGCGTCGTTCATCGTCCTGCCGCTATTCGGCCGAATCGGCCCGCGACTGAAGCCCTGCCCCCGATCGTGCCGCCCCCACGGCGCTCAGGAAGCGCTGCCCGCGACCTTGCCGGGCGCGAGGACCATGTGCATGTTGCGGCCCTCCTGCTGCGGTGCCTGCTCGACCGTGGCGAGATCGCCGAGGTCCTCGTAGAGGCGCTCGAGCAGGGCGCGACCCCGCTCGGGATGGGCCTGCTCGCGACCGCGGAACATGATCGTGACCTTGACCTTGTCCTTCTTGTTGAGGAAGCGCTCGACGTGGCCCTTCTTCGTTTCGTAGTCGTGGTCGGCGATCTTCGGGCGCAGCTTGATCTCGCGAACGTTGACCTGCTGCTGGTGCTTGCGGGCCTGCTTGGCCTTCTGCTCCTGCTCGTACTTGTACTTCGAGTAGTCGAGCAGCCGGCAGACGGGCGGGCGCGAGTCCGGGGCGACCTCGACGAGGTCGAGGTCGGCGTCACGGGCGATCCGGCGGGCCTCGTCGGTGTCGACGACTCCGACCTGCTCACCGTCGGCGCCGATCAGGCGGACCTTGGGAACGCGGATGCGCTCGTTGATGCGAGTCAGGTCCCGTTCGGGGGGACGCCGATCGAAGCGGCGAGGGACCGGCACTACGTAAGAGGTTCGCCGAGGGTCAAGCCGGCAGCGATGAGTGGTCGGGACGAGGGATGCGCAAGTGCACGGGCGCTCAGTGGCGGCGCGACGTGAAGTGGCTGGGCTGCATCGCGCCGCAGTATAGACGGCAACCGGAGGGCTTCGCAGGAAAGATCACGAAAGGCGCGCCGCGAAGGCCTCGGCGTCGAGGACGCCGAGATCGCCGTCGGCGTGGGACCGGACCGCCGCGCCGCCCTGCTCGAGCTCACGATCGCCGACGACGAGCATGTAGGGCACCTTGGCCAGCTCGGCGTCGCGGATCTTCTTGCCGACCGACTCGCTGCGGTGGTCGACGCGGGCCCTGACCCCGAGGTCGGTCAGCTCCGCGAGCATCGCCGCCGCCGCGTCGGCGTGGCGGTCGGCGACCGGGAGGATCGCCGCCTGCGTCGGCGCCAGCCACTCCGGGAAGCGGCCGGCGTAGTGCTCGATCAGGATCCCGGCGAAGCGCTCCATCGAGCCGAGCAGCGCCCGGTGGATCATCACCGGCCGGTGGTTGGCGTTGTCGGCCCCCTGGTATTCGAGCTCGAAGCGGTCGGGCATCATGAAGTCGAGCTGGCAGGTGCCGAGCTGCCAGCTCCGGCCGAGCGCATCGGTCACGTGGAAGTCGATCTTCGGCCCGTAGAAGGCGCCGTCGCCGGGGTTGAGGTTGTACTCGCGCCCCTGCTCGTCGAGCGCCGCCGCGAGCGCCTTCTCGGCGACCTCCCACTGCTCGTCGGTCCCGATCGACTTGGCGGGCCTGGTCGAGAGCTCCACGGTGACGTCCTCGAACCCGAACTTCGCGTAGAGCTCGTCGATGGCTTCGCAGACGTCGATCACCTCGCGCCCGATCTGGTCGGGCATGCAGAAGACGTGGGCGTCGTCCTGGGTGAAGGCGCGGACCCGGAGCAAACCGTGGAGGACGCCTTCGCGCTCGTAGCGGGAGACGTTGCCGTATTCGGCCAGACGCAGGGGCAAATCGCGGTAGGAGTGGCGGGCGGAGTCGAAGACGAGGCAGGCGCCCGGGCAGTTCATCGGCTTCAGCGCGAACCGCCGGTCGGCCTCCTCCCGATCCCGGTCCGACGGCTCCGCGAAGTACATGTTCTCGCGGTAGTTCTCGTAGTGGCCGGAGCGGTGCCAGAGGTCGACGTCCATGACTTCGGGGGTACGGACCTCGACGTACCCGCGCTTGGCCAGCTGGGCGTCGACCTGGGCGCGGATCAGCTTCAGGAGCACCGTGCCCTGCGACAGCCAGAACGGCATCCCCGGCGACTCCTCGCGGAACATGAAGAGGTCGAGCTGGGGGCCGAGCTTGCGGTGATCGCGCGCCTTCGCCTGCTCGATCCGCTCGATGTGCTCGGCGAGGTCCTGCTTCGAGAAGAAGGCGGTCCCGTAGATCCGCGTCAGCATCTGCCGGGTCTCGTCGCCGCGCCAATAGGCGCCGGCGAGGGAGTTCAGCTTGACCGCCTTGATCCGGCCGGTGGACGGGGCGTGCGGGCCACGGCAGAGGTCGGTGAACGGGCCGTTCTCGTACAGCGAGACGGTCTCGACACCCTCGTTCGCGACCAGATCCTCGATCAGCTCGACCTTGTAGGGCTGATCCTCGCCCCGGAAGCGCTCGAGGGCTTCCGCGACCGGGATGTCGGTGCGCTCGAATGGCTCGTCGGCGGCGATGTGCTCGGCCATCCGCGCCTCGATCCGCTCGAAGTCGGCGTCGGAGACGGTGACGCCCTCGGGGAACTCGAAGTCGTAGTAGAAGCCGCCGTCGATCGGCGGGCCGATCGAGACCCTCGTACCCGGGAAGAGCTCGCAGACGGCGGTCGCCATCACGTGCGCGGCGTCGTGGCGGATCAGGTCGAGCGCGCCGTCGCTCTTCGCGGTGACGATCTCGATCGTCTCGCCGTCGCCGAGCGGCGCGGCGAGGTCGCGGGTCTCGTCGCCGACCCGGATCGCCAGCGCGGCCTTCGCCAGGCCAGGGCCGATCGCCGCGGCGGCATCGGCTCCGGTCGCTCCGGATTCGAGCTCGAGCGGCGAGCCGTCGGGCAGGGTGACGGTCATCTGCGACATCGGGGTCATGCTATTGACCGCCCTCCAGCACCCGCCAGAGGACGACGCGGTTCGAGCTGCCGATCCGCTTGACGTCGTCGAACGGCGGCTCCTGATCGCCGCCGACGACGAGCACGCGGGTGATCCCCTCAGGTGCCGAGCCGGCGCCCGGGAGCGCCTCGACGTCCGCGGATGCGGCGCCGCGCAGCTCCCAGCCGTAGAACTCGGTCCCGCGCTGATCCGCGATCACGTCGGCGGGCGCGAGCAGCAGCGTCGGCTGGCCCCCGAAGCGATTGGCCAACTTGCGGACGCCGGGGGTGTAGTCGTCGATCCCGACCGGCGCGTTGGCGAGCGCGAGCGCGCTCGAGAACCCGGCGGCGGCGACGAAGGCGGCGGCCAGGGTCGCGAGCACCCGCGGCGCCCGATCGCGGAGCGGTGCCGGGGCGAGCGGGTCGAGGACGCCGCGGACGGCGATCAGCATCACCACCGGAGCGAGCATCTGCAGGGCCTTGGCGTTCGTGTAGGGAGTGCTCCCGACCCGGGCCGCGAGCCAGATCGCGGCCGCTGCCGCGAATGCCGCCAGCAGCGCCGCCTCCGACTGCCGCCAAGCTGCCGCGAGCCCGAGCCCGAGGGCGATCGCTCCGAGCAGCGCGCCGAGGTAGAAGACCGGTGCCGGGATCGCTCCGTCGCCGGGGTTGACCCGGAAATCGCCGCTCGGCCAGACGCCGAACACCGATGCCGGGTTGATCTGGCCGAAGAGGTTGCCGAGGTCGTTGTCGTATTCGGGCCGCTCGAACTTGGCGGCGGGCTTGCCCCCTCCCCCGCCGCTGCCTGATTCGGTGCCGCCGCCGGCACCCGGCGCCGGTCCTGCGGGGCGCCCGGTCCGCTCGGTCACGGCGTCGACGCTCGTCCCGAACTTCGAGATCCGGTCGAGCTCGGGGGCGGCGACCACGGCGAGCAGGACGACGGCGACGATCGCGGCCGGCGCCGCCCGGCGCAGCGCCCCCGCCGGGTCGGCACGCCGCTCGTAGAGCTCGGCCAGCACCCAGAGCGCAAACGTCGCGCCGAGCCAGGCGAGGCCGGGCCAGCTGTAGACGTAGAGCGCTCCGGCGGCGATCACCACGCCGGGCAGCAGGCGGAGGAGACCCGTCCCGGTCCGATCGGGATGGCGGGTCAGGTCGCGCAGCCAGAGTGCGAAACCGAGCAGGAACGCGGCTTCGAACAGCTCCTTGAAAGCGCCCTGAGCGAAGTAGCTCGCCACCAGGTACGCGAGCGCGGTGAGGACCGCGACGATCAAAGTGCGGACCCGCGAGAGCGAATCGAGAGCCGCGACCGCGGCCAGCGCCGCGATCACCGGCACCGCGATCGTCACACCGGTGAAGGCGATCGAGAGCTCGCCGGTGACCTCGTTCGCCGCGACGGCCAGTGCGTGCGGGCCGAGCGGGTAGCCGTTGCGGAAGAGGCTCGGGCTCAGTCCCTGCGGGTCGGCGAGCCAACTCGCCGCGAACAGGTGCTGGGACATGTCGACGTTGAAGCCGGTGCCGAGCACCCCGAAGTGGCCTTCAGCGGCGAACGGAATCGAGACCGCCGCCAGCGCCGCGATGCCGGCGGGCAGCATCCGGGTCAACGTCTCGCCGACGCCTTCGAGCCGGACCAGCGCGAAACCTCCGGCGATCGCCGCGACGACGATGAGGGTGAGAAGCGCGGTGAGACCGTGGCCGGGAAGCCGGACCGCCCACCAGGCGATCATCGCCGCAGCGGCGAGGCCGACGACGGGTGCCACCGGCGAGAGCCGCCGGGCACCGGCTCCGGCGAGGATGCCGGCGCCGATCGCCGTCGCGACCGCGATCAGCCCGATCGCCGTCGCGTAGGTCCCGAGCGCGTCGGCCAGCACGAACGGCCCTGCTACGCCGGCTCGGTCAGCCTGCCGCCGGAGCGGCCGGGTTCGCCTTCGCCCAGGCGACGATCTCCGCTGTGCCGGCGACGACCGCGCCGTCGTCGAGCACGAGGACCGGGACCTCGTCCTTGCCCGTCAGCTCCCGGACCTCCTTGCGGCCCGACGTGAAGTTCAGCGCCTGCGGCAGCTTCGCCCAGCCATAGGCCTTGACGACCTCGGGCTCATAGCCGGCGTCGACCACGGCCTCGTAGGCGACCCCGCAGGGGTGCTCACCGATGATCGGGTGCTTGGCCTTGTTGTCCCAGCAGACGTAGATGCGCATAGCCGGGTCAGTCTATGGCCGTCAGCGGCTCAGCGAGCGGGCGATGACCACCCGCTGGATCTCGTTCGTGCCTTCGTAGATCTGGGTGATCTTGGCGTCTCGCATCATCCGCTCGAGCGGGTAGTCCTTGACGTAGCCGTAGCCGCCGAGCACCTGGACGCCCTCGACGGTCACGTCCATCGCCGTGTCGGAAGCGAAGAGCTTGGCCATCGAGCTGTACTGCGCCTTGTCGGCGTCGCCGCGGTCGATCTTCGCGCATGCCGTGTAGAGCAGCTCGCGGGCGGCCGCCGTCCGGGTCGCCATGTCGGCGAGCTTGAACTGGATGCCCTGGAGCTCGATGATCGGCTTGCCGAAGGCGACCCGCTCCTTGGCGTACTCGACCGCGTAGTCGGTGGCGCCCTGCGCGATCCCGACGGCCTGGGCGGCGGCACCGAGGCGGGTCCGCTCGAGCGTGCCGAGGGCGACCGACAGACCGCGGCCGACCTCGCCGATCACGTTCGCGTCGGGGACCCGCACGTCCTCGAAGACGGGCGAGCCGGTCGGCGAGCCCTTGATCCCGAGCTTGTGCTCGAGGTTGGCGATCGAGAACCCGGGACGGTCCTTCTCGACCACGAACGCCGTAATCCGGCGGCTCTCGCGGTCGGTGACTGCGAAGACGACGTAGAAGTCGGCGATCGTCGAGTTGGTGATCCAGTTCTTCGAACCGTTGATCACCCACTCGTCACCGTCCTTGACGGCGGTCGTGCGCATCGCGGCGGGGTCGGAGCCGGCCTCGGGCTCAGACAACGCGAAGGCGGGCGACCACTCGCCGCTCGCGCACTTCGGCAGGAAGCGCTCCTTGAGCTCGTCGGAGCCGAACAGCTGGATCGGCAGCGTCCCGAGTTCCTGGACCATCAGGATCAGCGCGCTCGACGCGCACGACTTCGCAATCTCCTCGACGGCAATCTGCTGCATCAGCGTTCCCGTTCCCGTCCCTCCGTACTCGGTCGGAAATGGCAGGCCGAGGATGTCGTGCGAAGCGAGGAGCTCGCGGATGTCCCACGGGTACTCGCCCTTCTCGTCGATCTCGGCGGCACGGGGAGCGATCTGCTCCTGAGAGAGGCGACGGACGAGATCGCGGAAATCGCGCAGCTCCTCGGGAACCTCGTAGACGCCGGAAGCTGAAGTCGTGTCAAGTGTGCTCATGCGGCGGAGGATATTCGTGTGACTCCAGCCGCACCATCGAGCCAGGCTGCAGAGCCCTCAGCCAAGGGGCCGTAGCGAGTCGGAAATCAGCCCCGAAGGCGAACGTCGAGATGGCGGTGCTCGGCCGGGGCCTCGACGGGTGTGATCGGCCTGCCATTGACGCGGAGAATCAGATGCTCATGCCGCCCAAGGCGCCGGACGGCACGAACGCCCCAAGAGCGGATCCGCAAGACCATCGCCTTGCCCCGTCCGCGCAGGTCCGTCCTCTCGGAGGCGAGCGTGCGACCGGATGCACCCTCCATGCTCAACCTGGCGGTCACACGACAGTCCACGCCGCATTTGGCCCGGAAGCGGAGGCCGTGCTGCAACAGACCTGATCTACCCACCCGCCCCCGCGGCCCGTCGATTTTGAGGCCGAGCCGGTTCGGTGTGCCGAGGGTGTTCCGGTCGATCTCAAGCCTGAAGAGGAACTGCCCGGCTTCAGCGTCGTATTCGCTCGTGAGCCTGGCGATGTCCGGATATCCATCGTCATCGAAATCCCCACTCGCCACCCCGTAGGACTGGCTGGAGCCCGCGCCGCCGAAGGTGTCGAAGGTCCCATCGCCGGCGCCCCGCAGGAATCGGGGCCCGGGATCCTCCCAGGGGGGCGCCCCGAAAATGTCCATTTGCCGATCTTGGTCGAAGTCATCAATGGTGAAGTGCGCCAGGTATGGCGCTGTCCCGGTGGGAAACGCCGGCGTCGTCAGGTCGGTCGCCGTGCTGAGCCGAACCGCAAGTCCTTCACCGGTGACGGCCAGATCGGTACCGCTGCTGACGAGATCGTCGCGTCCGTCACCGTTGAGATCGACGGCATTGAGCTCTTGCGGGCCTTGAGACGGCGAAGAGGTGTCGACCTGGGCGAAGCTACCGTCGCTTTCGCCGTGCATCTCCACGATGTGGCCAACCGCGTGGAGGTCGTTCAGAACCACGTCGAAGGCCAAGTCGGTGCGGCCATCGCCGTCGAAATCGCCGGAAGTCATATCGCTGAAGAAGGTCGCGTAGCCGTAGTCGTCGGGATCCGTCGGAGGCATCGCCACACGCGTTTCCGAGAGTGCACCGAGGTGTCCTGCGCCATCGGAGGGGAGCAGACCGACCATTCCCGATCCTTCGGGGCGGACTGATCGGACGAGGGCGTCCGGGTTTCCGTCGCCGTCCGCGTCTCCGACCTCTACCTCCGGCCCGTAGTTCGTTCCCAGGTCCGGATACTCGGGCAACCCGTACCGCTCGGGAAGTTCCACGCTCGATGTCGTCGCGAAGTCGCCGCTTCCGTCGTTGAGCAAGACGACGACCGTCGCTCGCCGATCCCGACCTGATTCCGTCGCGACGATGTCGGGAGCGCCGTCTTCGTTGAGGTCGGCGATCTCCAGGTCGGCGACCAGCTTTGAGTAGAGAGCTCGCTCAGGACCGAACCGGCCACTTCCGTCGCCGTGCCGGACCGCCACGCGTCCGAGTCCGGAACCGACCGATCCGCGGTATTCGGGACACACCAGGTCCAGGTTGCCGTCGCCGTCGATGTCCGCTGCCAGGATCCTGGGCCCGCAACCCTGGTCGTAGACGCCGATCGGCTGGAACGGAAGACCCGGCTCGCCCGCGGATGCACCGGGCGTCGCAGCCAATGCGCAGATCGCCGCTGCGCAGAGCGATCCGACGACAGAAGTCGCTCCTCTCCCCCATCCCACGCCCGACATTGTCACATGCTGAGTTGAGTGCCGGCGCGGTTCCCCGAGACGTCTATCCGTCGTTCGCGCACGAGATCCCTGCGAACTCGTCCGACTGGAACTGCCGCGGCCCCATCGGCTTCGGCAGATCGAGTTCGACCGTGACCGCGTCGCCGTCGAACACCGGTTGCCCGACGCCCTCGGAACCGGGTTCCGGCGTGATCTTCAGTGCCTCGGACGAGCCCTCGAAGATGGCGGCCATCTCCCCCGTGCCATCGGGGCTCGTCGCGATCCCGTTCTGACGGACGCACTGGTAGTCGTATCCGCTGGCGTAGGTCACGTCGGCATCCAGCAGCGACTGGACCTCGAGCGGCGGCCCACCCGGATCGTCGGGCGCCACCGCGAGCTTGGCGGCGTCAGGCGAGAGCAGGATCACATCGTCCTCGATCTTCACCGCGAGGCCCTTCTCCGGGTATGAATCCCTGTCCCCGCACGGCTCCAAGCCCCCAGCCGACCCGCAGAGCTCCGGTTTGGTGTCCTCCCAGCCAGTCGCCCGCATTCCATCGGGGCCCTCCAGGATGCCGTTGCGGTCGACGAAGCCGAGGTCGATCAGTTTCTGCCGGATCTCGTCGGTGTCAGCCGAGGTTCTGATCGCCGTCACCGGCTGCTCGTCCTTCTGGATCGACATCTCGGCGAACTCCGTCGCGGCGGACAACTGAAGCGCGGCGCGGGTCTCCTTCGAAGGGTTCGACAGGTACAGCCCCGCCCAGCCGCCGGGGATCCACTCGAAGAGCTTGCTGGAAGCCAGCGGATCGGCGTCCTCAGCCAGTCCGAGATCCCGTTTCAACGCCACGAGGTCGGCGCTGGCGTATCCGGACGCCGGCGGCAGCCAGCCGGTCAGTTCGATCGCGCCACCACGGCCCGGCTCGACGTCCTCGGCTGAACCGTCGCCGCAGCCGCCCAGGACCGCCAGCGCGATGCCGAATGCAAGCCATCCCCGTCCCATATCGGGAGGCTAACCGGCCGGTAGTGAACTAGCGCGAGATGTTGCGCTCGATCACCAGCGAATTGCTGGTGCTGATGGCAAGGTCGGGCAGCCGGTCGCCGTCGAACTCGCCCGCAACGATGCTGCGCGCGAGTAGCGGCTTACTTTCAATTGCGTTGGCGAACGTTCCGTCGCCTCGACCGCGCCAGTAGCACTGCCCGCTGGCCCGGAGCTCCCGATGTGGGTCCACGATGTCGAGATGACCATCGCCGTTGAAATCGGCGATGGCCGGGGGCGGGTAGTCCCGGAAGGGGCAATTCGGAAGCCCGGACGGTGCCTCGAAGTCCGCCGTCCCTGTGTTCATGAACAGATAGGGCCGGACCGAGCTCTGCGGCGTGGCAGAACCACTCGTCACCAGGTCGTCGAACCCATCGTCATTCAGGTCGGCCACCGAGATGCCGTCAGCACCCACCGTCCCGGCAGCGGTCACATCCTCGGCGAACGTGCCGTCGGGGGCACCAAGCATGAGAACCACAAGGCCGTTGGACCTGCTGTTTTGAGTCGGGAAGTATTCGAACGCAAGATCGGAGGAACCGTCGGCGTTGAAATCGCCCGCCGCCATCGGATCACCGATAGTCGGGATCTCGCCGTAGCCGGGGTGGAAGGCCGGCGGCATCGACAGTGGGCTCTCGACCAGCGGGCCCATCCGACCGCGGCGGTCTGTGGCAATGGATCCGACCGAAGCATCGTCCGATCCGGCGAAAGCGCGCAGGATGAGCGCCGGCCGGTTTCCGGCTGACCTGGCGACCTCGACCTCCGGCCTGTACCCCTGGTTCGGGAAGTCGAACGGAAGGGTCCGCTCGTCTGCCTCGACGAAGCGGCCACCGCGATCGCCGAGCAGAGTCGTCAAGACGACGGGTTGCACGCCGCCGCCTGAGGCGATCGCAAGGTCGGCCCCTCGGCGTCGGTCGAGATTCGATACGGCGACGTCCTTCACTTCGACCCCCCGGACGATGCGGCGAGCGTTTCCGAACTCTGCGCCGCCCTGACCGAGGCGGACGCTGAGGGAGAGAGGCGCCTTGGCGGCGGCACTCGATCGCAGGAGCAGATCCTGGTGACCGTCGCCGTTGAAGTCAGCGCTCGCGAGCACATCCCCCGCGGCACGCCACTCGTACTTGTGAGCCCGTTCGAACGGAAACTTCGCTGCGCCGGCGTCCGCGGCGGCCAGCGAGAGGGTCGCCAGAGCGGCGCCCACGGCGAACCCGATACTCACCCCCCAACGCATGCCGCACGAACTATGCCGATTGCGGGCCCGCCGTGCGCCGTTCAGCTACTCGGACCTCAGGACTTGATCGCCAGATACTCGACGCCCGGCACGGCGATGTCGGCCACGAGTCTGACCGCGCGATTCGTCGCGGCGGCGCGGATCACCGACGCACGCCAACCGGTGTGCTCCCGGGCCCGCAGTTGCCAGCGGTTGATGACAGTGAACCCGAGGGCTTCGAGCTGGCGACGGACCTCGCCATGCCGGAACCAGAAGAAGGCGGGGCGGGTGGTATGGCCGACCCATGAGGGGCGATTGTCGCGAGCCCAGATCATGATCGCTCGCCGGACTCTGTCCGGATACCAGGGGAAGAGCGGGAAGTGGCGGATCTCGTTCTGACGCGGGCTGATGTTGCTCGTGGTGGCGAAATAGAACCCGCCGCCCGGCTTGAGGACTCGGTGGACCTCGTCGAAAACGGCGTCGGGGTCGTCGACGTGCTCGAGGACCGAATAGGTGTGGACGAAGTCGAAGGAACCGTCTCCGAAGGGCAGAACCTCGGCGACCCCTTCGACGATCTCGATAGCGACTCCCGTGCGCTCGGCGAGCTCCTCCGCGACGTCGCGAGCATCGTCCCACGGCTCGACACCGGCGACTTCGAATCCTTCCTTTCCGTAGGCGATCATCGAGACCCCCTGGGCAGCACCGATGTCGAGCACGCGCGCCGGTGGCCGGAGGTCGAGGAATGGCCGGATTCGCTCGAGAAGGCGTTTGACGAATTGCTCGATTCCGGGCAGATCGCGGAGCGCGGTTTCGACATCGCGCTGTTCGGTGGCGCTCAACGCGGGCCGTCCATGCGGCGGCAGGCTACCAACGCTCACGCCGGTGGACTCGAATCGGACCCGGCTCGCGCCGAAGCCGTCACTGGTATCCATTCGAGCGATGAAGCTCCGTCTCCTCGCCGCCGTCGCGCTCGCCGCCTTCCTCGTCCTCGCGCCCGCCGCCGCCGGCACCACCCCCGCTCCCCGCGCCGCTTCCCCGCACGTCGCCAAGGGCAAGTTCGGCTACTACATCGCCGACGGGCGCGGGCGCCAGATTCTGCTCCGGGGCATCAACGACAACTCCCTCGTCGAGTACCCCGACTATTTCCAGCAGACGGTCGAGCTCAGGCGGGGCGACTTCCGCGAGATGGCTGCGCTCGGCTTCAACTTCCTGCGCCTGCCTATAAGTTGGAGCAGGCTCGAGCCGGAGCCCGACCACTTCTCCGGCAGCTACCTCGAGCGGATCGATCGAGTCGTCTCGCTGGCGGAGGCCGCGGGGATGTGGGTCCTCGTCGATTTCCATCAGGACCGTTACAACCGCAACCTCCGCCCCGGTGACGAGGCCGACGGCGCGCCCGACTGGGCGACGCTGACCGACGGCAAGCCGTGTGAGGTCGCCTTCTTCACGTCGCCCTGCTCGGTCGCCGCCTACGACAACTTCTGGAACAACACCGTCGTCGCCGGCAAGCCGCTGCAGACCCACTACCTGGGGGCCATGCGCGCGGTCTCCGAGAAGCTGCGACGACACCGGCGCCTGCTCGGTTTCGAGCTGATGAACGAGCCGACGTTCGGCTCGACCAACTCGCCCGATTTCGAGCGGCAGCAGCTCTGGCCCTTCTACAGCCGAATGATCGAGGGGCTCCGGAAGTCCGGAGAGGAGCGCATGCTCTGGTTCGAGCCGAGCATCATCCGCGACGTCATCGACGTCGACCCGGGCAACCCGGAGCCGTTCAGCGACGACGGCAACCTCGTCTACGCGCCGCACATCTACACCGGCGTCTTCAACAGCGGCGACCTCGCCCAGCTTCGGCTCTCCTACGAGCGCGCGGTCGACGAGGCTGCCTCCTACGAGGCGCCGTTCGTCAATGGCGAATGGGGCGGCGGCACCGACCCGGCCGGCGAGGAACGCCTCGTCGCCAACCTCGACCTCCTCGACGAGTTCACGGCCGGCAGCGGGTTCTGGATGTGGAAGCAGAAGCCGGAGTTCTACGGCTGGCAGACGGTCCAGCCCGACGGCGCCCTCCGGCCCGACTCGATGCGGGCGCAGCAGCTCTCGCGGCCGCACCTCGATGCCGTGCCGGGCCGACTCCTGGCGACCGAATGGGACGGTCATGCGCTGACTTCGACCGTCCGCGGGGCCGGCGGCAGAACCCGAGCTTGGAGTGGCACGGTCGTCCGCAGCGGCGGCGAGACCCTGATCAAGCGACCCCGCGTCCGTGTCCGGATCGACGGTCGACCGGTCAAGGCGAAGCTGGACGACCGCGAGTGGAACGACGCCGGCACCGACATCGAGGGCTTCAGCCTCCGCTTCCCGGTGCCGAAGGGCCGGCACGAGATCGAGCTCCTGCCGGGCTCGATCCCCTAGCTGGCGACTGGAGTCGGCCGCGGATCCGGATGGGCGTTACTGGGCTCGAACCAGTGACCTCCAGCTTGTCGAGCTGGCGCTCTCCCAACTGAGCTAAACGCCCGGGGTCCGGCAATCTAGCAACGGACGCATCCGGGTCGCGTCGGCGGTGCCGACGCGGGCGGGTCAGCGCAGCGAAGCCGTGAAGGATCCGTGCAGCTTCTGGAAAGGGTTGTCGCGCACCGGATCGGCGCACACGGCCAGGCCGGAGAGGCCCGGCACCGAAGGGCTGAACGCGCCCATGCTGAGGAAGCCCTCGAGCTTGGTCAGCTTGCCGGACTTCGTCGCGGAGAAATATCCCTCCGCGGATCCCCCGTGCTTCGAGAAACCGGCGGAGAAGTGGTCCCCGTCGCCGGCCTCACCGGTGAAGCCGTAGGCGTACTTCCCCTTCCGGAACTTGGTGATCCTGGTCGAGGGGAACGAGAAGTCGACCTCGGTCACGACCTGGTTGCTGGATGCGATCGGCCGGCAGGTGAGGTCGTAGTCGGTGACCTCGAGGCCCTTGACGCGCTCAGGCCTTCCCGACTTGCTCTTCTGGACGACCATCGACAACTTCGCGTCCGCGTCGCCGTAGATGTTCGCCGTGACGCGCTGCTGCTTCGCCGCGGTCGCAAGCTCGGCGGAACCGAGCGTGACAAGCCCCAGGAGCAGCCCAGCTGCCAGACAGATTGTCGTCAATCGTCGCATTCGCAGAATCTCGGAACCTAGTTGATCGTTGGTCGTAGCGGGCGTACCGAAGCCAGAGACGAAAGAGGGGCGGCTTGCGCCGCCCCTCTCCGTCCTGTGCGGTTTCGCAACCGCGTTACAGCGGGCTACGGCTGGTAGCTGCAGGCCTGCTGCGCGGGATCGTTCTTGTCCGGCTGACCCTGGGGGGTGGCACTGGTGTCCCACACGCCGAGGTAGTCGATGTTGACCGACCCGGTCTGACCGGCGAGGCCACACTTGACCTTGACGCCAGCGTTGACGTTGGCCCAGAAGTCAGTGATGCTCTGACTCGGGGGCGCGACGTGCGGGCCGGAGCCGAACACGTTGAGGGTCGTCTTGTAGGGCCCGAAGGCCTTCGTCGCCTTGCTGGCCGGCGTGAACACGGCCGGGATGACGGCAACGCCGACCCCGATGTCCGCGTACAGGTTCACGCTCTTGTAGACCTTTCCGGCCTTGCCGAACAGGCCGTTACCGCCACCGAGGTCCGGATCAGTGAAGTCCGGGCCGCGGAAGACGATGACCTTCGCCTGAACCGCAGAACAGGGGGTGCCGGTGGTGAGACCACCAAGGCAGACCGTGGCGCCGCCGGTTCCCTGAACGGAGCCGTTGCACGCCTTCATCGCGTTCTGGTAGGTGAGCGCAGCGATCGTTGCCTGGGCGCAGACCGGCTGCTTGGACGGGGCGACCGAGACCTGACCGCTCCAGCTGACCTGCGTACCCCAGACGCCGTCGGACACCTGAGTCGGAGCCGTACCGCCCGAACTGATGCACGAGGCATCCGTCGACTCGCAGTTGGTTACGTCGAGGTACAGACCACCCTGCTGGCTGAGGCCGGCGGGGATGTTGTTGACCGGGTCTGCCTTCGCGTTAGAAAGCGACGCGCCATTGTTGGCGAGCGCCGAGCTCGCCATCGCCAGGACCGCAATGGATGCCGCGGCGGCGATGAGCGAAAACTTCTTCATGCTCATTTCGGATTTCTCCTCCGTACGTGGGAACGAAACGGCCGTCCGGTATGGACGACAATCGCACGTTAACCGATTCCGGAGAAATCTGTGCCACTTATGCATTCCGGCCTTGCACCGGCAATGTTGCTATCCGTTGGACACGCAGGCGTTGGCCGCATCCTGGGTCGCCTGCGGCACCGCGGGCGGCGCCTGACCCGGCTTCGGGTCGGTCACCTTCTGGTACATCTCGAGCGGGAGCGTCTCCTCGTATGCCGTCAAGATGCATTCGCACAGTGACTTCTCTCCTCCCGACGACTTGCCGCAGGACTTGAGGAACTCGGCCTTGACGGCCTCCGGGTAGGGCTGGATGTCGGCCGGATCGATTTCCGTCGTGGACGACTCGAGGCTCGTGACCTCCGGCGCGGTGCCGGTGTCGTCGCCACCGCCGCAGGCCGCGATCGAGAAGGAGAGCAGCGCCAGCGCTGCGATGACCGTGAGAAGAATGGATGCCCGTTTCATGGCGCGGGATCTTAGCGATCACCTTGGAATCCGAATGCCGGTAATCCACGTGGACCGATCTCGGACTTGCATGAGACGGCGACGGCCATAGGCTGCGTCCATGGCCGGCAAGGATCTCGCAGTCGTCGTCCTCGGAGGCACTGGTGTCACCGGTCGGCGCGTGGCCGCTCACCTGAACGAACGCTCGCTCGAGGACGGGTTCACCTGGGCGGCGGCCGGTCGCGATCCCGACAAGCTCGAGCGGGTCCTGCTCGACGTCGGCGTCGCCGGCGCCGAGAAGATCGCTGCCGACACGGGCGACGAGGAGTCGCTTCGGGCGCTCGCGGCGCGGGCCCGGGTCGTGCTCAACCTCGTCGGCCCCTACACCCGGCATGCCCGACCGGTGATCGCCGCCTGCGTCGAGGAGGGCGCTCACTACTTCGACCTGAGCGGTGAAATCCCGTTCGTCCGCGGCATCCTCCGGGACTTCGGCGAACCGGCCCGCGCCCGCGGCGTCGCCATCGTCCAGGTCGCGGGCTTCGAAGTGCTCCCTCCCGACCTCGCGGTGCTGATGGCCGCCGAGGCCGCGCGAGCCCGGTGGGGCGAGGAGCTGGTGGCGGTCGATCTCGAGGTGCGGGTGAAGATGCCGCCGGGAATCCCCCGCCCCTCCGACGGCGTCTCCGGTGGGACGAGCCAGAGCATGGTCGAGGTCACGGCCGATCCCGACTCGGCCGTCGCTGCCGACCCGGCGGCACTGGTCGACGACCCGGCGCGAGCGATGCTCGTCCGCGAGACCAGCCCGATCGAGATCGGCGTCCGCCGCGAGGGGTCGACAGTGATCGCACCGATGACGCCGGCGGCGTTCATCAACCCGGCGGTGATCCAGCGGACGGCGGAGATCACGGCGACCGCTGACCCTCCCCCGCCCTTCCGCTATCGCGAGGGCATGGCTCTCGACGGCGGCCCGGTGACCCTGCCGGCCAGGCTCGCGGCTGCCGGGGCCTTGTCGGCTGTCCAGGCCGGCATGCGGCGAACCCTGCTCGCCGGTCCCTCGGCGAAGCGCCGGATCAGTTCAGTGCTCGGCCGCGTCCTGCCCGACTCCGGTGCCGGCCCTGCGGCCGACCGCCTCGAGGACTGGCAGTGGTCGATGCGGGTCGAGGGCGCCACCACCGGCGAGCACCGCATCGAGGTGGAGGTCGAGGCCGACGGCCACCCCGGTTATCTGACGACGGCGAAGATGATCGGCGAAGCCGGGCTCATCCTTTCCGAGCATGAGCCGGCCGCGAACTCCCTCGGCTGCCTGACCCCGGCCGCGGCCCTCGGCACCGGGTCGGTCCCGCGCTTCGAGCGCGCGGGTCTGCGGTTCCGGGTCGTCGACTGACTAGACGCGGGCTTCCCGCCACATCGTCGAGACCGTCATCTGCTCGTCGGGACGGTTGAAGCCGCCGACGCGACGGAACCCGCGCCGCTCGTAGCGCGGGTCGTTGCCGGGGTTGCTCGATTCGAGGTAAGCCGGGAGCCCCTTCTCGTCGACCAGCCCCAGGCAATGCTCGAGGAGCGCCATGCCGTGGCCGTTGCCCCGCCTGGCCGGATCGGCGCCGAGCAGCGTCAGGTAATAGTGCGGCGGGCCCGCGGCGGGGTGGGCAGCCTCGAACCGCTGAAGCAGCTCGAGGATCTCGGGCGCACGCGATCCGGCGAGCTCGCCGACCAGCGACTCGACCCGGGCCTCCCCTTTCTGGCTCAGCTCCGACTCGCCCGGTGGGATCCAGACCGCCACCGCGGCGAAGTCGCCGAGCACCCACGTCCAAGGGAAGCGAAGGGCGCTCTCGACGTGGAGGCGCCACCACCGCTCCATGTCGGCCCGATCCGGATATGCCCAGCTCCACAGCGGGTCGGTCGCGAACGCGTCGGTCAGCAGCTGCGTGACCGGCTCGAGGTCGGCCTTCGTTGCGACCCGGGCTTCCATCGGTCCCAGGCTAGGTCAGCCTCAGTCTGTAGTCCAATACTTGAGGTGGGTGACGCCCGCTGCTTCGACCACGCGGACGAGCTCGAACTGCGTCGGACCCTCGAGTTCGCTCCAGAGGCTCGCGCCGCCGCCGAGCACGATCGGGACCACGTGGAGCTCGAGCTCGTCGACCAGTCCGGCCGCCAGGTACTCGGAGATGGTCTGACCGCCGCCCCAGGCCATCACGTCCTTGCCGCCCGCTGAAGCCTTCGCCTGCTCCAGCGCCGACTCGATCCCCTCGGTCACGAAGTGGAACGTGGTCCCGCCCTCCATCACCAGCGGATCGCGCGGGTGATGGGTGATGACGTAGACGTCGTAGTGGTACGGCGGATCGTCACCCCACCAGCCCTTCCACTCGTCGTCCCAGGGCCCGCCGGCCGGCGGGCCGAACATGTTCCTGCCCATCACCGCCGCGCCGATGTTCTCCCTCGCCTCCTCGACGATCCGCGTGTTCTCGTTCTCGGCACCGCCCTCGAGCTCGTGGGTCTCGCGCCACGCCGCCAGAGAGGTCACCCATTCGTGCAGGCCCTCGCCGCCCTCGCCGAGCGGGTTCTCCTCGCTCTGGTTCGGGCCGGCGACGTAGCCGTCAAGCGAGATTGAGATGTGGCACCTGAGCCTGCTCATGAGTCCTCCTCGGATTGCCGGCCCCTGCGGCCGTGGGTTCGGGGGCTGAGACCCGGCCCGCTGCGGAAACTAATCGGCCCGGCCAAGCCGGCTCGTCAGCTGTTCCAGCAGAACTTCTTCTCGACCTCGTCCTTGGCGTGGTTGCCGCGCGAATAGGCGACGACCTGAAGGTGCTTGCACCGCGGGCCTGAACTCGGGCGGAGGATGGTGAAGATGCCGCTCGACTTCTCCTTCGCCTCGATGTCCTTGCGCGGCCAGTCGAAGACGAGCACGGTGTCGGCGTAGGCGTCGACCTTCATCACGTAGTTGTTCTTGGTCGTCTTCAGCGTGATGTCGTGGATCTTCGCGTCCTTCGGAAGCGCGCCGGCACCGCTCGCGCCAAGCAGCGCACCGGTGGCCATCAACCCAACTAGGGTCGCAGCGGTTCTCCTCATCGATCCCATCTCGCCTCCCGTTCGAAGTTCAACGGCATCCTATTTCGCAGGGCGGTGGATACTGCGGATATGCGAGGGGGAACGATGCTCAGGCGCCACGCCGTTGCCCTCGTGAGCGCGGGGTTGATCGCGACGGCTGCGGCCGGCTGTGGCGGCGGCGATTCCGAGCCCGCTCCGCCGCCCTCGACAACGATCGGCTCGAAAGCACCGGCGGAGATCGATATTGCCGTTCCACCCGAGCTCGAGCCAGGAAGGCTCGTAGCGGCCCAGTCCGCCTGCCTGGCCTGCCACCGGATCGGCAGGTCGGGCAACAACGGCCCAGGGCCCGAACTCACTGACATCGGGACCGAGCTGACCCAGGCACAGCTCGCGAAGGCGGTGATCGCGGGGCCGGGGATCATGCCCAGCTACCAAGCGATGAAGCAGAAGGAGCCGCAGAAGTTCGAGGACCTCGTGTCATTCCTCGCCTGGCTGGGCACCGGTTCCTAGGATGCGTTCGTGACGGTTGCCGGAGTCATCCGTAGTTCCAGTAGATGCGCGGCGTGATCTCCTTACTCGTCCTCGCGGCGCTCAGCTCAGCGGCAGGCTGTGGCGACGACGGCGACGATCAGAGCCACACCGTGATCCGCGACGACGAACGGACAACGAGCCTCACGGTCCGCTGGAACGGAAAAGCGTCCGCCGGTCACCGGCCGGCCGGGGTCGTCCTGATCGAGCCGACCGACGCGATCGCGACGAAGGGACGGGTTGCCGACCCGACGGAGAGAAGCACGGTCTTCACCTACGAATCCGGTGGCTCGATGCGGCACGGATACATCCTGGACGTGCGTCGCCTCGGCAGAAACAGCGACTGCAACGGTCCGAAATGTGAGATCTATAGCCCGAACGCGTCGATCTGCTCCCACGGGGTCAGCGTCAAGCACGGAGCCGCGAAGACCGTCACCGTGACCCCGCAACCCGGGGGACGCTGCAAGATCGAGGTCTCCGGCTAGATCCCATTCCGCTAGAGGCGCCTACCGGAGTCGAACCGGTGTAAACGGCTTTGCAGGCCGCTGCGTAGCCACTCCGCCAAGGCGCCAGAGCGACGGCAAGGGTACCCGCTTGTGCGGCAGTCGTCGGCGGAGGTAGGGTGCGCGGCCATGGACTCGTCCCGGACCCGTCGATTCGCGCTGCTCGCCGCGTTCGCGGCCGTTTTCGCCGGCGCGATGTTCGCGGCCACGGCGGAGGCCAAGATCGAGCGTTGCAACGGCCAGAAGGTGCTCTGCGATCAGCCCTTCAACGAGGTCGTGCTCGCCGGCGCCCACAACGCGATGTCGACGGCGTCGCTCGGCTGGGTGCTGCCGAACCAGTCGATCGCGATCCCCGATCAGCTCCGCTTCGGGATCCGCGGCTTCCTCGTCGACACCTATTACGGGGTCGAGGGCGAGAACGGGATCGTCTCGAACTCGAACGCCGACAATCCCGATGCACGGACCTACTTCTGCCACGTCTACTGCCAGCTCGGCTCCTCCCGCCTGGCCCCGATGCTGCGGCAGATCCGCAAGTTCCTACGGAACCGGCCCAACAACGTCATATTGATCGACAACGAGGACTACATCCGGCCGGCCGCCTGGGCACGGGCGGTACAGCGCAGCGGCCTGATGGACTACGTCTACCGCGGCCCCACCGACGAGTGGCCGACGCTGCGGCAGATGATCGAGTCACGCCAGCAGGTCGTGATGCTCGCCGACAACGACGCCGGCAACTACGACTGGTACCACCGGACCTACCAGGGGATCCTCCAGGAGACGCCCTACACGTTCCCGAACCAGGAGCAGCTCACGGATCCCTCGAACTGGGCCCAGAGCTGCGGCCCGAACCGCGGCGACGTCACCGGCTCGATGTTCCTGATGAACCACTGGTCACCGCCGACGGCGCCGGCCAAGCCTGACTTCGAGAGGTCGGCTGAGGTCAACGCCCGCAGCGTCCTCGTCGGCCGGGCCGAGAAGTGCGCCGAGGTCCGCGGCCGGCTTCCCTCGCTGATCGCGGCGGACCAGATCACGGCAGGCGACCTGATCGGGGCGGTCCGCGACCTCAACGCGATCGCAGCCCAGACGCCCGGGCCGTGAGCCCGCTCGGCGCCGGACGGACCTCGGCGCTGGCCTACGGCGAAGGCGTGCCCGCCGGCGAGACCCAGGGCCCTCCCCTCCTCTGCCTGCACGGCTTCCCCGAGAACTCGTTCATGTGGCGCGGCCTGCTCGAGGCGGCGGCCGACGCGGGCCACCGCGGCTACGCGCCGGACATGCCGGGCAGCGGCGACTCGCCGGCCGATCCGCCGGCCACATGGGAGCGACTGGTCGAAGCCGTCGACGGTTTCGTCACCGAACTCGAGCTGCCACCGGTCGTCCTCGTCGCACACGACTGGGGCGGGTTGATCGGGCTCCGCTGGGCGTGCGATCACCCAGAGCGGGTCGCCGCACTGGTGATCGCCGACTCCGGCTTCTTCCCTGATGGCAACTGGCACGGCATGGCGGCGGCCCTGCGGACACCAGGAACCGGTGAAGAGCTCGTCGAGGCGATGACCCGCGAGTCATTCGGCGGGCTGATGAACGCCGTCTCGCCGGCGATGGAGGAGGAGGCGATCGACGCCTACTGGAAGTCTCTCGGGACGGCGGCCGGTCAGCAGGCGATCCTCGAGATGTATCGCTCCGGCGACTTCGAGAAGCTCGCCCCCTATGAGGGCGCGCTCGCGCGGCTCGGGCTGCCGACGCTGATCCTCTGGGGCGAGAACGACGAGTTCTCGCCGGTCGCCGGCGCCCATCGCTTCCACCGGGAGATCCCCGGTTCGCAGCTCGAGGTCGTCGCGGACGCCGGGCACTTCGTCTTCGCCGACGCTCCGGAGACCAGCACCGCCGCCGTGCTCGAGTTCCTCGACGGCCTCTAATCGACTGACCCCGAGCCGCGTCAAGTGGGACGCGATGTTTGGGCATCTGGGATTCGGGGTACCGAGCGCCCGTCAGGCGGTTCGTCACAGGGACCCGGCCCTCTCCCTCGGGTCCGGTTTCGAAGCAGATCCGGCTGTCGCGGACGGGTCGCCCCGATTCAGTTGCTGCTGCGGGCGACTCGTCTGCACGTCCCGGGACCGATCCCGGGTCCCCTTTACTCCTCGCGAAGCGTCCGCTTCTCCGAGTCGCAGCCGAGCCCGGTCGCGTAACTCGGCCCCACCTCGTAGGTCTTGTCGTCGATCGTCTCGGTCCCGGCACTGCCGAGGAGCGCTTCGCGGTCGTCGTTCTCCATATCCCGCGCGTACTCCCAGACCACCTGCGCGTATCCGCCCTCCTTCGCCATCTCCTTCAGGATCGGCCAGTCGCGCGAGCTTGACATCGCCTCGGTCGCCTCCGCCATCACGGCGTCGTCGCCGGTCCGGACGCCTTCGGCCCAGCGGTCGAGCCAAGCACAGGCGACCCCGCCGCTGACCTTCGCGCCGAGCTGGTAGCGATCGAGAGCACCGGCCTCCTGCTCGAGCGCGTCGGTGTCGACCTCGGGCGGGACCGGCAGGCCCTCCAACATCCCGGCGACGATCTCAGGCCGGTCGACCGGCCGCACGATGTCGTCGGGCAACGCCGCCAGCCAGGTGTCGACGTCGGTCGGCTGAACCGATCCGAGGACGTCGTAGAAGCGATCGGCCGACATTCCGGACGCGTTGATCGAGACGAAGATGCCTTTCGAAGGCGGCAGTTGCAGGTCGAAGCTGGACACCGGTTCCTCGCCGTCGATCAGCTGCTGGTTCTCGGCCACCAGCACCCGCTGTCCCAGGAACGAGACTTCACTGACGCGGTAGCGGGTGTCGCAGTCTGCGAGACGGAGGGGAATCCGCTCGCCCTCCTCGGTGACGATCATGCCGCTCCGTTCGTCCTTCGGAATGCTCTCCCCCTCGTCTGCCTCGACCGAGCAGCTCGTCTCCTTGGGTCGCGACCAGACGCCGAACCCCTGCTTCGGCGCCTCGGGCTCGGAGTAGTAGCGAGCGTCGCCCCAGTCGATCCGCAGGCTCTCGTCGCCGTTGACGAAGTCGATGTTGCCCTGGTCGACCTCGAACTCGCCCGCGTTGTCGACGGACCAACCGTCGGCCTCGACGAGGAGGCGAGGATTGCCCTCGGCGACGGCGATGGCGGCCTGCGCGAAGGCGGGCTCCTCGACCGGGCCGGTCCCGCTGCCGCCGAGAATCACGATCAGGGTGAAGGCGATCGCGAGCCCAGCTGCCGCGAGACCGAAGAGCCGGCGCCGGCGCCACCGGGAGGCGTCACGAGGCGTGGTCGTCGCTTCCGGATCGCTCGCGCGGGCGACCGCGAGCAGCCGAGCGCGGTCGGCATCGCTGAGCGTCGCCTCGATGTCGTCGGGCCGCACCGGGTTCCGCCGGCCGAGCTCGTCGATCGGATCGTCGGTCATTGCGCCCCCGCGTCTGATGTCAGGTTGGGTTCCGGCATCTCACCCTCTACATGTCCGGCCTGGAGCAATCGTTTCTCCAGCTCACGGCGAGCGCGATGAAGCCGGACCTTGAAAGCGGTCTCCGAGCACTCGAGGGCGACGGCGCCCTCGCGCGGACCGAGTCCCTCCCAGGCGACCAGCCGGAGGATCTCGCGCTGCGCGTCCGACAACTTCGCGAACGCCGTGGCGAAGGCGTCGTTGGCGGCGATGTCGTCCGCATGATCGCCGGCATGCGACGGAGGCTGGCTCGCGAGCCTGGCGCGCAGCCTCCCGAGCCGTCGCGACGATCGGCGGCTGTTGTTGACGACGTTGGCCGCCACCGCGTAGAGCCAGGGCAGCGGCGGATCCGGGATCTCACCGCGGCGGCGCCAGGCGACGGCGAAGGTCTCACCGACGACGTCCTCGGCGTCCTCGCGCGATCCCACGCGGCGCAGCGCGAACGCCATCACCGGGGCCGCGCACCCCTCGAACGCCCTCTCGAACCGGTCGTCCCCCGAGTTCATCTACCGATCATGTCCGGCAGGCACCTGTGGTTACAACCGGCACCCCATCGAGATTCGGCGTTGACGGCGCCCACACCCGTGGCGATACTCCGGCAGATGTTTGCCCCATTTCGAGCGGCGGCGATTCTCGTCCTGACCTTCCTGCTCCTCGCCTCAGCCGCCCACGCCGCGAAGCCGAAACTCTCGATCGCCGACGGCACCGCTGCCGAGGGGGACGCGATCGCCTTCGTCGTCAAGCTCTCCAAGAACGCACCGGCGAAGGTCACGGCCGCCTACTCCGTCAAGCCCGGGTCGGCCTCGGCCGGGGATATTGCGACGGCGGGCGGCAAGGTGAAGATCATGCCGGGCAAGCGGAAGGCGATGATCTCGGTCGCCTCGACCGAGGACGTGGCCGTCGAACCCGACGAAACCTTCACGGTCAAGCTGACGAAGCCGAAGGGCGCGACGATCGATCGCGGCACAGCCGCGGGGACGGTCGAGAACGATGACCAGCAACCGCCGTGCACCGACGGCGATTCCGATGGCGTCTGCGTCGAGGACAGCCCGCCGGACTGCAACGACACCGAGGCGACGATCTCGCCCCTGCTCACCGAGATCGCCGCGAACTTCATCGACGACGATTGCGATCTGAACACGCCGGACGGCAACGACACGTCCGACCAGGACAGCGACGGCTACACCGTGCTCCAGTACGACTGCAACGACACCAAGTCGTTCATCCACCCGAACGCGGCCGAGTTGGCGAACCGGATCGACGACGACTGCGACGGCCTGGTCGACGAGGGCAACTAGGCGGCACGGCCGACACCGGCCGGACGATCGCCGATTCGCGATAACCGAATAGGGTTCGGATCGCTCACTGCCGTCGCCGGGAATCTCGCCCCTGGCCCGGCGTTCGGTGATCGCTCAGGGGCGAATGGGAGAACAGGGTTATGTCGGACTACGCGACGGACGGCGCTGCCGTGGAACAGACGCCGCAGCAGAAGCAACGCGCCCACCTGGCGGGATGGCTGATGCTCTCGACCTTCATCACGTCGATCGGAGCGCTGATCCTCTACCAGCCGGTCTTCGATGACGGCTACATCCTCAGCGGTGGCGACGACGGCGCAATCACCTTCGCCGCCCTGCTCGAGATCTTCCTGATGATCGGCAACGTCGGCACCGCCGTCGTGATGTTCCCGATCCTCCGCCGCTACAGCGAAACGATGTCGCTGAGCTATGTGGCGTCACGGACGGTCGAGTCCGCGATCATCGGCGTCGGCGTGATCAGCGTCCTCTCGATCCTGACGCTCCACGACGACATCGCCGGCTCGATCGGCGCCGACGGTAGCTCGCTCGACATCGCCGGCCAGAGTCTGGTCGCAGTCCACGACTGGACCTTCCTCCTCGGTCCCGGCTTCTGCGTCGGCGTCAACGGGATTCTGCTCGGCTGGATGATGTACCGGACCGGCCTGATGCCGCCCAAGCTCGCGATGCTGGGCGTGGTCGGCGGGCCACTGATCTTCGTCTCGGCGATCTTCGTCCTCTTCGGCGCCTACGAGCAGGACGGCTTCCACTCGATCCTGACGATCCCCGAGGCCGCGTTCGAGCTGTCGTTCGCCCTCTACCTGATCATCAAGGGGTTCAGGGCGTCGCCGGTGCTGGCCGAGTAGTCCGTGCGAAAAAAGCGGCTGATGGGATTCGAACCCACGACCTTCTGCATGGCAAGCAGACGCTCTAGCCAGCTGAGCTACAGCCGCACGAGGCGATGATTATAGGTCTAGCGCCGGTAGGCGGCGACTGCCATGTCCGTGCTGGCAGCTTCGTAGCCGTATCCCGCGGCGAGGATCCTTCCGCCGGGTGCGATCGCGAGATCGTGGACCTGGTCTTCCCCGCCGCCGAAGTCGGTCTTGACGATGCCGCGGCGACCGAACCCCGGGACCATTCGCCCGTGCCGGTCGAGCTTGGCCAGGACGTAGTCCTCGGACTCCGTCTTCCTCGGCCGGGACTGGACGTAGCCACCGACGTACAGTGACCCCTTCGCGACCAGGGCCGCCTCGCCGCAGCCGAAGTTCGGGCCGAAGTCGATGGTCTTCGCCCCGTTGCCGCTGAAGTTCCGATCCCGCGCTCCGTCCGCCCTCAGGCGGACCACCCGGACCCTCCCTCCGCCCGGCCGCTTCGGCCGCAACATGCCGGTGCAGGCGACGACCACCGTCTTGTCCGAGCGTTCGACCGCGATCGCGCCGACCCCGACGGCATGTTTCGAGCCTTCGAAGAGGGACACCCTCCCGCCGTCGCCGAATCCTCGGTCGATCGACCCATCGGGAAGCAGCCGCGCGATCACCGGCGAGACGTCGTAATAGCTGCCCAGGTGGCCCGTGGTCCCGGCGACGACAACCCGGCCCCCCGAGGCGAGATCCATCGCCATGGCACGGTTGAACCGGCCGGCCTGCTTCGGCCTCGCGACACCGTCCTCGCCGTAGCTCGGATCGAGATCGCCGTCTCCGTCGAGCTTCGAGACAGCGATCTCCGACGGTGTCGGGTACGCGTCCAGATCCTCGTGATAGATGCTGCCGGCGCTGAAGATGGAGCCCGCGCGCATCCGGATGCCCGCCACCGAACCGACTGCCGGAGACGCCTGGCCACCCTGCTCGAAGGCAAAGCCGGGGAAGCTCGGATAGCCGAACGATGTGTCGATCGAGCCGTCCTCGTTGAACCTGGCCACGATCCCTCCGGGAAGCGAATCGTCTTCGAAGACGCCTCCGCCGATCAGGATCCGGTCCTGAGGGTCGATCACGATCGAGTTGACGCTCGAGTACTCGTCCTCGGGCGCGATCACCAGCCCACCGTCGCCGAACGAGGGATCGAGCTCGCCGGTCGGCAGATAGCGGGCCAGGGCGATCGAGTAGACCGGATCGAGCGGTACCTCCGCGCGGGTGGTGCCGCCGACCACGACTCGTCCCTGCGAGTCGACGGCAATCGCCCTCGCGGTGTCGGAGACGTCGCCGCCGAAGTCGGTCGTCACCTTGCCGTCGCCGCCGAAGCCTCGGTCGAGGTCGCCGGGCGCCGCCGTCGCCGGGGCTGCCACAGCCGCCACGACGACGCTCGCGAAGGCGGCGATCCTGAGCAGCCGGTTCTTCAGCAGGAAACTCACCCCCCAATCCGAGCAGATCCCGGGCCGCCACGCGGCAGCCCCGGGGTCAGTTCGGCCTAACCCGCGTGGAACTCAGTCGGCGTCGAGGGCCTCGTTGACGAGGCGGTCGGCTTCGGCGTTGAGGTGGCGCTTGACATGGCGGATCGACCAGTCGTCGACGCCGATGAGGGCTTCCTTGACGGCGGCGTGAAGCGGCTTCATGTTCGCGTCCTTGACCTTGTACTCGCCGCGTACCTGCTTGACGATCAGCTCCGAGTCGCCGACGAGATCGAGCTCGGTCGCGCCGAGGGCCCGGGCACGCTCGATCCCGAAGATCAGCGCGCGGTACTCGGCGACGTTGTTGGTCGCCCGTCCGATGACCTCGCCGGCGCTGTCGACGATCTCGCCGTCGGCGTCGCTGAGGACAGCCGCGATCGCAGCCGGGCCGGGGTTCCCCCGCGACCCTCCGTCGACGTGGACGGTCAGCTTCAAGCTTCCTCGACCGGAGTGTTCGCGGCGGACTTCTCCTCGAGCGTGCCGTCGGCGGCCGCCATCAGGTTCCAGGTTCTATCAGCGGTGCTGAGCTGATCGATCGTGTCGCCCTTGCCGGACTCACGGACCTCGTGTCCGCGCTCGGTGTCGGCGACCTCCCACTGGTACCAGGTGATCTCCCAGGCGATCGTCAACCGGACGACGTCGCCGTCACCGTTTCCCTTGCGAACGAGCGCGGTCGCCCGCGGGGCGCCGAGCGTCCGGGTGAGTCCGGCGACGGTGCGGCGGTGATCGGAGTGGTTGAAGGCGTAGAGCGCGTCGGCGACCGTGGTGGTGCCGGGCGGCGACGGCTCCACAGCGGGCTCGGCCGGCAGCGGCGGCTCGTCGTCGAACTCAGGTTCAGGCTCGGGCTCGGCCGGGCGTCGCTCAGGAGCGCTGCGCTCGGACGCCGCCTGGCGCCCGCGGGAGATCCAGCCGCCGAGAACCTGGGCGCCGCGGCCGCGGCGGCGATCCCGGCCGCCTCCGCCGCCGCCCGCCGCCGCATCCTCCGGCCGCAGCCAGCCGGCCGCCTCGGCCCGGGGCTTGCAGAGCTCGCAGACCACGACCTCCTCGCCGTCGCGGGTCAGGAAGGCGAGAGGCCGCTCGCCCGGGAGCAGCCGCCGGCCGCAGACGGCGCAGGACGGATCCGGTTCCTTCTCGTCGAACATTCGGCGCTGAGGTTAGTTCACCGGCCCAACCCGCCGACGGACTCCCGATTCGCGGCGGGCTACTCCGCTCAGGCGGCGTTCTGAAGGTGGGAGCGCATGCCCAGCACCGCCTTGGTGTGGAGCTGCGAAACCCGGGATTCGGTCACGCCGAGGACGTCGCCGATCTCGCGCAGGGTCAGCGTCTCGTAGTAGTAGAGGGCGATCACGAGTCGCTCGCGGTCGGGAAGCGATTCGATCGCGTCGGCGAGCCGGTCCTTGAGCTCGACGGTGTCGATCGCCTCCTCGGGATCGACCGCGTTCGGGTCGCGGATGGTGTCGAGCAGGGAAACCTGGCCCCCGTCGGGGTCGGAAACGGTCCAGAGGTCGTCGAGCGCGAGCACCGAGGAGTTGGCGATCTCGAGCAGCGTCGTCCGGAAGTCGTCGACGGAGCACTCGAGCTCGTCGGCCATTTCCTCCTCGTTCGGCGCCCGGCCGAGCCGGTTCTCCAGCTTCGAGTGGGCCTTCTCGACGTCACGGGCCTTCGCGCGAACCGAGCGCGGAACCCAGTCGAGCGATCGGAGCTCGTCGATGATGGCGCCGCGGATCCGCGAGACCGCGTAGGTCTCGAACTTGATCTCGCGATCGAGGTCGTAGCGCTCGATCGAGCCGATCAGGCCGATCAGGCCGTAAGAGATGAGGTCGCCCTCCTCGACGTGCGAGGGGAGCCCGGAGGCCATGCGCCCGGCGACGTACTTGACCAGGGGCGAATAGGCGACGACAAGTCGCTCCCGTGCCCGCTCGTCGCCTTCCTCCTTGCAGCGACGCCAAAGCTCCTTCAGCTCAACCGCTTTGACGTTCGTTTCCATTCAGAGCCCTCCTTGTGCTCATACGTTAGTCCAGGCCCGCGTCACGCACGCGGGTGGGCGCCCGCGTAGGCGGCGCGCAGTCGTCCGGGCTCGACCCGGGTGTAGATCTGGGTTGTCGAGATGCTCGCGTGCCCGAGCAGCTCCTGGATCGATCGAAGGTCCGCCCCGCCCTCGAGCATGTGGGTCGCGAACGAGTGCCGGAGCGCATGCGGGGATACCCGCCCCGCGATCGCCGCCTCGTCGACCCAGCGGCCGAGCCGCCTGGTCACGTCAGAGGGCGAGAGCCGCCGGCCGCTCTTGGAGATCAACAGCGCCCGCTCGGCAGGGTCGTCGGTGAGGACCGGCCGGAAGCGCTCCAGGTAGCGGGACGCGGCCCGCTGGGCCGGCTCCCCGAGCGGCACGATCCGCTCCTTGTTCCCCTTGCCGCGGACGCGCACGGTCTCGTTCTCGAAGTCGATCGAGTCGACATCGAGGGCGACCAGTTCCGAGCAGCGCAGACCGCAGGAATAGGCGAGCTCGAGCATCGCCTTGTCGCGCGCGTCGAGCGGCGAGGTGGCGGGGATGCCCTCGAGCAGGACCCGCGCCTGATCGCGGTCGAGGACCCGCGGCAGCCGCGACGCCGACTTCGGGTTCGGCAGGAGCTCGGCCGGGTTCTGCTCGGCGGCGCCGGAACGGGTCAGGAAGTCGAACAGGCCGCGGGCGGCGGCGAGCTTGCGGCCGACGCTGGAGCGCTCGAGGCCGCGGCCGGCGAGGACGGCGGCGTAGCCGCGCAGGCGCTTGTAGCTGAGCTCGCGCGGATCGGCTATCCGGTTCTCCGCCGCCCAGGCCGCCAGCTCCTCGAGATCGGCCGAGTACGCGCGCAGCGTGTTCGGGGAGAGCTGCCTCGCCGTCAGCTCCCGCCTATAGCCGACCAGGGCCGACTGCCAGGCCGCCGAGATCTCGGGCCGGGTCTGCTGAACGGTTGCCATGTGATCCGATTCGCCCTTCCCGCCCGCGACCCTCCCGGTGGTCGCCGGATGGCGCGGGGCGAGCTCAGCCGATGTAGATCGGCGTGCCGACGTCGACGCGGTCGTAGAGGTCGATCACGTCCGGGACCGACATCCGCACGCAGCCGTGGGAGGCGGCGCTGCCGAGCGACGCGGTGTCGCTGGTGCCGTGGATGCCGGCGCCGTTGTAGATGCCCATCCACCGCGCCTTCAGCGGGTTGTCGGGACCCGGCGGGATCGTCTGCCCGGCGAGATTGCCGGCCCAGTCGGAGTCGGGCACGTTCCAGACAGGATCGACCTGCTTGTCCTGGATGTGGTACAGCCCGGTCGGCGTGTCGAAGCCCTCGGCGCCGATCGCGACCGTGTAGGTCTTCTCGACCTTGAGGTCGCGGTAGAGCGTCAGCGTGAAGTTGGAGCGGTCGACGACCATGTAGGTGGGGTACTTGTCGGCGACGTCAGCCGTCGTGACCTCGGGCTTGACCTTCTCGACGTCGGCCTTGACCGTTCTGTCGGCCGGATCCTCGAGGGCCTTGACGACGTTGTCGCGGAGCGCGTTCTCGTCGACCTTGATGCCGGTCTGCGAGGCGACCGGGACGAGCTTGCCGGCGCTCGGCTTGACGCTGGCGTCAACGGCGTCCTGGTCGACGTTGTCGGCGATGTGGGAGATGAAGTGCTCGACCGCGTCCTGGTCGTAAGAGATCTTCGGCGTGATCTCCTCGTCGACTTCGCCACCGGTCAGCGCGCGCCAGGTCCGCCCCGGGAGGCCGCCCTCCTGCGAGACGGCCACGGCCTCGTCGATGGTCCGGTCGATGTCGGCGTTGAGGTCGCTCTCATGCGGGGTGAGCGTGAATTCCTCGTCCCCGTACTTGACGGTGACGGTCTCGTCGATCGGATCGAGCAGGCTCGTCTCGACCTGCGTCCGCGCCGCGTCGGCATCGAGACCGCCGACGTCGATGCCGCCGATCGTCACGCCCTCGGCGATCTTGTCCTCGCGGGTCGAGTCCCAGACGTAGACGAGCAGCGCCGCGATGATCGCCGTAAAGACGATCGCGACAAGCGAGATCTGCGCCTTGCGCCCCATTCGAAGTCCTGAAAGCTTCTCTCCGCGAGAGCGAAACCCGTTGCTGCGGGGTCACTTCGCTTTCTGAAGTGTAGGCAGATGGCCGGACCGGCGGGACGGAACCGCCCCGCTGCAACCGGCTTTGCGAACTCAGCGGGCCGGGCCGCTAGATGCCGAACGGCTCGCTCTCGGTGCCGGTCGACTCCGCCTCCGCCGCCTCCGGCGGACGCGTCAGCGGGCTGCGGCGAAGGAAACGCTCGACCTCGCCCTCGTAGGTGTAGGAGGACTCGACCCCACGAAGGATCGGCTGCAGGCGCAGATGCTCGGAGAAGGCGAGCACGGATTCCCTCGTGGTGTAGCCGTAGACGAAGCCGGTCGCCTTGTAGCGGCGGTTGTCGATTCCGCGCCCGAATCGCATCATGCTCTGCATCTCGGGCGGGATCTGCACCCCGAGCGCCCGCAGCGGCGCGCTGAACAGTCCGGCACCCCACGGCGGCAGGACCGGAAGCGGCCGTTTGCCGAGCAGTCCGATGAT
>JAXLSX010000007.1:0-153390 GCA_046330285.1 Solirubrobacterales bacterium | reverse complement strand
CCTGCACGCCCGGGCCGGGATAGATCTCGCGGCCGACGGCGGCCTTGAGCGGCGCGGTCGCGGCGAGCTCGCGCGCCGTCCTGATGCCCCAGACGAGGGCGTCGACGTCGGCCTGGTCGGTCAGGTGGTTGCCGACGATCGCGGGCTTCTCCGCCGGGTCGGCGGAGGTGATCGTGACCTCGCCGCGGGCCCGGGGCGAGACGAGCACGGGGCCGATCGTGACCGCGTGGCCGTCGTACTCCTCGAAGCCGTTGTCGGCGAAGTACGCGGGAGCGAGGTGGAACTGGATGTCGGGCGGGCCGTCGCCGCCGTCGGACGCGGCGAACAGGAACGCCTCGGCCACGGTCGACGTCAACGGGCCGCGCCGGCGGAGCAGGAAGTCGAGCAGGGCCGCGGGCTTCTCGGCGTCGGCCAGCGACCCGCCGATGAGCGAGTCCCAGATGCCGACGACGTAGGGATGGTCCTGGAGGTTGGTGCCGACGGCGGGCAGCTCGACCTTCGACTCGACCCCGGCGGCCGCGAGCTTCGCAGGATCGCCGATGCCCGAGACCTGGAGAAGCTGCGGCGAGCCGATCGCGCCGGCGGCGAGGATGACCTCGCGGCGAGCCCTGGCGACGGCCATCGGCGTCCGGCCGCCGAGCGTGACACCGCGGACGCGGTCCCCCTGGAGGTCGAGGCCGAGCGCGGTCGCCCCCGTCAGCACGGTCAGGTTCGGACGGCCGGCGGCCGGCCGGAGGAAGGCGTCGGCTGCGCTCCAGCGCCGCCCGTGCTTCTGGGTGACCTCGACGGGGCCGACGCCGCCGGGCTCGCCGTCGTTGTAATCGGGGTCGGGCTCGAAGCCGCGGTTGCGGGCGGCACCGATCATCAGATCCGTCAGCGGCCGCGGGCTGCGGGGTGGCGCGACGTTGAGCAGCCCGCCGTAGCCGTGCGCCGGGCTGGGGCCGGCCTCGTGATGCTCGGAGCGGACGAAGTAGGGGAGGACGTCGTCCCAGCCCCAACCGTCGCAGCCGGCGTCGTCGCGCCAGCCGTCGTAGTCGGCCCGGTGGCCGCGGACGTAGAGCATCGCGTTCATCGAGCTCGATCCGCCGAGCGAGCGGCCCCGCGGCACGTAGAGCGAGCGGCCGTCGCAGCCGGGCTCCGGACCGGTCGAGTAGTCCCAGTCGAGCTTCGTCCGGAACTGCTGGGCGAAGGCGGCCGGGATCTTGATCTTCGGCGAGCGGTCGCGCCCGCCCGCCTCGATCAGGAGCACCTCGGCGCCCGCATCGCTGAGCCGGTTCGCGAGCACGCAGCCCGCTGAACCCGCACCGACGATCACATAGTCGAAGTCGCTCACACTCGCTCCTCTCGAATCCGTCCCCCGCGGCGATCCTAACGTCCCGCATCTATCCTGCAGCGGTGCCTGCCAGCAGCGACGGCCTGACGATCGCCCAGGTGTCCCCCTACTCATGGGAGGGGCACCACGAGGTCAACGCCTACGTGGCCGGCGCCGCCGCCGAGCTCCAGGCTCGCGGCCACCGCGTCGTCGTCGCCGCGCCGGGCGGCAGCCGGGCCGACCTGCGGCGTGCGCAGAAGGCGATCGACCACACCCGCGGCGACGGCGCCGCCGTCTTCGGGTCCGGTTGGGACGGCACCCGAATCGGGGAGGGCGGCCCTCCGGTCCTGTCGGTCGGCGCCGCGTTCAAGCTGCCGGCAGGCGGGCGCCCGCGCCCGGCGCCGCTGCCGGTCGACATCTCGCGATCGCTCGAGGGCCTGCTCAACGCAATCGATTTCGACGTCATCCATGTCCACGATCCGTTCGCGCCGAGCGTCGCCTCGGCGGCACTGCGGCACTCCTGGGCGCTGAACGCGGCGACCTTCCACCTGCCGACCGAGCGGGTGCTCTCGACCCAGGTCGCGCGGCCGCTCGTCGAGATCTTCTTCGGGCGGCTCGACGCCCGGATGGTCGCGGGCCGGAGCACCGGCGAGCTCCTCAACCGCTACTTCCCAGGCGCTTACGAGGTCGTCCCGCCGGCCGCCGAGGTCGGGGCGACTGACGACGTTCCCGGGCGCCCGGTTCGGATCGTCTATTGCGCGCGGGAGGAGCGGGGCGCGTTGCGGATCTTCCTGCGCGCCCTGCGGAAGCTGTCGCTCGATCTCGAATGGGAGGCCGACGTCTGGATCGAGGACAGCTCGATCCAGACCCCCCGCCTCAACAGCAGGCTGCGCGAGCGGGTCCGGATCCTGCGGCCGGAGGAGATCGAGGCCGAGGACGTGATCGCGGGCTCCGACCTGCTCGTCGCCGCCTCCGGCGGGCCGCAGCCGGCGCCGAGCCTGATCCTCGGCGCGTTCGCCGCCGGAGCTGTCCCGGTCGCGGCGCAGATCGACGCCTACGAGGAGCTCGTCGACGACGGCGCGGGCGAGGTCGGGCTCGTCTTCCCCCCGGGCGACTCGCTGACGCTGGCCGGCCAGCTCGAACGGCTCGTCCGCGACCCGGCGCTGCGCGGGAAGCTCGCGAAGGCCGGCGCGGGATCGGCCCGCTCCTACGGCGACGTCGCCGACGAGCTCGAGGGCGTCTACAGCCGGATCGCCGCCCGCCGCCACGACCCGGCGGGGAAGCCGGACGTCTGGAAGCGAATCGCGCGGCGGCGGACGATCGACTGCGACCTCCACATGCACACCGACCACTCCAACGACTGCGCGACCCCGGTCGAGGTGCTGCTCGAGACGGCGAAGGATCGCGGCATGGGGGCCATCGCGGTCACCGATCACAACGAGATCTCGGGAGCGCTGGCGGCACGCGAGGCGGCCGAGCGAGACGGTGGCATCAAGGTGATCGTCGGCGAGGAGGTGAAGACGGCCGAGCAGGGCGAGGTGATCGGGCTCTTCCTCGAGGAGAAGATCGAGCGCGGGATGACGATGGCCGAGACCGTGGCCGAGATTCGCCGCCAGGGCGGGCTCGTCTACGTCCCGCACCCGTTCGACCGGCTGCACTCCGTTCCCGACTACGAGCACCTGCTCGGGATGGTCGAGGAGATCGACATCCTCGAGGTGTTCAACCCGCGTGTCGCGTTCAGCGCATTCAACGAGGAGGCGGAGCGGTTCGCCGCCAAGTACCGGATCGTCCCCGGCGCCGGTTCGGACGGCCACGTGGCGCAGGCGCTCGGCAGCGTCCGGATCCGGCTTCACGACTTCGACGGCCCCGAGGAGTTCCTCGAGGCGATGCGGAACGCCGACATCGTCCGCAAGCACAAGAACCTCGTCTACGTGCAGGCGCTGAAGTGGATGCAGGCCGCGAGCGGCCAGGCGGGGGGCCGCAAGGAGGTCGCCGACCCGCAGCCCGTCAGGGGCGGACGGCGGTCGGAGACGCGCCGGCGACGGACGGGCGCCCGCGGCAAGAGTTGATTCAGGGGGCCATAACGACGTGCAACCGAAAGGAGAGGGACGGGAGCCGTCAAAAGAGTCGCCCGCTGTGCCCATCACCGAGGACCAGATCAAGGAGAAGTACCTCGAGCGTGCGATTCGCGAGCTGAACCAGCTCACGCACGAGCTCCAGGACTGCGAGGAGTGCCCACGGGGCAACCTGATGCCGGTGCTCGGCTCGGGCCATCCGCAGGCCGACGTGATGCTGCTGAAGCACGCGCCGAGCGTTGCCGAGATCGAGGAGGGCGTCGCCTTCTACGGCCGCGCCGGCACCGCGGTGATGAAGTCGCTGAAGCGGCTCGGCATCGATCCGCTGGTCGTCTACGGGACGCTCTGCGTGAAGTGCCCGCTCTCCGATCCGGCCCTGGCCTCGCCCGTCTGCGTCGCCCGCCTGGTCCGCGAGGTGGCGATCGTCGAGCCCCGTTGCATCGTCGTGATGGGCGATCAGGCGCTCGAGTGCCTCAACGACGTCAGCATCCCGCTGGCCGCGCCGGTCGAACCGATCCCGGGCGAGATCCAGGCGCTGACGCCGACGATCGACGTCATCTTCACTCCCGACATCGACGGCTCGCTCGACTCCGAGGGTCCCAAGCGCGAGTTCTGGCGGGCGTTCCGGGCGCTCGGCGAGTGGTACGAGGACCTGCCGCCCTACTGAGCGCCGGTCCGGACGGGGCCGTCCCGCCGCTACATTGGGCCTCCCATGCGCGCGATCGAGCAAGTCGTCACCTTCGTCGCCACCGTCATCGCGGCGATCCTCATCGGCTTCGGCGTGCCGCTGGCCTGGGTCTGGATCGGCTCGCAACTGCAGACCAGTTCGGGCGCCAGCACCGTCAACTTCTCGGTCGCGATGGTGATCCTGTTCGGGATCATCCTCACCTACGTGCTCCTGCTCTACCTGGCGGGGATAGTCATGACCCTCTTCGGCCCTCGCGAGGGGACCCCCGGCGCCCCTCCTCGCGCCCGTGCCCCGTGGATGAAGGGCATGACCGACACCCGGGAGATCAGGCGCGGCTCCGCCATGGGCGGCATCGAACGGCTCTTTGTTGTGACGACGATGATCGTCACGGTGGCCTTCTGGCTCTGGTTCGCCTTCAAGGCGGGCAGCCCGTTGCCGAGTCAGTAGGGCGGGGCGGTCCGGCTCGCGCCGAGGTTGGAGGCCGCGGTTCGGCTCGCGCCGGGCTTGGACCGCCGGCAACTTTGGTTTGGCTGGGGAGGGGGAGGGCTGGACGTGCGCTCCGGCGTAACCCAGCGAGTGGTCGATTTCCGCGACGGGTTCGCGGTTATGTACCACTCGTCGCCGCGAGTGGTCCATTTGTCCGGCTATTCCGCACTTTACGACCACTCGTGAGATATGGGCCGGCGCGAACGTCCCGATCCCTTCCCTCACTGCCAAATTAACCACCGCCTGCCGTCACGGCCGCGGCGCGAGCCGAACCGCCCTGGCCCTACTGCGGCGCTGCTGCCGTCGCCACTCGGTCCATCGCCTCCAGCTTGGCGCTGGCGAGACCGCGGACGACGACGGTGTCGAGGGCCTCGTAGGCGTTGAGCATCTCGTCGGCGTCGTCGGGGTTCTCGGCGGCCACGCCGACGGTGCCGGGCGGCTGGCCGAGGCGCTCGAACTGACGGCGGTAGCCGTCGTGGAGGTCGCGGTAGAAGCCCTCTTCCTTGGCGAGGCGTGTCTCGGCGTCGGCTCCGACCGATGTGCGGACGTAGCCGTAGACGCGGGGGGTGGGGCGGCCGGCATCGGCTGCACCGGACTCGACGTTGGTGCGGGCCTCCGCGGCGTAATCGGGGGTGACCCAGTTGAAGAAGGCGCCGTCGTAGGAGGAGCCGGCGAGCGCGCACATCTTCGGCCCCATGGCGGCGAGCACGAGCTTGACGCCGGGAATGGCGTCGCGGAGCTCGTCGTGGATCTCGCGCATCGCGGTCAGCGGCTTCTCCGAGAAGCCGGCGCCGACGCCGATCAGCAGCCGCGAGCGGTCGAGGCCGAGCGAATCGATCGTCTCGTTGATCGCGGCCGGCGGGTTGCGATCGATCGCGAGCACGCCGACTCCGAGCTGCATCGCGGCCGACCCCTCGGCGAATGCGGCGAGGGTCTCGAGGCCGCTGGCGGCGGGGTGGTCGTTCGCCCACATCGACGTGTATCCGAGCTCTTCGCAGCGGGCCGCGAGGGGGGTGGCGACCTCCGGGTCGAGCCCGGCCGCGACGCCGAAGCCACGCGCGCTCACGAGCTCACCCGCTCGAGGACGGCGACGCACTCGATGTGGGGCGTCTGGGGAAACATGTCGACGGGACGCACTCGGGTCAGCCTATAACCGGCGTCGACCATCTGCCGCGCGTTCGGCGCCATCGTCGTCGGGTTGCAGGAGACGTAGACGATCCGGTCGGCCTCGCACTCGAGGACGCGGCGGACGATCTTGGCCGACAGCCCTGCGCGGGGAGGGTCGATGACGACGACGTCGGGCTTGCCCGCCTCCTCGACGAGCGGCCTGATCCCGAGCCGGGCGTCGGCGACGCGGAAGCGGGCGTTGCCGATGCCGTTCAGCTCGGCGTTCGCCTCGGCGTCGACGATCGCCTCCGCGACGCTTTCGACGCCCCAGACCTCGCCGGCGTCGGCGGCCATGCTCAGCCCGATCGTCCCGATCCCGCAATAGAGGTCGAAGAGCCGCTCGTCGCCGCCGAGCGCGGCGAACTCGCGGGCGACGCCGTAGAGGAGCTCGGCCGTCTCGGTGTTCGTCTGCAGGAAGGCGCCGGGCGAGACGCGCAGCTCGAGCTCGCCGAGCCGCTCGTACAGGAACTCCTCGCCGAGGACGCCGGTCGGGCCGGAGGTGCCGCCGCTCGGGCCGGAGATGACGGTGTGGAGGTCGACCGGGGGCTGGGGGATCTCGGCGGCGGCGGTGACGAGCCGCGTCTGGAGCTGGCCGGTCCGGCGTCCCTCGCGGACGATCAGGTTGCGGAGCTCACCGGCGCCGAAGTCGTCGGCGGCATGCAGACCCTCGGTCCGCGCCCACTCGCGGACGGCGTTACGGGCGTCGTTGTTGGCGTTCGAGGCGAGGCGGCAGTCGTCGACGTCGATGATCCGATCCCAGCGGCCGCGGGCGTGGAAGCCGAGGACCGGGTCCGGCGGGGGATCGTCGGGGCCGGGGGCGCCGAACGAGTACTCGAGCTTGTTGCGGTAGCGCCACTGCTCGACGGCGGGGACGATCGGCTCGAGCTCGATGTCGGTGAACGAGCCGAGGCGCTCGAGGGCCTCGGCGACCTGCGCCTGCTTCTCGGCGAGCTGGCGCTCGTAGGGAAGGCCCTGCCAGGCGGCGCCGGGGCAGGGTTCGCCGCCGTGGACGCAGGTGTCTGGGATCCGGTCGGGGCCGGCCTCGAGCAACTCGACGATGGCCGCCTCGGCCCACGTCTTCTTCGACTTGCCGACCCGGGCCCGGACGCGGTCCCCGGGCAGGGCGCCGCCGACGAATACGACGAAGCCCTCCGGCGTCCGGGCGACGCCGCGGCCGCCCTGCGCGAGCGAGTCGACCCGGAGGTCGAGTTCGGCGCCGCGCTTCGGTCTGTTCTGGGCGGTCGGGGCGCTCAGCCGAGCGCCTTCTCGATCTTGCCGAGGATGCTCTTGCGCGCCTTGTTGTTCTTCTCGTAGGTCCGGACCTTGCGGAGCTCGGGCTTCGAGAGGCCGGAGAGGCGTTTGCCGATCTGCGCGGCGGTGAGCTCGTCGTAGCCGGTGATCGGGAAGGTGGAGCCGACGCCGGCCTTGCGACGGACGCTGTCGGCGCGGGCGAGCGGCTCGTCGGCGGCGTCGCGGGCCTGCCGGGCGACCTTGCCGGCCGTGCCCTTGACCTGTCGACGTGCCTTGGTCGTCTGCTTCTCGACGCGCTTACGGGCCTTGGCGGTGTTCTTCTCGACCTGCTTGCGGGCCTGGTCGAGCAGTGCCTCGAGGTCCTTGACCAGCTCCTCGGACTGCTTACGCCCGCGGGAGACGAGCTTGGAGACCAGCTCGTTGGCGTCGTCGCGGGTCATCCGGCCGCGCTTGACGGCGTCGTCGACGACCTCCTGGATCCGCTCGCGCGGGAGCGTGATGCTCTTCTCGAGGGCGTCGCGGAAAGCTTCGATGTTCTTGTCGGGCCGTTCCGCCGAGCGGGAGGCCTTCGGACGTCGGGTGCTCTTCTTGCTGGTGCTGGTGGCCACGATGATCCCTTCGTCGGCTGCTTGCGGATGCCCGAAATATCGCACCGCCGGCCCGCGGCCGCTTCCGGACCGACTACTGGGCCGGGGATTGCATCGCCGGGGTGGCGAAGCGGGCGGCGACCGGCGCGTGGTCGGAGAGGCGGATCGGCAGCGCCGCGACCCGGTCGGCCGCGGCCGTCGGGTCGGGAACCTCACGCAGCTCGGGCGCCCACTGACGCGGCGGCTCGACGATCTCGAGGCCGGTGACGAGGAGGTGGTCGATGACGCGCTCGCCGGTCGGCGCGCGGAGGCCGAACTCGCCCTCGAGCCGTTGGAAGACATGTGGGCTCAGGGCCGGGCGCAGGTTGAAGTCGCCGCCGAGCAGCAGCGGGGTCGGGCCGGACCACTCGCGAGCTACCCGGGCGGCGAGGATCAGCTCGCGCTCGGCTCGCTCGCGCTCGGCGCTGGCGTGGAGGTTGGCGACGCAGATGCCGGACGGAAGACGGGAGAAGGCCATCACCCGCCGCTCGGGCCGGCTCGTCAGCCGTAGGTGACGGCGTTCGGCGATCGGGCCGGCGAGGCGGACGAGCGTCAGGTTGGACCCGCCCTCCCAGGACGCGATCAGGTCGGGGTTGCGGTCGGCGAGCAGCGCCTGGATGTGGCCGGCGCCGGGGATGTTGCGGCTCGTCGGGACGAGGTGGGGGGCGGCGCCGCACGCGGTGGCCAGCCGCTCGGCCCACCGCGGCGGACACTCCTGCAGCAGCGCGACGTCCCACTCGGCTGCGGCGAGGACGGACTCGAACTGCGCCGCGAGGTCGGTGTTCACCTGGGCATGCGAATCGCCCCGCACCGTCCCCCCGAGCAGGCGCGAGCGCCAGGTGAGGAGCTCAGGCTCAGGAGGGTGGTCGCGGCCGTGGAACAGGTTCCAGCTCAGAGCGCGAACCTCCATGGAGCCGATTATCCGAATACCCGCGGCGGCAGCCGCCCGCCGCCCGCACCGGCCCGCCCGTGGGGCCACCGGCCTCGGTAAGGTGCCGCGCCTCCATGACCGGGACCAGCGACTTCATCACCGGCGAGGAGCTGGGCGACCGCCTCGGCCCGCTGCTCGAGCGCGCCGCCGAGCTCAAGGACGGCCGGCCCTGGGCGGGCTCCGACGCCCTCGCCGGCCGCTCGGTCGCGCTGATCTTCGAGCAGCCGTCGACCCGGACCCGGGTCTCCTTCGAGGTCGGGGTCGCGGAGATGGGGGGGACGCCGATCGTCCTCCGCGGCGACGAGCTCCAGCTCAGCCGCGGCGAGTCGATGGGCGACGTCGGCCGCGTGCTCTCCCGCTACCTGCACGCGATCGTCATCCGCAGCGGCGATCACGACCGCGTCGCCGAGCTCGCCGCCGCGGCCGAGGTGCCGGTCGTCAACGCGCTCACCCCCGAGCACCACCCGTGCCAGACGCTCGCCGACCTGCAGACGCTCCGCGAGCGCTTCGGCTCGCTCGACGGGCTCCGCGTCGCCTTCGTCGGCGACGGCAACAACGTCGCCCGCTCACTCGCGACGCTGGGACCGCGGGCCGGCGTCGAGGTCGTCGTCAGCTCCCCTCCGGGGCTCGAGCTCGAAGACGACGCCGGTGCCGAGCTGATCGCCGACCCGGCCGAGGCCGTCGCCGGCGCCGACGCGATCTACACCGACGTCTGGATCAGCATGGGGGAGCCCGACGCCGCCGCCAAGCGCGAGGCGCTCGCCCCCTATCGCGTCGACGACGAGCTCCTCGCGAAGGCGTCCGACCGCGCGATCGTCCTCCACTGCCTGCCCGCCCATCCGGGCGAGGAGATCACCGCCGACGTCCTCTACGGCCCCCGCTCGGCCGTCTTCGACCAGGCGGAGAACCGCCTCCACGCCCAGAAGGCGTTGCTCGAACTGCTCGTCGCCTAGGCGGCCTCGGACTCCGGGGCCGCCTTCTTCCTGCGCGGCGGCCCGTCAAGCCACTCCGGCCGGTCGATCCCCGAGTACTCCTGGATCGCCCCGTAGATGTGCTGAAGGATGCGAGTACTGCGCTTGACCTTGACGGTGCAGACTCCGAAGGGCAGCTTGCGTGGACGCAGGCCGCTGCTCGAAGTTGGGAAATGGTCGGTCACGTGACCCCGAGCGCACTGCCGGCTCAGGCCGAGGCGCTCCATCCAGTACAGCTCGATCTCATCAATGGTCAGGAGGTCCGTGTAGGCGTTGATCCGGAAGGTCAGATCACATGTCGTCAGTCCGAAGCAGTGGCGGAGGAACCGGACGAACGTCTCCATCATCGCCGGATCGGAGTTGGCGAAGGCGAGCGCATTCCGGTCTTTCGAGCCTTCAGCCCAGTAGAGCATGCAACCGGCCAGGTGCAGCGGATCACCTTCACGCGCGGCCGCCCGACCTTCCTCTTGGTAGGCGACGCGGATCGATCGATGGCGCGCGGCGCAAGCAGCGCCCCGCTCCCGGGCGCCGCGTCGCCGGTTCTCGTCGACACACCCGACGGGGAGCACGACGTCTCGCACCCAGACGCTGACGGTCGACTGCGAGACGCCGACCTCGCGAGCGATCGCGCGGACAGGCCATCCGGCGGACCGCAGATTGAGAGCCTTGGCGTATTCGGCTGCTTTTCGCGGATTGGATGGACCGAACATATGTTCTTAATCCTGCCGCGCAGTCCGGACAGATTCGGGGTGATGACCGGGCGCTTACACTGCTTGACCCGCGGCCCCGTGGTGTAACGGTTAGCACGCGACCCTTTCAAGGTTGAGGAGCGGGGTTCGACTCCCCTCGGGGCTATCCGCGCATGTATCCAGAGATCAACATCGGCCCGTTGACCCTGCAGACGTTCGGGCTGATGTTCGGGCTCGGGTTCATCGCCGCGGGGCTCGTCGTGGCCCGGCGCTTCAAGGAACTCGACAAGCCGGCGGACTGGGCGTACGAGATGGCGTTCGCGGCGCTGATCGGTGGCCTCGTCGGTTCGCGCGTCTACTTCCTGATCGAGAACTGGAGCGACGTCAGCGACGATCTGATCGGCGAGCTGTTCAGCGGCTCCGGCCTCGTCTGGTACGGCGGCGCGATCGGCGGCGCGCTCGCGGTGCTCGGATGGGCCTGGTGGCGCGGGATCATGACCCTGCTCCTGGCTGACGTGGCCGCGGTGCCGCTGATGATCGGATACGCGATCGGGCGTGTGGGCTGCCAGCTCTCCGGCGACGGCGACTACGGCCGCGCCTGGGACGGCCCGTGGGCGATGGCATATCCGGACGGGACGGTTCCGACCGACACGCCGGTCCACCCGACACCCGTCTACGAGACCCTGTTCATGGGCCTCGCCGCGCTCGTCCTCTGGCGCCTCCGCGATCGCTTCCGGCCAGGGATCCTCTTCGCCCTCTACCTGATGGTCGCCGGCTTCGAGCGGTTCATGGTCGAGTTCGTCCGCCGCAACGACGACGTCGCCCTCGGCCTGACCCAGGCACAACTGCTCAGCGTCGGGATGATCCTGCTCGGTGGGATCTGGATCGGAGCCGTGGCCGCCCGCGGCCAGCTCCGGACGCCGACGCCACCCCGCTTCGCCTGAGCCTCAGCTCGAGCGGGTGATGCCGCCGTCCAGCGGTATCACCGTGCCGGTCAGGTAGCCGGCCCGGTCCGAGCAGACGAACGCGACCAGGTCGCCGTATTCCTCCGGCGTGCCGAGGCGCCCGGCCGGCACGTCGGCGCGCGCCTGCTCCTCGGCGACCTCGAGTGAGCCGTAGAGCTGGGCCAGCCGCTCGGTCGCGAAGCGCCCGGTCGCGATCGTGTTCACCGTCACCCCGTCGGCTGCGACCTCGCGGGCGAGGCTGTCGAGGAGCCCGACCGTCGCCATACGGTTGGCGTTGGAGAGCGTCAGGTTCGGGATCGGCTCCCGGACCGAGGTCGAGGAGACGCTGACGATCCGCCCCCAGCCCCGCTCTCGCATGCCGGGAACGCAAGCCTGCGCAAGCGCCAGCGGCGCCAGCACGAGCGACTGATAGGCCGCGCGCCAGGCGTCGGCGTCCGCCTCCAGCGCACCGCCGGCGGGCGGGCCGCCCGTGTTGAGGACGAGGATGTCGACCGGTCCGAGCGCCTCCTCGACCCGGCCCGAAAGCCCGGCGACCGCGCTCTCGTCGCCGGTGTCGACGGGCACGACGGCGGTCTCGCCGTCGATCCCGGCCGCCACCTCCTCGAGCGCATCAGCCGACCGTGACGCCAGCGCGACCCGCGCTCCCTCGCGGCCCAGCGCCTCGGCGATCGCGCGCCCGAGCCCGCGGCTCGCGCCGAGGACGAGAGCCACCCTGCCTTCGAGTCCGAGGTCCATCCTCAGATCACCGCGAAGACGACCACGTAGGCGACGACGCCGAGCAGTGCCCAGCCGAGCATCAACGGCCACCGCCGGTCGTCGCGGCTGAGCAGGAACGCCGCCGCCATCAGCCCGACCACCGGCAGGACGAGGCCGAGCGCCCAGCCCCAGCCCGCGACCTTGTCCTCCTCGGTCTTCTCGACCGGCGCTTCGGGCACGCGCGTCAGGCCTGCCCGAAGAGCAGGAGCCGGCTGCGGTCGTCGGGGTCGGCCTTCGCCTGCCAGCGCGTGCCCGGCGAGTACGACGACGCCATCTCCTCGACGATGAACTGCTCGACCGTCGCGTCGTAAGGCTCGCCGTTTCCCTCGACCCTGACGTCGATCGAGTACTGCTTGCCGCTCATGTCCTGAACGCCGGTCTCCGACACGGCAACGACCTCCGCCGTGCAGGGCACACCCGACTGGGCCAGCTTGTTCGCCAGCTGCGCGTAGCCGGCCGTGGCCGGCGACATCCCCGCGCTCATCGTCGAGCCCATCTTCTTGCTCGCCTCCTGCGCCTGGTCCATCGCGCCCTTCATCTTGTCCATGAACCCCATGTCGACCTCCTCGCTCGCCTGCCGGCCCGCCGCCGTCTCGCGACCCTAGCGCGCGGGCTGGAGGGGATCGAGCCGGACTTGCGCTGTACGTTAAGATACATACATGCACGTATCTAACACGGCGATCGAGGCGGGCGCCGGCGAGCAGCGGACCCAAGCTGAGCGGCGGCGGCGCAGCCGTGAGGCCATCCTCGGGGCGGCGGCCCGCGGCCTCTCCCGCCACGGCTATGGGAACCTCGTGCTCGAGGACGTCGCCCGCGAGGCGGGCTATACCCGCGGCGCCCTCTACCACCAGTTCCGCGGCAAGGAGGAGCTGGCGCTCGCCGTGCTCGATTGGGTCGAGGAGAGCTGGCGCGAGGAGGTCGGCACCCGCGTCGCGGCGCAGGCGGACCCGGTGGGGGCCCTGCTCGAGCTCGCCCGCGGCCACGCCGTCTTCTGCCGCCGCGACGTCGCCCGGTTCGAAATGGCGCTGCGGATGGAGTTCAGCGATGCCGACCATCCGCTCGCGCAGCGGCTCGACGCCGTCGGCGAGGCCCTGATCGAAAGGGTGACCCGCTTGATCCGGGCCGGCCGCCGCGATGGCGCCATCCCCGGCGGTCCGCCGGCGCAGACGACGGCGCGGGCGTTCATCGGTGCGATCGAGGGCGCCGTGATCGGCCTCCGCGACCAGCCCGCCCATGATCAGGAGCTCGTCGCCCGTGCCGGCGCGGGCGTCCTCGGCCTCGACCCGCTCACGCTCGAGCCGGCCGGAGGGGCATCGTGAAGCTGCCGGAGTCCGCTCACATGGACCAGCCCTGGCGAATTCACCAGATCGCGCCTGGGTTCGACGTCGAGGACGTCTGGCGCGTCCCGGGACGATCGACCCCCGCCGGGTTCCACGCCTTCGTCGGCGGATTCGGCGAGCGCCGCTCGTCGCCGCTCCCGGTGCGGGTCCTGTTCAGCGTCAGGCGGCAGCTCGGGCGCCTATTCGGCTGGGACGGGGAGGAGAGCGGCCTCGGCTCCCGCACCGCGAGCCTGCGGGAGCGCCTGCCGTCCGACCTCCGCGAGACCGCCCCGAGCCTCGAGTTCGAGGGCACGCAGTTCGACCCGCTCTACCTGACCGGCGACGAGTTCGCGGCCGAGATCGCCAACGCGACGATGCACGGCGTCCTCCATTTCGGCCTGACGGACGACGGCACCGTCCAGATGGCGGTCCTCGTCAAGCCCAATGGGCTCGGCGGCCGCCTCTACATGGCCGCGATCAAGCCGTTCCGTCTGTTCCTGGTCTATCCGGCGCTGCTGCGCGAGCTCGGGCGGCAGCTCGCCCGCGCGAACGAGGCGACTGAGGCGAATGAGCTGACCGATGCCGCTTAGCGCCCTCACCCGCCCGGCACGCCGGTGGCTCTGGGCCGCGGACCAGCCGCCGTCGACCCCGGTCGAGCGCGTCGAGCCGTCCCCGGCCATCCTCTCCGAGAGTGGCCTCCCGGCCATCGACTACGCCGACGCGTTCGCCGCGACGACCGGCGCTGCCACCGCGACCCGCGATGCTGAGGCCTGGGCCCGCGAGTTCCTCGAGGGAGCGCCCCTGCGCGTTCGGCTTTCGCTTCTAGGCGGCTGGACCGGCCTCGGGCTGCGTCTCGACCCGCGACCCGGTACCGATCGAGTCCTTGGCTGGCGCGTGCGCCGGCGCGAGCCGGACGTGGTCGTGCTCGGAGCTGAGTCCGTCATCGGACTGGAAGGCGAGCTGATCGTCACCCGCGACCGCGAAACCGTCACGCTGTCGACGGTCGTCCGGACCCGTACCCGGGTCGCCGAGGAGGTGTGGCGCCGGGTGGTGCCCTCGCACCTCGGTGTCGTGCCGAACGTGCTCGGCCTCCGGAAGGCGGACGCCGGCGCAGCCACCGGGCCATAATCCGAGACCGACCCGGGCGGTTAGCTCAGTTGGGAGAGCGCCTGCCTTACAAGCAGGAGGTCACTGGTTCGAGACCAGTACCGCCCATCGCGGGGCTCCCGGGTGTCGGGGTGGCGTTCGCCGGCTCGACACGCGATAGGTTTCCGGACATGGTGAAGAGCCCGAAACTGCTGCTGCTCGGTGCCGCGATCATCCTCGTCGCGGTCCTCGCCGGATCGTTCATCCATCCGCTGCTCTTCCTGATCGGCCTCTCGGTCTTCGTGGTCGCCTTCATTCCTGAGAACTAGCGGGCCGCCGCGGACGCGCGGCCGCATACCGGGACAAGAGTTGGGGGTGGGAGTTTGGGGATGTCCCCGATGTCAGGGGGGTCGGGGGAGTCGATGCTGGAGGTGTCAGCAATCCGCCAAGGAGAACCTCCATGTCATTCGCTCGCCTGTTCATCTCCATCGTCCTCCCGATCGCCGCCGCGCTCGCGTTCGCGGGCGTCGCCCGGGCCACGCCGCCACCCGGGGCAGCACCGCCCGGGCCGATCGCCGGCGCCGCGCCCGACGCGGTCGCGGGCGAGTGGTCGCCTCTGATGGGCGCCGCGTCCGACGGCGAGAGAACGCTCGACCTTCTGCCCGGCGGCGACAACCTCAGCATGGGCGGCGGCACCGGCGGCATCTGCCCAACGAACGACGCCTGCTGGATCGACGGCGTCGGCACCCGCCAGTACTTCACCAACTGCGTCATCGGCGGCACCGGCTACGTCTACTCCTACGTCGGCTACTGGGGCAAGGACGACTTCAGCTACCCGCAGGTCGGCAACCGCTACTGGGGCCACATCGTCTCCGGCGTCGTCGGCAGTGCCTGCGGCGGCGAGTACATCGGCACCGACGTCGAGCTCCCCGCCGCGACCCAGTTCGATCTCGACAACACACCCGAGGGCAAGATCCGCTGCTTCTACACGAGCGGCAAGACCGGCAACACCGAGGAGATCACGAACAACCCCGACGCCCACTGCACCCAGAACCCCGGGCCCGGAGTCAACGGCGGCCTCGGCCTCGGCGGCCGGATCATCCCCGCCTACGGGACGATCGAGATCATCTTCCCGATCCGCTCGACCCAGCAGAACCTCGGGACGAGCAAGTTGCGGGCGGCGATCGACACCTCGATCTCGACCCCGGACGTGATCATCGCCGAGGCCATGGTCGCCGTCACCCCGGCCGATCCGGGCCCCGACCCCGATCCCGATCCGGGTCCCGACCCCGACCCCGACCCTGATCCGGACCCCGACCCCGACCCGGACCCGGACCCCGATCCGGATCCCGACCCCGACCCGACCCCGAGGGCGACGCCGCTGACCGCGAAGCTGGCTCCCGCCGGCAAGAAGCTCGGCGTCAGCGGCACCGTCACGGCGGAGCGATCCGGCGACCGGCTCACGACGACGCTCTACCGGAGCGCGAAGAAGGGCAAGCCGTTCCGCAAGGTCGGTTCCGTCAACGGCTCGGTCGCGGCCACGGGCGGCTACGCGGTCGCCTTCAAGCGCCCGAGCGGCGGCAAGTGCAAGGCGACCGTCCAGATCGCGGCCGACGCCACGACCGGGTTCGAGGCGGCCACGAAGACGGTCACCGGGAAGTGCTGAATCCCGCCCGCCGGGGCCCCGTGCGGGCCCCGGCGGGCGGAGCGCGATAGGTCGGAAAAGGTCCTAGGACCAATGTCCAATTCAGGATTCCGTTCGCGGTCCCGATAGTTCTCCCAGTACCCCTCCCCCCGAGTACCCCCAAGGAGAACAACTCATGAACCAGTCTCGTCCCAACCGAGTGCCCCGCCTCCGGTATCTGCTCGCCGGCGCGGCCGCCCTCGCCTTCGCGCTGCTCGCGCCCGCCGCGGCGTCCGCGAAGGACCGCAACCACGACAAGATCCCGGACCGCTGGGAGCGCGCGCACGGCCTCTCGCTGAAGGTCAACCAGGCGAAGCGCGACCAGGATCGCGACAGCCTCGTCAACCGCCGTGAGTGGAAGGCGGCGATGGATCCCCGCGACGCCGACTCCGACGACGACGGCATCGAGGACGGCGACGAGAGCTCCGGCACGATCGTCTCCTACGACTCCGAGACGGGCCTGCTGACGATCGACGTCGCCGGCACCGGCCCAGTGGCCGGCCTCGTCACCGACGCGACCGAGATCAAGTGCGACGACGGCGACGACAGCGGCGACGAGGACGGTGACGGCCTCGGGGGAGACGACGACGGCACGCCCGACCAGGGCCACGGCGATCGCCTCGCCCGCTCGCACGGCGATGACGACCCGGTCGGCGACGACAGCGACGACCCCGCCACCGACGACGATTCGAGCGACGACGACGGCGAGGACGACGAGACGCTCTGCACGACGAGCGACCTCGTCGCCGGGGCCGCGGTCCACGAGGCCGAGCTCGAGATCGAGGACGGCGGCGCCACCTGGGAGGAAGTCGAACTCCTCAAGTAGGCGACCGGCACGGCGCGGGCGGCCATAGGATGGCGCCCGTGCCGACCGCCGACCGCAGCAGCGCGCGATGAGCACCGCCTGGCAGGCGGTGCTCTACGTGCATCTGCTGGCGATGGCCTTCTTCCTCGGCGGACAGCTCGTGATCGGCGTCGCCCTGGTGCCGGTCGAGCGCACCAACCCGGACAAGGAGCGGCTGCGCGCAGCGGCTCGCCGCTTCGGGATCGGCTCGGCCGTCGCCCTCGTCGTTCTCCTGGCGACGGGGATCGCGATGGCCAGCCACTACTCGCTCTGGGGCTCCGACACCCTGCGGCTGAAGCTGACACTCGTCGGGGCGTTGATCGTCCTGACGCTGATCCATCTCCGCTACCCGCGCGCGCACGCGCTCCAGGCGGCGATCCTCCTGATCACGCTCGTCGTCGTCTGGCTCGGCGTCGACATCGCCGGCTGACGGCCGCGGTCGCGCTCAGCCGGGACCGCGCCGCTCGAGAAGCGCCCGCAACATCTGCAGGTAGTCGAGCAGGTGACGGGAGCCGAGGTAGTTGGCCTCGATCTCACGCCGTGCCGCTATGCCCATCCGCACGCGCAGCGGCTCGTCGTCGAGGAGGCGGCGGACGGCGGCACCGTACTCGGCGAGATCGGAGGGGTCCGCGAGCAGGATGCCGTTGACGCCGTCGGTGATCTGGTCCTGGATGCCGCCGCGGGCGCCGGCGACCACCGGCTTGCCCTTCCACATCGCCTCTCCGACCGTCAGTCCGAAGCCCTCCGCGAGGCTCTTCTGGACGACGATCTGCGAATACCGCTGGATCGCATTGACCATCGCCGCGTTCTCCTCGACGTCGTCCATCGGCAGGCACGCGATGTGGATCCGCGCCCGCTCCTCGACGCTGAGCCGGTTCCGTGCCTCGAGCAGCTCCTCGAGGACACCCGCTCCTTCGGGATCGTCGGCGACGGCCGTCGTCGCGGGGCCGGCCAGGACGAGGTGGGGATTTCCGCCGTCGAGCTGACCTACGAACCCGTCCAGGACACCGACCGGGTCCTTGAGCCGGTCCCAGCGCGACACCTGCGTGACGACCGCGGCGTCGTCGGGAAGGGGTGCGTCCTGGTAGAGCTCCGCGTGGCGGACGACGCGCCCGGTGCTGCCGTCGTGGCGCATGAACTCGCCGTCGTCGCCCGGATCCTCGGCGAGCAGGCCGATCCGCCCGAGGATCGTCTCGACCACCTCCGGCCCGAGCTCCTGGTTCTTGGCGGAGAAGATGTCGATCGAGGGGGCGACGATGAAGGCTCGCTCGCGGTCGATGCCCTCCCAGATGAAGTCGGGCCGCGAGAAGACGTAGGCATCCGCCCGCTCGACGTAGGGGCGTAGGAAGTCCCACGCCTGCCGCGCGAACCCGTTCGCGTGGTCGAGCCCGACGTGGCAGCGCCAGACGATCACCGCGCCGGTCGGCAGCAGCGCCTCGATCATCCCGGCCGTCTGCGGGTCGTGGAGGAAGACGATGTCGCGGCCGGTGACGATCTGCGCGAGCGCCTCGGACGCCGGTTCCAGGGTGCGCTCGTAGATCTCCCGCTCCTCGTCGCCGAGGCCGCCGCCGTCGCCGGGCACTCCGTGCAGGAGGTTGTGGATCCGTTTCGTGATCTCGAAGAACTCCGGCTCGCCGTGGATCACCCCCCAGCGCGCGTCGAGGCCGACCCCGCGGACGTACGCGAGCAGCGACTGCAGGAGCTCGGCGACGCCGCCTCCACGGGCGGTCGAGTTGATGTGCCAGATCGACCGGCCTTGGAAGAGCCGGCGCCCGTCCTCCATGCCGATCTCGATCTCGTCGAACCGCTCGCCGACCACGGCCCGGAAGCGTTCCGGGTCCATGCTCCCGACGTGAACCTCCTCGAACGCGGACACGCGGCCACCCTATTTACGGCGAACCCGTGCCGGTTCGGTAGAAGATGCGGAGCCGTCTACGTGTCGATGCCCGGTCCGGCCAGAGCCGCCGCGACGACGGCTGCCATCCGCGCCGGGTCCTCCACTTGCGGGTAATGGCCGAGGTCGGGGAGCTCGGTGACGGGTACGCCCGGGTGGAGGCGACGGAGCGCGTCGAGCACGTTGGTCGTCGCCACCGGATCGAGCAGCCCCCAGGCCAGCTGGAGATCGCGCCAGTCGCGGATCGCCCCGTGCCAGCGGTCCGCGAATTCGATTCGCTCTCCGAGGTAGTGGATCAGCTTGTGGCCCATCGAGCGTCCGCCGCCGTGGCAGATCAGGCACCACTGATCGTCGGCCTCCTCGGGTGTGAGCGGGTGGCCGGCGGAGAAGACCGACCCGAACTGCTGGTCGAAGACCCTGCGACTGCTGAGTCGTGCGGCGATCGGTCCGAGCGGTCCGCGGAGCAGCTTCTGCGAGGGCGTCAGGGTCGCCGCGTCGAGCACGATGCTGCCGTTGAAGAGGAGCACGCCGGCGAGCTCGAACCCGAGCTGGCCCTCGAGGTCGCGGGCCATCAGCTCCGTGGTGACCGACGTCCCCATGTCATGGGCGACGACGAACACCGGCCGGCCGTCGGCGTGGCGGCGGACGAGCTCGGTGGCGAGATCGGCCTGCCAGCCGAGCGTGTAGACGTGGTCGCGCGGCTTGTCGGAGAGCCCGAAGCCGAGGAAGTCGAAGGCGAGCACGTTCGGGCCGGGCAGTTCGTCGAGCAGTTGCCGCCAGTCGTAGGAGCTCGACGGGAAGCCGTGCAGGAACAGGACGAGCGGCCCCTCGCCCTCGCGCCGGTAGACGTGGACGCCGTGGCCGCGGTGGTGCTCGCGCCCGCCGCGGGCCTCCCAGGCCCGTACCCGTTCGGTCAGCTCCATCGGGACTACCGTATTGGCATTCCGGCACCCGCGCCGGGGTCGTCGCGCCGCAGCAGCGAAGCGACGACGCCGGTCCCGAGCACGAGGGCGATCACCGGCAGCGTGATCTCCGGCCCGATCTTGCCGACCCAGAACGACGCCGCCATCTTCGCCCCGATCACGACCAGCAGGACCGCGAGCGCCGCCTTCAGGTAGTAGAGGCGCTCGACGAGGTCGGCCACCAGGAAGAACAGCGGACGCAGGCCGAGCAGGGCGAAGGCGTTGGCCGCGAAGACGATGTAGGCGTCGTCGGTGATCGCGAGGATCGCCGGCACCGAGTCGATCGCGAAGACCACGTCGACGACGATCAGGGTCGCGAGGACGGCGCCGCCGGCCGTCAGCACCCGCCGGCCGTCCTCGTGGGTCAGCCACCCGGGCGCGTCGTTGCCCTCGGCGATCGGCAGCCGTCGCCGGATCGACTCGACGAGCCGCTCCTCGCCGCCGTGGTCGTGACGGCTCGACCACAACCGCCATCCGGTCCAGATCAGGATCGCCGCGAAGACGAGGTTGAGCCAGCCGAACGCGCTCAGGGCGGCGGCCCCGACGAGGATGAAGACGAGGCGGAGGACCAGCGCCCCGACGATGCCGTAGGAGAGCAGGCGGTGCCGCTCCTTCGCCGCGATCCCGAAGGCGCCGAAGACGAGCAGGAAGACGAACACGTTGTCGAGCGAGAGCGACTTCTCGACCAGGTAGCCGGCGAGGTAGGCGCTGGCATCGGCGCCACCCGACGTCAGCGCGAGCAGCGCGCCGAAGGCGAGTGCGAGGCCGATCCAGAAGGCGCTGGCGATCGCCGCCGCCCGGGCGGTCATGACGCCGTCGCGGCCGCGCATGACGCGGAGGTCGATCAGGAGCAGGATCGCAATCGCCGCGATCAGGCCCGACCAGGCGAAGAACTCGGGGGAGGGGGTACTCATTCGGGGAACCGTCCTTTCGTGCGTACAGCGCGAAGGTTTGGTTCGCCTCTGGGGCCACGGTCGCCGGGGGCCTCGGGGCCCCGTGCTGACGATCGACCGTCGTCGAGAACTACTTCCCTTCCGGTCCGGGAATCCTAGCGGGCGGGCAGCATTGGCTGGCTCAGGCGGGTGCCGGTGCCCCGGTCCCGCTCCGTCGACCCGGTTCCATCTTCGCCGGTCGCCCGAGCAGATAACCCTGGACGTAGTCGACCCCGAGACCGCGCAGTACCTCGAGCGTGCGCTCGTCCTCGACGCCCTCGGCGACCGTGTGCATGCCGAAGATCGCGGCGACGTCGATGATCGACCGGACCACCCGTTCGTCGGTCGGGTTGTCGGCGACCCCGCGGATGAACTCGATGTCGATCTTGAGCTCGGTCACGGGCAGGTGCTTGAGATAGGTGAACGACCCGTAGCCGGTGCCGAAGTCGTCGAGGGCGACGTGGCACCCGAGCTCGGTCAGGCTCTCGACCAGCTCGTTCGCGGCCTCGAGATTCTCGACGGCGGCGGTCTCGGTGATCTCGAAGATCAGGTTCGCGGCCGGGGCGCCGTCCGCGATCCCGGCCTCGACCGCGCTGACGAGCTCCGGGGTCGAGAGGCTCCGGGCAGACAGATTGATTGCCACCGGCCGTTCACGCGCGAACTCGCAGCCCTTGCGGACGGCCCAGCGGTCGATCAGGGTGATCAGGTCGGTCTGCTCGGCGTGGGGGAGGAACGCGCCGGGGCCGATGGTCTCGCCTTCGCGCTCCATCCTGATCAGGAGCTCGTGGTGGTGGATCGCGCCGGTGCCCGCGTCGACGACCGGCTGTCCCCAGAAGACGAGCTCGTCGCGATCGAGCGCGGTGACGATCCGCTCGCGCCAGAGCCGGCCCTCCGTGTCGAGGCGCGCCGACTCCTCGAGCTCGATCCGGCGGGTGACGTCGCGGGCCATCGTCGTCGCTCCGATGATGGTTCCGGCGACGTCTCGCAGCGGGAACGCATGGACGGCGACGTCGAGGACGCGTCCGTCCTTGGTCACGCGCCGGGTCTCGAAGGCAATGGGCTTACCGGCCTGGATGCTCGCCATGACCATCCGCGTCTCGCCCTGACGGTCGCGCGGGATGATCAGGTCGTAGATGGCCTTGCCCATGGCCTCCTCCGCGGTATAGCCGTAGAGGCGCTGCGCCGCCTCGTTCCAGGCCGTGATCCGGCCACTGAGGTCCTTCGAGAGCATCGCGTCCTCGGAGGCGTCGACGATCGACGCGAGCTGCTCGCGCTCGAGCTCGCGCCGCCGCCGTTCGCTGATGTCCCGCAGGAACCAGGTGAACAGCGTCTCCCTGCCGTCGACCCGGACCAGCGCTCCCTCGATCGGGAACCGGATGCCGCCCGCGTCGAGCGCCGCCGCCTCGAAGCGCTGCGGGGGCGGTTCGACCCGCGGATCCTCGATCGCGTATTGGAGGGTCTCGTGGTACCCGTGCCGGACGTCGGCGGGAACCGCGACCTCGGCGAAGTTCCTGCCGGTGACCTCGGAGGCCTCGTAGCCGAACATCCGCTCCGCGGCGGCGTTCCACTCGCGGATGATGCCGGCGGAGTCGATCGTGATCACGGCGTCGAGAGCCCCCGCCATCGCCGCGGCCCTCCTCGCCTCCGCGAGCTCGGCGCGGCGCATCGAGCGCCGCCGGTCCTGCTCGAGGACGACGAGCTGCGCGCAGGCGGCCGCGAGCGTCGCGGCCGCGAGGATGACCGTGATCGTGTCGGTTCGCGAGTAGTGATCGCCGACCAGCACTGCGAGCGCGACGAGCGCGGCGCAGATCGCGAAGACCCGGGCGAGCGTCTCGTCGCGGGCCTCGTCGCGACGCCCTGGCGGGTAGCCGCGAAACGCGCTGCCGGCCGCCATCAGGACGGCCGAGATCGGCCAGAGCGCATCGCCGAGGTCGCGCCCCGTGTAGGTGTCGCCGGCCACACGAACGGCGTAGACGGAGTCGGCGACCGCCATCACGAGGATCCCGGCGCCGAGGATCAGCAGGGCGGGGTCCGGCCGCCAGTTGCGCGCGGCGAGAGCCACGCTGACCGAGACCAGCAGGAACAGGTCGAGCACCGGGTAGGCGAGGGTCGTCGCGACCGCGGCGGTGCTGCCGGCGGCGTTCGCCGCGACCTGGTCCCAGACCAGCCAGGACCAGAGCGTCGCGATCCCGAGGATCCAGATGAACAGGGCCATGGAGAACACCGGCGTGCCCTGAAGCCTGCCGCCGAGGAGCCGCAGGCCGACGATGAAGGCGGCGTACTGGATCACGTAGAAGGCGTCGGCGGGGGAGGGGTAGGGGATCGACGACTTGCTCGCGTAGGCGATCTGGAACCAGAGATCGCCGATCGCCCACGAGCAGAGCCCGATCCCGATCGCAAGCCATGCCTTCCGGTCGCGATCGCAGCTCAGTGCCCGCGCCATCACCGCGACGGCGGCGATCGCGATCACGGCTTCGTAGGTCCAGTCGTTGAGGCCGCGGTCGAAGGGGCGGGAGCCGACCCGTCCCAGGGCGGTGGCGAGCTGGAGCACCAGCGGGATCGCGATCACGGCGGCAAAGCCCGCGATCCACCGGGGATCGGCGGCGAGTTCGGCACCGCGCTTTGAGTCGGGCTTGCTCACGGGAAGGCGTCCAGTCGGAGCGGCGCTCCCACCCCCGAACAGCGGATCGCCCATTCCTGATTGTTCTATTCGGCACGAATGCCGTTTTCCTTGAGCCGGCGTCCCGATCGGCCCGGCTACCCTCTCCGCATGGCCAAGGTCTTCGACGAGATCGACGATCACCTCCGCGGTTGGATCGCGCGTCAGGCCCTGTTCTTCGTGGCGACGGCCCCGGCCGGCGCCGACGGCCACGTCAATGTCTCGCCGAAGGGACCGATCGGCTCCTTCGCCGTGCTCGGCCCGCGCCGCGTCGCCTATCTCGACGCCCACGGGAGCGGCAGCGAGACGATCGCCCATCTGCGGGAGAACGGCCGGATCTGCGTCATGTTCTGCTCGTTCGAGGGGCCGCCCCGGATCCTTCGCCTGCACGGCCGCGGCGAGGCCGTGATCGCCGGCGACCCGCGCTTCGACGAGCTCTTCGAGGCCGGTGCCTTCGACGACCCGTCGATCCCCGAGGCGCGGCGGTCGATCGTCGTCGTCGACGTCGAGCGGGTCGGCGACTCGTGCGGCTACGGCGTACCGCTGATGAGCTTCGAGGGGCTGCGCGATCACCACGCGCTGTCCTCGGCCAAGCGGCTGCGGACGATGGGTGCCGACGGATACCTGCGGCATCAGCGCGAGCGCGGCGCCCGCAGCCTCGACGGCCTCCCCGCCCAGGAGCCCTAGCCCCCGCGCGCGCCGGGCTAACGTCGCTGGGCGAGTTCGGGCGAGCTCGCCTCGAGCAGCAGGCGCGCGACGAGCTCAGGGTCGTCCCAGTTCGGCGTGTGGCCGATTCCCTCGATCCGCAGGAAGCGGGAGCCCGGAGGCCGGCGCTCGGGACGGGGCGGTGCGACCAGGCGGTCGAGCTCGCCCCAGACGATCGTCGTCGGAACCCGGACCCGGTCGAGGTCCTCGCAGACGAAGCGGCGCATCTCCTCGTTCGCCGACTCGTACCCCGGCGCATCGATCCAGGCCGCGATCATCTCGCGCCCGGCTCCGGCCGGCGCTCGCTCCGGCAGCCCGAGGCTCGTCCGCAGCATCGCCTCGCGGAGCAGCCCAACCCTCGTCATCGCCATGACCACCGGGCGCAGGCGCCGCGCCCAGCCGCGCGCATCGGCACGGCGCGGCCCGAGCGGCTGCCGCCAGAGGCCGGCGGGCGAGATCAGGCAGGTCGACTCGGCCCTACCCGCCTTCGCCATCTCGAGCGCGACCCAGCCGCCGAGCGAGTTGCCGGCGAGGTGCGGCCGGTCGATTCCGAGCTCGTCGCAGAGTCGGGCGATCGCGTCGCCGAGGGCCCAGGGGGTCGCGGGCCCGGGGAGGGCGGGGCTCTCGCCGAAGCCGGGCATGTCGACCGCGATCACGTCCCGTTCGGCGGCGAGTGCATCGAGTTGCGGGCGCCAGATCCCGCGGGTCGCACCGAGGCCGTGGATCAGCACCAGCGGCGGACCGGCGCCGGTGCGCTCGTAGGCAAGGCCGGCGGCGCGTCCCGTCATCGCTTCATTATGGCCATCGTGGGACTTCGCCCGATGATCCTCGCGCTGGCGGCAGCGGTCGCCTTCGCGCTCGCCGTCGCCGCTCCGGCGGCGGCCGAGAACCCCGCGCACCAGCCCCCGTTCGGGCCCGAGCCGCTCGCGCCGCTGACCCCTGTCGGGCCGCCCGACCGGACCCCGCCGGGGTTCGAGTTCAGCGGCTCGGAGGCGATCGCGATCGCCGACGGCACCGCGACCGTCCGCGACGAGCGCGCCGAGAGCCCGGGGATGGAACCGCGGGTCGCGACCAGGGGGACCGACCGCTGGCAGGTCGACTACTTCGATGCCGGCACCGAGGTCGCTCAGGTCGTGATCGACGACGCGACCGGCGAGGTGGTCGAGGCCTGGCGCAACCAGCAGGTCGAGGTCAAGCTCGCCCGCGGCTACGAGGACGCCGTCGCCGGCAACGTCAGCGAGGCATGGATCTGGATCCCGCTCTGCCTGCTCTTCGTCCTGCCATTCTTCGACCCGCGACGGCCGTTCCGTCTGCTCCACCTCGACCTGCTGGTGCTGCTGGCGTTCTCGGTCTCGCAGTTCTTCTTCAACAAGGGCGACATCGTCTGGTCGGTGCCGCTCGTCTATCCGGTGCTCGCCTACCTGTTCGGGCGGATGCTGATCGCCGGCTTCCTGCCCCGGACCCGGCCCGGGCCGCTGATCCCGTGGGTGCCGGTCCGCTGGCTCGTGTTCGCGGCCGTGGGCCTGGTCGTCTTCCGGATCGTCCTCAATGTCGTCGACTCGCAGGTGATCGACATCGGCTTCGCGAACGTCGTCGGCGCCGACCGGATCGCCGGCGGCCACGGCGTCTACGACGGCCAGTTCACGACGCTGATCGACCGCGGCGACTCCTACGGGCCGCTCAGCTACCTGTCCTTCATCCCGTTCGAGCAGCTGTTCCCGTGGGGCGGCGGACTCGAGGAGCTGCCGGCCGCGCACGCCGCGGCGATCGTCTTCGACCTCGCGGTGGTCGGCCTCCTCTACCTCTGCGGCCGCCGGCTCCGCGGCGGTCGCGACGGCCGCGACCTCGGGATCGCGCTCGCCTTCGCCTGGCTCGCCTACCCGTACACGCTCTACGCCCTCGACGCCAACGGCGGCAACGACGCCCTCGTGGCGGCGCTGCTCGTGGCGGCGCTGATCGTCTTCTCCTCACCGGTGAAGCGCGGGCTGGCGATCGCGCTCGGGGCGGCGGTCAAGTTCGGCCCGCTCGCCCTGGCGCCGCTGTTCGCGGCCGGTAACGGCGAGCGCCGGATCCGCTCGACGCTGATCTTCGGGGCCGTCTTCGTCGCGGTCTGGGCGGTCGTCCTGCTGCCGCTGCTCCCCGACGGCGGCTTCCGCGAGTTCTACGACCGGACGTTCGGATACCAGGCGTCGCGCGGCTCGCCGTTCAGCGTCTGGGGGCTCGAGCCGTCGCTCGGCGGCCTCCAGGACGTGGCGCGAGTCTTCCCGGTGCTACTCGGCGCCGCGCTTTTCTTCGTTCCGCGCCGCCGCACCGCCCTCCAGGTGGCCGCCCTCGGAGCCGCGGTCCTGATCGCGACCCAGGTCGGCTCGACCCACTGGTTCTACTTCTTCATCCTCTGGTGGGCGCCGTACGTGCTGATCAGCGCCTTCGCAACTCAGGAGTCGATCACGCCCGGGCGATCGACGTCGTCAGCTCGCCCAATTCGGGCGAGCTGACGACGACGGAGTCGCCGTCCTGGAGCCAGACCCGCGGATCGCGGGCGCCGCCGACGCCGGCCGGGGTGCCGGTCGAGACGATGTCGCCGGGGACGAGCGTCATCAGCGTCGAGAGGTGGGCGAGGAGCTCGGGGATCGGGAAGATCAGGTCGGCGGTCGTCGCCTCCTGCATCCGCTCGCCGTTCAGATCGAGGGCGATGCCGATCCCGTTGGGCGCCGTCGGCACCTCGTCGGGCGTGACGAGCGCCGGGCCGCAGGGCGCCGAGCCGTCGAACACCTTGCCCGGGATCCACTGCGGCGTCTGGAACTGGAGATCGCGGGCTGAGAGGTCGTTGAGCAGCGTGTAGCCGGCGATGTGGTCGAGCGCGTCGGCGACGGCCACCTCCTTCGCGGCGCGCCCGATCACGAACGCGATCTCCGCCTCGTAATCGACCTTGCCGCTCGCGGCCGGCAGCTCGACGGTGGCGCCGTCGGGGACGAGCGCGTTGCGGAACTTCGCGAAGAACGTCGGCACCGGCGGCACCTCCTGGCGGCCCTCGGCGGCGTGCTCGCGGTAGTTGAGGCCGATGCAGATGATCTTCTCGGGATCGGGCACGGGGGGCAGGAGCTCGACGCCGGCGAGGGGGACACCGTCACCGTCGACGTCGGCGAGGCCGCCCAGGAGTCCCTCCGTCAGCAACCCGCGGACGCTCGCGACATCGGTACCGAGGGCGTCGCCGGCGTCGACGACACGGTCGCCGCGAAGGACGCCGGCGCGGTCGCCGCGGTCCGAGCGGTAGCTGATCAATCGCACGAGGTCAGCCTATCCCGTGCGAGGTGCCATAATCGCCCGCCCGGGTCCGTCGGATCGGATCCGGAACCGTGGGGGCGTAGCTCAGTTGGTTAGAGCGCCGGCCTGTCACGCCGGAGGCCGCGGGTTCGAGTCCCGTCGCTCCCGTCCTCGCGCTGCCCCGCGCGGCCTCGCGGAATAGATTGCCTCGCATGGCTGAATCAACGCAAGGCAAGACGGTCCTGATGACGGGCGGCAGCGGATTCCTCGGTGGCTGGTGCATCGCCGCCCTGCTCGACCGCGGGTACGCGGTCCGGACCACGATCCGCGACCTCGCCCGGGAGGACCACGTGCGTTCTCAGGTCGCCGCGGCGGGGACCGACGCGGGTGACCGCTTGACGGTGCTCGCCGCCGATCTCCACTCCGACGACGGATGGGCGGAGGCGGTCGCCGGCTGCGACTACGTGCTCCACACCGCCTCGCCGTTCCCGCCGCAGCAGCCGAAGGATCCGGACGAGCTGATCGTCCCGGCGCGCGACGGCGCCCTGCGGGTGATCCGCGCTGCTCTCGACGCCGGCGTCGGGCGGATCGTGATGACCTCCTCGGTGGCCTCCGTCCGCGGCGGTGGCCCGCCGCTCGACGGCTCGACCTACCGCGAGGACGACTGGACCGATGGCGCCGACACGAGCCTGACCCCGTACACCCGCTCGAAGGCGATCGCCGAGCGTGCGGCGTGGAAGCTGGTCGCCGAGGCCGGGGCCGAGGAGCGTCTCGCGGTGGTCAATCCCGGCGCGATCATCGGCCCGGCCCTGAGCGACGACGTCTCCTTCTCGCTGCAGCTCGTCGAGCGCCTGCTGAAGGGGATGCCGGCGGTTCCCCGCCTCGGCTTCAGCTTCGTCGACGTTCGCGACGTCGCCGACCTCCACATTCGGGCGATGGAACAGCCGGCCGCGGGCGGCAAGCGGTTCATCGCCGTCGACCGGTTCATGTGGATGGCCGACGTCGGCGCGGTCCTCAAGGAGCGCCTCGGCGAGAAGGCCCGGAAGGTGCCGACCCGCAACGCGCCCAACCTGATGGTCAAGGTGATGAGCCTGTTCGACCCGGGCGTCCGCACGATCGTCGGCGACCTCGGCCAGCGGCCGGAGTACTCGAACGAACGGGCCCGCGAGCTCGGCTGGTCGCCGCGACCGCTCGAGGACTCGATCGCCGAGACCGGCGAGAGCCTGATCGAGCACGGCATCGTCAGCGTCTGAGGGCAGAAACGAAACGACACCCGCCCTGGCGGATGTCGTTTCGCTCTCTCCTCCTCCCCTCCCCGAGAGCGGGGATCGCCCGAAGTCCATGCGCGACGAACGGGGGGCGATCTCGCTGGGGGATGGAACCGTACCCGATTTCGCCGGGCTTCGTGCCGATTGGTACAGACGACCCGATCGCGGGCCGGCGCTAGAGCTTTCCGAGGACCTCCGCGGCGGCGCGCTCGCCGGACTGGACGGCTCCGTCCATGTAGCCGCCCCACTCCGTCGCCGTCTCCGTCCCGGCCCAGTGGATCCGCCCCGCCGGCTTGCGGATGACGTTCGGGTAGCCGACGATCGCGCCGGGCGGCATGACGCCGCCGTAACAGCCGCGGCTCCACGGATCGGCCGCCCACGACTTCTCGACATAGCCGGTCATCCGGCTCTCCGCCTTCGACCCGAAGTAGCGGACGAAGCACTCGACCACCGCCGCCTTCCGGTCGGCCTCGCTCGCGTCGAGCAGGTCGCGGGCGTCCTGGCCCTCGATGAACCCGAGCAGCACCCCGGGGTCGCCGTCCGGAGGCGAGTTGTCGTAGGTGAGCTTGACCGGGCCGGTGTCGGAGGTCGTCATCCCGTTGAGGCCGTCGTCGCGCCAGAACGGGGAGTCGTAGACGGCCATGCACTTGATCACGGTGCCCATCGGGAACCGCTGATCGAGCTGCGCCCGCTTGGCCGGGAGCGGTGGGTTGAAGCGGATGCCGTCGATCAGGGCCGGGGGCACGGTGACGATCACCCGCTTCGCCGACCACGTGTCGTCGCCGGCCTTGACGGCGACGCGGCCGCCGTCGGTCCGGATCGACTTCACCGGCCGGCTCAACTTGACGATCTTGCCGAGGCGCTTTGCGAGCTCGAGTGAGATCCGCTGCGAGCCCCCGACGATCCGCTTCTCCTGGGCGCCGCCGGTGGTGTTGATCAGGTTGTTGAAGTCGGCACCGGCCATCGCGGTGTAGAGCGCGAGGAACAGCAGCGACGTGTCGCGGGGCTCGACCGCGAACACGGATGTGATCGCGAGCTCGATCACGTCCCGGGCCTCCGGGCTGAGGCTGAGGTCGTCGAGGTAGGTGGCGAGCGTGACGCTGTCCCAGCCGACGGCGTCCGGCGCGTTCCACGGCGCGTCGACGGGGACGTCCGCCGCCTTCGCGTTCATGTCGCTGAGGGCGTTGAGGATCTCGACGAGGACCGGGCCGCTGACCGGCGGAATGATCCCCTCGTACTCCGTCAGCGTGCCGCCCCGGTAGTAGAGGCTCTTGCCGTCGATGTAGGTGTCGAAGGTCTCGAGGCCGAGCTCGTCGATCAGCTCGAGGACGTGGGTCTGCCCGGGGCCGACCCACTGGCCGCCGATCTCGACGACCTTGCCCTTGCCGATCTTCTCGTTCAGCGTCCTGCCGCCGACGCGGTCCCGCGCTTCGAGCACGACGACCGAGCGGCCGGACTTCTCGATCGCCCGCGCCGCGCTCAGCCCCGCGAGGCCGGCGCCGACGACGACGACGTCGGTCTTGATCCTCCGCGCGGCGATGCCGGTCGACCCGGCGGCGCCGGCGACCTGGCCGGCGGCGATCCCGGCGGCCCCCGCCACCGCACCGCCGAGCGCGGTGCGGCGGCTGAACCCGCCGCGGCCCTCCTCCTCGGCGGCCATCAGAGCGCGCCGCCGGCGGCGGCCGGAGCAGTGGGGTCGTCGCCCTCCTCGCCGATCGACTCACGGGCGAGGTACTCCTCGGCGAGCAGCGGGTTGTCGCGCGAGCGCTCGACGATCTTGAGCAGGTCCGACATCGTCGAGACCTCTTCGACCTGCTCCTTGATGAACCACTGCATGAACTGCTCGCCCTGGTAGTCGCCCTCGTCGCGAGCCTTCGCCGCGAGCGCGCTGATCTGGTCGGTGACCCGCTTCTCCTGGGCGAGGGCGAGCTGGACCGGCGCGACGATGTCGTCGAAGCCGACTTCGGGCGCCTCGACGCCGGGCGTCCTCACGTCGAGGTCGGCGTCGAGCAGGTACTGGGTGATCATCATCGCGTGGTTGCGCTCCTCGACCGCCTGGCGGTAGAAGAACGCGGCCAGCCGCGGCAGCGTCTCAGCGTCGTAGTGGACCGCGATCGCGACGTACTGCTGGTGCGCGGCGAACTCGTTCGCGACCTGCTCGTTCAGCGCTTCACCGAAGCTCGATTGGCTCATCTTCCCTCCGTCGGGTTTCAGGTTCCGGGCGCTCGACGGTAACCCAAACCCGGAGTTCGGTCTGCCGAACCCGGAGTTCGGCGCCCCGAACTCCTAGCCCCAGCGGAAGCCGGTGGCCGACGGAACCGGGTCCATCGGCGCAGTTGGCAGGCCCGACGGGACCGCCGGGTCGTTGTAGCCGGAGGGCGCGGTGTCGTTCGGCGTGTCGGCGTGGAACAACGACGCCAGGTACTGGATCTGCCCGCGGCCGACCTCGACCTCCCCCTGACCGCCGCCGTAGATCGCGATCCCGTTGGCGGCGCAGTGCTCGTAGACGGCGAACACCTCGCGGATCGAGCCGAAGCGCGACGGCTTCGAGTTGATCGCCTTCGGCGTCCACTCGAGCGAGGTGATGTCGGCGAGCGAGTGCAGCGGCGCGTCCCAGGTCACCCGGTCGGCGAGCGGCTCGAGCAGCGCCCGGGTCTCGTCGTTGACATCGGGATCCTCGAGATAGGCGTCCGGGAACGCTTCGGCGACCTGCCGGTAGAGCTCGGGATCGGTCTCGACGTCGACCGGAGTGCCGCGGTAGTGGCCCTTCAGGTCGAGGACGCGGACCGGGGCCAGCTCGGCGATCTCGGCGATCAGCTCCGGCGTCCAGTCGTTCTCGGGGTCGAGCTTGAACGCCAGCCCCGGGTACTTCGCCAGGCGCTTTCGGATCGCCTCGGTCGACGAGCCCGCTTCGTCGTCGAACGTCGTCAGCCGGGTCGAGCAGACGAACTCGAGCGGGCGCGGATCGCGGCCGACCGCCTCGTGGAAGGGGGTGCCGGCCTGCCGGAGGGCGAGGTCGAGCGCGGCGCTCTCGAACGCCCAGCGCCGGTAGTGGCGCGATGCCTCCATGCCCGGAGCGGCGACCGGGAACAGGTCGAGCCCGCCGACGAGCTCACAGAATTCGCCGAGCGTCGAGACGCCGGTGAAGTCGTGAATGGCGCCGCCGTCGCGATGAGCGATGTGATCGAGCACGTCGTAGACCACGTCCTCGCCGACGCCCTCCTCGCCGAGGCCGCGGAGGTGGATCAGGGTAGAGGGGCGTGTGAAGCTCCCGTACTCGCGGTCGTGTCCGGTCAGCTCGTAGGACTCGACCCGCAGCGGAATCGACTCGATCCGCTCCCACCACTCGCTCATCCGCTCTCCTGTCTATTCGGCGAGGGCGGTGGGCTCGCCGTCCCCGGAGGCGCGGTGGCCGCCGGCGTAGGCGAGGACCCAGAGAACCGCCCCGAGCAGGAGCAGCAGCCCGGCCCGGAGGAAGATCTCGCCCTCGTTGTCCACGATCAACACGACGCAGACTATGGCGCCGAGGATGGGGGCGATCGTCGGGGCCCGGAAGTGGTCGTGGCCGACTTCGTCGCGCCGCAGCACGAGGACCGCGATGTTGACGATCGTGAACGCGCAGAGCAGCAGCAGCACCGTCGTGTCCGCCAGGGTCCCGAGGTCGCCGGTCGAGACGAGGATCAGCCCGATGACGGTGGTGAAGACGATCGCCGTGATCGGCGTGCGCCGGCCCGAGAGCACCCGGCCGAAGAACCCGGGGACGATCCCCTCCTCCGACATCCCGTAGACGAGGCGCGAGGCCATGATCATGTTGATCAGGGCGCCGTTGCCGAGCGCGAACAGGGTGATCGCCGCGAAGACCTTCGGGTCGAGGCCGAGCGGGCCCTGCTCGCCGACGAGGACGAGCGGCGCCGAGGAGCCGGCGAGCTCCGTGGTCGGCACGACGCCCGACGCGATCAGCGTCACCAGCAGGTATAGCGTCCCGGCGACCGCGAGGCCGCCGAAGAGGATTCGCGGATAGTTGCGCGAGGGCTCGTGCACCTCCTCGGCGATGTTGACCGAGTCCTCGAATCCGATCAGCGCGTAGAAGGCGAGACCGGCGCCGGAGAGGATCGCGAAGAACGGCGTCACGCCCTCTTTGAACTCGAGGTTGCGGCCGAAGTCGGATCCGGCGTCGCCGAGCGCCGCGAAGCCGATGACGATGATCAGGATCAGACCGCCGACCTCGACGAGCGTCAGCAGCGCGTTGACGCGGACCGACTCGGCGATGCCGCGGGCGTTGATCAGGGCGACGACGATCAGGAACGCGATCGCCACCGGGATCACGCGGACGTCGACGAACTCGGCGAGGGCGTCGCCGGCGAACCCGCGGGCGAGCGTGCTGGCCGACGTGATCCCCGAGGCCATCACGGCGAACGCGACCATGAAGGTGAAGAAGGGCCGGTGGAAGGCCTTGTTCGTGTAGAGCGCGGCGCCGGCGGCTTTCGGATATTTCGAGACGAGCTCCGCGTAGGCGCAGGCGGTCAGCGCGGCGAGGATGAACGCAGCACCGAATGCGGTCCAGATCGCGCCTCCGACCTCACCTCCGACCTCGCCGACGAGCGTGTAGATGCCTCCGCCGAGCATGTCGCCGACGATGAACAGCAGCAGCATGAACGGGCCGACCCGGCGGGCCAGCTTCGACTTCGTCTCCCCGCTCTCCGACGCTCCGTCGCCCGCATCGGCTCCCGTCGTCACAGCTCCCGCCATACGTGACTCCCTGTCTCCCTGTCAGTCGGTTCCGGACGTTCCGAAGAGGGCCGCCCCCGCCAGGTCCCCGAACGCGGCGATCGCCGCTCGCAGGTCCCGTTCCTCGCTTCGTTCCTCCTTGGCATGACTGATTCCCCGAACCGACGCAGCGAAAACCATCGCTGTCGGGACTACCCGCGCCATCTCGGCCGCATCGTGGAGTGCGCCGCTCGCGATCGCCTCCGACCGCCCGCCCGCGGCCGCGGCCGCGGATTCGGCGGCCCGGACCAGGTCAGGGTCGAACGGGATCGGCTCGATCCTCCAGATCGGATGCTCGGCGATCTCGCAGCTGCGGCCGGCGGCGACGCGCTCGGCCTCCTCGCGAACCGCCGCCAGCATCGACGCCAGCTCGGCCTCGTGCGGATGGCGGAGGTCGACGGCGAGCGCCGCATGCCCGGCCACCGCGGTGACGACACCGGGCTCGAGCTCGAGGCTGCCGGTGGTGCCGACCCCGCCGTGCTCGCGGGCGATCCGCTCGACGGCGAGCGCGATCTCCGCCGCCGCGAGGCCGGCGTCCCGGCGCTGGTCCATCGGCGTCGTCCCGGCGTGGGAGGCCTGCCCGGAGAGGTCGAGCCGGAAGCGCTCGACGCCGGCGCAGCCGGAGACGGCCGAACAGCTCGTACCCTCGGCTTCGAGCACCGGGCCCTGCTCGATGTGGAGCTCGAGCCAGGTCCCGATCTCGCCGAGCCTGGCGGTGGCGTCGGGCGCACGGTCCAGGTCGACGCCGGCGGCGGCGAGCACCGGGCCGATCGCCTCGCCGCCTGCATCGGTGAGGTCCGCGAGTGCCGCAGGGTCGAGGGTGCCGGCGAGGGCGGAGCTGCCGAATAGGCTGCGGCCGAACCGCGAGCCCTCCTCGTCGGCGAAGTCGATCAGGACGATGTCGCGGGGCGGGATTCGCCCCTCCGGGTCCTCCGCCCACGCCCGGAGGACGCCGAGTGCCGCCATCACGCCGAGGGCGCCGTCGAGCGGGCCGCCGGCGGGAACGGAGTCGAGGTGGGAGCCGAGTGCGAGGGCGGGAGCCGACCGGTCGGCTCCCGGCAGCCGCGCCCAGAGGTTCCCGGCTTCGTCGATCTCGATGTCGTCGACACCGATCGCGGCGAGCCGCTCGCGTAGGAGGTCGCGGGCGGACTGCCAGACGGGCGTCCAGCAGACGCGCCTGGCGCCCTCCGGCCCGGCGGTTGCGGCGGCGAGCGCGGCGAGGTCCGCGAAGACGCCGTCGGCGTCGATCGCCGGCGCCGCGGACCCCGGTCCGGTCAAGCCACGCGCTCCCGCCGCAGCGCCTGGGCGAGGCAGTGGGCGCCACCGCCGCCGAGCGTGAACATGCTCAGGTCGGGGTCGTAGACCTCGATCCCGCGGGCACGGAGCTGCTCGTTCAGGCTCTTCGAGTACTCGGCCGAGAGCGCCCGGTCGTCGCCGAGCGAGATCGCGTTGACCCCGAGCGCGAACGCCTCCGACATCGGCACCTCGAGGATCTCGAAGCCGGCGTCGGTGAGCCAGCGGACCAGTCCCTGGCCGGCGACCTCGACGCAGACGGCGGCGAGCTTCGGCGCGAGGATCGCGAGGAGGACGTCGATGTGGATGAACTGGCTCGGGATCATCTCGATCCGGACCTCCCAGCCGAGCTCCTCCATCCAGCCGGCGAGCTGGCGCGCGGCCTGGACCTGGGTCCGCTCCTCGCCGTTGCCGATGACCATCTTTCCGGGCTCGACGATGACGACGTCGCCGCCCTCGATCGCGGCCGCGGTGATCATCCGGTGGATCGGGATCCCGGCCTCCCGGTAGAAGCGGATCACCGGCGCGTACTCTCCGCGGCGCCACTGCTGGTGCATCTGGGTGACGACGGCACCCTCGGGGGTCGCGACGCTCGAGTCGCGCGCGAACACCTGGTAGGGGAGCACCGGGTCGGGCTCGAGGAGGTGAACGCGGACCCCGGCCGACTCGTAGGCCGAGACCATCTCCGCGTGCTGGGCCACGGCCGCCTGCTTGTCGAAGCTGCGGTCGCTCTCGAGCGTCGCCTTCGAGATTGCGCTGGTCGGCAGCCAGCGGAAGTTGTCGGGCGGGCAGAGCAGGACGTCGTGCAACCGCCCGTACTCGGAATCCGCCCCCCAGGGGATCTCGTTCGTCTCCGCGTCGTTCATTCGATCACCACCCTGATCGTCGAGAGGGTCCGGTCGCTGGCGCCGCGCACCTGGCCGCCGTGGGCCAGGGAGTCGGCGATGAAGTCGAGGGTGGCGCGGCTGAGGCGCTCGCCGGGTAGGACGTTGGGGACGCCGGGCGGGTAGGCGGCGAGCGACTCGGCGGCGATCCGTCCCTCAGCTTCGTCGAAGCCGACCGTCTCCTGGGGGCCGAGGAACGCGGCCCGCGGGGTCATCACGGTCGGCCCCCACGGCGGTGGCGGCGCGAACGGGGCCTTTGGGTCGTCGGGCTCGGTCTGCAGCTTCTCGACGGCGTCGCGGAGGCCGGCGAGCAGTCGCGCTCCGGTCTCGGCGACCTTCTCGCCGATCCCGAAGACGGCGACGACGACGTTCTCGGCGTAGAGCTCGAACCAGATGTCGTGTTCCTCGCGCATGTACTTGGCGATCCGGTTGCCGGTCGTCCCGGTGCCGCGGACGTCGATCGAGACCCGGAGCGGGTCCCAGGCGAAGACGCTGGCCGCCTTGGTGATCTCCTTGCCGAGCACGTCGAGCCCGGGGATCTCGCGGATCTCGCGGCGCAGCTCGGTCAGCGAGTCAATCGTCTCGCTCAGCAGCGCCGGGCCCGAGACGGCGTTCTGGCGCCGGGCGGCATCGAGCGAGACGGAGAGGATCGCGCTCGGGCTCGTCGACTCGACGAGCGTCACCGAGCGGTCGACGATGGCCGCGTCGATGCGCCCGTCCGGATGGGAGTCGTCGGCGCCGAGGTGGAGGATCGCCGACTGGGTCATGCTGCCGCCGAGCTTGTGGACGGAGTTGAGGACGACGTCGGCGCCACAGGCGAGGGCGTTGGCGGGAAGCCGGTCGGAGAAGGCGAGGTGGGCGCCCCAGGACTCGTCGACGACGAGCGGGACGCCGTGCAGGTGCGCGACCGAGGCGAGCCCGCCGATGTCGGCGACCGCCCCGAAGTAGGTCGGCGAGACGGCGAAGACCGCGACGGCGTCGGGCTGCTCGATCAGGGCCTTCTCGAGAGCGTCGGCGGTCAGGCAGTGGGCAACGCCGAGGTCCTCGTCGATCTCGGGGGCGAGGAAGGTCGGCCGGAGGCCGCTGAGGACGAGTCCATCGATGACGGAGGAGTGGACGTTGCGCTGGACGATCGCGTTGTCGCCGAGGTGGGCGAGGGCCATGCAGATCGCGTGGTTGCCCCCCGACGCGCCGTTGACCAGGAACCAGCTGCGGCGCGCGCCCCAGGCTTCGGCGGCGAGCTCCTGCGACTTCTGGAACGGGAGGTCGAGCGGGTCGGGGCCGACGTCGATCCCCTCGACGCCGGAGGGGAAGTCGAGGCGGAGGGCCGCGTCGCCGACCGCCGCGCGGAGCCCGGGATCGGCGCCGGTTCCCCCCTTGTGGCCGGGGATGTGGAAACGGCCGGGCTCGGTTTCCGCGAGCGCGACGAGGGCATCGAGATAGGGCGTCTGCGACTGGTCCATCACGCCCACCGTAATACCCGGCCGCCGAATCGGCCATGCGGCCCCCGGAACCGCTGCTAACCTCGCGTCGTCGCCCAGTGATTGACGACGACCTACCTCGAAGTACCAGGCTCCGCGCTCCCGTCCGGGGGCCGTTGAAGCCGAGCCGCCGCGGGCGGACCGTCGAGCCCTGCGCGAACGGTGATCGCCGATGACCTCGGTGATCCTGCTCCTGCTCGTCCTCCTGTTCGTGCTCATCAACGGGTACTTCGTCGCGGCCGAGTTCGCGGTCGTCCGGACCCGCGCCTCGCGGATGCAGCACCTGGCGGAGGAGGGCGACCGCCGCGCCAAGGTGGCGCTTGCCCAGCTCGACCACGTCGACGAGTACGTCGCCACCTCCCAGGTCGGGATCACGCTCGCCTCGCTGGCGATCGGCTTCCTCGGCGAACCCGCGATCGCGACGCTGATCGAGCCGCTGATCGACGGCTGGGTCGGCCATGCCGCGTCGGTGATCATCTCGGTGGCCCTCGCCTTCTCCGTCGTCACGCTCCTGCACGTGATCCTCGGCGAGCAGGCGCCGAAGATGCTCGGCATCGCGCGGGCGGAGTCGCTGATGCTGCGGTTCTCGCGGCCGATGACCTTCTTCCGGCGGATGTTCTCGCCGTTGATCGCGATCACCAACCCGCCCGCCCGCTTCCTCGTCGAGCGGGTGATGCGGATCGAGCTCGACGAGGACGACGAGACCTCACCCGAGGAGCTCCGGGTGCTGATCAACCGCGGCCGTGAGAAGGGCGGGCTCGAGGAAAGCGAGGCGGGGATGCTCGGCGGTGTCTTCCACCTCCACGAGCAGGAGGCGCGCGAGGTGATGACGCCGATCCCGGCAGTGATCACAGTCGACTCCTCCGACACCGTCGAGGACGCCCTCCGCCGCTGCGTCGCCAGCGGCCACACGCGCTTGGTGGTGATCGAGGACGACAACCCCGACCGCGTCCGCGGGATCGTCCACAACAACTCGCTCGTCCGGTTGCTGATGAGCGCCGGCTCCGACGCTTCGATCGAGCCCGCCGTCCGCGACGCGCCGATCATCCCCGAGACGAAGCCGCTCGACGATCTGCTCGCCGAGCTTCAGCGCCAGCGGAGCTCGATCGCGATCGTCGTCGACGAGTACGGCCGCACGGTCGGGATCGCGACCGTCGAGGACATCCTCGAGGAGGTCGTCGGCGAGATCGAGGACGAGACCGATCCCCGCGGGGAGGAGGTCCGGAAGCTCGCCGACGGCGATTGGTACGTCCGCGGCCACGTCTCGCTCGGCGATCTCGAGGACGCGAAGATCGAGCTACCCGTCGACACCGACGCCTACAACTCGATCGGCGGCTACGTCTTCAACGAGCTGGGCCGGCTGCCGAAGCGGGGCGACGCGATCGTCGCCGGCGGCTACACGATCCGGGTCGAATCGGTCCGCGAGAACCGGATCGTCGCGCTTCGCATCCATCCCGAGCCGGAAGCGGCTCGGGAACACGAGGACGAGGACTAGCCCCGGCGCAGCTTCGCGATCCGGGTCAGGCTCCTGCCGTCCCCGTCGCCGTCGGACGGCTTGGCGGCGATCTCGATCCGGAGCGACGCCCGCTTGACCTTCGGCAGCGCCCGGCGAGCCGCCGCCGACGACAGGACGCGGACGGTGGTGGCCTTCAGGCCCGACTCGCCGCTGCCGGCACCGAAGCGGATCGACCGGCGCTCGCCCTTGCGCTTGAAGGAGAGCGTGACCTTGGCCTTGACCAGACAGGCCGCCGAGCACCGGACGACCGGCTTCAACCCGTCGCGACCGAGGGTCCGCAGGCTCGTCGGCGTCCCCGGATCGGCGAGCTCGAGCTCGAGCTCGCCCGCGTACGGCGCCATCGTGAACGTCCGTGAGGCCGGCGAGGGGTCGACGTTGCCGGCGCCGTCGACGGCGGCGACCTCGAACTTGTGCTGACCCCACGAGAGCGGTTGATCGGGACGATCGACGCCGGTCGCGGCGGCGTCGGACTGATCGCACGGCGCGTAGGCCCCTTCGTCGAACCGGCACTCGAAGTGCCCCGTCTGCTCCGAGGACACGAATGAGAAGGAGGGCCGCCGGTACTCGTCGGGCTTCATGAAGTCCCAGCTGTAGGTCGGGCCGGCCGAGATCGTCGTGTTCGGCGGTTGGTCGGCCTCGACGGTGAACCTGCGGTCGGCGACGCCGGACTGCTGATCCGTCGAGGTATCGCCGCGGACGTACAGGACGTGCTCGCCGTTGTTGACATCCGGCGTGAAGGACGACGGGCAGGCCTTCCAGGCCTCCTGGTCGATCCGGCATTGCAGTTCTCCTCCGGGATTCGCCGGCACCAGGTCGAACGTCGGCGTGTTCGTGTCGAACGCACACGCACCGGGACCGATCGTCGGCGCATCCGCTCCGGCCGTGACCAACCGGTTCCCGGAATCGGAGTGCTCGTAGAAGTCCATGCGACCGCAGTCGGTGTCGTCCGGGCTCATCGACTGCTTCGATCGGAAGTAGATGCGGGAGCCGTCATCCGAGAGCGGGTCGCCGTCGTCGAGCGGCTCGATCGCCGCGGTCGCGTCGTCGGCGTCCGCGGGATCGACCGGCGACGGATCGGCTGAGATCAGCTTGAGGATCCCGTTCTCGTAGCGGTAGAGGTCAGCCTTCCCGCCGTCGTCGTCAGCGTTGGCGAGCGATCGATTGCTGTCGAAGTAGGCCTTCGACCCGTCGTCCGAGGCTCCCACCCAATCGCTCCAGTACTGGTACTCGGTCCCGGGGGTTGAAAGCTGCGTCGTGGTGTCGGCGGAGCGCTCGTAGATCTCGCCCGTGGCGAAGCCCGGGGTCTCCCATGCGTAGAAGAAGACCTTCGTGCCGTCAGCGGATGCGTCCAGGAAGGTGCTCCCGTTGGCGAAGGCCTGACCGGCCGGATCGAGGGCGAGCAGGGAGATGGTGCCGTCCTTCCAGCGATAGACGTCCGACTCGCCGTTCGTATCCACGGCCGGGTCGAGTGCGTCGGTGGTCTCGAAGAAGATCGTCCCGAGATCATCCGACTGGCCCACGAGTTCCACCGCCGAAGCTCCCGTGCCGGAGACCAGTGTCGTCGTCGTGCCGGTGCGCAGGTAGATGTCGTAGACGGAGTCGACGTCGTCGGCGGTGAGGTTGGATGACGTCCTGAACACCACCGTTTCGCCGTCGGCCGTCGAGATCGTCTCGAACCCGGATCTCCGGTTTCCGTAGCGGACGCCGGTGGACCCGCCGCCGGTGTCTGCCGGACCGGTCGAGATCAGCGTGGGCTCCCCGTTCCTGCTCCTGTACAGATCCCGCTGATCGTCGGTATCGACGGTCACCAGCGCCGCCTTCGACAGGAAGAACACCGTGCTCCCGTCTTCCGTCTGGCTGACGAAGTGGAAGTCGCCGCCGGCCGGACAGCCGCCGCCGTCGACGGCCGGACCGGTCGAGATCAGCGTCGTCCCGCCGGAGTCCTGCTGGAAGAGGCAGCCGTCGCGGTCCTGGAGGATCCGGCTGGAGTCGTCCTCGGTCTCGGCGATCGCGTCCCCGGCGGGCGCCAGGGAGCCGCCGTCCCGGTGGTACTCGTACTTGCCGTTGGCGTCCTCGCTCGCCCGCAGCGATTCGGACCGGAAGTAGACCCGCCCTCCGGACGCGCCCTGGAAGCGCGAGTCGCAGCTCTCGGTGTAGGGAGGCAGCTCGGGGTGACTGGGGTCGGCCACGGACAGGCACGTTCCGTTGCGGTTGCCGCCGTCGGGGCCGATCGAGACGAGCTTCGCCACCCCGTCGTCGATGTCGTAGACGTCGATCATCTGATCGGTGTCCGCCCGGACCAGCTGCTCCGGGGTCTGGACGTAGGCGTGGGTGCCGTCCGGCGAGGTTCCGTGGAAGCTCAGGGCGCGGGTCGCGAGCGGGTTGTCGCTCTGGGACGCGTCAGCGGCGGCCGGCGCCAGGCAGGCGACGAGGGCGACGAGGAACAGCGCCGGCCTCATGCCTCGATGTGGACCGAACCGCGCCCCCATGCGGCGGCATCATGGCAGAGAACTAGTACTCGTAAAAGCCGGAACCGGTTTTCCGGCCGAGATTTCCTGCGGCGACCATGTCGAGGAGGCGCTGTGGAGGCGCGTGGTGGTCGTTGCCGCTGGCGGCATGGAGCTTCTCTCCGATCGCGACGGAGACGTCCAGGCCGACGAAGTCGAGGAGCTGGAGCGGGCCCATCGGCTGACCGGCGCCCTTAGACATGCAGGCGTCGACCTCGATGGGGTCGAGCCCGAGCTCGTCGAGGAGGCGGACCGAGTCGAAGAGGTAGGGGAACAGGAGCCGGTTGACGACGAAGCCGGCCTCGTCCGGGACCTCGACCACGTGCTTGCGGAGGGCGCCGCAGAACGCGCGGGCGCGCTCGCCGATCTCGGGGGAGAGGCTGCCGGGGAGGCAGAGCTCGATCAGCTCCATCCGCGGGACCGGGTTGAAGACGTGGAGGCCGTAGAAACGGTCGCCGACGCCGGCTCGCGAGCCGAGCTCGGCGATCCCGAGCGAGGAGGTCGTCGTCGCGAGGTCGGCGCCGGGGCAGATCTCGCCGAGCCCGGCCAGCATCGCCGCCTTGGCGTCGGCGTCCTCGACGATCGCTTCGATGATCAGGTCGCAGCCCTCGAGGTCGTTCGGGCTGGTCGTGACCTTGACCCGGGAGGCGTCGCCGCCCTCGATCCGGCCGCAGAGCTTCTCGAGCTTCTCCTCGGCCCTCCAGGCGGAGCTGTCGGATCGGGCGAGGACCGCGACCGGCCCGAGCACCGACGCCGACGCGGCGACGCCGAGAGCGATCGCGCCGCTGCCCGCGACGGCGGGCCGCTCGTAGCCGTGCTCGTGGGCGTCGCTCATCGGTCGCCCTCCGGCTCCGGGTCGGAGGGCTGTTCCGCGTGCGCGAGCGCCGACGGCCACCAGGTCCGGCTGCCGAGGTCGAGCGCGAGGGCGGGGACGAGAACGGAGCGGACGACGAAGGTGTCGAGGAGGACGCCGAACGCGACGACGAAGCCGAGCTCGGTCAGGAAGACGAGCGGCAGGACGGCCAGGGTCGAGAAGGTGCCGGCGAGGACGATCCCGGCGGAGGTGATGACCGCGCCGGTCACCGCGAGGCCGCGGAGCATGCCCTCGCGGGCGCCGCTGCGCATCGTCTCCTCGCGCACTCGGGCCATCAGGAAGATGTTGTAGTCGACCCCGAGCGCGACCAGGAATATGAACGCGAACAGGGGCAGCGACGGGTCGCTGCCGTCGAAGCCGAAGACCACGTCGAAGACGGTGTAGCCGACGCCGAGGGAGGCGGCGAAGGAGAGGATCACTGTCGCGATCAGGATCAGCGGCGCGACCAGGGCTCGGAGCAGCACGATCAGGATCAGCAGGACGACCGCGAGGGCGATCGGCGGGATCAGCTTCGAGTCGTGGGCGGCGGCGACGCGCAGGTCGCGCTCGATCGCGGTCGGGCCGCCGAGCAGGACGTCGGGCCCGCCCGCCTCCTTGGCGACGGCCCGGAGCTCCGGGATCCGGTCGTAGGTCGACGTCGCATAGGGATCGTCGGCGAGGATCACCTGCAACTCCTGGCCGGGCGGGCCGCGCCCGTCGATCCGCACGTCCTCGACCGCGTCCTGCTTGGCCAGCGCTTCCGCCACGGCGGGGGCGCGGTCGGGCTCGGGCACGATCACGTAGGCGGGGGCGCTGGCTCCGGCCGGGAACGATTCGCTGAGCAGGTCCTGCCCGCGGACCGACTCGACGTCGTCGCGGAAGCTGCTGGTCTGGGTCAGGCCGGTGTCGAGGTTGATCCAGCCGAGCGCCATGATCAGCAGGATCGCGACGGTGCCGATCCAGATCCGGCGCGGGCCGCGGGCGATGTTCTCGCCGATCCGCCGCCAGGCGCCGTGGGTCTCGTCCGCCTTCTGATCGCCGACGTGGGGGACGAACGGCCAGAAGACCCAGCGTCCGGCGATCACGAGGCTCGCGGGCAGCAGGGTCAGCATCGAGATCATCGCCACGGCGATGCCGGTCGCGCCGATCGGCCCGAGGCCCGCGGTGCCCTCGACCTGGGCGAGCGTCAGGCAGAGCAGTGCCGCGATCACGGTCAGCCCGGAGGCGACGATCGCCGGCCCGGCCCGTCGCAGTGCCTGGGCCATCGCCTCGTGCCTGTCGTCGTGGTGGCGCAGCTCCTCGCGATAGCGGGCGACGAGGAGCAGGGCGTAGTCGGTGCCGGCGCCGAATACGAGCACCGGCAGGATGCCCGCCGACTGGCCGTTGACGGTGACGCCGATCTCGGTCAGCCCGAAGCCGACGCCGCGGGCGGCGAGCTCCGCCATGCCGACCGCGAACAGCGGGAAGAACCAGAAGATCGGGCTCCGGTAGACGATCAGCAGGAGGAGGAAGACGATGCCGGCCGTCGCGATCAGCAACGTCCCGTTGATCGACTCGAAGACGGTGATCGCGTCGGCGGAGAAGCCGGCGCCGCCGGTGACGGCGGTCTCGACGCCGGGTTGCTCGGTCTCGTCGAGCTGGTCACGGGCGCGGTCGACGGGAACCGTGATCGTCTCCGACTCGCCGTTGGCGCGGATCTGCGAGCTCAGCAGCGCGGCGGAGCCGTCGGGCGAGGGCGCGGGCTTGCCGAACGGACCCTGTCGCGGCGCGAGGTCGGCGTTGAGTGCGTCGCGGTCGGTCTCGATCCGCTGCAGGTCGGCGGCGTCGAGCTTGCCCGCGTCGGCCTTGTAGACGATGACCAGCGGCAGCAGCTCGTCGCCCTGGATCGCCTTGCTCGCGGCGAGTGCCTTCGTCGACTCCGCGTCGCTGGGCAAAAAGGACGAGGACTCGTTGCTCTGCGCGTCGTCGAACTTGGCGGGCAGGTTGCCGGCGCCGATCCCGAACGCAATCAGGAGCCAGACGGCCAGGAAGACCCACTTCAGGCGGGGTCTGGCGGGGAGTGTCAGCAGGCTCCGGCGCACGCGGGCGGACGAGTCTTGCAGAGAGCGCGGGGGCGATGCAGGCGCCGGTCCCGCGATTCCGATCGTTTAACGTCCGCCGCCTTCCGTCCCGCGAGAAAGGCGTTCAGGCAAATGGCAGCAGAAGGTTTCGGTGGTCGTGAGGTCGTGATCGTGGAGGCCGCGCGCCTTCCCGTCGGCCGCGGTCACGAGGAGAAGGGCTACTACAAGGACACCCACCCCTCGACGCTGCTCGCGACCGTCTACTCGGAGCTGATGAACCGCGCCGGGGTCGATCCGCTCGAGGTCGGCGACGTCGTCTGCGGATGCGTCCAGCAGTTCGGCGAGCAGGGGATGAACATCGGCCGCAACGCCTGGCTCGAGGCCGGCCTGCCGATCGAGGTTCCGGCGACCACCATCGACCGCCAGTGCGGCTCCGCTCAGCAGGGCATCAACTTCGCCGCGGCGCTGATCGCCTCCGGCGTCCACGACGTCGCGATCGGCGGGGGCGTCGAGCACATGGGCCACATCTCCTTCGCCGACGGCTTCTCGGTGATGCAGGAGCACGGCTCCGCGATGTCGCCGCAGCTGCTCGAGCGATTCGACCTCGTCAACCAGGGCCTGTCGGCGGAGATGATCGCCGACAAGTGGGAGATTCCCCGCTCCGAGCTCGACGAGCTCGGCGTCCGCTCCCACGCCCTCGCCGCGCAGGCGACCGAGGAGGGGCGCTTCGAGCGCGAGATCATCCCGTTCCAGGTCAACGGCGACACCTACGTCACCGACCAGGGCATCCGTCCCGGCACCAACATCGAGACGCTGAGCCAGCTCAAGCCCGCCTTCAAGGAGGACGGCAAGATCACCGCCGGCAACAGCTCCCAGGTCTCAGACGGCGCCGCGGCGCTGCTGCTGATGACGGCGGAGCGGGCCGACGAGCTCGGCGTTCGCCCGCGGGCGAAGATCGTCGATCAGACGACCGTCGGCGTCGACCCGGTGATCATGCTCACCGGCCCGATCCCGGCCACCCGCAAGCTCCTCGACCGCAACGGGATGAAGATCGACGACATCGATCTGTTCGAGGTCAACGAGGCCTTCGCCTCGGTCCTCGCCGCCTGGCAGCGCGAGCTCGAGCCCGACATGGACCGCGTCAACGTCAACGGCGGCGCGATGGCCCTCGGGCATCCGCTCGGCTCGACCGGCGCGCGCCTGATGACCACCCTCCTGCACGAGCTCGAGCGCTCCGACAAGGAGGTCGGCCTCGTGACGATGTGCTGCGGCGGCGGACTCGGCACCGGCACCCTGATCCAGCGCGTCTGAGTCGTCAGGCGCCGGCTTGCGGGTCCGGGGCGCTCGGTCCCGGACCTCGTGGGTCGCCCGTGTGGCGGGCGAGGTCGTTGAGCCGGCCGATCTGACGGCGACCCTCGACGTAAGCGGGGTCGTCCTCCGGCAGGCGCTCGATCAGCGCCGCGATCCGGTTCCGGATCTGGAGGGCGAAGTGGGGGGTGGAGGGGCCGGCGAGGGCGCGGATGTCATCGGCCGTGGGCCGGTGCGCGGGGTTGCGCAGCTCTGCTCGCTCGGCCTCGCTCATCGCCCGCAGCCTACTTGCCGTCGGGCGTGTAGGTGGGCATCGGGACCTCGCCGCCGAGGTCGGGAATCGTCGTGGTCGCGTCGGTCGAGGTCGTCGTGCCGGTGGTGGAGCCCCCGCCGGTGGTGGTCGTCGTCTCGGTCGTCGTCGAGCCGGTGCTGCCGCCCTCCGGCAGCGTGACGTCCGGCGGGGTGGTCGCGTCGCTGACCGGGGCGAGCTTGGTCAGCTGATCGACCTGGGCCTGGAACCCGATCGACATCGCCTCGGTGTTGCCGATGATCCAGGTGTGGTTGAAGACGGCGCGGGTCGGGTCGTCCTCGAAGCCGGGCTGGACGTCGCTGAGGAAGCTCTCGAGAGCCGGCGGCACCGACGCTGACTCGTCGGTCAGAAGCAGCGGGCCCGGGCTGCCGCCGGTGGCGGCGAGCGGGGCGGCGGCCGGGGCGTCGAGCGGCCGCGAGACGTTCGCGATCGCGAAGCCGTGACCGGGGTCGTTGATGTTCCAGCCGAAGTCGCCGTCGCTGAAGCGGGCGAAGGTGATGGCGTTGTCGACCGGATCCTCGGCTCCGACCCGCGTCGCGCCGAGCTCCTTCAACGCCTTGTCGGAGATCGCCGACTCGGGCCCGAGGACGTAGACGGGCGTGTCCGGGTGACGCTTGACGACGTTGGTCGTCCCGCTCGGGACCGCGTCTCCGTCCGCGAACAGGATCGGGTCGCCGGAGCGTGCCGCCCAGGCGGCGGCGGGCATCGCCAGCGCCGGGTCGGAGGAGGAGACGACGAGGATGTGAGCGGGGTCCTTCTCGCCGGTGATCTTGGCTCGCTCGCCGTCGATCGCGTCGGCGACGTCGGCGGGGTCGGAGCCGGCGACGGGGCTCTGCTTGAGATCGGTGGGCGCGGCGACGCCGCCGACGACGTAGGCCTGGGTGCCGTTCGCCTTGTCGAGGCCCTTCGGCCCGAGGGCATCGGCGGCCTCGTTGGTGGGGGCCGGCACCTGCGACTCGTTGCTGAGCAGGATCGGCGTCCCGATCGGGTCGGCGACCAGGGGCGTCGCCGCGAGTGCGAGCTGCCAGTTGTCGGCCGGCGCGATCGTCACCGCCGAGGCCGCGCCGACCCCGCCCGCCGACGGATAGGTCGCCAGGGCGACCGCAGCGGCGTCGGCGATCGCGTCGTCGCCCCCGACGCGGGTCGTGTTGCGGGTCGCCGCCTCGGGGAAGCCGGCGCCGCGGCCACCGCCGACCGTCGCGGCCGAGTCGTCGGAGCCGGAGTCGCCGAAGACCAGGTAGCCCACGCCGAAGCCGATCCCGGCGACGAGCAGCACCGCGACCACGGCAGCGACGCGTCGCGCCGTGTCCGACCACAGCGAAGGTGGCAGGGGCGAGGGCATGGAAGGCATCCGCGGGGAGTCTTGCGTACTCGGCCCTGCCGCGCCGCAGGGCTATAGACTGGTTGACTGACCAGTCAATCAACGGCGTCCGCCGTGGCGGCGGAGCCGGACTCCAGGAGAGACACCAGGATGAACTTCGCCCTCAACGACGAGCAACTCGCCTTCAAGCAGCGCTGTCGCGAGTTCGCGCGGGACGTGATCCGGCCGGCCGCCCCGATCCACGACGCCGACGAGAGCGTTCCCTGGGAGGTCATGAAGGAGGCTCGCCGTCAGGGCATGAGCGGGCTCGAGGCGATGCAGTACACGAGCACCGACCCCGATGGGCAGCTCGGCCTGATCTACGCCGAGGAGATGCACTGGGGCTGCGCCGGCATCGCACTCGCCATCAACGGTTCCGGCCTCGCCGCAGCGGGCGTCGCCGCCTCCGGCACTCCCGAGCAGATCGCCCAGTGGGTGCCGGAGTGCCTCGGCGTCGGCGAGGAGCTCAAGCTCGGCGCCTACGCCGTCACCGAGCCGCAGGCCGGCTCCGACGTCAAGAGCCTGCGGACCACCGCTCGCCGCGACGGCGACGAGTGGGTCCTGAACGGCACCAAGGTCTTCATCACGAACGGCGGTATCGCCGACGTCAACGTCGTCGTCGCGACCGTCGATCCCGAGCTCGGCCATCGCGGCCAGACCTCGTTCGTCGTCCCGAAGGACACCCCGGGCCTGCGGATGGGCAAGAAGGAGACGAAGCTCGGCATTCGTGCCTCGCAGACGGCCGAGCTGGTCTTCGAGGACTGCCGGATCCCGGTCGACTACCTGCTCGGCGGCGTCGACAAGCTCGAGCGCAAGCTCGAGCGGGCTCGCTCCGGCGAGAGCAGCGGCCGCGCCTCCAACGCGCTCGCGACCTTCGAGCTGACCCGGCCGATCGTCGGCGTGTCCGCCGTCGGGATCGCCCAGGCGGCCTACGAGTGGACCCTCGAGTACCTGCTCGGCGACGGCCAGATCCTCGATCCGTTCGAGGAGATCCTCGACGAGAGCTCGACCGCCGGGCGCCCGCCACTCGAGCGCCAGCACGTCCAGCAGGTCCTCGCCGACGTCGCGACCGAGATCGAGGCGGCCCGACTGCTCTGCCAGCGCGCCTCTTGGATGGGACGCAACGGCATCCCGCTGTCCGGCGGCCAGGGCTCGATGTCGAAGCTCAAGGCCGGCGACGTGACGATGTGGGCGACCACCCGGTTGATCGACCTCGTCGGTCCCGCCGCCCAGTCGACGCCGCTGGAGAAGTGGTTCCGCGACGCCAAGATCTACCAGCTCTTCGAGGGCACGGCCCAGGTCCAGCGCCTGGTCATCTCGCGCATGCAGGCCGCCGAGTACCGGGAGCGCCTCGAGGCTGCTCAGGCGGCGCTGGTCAGCGCCGAGCAGGCGGCCGAGCCGGAGCCGGCGCTGGCTTAGCCGGGGGGCGGTTCGGCTCGCGCCGGGGCCCGGCGGCGGGCGGGAGTTGGTTTGGCAGTGAAGGGGACCGGGTGGAAGTCACTTGGGCGCTCGATGGCGAATAGGTGACCACAGTGGTCACTGAAACGCCATTCTTCGGCTGAGTCGGAGGACGAACTGCACGTTTGGTCCCTGTGGGGGACGTTTCGTGCAGTTGGTCGGCTTAGTCAGCCGACGAATGGCGAGTTGTCCCCGCCAGAGCAGGGTTTCGTGCCATCGAGTGGCTCGGTCAGCCGCTCAATGGCGAATTCGGTCTCTCCCAGGGACGCAATTCGCCATTGACCCTCGCGGTGAGCCTTCCGCCCCTCCAGCCACCTCCCCTCACTGCCTTTTTCGCCTCCCCGTAACCCCCTCTGCAAGCCCGATTGCGCTTTGCAATGCGGGTTGCAGGGGGAGATAAACGTGTTAAGGAACCCTCACAAAGGGGTTCTCCGCTGCTACATTGGCGCCCGCCTTCGAGTCCCATGGCAGGACCTGACCAGGACATCCGCAGCGGCCCCAGCCGGGGCCTGACGGCTCTCGCCGTCGCTCTCGCCGCCCTCGTGGTCGGCCTCGCCCTGGTCGCGCGCGCTCCCGCCGAGGACCTGAACGGCAAGCTCGACGAGAAGCAGGCCGAGCTCGATCAGGCGAAGGAGAAGAAGGGCGTCCTGACGACCGAGATCTCCCGCTACAACGACCAGATCGACCAGCTCACCGGCGAGGTCGCGGCACTGCGGACCCGGGAGGCGGCCGTCCAGCAGGAGCTCGACCAGGCCGAGGCCGAGCTCGCCGCCGAGCAACACGATCTTCAGATCCTTCGCGAGCGCCTCGACCGGACTGTCAAGGCCCTCGAGGACCGCCTCGTCGACATCTACATGTCGGATGAGCCGAGCGCGATCTCGGTCGTCCTCAACTCCGACGGATACGACGACGCGCTCGGCCGCTACGAGTACCTGCAGCGGATCCAGGACCGCAACTCCGACATCGTCGGCCGCGTCCGCGAGCTCCGCGACGACACCGCCGCGACCGTCGAGCGCGTCCGCTCCACCCGCGACTCGATCGCCGCCAAGAAGGCCGAGCTCGTCCGCACCCGCCAGGAGCTCGAGGCCCAGGAGGCCAAGCTCGACCGGGCGCGGGGCCGGAGCAAGGACGCGCTCTCTCGCGTCGACGGCCACGTCGACCAACTCGAGGGCGACGTCAGCGACATCCAGAAGAAGATCCAGCAACAGCTGATGGCCCAGAGCGGCGTCACCGCGCTCCCCGCCGGCCCGATCCAGGGCGGCTCCGCCGGCTTCATCTGGCCCGTCAACGGCTCGGTCGTCTCCGGATTCGGGATGCGCTGGGGCCGTCAGCACGAGGGAGTCGACATCGCCGTCCCGGCGGGCACGCCGATCCGCGCCGCCAAGGACGGGACGATCGCCTTCACCCAGTCGGAGGCCGAGTCCGGCGGCTACGGCAACTACACCTGCATCGACCACGGCGGCGGGCTGTCGACCTGTTACGCCCACCAGTCGAGCTTCGCCATCACCTCGGGGTCGGTCCAGCAGGGCGACATCATCGGGTACGTCGGCTGCACCGGTCACTGCTACGGCGATCACGTCCACTTCGAGGTCCGGATCAACGGCACCGCCGTCGATCCGATGGGCTACCTCTAGCCCGGACCGTCCGTCATCAGGCGCGCCCGAGCTCGCGGGCGAGCCAGCGCAGCGCCGTCACCTGCAACTCCGGGTCGTGCTGAACGGAGCGATGGTGCCCGCCCGGCACGATCAGGATCTTCCGCGGGTCGCCGGCATGCGCATAGAGCTCCTCCGACCACTCGCTCGGCACCTGCTCGTCGCCGCGGGCGTGGAGCAGGACGAGCGGGCGGGGAGCGATCCGCGCCGCTGCATCGCGGAGGTCGTGCTCCCCGAGCCACGCGTCCAGCGCTCCGACGTCGGCCCGCATCTCGAAGCGCCCGGCCCGGAGCCCGCGGCGCAGCCCCTCCTCGGACGCCGGGCAGATCGCGATCACGCCGGCGATGCCGGGATCGGTCGCCGCCGCGTGGATCGCCATCCAGCCGCCCATGCTCGAGCCGCGGGCACAGACGCAGTCGTCGTCGACTCCGTCTTCCGCTGCCAGCAGCGCCGCCATCCGGCCGACGTCGGCGACCGCTCCCGGTGCCATCTCGTCGTCGCTCTCCCCGTGGCCGCGCTGGTCGTAGCTGATCGCGGCCCACCCGTTCGCCGCGCAGAGGCGACCGAAGTCGGCGTGGTTCTCCTTCGCCGACCCGGCGCCGTGCAGGATCACCATCCCCGGCCACGGCGGCGCGCCCCGCGGCAGCCACATCCACCACGGCCGTCCCTCGTGGACGCCGGTGCGGTCGGGGGGATCGGGTGTTGCCAGGCGCACCGTCCGGCAACCCTAGTCCCGAGTTGCGTGTGACAATGACCGGCCCCATGGCCCGCAGCGCCGCAACAGCCCACACCGATCCGGTGACCGGATCGCCGGCCTACCCGCTCGGGAGCACCGTCAACGCCGAAGGTCACCTCACCATCGGCGGCTGCGACCTCGTTGAGGTCGCCCGCGAGTTTGGGACGCCGGCGTACGTGTACGCGCCCGACGACGTCCGGGCGCGCGCCCGCTCCTACACCGACGCCCTCGCCGCCCGCGGGGTCGACTCCGAGGTCCTCTTCGCGAGCAAGGCGGCGCCGATCACCGCTCTCTACCGGGTGCTCCGCGAGGAGGGCCTCAGCGTCGACGTCGCCTCCGGGGGTGAGCTACACATGGCGCTGGCCGCGGGCTTCGAACCGTCCCGGATCTACATGCACGGCAACAACAAGTCGGCGGCGGAGCTGAAGATGGCCTTCGAGGCCGGCATCGGGTGCATCGTCGTCGACTCGCTCGAGGAGATCTCGCGCGCCGACTGGCTGGCCGAGCGCGACCAGGACGTACTGATCCGGCTCACCCCGGGCGTCTCCCCGTCGACGCACTCCTATATCCAGACGGGGCAGATCGACTCGAAGTTCGGCTTCGCGATCGAGGGTGGTCAGGCCGACGCGGCGGTCGCGGCGGTCGCGGCTTCCCGCCACCTCAAGCTCGCCGGGTTCCACGCGCACCTCGGCTCACAGATATACGAGCTCGACTCCTACGTCCGCGCGATCGAGCTGATGGCCGAGTTCTGCCGACCGCACTCGCCGCGGATCATGAACGTCGGCGGCGGCCTCGGGATCGCCTACTCCCGCACCGACCGGCCGCCCTCGATCGAGGCCTACGTCGACCTCAAGGTCGATGCGCTCGAGCGCTGCTTCGACCCGCTGCCGAAGATCCTGCTCGAGCCCGGGCGCTCGCTCGTCGGCAACGCCGGCGTGACCATCTACGCGGTCGGTGCCGTCAAGGAGATCCCCGGCGTCCGCACCTACGTCGCGGTCGACGGCGGCATGTCCGACAACCTGCGGCCGATGCTTTACGGCTCCGAGTACGAAGCGCTGATCGCCAACCGCGCCGACGAGGAGCCGACCGTCACCAGCACGGTCGCCGGCAAGCACTGCGAGTCCGGCGACATCCTCGTCCGCGACGTCGACCTCGCCGACCCCCGGCCCGGCGACCTCCTCGTCACTCCCGCCACCGGCGCCTACGGCTACGCGATGGCCAACAACTACAACGGCGTGCCGCGACCGCCGGTCGTCTTCTGCAGCGACGGCGACGCCACCCTGGCCGTCCGCCGTGAGACCTACGGGGATCTGGTGTCGCGCGATGTCTGAGGGCCGGGTGACGCGCATCGGCCTGCTCGGCCGCGGAACGGTCGGCGGCGCCTTCCACGACCTCCTCTCCGAGCGCGCCGACGCGGTCGAGGCGGCGTCAGGGATCCGGCCGGAGATCAGCGGCGTCCTCCGCCGCAGCGAGGGCGACTTCGAGTCGATCCTCGAGAGCTCCGACGTCATCGTCGAGCTGATCGGCGGGATCGAGCCCGCCCGCGACTACGTCCTCCGCGCCCTGCGCGCCGGCAAGCCGGTCGTGACCGCCAACAAGCAGCTCGTCGCGCAGTGCGGTGACGAGCTGTTCGAAGCGGCCCGGTCCGCCGGGGTTCAGATCCGCTACGAGGCCGCCGTCGCCGGCGCCGTCCCGGTCATCCGGGTCGTCCAGGAGGGCCACGGCGTGCTTCCGATCGAGCGGATCTCGGGGATCGTCAACGGGACGACCAACTTCATCCTCAGCGAGATGGCCGGGACCGGCGCCTCCTACGAGGACGTCCTCGCCCGAGCCCAGGAGCTCGGCTACGCCGAGGCCGACCCGACCGACGACGTCAACGGGGCCGACGCGGCGGCGAAGATGGCGATCCTCGCCCGTCTCGCCTTCGACACGATGGTCGGGCTCGAGGACGTCACCTTCGAGGGCATCACCGACATCCGGCCCGAGGATCTCGCCTACGCCAAGAATCTCGGGCTCTCGCTGAAGCTCCTCGGCGTCGCCGAGAAGCACGGGTCGGCGATCAGCGTCCGCGTCTTCCCCTGCTTCCTCTACCGCGGTCATCCGCTCGCTCCGGTCGAAGGGCCCTTCAACGCCGTCACGCTCGAGGGGCCGACGATCAGCGAGATCACGATCTCCGGCCCCGGCGCCGGCGGCATCGAGACCGCCTCGGCGGTGCTCGCCGACGTCTCCTCGATCCTCTCCGGCGAGGCACCCGTCCACTTCGCCGACCGCCGGCTCGAGATCCTCGACGACCTCGAGTCCTCCTTCTACCTACACCTGCAAGTGGCCGACGAGCCCGGGGTCCTGGCGCGCGTAGCCGACGTGATCGGGCGCAACGGGATCTCGGTCAAGAGCGTCGTCCAGCAGGGCACCGGGCGCGAGGCCAGCCTCGTGATGGTCACCCACCGCGCACCCGAGCGCTCCTTCTACGCGGCGCTCGAGCAGATCTCCGAGCTCGACTTCCTCGGCGCCGCGCCGCGCGCGATCCGGGTGATCGAGAAGGAGTACTCGTGAGCGGCCTGATCGAGCGGTATCGCGACCGGCTCCCGATCGGTCCCGACGATCCGGTCGTCAGCCTCGACGAGGGCGGCACGCCGCTGCTGCCGGCTCCGGCGATCTCCGAGCGGGTCGGCGCGCAGGTCTATCTGAAGATCGAGGGGGCCAACCCGACCGGGTCGTTCAAGGACCGCGGGATGACGGTCGCGGTCTCGCGGGCCGTCGCCGACGGCGCCGAGGCGGTCATCTGCGCCTCGACCGGGAACACGGCCGCAAGCGCCGCCGCCTACGCGGCCCGTGCCGGACTCCGCGGCGCGGTGATCGTGCCCGAGGGCAAGATCGCGATCGGCAAGCTCGCTCAGGCGCTGATGCACGGCGCCCGCGTGATCGCGCTGCGCGGCAACTTCGACGACGCGCTGCGGATCGTCCGCGAGCTCGCGGACCGTCACCCGATCGAGCTCGTCAACTCGGTCAACCCCTACCGGATCGAGGGCCAGAAGACGGCTTCCTTCGAGATCTGCGACGAGCTCGGCGGGCCGCCCGATGTGCTCGCGATCCCGGTCGGCAACGCCGGCAACGTGACCGCCTACCGGCGCGGCTTCGACGAGTACGCCGACGAGATGCCGATGCTGCTCGGCTTCCAGGCGGCCGGCGCCGCGCCGCTCGTCCTCGGGCACCCGGTCGAGGCGCCGGAGACGATCGCCTCGGCGATCCGGATCGGGAATCCGGCCCGCTGGGAGGAGGCGATGGATGCGGTCACCTCCTCACGTGGGCGGATCGCCGCCGTCGAGGACGAGCAGATCCTCGACGCCTACCGCCTGCTCGCGGCCGGGGAAGGCGTCTTCTGCGAACCCGCCTCGGCGGCGTCGGTCGCCGGGATCCTGGCGCACGGGCTGCCCGACGCGCCCGGCGGCGGACGGCCCGAGACGGTCGTCTGCGTCCTCACCGGACACGGGCTCAAGGACCCCGATACGGCGCTCGGCAAGGCGCCGGCGGTGATCGGCTGCGAGCCCGACCTCGCCGCCGTCGAGGAGATCGTCTTCGCCGACTGAGGTGTCGCGCGGCCACGGCCGCGGGTGACCGCCTGATCCCGTTTCGCGATCGCGGACTTTGCGGAAGCGATCCCGGTCAAGGAGTTCTGCCTTCGAGCCGATATATGACGCGTGCGGGCGTGCACGCCCGTCGTGATCGGGGGATGTTGCTGATGACGGTTGTCGATGGCTTGGAGATCGGTCTGGTGGCGGCGTTCACCGCCGTCGTCGTGACGATCCTGCTTACCCGCCGCAGCGTCAACCGCGAGCGCCGCTACCGGCAGATGCTCGGCCAGCTGCCGAAGACCTCGGTGCTCTGCTTCGACCGCGACCTCCGGGTGACGCTGGCGCTCGGGGAGAGCTTCCGCACGCTCGATCTCGACCCGCTCGGCAGGCACGTCAGCGAGCTCATCCCGGCGACCGACGATCGCGACTGGTACGTCGACCAGTACCGCGCCGCGCTGAGCGGGGAAATGCGCTCGTTCGAGTTCGCCAGCGCCGACAGCGGCCGGTCATACGCGATCCGGCTGGCGCCGATGCGCGACGGCGGTTCGATCTCGGGCGTGATCGCGGTGCTCGACAACATCACCGATCGCCGCGAGCTCACGGTCAAGGCCGCCGAGCGCCAGGTCGTGATCGACCTGATGAACGAGGCCTACGTCTCGACCGACTCCCAGGGTCGCGTCACCGGCTGGAACCACGCCGCCGAGACCACCTTCGGCTGGTCGGCGGAGGAGGCCCTCGGGCGCGAGATCACGGACCTGATCGTCCCCGCGGAGGACATCGAGGAGCTGCGCGGCATGCTCTCGCGCAGCTGGCCCGGGATCCCGGCCACTGGCCGGTTCGAGATCCGGACCGAGCGCCACGCGCTCACCCGCGACGGCACCCGCTTTCCGGTCGAGCTCGCGGTCACGATCGCCGAGGTCGACGGCGAGACCGTCGTCCACGCGCTGATGCACGACATCACCGCACGCAAGCGCACCGAGGGCGAGATGCGCGAGCACGCGACCGACTTCGCCGCGCTCGCCTCGGCGGTCGGCGAGCTCGCCCGCAGCAACGTCGCCAGCGAAGCGCGCGCCGCGATCTGCCGGGCGGCGGCCGGGATCGCCGATGCCGATGCGGCTGCCCTGCTCGAGCCCGACGCGTCGGGGACGGGCCTGCGGACGACGGCTTCGGTCGGCGTCGACCTGGTCGGCGAGATGGTCCAGTTCACCCAGACCGCGGCCTCGGTTCGGGTCTTCGGCACCCGCGAGCCGTTCTTCTCCGAGGACGTGAACACCGACCGCTCCGTTCGGCGGACCTTCTTCCGCGGCCGCGAGCTCGTCTCGGTCTACTGGGTCCCGATCGTCCAGGACGAGGACGCCGTCGGCGTGATCACGATCGGCTGGAACCGGAAGGTGCCCGCACCGTCCGAGCGGATCGAGCGGCTGATGTCGCTGATCGCGGCCGAGGCGGGCGTCGCGATCGAACGCGCAGCTCTGCTCGACCGGCTCGAGCGCATGGCCCACACCGACGATCTCACCGGCCTGATCAACCGCCGTGCCTGGGATCTCGAGCTCGAGCGCGAGGTCGGCCGGTCCCGGCGCAACGACGATCCGCTCGCGGTCGCGATGCTCGATCTCGACCGCTTCAAGGCCTACAACGACCGCCACGGCCACCAGGCCGGCGACCGCGTCCTCCGCGAAGCCGCGAGCGCCTGGCGGGCGGTCTTGCGTGACACCGATCTCCTCGCCCGCTACGGCGGCGAGGAGTTCGCCGTCGCCCTCCCCGGTTGCGACCTAGAGCAGGCCGGGCACTTGGTCAACCGGCTGCGCGAGGTGACCCCCGCCGGGCAGTCCTGCTCCGCCGGTCTCGCGGCCTGGGACGGGATCGAATCGGCCGACGAGCTCCTCGGCCGCGCCGACGACGCCCTCTACGAGGCGAAGCAAACGGGCCGGGACCGAACGGTCATCGCGTAGCCGTCTCGGCGCTCGCACGCGGCACTCCCTGACGTTCCGGTGCTGATCCGCGCGCCCGCCGGCGCCACGATCGGCGCATGAGATCTCCGTCCCTGCGAGCGATCCGGGCCGAGCTGGTGTCGGCGCTGGCGGCGCCGCACTGCCTCTGCTGCCGGCGGCCGTTGGCCCGGGCGCCCGCCGGGCCGGCGCTGTGCGGGAGCTGCCGGAGCGAGGTGGAACGCTCGCCCGGATTCCCGCTGCGGGCGGATGCCCTCGACGGCGGGTTCGCGCCGCTCGCCTACGAGGGCGCGGGGCGGGCGCTCGTCGGCGCCCTGAAGTTCTCGCGCCTGCCGGCGGTCGCCGCGCTTGGTGCGGCGCTGATCGCCGAGCGCGCGCCGGCGGGGTGGCTCGACGCGGCGGTCGTGCCGGTGCCGGCGTCGCCGCTGCGCGCCCGCCGGCGCGGCTTCGACCCGGCCTGGGAGATCGCGACGGCGCTCGCCGCCGACATCGGAGCACCCGCTTCGCCGGTGCTCCGCCGCCGCGACCGCAGGCGCCAGCGCGGCGGCTCGCGCCGACGTCGCCTCGCGGCGCCGCCGGTCGTCGAGGTGACCGGACCGCCGCCCCGATGCGCGCTCCTCGTCGACGACGTCGTCACGACCGGAGCGACCCTCGACGCCTGCGCGCGCGCCCTCCGGCTGGCCGGATCGGACGCCGTCCGGGCGGTCGCGATCGCCGCCGTTCCGCCCCGCTGAAATCCGGTTGCGATTCCGCGGCGCGTGCATAAGGATGCGCGGACCGAAGGCGACAGAGAGGAGCCACCGTGCAGATCGAGATCGTCGGCCGTGGATTCGAGGTCGACGGCGAATGCCGCGAGAGCATCCGCAAGCGCTTCGACCGGGTCGGCCGCCAGGTCTCCGAGCACTCCCGCCTCGAGGTCGTCCTCCGCGAGGAGACGAACCCCGCGATCCGGGAGAAGTACGTCGCCGAGGCGACGCTGCGGCTGAAGCGGGCAACGCTTCACGCCGAGGAGCGCTCGGAGAAGATGGACCACTCGATCAAGGAGGTATCGCTCGACATCCGCCGTCAGGTGAAGCGGCATCGCGAGCTCCGTCGCAAGCGGACGACGACGCGGCGGCTGATGGCGCAGATGCGCAACAGGGAGGCCTGAGCCGGCCTTCGCGGCGGCAGCGCCCGACCGCCGGCCGAGAGGCGGCCTAAACCGGATCGGCCGTTCGGTACTCTGACCCCGATGGCACGGGGCCTGATAGATCGCGCACTGCGGCTCGGCGAGTCGAAGCAGTTCCGCGAGTACGAGAAGAGGGTCGAGGCGATCAACCGCTTCGAGCCCGAGATGGAGTTGCTCGAGGACGGCGAGATCCTCGCCACCGCCGACGCGCTGCGAAAGCGCGTCCGCGAGGAGGGCGAGACGCTCGACGACGTCCTCCCCGAGGCCTTCGCCCTCTGCCGCGAGGCCAGCCGCCGGACCCTCGGCCAGCGCCACTACGACGTCCAGCTGATCGGCGGCATGGTCCTGCACTCGGGAGCGATCGCCGAGATGAAGACCGGTGAAGGCAAGACGCTCACCGCCACGCTCGCCGTCTTCCTCAACACCCTCGGCGGCAACAGCGTCCACGTCGTCACCGTCAACGACTACCTTGCCCGCCGCGACGCGGAGTGGATGTCGCCGCTCTACAACGCGCTCGGGGTCAGCGTCGGAATCCTCCAGGACACCGACCTCCCGGATCACGGCGATCGCCGCCACGCCTCCTACGCCGCCGACGTCACCTACGGCACAAACTCCGAGTTCGGCTTCGACTACCTCCGCGACAACATGGCGCCGGACCTCGAGCGCTGCTTCCAGCGCGATCGCCGCTTCGCGATCGTCGACGAGGTCGACAACATCCTCATCGACGAGGCGCGGACGCCGCTGATCATCTCCGGCGCCCCCGAGGCCGCCGCGGACCTCTATTACACGTTCGCCCGCCTCGCGAAGACCCTCGAGGGGGTCGAGACGAAGCCGAAGCTGAAGGCGCTCGGCGAGTCGAAGGACACCTCCGAGGCCGAGTACGACTACGAGTACGACGAGAAGCACAAGACCGTCGCTCCGACCGAGCGCGGCGTCGAGCGGGCGGAGAAGTTCCTCGGCGTCGAGAACCTCTACCTCTCCGAGCACGGGACCCTCGTCAACCACCTCGTCCAGTCGCTGAAGGCCGAGTCGCTGTACCGCAAGGACAAGGACTACGCGGTCGTCGACGGCGAGGTCATGATCATCGACGAGCACACCGGCCGCATCCTCGAGGGGCGCCGCTGGTCGGAGGGCCTGCACCAGGCGGTCGAGGCGAAGGAGGGCCTCGCGATCCGCGAGGAGAACCAGACGCTCGCCACGATCACCCTCCAGAACTACTTCCGCATGTACGACAAGCTCAGCGGCATGACCGGTACCGCCCTGACCGAGGCGACCGAGTTCATGAAGATCTACGAGATGCCCGTGGTCGAGATCCCGACCAACCGGGACATGATCCGCGACGACGCCAACGATCAGATCTACAAGACCCGGGACGGCAAGTGGAAGGCGGTCGTCAACGAGATCGCCGAGCGCCACGAGACCGGCCAGCCGATCCTCGTCGGCACCGTGTCGGTCGAGGTCTCGGAGATGCTCTCGGAGCAGTTCAAGAAGCGCGGGATCAAGCACGAGGTGCTCAACGCGAAGCCCGAGTACGCGCAGCGCGAGGGCGAGACCGTCGCCCAGGCCGGCCGCCTCGGCTCGGTCACGATCGCGACGAACATGGCCGGCCGCGGCGTCGACATCAAGCTCGGCGGCGACCCCGAGATGCTCGCCGAGGGCGAGCTCCGCAAGCTCGGCGTCAAGAAGGAGGACCCGAACTACGACGAGGAGCTCGAGGCCCTGATGCCGGCCCTCGAAACCCGTTGCAAGGACGAGGGCGAGAAGGTCCGCGAGTGCGGCGGACTCTTCATCTGCGGCACCGAGCGCCACGAGTCGCGGCGCATCGACAACCAGCTCCGCGGTCGCGCCGGCCGTCAGGGTGACCCCGGCGCTTCCCGCTTCTTCCTCTCCGCGCAGGACGACCTCGTCCGCCTCTTCGCCGGCGACCGCATCTACAAGATCCTCGACCGCCTCGGCCCGACCGACGATGACGGCGAGGAGTACCCGCTCGAAGCGAAGATGCTGAGCAAGCAGATCGAGAACGCCCAGAAGAAGGTCGAGGAGCAGAACTACCTCAGCCGTAAGCGCGTCCTCGAATACGACGACGTCATGAACGAGCAGCGTCGCGTCATCTACAGGTACCGGCGCGAGGTCCTCGAGGGCCGCGACATGGGCGACGTCGCGCGCGAGCAGATCGCCGGCGTCGTCGAGAAGCGCGTGGCCGACTACACCGACTCCGACGTCTTCGAGGAATGGGACCTCGACGGGCTCGAGACCCAGCTCGGGACGCTCTGGCCGGTATCGGTCGACCTCGCCGAGCTCGATCCCCAGACGTCGAGCCGCGAGCAAGTGACGGAGTTGCTGGCAGAGGATGCCCTCGCCGCCTACGACGAGCGCGAAGAGGAGTTCGGCGACGAGTTGATGCGCGCGCTCGAGCGCCACATCCTCCTGCAGATCATCGACACCCGGTGGAAGGAGCACCTGGCGGAGATGGACTACATGCGCGAGGGAATCCACCTCCGCGGGTTCGCCCAGATCGATCCGCTGGTCGCGTACAAGAACGAGGGCTACATCATGTTCCAGGCCCTCATGGACTCCCTCTGGGAGGAGTTCGCCCGCCTGATCTTCCACGTCGACGTCGAGATCCAGCCGAGCCAGGTCGACGAGGCCTTCGGCCCCGACGACGAGCCTTCCGACGTCAGCTACTCGGGCGGCACCGACGCCGACCAACCCTCGGCCCTCGCCGAGGCCCGGGCCGCGGCCGCCGGAGCGGCGACCGCGACCGCACCGCCCGCCGCCGCGGCGGCAGCCGCGGCCGTCGGCGGCAACGGCGCCGCGAACGGCGGCACCAACCCGGCGACGGTCGTCAAGGGCGAGGACGAGAAGATCGGCCGCAACGACCCCTGCTGGTGCGGGAGCGGCAAGAAGTACAAGAAGTGCCACGGAGCAGCGGGCTGACGCTCGTCGGCCGGCTTCCGTAGTTCCCACCGGCGCCCTGCTTACCGAACGCCGTTACGATCGCTCCCTGTTTCGGGGGTTCGTTTTCCCGCGTGCGGACCGACCGCACCCTGAGAGAAAGGGCCAAGTGAAGAAGTACCTGAGTCTGCGGGCGCTGCTGCTCGCCGCGATCGCCGCCGGGGCGCTGGCGCTGCCGGCCGCCGCGAGCGCCGGTCTGCCGGCCGACACCGTGACGATCTCCGGCCGCGCCTACGCGTTCAACCACATGGGCACGTTCCTGGCCGGAGCCACGATCAAGGTTCGCGAGATCCCGGGTCTGAGCACCACGACCGATGCCAACGGCGACTACGTGCTCGCGGTCCCCGACGACACGAACGTCACCCCCTACATCGAGCCGCCCGACGGCTACAACCAGATCGATCTGCAGACCTTCCACACTCGCGGCGAGAACATCGAGAACGCCAACTTCCAGACGCCGGGGGATCTCGAGTACAACGTCCTCTCGGCGATCCTCTCGGTTCCGATCGATGCGGAGACCGGCAGGCCGTCCGACTGCGTCATCGTCACGACGTCGTCCGCCCGCAACGTGCGCGGCGTCGACTACCAGACGTTCTGGGACCGGACGCCGCACGGCGTCGCCGGGGCGACGTCGACCGAATCGCCGGCGCTCGACGGGCCGATCTACTTCAACGAGAACGTGCTCCCGGACCCCGAGGCGACCGCATCCTCCGAGGACGGCGGGATCATCTGGACCGAGGTGCCGGCCGGCACCTACCGGATCGAGACGACCAGCCCCGACACCCGCTTCGCGAGCTTCCTCGCGACCTGCGAGCCGGGCCGGATCGTCAACGCGAACCCGCCGTGGGGCGCCTACGAGCTGAGCCCGGGCGAGGAGCCGCTCGGTGCGAGCATCGTCGCGGCGGACGTCTCCGGGACCGCGGTCAAGTCGGCCGGCGGTGACCGCAGCGTCGCCGTCAGCGTCGAGAGTGGCGAGGCCACGAGGGTCAACGCCGTCATCCGCAAGGGCGGCAAGCGCGTCGGACACGCCCGCGTCGACATCGGCACCGGCGACAAGAAGGTCAAGGTTCCGGTCCGGCCGAGCGCCGGCAAGGGCAAGGCGACCGTCACCGTGAAGCTGCGCGACGCCGCCAAGGAGAGCGTCAGCAGCGATCACGAGGTGACGCTTCCCTCCGCTTGAGTGTGAGCGGGGCGGGCTCTCCGGGGCCCGCCCCGCTAGCCTCCCTCGCCGATGAGCGAGGCGCCCGAAACCAACGCCCGCATCGCGGAGGTCCGCGAGCAGCTGACGCTGCTCCGGGACTACCTTTGACCCGGATCAGCTGCGGTCTGAGGTAGAACGGCTCGAGGGGGAGATGCAGGCGCCGGGTTTCTGGGACGACCAGGAGCGCGCCGCCAAGGTCTCGGCCGAGCACACGCGCGCGAAGCGCAAGATCGACCTCTGGGAAGGACTCGCCACCGACGTCGAGGATCTCGGTGAGCTCGCCGAGATGGCGGCCGAGGACGAGGAGATGGCGTCCGAGCTGGACGGCCAGCTCGACTCGATCGGGACCCGCCTCGCCGAGCTCGAGGAGCAGCGCCTGTTCAGCGGCGAGCACGACGCCGGCGACGCCGTGGTCACGATCCGCTCCGGCGCCGGCGGGACCGACTCCCAGGACTGGGCCGAGATGCTGCTGCGCATGTACCTGCGCTGGTCCGAGTCGCGCGGGTTCGACGTCGAGATGAAAGAGGCCTCCGAGGGGGAGGAGGCCGGCCTCAAGTCGGCGACGTTCATCGTTCGCGGCGAGAACGCCTACGGCCTCTTCGCCGCCGAGCGCGGCGTCCACCGGCTCGTCCGGATCTCGCCGTTCGACTCGCAGTCGCGGCGCCACACCGCCTTCGCCCAGCTCGACGTCGCGCCGCTCGTCTCCGACGACGTCGAGGTCGAGCTCGACGAGGCTGACATCCGGGTCGACACCTACCGGGCCTCCGGCGCCGGGGGCCAGCACGTCAACAAGACCGACTCGGCCGTCCGCCTCACTCACGTCCCGACCGGGATCGTCGTCCAGTGCCAGAACGAGCGCTCGCAGACGCAGAACAAGGCGACCGCGATGCAGATGCTCCGGGCCCGGCTGATCGCCGAGGAGGAGCGCAAGCGCGAGGAGGAGATGGCCGCGGCCCGCGGCGAACAGAAGGCTGTCGAGTGGGGCTCGCAGATCCGCAGCTACACCCTCCATCCCTCGACTCGCGTCAAGGACCACCGCACCGGCCACGAGGTCGGCGACGCCCAGCGCGTCCTCGACGGCGACCTCGACGGGTTCATCCGCGAGTACCTGTTGCAGAGCGCCGCCGGCAAGGCCACCGCATGAGCGTCGACGCCGCCGTGACCGAGCTGGTCGCGAAGGCGCTTGCGGAGGATCTCGGCGACGGCGACATCACCACCGACGCGACCGTCCCCGCCGACGCCCGCGGGCGCGCCAAGATCGTCCAGAAGCAGTCCGGCGTCGTCTTCGGCCTCGATGTCGCCGCCGAGGCCTTCCGGCTGACCGGCGCCGGCGACCTCGACAAGCTCGTCGTCGAAGGCACGTGGTCGGAGGCGATGCCGCGGCAGGTCGCGATCGTCGCCGGCCCCGCCCGGGCGCTCCTGGCCGGCGAGCGGGTCGCCCTCAACCTCCTCGGCCACCTGTCCGGCATCGCCACGCTGACCGCCCGCTTCGTCGAGGCATCCCGCGCCGAGGGCGGTCGCGCCGTGATCCTCGACACCCGCAAGACGACGCCGCTCCTGCGCTCGCTCGAGAAGGCAGCGGTCCGCGCCGGCGGCGGCCAGAACCACCGCATGGGCCTCCACGACGCGATCCTGATCAAGGAGAACCACATCGCCCTCGCCGGCGGCCTCACCGCGGCGGTCGAGAACGCCCGGGCCGCCCACCCCGACGTCCCGGTCGAGGTCGAGTGCCGGAACGCGGAGGAGGTCGACGCCGCGCTCGCGACCGGCGCCTCGCGCCTGCTCCTCGACAACATGGACCTCGACGGGCTCCGTGCCGCCGTCGCCGCCCGCGACGCCTCCGGCTCCTCGCCGGTCACCCTCGAGGCATCGGGCGGCGTCTCACTCGAGACCGTCGGCGCGATCTCCGCGACCGGCGTCGACTACATCTCGATCGGCGCCCTGACCCACTCGGCCCCCGCCCTCGACCTGTCGATGCTGCTCGAGGCCTGAGCGTTTGGCGGGGGGCGGGCCGCAGCCGGGCGACACCTTCGCCGGTCTCGTGCTCGAAGCCGAGATCGGTCGCGGCGGGATGGGGGTCGTCTTCCGGGCACGTGATGTCGCGCTCGGGCAGCCACGTGCCGTGAAGGTGATCGCGGACGAGTACTCGTCGGATCCGACCTTCGTGGCGCGCTTCCGTCGCGAAGCACGACTCGCCGCCTCGGTCCAGCATCCGAACCTGGTTCCGGTCCTGGCGGCGGGGGAGGAGGCCGGCCGCCTCTACCTGGTGATGAGGCTTGTTGAAGGGTCGAACCTCGCGACGATCCTCGAGGCGGGAGCGCTGGACCCCGACCGCGCGGCTCACCTGCTCGGCGACGTGGCCGCCGGGCTCGACGCCGCTCACGCGGCCGGGCTCGTGCATCGCGACGTCAAGCCCGCGAACGTCCTCGTCGAGCCAACCGCCGAGGGCGAACGCGCATATCTGACCGACTTCGGGATTTCCAAGCTGGTCGAACTCGAGGGCGACGGCGAGACGGCTGCGACCGGGCTGACCCGAGGGGGCCAGGTGCTCGGGACGGCCGATTACGTTGCACCGGAGCAGATCGAGGAGGGCGCCGCGGACCACCGCTCCGATGTCTACTCGTTCGCATGCGTCGCATTCGAGACCCTCACCGGCGTCGCCCCGTTCCGGAGGGACACCGAGCTGTCGACGCTCGTCGCGCAGACGAAGGCCGCGCGCCCGCGGGCAAGCGAGCTGAATCCGTCGCTGCCGACGACGGTCGACGACCCGTTGGCCGCCGGTATGGCGATCGACGCCGCCGCCCGCCCTGCCTCCGCTGCGGCCTTGATGGAAGCGGTCGAGCGAGGACTGCGGGGAGGGTCTCCGGCGCGAACGGGCGACCACCGGCGCTGGTGGATCTCCGCTGTCGTCGCAGCTGTTCTGATCGCTGTCGCGCTTGCCGTACTGATCCCCCGCAGCGGGGATGAGGATGGCGGCACGTCGACCGGCGCGGGTCCGCCGGCCCCGAAGCCGACCGTGGAGACCGGCGACGTCGGTGCCGCCCCGGTCGGGGTCGCGGTCGGCGACCTCCGCGTCTGGGTCGCCAGTCGCGATTCCAATCAGGTCGACCGCCTCCATCTCGGAGCGCCGAAGCAGGCTGATCCTCCGGTGCCCGTCGAGAGTCCGCGATCGGTTGCGACCGGGTTCGGGTCGATCTGGGTGGTCAACGGCAAGGCCCTCTACAGGCTCGATCCCGGCGAACCGGGATCGACGCCGGTGCGCATCGAGGCCGGCGACGGTCCCGGCGATGTCGCTATCGACGACCGCTTCGTCTGGGTCGCGGACGAGCTCGGGGGCGTGACCCGCGTCGATCCCGGCACCAACACGGCGACGGGATCGGTACCGGCCGGTGACGAGCCCCGGTCGGTCGCCACCGGCGGCGGCGCGGTCTGGGTCGTCAGCAGCGGCGACGCGACGCTGACGAAGATCGATCCCGATGCAGTCCGCGTCCTCGGCACGCGGAAGACAGGCGTTCGTCCGACGTCGGTCGCTTTCGGCGAGGGACGGGTGTGGGTGGGCGACAACGCTGCCTCGAAGCTCATCGCGGTCGAGCCCGGACCCGCGGGCAGCGGACCGGGGCAGGTCTCGGCCGAGGCCGATACGGCAGCGAGCCCGCGTGGGGTTGCAGTCGGCCTCGGCGCCGTCTGGGTCGCGAGCGGAGCCGAGGACTTGGTCGAGCGCTTCGACACGGGGACGCTCGAGCCGATCGGGGGTCCCATTGCCGTCGGTGCTGACCCCGCGGACATCGCCGTCGGAGAAGGTGCCGCGTACACACCCAACTTCGACGACGGGACGGTGAGCCGGATCGAACCCTGAAGGTGTCGGGTGAAGACACCTAGGGCCGGTTCTCGGGCGGCCCCAATGAGCCGATCCTCGGCTCATGGAGACCTCAGCAAGCCGCCTGGCCTCACTCGGAGCGCTGCTGGCCGTCCTCGCGCCGTCGGCTCTGCCGCCTGCTGCCGGCGCCGCGACCAGCGGACGCCCGCATGCCGGTGAACCTCGACTCGAGGCGGTGACGACCGGCCGGCGGGCCGAGCGCCGCGAGACCGTCCCGATCAGCTCTCGCTCGGGCTTGGAGCCGAGATCCGTGCTTTCAGTCGGTCTGCCGCGGCTGGTCCGCGGCTCGCGCATCGACGTCAACGGCGAGGTCACGATCTCGACGACCTGCGTCGAGCAGATCTCCCGCTGCATTGGGCGCAGCTACCGGTTCGATCCTCATCTGCGCGCCTGGATCGTGCTCGCGTCCGATCCGGACGCGACCGGGGCTCGCCGGACGGTGAAGGTGAGCGGTGCGGCGAAGCTGACCTGCGAGCAGACGAGGCCCAACCGCAACCATCACTGCCCGCTGGTCGTCGAACGGGGGAGCTTCGAGGTCGGGGACCTCCGCGACCTTCCGTGCCCGCCCCGGGACTGCCGGCTGAACATGCTCGTCGATGCCGCGAGCCGAAAGGCGACGAGCGGCGAGGTCGTCGTGGTCGGATCGGATCAGGAGAACGGCAGCGTCGAGGGGGGCAAGGCGCGGCTGGGTGCGATGGTCAGCGATGGGCGGGTCGAGAGCGCGCGGCACCGGACGAAGCGGGAGCGGACCGACAGCCTCCCGGCGTCGTTCGAGAACGGCAAGGAGGTCGTCTACTCGCAGCGCCTCGGCAAGGCCCGCGCCGGGGATGTGCTGTACGTCCGCGCACGGCAGATGAGCGCGATCTCAGGGATGCCCTACTTCGTCTCCGACCAGGTGATCGTCAGCACCCGCCCAAATGCGACGAGACCGAGCGCGCTGGCGAGACGCGCCGTGTCCCGTGCGGGCACCGTCACCGAGACCAACGGGTTCAACTGCACGCTGGGGAGTAGCGCCTTCACGAGCCCCTGTCGCACCCGCAAGGTCGGGGTCGCGACGATCGAGCGGACGCCGCGCTCGAAGACCGGCCGGCCGAAGGCGCTCTACGTTAACCTCGTCTCACGCGGCTTCCCGAAACTCGCCCAGGGCCGGATCGCCGAGCGTGGGTTCCCGCCGGTGCGGATCGCCGACGGCGGATACCTCGAGGTCACCCGGATGCGGTCTCGCTGATGAGCCGAGGTGTCGTCGCCATCGTGTTGATCGTCCTGGCCGCCCCACTCGCCGCCCCGGCTTCCTCGACGGTCGGAGCCTCTTCGAAGCCCCTCTGCCATGGCCAGCGTGCCACCTTCGTGGGAGGTCCCGGGCGGGATCGTCTGACGTATCAATGGAGCCAGGAGACCGATCTCGGCAGGTATCCCGTGATTGTTCTCAGGGGCGGCGACGACGTCGTCGACTTCGGTCTCAAGGGGCGACGCGTGACCATCTGCGCCGGCCCCGGAGACGACAAGATCGAGCTCTTCGACGGAGGGTTCAGCAGGTACGCCCTCGTCGACGGTGGTCCGGGCGAGGATGCGATTTCGCCGGCAGGATCGACCGACGAGGTGCAGCTCCCGCCGATGACGATGCTCGGCGGTCCAGGTGACGACGTGCTCGGCGGCAGCAACGGCGACGACAGGATCATCGGCAGCGGTGGCGCTGATGCCCTGTACGGCTACTGGGGCGACGACCGGATCGACGGCGGTGCCGGCAGGGACAGGGCGGATGGCGGAGGTGATCGCGACCACTGCTGGTCTGCGGAGAGCGTCGAGAACTGCGAACGGCTCGTTCCCTGACGGAGGTCAGGTCAGGTCCCTCGGCTTGACCGCACCTGAACGCAGCGCCTGCTCGGCCAGCCTTGCCCGCTTCTCGTTCTGCGGGAGCTCGGAAAGCCCATAACGGTCGAAGAGGACCCTGAGGTGGCCCTTGACGCCGTCGACCGACAGATGGGCCTCCTCGGCGACTGCGCGGTTGGTCGCAGGCGTCGCGAACGACTCGCCCGATCCGTATGGGCGGCAGAGCGCGGTCAGTACCCGTCGTTGCGCGTCGGTGAGGGCGAGAGCGGTCTCCGTCGAATCGGCGGCCACCGTCGCGCGCGGCGCGGCGCCCGGCGCCGGTTGCCGAAAGAGGATCCCCGTCACTCCGATCTCGATCAGGTCACGGTCGGCGAGCCGCGTCCTCCCGGCTATCCGCTCGCCGTTGACGTATGTCCCATTGGTCGACAGTCCCTGGTCGGAGACGACCCAAGCCCCGCTGATGCGCTCCAGCTCGGCATGCACCCGAGACACCTGCTCGTCTTCGATCGCAACGTCGTTCGCGGTGTCCCGTCCCAGCGTCATGCGGTCCGCCGCGAGAAATACGAGCCGCAATTCACCATCGGCGGATCGGTGGACGACGAAAGGCCGTCCGTCCCGCTCGGCCTCGATCTGCAGCTTCAGCTCGGCGGCCGACTGCCCGGCTACCGGATTTCGCTGTCCGCCTGCCATAGGGCGAATCTAGTCGACCACGTACAGGTCGGCTGCAAGTCGAGGTGTCGGAGGCGCACACCCTTGGTGCTTGCCTCACGCACGCGCACCCGCTTCCATTTGAGCCGTGAAGCATCGGATTCTGTTCGCAACTGCCTGTGCGGCCGGGGCAGCCGCGTACCTCCCGGCTGTGTCGCCCGCCTCGGCCGCGCCACCGCTCTGCGGCGGGGAACCGGCCACCTACGTCGGAACCTCGGGCGTCGATCGGATCAAGACGACCTCCCCTGACCTCGGCGACCGGCCCGTGCTCGTGATGCGGGGCGGCGACGACCGGGTGTCGATCGACGCTGCGGACCGGAAGACGCTGATCTGCCTCGGGCCGGGGGCCGATCAGGTCAAGCTGCGGCACACGACGGAGCGCAGGTCGACCCGTCGCGATTCCCTGATCATCTACGGAGCTCCGGGTGACGACCGCGTCCGGGCGCGGGTGGCGAAGACGCACATCAAGGTGTTCGGCGACAGCGGTGCCGACCTGGTCGAAGGAGGCAATGCCGGCGATCACATCGAGGGCGGAGGCGGCGACGACCGGATCTTCAGCACGCGCGGGGACGATCTGGCGATCGGCGACGGCGGCGACGACATCATCGTCGGCGGGGACGGGAACGATCTGCTCAAGGGCGACCGGGGCGACGACTTCCTCGACGGCGATATTCCGAACGGTCGCCGCGGGGCCGATCGCGGCTTCGGCGGCAAGGGACGAGACCGCTGCGACGAGATCGAGATCCCGCTCAGCTGCGAGCGGGTCTGACTACTTCAGGAGCTTCGAGAGGCGGCGGTCGGCGAGGATCTTGCCGCCCGTCTGTTCCTTCGGGCAGTAACAGGTGATGCGCTCGGCGTAGTGAATCGCGGCGATGGTGTCGCCGCAGCGGGGGCAGGGCTCGCCCTCGCGCCGGTGAACCTGAAGGGGCATGGGCATCTTGTCCGGAATCGTGTCGCCGACGACCTCCTCGTAATGGTCGATCGCGCGGTCGAGGACCGAGAGCGCTTCGAGGAGGCGCGCAAGTTCCTCGGCGCTGAGGTCGGAGCCCTTCTGAAAGGGGGAGAGCCGGGCTTCCCAGAGGATCTCGTCGACCCACGAGCGCCCGATCCCGGCGATGGATCGCTGGTCGCGGAGGATTCCGTGGAGGTGGCGGGACTGGTCGACGACCTTCGCGAGCTCGTCGACCGACGGCGCCGGCCAGGCCTCGGGCCCGAGGGTCGCGACCATCTCGTCGTCGGCGAGGTCTCCCGCCTCCATCAGCTTCGCCCAGGCGCGCTGCTTGGTGCCGAACTCACGGAGCCGGAGCTCGCGCCCGTCGGTCAGGCGGATGAGCACCCGGGAGCGGCGGTCGCGCAAGGAAGCCTTCTCATTGAAGACCTGCATGCGTCCCGCCGACATCAGGTGGATGAGCAGAATCAGCTCACCGGAATCCCCCGTCGCAGCGAACTCGACGACCGGCATCTTGCCGACGCGACTCACACCCGTGATCTCCCTTCCGACGATGGCGTCGAGTGGCGGCTTGATGCTCTTTAGGGCGACCATGCCAGGCGCCAGCGCGGATTCGACCTGCGCACCCTTCAGCATCCCCTCGATGCGGCGGCATGCGATCTCGACCTCGGGAAGCTCCGGCACTGGAGCGCAGCGTAGATGAGGGGATATGTCGCCACGCGCCGTCTCGCGGGGTTCTGCGCGGCGGCTTTCATCGCCCTTTGCTGGTCCGCGACCACGGCGTCGGCGCTGCCGCCGGACCCGCCCACCCAGTGCAACGTCCTCGTCTCGCTCAGCGACGCCCACGACGACTTCGAGGGCACGTTCCTGAACGAGCGCGTGCTCGGCCTCGGTTCCGACGACAACCTCCGCGGCAACGACGGCTACGACTGCCTCTACGGCGGCGACGCCGGCGACAGCCTCCGCGGCGGTAACGACGAGGACTACCTCGACGGCGGCGCCGCGAACGACTTCGCGATCGGCGACGGGGGTGAGGACCGCGTCTACGGCCGCGACGGCGGCGACAGCCTCTACGGCGGCACCGGCAACGACTACCTCGACGCGGCCGGCGGCGTCGACTACCTGAACGGGATGGAGGACGACGACGAGCTCCACGGCGGCGACAGCCCCGACAAGCTCTTCGGCGGCGACGGCTCCGGGGCCGACGTGATCTTCGGCGACGCCGGGACCGACGACGCACATGGTCAGGACGGTCCCGACACGATCTGGGGCGGCAACGACGAGGACTCGCTCTACGGCGACCCGGGCGACGACGAGGTCCACGGCGGTCCCGCCAACGACCGGATCTGGGGCGGGACCGAGGACGATCACCTCTTCGGGGACGAGGGTGTCGACAACATCGAGGGCGAGGCGGGCGAGGACACGATCGACCCCGGCGCCGGCAAGGACTCCGTACTCGGCGGCGACGGCGACGACATGATCGCGGCGCTCGACGGCGAGGTCGACACGATCGACTGCGGCACCGGGACCGACAGCGTCCAGGCCGACGCCGGCGACAAGCTGACCAACTGCGAGATCAAGCTCGGCGCGACGCCATGCTCGAACCCGATCGCCGGCACCGTCGTCGGCGAGACGATCAACGGCACGGCCGGCGGCGACGACATCAAGGCCGGCGACGGCGCCGACACGGTGCTGGCGGTCGGCGGCGCCGACTGCGCCGACGGCGAGGCCGGCACCGACACGGTCAACGGCGGCGACGGCAACGACGTGCTCTCCGGCGGCGCGGGGACGGACACGATCCTCGGCGGCGCCGATGCCGACATCGTCGGGGCCCGCGACACCGAGGCCGACACGATCGACTGCGGACCCGGCAGCGACTACGCACTCGCCGACACGATCGACGCGGTCGCCAACTGCGAGGTGGTCGACCTCGACCGCGCCTTCTGTGCCCGCAGGCTGACGGGAACGGCCGGCCCCGACACGCTCACCGGCTCTGCCGTCGAAGAGGAGCTGCTCGGCCTCGGCGGGAATGACGCCCTCAACGGAGCGGGCGGAGCCGACTGCCTGAAGGGCGACGCCGGAACGGACACGCTCGTCGGCGGATCCGGGCAGGACGAGATCGAGGGCGGCCCCGACCCGGACATGGTCTATGCGGCAGACGGGCAGGCCGACACGATCGACTGCGGGCCGGGGACCGACGCCGTCGACGCCGACCCGGCCGATGACGTCACCTCCTGCGAGGTCACTCTCGCCGCCTGCTCGAACACGCAATCCGGCAGCGGGGCGGGGGAGACGCTGACCGGGACGATCGGCGGCGACGACCTCTCCGGCCTCGGGGGCAACGACACCCTGCTCGGCCTCGAGGCCGACGACTGCCTCGACGGCGGGTCCGGCAGCGACTCGATGGCGGGCGGTCCCGGAGCCGACTCGGTCGACGCGGCCGACGGTGAGGCCGACACGGTCGACTGCGGGGCGGGCGGCGACGAGGTGCTCGCCGACGCGGTCGACTCGTTCGCGGGCTGCGAGACGATCACCCTCGACCGCGACCACTGCACCAACCTCGAGCTCGGCACCGGCGGCGACGACACCCTCGCCGGGACCGCCGGCGAAGACGCGATCGAGGGCGGCGCCGGCAACGACGCGATCGAGGGCCTCGCGGCTTCCGACTGCCTCGACGGTGGCGAGGGCGACGACCGGATCGACGCCGCCGACGGGGAGATCGACCAGATCGATTGCGGCCCCGGAAACGATCGCGTCGATGCCGATCCGGATGACGTCGTCGTCGGCTGCGAGGTCGCTCAACTTCCCGGCAGCGGCAAGTGCTCCCGGATCTACTTCGGCAGCTCCGGGAACGACGAGCTCTTCGGCAGCCTCGGCAGCGACGCGATCGTCGCCGAGGGCGGCAACGACGTCGCCAAGGGGTTCAACTCGCCCGACTGCCTCGACGGCGGCGACGGCAACGACCAGCTCGAGGGTGGCAGCGCAAAGGACGAGCTGACTGGGGGCGCCGGCAACGACCGGCTCGAAGGCAACGTCGCCTCCGACCGGCTCGACGGCGGCGACGGAGCCGATCGGCTGATCGGGGGCCCGGGCGCCGACACGATGACGGGGGGTCCCGCCTTCGACCGCATCGTCGGTGGCGATGGGCGCGACCGGATCGACGCCGTCGACGGAATGCGCGATCTCGTCAAGTGCGGGAAGGGCCGCGACACGGCGTTGCTCGACCGGGGCGAGTCCGCTCAGGGATGCGAGACGATCCGCCGGGCCGATCCGGACACGCCGCGGCGATAAACTGACGACAGTCATTCGCCCGCCCGTCGCCGCTCTCGGCTACGGCCCGCGAACATCCAGGACGAACCGCCCAGAGGGGTGGGAGGCACCGATGCAGGAACTCCCGACAGTCCAGACCACCTCGAGCGTCCCCGCTTCGAGCGGCGGCCTCACGCCCGAGGAGATCTCCGAGCTGAGCGCCGAGGTGAAGGAGCTCGCGGCCGCCCGCGACGCCGTCATCCTCGCTCACAACTACGAGCTTCCCGAGCTCCAGGACGTGGCCGACTTCGTCGGCGACTCGCTCGGGCTCTCGCGCGCCGCTGCCGCGGCCGAGTCGCAGGTGATCGCGTTCTGCGGCGTCCACTTCATGGCCGAGACGGCCTCGGTCCTCTCGCCGGAGAAGACCGTGCTGATCCCGGACCTGCACGCCGGCTGCTCGCTCGCCGACTCGATCACCGCCGACCAGCTCCGCGCCTGGAAGGCCGAGCACCCGGGCGCCGTCGTGGTCATGTACGTCAACACGTCGGCCGAGGTCAAGGCCGAGACCGACTACTGCTGCACCTCCTCGAACGCGATCGACGTCGTCGATCACATCTGGCAGGAGCACGGCCCCGAGACCGAGATCCTCTTCGGCCCGGACATGTGGCTCGGATCCTTCGTCGAGCGCGAGACCGGTGTTCGCGACGACCCCGAGCGCCGCGCCCGCTTTCACATCTGGGACGGCGAATGTCACGTCCACGCCGGGATCCGGCCCGACGACATCACCGCCATGCGCGCCGAGCATCCGGGCGCCGAGTTCCTGATCCATCCCGAGTGCGGCTGCTCGACCCAGGCGATGGAGTACGTCGCCGCCGGCGATATCTCCGGCGAGGGCGTTCACATGCTCTCGACCTCGGGGATGCTCCAGCACGTCGAGCAGAACCCCAGCGGCTCCTACATCGTCGCCACCGAAACGGGAATGCTCTACCCGCTCGAGCAGGCAGCCCCCGGCGCCGACCTGATCGCCGCCAACCGCATGGCCTTCTGCCGCTACATGAAGATGATCACGCTGCCGAAGCTCCGCGACTGCCTACGCGACATGACCGGCGAGGTCAAGGTCCCGCCGGAGATCGCGGAAAAGGCCCGCGTACCGATTGAGCGCATGGTCGCGATCGGCTAGGGAACTGTCCGCTCGCGGATGATTTGCGCCAGCGACCCCCTCCCCAGCCAGAACAAACGCCCGGCGTACGAAGCCGGCGGGCCTACTCCGCCGCCGGTTCCTGATCGGGGTCGACGTGGCGGCGGCGACTCATTCCGACGGGGAGGCCAGCGGCGGAGCGGGCATCGTCGTCGGCGAGGTGATCGAGGCGACGGCGCATGTAGATCCTTCGCTGCAGCAGGAGCGTGACGAGGCCTGCAGCAAAGATCGAGGTGAGGTTGAGGAACAGCTGGATGGTCGCTCCCCAGGCAGTCGCCCAGTCCGTGTAGGCCGCGGCGACGCCGATGTTCGCGGCCGCGGGGACGGTCGCCACCGAGATCAGGACGCCGACGAGGGCGCTTGACTTGGCAGTGGTCAGGCTGAGCATCCCGACCACCCCGGCGAGGAGGGCGACGTAGACGGAGAAGAAGTCCGGGTTCGAGATGAAGCGGACTAGCGTGTGCGATTCGAAGTTGAGCGAGTGCGGGATCTCGCCGACCTCGCGGAGGACGATGGTCGCGACGTAGGTGACGAGGGTGCCGACGAGGAATCCGACGATGAGAGCGGTCGCCGAGCGGCGGACGAGCATGCGGCTGCGATTGACGAGAGCGACGCAGACGCCGGCGATCGGGCCGAAGTCGGGGCCAACGACCATCGCGCCGACGATCAGGATCGGCTGGTTGAAGTAGATGCCGACCGCGGCAATCAGCATCGCGGCAGTCATGAAGATCAGGTAGCTCTGCGAGAGCTCGACGTTCTCGGAGGTCCGCGAGGAGACGTTCTCCCAGACGACGGGATCGGCGCCCACGTCGTCCCGTCGTCGCCGGAACTTGTTGCTGGTGAGCGCCGAGATCTCGGCATCCACCTCTTCGATCGCGATCGATCCGTCGACGTCGACGTTGAGCTCGCGAAGGTCGGCGACGAGCAGGCTGACGTCGCGCCGGGTGACGTCGCAGAGGACGAGATCGCCGTCGGGCTTGCGCGCAGCGTTCTCGAAGTGGACGAGGTTGAAGACCGAGTCGGAGTTCTCGAGCAGCTCGATGACGTGGCGGCACTGCGTGTTCGGGGCGACGATCCGCAGGTGAACCACGGCGTGATCGTAAGGGGAGCGTCCGGCGGCGCGAGCGGTCGGGATCGTGCAGGGCGCGAGCGAACTGTGTGCGTTCTGTGAGCTTTTGCTTATGATGCTGCCTTCGTGCAAGACGCGTCTTGCACGGCTCCGCCCACTTCCCGCGGTCGGAGGAACGTCCGCGGCGCCGACGAAGGAGCCTTCTGATCATGGCCAGAGCACGTACACGCAGCCGACTTCGCGCCCGCCGCTCGCGGATGCCCGAGTCGCACGCCCGCCCGCAGCGTCCCCCGATCGTCGAACTCAGCGACACGACGGTCGTCTACCCCGGCGGCCACGTCGGTCTCGAGCGGGTCTCGATCTCGATCGATCGCGGCGAGTTCGTGTTCCTCGTCGGCCCGACCGGCTGTGGCAAGTCGACCTTCATCAAGCTGCTCCTCCGCGACCTCGAGCCCGCCAGCGGGACCGTCAGCGTCGCCGGCAAGGACATCAACGACATGCCGCGCTCGAAGGTCCCGGCGCTGCGCCGCCGGATCGGCACCGTCTTCCAGGACTTCAAGCTGCTCCCGAACCGGACGGTCTACGACAACGTCGGCTACGCGCTCCAGGTGATCGGCACGCCGCGCTCGGAGATCAAGCGCCAGGTGCCGGAGATCCTCCGCATGGTCGGCCTCGGAGCGAAGATCCACAACTACCCCGACGAGCTCTCCGGCGGCGAGCAGCAGCGCGTCTCCGTCGCCCGCGCGTTCGTCAGCCATCCGCCGCTTCTGCTCGCCGACGAGCCGACCGGCAACCTCGATCCCGAGACCTCGATCGGGATCATGCAGCTGCTCTACCGGATCAACCGCACCGGCACGACCGTGGTGGTCGTCACCCACGACCGCGAGATGGTCGACAAGATGCGGCGCCGCGTCATCCAGCTCTTCGACGGCCGCGTCATCCGCGATCAGGCCGCCGGCATGTACGCGACCGACGAGGACACCTCTGAGTTCGGCGTCCGCATGCGCAGCGAGCTCGGTGTCGCCACCGACCTCGACGACTACGACGACGACAACGGGGCCGCTCTGTGAGCCGCCTCGCCTTCTTCCTCGGCGAGGCCTACCGGGCACTTCGCCGCAACGCGGCGCCGTCGCTGGCCGCCATCGTCACGATCGCGGTCACCGTGCTGCTGATCGGCGTGCTCGTCCCCGTCCTCGACGCCAGCGGCTCGAAGACGAACGACGTCCGCAGCCAGCTCGAGCTCAAGGTCTTCCTGTTCGACGACGCGACCAACGGCGAGATCACCAACCTCCAGGACAAGATCTCGACGATCCCGCACGTCGACAGCGTCGACTACGTCTCGCCGGCGCAGGCCCTGAAGATCCTCGAGGACCGCCTCGAGGACAAGAGCCTGCTCGATCAGCTCAACAGCAATCCGCTGCCGCCGGCCTTCAACGTCAAGGTCGACGACCCCGACAACCTCGAGTCGGTCCAGACGGCACTCTCGCCGCCCGATTCGACCGGCAAGCCGCAGCCGATCAGCGCCGCCATCGACGAGATCGTCACCGGCGAACAGACTCAGCAGATCCGCGAGGTCACGGGCGCGGTGAAGATCCTGCTGGCGGTGATCGCCGTCCTCCTCGCCGTCGCGTCGCTGTTCCTGGTCGGCAACACGATCCGGCTCTCGATCTACGCCCGCCGCCGCGAAGTCGAGGTCATGCAGCTCGTCGGCGCGACGAACTGGTTCATCCGCTGGCCCTTCGTGATCGAGGGTCTGGTGGTCGGCCTGTTCGGCGCACTGATCGCGGTCGGCATACTGTTTCTCGGCAAGGTCACGATCGTCGATCCCTTGTCTGACAACTTCGCCTTGGTCGAGAACCTCAACACGATCTCCTTCGGACCTCTCATCGCCGCACTGGTGGTGGGCGCGATGGTGGTCGCGGCGCTCGGCAGCGGAGTGACGCTGCGCCGCTTCCTCCGCATTTGAGCGACCGTCCCCGCCGCATACCGGCGTTCGTCCTCGGCATCGTCGCCGGGGCGCTTGCCGCCGTTGCGCTGCTCGCCTACGTCGGGCCGCTCCAGGACCTGCTGCCCGACAGCGGGGAGCAGACGCGTCAGGAGGAGGCGCAGCAGGTCATCGAGGACTCCTACTTCCGGCCGACCGACTCCGAGGAGCTCCAGAACGCCTCGATCAACGGCATGGTCAAGAAGATCAGCGAGGCGAACGACGACAAGTTCTCCCACTACTTCGACCCGGCCACCTACAAGCGATTCCAGGCGTCGTCCTCCGGCCAGTTCTCCGGCATCGGCGTCACCGTCACCGAGACCAAGCAGGGCCTCCGCGTCGCCCAGGTCTTCGACGGCGCGCCGGCCGAGGACGCCGACATCGGTCCCGGCGACACGATCGTCGCGGTCGACGGCAAGTCGCTCGCCGGAGTCCCGGCCGATGCCGCGGCGACCAGGATCAAGGGCAAGCCCGGGACGAGCGTCAACCTCACGGTCGTCGACGGGAAGACGGGCAAGAGGGAGACCGTCGACGTCGAGCGGGCGAACGTCCAGGTGCCGGCGGTGCGCGGCCGGATCGAGAAGGTCGACGGCGAGAAGATCGCCTACGTCGCCCTCGCCGGATTCACCCGCGGCGCCCACGGCGAGCTCCGCGACGAGATCGAGCGGCTCGACGCCAAGGGCGCCGAGGGCCTCGTGTTCGACCTTCGCGGCAACGGCGGCGGCCTGGTCGACGAGGCCGTCCTCGTCCAGTCGATCTTCCAGGAGAGCGGCCCGGTCCTGACGATCGAGGGGCGCGCCCGCGACAAGAAGACCTTCGAGGTCACCGGCGACCCGCTCGAGGGCATCGGCCCGATCGCGGTGCTCGTCGACGGCAACACGGCCTCCGCCTCGGAGATCGTCACCGCGGCGCTGAAGGAGAACGACCTCGCGACCGTCATCGGGACCCGCACCTACGGCAAGGGCGTCTTCCAGGAGGTGATCCCGCTCGAGACCGGCGGGGCGCTCGACCTCACCGTCGGTGAGTACCTGACCTCCGACGGTACGTCCATCCTCGGCAAGGGCGTCGTCCCCGACGAGCGGGTCGAGGACAAGGACCTGAGCGACGGCGACGACGTCCTCGACGCCGGGCTCGCCGACGTCTCCTCGCAGCTGCAGGGCAACTGATGCCGATCGAACCGGATGCGGGGCGCCCGCGGGCGCTCGTCGTAGCTCGTCGCGGGCGCTTCTGGGTCGGGGAGCCGCTGTTCGAGCGGGGACCGCAGGTCAGCCTCGCGCGCGGCCGCGTCAAGGTCGCTCCGGGCGGGATTGCGCTCTGCCGGATCGATCAGCGCGGCGGGCAGCCGATCGTCGACCTCGGCCGCGCCGACAACGCGCGCGACGTCGTCGCGGCACTGATCGCCGATCGCGGGCTGCGGCCGACGTTCCGCGATCGCCACGAGCAGGAGGCGAGGTCGGCGATCGCCCGCCTCGAGCGCGACGCCGGCGAGCGCCGGGACCTCACGGCCGAGCCGACGTTCACCGTCGATCCGGCGACCGCGCGCGACTTCGACGACGCCGTGTCGGCACGGACCGAGGGCGACGGCTTCCGCGTCTGGGTCCACATCGCCGACGTCGCCGCCCACGTCAAGCCCGAGAGCGGGCTCGACCGTGAGGCGCTGGCGCGAGCGAACTCGACCTATGCGCCCGGCACCGTCAGCCCGATGCTGCCGCAGTCGCTGAGCAGCGACGCCTGCAGCCTCAACCCCGGCGTCGAGCGACTGGCGGTGACGGCCGAGATCGAGCTGAGCGCGAGCGGGGAGGCGCGTTCGGCGAGCTTCTACCGCTCGCGTATCCGCTCCGACGCGCGTCTCGACTACGACGCGCTGGACCGCGTGTTCGCCGGCACCGAACGCGCGCCCGAGCACGTCTCCGATGCGATCGCCACCGCCCGCCGGGCGACCGCGGCGATCGCCGCCGCGGGCAGGGGAGAGGGCCTCGAGGTGAGCAGCGCCGAGCCCGAGTTCACGTTCACGCCCGACGGCGACGTCGAGGGGGCGCACGCGCTCGTCCAGACGGAGTCCCACCGGTTGATCGAGAAGCTGATGGTCCTCACGAACGAGCAGGTCGCGCGCCTGCTCGAGCGCAAAGGCGTGCCGACTCTCTACCGCGTCCACGAGCAGCCGGACCCGGCGCGGGTCGGCGTCCTGATCGAGCAGCTCGCATCGCTGGGCGTGCCGACTCCCGCGCTTGCGGGCAACGCCGGGCCGACCGAGGCCCTGGCGGCGGCGACCGAGGCGAGCCGCCTCGTCGCCGCCGAGGCGAAGCGCCGCGGCCACGGCGCCGCGAGCCTCTCGTCGCTGGTGCTGCGGGCGCTGAAGCCCGCGCGTTACAGCGAGGTCAACCTCGGGCACGCCGGGCTCGGCAGCAGCGCCTACGCCCACTTCACCTCGCCGATCCGCCGCTACCCCGACCTGATCGCGCACCGAGGGTTGCTGTCGGTGATCGACGGCAGCGAGGAGCGCCCCGGCATCCACGAGGTCGCCGGTGCGGCGCTCCACTGCTCCGACCGCGAACGCGACTCGATGCGGATCGAGCGCGACGGTGACGACATCTGTGCCTCCTTCCTGCTCCAGCGGGAGCTGTTCGAGCGCGGGGCGGAGACCGTGTTCGAGGGAGAGGTCTCCGGCGTCATCGGCGCTGGTGCTTTCATCCTCTTCCGTGGCGAGCACGCCGACATCTACGAGGGGTTCTTCCCGGCCCGCCGGATGCCCGGCGAGCGCTTCGAGATCAACGAGGTCGAGTCGGCCTTGATCGGCATGCGCACGGGAAAGCAGGTCGGGATCGGCGACCGGGTCGAGGTCCGCGTCGAGTCGGTGGAACCGGCACGCGGGCGGGTCGACCTGGTCGCGGCCGCCGGCGAGGAACGGGACCGCCGCCGTCCCCGGCCCGGCCGCAGCCGCGGCAGCGGCCGGACCACGGGTCGGAGGCGACGATGAGCGACGACGAGCGCGGACCCGACGTCGCCACCAACCGGGCGGCGCGGTTCTCCTACGAGATCGTCGAGACGTTCGAGGCCGGGATCGTCCTGACCGGGACCGAGGTCAAGTCCCTGCGCGACGGCAAGGCGCGCCTCCAGGACTCGTACGCTGCGATCGAGGACGGGCAGGTTTTCCTCCGCGGCTCCTACATCCCCCCGTACCCGCCGGCCCGTGACAACCACGAGCCGGAGCGGGCGCGGAAACTGCTCATGCATCGCTGGGAGATCGAGCGTCTGATCGGCCGGATGCAGCGCAAGGGCCTGACGCTGATCCCGACGCGCATCTACTTCAAGGGCAAGCGCGCGAAGGTCGAGCTGGCGCTCGCCCGCGGCAAGCAGCAGCAGGACAAGCGACGTCAAATTCGGGATCGGGACGTGGCCCGCGACATCGAGCGCGAGGTCAAGCACCGGAACCGCTGAACGCCCGCGTTCAGGCGCGCACCGCGGTCCTCACGGAACGGCGCCGCCCTTGCTTCAATGTCGATGTTCGAGCGTCAGTGACGGAGGAAGTCGAGTGAGCGAGCAGGACCAACAGCCACAGCCGCCGGCGGCACCGCCCGCTGGCGCCGAGCCGCCGCCGCCCCCTTCCGGCGCCCCCGCGCCTCCGGCGCAGGGCGCTCCCGCGACACCAGCACCCGCAACGCCGGCTCCGGCTGCTCCGGCCACACCCTCACCGGCCACGCCCGCCCCCGCTCAGCCGGGCGCACCCGCGGCGGAGAGCCCGCGCGAGCGCAAGCAGCGCGAGCGCGACGAGAAGAAGCGTCAGCGCGAAGAGGAGAAGGCGCGCAAGCGAGCCGAGCGCGAGGCACAGAAGCAGCAGCGAGCGGAGCAGAAAGCTGCACGTAAGCGCGGTGCTGCGCCGTCGCAGCCCGCGACCCCGGCCGCTCCGGTCTCGCCGGCCGCCGAGGCGACCGGCCAGGCGTCTCCGACTCCGGCCGCCACTCCCGCAGCCCCGGCTCCGGCCGCGGCGCACGGCGATCGCAGGGCCGAACGTGACGCGAAGAAGCAGGAGCGCGCCGCCAAGAAGGCCGCTGCCAAGGCTGAGCGCGACCGCGCTCGTGAGGAGCGACGCCGGGCGCTCGCCGAGAAGAAGGCGGCGCGCGCAGCGGCCAAGGGCAAGCCCGTGCCCGCCCCGGCGCCGCCGCCGGCAGCCCCCGAGGCGCCCCAGGCCCCGGCCCCCTCCGCGGAACCGAAGTCCGATCCCAAGCTCGCACTCGGTGCCGCCGCGGCCGCGGCGGCAGCCGCCGGCGCCGGTGCAGGTGTCGCCGCAGCCCGCTCCGGCGACGAGCGGCCCGAGCAGGCGCCTGCTGCACCCACACCCTCCGAGCAGCCCGCGGCCCCCCGAGCCCGCCCCCGTAACCGAGACGTTCGAGGCCGCTGCCGGTTCGCCCGAGCCCCCGCCCCCGCCCCCGCCACCCGATCTGGAGCCCGCAGCGGAGATGCCGGGAGCGCCCGGCGTTCCCATCGTCCCGCCCCCCGCCGTACCGGCGCCGACTTCGGCCGCCGAGGCCTCCGACCGGCTCGAGGCGGCGCGGCAGCGCGAGGACGACGCGATCGTCCGCGCCCAGTCCGCCGAGGTCTCAGCCGACGCCGAGCGGCGCATCCGCGAGGTCGAGGGTCTGCGGATGGAGGCCGAGGGCAAGGCGGCCGACGCCGAGATGGCCACCGGCGATCAGGCTCGCCGGGACGAGGCCGCGCTCGGCGACGAGAACCCGTTCGCGAACGAGCTCCGGATCGCCGACGAGCAGATCGACCGGCGCCGGCAGCGCGACCGCGAGCTGGTCGAGGAGCTCGATCAGACCGAGCGCCGCATCGGCGAGAAGCGCGAGCAGACAGAGCGCGCGATCGAGGAGGCGAAGGCGAGGCTCGACAAGATCGAGTCCCAGGCGGGCGAAGCCGAGGCCCGCGCCGCCCGCGCCGAAAAGCTCGCCGAGCTGCGCCACCAGGAGGCCGAGCGCGAGCGCCGCCTCCAGGAGATGCTCTCCCGGATAAACGATGCCGAGCAGCGCGCCCGCGAGGCCGAGAACCGTGCCCGCGAGGCGGTGGCCGGAGTCGCCAAGCCGCTCGAGCCCGGCGCCGTTCCGCCCGCCGTCGCACCGCTGAGCGCCCCGGCGCCGCAGCCCGCCGCGCAGGAGCCTCCCGCCCCCGAGCCGCCGGCGCCGACGCCCGAGCCTCCGGCACCGACACCACCGCCACCGGCGCCGGAACCGCCGGCACCCATCCCCGAGCCGCCGGCCCCGCAGCCCGAGCCCCCCGCACCGCCGGCACCGGAGCCGCCCGCTCCCGAGCCGACGCCCGCAGCCGAGGCCCCCGAGCCGGTGAGCCTGCCGGATCCGTCGGAGATGAGCTCGGTCCAGTTCCTGCCGCTGAACCTGAACGACGCGACGTTCGAGCAGCTGCGCGACGTCGGCCTCTCGGTCACCCAGACGGGACGCGTCCTCGCCCACCGCGAGCGCTCGGGCCGCTTCGAGTCAGTGGACGAGCTCGAGGGCATCCCCGGCTTCCCCCGGGACTTCCTCGATCAGATCAAGCCGCGCCTGACCGTCTGAGCGCGTGCCGCCCGCTGCGGACCGGGCCTAGAGCCCGTACTTCTGCAGCAGGTTGAGCCAGATCTCGTTCCGGGTCGGGAACGCTGGTACCGCTTCGATCAACGTCTCGACCGGAACCTCGGCGGCGACCGCGATCGTCGCCGCGTGGAGAAGCTCGTTCGCATCGGGACCGACGAACGTGGCGCCGACGACGACGCGGCGTTCGTCGTCGATGACGAGCCGGCTCGTGCCGTCGGCGTTGCGGCCGTGGAAGCTGGCACCGGCGTTAGCCGAGGTCGCGACGTCGACCGCGCTCACCGGCAGCCCCGCCTCCTTCGCGCCCGCGAGCGTGTAGCCCACGGCCGCGATCTCGGGATCGGTGAAGACGACGCGCGGCGAGCGCTCGTCGTCGTGTCGCGCGACGGCGTCGCGCCCGAGGATGTTCTGCGCCGCCACCCGGGCCTGGTACTTGCCCATGTGGGTGAGCTGAGAGCGGCCGTTGACGTCGCCGATCGCGTACAGCCAGTCGCGCCCGCCGACCCGCATCCGCTCGTCGACCTCGATCGGATCGCCGCCGGGCTCGACGCCCACGGATTCGAGGCCGATTCCGTCGACCCGGGCCTTGCGGCCGACCGCGACCAGGAGCCGCTCCCCCGAGACCGTTCCGCCGCTCTCGAGCTCGAGCACCGTCTCGTCGCCTTCGCGGCGGGCGGCGGTCACCTTCTCGCCGGTCCTGAGCACGACGCCGCGGTCCCGCAGCGCCGAGGCGACCTCGTCCGCGGCGAACTCCTCCTCGCGCGGGAGGATGCGTTCGAAGCCCTCGACGACCGTCACCTCGGTCCCGAGCGAGCTCCACGCCTGCGCCATCTCGATCCCGACGACGCCGCCGCCGAGGACGACGAGCGATGCGGGCGGGCTCTTCGCCGTCGTGATCTCCCGGTTCGTCCAGGCGCTGACGGCATCGAGGCCGGGGATCGGCGGCATCGCGGCCCCCGATCCGGTGGCCACGATCACCGCGATCCGCGCCGACAGTTCGTCGTCTCCCGCCCGGACCCGGCGTTCGCCGGTGATCTCGGCACGGGCGCGGAACAGCTCGATCCCGCGCTCCTCGAGCCAGGGGAGCTGGCCGGAGTCGTCGAGGTCGTGGATCACCTCGTCGCGCCGGGAGAGGATCCGCGGGACGTCGAGCTCGTCGCCGACCGGGAGGCCGGGAACCCGCTTGGTCTCCGCGAGGAGCTCGGCCGGTCGCAGTAGCGCTTTCGACGGCATGCAGGCCCAGAAGCTGCACTCGCCGCCGATCAGCTCCGGCTCCACGATCGCGACCTCGAGATTGCCATCGGCGAGCCGCCCGGCAGCGACCTCGCCGGCGGGACCGGCGCCGATCACGATCGCGTCGAACTCGCGGGCGCTCACGCGCCCACCGCCGATGCGGTGCGAGACTGCCGGTCGTGGCGAAGCGGAAGCAGCGGCGCCGGCGCGAGCCGCCGCCGACGAGCGAGTACACCGATGCCGACGGCAACGTGCTCGTGCTTCGCTGCGAGCTCAGTCCGGGGACGGTGCGCAAGCTGGGTGAGCGCCTCGCGAGCGACGCGGCCTCGCTCGACGACGACTGGGCGCGGCGCGAGGAGCTCCTGTTCGAGCGCCTCGCGGTGAGCTGGACCATCGCCGGGCTGCCGATCGACGACCAGCGAACGCTTCTCGGCCGCTATCGGATGGCCTCGGCGGACGAGCGGCGGTGGGTGCGGGAGACGATCGCCGGACACGTCGAGCGGTTTCTGCCCGAGCTGAGCTGACGCTCAGCGGTTGACGGACTCCATGTTCGCGTAGCGGTCGCCGACCGCCGTCCCGATCCCGTTCAGCTCCTCGAGGTCGGACTCATCGAACTCGACTTCGGCGGCGGCCGCGTTCTCCTCGAGGCGATCGGTGCGCCGCGTCCCGGGGATCGGCACGAGATCGTCGCCGAGAGCGAGAACCCAGGCGAGCGCGATCTGCGCCGGCGTCGCGCCCTTGCGGGACGCGACCTCGCGCACGGCTTCGACGATGCCGCGGTTGCGGTCGAAGTTCTCGGCGCCCATCCGGGGGTCGTTGTTGCGGAAGTCGCCGTCGCCGAAGTCGGAGCTCGAGTCGAACCGGCCGGTGAGGAAGCCGCGTCCGAGTGGCGAGTAGGGGACGAAGCCGATCCTGAGCTCGCGGCAGGTGGGGAGGACCTCGTCGAGAGCTCCCCGCTCCCAGAGCGAGAGCTCGGTCTGGACGGCGGTGATCGGATGGGTCGCATGCGCCCGCCGGATCGTGTCCGGCGCCGCCTCGCTGAGCCCGAGGTGGCGGACCTTGCCCGCCTCGACCGCTTCGCCCATCGCGCCGACGGTCTCCTCGATCGGGACGTCGGGATCCACGCGGTGCTGGTACCAGAGGTCGACGTGGTCGGTGCCGAGTCGCGCCAGCGAGGCGTCGATCGCACCACGGACGTACTCGGGGCTGCCGTTCACGCCGCGCGCCGTCGGGTCGTCGGTGCGCTCGATCCCGAACTTGGTCGCCAGGAACACGCTGTCGCGGCGGTCGGCGATCGCGCCTCCGACGAGCTCCTCGTTCGCCCCGCGCCCGTACATGTCGGCGGTGTCGAGGAAGTCGATCCCGATATCGAGCGCCCGGTGGATCGTCGCCGTCGACTCGGCGTCGTCGCTGTCGCCGTAGAACTCGGACATTCCCATGCAGCCGAGCCCGATCGCCGAGACGTCGGGTCCTTCGCTGCCAAGTCTTCTGCGTTGCATAGGAGGGCGGATACCCGGGGCCGGACCGATTGAACCGGCTCGAGCGGGGCAGTGGCTAGAGGATGGCAGTGCTCGAGTTGCGGGACCTGAGCAAGCGATACGGCGATGTCGTCGCGCTCAACGGCATCTCCATGGCGGCGCAGCCCGGGGAGATCGTCGGCTTCGTGGGGCCGAACGGAGCCGGCAAGACGACTGCGATGCGTATCGTCCTGGGCGTCCTTGCGGCCGACGGCGGCTCCGTCCTCTGGGACGGCGAGCCGCTCGATGCTGAACGGCGACGCCGAATCGGCTACATGCCGGAGGAGCGCGGCCTCTATCCGAAGATGCGCGTCGGCGAGCAGCTCGCCTACTTCGCCGAGCTGCACGGCATCGACGGCGACGCGGCGGCGGCGTCGGCCGAGCGGTGGATGCAGCGTCTCGGCGTCGCCGAGCGGCAGGCCGACGCGCTCGAAGACCTCTCGCTCGGAAACCAGCAACGGGTGCAGCTCGGAGCCGCCCTCGTACACGGTCCCGATCTCCTCGTACTCGACGAGCCGTTCTCCGGCCTCGATCCGGTCGGTGTCGAAGTTCTCGCGGAGGTCCTCGTCTCCGAATCCCGGGACCGCGGGCTGCCGGTCATCTTCTCCTCGCATCAGCTCGAGCTGGTCGAGCGTCTCTGCGACTCGGTGGCCATCATCAAGAGCGGGGAGCTCGTCGCCTCGGGCGGGGTCGAGGAGCTGCGCGACCGCGCTGCCGGGCGCCTCTGGGAGATCGATCTCGCGGATGCGGCGGACGATCCGCTCGCAGCGGTGCCGGGCGTTCGACGGATCGGCCCCGGCCGGGTCGAGCTCGACCCGGGGTTCGACCCTCAGCGACTCCTCGACATCGCCCGCCGGCACGGCTCGGTGGAGCGATTCGCGCGTCACCGCCCCTCGCTGGCGGACCTGTTCAAGGAGGTGATCGCCGATGACGGGGCGTAGGGCCGTCGAGCTCACGGCCCGCCGCGAGATCCGCGAGCGCTGGAGGTCCCGCGCGTTCCGGGTCGGCCTGGCCATCCAGATCGTGATCGTCCTCGCGATTGTGGTCGTCGCTGCCCTCTCCGGCGGAGACGACGAAACCACCTACGACGTCGGCCTCGTCGGTCCGCGGGCCGAGGCGATCGGCACCCAGTTGAAGGCCGAGCCCGCGTCCGGCGTGACGATCGACGAGTCGCAGCCGGCCGATTCGGCCGAGGCCCGAGCCGCCGTCGAGGCCGGGGATCTCGACGCCGCCATCGCGGCCGACGATCTGCTGGTCGCGAGCGGGACCGATCAGGAGCTGCAGACGTTGATCCAGGCGGCGGCCGCCAAGGCCGAGGGCGAAGCCGTCCTCCGCGGCACGGGCGCTGACGCGGAGCAGATCGACCGAGCGTTGAGTCCGCCGCCGTTGCCGACGACGGAGCTCGGCGGCGACAGCGATTCCGGCTCCGGTCTGGCCTTCGCGGGAAGCCTCCTGCTCTATCTGGCGATCCTCGGGTTCGGGTTCGTCGTCACCTCCGGGATCGTCGAGGAGAAGAGCTCGCGTGTGGTCGAACTGATCCTTTCGGCGATCCGGCCGTCGCAGCTGCTGGCGGGAAAGGTGATCGGCATCGGCCTCCTCGGGTTCTTCCAGCTCGCAGTCGTCGCCGGCCTCGGGATCGCAGCCGCACTCCTGTCGGGCCAGCTCGAGCTTCCCTCCTCGACCTTCGAGACGATCCTGCTCGTCCTGCTCTATTTCGTCCCCGGGTACGCGCTCTACTCATGCGCCTTCGCGGTCGCGGGCGCGATCGTCTCGCGGCAGGAGGACGTCGGCAGCGTCACCACGCCGGTGACGATCGTCCTCGTCGTCGGCTACCTCGCGTCGTTCAGCATCGCCGACGACCCCAGCGGCGCGCTGGCGACGATCTGCACCCTGTTTCCGCCGACCGCGCCGATGGTCGTCCCGGCGCGCGCAGCGGTCGACGGACTGCCCGCGTGGGAGCTCGCGGTCTCGGTCGTCCTGATGGTCGCGTCGGTGGTGGTGCTGATCCACCTTGCGGGGCGGATCTACGAGCGCGCGGTGCTCAGGGTCGGTTCGCCGATGCGTCTCATCGACGGCCTCAGGCTCGCCGGTCGATCGAAGTGACGGCGAGCTCAGCGCGAGTACTGGCGGCGCTGGCCGAGCAACCCGTAACCGCTGAGGTCAGCGAGGAACGCGAGGATCACGATGAACCACTCGAAGCCGGAAACCTCGTTGCCTCCGAGACTCCACATGCAGGCGTAGGCGAGGGTCGTCCACGGCAGCAGGAAGAAGCCGAGCAGCGGGATGAACCAGGAGTCGAAGGCGCGACTCAGCAGGTCCGAGAAGACCGCGACGAAGAACAGCGCCAGGCGCGGCGAGATCAGCGCGAACAGGACTACGAAGCAACCCACGGGCCAGAACCTACCCGACCTCGGGCCGCCTTGGGGCCGCGACTACAATTGCCGGACATAGACACATCAATAGGGGGCGACACAGAATCGACGTGAACGGTTCTCGTCCCGGTGTTGCGAGTCGAGGTTCCTGGGCCGGCCTCGTTAAAAAGCCCAGGGAAACCAATAAGTGCGGACTCTCACGAGTTCGGTCTCGCTGCCTAAACACCAGTAGAGATCTGTCGCTCCGGATAGCCCACGATCCGGGCCAGCGGCATCATCAGTGGGCTCACCAGACCGGCAGTTTCCTCGGCCGGTAGGGGACATCAACAGGAGGATTTGGCGCCGGCCACGTGCCCCTCGGATCGACCGAGCCGGATGCCGAGATTGACTCCGTAGGGAACGCTCGTTGACGCATCGGGGCGTCCTTCGCGGACGCCGGGGCAGTACCGGCCGCCTCCACTCTCGACCCGGATCGCTTGCGCGACCGGGCAGGCCGGGCTAACTTCTCCGCGGGGTCCAACACCAAGGAGGAGTTTCATGAAGTCCAAGCCCATCCTCGCGGCGCTGGCGCTGGCGCTGACCGCCTGCACCGCACTCGTCGTCGCCGCATCGGCATTCGCCGGCAAGGCCGAGACCAAGGTCAAGATCAAGGTCCAGTCGGACGGGTTCTACGGCTACGTCAAGAGCGACAAGGAGAAGTGCGCCAACGGGCGCGAGGTCATCCTCTACAAGATGAAGGGGAACGGCCAGGATCCGAGCCGCGACAAGGAGATCGGCTCCGACATCGCCCAGGCGAACGGCACCAAGTACATGTGGTCGACCGGCAACACCGGGCCGCAGAAGGGCAACTTCTACGCCTACGCGCCGAAGATCAAGGGCTGCAAGGCCGGGATCAGCAAGGTGGTCGAGGGCCAGAAGGGCGCCTGAGCGAGCCGGCGAGGCGCACTTCCGCACCTGCTACCTTCGACCGCCCACATCGAATACAGGAGCGGGAAATGAAGAGTAAGTTTGCGGTTGTTGTCGCGCTCGCGGCATGTCTGTTCCTCGTCACCGCCGGCAGCGCAAGCGCTGCCACGAAGACGAGGGTCACGATCAAGGAGGAGTCCGGCGGCTTCCACGGGTACGTGAAGAGCTCCAAGGACCGGTGCGTGGTCAGCCGCGTGGTGGTTCTCCTCAAGAAGAAGCCCGGCAAGGACAAGGTCATCGGCACCGATTACGCCGAGAAGAACGGCATGTGGTCGACCGGCAACACCGGCTCGACGAATGGTGCGTTCTACGCCCTCGCGCCGAAGATCACGGGCTGCGCGGTCGGCAAGAGCAAGACGATCTAGCCCTTCGCGACGAGGCCCTGGCGGGCGTCAGCGCCTGCGCGCCCGCCAGACCTCCTCGCACGGCCAGTTCCGGCTCCACTCGAGCGTCGTCAGCGGGAAGGTCGCCTTCCCGCCCTCCGGCGCCCTGACTTCGATCAGCTGCTCGATCGCGAAGCCGGAGTCGCGCAGCAGCGCGATCAGCTCGCCGTGTGAGAGGTGGAACTCGACGGATTCGTCGTCGGACCACTCGAAGCGGTTCATGCCGAACTGAGGGCGCAGCAACCGGTTTCCCGCCTGGCCTTCCTCGATGTCCGGGGTGCAGAGCATCACCAGGACCGAGTTGACCATGAACACGAGCTCGCCCCCGGGGCGGAGCAGGCGCGCCGCCTCCGGGATCCAGCGGTAGGGGTCGCACCAGATGCTCGCGCCGTACTCGGAGATCGCCAGGTCGAACGAGGCATCGGGCAGCGGGACGTCCTCGGCGTTGCCGTGGATCAGCGGGAATTCGATCCCGAACTGCTCCTGAAAGCGCCGGGCGCTCGCGAGCTGCGCCTCGGAGTTGTCGATCCCGACGGGCCGGGCGCCGCGTCGCGCGAGCCAGGACGACACGTAGCCGGTTCCGCACCCGAGCTCGATCGCATCGAGGCCGTCGAGTGCGTCGGGGAGGACGCCGAGCTCGGACTCGGGAACGTCCCAGATTCCCCAGGTCGGCTCGTCGGCCGCCCAGTTCCGCAGGCCGGGCCCCTCGAAGTCGGCCGCCCACTGATCCCACTGGGCGCGGTTGCGGCTGACGTGCTCCGGAAGTTCGCTCATCGCGCGGATGATCCCCGAATCGGGCAGAATCGCCAATCGTGAGTACTGGTTCGGAGCCGATCACCTTCGCCGAGGCGAATCTCGCCCAGCGGGGTGTGCGTCGCTTCGCCTCCAGCGGCCCCGGCTCCTGGGTCTTCGCCCGCGTCGCGCATCGTCTCGACAAGCCGTTGTACAAGGCGACGAGCGGCAGGCACACGGTCGCGTCGCTGATCGCCGGGCTGCCGATCCTGATGCTGACCACGACCGGAGCCAAGAGCGGCAAACAGCGGACGGTGCCCGTCGTCGGCCTGCCGGTCGAAGGCGGGGTCGCGGTGATCGCGTCCAACTACGGGCAGGAGCGCAACCCGGCCTGGTTCTACAACCTCAGTAAGGACCCGAACGCCGAGGTCGGCATGGACGAGCGGACCTGGAAGGTGCGGGCCGTCGAGGTCGAGGGCGCGCGGCGGCAGAACGTCTGGGACGAGGCCATGCGGGTCTATCCGGGTTACTCGACCTACGAGAAGCGCGCGGCGCACCGGCACATCCACGTCTTCGTGCTCGAACCCGTCCCGTAGGCGCGGTCAGTCGCGGCGGCCGAGCTCGACCGTGATCACGAACGGCAGCGCGATCTCCTCGCCGTCCCAGCGGGACGCAATTTCCGCAACGACGTCACCCCGCTCGGCGGCCGGGAGGTTGGCGATGCCCGACCACGAGGAGATGTAGTCGCCGAGCAGCCGGCGCGGGATCCGGTGGAGGTTCGGGATCTCCCAGCGATCGACGGTGCGCAACGGCGCCCCCCAGCCCGCGGGTTCGCCCGGGGCGGGCCCGCGGAAGGGCGGGGAGTCACCGTGGATCAGGCGCAGCTGCTCCCAGAGGTGCGCCTGGCGGTCGTCAGCGAGGTCGGGGAGTTGCCAGATGACGGCGACGTGCCCGCCGGGAGCGAGCACGCGGGCGAACTCGGCGTAGGCCGCGGCCGGCTCGACCCAGTGGAGACCGTTGGCGATCGTGATCAGCTCGGCGGTGCCGCCGGCCGCGCCGAGCGCCTCGGCCTTCTCGACGCGGACCGGGACCTCCGACAGACGGGAGCGCAGACGCTCCGCCATCTCCGCGTTCGGCTCGACCGCGGTGACCGCGAGACCGGCGGCGAGCAGCAACTCGGTCAGCGCGCCGGCACCGGCCGCGACGTCGAGCACGGGCGTGCCCGGGACGGCACCGCTCCGGTCGAGGACCGACTCGATCAGCTCGGGCGGATAGGGAGGGCGGGCCCGGACGAAGGAGTCCGCGGCGGCCTCGAAGCGTCGCTCGGGAAGGAGTCGCTCGTCCATGCGCCCCATCCTGTCGCACGTGGGAGGGACGGGGGCGGCGTGTCGGGCGTCTAAATGTTGGCTAAGGATCGTTGGGCCGCTGATCCGCGGTGACTGCGCCTCGTAGCCAGGGGAGCAGGGGCCCGCGCGCGAGCGCCGGGCTCGAAATGGAAGACACGCGTACAGGGAAGGTGGGACGACGATGAGCGAGCTCAAGCTCGACGAAGTCGACTCCGATGGTGCGATCCGCGAATCCGCGGAAACGGCGAAGGAAGAGGTCATCCGCGAGGGTGGCGACGGGGACACCAGGCTGGAGTTCCTGAGAAAGGCCGGGCTGACCGGCGGTGCCGTTCTCGGTGGAAGCGCCCTGCTGGGCGCGGCCGGGCCGGGATCGGCAGCGGCCGCCGTCACCGAGAGGGGGAAGGGCAAGGGGAGCGGTCGTCCGCCGCGCAAGTTCGGCAAGGGCGACATCGGCATCCTCAACTACGCCCTGACGCTGGAGTACCTCGAGGCGGAGTTCTACAAGGAGGCCAAGGCCAACAACATGGGCGGCCTCCTCGGTTCCGGGTTCCTCGGCGACCAGGCCTCGGTGTTCCTGGACACCGTCGTCCGCGACGAGAAGGCCCACGTCAAGGGGCTCCGCGACGCGCTCGGAAAGAAGGCCGTCAAGAAGCCGAAGTTCGACTTCGGCGGCACGACGAGCTCCGAGCAGCCGTTCCTCGAGACGGCGTTCGCCCTCGAGAACACGGGCGTGGGCGCCTACTCGGGGCAGGCGTTCAACATCAAGAACGCCGACTACCTGGCGGTGGCGCTCTCGATCGTGACGATCGAGGCGCGGCATGCCGGCGTCATCGGCCTGCTGCTCGAGAACGACGCCGAGGGCATCGCCCCCGACGGACCGTTCGACAAGCCGCTGACCGCGAAGCAGGTCCTGAAGCGGGTCAAGGAGACCGGCTTCATCCAGAAGTAGTCAGAACCCCGGCCCGACGCCCCCGGTCCCGGTTGCGAGATCGGGGGCGACGGTCGGGGCCATCCAGGTCACGCAGCGCCAGCCGGAGATGTCCGCGGGATCGTCGCTGCCGCCACCGGTCATGTGGTCGAAGGTCGAGAGTCCGCAGTTGAGCGAGCCGATTCGCCAGAGCCAGTCGGCATGGCGGGGCGCGAACTCCTCGCCGAGGAGCGTCCGCGCGAACGTGAACCGGAAGAAGATCCCGTGGCCGACCAGCAGCGTGCCGTCGACGTCGTCGGCGACCAGTTGCTCGCGGGCGCGGTCGACCCGCCCGAGCAGATCCGCGAACGACTCGCCGTCGCCGCGGGTGTGACCGGGGTCGGCGTGCTGCGACATCCGGTTCGACCAACGCTGTCGTTCCTGCTCGACCCGCGGCAGTTCCGGGTAATCCGACGGCTCGCGAAGCTCGTGGATCCAGTCCCAGATCTCGGGCTCGAGGCCGGTCCGCTCGGCCACGGCAGCCGCGGTCTCGCGGGCCCGGCCCATCGGGCTCGAGACGATCCGGGTGAGTCCGAGGCCGGCGACGACCTCCGCGGCGGCGGCGGCCTGGAGCCGGCCGCGCTCGCTGAGCCGGTCGCCCTCGTGCTCGGGAAGCGCGATCCGGTCAGGATCGGCGTTCGACAGCGACTCGCCGTGGCGCAGGTAGTGGACGCGCAAGTCGCTCAGATCTCCAGGCGGGAGTCTTCGAGGTCGAGCTCGCGCTCGAGCGTGCGGAGGACGTCGTCGTTGATCTCGCCATGGTCGCGCATCCCGATCAGGACCGAGCGCTGGGCCTCGAGCAGCTCCCGCGTCAGGCGCTGGAAGGACTCCGACCGCTCCTCGTAGATCGCGCTCTTGCCGTCGCCGTCGTCGATCCGGGCCGAGAACCGGCGGTAGCGGTAGTTGTAGGCGCCGCGGACCCGCTCGGCCGTGTCGTCCTGGACCCACTCCTCACCGGTCAGCTCCTCGAGCCGGGCCAGCGCGGCCTCCGCGGCCGCCTGCCTGGCCGTGAGCTCCTCGAGCTCGAGCACCTCATCGGAGTCGTCGAGCCCGAGCAGGCCGATCAGCGGCGGCAGCGTGAAGCCCTGCAGGAGCAGGGTGCCGAGGATCACCGAGAAGCTGAGGAAGATGATCAGGTCGCGCTCGGGGAAGTTGCCGCCGGCGTCGACGAACAGCGGCAGCGCGAGGGCGGCGGCGAGCGAGACGGCTCCGCGCATGCCGGTCCAGGCGACGATCAGCGTGTGCCGCCAGGGCGGCGTCGGGCCGCGTTTGCGGCGCGGGATCAGCAGCCGCGGCAGGTAGGTGAACGGGAAGACCCACATCAGCCGGATCACCATCACGCTGGCGGCGATCAGGGCGCCGTCGAGGATCAGCTTGCCCGTGTTGTTCCCGTCGATCGCGTCGAGGATGCCCGGGAGCTGCAGCCCGACGAGGACGAACAGGGCCGAGTTGAGGAGGAACTGCACGATCTCCCAGACCGCCTCGCCCTGGATCCGGGTGGTCGGCGTCGTCAGGATCGACGTGAGCCTGCCCATGTAGATCCCGACGGTGACCGCTGCGAGGACGCCGGAGACGCCGATGGCCTCGGCGGGCAGGTAGGCGAAGTAGCCGCTGAAGAGGGCGATCGTCACCTCGACCGGCGGCGCGCTGATCCGGCGGCGGACGAAGGCGATGATCGCGCCGGCGGCGATGCCGACCGCGATGCCGCCGAGGACGACGACGACGAACTCGCCGGCGGCGTCGAGCAGGCTGAAGGCCCCGGTGACGACGGCGGCGACCGCGAACTTGTAGGCGACCAAGGCCGTGCCGTCGTTGATCAGCGACTCGCCCTCGACGATCGAGACGATCCGGCCGGGGATCCCGAGCCTCCTCGCGATCGCGGTGGCGGCGACCGGGTCGGTCGGCGAGACGATCGCGCCGAGCACGAAGGCCGGGGCCCAGTCGAAGCCGAGGGCGAAGTGGGCGACGAGCGCGACCCCGATCATCGTCGCGAGGACGAGGCCGACGGCGAGGGCGGAGATCTCGCGTACGTTCCGGCGGAGCTCGCGCAGCGGCGTGAAGTAGGCGGCGGCGTAGAGCAGCGGCGGCAGGATCACGATCAGGACGAGATCCGGGTCGAGCTCGACGTCGGGAATGGGGGGGAGGACCGCGAGACCGAGTCCGCCGAGCACGAGGAGGATCGGATACGGAACCCGCGTGAACTGGGCGGCGACCAGCAGCAGGACGACCACCGCCAGGACCGTCGTCAGTGCGAGTTCGAGATCCATCCGACCGCAGTTTCTACCGACCGGCGGGCCGCGCCCCCGGGCGCGGGCTCAGAAGCCGGTCGCGGTGCGGAGGTCGACGACCTCCCCGGAGGGGACATCGAGGACCCTGACGAGGACGTCGATCACCGCCGGGTCGAACTGGGTCCCCGAGCATCGTTCGAGCTCCGAGACCGCGCGCTGCGGCGTCATCGCCTCCCGGTAGGGGCGATCGGAGGTCATCGCGTGGAAGGCGTCGCAGGCCGCGATCACCCGGGCGCCGAGGGGAATGGCCTCACCCGCGAGCCCGTCGGGATAGCCGTCGCCGTCCCAGCGCTCGTGCGAGCAGCGGACCAGCGGGTGGACGTCGTTGAAGTAGGGAATCCGTTCGAGCATGCGCGCGCCGACGACGGTGTGCTCCTTCATCTCCTCGTACTCGGCTGCCGTCAGCGCGGCCGGCTTGTGGAGGATCTCGCTGCGGACGCCGATCTTCCCGATGTCGTGGAGCAGCGCCCCGTAGCTGAGCGTCCGCAGCTCGTCCGGTTCCATCCCGAGCATCTCGCCGACCTCGACCGCCAGGTCGGCGACCTCGCGGGCGTGGGCCGCGGTGTAGGAGTCCTTGGCCTCGAGGGCGTCGGAGAGGACCGCGAGCGTCCGCATGAAGGTGCCCTCGAGCTCGGCGTAGAGCTTGGTCCGGTGAATGGCGGCACCGATGGCGGAGGCGATCGTGTCGGCAAAGAGGAGGTCGATGAAGTCGAGCTCGTGCGCCTGCTCGTGGACCATCTCCAGCGCGCCCCACGGCTCGCCGTCGACCCGGATCGGCGCCGCCAGCTCGGAGCCGGCGCCGGGGACCGAGTGTCGTCCGCGCCCGCCGCCGACGTTCTCGACGAGCGTCGCTTCGCCGGATGCGAGCGCACGCCCCGGAGCGCCGCGCTCGGCCGAACGCGCCCGGTGCTCGGGGGACGCCGCAGCCCCGCCGGCGGCGGCGGCGAGGCAGAGCGAGCCCTCCTCGCCGATCACGTGGATCGCGACGTAGTGGAGCCCGAACGATTCGTCGAGCTCGTCGATCGCCGTGCGCGCGATCGCATCGGCCTCGTGCAGCGGGGCGAGCTTCAGCGCGATCCGGCTGGCGCTGGCGAGGCGCTCGTGACGCGCGAGCCTGCCGCCCAGCGGCGCGTCCTCGGCGCCGTCGCTCTTGGTCTGCCGCTTCATTCCGTAGAGGTCGGCGTCGGCGGCGCCGATCAGGGCGTCCTTGGTCGGCCCGTCGTGCGGCCACGAGGCGATCCCGTAGGAGGCGCCGGCGCCGGCGGCCGCCGACTCGATCGCCGCCTGGGCCCGGGCTGCGGCCACGCCCGCCGCACGCTTGCCGGTTCCCGGCAGCAGCAGCGCGAACTCGTCGCCGCCGACCCGGAAGGCGATGTCGGAGCGGCGGGCGGTGCTCTCGAGCGAGTGGGCGACCCGGCAGAGGACCTTGTCGCCGGCCGCGTGACCGTCGGTGTCGTTGATCTGCTTGAAGCCGTTGAGGTCGAGGAGGACGAGACCGAGATCGCCACCGTGGCGGCGGCAACGCTCGAGCTCGGTGCCGAGCACCTCGTGGAAGTGACGGTGGTTGTAGAGCCCGGTGAGCGGGTCCTGAATCGCGAGCCTCTGCTGAGTCTCGTAGAGGGTCGCGTTCGTCAGCGCGATCGCCGCCTGTGCCGCGTAGGTCGAGAGGAGCTCGACGTCGCGCGGGAGGAAGCCGTCGTCGGCGCCGATGGCGACGAGCACGCCCATCCGCATGTCGCGGAAGACGAGGGGGGCGGCGCACAGCGAGCCGAGGGCGATCGCGCGGTCGTGGGTCAGCTCGACGAGTTCGGGAACGGAGTGGAGGTCCTCGATCAACGTCGACGCGTCCTGGAGCTCGCCCCGATCGTTCGCCCACCTCTCGAGGGCGCGGACGACGCGATCGGGAAGGTCCGACGACGACCGGCAGCGCATCGCACCGTCCTCCTCGACGAGCAAAGCGAACTCGGCTCCGCCGACGGCTGACTGGGCGTTGGCCGTGATCTTCGACAGCACGTCGTCGAGCTGGAGCTCGGAGACGAGATCCTGCATCGAGTTCATCAGCAGCTCGGTGACCTCGGCCTGCTCGTCGAGCTGGATCTGGGTCATTCGCGCCCGTGAGCGCCGCTCGCCGATCGCGCGGGCGCCGGCGACGATGGCGATCAGCGACGCGAGGACGATCGCGTAGGGAATCAGGGACGGGGCGAAGAGGGCGCAGGCGGCGAGCAGCAGCAGCGCCCCGCCCGATGCGACCGTCTCACCCGACGGCCGGGCGCTGGTGCTCCAGTGGACCTCGAAGATGCACTCGGCGTCGCCCCGCCCGATGCAGCGCGGGTGGTTGATCCGGGCGGGCGGCCCGCCGAAGATCACCGGCGCCCGCGAGAGCAGGCCGACGTTGTAGTCGCAGTCGCAGGGGTTGTAGGGGGTGTCGCCGACCGGGCGGTTTCGCAGCACCGCGAAGTTGGGACCGACCTCGACGGCGTCCATCCGGTGAGCGCGGTTGAACTTGGCGTTCGCGCGGCCGATGTTCGAGAACAGGAGCCGCGGCGACCCGAGCGCCCGCAGCGAGAGCTTCAGCGCGCCGCCGACGTTGGCGTTGAGCGAGGCCGCCCCGATCCGCTCGGCGACGTGGGGATCGCCGAGGACCTCGGCGGCGGACTCGAACAGGGCCACGCGGAATCGATCCGGGAACCAGCGGTTTTCGTCGCGGAGCTCGTCCTCGCGCCCGCTCAGGCCGGCCCCCTCGAGCAGCCGTTCGACGCCGCCGCGCCCCGCCTTCTCCTCGACGTAGGCGATCGCGAGCCGCGTGGTCATACCGCTGACCTCGCGCGCCTCTTCCCCGGCGTCCGTGCCGGCCTCCCGTGCCTGCGTCTCCTGCACACCTCGCTATCGACGGCCCCCGGCGCTTGCTTTAGCGATAATCGCCGCGTGAGTGAGGTGGGACAGGGCGCGCCGCGGATCCCGCGCGAGCCCGACGACGACTACACGGCCGAAGCTGCTTCGACGCGCCGCGAGTTCCTGCGCGAACGCACCGGCGCCGAGCTCGAACACGTCGGGAGCCACTCCTTCGATCCGGCGGTCCTTCCCGGCAACGTCGAGAACTTCATCGGCGTCGCCCAGGTGCCGATCGGGATCGCCGGGCCGCTACTGGTCGACGGCGAGCACGCCAAGGGTGAGTTCTACGTGCCGCTGGCGACCGCCGAAGGGACGCTGGTCGCCAGCTACAACCGCGGCATGAAGCTGCTCCGCGAGGCCGGTGGGGTGAAGACGACGATCATGGACGACGCCATGCAGCGGGCGCCCTCGTTCCTGTTTCCGAGCGCCCGGGAGGCGCGCGACTTCGGCGTCTGGCTGAACGAGCACTTCACCGAGATCAAGGAGGCGGCCGAGCAGACGACGTCGACCGGCGAGCTCCGCGACATCGAGCAGTACTCGGCCGGGCGGATCCTCTTCACCCGCTTCAATTACACGACCGGCGACGCGGCCGGCCAGAACCTCTCGGGCAAGGCGACCGCGGCCGCCTGCGTCTGGATCCTCGCCAACTACCCCGACGTCGAGCATTTCTTCCTCGAGTCGAACTTCGCGACCGACAAGAAGAGCTCGCAGGTGAACATGCTGCGGACCCGCGGCAAGCGTGTCGTCGCCGAGGCCGTGATCCCGAACGAGCTCGTCAAGCGGATCATGCGCTCCGACACCGAGCTCATGTTCAAAGCCCGCCAGGTCTCGAACCTCGGCGGGTTCATGTCTGGCGTCAACAACAACGGCGCCCACTCGGCCAACGGCATAACGGCGATGTTCATCGCCACGGGCCAGGACGTGGCCAACGTCGCCGAGTCCTCGGCCGCCTTCGTCTACGCCGAGCTTCGCGAGAACGGCGACTACTACTACTCGGTCACGATTCCGTCGCTGATCGTCGCCACCTACGGCGGCGGCACCGGCCTCCCGACCCAGCGCGAGTGCCTCGAGCTCCTCGGCTGCAGCGGCTCCGGCAAGGTCCGCAAGCTCGCCGAGATCATCGCCGCCACGGTTCTCTGCGGCGAGCTCTCCCTCGGCTCCGCCATCGTCGCCGAGGAGTGGGTAGCCGCCCACGATCTCTACGGCCGCAACCGCTGAACCGATACCGGCTGCCGGTTTCGGCGGTAGGGTTCCGGCCATGAGGGGAGCTCGGGGGAGATCGATCTCGGACCATCCGACCGCGAAGCGTCAGAAACTTGCGCCGACGTCGAGTTTCTGCCGTCTCGCTGTGGTGGCGATCGCCGCGGTCGGGTTGCTGGCGGCCGCTGCGCCGGCGTCGGCGGAGTCAACCCGTCCCCGCTTTACGGACTTCGTAGTCAAGTCGCCGGCCACGAACGGTTACAGGGTCGCTTTCTTCGGGCTACGGGACGGCGATCAGTCCTTGGGCACCATGGTCGTCCGCGGGAACCATTCGTTGGCTTCCTACACGAGACTGGTCAAGCGGGTGTCGGCCCGGCGAATCAGCGCGGACCTCGGGCGGTTCGGGCAGGTCTCGATGAGCTTTCGGCGGGACGGCCCACCTCACCACCGTCCGCTGACCGGGTTCTGCTCGGGCTACAGGACCGTTCGAACCGGGACGTTCACCGGGAGGTTCCATTTCGACGGAAGGAACGGTTACACGGCCGCCGATGGACATCGGCTCCGGGGCACGATCTCGGTTCGTCACGAGCGCAAGTGCGGCTCACCTGACAAGGGAAAGCCGAAGAAGTTCAAGCGCGCCGCGATCCTGGGGTCCTGCACCGTCGGCAGTGAGGCGTCACTGCTCGCGTTCAAACGCAGACCGGGCGCCCCGTCCCAGCTCGGTGCCTTCTACTACCCGGATACTCGTCGAATGGCTGCGTTCGAGGCGACCTGGCAGCGATCGCGGTCGAACGCCTTCGTTCATTCGCGGGACTTCAGCCGTGCGACTCTGACGCCGAAGGGCGTGTTCTCCGGTTCGGCCTCGTTCGCGGATGGAAGGCTCAGCGGTGACTTGAAGGTGGGCCTGCTGGGGGCGACGCGCCGTCTCACCCCCGGCGACGGAGGGCTTGGTCGCGGAAACACCATCGATGCCGGCAGTTGCGGCGGCTTCATAGTGTTCTCGCGCGCAGTAGCCGAACGGGCTTCGACGCTATCGGCACCAGCAGCCGTGCGTGAGGCGGCGCCGCGGCTTCTTCGCGCCGCCTTGAGGTGATGCAGGTGGTTTCCTCCGCGACCTTGCAGAAACACCACACCACGTTGGGTTTCTGCAGTCTCGGCGTGGTTGCGATCCTCGTGGTGCTGCTGGCATCGGTCCTCGCCGCTGCGCCGGCGTCGGCCTCGAAGCGAATCGCCTTCGTGTCGATGCGGGCGAAGGTCGACGGTTACCACTTCGATGTAGGAACTCGAATCGGGGCCGGATCCAACCCGGCCGGCGTCGGCTTCTTTCGCGACGACCGGAACGGCGACGTCCAGACGGCGGCCTTCTACCGTGTCGCCGGCGCCGGGAGCTATGCGGATCGGCGGATGAACCTCGACCTTGGACCGTTCGGGTCGGCTCGGGCCCGATTCATCGTCGAGGACGAGCGGCGACACGTCCGTCATCACGGCGAGCACTGTGCCGAGGTCGAGATCCGTCGCACCGGACGGTTCGAAGGGGAGATCGACGTTCAGGGAGAGAACGGGTTCGCCGCCGTCCATCGCTCGACCATTCGCGGAAGGGTCGAGAGCTATCGGATTCGAGGATGCCGGCAACACCGGGCGCTTAAGACGGTTGGGCCGGCCCCGGCGATCTCGTCATTCCGGCCCCGGTCGCTCTTCCGCGCGCGCTCGATCCGGCATCCCGCGGTCTCCGCTTGTGGAACCGACCGCGACACCTGGTTCTTCGCCGGTCGCGGCTTCGGTGAGGCCCCGTACGGCGCCTCGTTCGAGACTAGGGGAGGGGGCATCCATGCGTTGAGGCTCTCGTTCTCGCTGGGGAGCCCGAGCTCGTTCGAGTTGTCGCCGGACGAGCGGCGCGTGTTGATCAAGCCTGACGCCGACTACTTCTCCGGGACCGGGCGCTACAGCAAGCATCGCCTCTCCGGCGACATCGCCGCCGACTTCCCGGGGCGTCCGGACGTCCCGATGGCGCCGGCCACGGCCGAGCTCGGCGATGTCGACGAGATCGCCCCCGGCCCCTGCTACCCGTTCGGCGGGGACTAGCCATGCCGGCGCGCGACTCCGGTGCCGCCCGCGTTCCGCTGCTGCGGGCGACGGTTGCAGGGTTGGTTCTTTCCGCGCTCGTCGTGCTCGCCATCGCCGGCTCGGCATCGGCGACCACGGTCCAGCTCAGCGCCGAGGGCTCGAACGGCTATCGGCTCCACATCAAGGCGTCGGACGCACGGCGGCCGCGCGCGCGAGTCGAGCTGAAGAAGAACCACTCGATCGCGTTCTACATCCGCAAGCGCGACGTGGTGATCTCGAAGCGCCGACTCGCGTTCGATCTCGGCCCTCGCGGTTCCGTTGACCTCAGGTTCCACGAGCGCACGACGAAGAGCTGCGGGGGCAAGGTCCGCTCGCGCCGCGGAGTGTTTCGCGGCCGACTGCGCTTCGCAGGGGAAAACGGCTACACGCAAGTCGACGCATCGAATGCCCGTGGCGAGGTCGTCCTCAGGGGCAGGTGCGGGGGAAGCGGACTGCCGCCCTTCCTCCAGCGACGCCCTGGGCGTCGTGCCGGCGACGAGGAGCACTACCTGTTCGGCTGTGGTCCCGAGCCGCGCACCCCTTACCTCGCCAACGGTTCGGACGAGTTCTTCTGGGGGCTTGCGTTCGCGCTGGAGAAGCAGCCTTGGGCGAGGATCACTCGTGTGGCCGTGATGGCCGGCGACCCCTCGTCCCTGCGCGTTTCCGAGAACGGCAAGCGAGCCACGCTCAGACCCTCGGGCGGGAGGTTCCACGGCGTCGCGCACTTCGCGCACCGACGCACCACCGGCAACCTGACCGCGGACTTCCCGGGCCGTCCCGGGGTGCCGCTGGTTCCCGGGCCCGCGGTCCTCGACGACTTCGACAGCCCGGACCCGCCCTGCCTGGGCTGACTACCTCTCCCGCTCCCTGATCTCGAAGTAGAGCGCGAGGACCGTCAGCGCGTAGAGGGGTGAGACGAGGAGGTTGGCGACGACCGAGCCGGTGAGGTTGCCGAGGTAGTTCTCGCCGAGGAGGCCGTGGCCGACGCCGTCGCCGAAGCCCTCGAGGAGGGACTCGATGACGACGAGGGGGAAGATGACGCCGGTGACGCGCCAGAAGTGGCCGCGGACCATCTCCCGGCTGCGGCGGAAGGATGCGATCACGCCGCGTTCCTCGATCTCGATGACCGGGGCGATCAGGGCGAACCAGATGACGAAGATGAAGCCGGGTAGGACGAGGAAGAGGAACCCGAGGGCGATGGCGAGGACGAACGCGATGTCGGCCAGGATCAGCGTCCAGTAGGGAAGGTTGCGGGCGACGTCCCGGATCCCGTGATGGACGCCGTGGCGACGTCTTTCCTCGCCGGCGGCGACGATCCCCGAGTAGAAGACCGCTCCGAGGAGCGAGACCGTCGACTGGGTCAGGATGAGGATCAGGATGCCGACGGAACGCGCCCCGTCCCACTCCTCGATCGAGTAACCATCGAAGGGATCGAGTGCGGAGATCAGTCCGACCGGGATGAAGACGAGCAGGCCGGCGCCGAGCAGCAGGCGCCAGTCGTAGCGGTACCCGGCCGAGATTCCGGCGACGATCGGCCCGAACCGGAGCGGCTCCGGCCGGGTCTCGGCCTCTTCCTTCTCGCCGCGCTTGCGCACGGCGGCAGCCTATGGGGCCGGGCGGCTCAGTCGCCCTCGCGGTGGAGGACGCCGCCGTTCGCGCCGGGAGCCAGCGTCGTCCCCCGCACCGGCACGCCGCCGAGCGCGTCGTCGATGGCGTCGCAGAGGTCGGAGGTCATCTCGACGTCGGCCGCGGCGATGTTCTCGTGGATCTGCTCGGGCCGGCTGGCGCCGATGATCGCGGCGGCGAGCTCGTCGCGGCGCAGCACCCAGGCGAGGGCGAGCTGGACCATCGAGATCCCAGCCTCGTCGGCGATCGGCCGCAGCCGCTGGACCGCCTCGAGGGTTTCGTCGTCCATCTTCCGCTTGATGAACGAGTTCATCTCATCGCTCGAAGCCCGCGAGTCCTCCGGCGGCGGCTTGCCGGGCTCGTACTTGCCCGAGAGCACGCCCTCGGCCAGTGGCGACCAGACGATCTGGGAGATGCCGTTGCTCTCGCAGAGCGGGAACACCTCCTCCTCGGGGGCGCGCCAGAGCATCGAGTACTGGGGCTGGGAGGAGACGAAGGTGACGTCGTCGTCGGCGGCCTCGAGGCCGGCCTCGATCTGCTCCGGCGTCCACTCGCTGAATCCGATGAAGCGTGCCTTGCCCGCCTTGACGACGTCGGCGAGCGCCTCCATCGTCTCCTCGATCGGCGTCTCCACGTCGAAGCGGTGGCACTGGTAGAGATCGACGTGATCGGTCTGCAGGCGCCGCAGCGACTCGTCGATCTGCTTGTGGATCTGCTCGGCCGAGAGGCCCTTGCCGCCGTCGACCGGGAAGTAGACCTTCGTCGCGAGGACGTATTCGTCGCGCGGGTAATCGTTGAGGATCTCGCCCCACGCGGTCTCCGACGCTCCATTTCCGTAGACGTTGGCGGTGTCGAAGAAGTTGACCCCGGAGTCGAAGGCTGCGCGCGTACATGCCTCCGTGTGCTCGCGCTCGACGCCGCCGGAGTAGGTGAGCCAGGATCCGAGCGCGATCTCGGTCACCTCGAGATCGCTGTTGCCGAGCCGTCGCTTTTTCATCGCGGTCCTTCCGTCGGGTTCAGGGGCCTTTCCCCGTCTACCCGTCGTCGGCCGCTCTACGCGCTACTTGTGGATGCGCTGATAGGTGTTCCTGAGGCCGTCCTGGACGATGGTCGCCTGCCCGTTGGCCTTCAGGACGATGTCCTTCTTCGGCTTCGTGAGGCGGTACGACCAGCCGTCCGGAAGGCCGATCCGATCGCCGATCCCGCGGAGCTGGTCGTAGGTCAGCGCCGGGTCGACGATCTGCGAGTAGGACTGCATCACGTACTGGCGGCCGGCGGGATCGGTCAGCATGAAGGCCGGCTTGTCACGGCGGAAGACGAACTTCGTGCCGCGCTGGATCTTCACCTGGGTGTAGGCGGGGGGCGGTGCCAGGCCGACCTTCGTCAGATCGATCGTCGCGACCTCACGGAAGTCCTTGCCGGCGAACGTCGAGACCGGGCCGGGCTCGTAGACGACGACCTTGTCCATCATCCAATAACGGGGGCCGTTCAACGTCACCAGGTTGGCGCCGGCCTCGGCCGCGAGCTCGCCGGTGTCGAGCGACTCCCACCAGCCCTGACGGCAGTTGTTGAGGTTGTAGGAGTTGTTGACCTTCGCGATCGGCGAGGGGGAGAGGAAGACGGTGAAGATCTCGCAGTAGCGCGTGTCGCGCATGCCTGTGCTCTCCACGCTCGCCGCGGCGGAGCCGCTCAGAGCGAACAGGGCCGCAGCGGCGGCCGCCAACACGATCGTCAACCTCGTACGCATCCCACTCCCATCCGGTCGGCCTAGTTGTTGACTTGAAGTTAGCAAGTCTCGGTTGAAGTGGCGCCGCTTTCGGCAGGAATCACCGCTCCCGGCGGGAAGCATGCGGGAGCGTCCGAGCCGGAACCTAGATTCGCCTGCGCGGAATCGCCCAGTTTCCGGCAAACGACGACCGTGTCCCTCCACCGGCCCGCAACACCGGTGGAGAAAACCTGATCTGAGCACAGCGAGGGAATGACCGAGATGTCGAATGGACGGCTGCTTGCCGCGCTCCTGCTTGCGATCGCCGCCGTCTTGGCCTCGCCGGCCGCCGCCTCCGCCGACCGCAGCTTCGCTCCGCGCTTCTCGGCCAACGACACGGGCGACATCACCTTCGTCGCCAACACGCTGATGACGTGCCCCGAGGGCACGCTCTGCTCGCAGGCGCGAGCCGGAACGGCGACGCCGATCTCGAACCTCCAGAACAACGCCTACGCGATGACCTACGTCGACGTCGACTCCGACTCGTCGACGTTCGACTCGTCGACCTCCGAACTCAGCCTTCCCGCCGGGAGCTTGGTGCTGTTCGCGGGCCTCTACTGGGGCGGCGACTACAGCGGCAACGGCGTCAACGCCGCCCCGAACGCCTCACGGCGCGATCGCGTCGTGTTCAAGGCACCGGGCGACTCGGCCTATCGCAACGTCACCGCGTCGGTCGTCGACGAGTCCTCCTCGAGCAGCGGCCGCTATCAGGCGTTCGCCGACGTCACGTCGGTCGTCGCGGCCGCCGGCAACGGCACCTATGCGGTCGGCAACGTCCAGGCCGGCAAGGGCTCCGACCACTACGCAGGCTGGACGCTCGTCATCGCCTACCGCGATACGACGCAGCCGGCCCGGAACCTGACCGTCTTCGACGGACTGGTGACGGTCAACAGCACCGGCGGCGCCACGATCCCGGTCAGCGGCTTCAAGACCCCGCCCGCGGGGCCGGTTCGGACGACGCTCGGCTTCATCACCTACGAGGGCGACCTCGGAATCGAGGGCGACGGCGCCAACCTGAACGGCACGCCGCTCACCGACGCCGAGAACCCGCAGACCAACTTCTTCAACTCGACGATCTCCAACAAGGGCTCCCGGGTCACCACGAAGAGCCCCGACTATCCGAATCAACTCGGGATCGACTCCGACCTCTTCAGCGCGAACGGCATTCTCGCCAACAACGCGACCTCGGCCAACATCCAGGTGACGACATCGGGCGACGTCTACCTGCCGGGGGTCCTCACCTTCGCCACCGAGCTGTTCGCGCCGAAGATCGACCAGACGAAGGCCGTGACCGACGTCAACGGCGGCTCGGTCGAGCCCGGCGACGTCCTCGAGTACAAGGTCAGCGGCAGCAACACCGGCCAGGACTCGGCCGTCGGATTCACCCTCCGTGACCCGATTCCGGCGGGCACCACCTACGTGCCGGGGTCGCTGCGGGTGATCGACGGAGCCGGCGCGGCGACCGGGACCCGGACCGACGCCGCCGGCGACGACAACGGCGAGTACGACTCCGCCGGCAACCGGATCGTCGCCCGCCTCGGGACCGGCGCCAATGCCACCGCCGGCGGCAAGGTCGCGGTCGGGTCCGCCTACGACGTGCGGTTCAAGGTCGTGGTCGGCGACCGTCTGGCAAAGGGGACCGAGATCGTCAACACGGCGACCTCCTCGTTCTTCAGCGAGTCCCTCAACAACGCCCTCACCGCCGCCAGCACCGTCCGCTCGGAGGTCGCCGCGCCGGACCTCTCGATCCGCAAGACGCACAGCGGGGCGATCGTGCCGGGCGGGACCGCGACCTACGACCTCGCCGTCTCGAACGCCGGCAACGCACCGATCAGGGGGACGACCACGAAGGTCACCGACACGCTCCCCGCCGGGGCCACCCCGACGAGCGCTTCGGGATCCGGCTGGTCCTGCGCGATCGCCGGGCAGACGGTCACCTGCACGCGCTCCGACAACCTCGCCGCCGGAGCGTCGTTCCCCTCGGTCCGGATCGATGCAGCCATCGATCCCGGCGCCGGCCCGGCGCTCGACAACACCGCATCGGTCTCGAACCCGGCCGACGCGAACCCGGCGAACGACAGCTCGCTCGACCCCGCGCCCACCTCCCCCTCGGCCGACCTGGCGATCAGCAAGGAGGCCAGCCCCGGGGCGGTCGCGGTCGGCGGCCTGACGACCTTCACGATCAAGGTCGAGAACCGCGGACCCTCGACCGCCCGCAACGTCTCGGTCCTCGATGCCCTTCCGACGGGGCTCGAGTACGTGAGCGCGACGGCGAGCCAGGGCAGCTGCAACGCGACCATCTCCTGCGCGCTCGGCACGGTCGCCCGTAACGGCACGGCCACGGTCACCGTCGTCGCCCGGGCAACGGCCGCCGGCGCCGGCAGGACGCTGCGCAACACCGCGTCGGTGTCCGGCGATCAACCGGATCCGGTCCCCGGCAACGACAAGGCGAACGCCGACGTGACCGTCGGCGGCGCCGACCTCGGGATCACCAAGACCGTCTCCGACGAGCACCCATCCGCCGGCTCGCCGCTCACCTACACGATCGTCGTTCGCAACGACGGGCCTTCGGCCGCCACCGGCGTCACCGTCCGCGACGCGATCCCGGCGAAGCTGACGGGCGTCGGCACCGACCGCGGCGAGTGTGCGGTCGTCTCCGGTGAGATCCGCTGCTCCTTCCCCGCACTCGCGAGCGGCGCGAGCGAGTCCATCCACGTCAGCGCGACGGTCCGAGCGGATGCGGCACCCGGCCTGCTCGAGAACACGGCTTCCGTCAGCGGCGCCGAGGCTGATCCCGATCCCTCTGACAACAGCGCGACGGCCCGCGCCGACGTCGGTGCATCGGCCGACCTGTCGCTGGTCAAGACGGCCGACAAGGCGGGCGCCGCGGCCGGCGAGGAGGTCACGTACACGCTGACCGCACACAACGACGGCCCGAGTACGGCTGCCGGCGCCAAGATCGTCGATCACCTACCCGCGGGCGTCGCCTTCGTCTCCGCCTCGCCCGGGTGCACGAACGCCTCCGGGACGATCACCTGCACCCTCGGTGACCTCGCGAGCGGGGCGGATGCCGTCCGGACCGTGAAGGTCCGGATCGAGCCCGCGGCCGTCGGCACGCTGACCAACAAGGCCACCGTAACCGCCACGACCACCGACCCCGACCCGGGCGACAACGACGCGGCCACGACAACGGCGATCGGCGACCAGGGCGACCTCTCGCTGACGAAGTCGGTCTCGCCCGGCGATGCCGAGCCCGGTGACGTGGTCACCTACACGCTCAGGATCAGCAACGACGGCCCCGCGTCGGCCCGGGACGTAGTCCTCTCCGACACCGTCCCGGCCGGCCTTTCCTTCGTCGATTCCGACCCGGGCGCGCCGAGCTGCGCCTACGCCTCGGGCGTCGTCTCCTGCGAGCTCGGCGATGTCCCCGCGGGTGGGAGCCGGACCGTCCTCGTCCGGGCGAAGGTCGATTCGATCGCGCTCCCGGCCGATCACGAGCATCTGCTTCCGGTCGAGAAGGTCGAGCAGCAGGTCGACCTCGAGCCCGGCCAGGTGCGGCGCGTGACCCTCGACTGCCCGCAGCCGGGCGAGATCATGACCGACGGCGCCGTCCGGGTCGACGCGGTCGACCAGGGCACCGGGACGCTCGGATCGGTCGAGACGCGGCGGTCGCGCTCCACGGCACCGGGCAGCTACGAGTTCGAGGTCGCCAACACCGCGGGCGGCCGAGCGCAGGCGAAGGTCTTCGGTACCTGCATGGCGGGTACGACCGCGCTCGAACAGGGGCACCGGCACTCGGTCCTCATCGGCGACGCGGTGTCGACGACGGAGACCCTCGCGACCGGCCGCCACGACGTCACCGTGCCCTGCGGTCCCGGGACCGTCGCGGTCGCTCCGGGCATCGACGTCAGCGGGGGCGCCGCCCGGATCGCCGGCTCGGAGCCGTCCGGGAACGGCCGCACCTTCACGATCGACGCCGCGGTCGACGCGACCACCGTCGAGCTCTCGGTCCGGTGCATGTCGATCCGGCTCGACAATGCCGCCGGCCACACCCACGACCTCCGGCTGAACGAAGTCGCGCGGACCGTGACGGTACCCGCGGGTCAGACCGTTTCGGAGTCCGCGATCTGCGCCGACGACGCGAAGGGGATCGTCGCCTCCTACGACCTCCCCGCCGGGCTCTACCTGGCCGGCCACGACCCGCAGCCGAAGTCCCGCGTCTTCCGGATCGTCAACCCGACGAGCGGTCCTCTGAGCGCGAAGATCGACCTGCTCTGCGTCGGCGATCGGACCTCGGGGCCGGTCGCCACCGGGACGATCACGAACTCCGCCAACGTCAGCTCGCCGACCCCTGACGCCGACGTCGACGACCGGGTCGCTTCGGCGACGCTTTCGGTGGCGACCACGCCGCCTCCGCCGCCCCCCTCCGGGTCGGGAACCGTGGCGCTCGACGGCGATGCCGCCAAGCTGACCGCCGGAAAGGGCGCGGTCGCGGTTCCGCTGACCTGCACCGAGGCGAGTTGCGAGGGCGACGTGACCCTGGCCGCGGCCGCCGGCACCGCCGGCATCAAGGCCGGCAAGCGGCTGGGCAGGGGTACCTTCCGCCTCGACGAGGGGGAGAGCTCGAAGTGGAGCGTCCGCCTCAGCCGCAAGGCGGAGAAGTTGGCCAAGCGCGGCAAGCTCCGCCGGGTTGCAGTGAAGGTCCGCTACGCCGACGGCGAGACCGTCGGCGGCACGCTCAAGCTCAGATAACTGCGCGACTCGCAGCCCGATGGGCTGCTCGACTGCGCGTCAGCGGACGGAGACGAGGTCGACGACGAAGACGAGCGTCTCGTCGGGGCCGATGACGCCGCCGGCGCCGCGCTTGCCGTAGCCGAGCATCGGGGGAATCGTGATCCGCCGCCGGCCGCCGACCTTCATGCCGACGACGCCCTCGTCCCAGCCCTGGATGACCTGCCCCTTGCCGAGGCCGAACTTGAACGTGTCGCCGCGGTCCCAGGAGGCGTCGAACTGATTGCCGTCGGACCAGGCGACGCCGACGTAGTGGACCTCGACGAGGTGCCCGGCCGCGGCCTCCTCGCCCTCGCCGACGATCAGGTCGTCGACCTCGAGCTGGTAGCTGGGGTCCTGGCCGGCGGGGATCTCGACTTCGGGCTTCTCGGCTGAGCTCATGGGGCGGACACTAGCCGCCGCCGCGCCGGGGGACCCGGGCGGCGGCGGTCAGCGGGGTGGGGGAGACGCCTAGTTGAACCAGACCGAGAACGGGGTCAGCACGAGACCGTGCCCCTCGTACTTGGTCGCCACCTGGACATCGGTGCCGGCGGGGCACCCTGTGGTGTCGTAGAGGACCGCGGCGTCGGCGATCGGCGAGTTGCCGCCGTTGAAGTCGGCGGCGGCGATCGCGTTCTTCACCGGCACCGAGACATCGATGCAGACGAAGTCGGTGCCCTCCGAGATCGACTTGATGTTCTTCGACCTCGCGGCGTCGAGGGTCAGGTTGCCGCCCTGATAGGTGACGTGGGCGTAGGCGACCGCCGAGCCGGCGGGACCGGCCGGGCCGGCGGGACCCGCGGGGCCGGCCGGGCCCTGCGGCCCCTGGATCGAGCCCTTGATGTCGCTCTGGGTCACCGAGGAGTCCTTGATGTCCTTGCCGGTGAGCGAGCCGTCCTTGATCTGCTTGCCGGTGATCATCTTCGCCGCGACCGCGCTGCCGCCGAGCGCCAGGACGAGGGCGCAGACGGCGACGAGCATCGGTGCCCCGCCGATCCGTTCGGCCAGGGAGCGCGTGGGATGCGTGCTCTCGCGCCGCTCGATCGGCCGCTGGGCGGCGCGCAGCGCCTTGGGAAGGAACGGGTTTCTCATCGGGGTTCTCCTGCTTCTGCCGGGGTTCCGGCGGTATCGGTTCTCTTGTCGGAGCCGACCCTCGTGCAGCGACGGGGCTCCGGCATCGGGGACCTCCCCAACCGCCTGATCCCGCCCCCAGGCGGTGCCTGCGATCCTGTCGGCGATGCTGTTCGGGCGGGACCCTGAGTTGCGGCGCATCGACGACGCGATCGCGCGAGCCGAAGCGGGCGAGAGTTCCGCTCTCGTCTTCGTCGGCGACCCCGGGATCGGCAAGTCCTCGCTCCTGGCCGCCGCCCGCGAGCGGGGCGCCGCTGCCGGGCTGACCGTCCTGACCGCCCACGGGGTCGAGTCCGAGCGGAGTCTGGCCTTCGGCGGGCTGACCGAGCTGATCGCGCCCCTCGCCGGCCTCCGCGAGCGGATCCCGGAGGTTCAGGCTCGCGCCATCGGGGTCGCCCTGGCTCTCGAGGAGGGCCCCGCGCCCGATCAGTTCGCGGTGGCTGCGGGGGTCCTCAGCCTGCTCTCCGCCGCCGCGGAGGAGGCGCCGCTGATGATCGCCGTCGACGATGCCCAGTGGCTCGACCGGCCGTCGCTCGCCGCCGTTCTCTTCGCCGCCCGGCGATTGCGGCGTGAGGGCGTCGCGGTCGTGGTCGGATCGCGGCCGACCGACGCCATCGACCCCCAGGACCGCCGGATCGAACGGATCGAGCTGATCGGTGTCGACGACGATGCCGCCGGGCGGATCGTCGACGCATCGGAGGGCGAGCTCGCGGCCTCGGCGCGAATGCGCCTGCTCGACATCTCCTCGGGCAACCCACTCGCGCTGGTCGAGATCGCCCGAGGCCTGACGGCAGAGCAGCGGTCCGGAGGCGAGCTCATCCCGGATCTGCCGCGTCCCGGCGCGGCCATCGAGGAGTCGTTCCGCGGGCGCCTCGACGGACTGCCTGCCGCGACCGGGCGCGCGCTCGTGGTCGCCGCGGCGGCGGAGGACGTCGAGGTTGCGGTCCTCGCCGGCGCGCTCTCGGAGGCCGGTCTCGATTCTTCGGCCCTCGAGGCGGCGGAGGCGGAGGGCGTGATCTCCACCGAGGGCGGCCGCATGGTCTTCAGCCACCCCGTCCTCCGCGCCGTCGCCTACCACCGGGGCTCGCCGACCGACCGCCGCGCGGCCCACGCCGCGATCGCCGCCGCCGTTCCGGCAGATGACGATTCCCGGCGAGCCTGGCATCTCGCCGAGGCGGCCACCGGGCCCGACGAGGCGGTGGCGGCAGTGCTGGTCGGAGCCGCGGAGGACGCGCGGGGGCGTGGCGCGCTCGCGTCGGCCGGGGAGCTGCTCGAGCGGGCGGCGACCCTCTCGCCGGACTCCGATCGCTGGGTCAGCCGGACTCTCGCCGCCGCCCTGGATCTCGGTCGCAGCGGCGATCCCCAGCGGGCGCTCGACCTGCTCGACGGGGTCGTGGGAGCGGCCTCCGATCCCGCGCTGGAGGACACGGTCAACCGGGTGCGCGGCCTGATCCTGATCCGCTTCGGGCAGCTCGAGCTCTCGAGCCGGTTGTTGCTGGACGTCGCCGACTCGCGAGCCGCCGACGATCCTTCGACCGCAGCTCGGGCGCTGATCGAGACGAGCCTCCGGGACCGGGTCGCGGGCGACTTCGCCGGCATCTGGGAGCGATCGCTTCGCGCCACCGAGCTCGCCGGCCGCGCCGATCCGCCCGACCCCGACACCGTTGCGCTCGCAGAGGTCCACGGTGCCTTCGCCCACCTGGTCGCGGGCAGCTCGGCCGGTGCCGGCGAGGCACTCGAGCGCAACGAGGCCTATCTGCTCGCCGGCGATCCGCTGATCGCGCCCGAGGTGTTGAGCGGCGCCCTCCACACCGCGATCTGGGTCGAGCGCCACGACTGGGCGGCGAGGATGCTGACCACGGTCATCGAGGACGCGCGCCGGCGCAGCGCGATCGCCGAGCTCGCCTACCCGCTGGCCGCGTCCTGTCAGCTCGAGGCGCGACTCGGCAACCTCGGTCCGGCGCGCGCCCAGGGGGACGAGGCGCTGCGGCTGGCGCGGGACACCCAGCAGACCCTCCTGTTCGCCTTCGGGGCCGGCCTGCTCGCCGAGGCGGAGGCGGCGCTCGGGCTCGACGAGGCCCGCGAGCACGCCGAGGATTCGATCGCCTTCCTCGATGCCGTCGGAGCGATCGGGATCTCGACCTTCTCGCGATCGGCGCTGGGGCTCTTCCACGTCGTCCGAGGCGATGCCGAGGCCGCGCTCGGTCCGCTCCGGGAGTGTCGCGAGCTCCACCAGCGGCTCGGACTCTGGGATCCGCGTCTCGTCCAGTGGCCGGCCGCCCTCGTCGAGGCGCTCGTCCGGGCCGGGGAGATCGACGAGGCGACGGAGATCACGGCCGACCTCGAGCGCGCGGCGGAGGCCCTCGGCGGCTGGTGGACCCCCGGGGCGGCGGCGCGCAGCCGCGGGCTGATCGGCGACGACGCCGATCTCGACCTGCACTTCGGCGCGTCGGTGTCCTCCTTTCGCGAAGGTGGATGCCGCTTCGAGGAGGCCCGGTCGAACCTGCTCTGGGGCGAGCGGCTGCGCCGGGCTCGACGCCGGGCGGACTCACGCGAGCCCCTGCGCGCGGCGCTCACCTACTTCCGCCGGGCGGGCTGTCGCCCGCTGGCCGAACGGGCCCAGCGCGAGCTCGAGGCGACCGGTGAGACGGTCGCGGGTCATGCGCCGGAGCTCCGCGACCAGCTCACCCCGCACGAACTCCGAGTGGCGATGCGCGTCGCCGACGGGCGCACGAACCCGGAGGTCGCCAGCGAGCTGTTCGTCAGTCGCAAGACAGTCGAGCACCACCTCTCGCAGGTGTATCGCAAGCTCGGGGTCCGCTCGCGGACCGAGCTCGCGCGCGTGCTCGCGCCGGCCCTGCCGGAACACCCGGAGACGTCGCGGGCCCTGGCATCCAGCTGAGCGGTTCGGTGCCGGCTAGCGCTTGACGGTGACGGGCTTCGAGGCGGCCGCCCCGCAGGGCGGTCCCATCCCGGGTTCGGAGCGCGGTGCCTTCGCGACGTAGCGGCCCGGCTTGGCGGTCCGGTCGAGCGAGTACCTGCCGGACGAGGCGGTCGTCGCGGTGCCGAAGACGCGTGACTTGCCCTTGCGGGTCCGGACGACTCGGACCTTCTGATCACCGAGGCACTGCGGAGCGTCGAAGCCCCGCTTGACCTTCACGACCCCCTTGAAGCCCTTGTGCCCGGCCTTCGGGCTGATCGAGACCGATCGCGGGTACTCCTTGAGCAGCCCGATGTTGTCGAGGTCGGTCCGGGAGCCGGCGCCGTAGTCGGCATCGACGAGGATCACCGGATCGAGGGCGAGGAAGCGCCGGAGCTCGCCGGGATCGAGCCGGTCGCCGCCCTCGTCGTACCAGCCGGCCGCGGCGCGCAGCGGGAACGAGTAGTGGCGCCAGCCGGTGCCGAGCGGCGTTCCCGCGGTCGAGCTGATCGAGCCGAAGGAGGCGTAGTCAGGATCGACGAGGCGCACGGTCGGGGCGGGTGCGCCGGTCGCCGTCGACCTGAGGTCGGCGACGATGTCCGCCCGGTCGAAGTAGCGCGACAGGCGGGCGACGTAGCCGGCGTCGCCGAATGCCGCGTCCGTGCCGGTGCCCGTGTGGCTGAGGAACCCGCCCGGGTTGCCACCGGCGTCGAACCAGTCAGCCGGCTCGATCGCCCCGCCCTCGTAGAGCGACCAGCCGTCGTCGCCGGAGTCGAAGTCGTCGGTCAGGTTCGGCGGCAGCGCGCCGGCCGCGGCCGCGAGCCAGAGCATCGCGGCGACGGCCAGACCGGCCACCACGGAAACGCGCACTCCCCTCGTCAAGCGCATGGCGGGACCCTATACGCCGCCGGTTCGGTCGTCCAGGCTCAGGGGCTGAGGGCGAGGAACAGGAACGATCCGAACAGGACCAGGTGGACGCCGCCCTCCTGCAGGGTGGCGCGACCGGGGAGGACGGTCAGCGCGCCGACGACCGCAGTGATCCCGAGCAGGACGATCTGAGTGGCGCCGAGGCCGAGCACCAGCGGACCGTCGATCCAGATCGAGGCGACGGCGATCGCCGGGATCGTCAGGCCGATACTGGCCATGGCCGAGCCGAGCGCGAGGTTGAAGCTGATCTGGATCCGGTCGCGGCGGGCGTTGCGGACGGCGGCGAGGGTCTCCGGCGCGAGAACCATGAGGGCGATGACGACGCCGACGGCCGACTGCGGGGCCCCGATCGCGTCGACGAGGTCCTCGATCGCGGGCGACTCGACCTTGGCGAGCCCGACGACGGCGACGAGGGCGACGACGAGCAGGGCGAGGCTCGAGATCGCCTCGCGGGCCGTCGGCTCCTCCTCGCCGTGGGCCTCGAGGATCTCGTCGTCACCCTCGGGGACGAAGTAGTCGCGATGGCGCACCGTCTGGACGAAGACGAAGAGGAAGTAGAGAGCCAGGGAGGCGACCGAGACGAACCCGAGCTGGCCGGCCGTGAACTCGGGCCCGGGCCGGCTGGTCGTGAACTCGGGGAGGACGAGGCAGATCGTCGCCAGCGTGATCACGGTCGCGAGGGCGGTCGCGGTGCCCTCGGCGTTGAACTCGGCGAAGCGCCGGCGCAGGGCCCCGACGAGCAGCGAGAGCCCGAGGATGCCGTTGCAGGTGATCATCACCGCCGCGAAGACGGTGTCGCGGGCGAGCGTCGAGGTGTCGCCCTTGCCGGAGACCATCAGCGTCACGATCAGGCCGACCTCGATCACGGTCACGGCGATCGCCAGCACGAGCGCTCCGAACGGCTCGCCGACGCGGTGGGCGACGACCTCGGCGTGGTGGACGGCAGCGAGAACCGACCCGAGCAGGAACAGCCCTGCGACGACGAGGATCACGACCGGCGGCTTGCCGCTCCAGGTCGCCGCCAGGACGACGAGCGCGAGGACGGGGACGATCTTCGTCCAGTCGAGTCGCGCGATCACGAATCGCACCTGCGGTCGTCCCTGGCCTTCATCGGTCCAAGCTAGCGGAGCGCTCACCCGCCGGGTCCGAGCGTCTACGATCGCCCGCAGCCCGCGCCCTCGATGTCTGGAGTCTCATGTCCGCGTCCGTACCCACCGTCTTCCTGCCCAGCCCCGACGTCGAGCTCGAGGACTGGGGCCCGCTCGAGGAGGCGACCGGCCCGCAGATGGACACCTCGGGGGTCAGCATCTGGGAGGACGGCAAGGGAGCGGATGCGGGCATCTGGGAGTGCACGCCCGGTCCTTCCCACTGGACCCTGGAGACGAACGAGTTCATCACCGTGGTCTCGGGGCGGATGACCGTGACGCCCGACGGCGGCGAGCCGCTGGATCTCGGCCCCGGCAACTCCGCGGTCTTCCCCGTCGGCTGGACCGGCACGTGGGACATCCACGAGACGCTGCGCAAGCTCTACGTCATCTACTGAGCGCAGCGCCGGAAAGCGCAGCGCCCCGACCGCTCGTCGGCGGGCTCTACCTGAGGGCGGCTTCGACGACGCGTGCGCAGCGGCGTCCCTCGGCGATCGCGGTGACCACCAGGGAGGCGCCGACCCGGACGTCGCCCGCCGCGTAGACGCGATCGACGGACGTCGTGAAGGTTCCGGCCTTGACGTTGCCGCGGCTGTCGTAGGAGACACCGAGGTCGTCGAGCAGCCCCTCGTGCTCGGGGTTGGTGAAGCCGACGGCGATCAGGACGAGGTCGGCCTCGATCGCGAACTCGCTGCCCTCGACCGGGACCAGGGTCCGTGACGACTCGCCGGTCACCTCGCGGGCCATCACCCGCGTCACCCGGCCGTCCTCGCCCTCCATCCCGAGGACCTGGCGCCCGAAGCGCCGCTCGCCGCCCTCCTCGAGGGCGTAGGTGGTGACGAGGCGCCGCGGCTGGATCGGCCACGGGGTGTTCGGGTAGCGGCCGCCCTCCGGGACCTCCGGGTAGACGTCGAGGAGCAGGACCTGTTCGGCCCCTTCGCGGAGCGAGTTCGAGACGCAGTCCATCCCGGTGTCGCCGCCGCCGATCACGACGACGTGCTTGCCGGCGGCGCTGATCTCGCGTTCGGCCTGCCGGGCCGGCCGGCCCTGCGAGTCGGCGACCCAGCGGTTGCGGCAGTAGAGGTACTCCATCGCGAAGTGGACGCCGTCGAGCTCGCGGCCGGGGACCTCGAGGTCGCGCTCGATCCGCGATCCGGTCGCGAGGACGACCGCGTCGTGCTCGCCGCGCAGGCGCTCGACGCTGAGGTCGGCGCCGACCTCGACGTCGCAGACGAACTCGATCCCCTCCTGCTCGAGCACCTCGATCCGGCGGTCGATCATCCACTTCTCGAGCTTGGCGTCGGGCACGCCGAAGCGGAGCAGCCCGCCCGGCGCCTCGTCGCGCTCGTAGACGGTGACCTTGTGGCCGACCTTGTTGAGCTCGGCGGCCGCGGCCATTCCGGCCGGGCCGGAGCCGACGACCGCGACGTGGCGGCCGGTCCTGGTCTCGGGCGGCTCGGGGACGACCCAGCCCTCCTCGAAGGCCTTGTTGATCGTCCAGTACTCGATCTGCTTGATCATCACCGGGTCGTCGTCGATGTCGAGGACGCAGGCCGACTCGCACGGCGCCGGGCAGATCAGGCCGGTGAACTCGGGGAAGTTGTTGGTCGCGTGGAGCTGGGTGATCGCCTTCTTCCAGTCGCCGACCCGCGCGAGGTCGTTCCAGTCGGGGATCAGGTTGCCGAGCGGACAGGCGTTGTTGCAGAACGGGACGCCGCAGTCCATGCACCGCGATGCCTGGTGGCGGAGCTCGTCCTCGGGCAGCGTTCCGTAGATCTCCGCGTAGTCGCGCACGCGCTCCTGCGGCCTCCGCTCGGGGGCGGCGACGCGATGCACTTCGAGGAATCCGCGCGGGTTGGCCATTGCTCAGCTAGGCGAGGTTGATCGTCCGGCCCTTGGCGGGCGGGGCGGTGTGGGCGAGGGCGGCGCGGAAGCCGGGCGGGATCACGACGACGAACTCGCTCGCGGCTTCGTCCCAGCGGTCGAGCAGGCCGGCCGCGACGGCCGAGCCGGTCCGGCGCTGATGCTCGCTGACGAGGTCGTGGAGGAAACGGTTGCCGTCGGGATGGACGGGCTCGAGCTCGACCATCCCCATGTTGCACTTCGGCGGGAAGACGTCGTCGGGGTCCCAGATGCAGGCGATGCCGCCGCTCATCCCCGCGGCGAAGTTGCGGCCGGTCGGGCCGAGGATCACGACGCAGCCGCCGGTCATGTACTCGCAGCCGTGCTCGCCGATCCCCTCGACCACCGCGAGGGCGCCCGAGTTGCGGACGGCGAAGCGCTCGCCGGCGCGGCCGCGGAAGAACGCCTTGCCGGCGGTTGCGCCGTAGAGGGCGACGTTGCCCGCGATCACGTTGCTCTCGGCCTTGTAGCCGGCCGCCGTCGCCGGCGCGACCGAGAGGACGCCGCCGGAGAGGCCCTTGCCCGCATAGTCGTTGACGTCGCCGTGGACGTTGATCGTCACGCCAGGGGCGAGCCAGCCGCCGGCCGTCTGACCGGCCGAGCCGGTCAGCTCGAAGCGGATCGTGTCCTCGGGCAGGCCCTCCGGTCCGCGGGCGCGGACGAGGGCGTTCGAGACCCGGCCGCCGACGGCGAGGTCGATGTTGGTGACGCTGGTCGCGTAGGCGACCTCGGTGCCGTTCTCGATCGCCGGAGCGGCGGGGCCGAGCAGCTTGCGTTCGTCGAAGGATGCGCCGACGGGATGCTCCTTGGCGTCGCCGGGGACGAACCCGCGCGGCGCGTCGACGCCGGGCTTCGGCACCGCCAGCAGCGGTGCGAGGTCGAGCGAGCCGGCCTTCCAGTGGTCGAAGGACTCGGACTGGCGCAGCAGCTCGGTCCGGCCGACGAGGTCGCTGAATCGGCGGATCCCGAGCGAGGCCATGATCTTCCGCGCCTCCTCGGCGACGAGGATCATGTAGTTGACGACGTGCTCGGGCTTGCCCGAGAACCGGGCGCGGAGCTCCGGGTCCTGGGTCGCCACCCCGACCGGGCATGTGTTGAGGTGGCAGACGCGCATCATGATGCAGCCGGTCGCGATCAGCGGGGCGGTGGAGATGCCGATCTCGTCGGCCCCGAGCAGCGCGCCGATGACGACGTCGCGGCCGGTCCGCATCTGGCCGTCGGTCTGCAGGATCACCCGGGTCCGCAGGCCGCTGTCGAGGAGCGCCTGCTGGGTCTCGGCGATGCCGATCTCCCAGGGCACGCCGGCGCCCTGGATCGAGGAGAGCGGGGAGGCGCCGGTGCCGCCGTCGTGGCCGGCGATGACGACGTGGTCGGCCCCGGCCTTGACGCAGCCGACGGCGACGGTGCCGCAGCCGGACTCGGCCGCGAGCTTGACCGAGACGTCTGCGGTCGGATTGGCGGCGCGGAGGTCGTAGATGAGCTGCTTGAGGTCCTCGATCGAGTAGATGTCGTGGTGCGGCGGCGGCGAGATCAGCTCGGTCCCGGGCAGCGCGTAGCGGAGGGCGCCGATGTACTCGTCGACCTTGTGGCCGGGCAGCTGTCCGCCCTCGCCGGGCTTAGCGCCCTGGGCGATCTTGATCTGGATCTGGTCGGCTCGCGACAGGTACTCGACGTCGACCCCGAAGCGGCCGGAGGCGACCTGGCGGATCCGCGAGCGGCGCTTGTCGCCGTTCGGGTCCGGGGTGTTGCGACGGCGATCCTCGCCGCCCTCGCCGCTGTTCGACCAGCCGCCGAGGCGGTTCATCGCGATCGCGAGGGTCTCGTGCGCCTCGGGCGAGAGCGCGCCGAGGCTCATCGCTCCGGTCGAGAAGCGCTTGACGATCTCTGCCGCCGGCTCGACCTCGTCGAGCGGGATCGGCGAGTCGGACTCGACGAACTCGAACAGGCCGCGGAGCAGCGCGTGCTCGGCGTTCTCCTCATTGACGCGCCGGCTGAAGTCCTCGTAGGACTCGAGCGCGTCATCGCCCTTGGTCCGCGCGGCGCGCTGGAGCGAGGCGATCGTCTCCGGGTCCCACATGTGCTTCTCGCCGTCGCGGCGCCAGCGGTAGACCCCACCCTGCGGCAGCAGTTTCTCGCTCTCGGCCGCGAGGCGGGCGGTCTCGACGTGCTCGGCCAGCGCCAGCCCGTGCGCCTCGGGGTAGGCGCGGGCGTGGCGGTCGAGGGCCTCGCGGGCGATCTCGCCGAGCCCGATGCCGTCGAGGCGCGACGGCGTGCCTGTGAAGTGGTGATCGACGACGTCGCGGTCGATCCCGACGATCTCGAAGATCTGCGCTCCGCGGTAGGAGCGGATCGTCGCGATGCCGATCTTCGAGAGCACCTTGAGCAGGCCCTTGCTGATGCCGGCGATCGCGATCTCGTTGGCGTCGGCGAGCGGCCCGTCGAGGCCGACGGTGGGCTCGTCGAGCATCGTCATCGTCTCGAGCATCAGATACGGGTTGATCGCGGTCGCCCCGTACCCGATCAGCGCCGCTAGGTGGTGGATCTCGCGGGGCTCACCGGACTCGACGACGAGCGCGGCGCGCAGGCGGGTGCCCTCGAGCGTCAGCGCGTGGTGGACGGTCGAACAGGCGAGCAGCGACGGGATCGGGACGCGGCCGGCGCTAGTCGCCCGGTCGCTGAGCACCAGGAGGGTCGTGTCGCCTTCGAGCGCGGCGACGGCCTCGCGCCGGATCCGCTCGAGCGCCGTCTCGAGGCCGTCCTCGCCGTCGTCGAGCGACCAGGTCGTGTCGATCGTCGTGCTGTGGAGAGCGTTGTGCGGGTTCCGGCGCAGGCGCTCGAGCTCGAAGTCGGTGAGGATCGGCTGCGCGAGCTCGACGTGGTTGACGACCTGCGGCTCGGTGCTGAGCAGGTTGCCCTGCGGCCCGATGTCGGTCCGCAAGCTCATCACGCACTGCTCCCGGACCGAGTCGATCGCCGGGTTGGTCACCTGGGCGAAGCGCTGCTTGAAGTAGCTGAACAGCGACGGGCTGTGGTCGGAGAAGACCGCCAGCGAGACGTCGTTGCCCATCGAGCCGGTTGGCTCGCGGCCGTCGCGGAGCAGCGGCGCCAGCAGCGTCCGCAGGTCTTCCTGCGTGTAACCGAACGCGAGCTGACGGGTCAGCAGCGGCTCGATCGGCTGGATCGTCGCCATCGGGTCGGGAAGTTCGCGGACGCCGAGCTTGCCCTCCGCGTACCACTCGCCGAACGGGGCGGCCGTGGCGACGGCGAGCTCGGGCTCGCCGTCGGTCCGGACGAGCCCGGTCTCGAGGTCGACGACGAAGAGCTGGGCCGGCTCGAGACGTCCCATCCGGGCGATCTTGTTCGGGGTGGTCGTGAAGATCCCCGACTCCGAGCCGAGGCAGATCCAGCCGTCGCGGGTGATCATCCAGCGACCGGGACGGAGGCCGTTGCGGTCGAGCATCGCGCCGAGCGTGTGGCCGTCGCAGAACGCGATCCCGGCGGGGCCGTCCCAGGGCTCGACCAGTCGCGAGTGGTAGCGGTAGAAGCCCTCGAGCTCGGCGGGGACGTCGTCGCGGTCCTCCCAGGACGCCGGGATCATCATCATCATCGCGTGCTGCGGCGTCCGCCCGCCGAGCACCATCAGCTCGAAGGCGCGGTCGAACGCGGCGGAGTCGGAGACGCTCTCGTCGATCAACGGCAGGCAGTCGGAGAGGCTCTCGCCGAACTCGTCGGATGAGAGCACGGCCTCGCGGGCGCGCATCCAGTTGATGTTGCCGCGGACGGTGTTGATCTCGCCGTTGTGGGCGATCATCCGCAGCGGCTGGGCGAGCTCCCAGCTCGGCGCGGTGTTCGTCGAGAACCGCGAGTGGACGATCGCGAACGTGCTGCGGAGCGAGAGGTCGCGGAGGTCGGGGTAGAACTGCGGCAGCTGCGGCGCCGTGAGCATGCCCTTGTAGACGATCGTCCGGCAGGACATGCTCGGGAAGAAGACGTCGTCGCCGCACTCGCGCTCGGCGCGGCGGCGGACCACGAAGAGGCTGCGGTCGAACTCGGCCTCGCCGCCGACGTCGTCGCCGGCCTCGATGAAGAGCTGGCTGATCCGCGGAGCAGACTCGCGGGCGAGCTCGCCGCAGGACGTCTCGTCGACCGGGACCTGACGCCAGCCGATGACGCGGTGGCCGGCCTCCGCCACGAGCTCCTCGATCCGGGTGCGGATCCGCTCGGTGCCGCCGACCGACTCCCGGCGCATGAAGCACATCGCGACCGCGAGCTTCCCGGGACCGGGGAGGACGACCGGCTTGGTGTCGATCTCGGCCGTCCGCGAGCGGAAGAACTCGTGCGGGAGCCCGAACATGATCCCGGCGCCGTCGCCGGTCGACTCGTCGGCGCCGGCGGCGCCGCGGTGCTCGAGCCGGTCGAGGGCGACCAGGGCACGGTCGATCGTCTCGTGGATCGCGCGGCCGTCGAGGCGGGCGACGCAGGCGACGCCGCATCCGTCGTGGAAGAAGGAGGGGTCGTGGACGCCCGCGAAGTCCTCCTCGCGAGAGGCGGTCGGGGTCGGTCGTTCCTTGTGGTTCTCGCGAGTCATCAAAGTGCACCGCACTGCGTGCGGATCGTTGCCCGCCGACGCGTGGGCCCCTCTGGCAGCCCGGGTTCGGGACCGCACGGCGGCCCGCAAAGGGTACGGCAACCCGGATGGTGCCGTCGGAAATCGGAGCCGGAATCCGCGATCCGGATTCACCGGACGGGCCCCGGCAGGATTCTCAGGGCGGGTCGCGCCGGACCAGCGAGAGCGCGCGAGACGGGACCGTGACGGAGTCCGTGGACGCGAGAAAGCTCTCGAAAGACCAGGTCTCGCCCTGAAAACCCCGCCGGACGGCCTTGACGTAGGCCTCCGCGACGAACGCGGTCCCGCGCTCGTCCCCGCGCCGGAACCGCTCGATCGCCGCGTCGAGACCGACGTAGGTCCAGATCCTCCCCGCTGGGCGCGGGGAGATGCGATCGCCGACGTCGATCCGCCGGTAGTTGACCTCCCTGTGGTCGAAGGCGGCGAGCCCGGCGGCGTCGGCTGGGATCAGGACGCCGAGGCAGGCGCCGGCGCCGGTCTCGGTCACGTTCACGAACGCGACGTAGATGTCCGGCCGGTCCCCCGTCTCCGGGTCGACGTAGTGCTTGGGGTCGCTGACCGGGTCAGCGTTGGCCATCGCGATGTTCCAGGTCCTGCGGTGACCCTCGAGCTCCGCCCAGATCGGGCCGCCGGGCGCATCCGGCCTCGGCAGGTTCTCGGCGACGAGGGACCCGTAGCCGAACACCCAGTCGTCCGGGCTTTCCATTTCTCGATTCTCTCAGGCCCTTCTCAGGCGGCTCCCACGGAGTTCCCACCGCCAGTGGATTCGATGCCCCTCCGCAAGCGACGAAAGGGCTTCTCCGTGTTCTACATCCGTTACCTCGGCGCCGAACTGCGCCGCCGCAAGGGCAGGACGATCCTGACCGCGACCTGTTTGGCGCTCGGCGTCGGCCTTGTCGTCGCGGTGACAGCGCTGTCCGCCGGACTCGACGATGCCCAATCGGAGGTCCTCGAGCCGCTCACCGGTGTCGGGACCGAGATGTCGGTCTCCCGGCCGATGCAGATCGAGGAGGGCGGCCCGCCGCCGGATGCGGGAGGAGGTCCGATCGGCCTCGACGACCTCGGCAAGGCCGGGGAGAAGTTCGACACCTACCAGTACGTCTCCACCGACACCAGCTTCCCGGTCGCAAAGCAGAAGCGGGTGGCCGCGGTCGACGGGGTCGACACCACGGCTGTCGGTCTGACGCTCACCGTCGCCCACGTCTCGGGCAAGGTTCCCGAGCAGAGTGCGTCCGCGACCCCCTCGGCGACCGGAGCCCCTCCGACCGACTCCGGGGCTGCCGGTCCGCCCGACTCGATCAACTTCGACACGACGACGGTCAGCGGCGTCGACACCTCCAACCCGGACCTCGGGTTGCTGACGGAGTCGCAGATCACCGACGGCTCCTACATCGCCGGCGCCTCCGAAGCCGTTGTCTCGCAGTCTTATGCGACCCAGGAGGGCCTGGCGATCGGCGACGCCGTCGACGTCGGCGGCGAGGACTTCGAGATCGTCGGGATCTCGAGCGGAGCAGTCGGCGGGCAGTCATCCGACGTCTACGTCGAACTCGGCCGGCTCCAGAAGCTCGCGGACCTCGAGGGTCGCGTGAACGCGGTCGAGGTCAAGGCGGCGAGCGCTGACGAGGTCGGCGCCGTCTCCGACCGGATCGAGAGCGCCTTCTCCGGCGCGGAGGTGACGACCGCCTCCGACCTCGCCGATCAGGTGAGCGGCTCGCTCGTCGACGCCGAGAACCTGTCGGGCAAGCTCGGCACCGCCCTCGCGATCGTCGCCCTGGTCGGCGCATTCGGGATCACCACGCTGGTGACGCTGTCGTCGGTGGCGAAGCGCACCCGCGAGCTCGGGACGCTGAAGGCGATCGGCTGGCGGCAGTGGCTCGTCGTCCGCCAGGTCGCCGGCGAGTCGGTCGTCCAGGGACTGATCGGAGGCCTCCTCGGGGTCGCGGTCGGCCTGGCCGCCGCGGCCGCGATCGGGGCGGCGGGGATCAGCCTCGACGCCTCGCTCGACTCGGCGTCCAGCGGCATGCCCGGCCCTCCCGGGACCGGCGGCGCGCCCGGCATCGGTGGCCCTCCGGGCGCGGATGCCGCAGCAGCGGTCGCGAGCACCGTGACCCTCGGCGCTCCGGTGAGCCCCGGGATGGCGCTGCTCGCGATCGCCCTAGCGGTTCTCGGCGGCCTGATCGCCGGTGTTTTCGGCGGCATGCGAGCGGCTCGGCTGCGTCCCGCCGAGGCCCTGCGGAGCCTCGGATGACCGCGGCCGGAGAGCACGACACGAAACGAAAGCGAAAGACGATGAACGGCAACGACACGAACTCCATCTACAGGCTCGACTCGGTGACGAAGGTCTACGGGTCCGGCGCGAACGCGGTCACCGCGCTCGAGGGGGTCGATCTCGAGATCGCGTCCGGCGAGCTGGTCGCGATCGTCGGCTCGTCGGGCTCCGGCAAGTCGACGCTCCTGCAACTGGTCGGCGGGCTCGACCGGCCGTCGGCCGGCAGGCTCGCGCTCGACGGGCTCGAGCTCGGCCGGGCGGGCGACGCCGACCTGGCGGCGATCCGGCTGCGGACGATCGGATTCGTCTTCCAGCAGTTCAACCTGATCCCGACGCTGACCGCCGGGGAGAACGTGGAGGTCGCCGCGGCTCCGCTCGGGCTCGACGGAGCCACGCTGCGCGACCGCGCCGCCGCGATGCTCGACCGCGTCGGGCTGGCCGACCGCGTCGGGCACCTGCCCGCTGAGCTATCCGGCGGCGAGCAGCAGCGGGTTGCGATCGCGCGGGCGCTCATCAACGAGCCGGAGGTGCTGCTGGCCGACGAGCCGACCGGCAACCTCGACTCGGCGACGGGCGGGCAGATCCTCACCCTGCTGCGCGATCTCTGGCGCGAGAGCGGCATGACGATCGTGCTGGTCACACACGATCCGTCGATCGCCGCGGACTCACCGCGGGTCATCCGGCTCGCCGACGGCCGGGTGGCCGGCGAGGACCGCGAGCCCCTGGTCCTCGGCCGCTAGGGCTTCGCCGGCCTGTTGACCAGCGGCTGGTAGTCGCGGCAGGGCTCGCCGCGGAGCCCCGGGCAGGGCGGCAGCGCGGTCGGCACGCCACCCGGCACGACCGGCAGCGTCAGCTTCGACGGGCGCCGCTTCGCCGAGGAGATCGCGACCTTCGCCTTGCGCTTCGGCTTCGCCCGGGCGAACGCCCAGATCGGCTGGTCGCCGTTGGGCGCCGAGATCGTCACCCGGATCCGCGAGCCGGTCCGGTAGCCGTGGCCCTGGTAGTAGAGGGGGATCGTCACCGGGACGAAGCGGTCGCTCGGCATCGGCTTGACGTCGCGCTTGCGGAGGCTGAGGACGGGAGCCAGGCGGGTGCTCTTCTTGCGGTCGAGCTTGCGCTCGTTGCCGCGGACCCAGCCGCCCTGGACGAAGGTCTCCTTGCCGTCGGGGCGGACCTCCGAGATCGTGGCCTGGAGGTCGACGCTCGGCTTCGACGAGCGGACGAAGACCTTGACGTAGCCGGCGCCGAGCACGGTCGTGTCGGCGGCGAGCGGCTTGGTCAGATAGGAGACGGCGGTTCCCTCGGGTCGTTGCTCCCAGTGGTAGTCGGGCGTCGCCTGCCAGAGGCCGCCGGCGCCGGTGTCGCCGCTGAAGTTCGTCGGTGACGTGGCACCGGAGTCCCAGCGGAACCCGCTCGACTCGCGTCGCTTCGGTCGGGCGTCGCTCAGCCGGCCCTTGCGGGAGAGGAACCACGACCGACCCTTCGTCCTCGGCACCGGGAAGCGCTTGAACGAGCGCTCGTAGCCCGGGTAGGGCTGACCGGCGGTGGGCCGGCCGGCACCGTTGTCGAACAGGATCCGGATCCGGTCGGTGTCCTCGAAGGCCTCCTTCGCGCCCTCGTAGGTCGGCTGCGCCTGGATCGGGTCGGGCGGCAGCGTCACTCCCGGGATCCCCATCGCCTCCTGGTAGATGACCGGGGCCGCACCCTGGATCAGGGCCGCATTGCTGAGCGGCGCCTGCTTGGCGACGTAGATCTTGAGGAAGTCGTACCAGCGGTTGAAGGTCTCCGGCGCAAGCGAATCGACGTGGGTTCCGTTCGTGAACGTGAACCACTTCCGGTCGGTCCCGGTGAACCGCGAGGCGAGCGTCGGGCAGTGGCCGCCCGTCTGCTCGTCGGTCCACTGGCAGGCCATGAAGACCGGCGTCTTGATCTTGTCGACGAAGGTGACCGGCGCCAGCGGGTCGGCGACTTTCGGCTTGTAGTGGTCGTTGTCCTCGACCTTCTTCAGCAGGTTGACGGCCTCCGGATGGAGGTCCTGGTTGTCGGCGCAGACGTCGTCGCCCTCCTGGATCCGCTGGTACGCCCAGGGCTGGCCGCCGTCGGGCGAGGCGGGGAGTGCGTCGTGGACCCGCTCCTTCGCCCAGTTGAGGGCGAAGCCGGTGTTGAGGATGCCGCCGGGATAAAGAGTGGTCTGCGTGTTGTCGATGACCGACAGCGGCGAGATCGCGGCCAGGCTCGGCGGGTTCGTGGCGGCGGTGAAGAGCTGGCTGATGCCGCCGTAGGAGATGCCCATCATCCCGACCTTGCCGTTGGCGACCCAGGGCTGGCGGGCGATCGTTTCGACGATGTCGTAGCCGTCGAGCGACTGCAGCGGCTCGAAGAAGTCGAACGACCCGCCGGAGCAGCCGGTGCCGCGCATGTTGACGTCGACGACGGTGAAGCCCATCAGGTTTGCCAGGATCGAGATCCCGCTCTGCGGCCCGGCCGGGTCCGCGTAGCCGTAGCCGGCGTACTCGATCAGCGTCGGCGTCGGGGCCCCGGAGGGAAGCGACGGAAGGTCGAGGCCCGGGATGACGCTGCTGACGTCGGTCGGGGGATGGACGTTGATCGCGAGCTTGGTCCCGTCGCGCGTCGTCAGGTACCCGTAGCCGTCGGCGGGAATGTCCTGGTCGTAAACCTTCGTGTTCGGCGGCGCCGGCTTGTCCGAGAGCACCCGGAGCCGGCCGGACTGCGCGCCGCCCGCCTTCAGCCGGTAGCCGTTGCCGGGCTTGACGTTGCGGTAGACGACCCCGCCGAGTTCGCCGGCGCGCTGCTTCGCGACCACGTCGCCCCTGCGATCGAGAAGCCGCGTCGCCGTCCCCGGCTCCAGCCCAGTCGCGTAGACCTGTTCGGCGCTGCCGTGAGCCTCGAGCGAACCGCCCGCAGCCTGGGCGCCGGCGGCGGCACCGAGGGCGACGAGCGCCACGCAGACGGGGACGGTCGCGCGCGCGACCCGTCGCATACCCAGCCTATGCCTAAGGACCCTGCCTCCCGTCAGCACGCGCGGAGTTCTAACAGGGCGCGGGACCGCTGTCCATCCCCGAAGGGCGAGTGCGGAATGCCAGGCCTTAAGCCGAATCCGGCGTCCCCAGGAAACTCTCAGGTTCGGCCGCGATCATTGTCCGGTGGCAACCGGCGGACAGAACGAGGGGGGCGCCCGGATCCTCGTCGTCGACGACGAGGCGAGCATCGCCGAGCTGCTGACGATCGCCCTCCGCTACGAGGGCTTCGAAGTGGCTGCCGCGGCCGACGGACCCGGATGCCTGGATCAGGTCCGGACGTTCCGCCCGGACCTGATCGTGCTCGACGTGATGATGCCCGGCCTCGACGGGTTCGCAGTGGCCGAGCGGCTCGCGGAGCAACGGTCCGAGATCCCGATCGTCTTCCTGACGGCCCGCGACACGACCGAGGACAAGGTCCGGGGGCTGACGCTCGGGGGCGACGACTACGTGACGAAGCCCTTCAGCATCGAAGAGCTGGTCGCGAGGATCAGGACCATCCTTCGCCGCACCGGCGCCTCGGAGGAGAGCGGCAGGCTCGTCTTCGACGCGATCGAGCTCGACGAGGACACCCGCGAGGTCTTTCGCGACGGCGATCCGGTCGAGCTGACCGACACCGAGTTCCGGCTGCTCCGCTACCTGATGCTGAACCCGCGCCGGGCGCTGACCCGGGCCCAGATCCTCGATCACGTCTGGAGCTACGACTTCGGCGGCGACGGGCGGATCCTCGAGACCTACGTCAGCTATCTGCGACGGAAGGTCGACCGCGCCGAGCGGCCGCTGATCCACACGGTCCGCGGCGTCGGCTACTCGCTGCGACTGCCGAGGTCCTGACCGTGTCGCTGAGCCGCCGGCTCGTCCTGATCCTGGTCGCGGTCGCGGCGCTCGGTCTACTCGTGCTCGGCGTCGTCTCCTATCTGGCGCTGCGCTCCTACCTCTCCGACCGCGTCGACCAGCAGGCGCGCGACGCCGTGCCGCTGGTCGTCCGCTCGCTGGTCACCGATGCGGGCGGGGCGGTGCCGTTCGGCGCGGGGTTCGGTCCGGACGGACCGATGGGGGAGGGGCCGGGACCCGAGCCGATCGGACCGCAGCTGCCGACCGGCACCTACGGGCAGGTGACCGGCTCCGATGGCCGGGTGTTGTCCGGGCGGATCGTCAGCAGCGGGGGCGAGGGCGACCTCCCGGTTCCCGACCTCCCCCAGGAGCTGCCGTCGTCGGCCGGCTTCGACGGCGACCCCACCATCGAGGTTCCCGCCGAATCGGGAGACGGCATGTTCCGGGTCGCGACGATGACCGGTCCGGCGGGCGACATCGTCGTCGCGGCGATTCCGCTCGACGATCTCAACGGCACGCTGGCTCGGATGCGGGCGATCGAGCTCGTGGTCGGGCTCGCGACCCTGGCCGCGCTGGCGGCACTGAGCTGGTGGGCGGTCCGCGTCGGCCTGCGTCCCCTCTCGCGGATCGAGGAGACCGCGGGCGAGATCGCGGCCGGCGACATGTCCCACCGGGTCGGCGACGTCGACGAGCGGACCGAGGTCGGCCGGCTCGGGATCGCCTTCAACTCGATGTTGTCGCGACTCGAGCGCGCCTTCGCCGAGCAGCGCGCGAGCGAGGAGCGGCTGCGGAGCTTCCTCGCCGACGCGTCGCACGAGCTGCGGACGCCGCTGAGCTCGATCCGCGGCTACGCCGAGCTGTTCCGGCTCGGGGCGAGCGCCGATCCGGACGACCTCGAGCGGTCGATGCGCCGGATCGAGGAGGAGTCGACGCGGATGAGCGGGCTCGTCGACGACCTGCTCACCCTCGCCCGGCTCGACGAGGTCCGCGAGCCGCGGCGTGAGCGGGTCGATCTGGCGGCGCTCGCCGCCGACGCCTGCGCCGACGCGACCGCCGTCGCGCCGGACCGCGAGGTCGTCCTCGACGCGCCCGCTCCGGTGAACGTCGACGGCGACCCCGATCAGCTCCGGCAGGTGGCCGCGAACCTCCTCGCGAACGCCATCGAATATTCCGGGTCCGGCCCGATCGAGGTCGCCGTGGCGAGGACGGACGGCCGCGCCGTCCTCACGGTCCGCGATCACGGATCCGGCTTGCCGGCGGGCGGCGAGGAGGCGGTCTTCGAGCGCTTCTGGCGCGCCGACGAGGCGCGGAGCCGCGAGACGGGCGGCGCCGGTCTCGGCCTCGCGGTGGTCGCGGCGGTAGCGGCCGCGCACGGGGGAGAGGTTCGCGCCGCGAACGCGCCGGGAGGCGGCGCGTTGTTCGAGGTGACGCTGCCCGCCTGACGCGCAGTCGAGCGGCCCGGAGGGCCGCGAGTCGCGCAGTTACCTAGACCCGGCGGGCTTCCAGCAGGCGCCGGAGGAACTTCTGGGTGTTCGGGTCCTGCGGATCCTCGAGCACCTGCTCGGGCGGTCCGACCTCGACGAGCCGGCCCTCGTGGAGGAACCCGACGGTGTCGGCGACCTCGCGGGCGAAGCTCATCTCGTGGGTCGCGATCAGCATCGTCACGCCCTCCTCCTTGAGGTCACGGACGGCGCGCAGGACCTCGCCGACGAGCTCGGGATCGAGGGCGCTCGTCACCTCGTCGAGGAGCATCGCCCGCGGCCGCGCGGCGAAGGCCCGGGCGATCGCGACCCGCTGCTGCTGGCCGCCGGAGAGGTTCGAGCTGCTCTCCTTCTCGCGGCCCTCGAGCCCGAAGCGGGCGAGCATCTGCCGCGCCGAGTCCTCGGCTTCGGCCGCGGTCATCCCGGTTCCCTTGCGGAGCCCGAGCGTGACGTTCTCGAGGACGTTCAGGTGCGGGAACAGGTTGTAGGCCTGGAACACGAAGCCGAGCTTGCGGCGGACGGCGACCGGGCTGACCGACGGGTCGGTGATCACCTCACCGTCGAGGAAGATGTCGCCGTCGTCGATCTCCACGAGCAGGTCGATGCAGCGCAGGAGCGTCGATTTGCCGGAGCCCGAGGCGCCGATCAGCGCCACCGCCTGGTGCTCGGCGATCTCGAGGTCGATTCCCTTCAGGACCTCGCGGTCCCCGAACGCCTTCGTGATTCCCTGGATGTCGATCACCGGTGTGCTCATCGCACGCGCCCCCGGTCCCAGCGGTCGAGCATCCGCGCTAGCGGGACCGTCACCGCGAGGTAGAGCAGCGCGGCACACAGCAGCGGCGTGTAGTTGAAGTCGGTCGAGGACTGGATCTGCGCGATCCGGAATGCCTCCGCGGAAACCCCGATGATCGAGATCAGCGCGACGTCCTTCTGCAGCGAGATGAAGTCGTTGAGCAGCGGCGGCCCGACGTTGCGGACCGCCTGCGGGACGACGACGTGGCGCATCGTCTGCTGCTCGGTCAGGCCGACGGCGAGAGCGGCCTCGCGCTGGCCCGGATGGACCGACCTCAGCCCGGCGCGGTAGACCTCGGAGACGTAGGCGCCGTACGAGAGGGTCAGCGCCATTCCGCCGAGGAAGACCTCGTTGGTCAGGAGCCCCTCCGGCGGATCGAGCGCCGGGATTCCGAACCCGACGAGGTAGACGAGCAGCACGACCGGGATGCCGCGGAATATGTCCGCGTAGACGACTGCGAGGAGGCGCAGCGGAAAGAGCGCCGGGAGGGTCGTCGCCCGGATCAGCGCGACGACCAGCCCGAGGACGAGGACGACGAGCTCGACGACGATGAAGATCCGGATGTCGAGCCAGAAGCCCTTGGCGACCTCGGGGAAGGACTCCTTGAAGACCGTCGCGTTGAAGAACGTGTCGCGGACGTCGGGCCAGCCGGGGCTGGTCAGGATCAGCGTGATCAGGCCGCCGATGACTACGACGGTGGACACCGCCGCGATCGCCAGGCCGCGCCGGTCGCGGCGACGCTTAGCGGCCGCGCGCTCCGCTCGCCGATCGGGTCTGGGCCCGGTCGCCTCCACCAGCTCAGGTTTTCACAGGACGGCTACTGAAGTTCCTTGACGCCGCCGGCGCTGTTGATCCATTCCTGCTGGATGTCGTCGAGCTCGCCGGAGCTCTTCAGCTCCTCGACCGCGGCGGAGACGCAGGCCGTCAGCGACGAGTCCTTCGCCAGCAGCGCGCCCCACTCGTCCCCGCCCGGTGCCGGGAACTCGCCGACGATCGTCCCGTCGGGCACCTGGACCGCGGTCAGATAAAGGGCGGTCGGCGTGTCGACCACGACGGCGTCCACCTGTCCCTGCTTGAGGGCGCTGACCACGTCGTTGGAGGTGTCGAACACCTGCGGCTCGCTGTCGGGCTGGATGACCTCGTTGACCGCGTCGAGGCTCGTCGTGCCGATCTGGACGCCGAACGAGGCGCCCTTCAACTCCTCGAGCGAGGTCGAGTCGACGTAGTCGGAGTCCTTCAGCGTCACGACTGCCTGGTCGGCCGTGTAGTAGGGCGACGAGAAGTCGACCTGCTCGGCGCGCTTCGGCGTGATCGAGATCTGGTTGATGTCGAAGTCGAAGTCCTTCGGGCCGGGTGCGTATGAGGAGTTGAACGGGACGACCGTCCACTCGACCTGGTCCTGGCTGAATCCGAGCTGATCGGCGATCGCGTAGGCGGTCGCGCTCTCGAAGCCCTTGCCGTTGGTCGGGTCGTTGTCCTCGAAGTACGGCGGGTAGGCGGGCTTGTCGGTGCCGATCGTGAGCGTGCCCGCCGTGACCGTGTCGAGGGTGTCCGGCGTGCAGTCGTCGAGCGACGCGACCGTGGCGTCGGCCGACGTCGAGTCGGACGAGTCGGAGCTGCCGCAGGCGGCGATCACGAACGCGGCGCCGAGCATGCAGGTGAGCAGCAGGAACTTGAGGATGCGGGACTGGGACACGACGACCTCCGGGCGGGAACGTCCAGTTGAGAACGCGAACGCGGGGATCCTACGCGACCGCACTCAATCGCAGGAGCCGAGCCGACTTTCGCAAAGTGCGAGCGGGACGGTCACAGCCCGTCAACAAGTCTGAAACACGAATGAAACGTCCTGGTTGCAGACACGCAACATGGGCGCGGGGAACCGTCCAGATACTCCGCTTCGACAGCGCGCAACAGCCGAATCCGGCCGCGCATCGCAACCGAAAGAGGAGTAATCCACGTGAAGTTTCATATCGGCTCGGGACGGGTTCGCGGTTGGGCCGCGGTCGCCGGAACCGCCGCCGCGATCGGCGCCGGGCTCCTGCTGGCCGGCTCCGCTCAGGCGGCGACGGTCGACTGCGGCGGCAGCGTCGACCCGCTCGACGGCGGCGGCCCGCGCGCCTTCGAGTACTCGTTCTCGTGCACCTCGCCCCAAGGCATCCCTGAGCAGCCGACGACGATCGACGCCTACTCGATCGTCTCGACCAAGGACGTCATCGGGTTCAACGCCAACGCGCTCGTCTATGACCCGGCCGGCGAGGTCGTCGGGACCGGCGAGTCCTTCGGCTGCGAGGGTCCGTTCCCCGGCTCCGGCTTCGGCTGCAACGGGAAGATGAGCCTCGGCAACACGGCCGTCTCCGACTTCGAGCTCACGCAGAAGCCGTGCAGCCGCAAGGGCGTGAAGACCCCGTTCCGGGTCTGGGTGGTCGTCGCCGCGGACAGGATCAACGAGTCGACCCTCGCGCACACGAAGACGATCTCGGAGCCGTTCCGGCTCAAGGTCCCGAAGTGCGAGGTCCCGAAGCCCGACAGAGGCCACAAGGGCGGGAAGCACCACTCGTGACACCGCGCAGCGCCGGCGGCCGGATCCCCTCTCCCATCCGTCCGCCGGCCTGCGCCAAGCCTTCATCCATGCCAGTGACGCACGGAGAAGAACGACTCGCAGCGACACCCGATGCGAGTGATTCGAGAAAGGAGTAAACGGATGTCAAGAGCATCGATCCGAGCGCGAGCAGCGCTGGTGATCGGAGCGGTCTGCGTCACCGGTGCGGTAGCCCCGGCGATGGCCGACGCTTCGACGATCACGCTCAGCGGCTCGACCTCGGTCGCCCCGCTCGCGGCCAAGCTCGCGAGCAAGTACGTCCAGAAGACCGACGGCGTCCAGTTCAAGCTGCTTCAGGGCGGCTCGGACGTCGGCATCTCCGACGTCTCGCACGGGCGCGTGACGCTCGGCATGTCGTCGCGCGATCCGAAGTCGAGCGATCCGGGCGGAATCGTGTTCAACAAGATCGCTCGCGACGCGATCTGTCTGATCACCAACAACGCCAACCCGCTGCCGAACCTCAGCCAGTCCCAGGTCCAGGCGGTCTTCGGAGGTGGAGTCCGGTCCTGGAAGGACGTTTCCGGGGCGCAGCAGAGCGGCACGATCGACCTGTTCGTGCGGACGGCGGCATCGGGCACCCAGGATGCCTTCCAGAAGATCTTCCTGGGCTCGACCTCCGTATTCGGCGGAGCCAGCGCCAAGTCGTCCAACGGTCTCGTTCAGCAGGCCGTCAAGAACGACAAGAACGGCATCGGCTACGTCTCGGAGGCGTTCACCAAGGGAGTGCACGTGACCCCGTACCAGGGTGTCGACTGCACGTTGCGCAACGCGAAGTCGGGTCAGTACTCCGGCGTGCGCAACTTCTTCCTGGTCAGCCGTGGAGCACCGACCGGCGACGCCAAGAAGTGGATCAACTGGATCCGCAAGAGCAAGACCGCCGAGAAGATCATCGCCAGCGAGTGGGTGCCACTCAGCTGACAACAAAGATCAGGGGCGTCGGCACGCGTGCACCCGCTCGCGTTCTGACGACCGCTGAGGATCAGCGCGCCGAGCGGTTGCTCGGCGCGCTGGCCTCCGGCGTCCTGCTGCTCATCGTCGGCATGGTCGTCTTCGTCGTGCTCAAAGCGTGGCCCTCCTTCGCTGACAACGGGCTGACCTGGTTCGGGGCCAAGGGCGAGGTCGACGCGCAACTCACCGACATCTTCAACTCCCCCGCCGACGCCAGTAACTACGTCTACGACATGGGAGCGTGGCCGCTGATCTACTCGACGCTCCTGATCAGCGCGGTCTCCGTTCTGATCGCGACCGCGTTCTCGCTGCTGTCGGCGATGTTCATCGTCGAGTTCGCTCCGAACGGGATCCGGCGGATCGTCGAGCCGGTCGTGCGGCTCCTGGCGGCGGTGCCGTCCGTCGTCTACGGCCTGATCGGCATCCTCATCTTCGTCCCGTTCGTCGAGCGCAACCTGATCGACGAGGAGATGAAGAAGTCCGTCAGCTACGTGATCCAGCTCGACGGATCGAGCCTTCTCGTCGCCGTCACGATCCTGACGATCATGATCACGCCGATCATGATCGCGATCGTGGTCGACGCCCTGCGGGCCGTTCCCCAGGGGTGGATGCAGGGCTCGGCCGCGCTCGGGGTCAACCGCTGGCGCGCGCTCTGGACGATCGGGGTCCGCGCGGCGCGCCCGGCCATCGTCGCCGCGATGGTGCTCGCCGGCGCCCGAGCCCTCGGCGAGGCGATCATGCTCTCGATGGTGTCCGGGTCGGTCGGCTTCGCGCCGAACCCGCTCGACGGCCTCACCTTCCTGTTCGAGCCGTCCCGTCCGCTCGCGGCGACGATCGTCGACAACGCCGAGGGGCTCTCGGTCGAGCCGTTCGGGCAGACGCTGTACGCCTTCGCGGCGGTCCTCCTCGTTGCCAGCGCGGCGCTCTCGTTTGCCGGCTGGTGGGCGCGGAAGTCGCTCAGCCGCTACATGCTCAACCCGCGATGACCGAGCCGATGACACCGGCCTCGGTCGCACCGGCGGACCCGTCCGCGAACGGGAACGGGCATGCGCCGGCTCCCCAGGAACCTCAGTTCAGGCCCCTCGCACCGTCCTGGAGCCGCGGCGACCGCGCCGGCGTCGGCCTCTCCTGGGCGGCCGGCATCGCCCTCTGTCTGATCGCCGGGGCGATCGTCGTCTTCATGGGCTACAAGGGACTCCAGTACATCAACCTGGACATGCTCACCCAGTCGCCGAAGCCCGGGCTGGATCAGAGCAAGACGGGAGGGTTCCTCGACCCGATCGCCGGCACGCTGATCCTCGCGCTGATGGGAACGGCGATCGCGCTGCCGCTCGGTATCGCAATCGCGGTCTGGCTCAGCGAATACGGCCGCCCGAACGGGCTGGCGCGCATGGTCGAGTCGGGGATCGAGATGATCGCCGGGATGCCGAGCATCGTGCTCGCGATCTTCGGCCTCTTGATCTTCTCCCAGGGGATCTTCGGCTTCCTCTCGTTCACGGCCGAGGGCGGTGCCGTGTTCGGCCGCTCGTTCTTCGCGGCGGCGGCCATGATGTCGCTGATCGCGCTGCCTCTCGTGGTCGGTGCGACCCGGGAGGCGCTCGACGCGATCCCGCGCCACGTCCGCGAGGCGTCCTACGCCCTCGGCAAGGACCGGATCTCCACAATCCGCCGCGTCCTCCTGCCCTCGTCGCGCTCGGGGATCGCGACCGGCGCGACTCTCGGAATGGGCCGGATCATCGGCGACACGGCGATCGTCGTGATCCTCCTCGGCGCCTCGCTCACCCTCGACGCCGCCGACGACACGCCGGTGCTCGGGACGCTCCGCGGCACCGGCGGAACGCTGACCAGCTTTGTCTACAACAACTCGCCGGCCGGCGAGGGGAACGCTCCCGAGAAGGCCTACGCAGCGGCGTTCGTGCTGCTGATCGCGGTCGTGCTCCTGAACTTCCTCGTCGACGTCACGGTGCGAAGGAGGAAGAGCAATTGGGCATGACGGTACCCCCGATCAGAAGGATCGCGGTCGACGCGGCCCCGCAGATCGCCGACCCGGCCGTGAACGGAAACGGCGCGACCGCGACGTTCGCCCCCGGTCCGGCGAACCGTCCCGCCACCGCGGTGACGGAGCGGATGCGGACCGTGGAGCTGAGCGTCGCCTACGGCAACAAGCTCGCGGTCAACAAGGTTTCGATCGAGGTGCGCAAGGGCGAGGTCCTGGCGCTGATCGGCCCTTCCGGCTGCGGGAAGACGACGTTGCTGCGGTCGCTGAACCGGCTCGTCGACGACACCCCGACCGCCGCCCGTTCCGGCCAGATCCTGCTCGACGGGCGCGACATCGACTTCCTCGAGGTCACCCAGCTCCGCCGTCAGGTCGGGATGGTCTTCCAGCAGCCGAACCCGTTCCCGATGAGCATCTTCGACAACGTCGCCTACGGCCTGCGCGAGCGCGGCACCAAGAAGCCGAAGCGCCACGTCCTCGAGCCCGAGGTCCAGAGCGCGCTCGAACGGGCCGGCCTTTTCGAGGAGGTGAAGGACGACCTCGACGGCGCCGCCCTACGGCTGTCCGGCGGCCAGCAACAGCGCCTCTGCATTGCGCGCTCGCTGGCGATCGATCCCGAGGTTCTGCTGCTCGACGAGCCGTGCTCGGCCCTCGACCCGATCTCGACGGACGTCATCGAGGAACTGATCGGGCGGCTCCGGGCGGAGATCGCAATCGTGATCGTCACCCACAACCTCCAGCAGGCGCAACGGGTCGCCGATCGGGTCGCGTTCATGTATCTCGGCGATCTCGTCGAGTACGGCCCGGCCGTCGATGTCTTCGGCGCGCCGCAGGCGATGCGCACGCGCGAGTACGTGACGGGTGCGTTCGGATGACCCGCGCACGAATCGGCGTCGCCGCGGGTCTCGGCATGTCGCTGGCGGGCGCCGCCCTGCTCGCCGCGGGGTGCCAGTCGACCCAGGCGACGAGCGCTCAGCGAGAGGCGGAGGGCCAGAAGCTGATCAAGAGCGAGAAGGGCCTCGTCGTCAAGCAGAAGAACAAGGACATCGAGGTCGTCGACACGACCCTGCTCAGCGACAAGAACGGTACGGCCGTCGTGGTCGAGGTCAAGAACACCTCCGACCAGGGCTACGCCCACGTCCCGATCGCGATCGACGTCAGCGACGCGAAGGGCAAGACGGTCTTCAAGAACAACGTGCCCGGCCTCGCTCCCGCGCTCACCGAGATTCCCGCGATCGGGCCGGGGGAGACCTTCGACTGGGTCCACGACCAGATCCTCGCGACCGGCGAGCCTGACGAGGTCGAGGCGACGATCGGTGCGGGCGGCGAGGAGTTGCCGGCGAGTCCTCCCGAGATCGAGTTGACGAACCCGACGCTGAAGCAGGATCAGTTCTCGGGAGTCGAGGCGACCGGCGAGGCGGAGAACAAGTCGCAGGTCGAGCAGCGCGACGTGACCGTCTTCGCCGTGGCTCGCGACGGCAACCGGATCGTGGCGGCGGGGCGCGGGGGACTTCGCCGGCTCGAAGCCGATCCCGATCACGGCACGCCCTACCACGTCTTTTTCATCGGCGATCCCGAGGGGGCGGACATCGAGGTCACCGCCCCTCCCGTCCAACTGCAGCCATAGGAGGCGAATCGAATGAGCGACGAACCAGTACTCGGACTCGAGGGCGAGGCGTGCAGGTCCTGCCACGCTCCGCTCGCGACCGACCAGCGCTACTGCATGAACTGCGGCGAGCGGCGAGGAGCGACCCGAGTCGACCTCGATGCAATGGCGGCCGATCAGGATGTCGCGCCGGGAGGCGCGCCCGTCGCACCCGCGATCGCCCCGGCTGCCAGCTCGCAGGGTCCGTGGACGCCGATGGCGATCGTCGGCGGCATCGCGACGCTGGCCGTGGTGCTCCTCGTCGGGGTGATGCTCGGCCGTGGCGACAACAACGACCCGGTCCAGGTCGCCGCCGCGCCGGTGGCGACGACGGCCGCCGCGACGACCACGACGGCCGATCCGGGAACCGAGAAGGTCGCGTCCACGGGCGGGGGGGACGCCAAGAAGAAGGACGAGAAGAACTCCGGCGGCGGTGGGGACAAGGTCGTGGACGCCACCAAGGCGCCGGGCGCCGAGACCGTGACCGACGACCAGCTCAACGCGCTCGACGAGGCCAGCGGCGACGACTACGCCAAGCAGTCGAAGAATCTGCCCGACACGATCGCGCTCCCGGGAGAGCCGCCGCCGAAGGACAACGAGGCGCCGGGCGGCGGCGGCCCGGCCCAGGTGATCAAGTGAGCGTCACCGACCCGATCGTCGATCTCTTCGACCGGATCCGCCCGGCGCGCAAGGTGCCCGCCGCTCGCCGCCGGGCGGAGAAGTCCGAGGTGCTCGGAAGCGGGGTCAAGGTCGAGAACGACAAGCTTCGCGAGGAGCGGGACCGGCTGGCGCGCGAGTTCGTGGTCCTGCAGTGGGACCTCGGTGGGCTCACGTACGAGATGGCCCGGCGTGACCACTTTCGTCTCGACGTCCTGGCCAAGCAGGCGGCGAAGCTGCAGCAGGTGGACTCCTCGCTCGGCCAGGCCGAGCGCATGGTCCGGCTCGAGCAGGAGGGCGTGGCCGGGAGCTGCTCCTCCTGCGGGGCGCTGCAGGCGCGCGGCGCCGCGTTCTGCTGGCAGTGCGGAACCGAGCTCGTCACCTCCGCGCCCGTGACCGGTCAGGTCCCGGCCGGGGAGCCGATCGGATGACGTTCTCGGGGTCCTGCAACGACTGCGGAGCGCCGCTCGCGAGCGGTGATTCCACCTGTCCGATCTGCGCGACCCCCGTCGCCGCGCCGGTGGCCGACCCTGTCGCAGCGATCCCGATCCCGAAGAACCCGGGCGGGTTGCCGATGGCCCCGCAGACGGCCGTGTTCGTCGCGGTCCTTGCGCTCGGCTTCGGAGGAGTCGTCGGCTCGGCCCTGAACGGTGGCCTCGGCGGACTGATCGCCTCGGCGAGCCCGACGCCGCCTGCGGCCGTCGTCGCCGAAACCACTCCTCCGGACACCGCGCTGACCGGTGGGGGAGGAGGCTCCGGAGGCGGGGGCCGCTCCGCTCCGCAGCAGGAACCCGTGTCACCGCCGGCGGAGGTTCCGGTCGCGCCGCCGGCGACGCTGCCCGAGGATCCGCCCCTGGACCCGCCGCTCGATCCTCCTCCCGACGATCCGCCGAAGCCCGAACAGGAGCGGGTCTCCGGCACCGTCGTCCGGGTCAACCCGCTCGCCGAGAGCTATTCGGTCGCGGAGGGATCGGGAGCGCTTTCGACGATCCACGCGACCAAGCTTCCCGACGCGGGAGCCGAGATCCAGGTCCCGGTCGATCCCCTGTTCAACACGACGTCGGCGGAGGCCGGCAGGCGCAAGGAGGACGGGAGCGGTGAGAACGTCACCTTCTCGGGCACCGTGACATGGGTCGACGAGAAGGCCGGCACCTACGTCGTATCCTCGGCCGGAGCCTCGGTGGTCGTCACCGTGCCGGAGCCCGAGCAGGGAGCGCGCGACATGCCGGCTCTCACCGCCGGGGTCACGGTCAAGGCCGAGCTCGCCGCGCGCGAGGCAGATCCGCCTTCCGGCGACCCTGCGGCCGCGGAGGCACGCCGCCCTGCGGAGGAGGGTGGACCACGCGCAGCCGGACGTGCCGCGACCGCGACGGAGCCGCCGGCCGGAGAAGCGCCGGCGTCGCGGTGTGAGCCCGAGCGGGCCTACCCCGAGGACCCGGTCGTGCCGGCCGTCGAGCTCCGCCAGGTCTCCTATGAGGTCGAGTTCGACTCGCTCAGCTATGCGCTGCTCGAGGGCGTCGTCCAGGCCGTCTGCGATGACGAGAGCCAGATCGTCGTCTCCGCTGACGATGTCCGGGAGCTCGGTGCGGATCTCGTGCTTGCGGTGCCGAAGCAGATCGATCCGGCACTGGTCGAGGAGGGATCGTCGATCACCGCGGCGGTCGATCCCGAGCCGGCCGAGGACGGGACGCACGCGCTCTACGGCATCGCCGGCGACGACGGCATCGACGGTGCCGACGACGAGAAGCTCGGCCAGGGCGACCTCGACGGGTAGCCCGCACCGGCAGCGTGCGGCGTCACACAGCGGCGCGCCGGTTCCCTGCGAGACTGCCGCGCGTGTCAGCGGTCCCGCACAGCAGCTTCGCCGGCGATACGGCCGTCGCCCGGATCGGAGACGGCATGTTCAGGGGCTCGATCGTGCCCGAGTGGTTCGGGCCGCCGGGGCCGAACGGCGGCTTCATCGCCGCCCTGATCCTGCGGGCGATCCGGGCCGAGGTCGGCGACCCGGAGCGGCTGCCGCGCTCGCTGACCCTCCATTACCTGTCGCCGCCCGCCGCCGGCGAGGCCGAGATCCAGGTGGTCGTCGAGCGCTCGGGCAGGTCGGCGACGACCTGTTCGGCCCGGCTCCTCGAGAACGGCAGGACCGTGACGCTCGCCCTCTGCGTGCTGACGACCGACTTCGAGCCGGCATGGAGCCAGGACCCGGTCGCCCCGGAAGCGCCCGCCCCCGACGAGGTCGGCGCGCTGGGCTCGGGCCCGGGGGCGCCGCCGCTCTTCGAGCAGCTCGAGACCCGTCCGGTCTGGGGAGCGCTCCCCTTCAGCGGGGAGTCGGAGGCCGTCGCCGGCGGCTGGCTGCGGGCGTCCGCCGACTCCGAGATGACGCCGGAGCTGGTCGCGTTCTACACCGACGCCTGGTGGCCGGCGCCGTTCGGCGCGATGACCACGTTCGCACCGGCGCCGACGCTCGAGCTGACGATCCACTTCCGGGCCGTCCCCGATCCGTCCGACACGCTGGCCCTGGTCCGGTTCCGGACCGACGCCTCGATCGACGGCCTGTTCGACGAGCAGGGCGAGGTCTGGGACCGCAACGGCCGCCTGCTCGCCCAGTCGCGTCAGATCGCGCTGCTGCGCAAGCCCCGCTCCTAGGCACGGCAGACACGGCGAAGCCGGAGGCCGGGGAGAAACGGTCCCCGGCCTCCGGCGTCCGCAGCCTTCCCTGACTAGCCCTTGACGGTGATGGCCGAGATGCCGACCACCAGGCCGCCCTTGAGATCGGTGATGCCGAATGTGTCGTTCAGCAGGCTCGCCGCATCGTCGGAGAGCTCGACCGTCGTGCCCTCCAGCGTCGCCGTGCCGTCCGGGTTCGTCTTCAGCGGCTCGAGCGTCGAGCCGTCGAGGTCGAACAGGACCGCGTCGGTGGCGGCCTCCTTGCCGTTGACCGACACCGTGCCGGTCAGCTCCGAGGTGCCCGGGTCGATCACGAAGTCGGTCAGTTCGACCTCGGTCTTGCCGGCGGTCAGGCTCAGCCCGCTGCCCTCGTGGTCGATCACTCCCTGTACATAGGGGCGGACCGGAGAGGCGGGGTCGTAGTAGATGACGTTGCCGCCGGTGATCGGGAAGGAGGCGACGCCGTCCTTGCTGATCTCGGCATCGCCGACCGGGCCGGGCGTGACCTTCAGCTTCGTCAGCGCGTCGACGAATCCGGTGTCGAGCGTGACCGCGGTGTCGACGCCGGTCAGCTTGTCGATCTGCGCGACCGGCTTGACGTCCTCGGCGGAGGTCTGGTCGCTGCTGCCGGTGCTGTCGTCGTCACCACAGGCGGCGACTCCGAGCGCCAGTGCGGCGACCATCAGGAATACGGCGCCTACCCTGGCGATTGGTGACTTGCGGGTCATAATTGATTTGCTCCTTGGTTGGTGGGGTGGTTCGTCCCGTCACCACCCACTTCGGAGCCGGCCCCGGATCGGATCAGCCCGATCCGGCCGTGTGTCTGGATGTCACAGTTTGATGTGCCACGGATCTGTGCTACCTTCTACGCGGTCCGGCAGGCCGCTGCCGCCGGAACCCCTCTGAAGCGATGAGCCTCGCCGAGCAAGGAACAAGCGCGGGCCTGCGGGCCCTCAACCGGATCGCCGGATCCGAGCTGATCGACCGGATCGGCCTGCGCGATCTCACCGAGCGCCTCGTCCACAGCGGGACCAGGAACGGTTTCCGCGCGGCCAACGTGGCCGGGCGCAGATTCGCCGCCGCCCAGAAGCTCGCCTCCCCGGCCCGGCAGAAGCGCAGCTCCGGTTCCGGGCTCTTCGACCTCGAGCCCGAGGAGGAGCAGAAGATGATGATCGAGGCCTTCGGCGGCTTTGCCGCGGAGCGCCTCCGCCCGGCCGCGCAGCAGGCCGATGCCGATTGCGCCGCTCCGGACGAACTGCTCGCCCAGAGCGCCGAGCTCGGCATCGCCGTTCTCGGCGTCCCCGAGGAGCTCGGCGGCGCCGTCGAGAACCGCTCCGCCGTCACCTCCGCCCTGATCACCGAGGCCCTCGCCGGCGGCGACATGGGCCTGGCCTACGCAGCGCTCGCCCCCGCTGCCGTCAGCACCGCGCTCGGACTCTGGGGCGACGCCGATCAGCAGTCCACCTACCTGCCCGCCTTCACCGGCGAGAACGTGCCGGCCGCCGCACTCGCGGTGCACGAGCCGGGACCGCTCTTCGATCCCTTCGAGCTCGAGACCGTCGCCCGCTCCGATGGCGGCGACTGGGTCCTCGACGGCGCCAAGGCGCTCGTTCCCCGTGCCGAAGCGGCCGAGCTGCTTCTCGTCGCCGCCGCGACCGACGACGGACCGTCGCTGTTCCTCGTCGAGCCGTCGACCTCCGGCATCTCGGTCCGGCCCGAACCCGCCGTCGGCCTCCGCGCGGCTGCCACCGCCGAGCTTCGCCTCGAGGGCGTCCGCATTCCGGCGGCGGCCCGACTCGGCGACGCCGTCGACTACGCCGAGTGCATCCGGCTCGGCCGGATCGCCTGGGCTGCGATGGCCGTCGGCACCGCGCAGGGCGCGCTCGACTTCCTGATCCCCTACGTGAACGAGCGCAAGGCGTTCGGCGAGCCGATCAGCCACCGTCAGGCCGTCGCGTTCAACATGTCCGACCTCGCGATCGAGATCGAGGGAATGAGGCTCGCCACCTACCGCGCCGCGGCGCTCGCCGACAGTGGCAGCGACTTCGCCCGGGCCGCGGCGGTCGCCCGCCAGCTCGCCGCGACCAAGGGCATGAAGGTCGGCTCCGACGCCGTCGGGCTGCTCGGCGGCCACGGCTACGTCAAGGAGTACCCGGTCGAGCGCTGGTACCGCGATCTCCGGGCCGCCGGCGTGATCGAGGGAGGGCTGCTCGTATGAGCATCAACCTCGAGATCCCGAAGAAGATGGAGCCGCTCGTCCAGCAGGCCCACATGGTCGCGACCGAAGTGCTGCGCCCGATCTCCCGCAAGTACGACCTCGCCGAGCACGAGTACCCGAAGGAGCTCGACATGCTCGCGGCGATGATCGACGGACTCGACGAGGGCGGGGCGTCGGGCGGCGCCGGCGCGGCCGGGGTCAGCCAGGCGACCGGGAACGGCGACGGCGGCAACCGCAACGGCTCCAACCTCGCATCGGTCCTCGGGATCATGGAGATGTGCTGGGGCGACGTCGGCCTGCTGCTGTCGATGCCGCGGCAGGGCCTCGGCAACTCGGCGATCGCCGCGGTCGCCGACGACGAGCAGAAGGCGCGCTTCAAGGGCAAGTGGGCGGCGATGGCGATCACCGAGCCCGAGGCGGGCTCCGACTCGGCCGCGATCCGGACGACCGCCGTCCTCGACGGCGACGACTACGTCCTCAACGGCGAGAAGATCTACGTCACTTCGGGCGAGCGCGCCGACCTGGTGGTCGTCTGGGCCAGCCTCGACCCCAAGCAGGGCCGCGCCGCGATCAAGTCCTTCGTCGTCGAGCGTTCGAACCCGGGCCTGAAGCTCGACCGCCTCGAGCACAAGCTCGGGATCCGCGCCTCCGACACCGCCGCCTTCATCCTCGACGACTGCCGGGTCCCGAAGGAGAACCTCCTCGGCAGCCCCGACATCGACACCAAGAAGAGCTTCGCGGGGGCGATGCGCACGTTCGACAACACGCGGCCGCTCGTCGCCGCGATGGCGATCGGACTCACCTGCGCCTGCCTCGAGCGGGCGACCGAGTTGCTCGCCGATGCCGGCGTCGAGGTCGACCCCGACCGTCCGACCGGGCGGCAGACCGCGGCGGCCGCCGAGCTGCTCGCGATGGAGGCCGACTACGAGGCCGCGAGGCTGCTGACGATGGAGGCGGCCTGGATGGCCGACAACGGCAAGCCGAACTCGCTGCACGCGTCCTACGCGAAGGCGAAGGCGGGCCGGACCTGCGTCGACGTCGCCCTCCGCTGCGTCGCGCTCTGCGGGGCCACCGGCCTCGGCGAGGACGAGCTGCTCGAGAAGTGGGCCCGCGACGCGAAGATCCTCGACATCTTCGAGGGCACCCAGCAGATCCAGCTCCTGATCATCGCCCGCCAGCTCCTCGGCCTGACGTCGGCCGAGCTCAAGTAAGGCCCCGTGGCGGGGACCGAACCGGCATACGTCCTCGGCTCGAACCGGATCCCGTTCGCGCGTTCGAACGGCCCCCTGGCCAAAGCCTCGAACCAGGACATGCTCACGGCAGCCCTCGACGGGCTGATCGACCGCACCGGCATCGCCGGTGAGCGGCTCGGCGAGATCGCCGGCGGCGCCGTCCTCAAGCACAGCCGCGACTTCAATCTGACCCGCGAGTCGCTACTTGGGACGCGGATCTCGGCCGAGACCCCGGCCTACGACGTCGGGCAGGCCTGCGGCACCGGGCTCGAGACGGCGATCCTCGTCGGCAACAAGATCGCGCTCGGCCAGGTGGACAGTGGGATCGCCTGTGGCGTCGACACCACGTCCGACGCCCCGATCGCGCTCAACGACGATCTCCGCGAAATCTTGTTGGAGGCCAACTCGGCGCGCTCGACCCTCGACCGGGTCCGGGCGCTCGCCCGCGTCCGTCCCGGTCAGCTCGTTCCCGAGATCCCTCGCAACTCGGAGCCCCGGACCGGCCTCTCGATGGGTGAGCACACGGCGATCATGGCCCGCGAGTGGGGGATCACCCGCCGGGCCCAGGACGAGCTCGCCGCCGCCAGCCACCAGCATCTCGGGGCGGCCTACGAGTCCGGATTCGAAGACGACCTCGTCACGCCCTACCTCGGCCTCGAGCGCGACCAGAACCTCCGGCCCGACTCCACCGTCGAGTCGCTCGCCAAGCTGAAGCCGGTCTTCGGCGGCGAGGACGGGACCATGACCGCGGCCAACTCGACCCCGCTCAGCGACGGGGCCTCCGCCGTTCTTCTCGGAACCGAGGGGTGGGCGGAGGCGCACGGCCTCGAGCCGCTGGCCCGCTTCGTCGACGCCGAGACCGCCGCCGTCGACCACGTCACTGCCCGCGAGGGCCTGCTGATGGCGCCCGCCTATGCGGTCCCGCGGTTGCTCGCCCGTCGCGGCCTCGACCTCCAGGATTTCGACCTCTACGAGATCCACGAGGCTTTCGCCGCCCAGGTCCTCTGCACGCTCGCCGCCTGGGAGGACCCGGTGTTCTGCCGCGAGCGTCTCGGCCTCGACGAGCCGCTCGGGACCATCGATCGCGCGAAGCTGAACGTCCGCGGCGGCTCGCTCGCGGCGGGCCATCCGTTCGCGGCGACCGGCGGCAGGATCGTCGGCAACCTCGCGAAGATGCTGCACGAGCGCGGCGGCGGCCGCGGGCTGATCTCGATCTGCGCCGCCGGCGGACAGGGCGTCGTCGCGATCCTCGAGGCCTGAGTCGTGGCCGACGCCTACACGCAGATCGTCAACAACCCGGTCGGCGGCTTCCTCGCCAAGAGCGTCGGGCTTCCGCAACCGGTCGAGCTCGACCGCTTCGAGCCGGGCGCGCCGCTGATCGACGGGCGGGTCCTCGTCGGCTCAGCCTCCGGCGGGCGCTGCGGTGACGCCGTCGCCGCCGTCCTCTCCGAGGCGGCCACCGCCGTCGACAGCCGCCTCGACGACGACGTCCGCACGGCGCTCGGCGGGGCCTCCATCGATGCCGGGATCTGGAACGACGAGGCGCCGGGCTCGCAGCGGTGGAAAGCCCTCGTCTTCGATGCGACCGGCATCGCGACCAGCTCCGACCTCCGCGAGCTCTGGCGGTTCTTCCACCCGACGATCCGCCGGCTCGAGCCGAGCGGACGGGTGATCGTGTTCGGTGGCGAGCCCGGCGAGTGCGAGGATCCCGCCGCGGCGACGGCTCAGCGTGCGCTCGAGGGATTCGTCCGCGCCGCCGGCAAGGAGCTCCGCTACGGCGGGACCGCCCAGCTGCTCCGGGTCGGCGCCGGCTCCGAGGGCCGGCTGGGCTCGAGCCTTCGCTTCTTCCTCTCGCCGCGCTCGGCATACGTATCCGGCCAGACGGCGCGGATCGGCGACGGCCGCGACGTGCCCGCAGTCGATCGCGAGCACCCGCTGCGCGGCAAGGTCGCGCTCGTCACCGGGGCGTCTCGCGGAATCGGCGAGGCCATCGCCGGCGTCCTCGCCCGCGACGGCGCCCACGTCGTCGGCCTCGACGTCCCCGCCCTGAAGGACGACCTCGATCGCGTCGTCTCCACGCTCGGCGGTTCGGCGATCGTCGCCGACATCACCGCCCCGGAGGCGCCGGCGGCGATCTGCGACGCCCTCGCGGCCGAACACGGCGCCATCGACGTCGTCGTCCACAACGCCGGCGTCACCCGCGACAAGACCCTCGGGGGGATGGACGCCGATCGCTGGGATCTGACGATCGCGATCAACCTGACCGCCGAGGAGCGGATCAACGCCGAGCTCCTCTCCCGCGACGGCCTCCTGAACGAGGGCGGCCGGATCGTCTGCGTGTCCTCGATGAGCGGGATCGCCGGCAACGCCGGTCAGACCAATTACTCGACCTCGAAGGCCGGGGTGATCGGGATGGTCGAGGCGATGGCCCCGGTCCTCGCCGAACGCTCGGCGACGATCTCCGCCGTCGCCCCCGGCTTCATCGAGACCCAGATGACCGCGGCGATGCCGATCGGACCCCGCGAGGCTGGGCGGCGGATGAACTCCCTGTCGCAGGGCGGGCTCCCGGTCGACGTCGCCGAGACGATCGCCTGGTTCGCCGCGCCGGACTCCACCGGGCTCAACGGCAACGTGATCCGCGTCTGCGGCCAGAGCCTGATCGGCGCCTGACCGTGGCCGGCGGGGTCCGCACGCTCGACGGCATGCCGTCGCTCGCGCCGCTCTACGCACGCGCCGGACTCGGCGCCGTCCCCGGCGCGGGACTGATCGGCCGCCTGCCCCTGATTCCGGGCGGTCCCCGCGGCGGCGACCTGCCGGCAGAAGGCCTCGGGACCGCTGCCGTCGGCACCGACCCGGATGCGCTCGCCGCCTACTGCCGCGCCTGCGAACTGACCCTTCGCAACGAGATGCCCGCTACCTGGCCGCACGTCCTCTCCTTCCCGTTGCAGATGGCGCTGATGAGCTCGGGCTCGTTCCCGTTCCCGCTGCTCGGCCTCGTCCACCTCGACGACGAGATCACCCAGCTTCGGCCGATCGCGATCGGCGAGCGCCTCGACTTCGAAGTGCGAGCCGTCGACCTGCGCCCGCATCCGAAGGGGACGGCGTTCTCCCTCGTCATCGCGGCGAGCTCCGCCGGCACGGTCGTCTGGGAGGAGCGCGGAACCATCCTCCACCGCGGCGGCGGGGATCCCGATGCGCCGCGCGGCGATGGACCGGAAGGCGCGGGCGACGAGGTTCCGGCGTCGGCCGAATGGCGACTGCCGGGTGACCTCGGCCGCCGCTACGCCGCCGTCTCCGGCGACCGCAACCCGATCCACCTCCACCCGCTCACCGCTCGCGCCTTCGGGTTCCCGCGGCCGATCGCCCACGGGATGTGGACGATGGCCCGCTGCCTCGCGCAGCTCGAGGGCAGGCTCCCGGACTCCTTCGCCGCGAGCGTCTCGTTCCGGCGCCCGATCCCGCTGCCCGGCCGGGTCCGGTTCGCGGCGGCGGAGCGGGGCGGAGGGACGGAGTTCGCGGTGCGCGGCTCCGGTGCGGATCCGGAGCTTCACCTCGGTGGCGAGATCGCCGTCCGCGGCTGACCGACCGATCCCTGCAAGCGAGTCCTGAGCGCGCTCACGGAACGCTCACTGTCGCCGCCTCGGTGACAAAAACCCTGCAAACGAGCCACGAACGCGGCTCTGGGACGCTCGCAAGATCCGTTGCAGGTCTGTTAGCGACCGCTTGCAAACGGCTGAGGGCCTCTACTGTGCCGCCTCGCGAGTGGGGTTCCGGCTCCCTCGCCGACTTTGATGCGACCGAACTTCTTCGACAACAGGGCAGGGACCCCTTCCGCCCGCCTGATCGCGGCCGCCGCGCTCCTCCTGATCGCCGTCTGCACGGCGGTCGTGATGCTGCGCCCGGCGCCCGCCGACGCGACGATCGCCCAGAAGCAGGCGGCCCTCTCCGACGTCCGCGACCAGCAGACCGCGATCTCCCAGCAGCTCGACGAGAGCAACCAGGAGATCAACGCGCTGATCGGCCAGGTCTCCGAGGCGCGTCAGGCCGAGGAGGCCGCCGCCGCCGAGCTCCAGGCCAAGGAGGAGGAGCTCTCCGCCGCCGAGGACGATCTCGACGCCGGCCGCGAGCACCTCGCCCGGGTCCGTAAGCACCTCGAGGCCGCGGTCGACGAGCTCGGCAAGATCCTCGTCGGCGTCTACAAGTCCGACGACCCGGACATGATCAAGCTCCTGATCGAGTCCTCCAACTGGGAGGACGCCTCGGTCGACGCCACCTACCTCGACCGCGTCCACCAGTACCAGGAGGACACGGTCTCCCGGGTCAAGGATCTCCGCGACGAGGTTGAGACCACCGTCCAGCGTCTCGCCGACACGAAGCAGCGGATCGCCGCCGCTCGTGACGATCTCGCCGCGCGCCACCAGGAGCTCGCCGACCAGCGCGCCGCGCTCGAGTCGCAGGAGCAGCAGCTCTACGCCGCCCGCGCCGCGCGCCGCCAGACCCTTCAGCAGCTGACCTCCCGCGAGGGCGACCTCGAGTCGGGGATCGCCAGCGCGCAGCGTCGCCAGGCCGCCGCCGCGGCTGAGGCGGCCGACCCGGCCGTCGCCGCACCGGCGCCGAGCGTCCCCGCTCCGAGCGGCAGCACCGCCGTGCTCAACGCCGACGGCAGCGCGACCGCTCCCGCCGACGCGCCGCAGCAGGTCAAGGACGTCATCGCCGCCGCGAACGCGATCCGCGACAAGCCGTACGTCTGGGGCGGCGGCCACGGCAGCTTCGAGGCATCCGGCTACGACTGCTCGGGCGCGGTCAGCTACGCCCTGCACGGCGGCGGCTTCCTCGACAGCCCGCTCGACTCGACCGGCTTCATGAGCTGGGGCGAATCGGGCGTCGGCAATTGGATCACCGTCTACGCCAACTCCGGCCACGCCTACGCGGTCATCGCCGGCCTCCGCTGGGACACCTCGGACTCCGGCGGCGACGGCCCGAGCTGGGCCGACTACTCGAGCTCCTGGGAACAGTCCCAGAGCTTCACGGCCACTCATCCCGCAGGCTTCTAAGCGCTAGGCTCGCCGCATGAGCGAGCTGATCCACACCTGCTACCGGATCCTCGATCCGGAGGCCTCCGTCGACTTCTACGAGAAGCTCGGCTTCGAGGTCCTCCACCGGATGCCGATCGGGGACGACGCGACGAACATCTTCATGGGCCTGCCCGGCGACGGCGCCCGGCTCGAGCTGACGCACAACCACGACGTCACCGAGCCCTACGAGATCGGGACCGGTTACGGCCACATCGCGATCACCGTCGAGGACATGGACGGCACGCTCGGCCGCCTCGCCGAGCTCGGCATCGAGCCCGAGCGCCCGCCCTACACGGTCCGCGAGGGCGGCTCCCGGCTCTGCTTCGTCCGCGATCCCGACGACTACCGGATCGAGCTGATCGAGCGCGATCCCTACCAGGGCTGAACCGAGACAAGGGGGAGATCGAATGACGAGGACCAGGATCCTGGCGGCGGTGGGCGCACTCGGGGCTGCGGCCCTGGTCTGGGCGGCCGTTGCGATCGCGCAGGACGTCAACTGCGCCGGCGGCGGCAAGCAATGCAACGGCACGCAGTTCGACGATCAGATCACCGGGTCGTCGAAGGCGGACGGGATCAACGCCAAGGGCGGCAACGACTCGAGCTACGCGAAGAAGTGGAACGACGTCGTCGAGGGCGGGGCCGGCAACGACTACGTCGAGGGCGGCCCGGGCGACGACAAGATCTCCGGAGGGGACGACGACGATCAGTACCTGATCGGCGGTCTCTTCGGCGGCCCCGGCGACGACACGATCGAGGGCGGCGACGGTAACGACGACCTCTACGGCGAAAAGGGCAAGGACGTGCTCTCAGGCGGCCCCGGCGACGATCAGCTCGACGCCTCCGGCTTCGGCGACAACGAGAAGGACCGGCTCAGCTGCGGGCCCGGGAACGACGTCGCCTTCGCCACGTCGAAGGACAAGGTCGGCAACGACTGCGAGGAAGTCATCCCGAACTAGGCCGCGCGTGGCTGCTTCAGTTATCCGCGTTGGCTTCCGATGATCGGGCCGTGAGGGACACGGCAACATTGCTCGGGCCCGCGAGCTTCGCGCTCCTCGGGCCGCGCCGTCTTTATGCGCGCCGCGCAGAGCGCGTGATCAATGAATGGACCCTTCCCGCCTATATCTGGACGAAGGTCGTCGACGAGCACCCTGAGGCGGGCACCGATGAAGGGCGGCAGTTCGTCGAGCGCGGCTTGAAGGATTGGTTCGTCTGCTGCGCCTGGCGAAAGAACCGCGCTCTGGGGATGCCGTCGAAACTCGTCGATTCGGCTTGGCACGAGTTGATCCTCGATACGTCCGAGTACATCGCGTTCTGCCGCGCAGTCTTCGGCTATTACCTCCAGCACTTCCCGGCCGGCAAGCCCGCCGTGGTCCAGGATCCGTTCCTGATTCCGTCGATGCTGGCCAACACGCTGCGAGCCTGGGACGAGTCGAAGGCCGGCAGAGCGGGCGAGAAGTCTCCGATTTGGAGCGTCGACTCCCTCCTCGGCGTTCGGGAGCCTTGGGGTGTCAGCGAGAAGCAACTCTCACGCGTGCGAGAGAACGACTACCGGCTCGGCGGGCGCGGATCGCTCGGTCGTGGGGGTGCAGGGGTCGATGCCGCGCTCTTTCTCGGAAGCATGGGTGGTGGCGGCGTCGGGTGTGGCGGCGGATCCGGGTGTGGCGGCGGATCCGGGTGCGGCGGGGGCGGCGGTTGCGGGGGCGGCGGCAACTGACGATCCGCTGCGGCCGCACGTCGTTGGGGACCTCCCCGATGCCGTCGCCGGACCGCGCGGCGAGGGTGACGGAGTCAATCCGACTCCGAAGGGAAGCCGATGAAGAAGTCCTCGATCTGCGCCGTGGCGCTCGCGGTCGCGCTGGCGGCCGCCGGCCCGGCCGCAGCCGCGCCGAAGCTGAAGCCCGGCAAGTTCACGATGAAGGTGACGGGCGAGCAGCTGAGCACCTGGAAGTACGTCAAGCAGGTCGCGCCGTCCTGCGACTGGCCCGAGTTCGGCGACGGCCGCCAGTACATCGACTTCCACAGCGTCGGTAAGCCGAAGGTCACGCTGAAGCCCGTCGAGGGCGGGGTAAAGTTCGTCTTCGCGAAGGGCGAGGGCCTCAACATCCGCGCCGATGCCGAGCTCGAGCGTAACTACCGGATCCTCTACAGCCAGATGTCGGACTGCCCGCCCGGGAGCGGCCCGTTCGGCGGCGACGGTCCGCCCCCGGACGAGATCGGGACGGCGACCTGCTCGATGGACGGGGAGCTCGAGGCGTACCTCGGCAAGGAGATCGGCGAAGTCGAGAACCCCTCCTACCCGACCGGATTGCCGAACACCGGCAAGGGCGATCACCTCTTCTTCGCGGCGGATCCCTACTGGACGACGAGCGACAGCTACCACTCGCTGCCGGCCGCCTGCGACGAGAGCGGGCAGTACAACGCCGACATGACCCTGACCGAGACGCAGGGTGAGTGGGCTGGGGCGGTCATCCCCGCCGGAGCCGGGATCTCGGTGCGGAAGCTGCTCGACCCAAAGCGGAAGCGGACGACGATCGAGCTCGGTCGCTCCGTCACCTACCCGAACGACACCCAGACATGGGGCGGACCGCCGAAGACGACCGGCAAGACGCGGATGGACGCGAAGTTCACGTTCACGCGGGTCCGCCGGTAGGCGAGCCGCGGCCGGCGCCCGGCCAGTGTGACGAGGTCGCACTGGCTGGGCAGCCAGTCCGGCTACCCTGAAGCCCATGGGAGCGGGGTTGAATCTGCCGGAGGGCCCGCGGGCGCCGCGCGCCTGGCAGTCGCTCGGCTGGCAGAAGCGGCCGATTCCCTACCTCGAGCGCTGCCGCGCGAAGTACGGCAAGACCTTCACGCTGCGGCTGTTGGGCATCGACCCGTTCGTGATGATGTCCCGGCCCGAGGACGTCAAGGCGATCTTCACCGCCCCGCCGGAGGTCCTGCACCCGGGCGAGGGCGCGGCGATCCTGCTGCCGGTCGTCGGGCCGAACTCGATCCTGCTGCTCGACGAGGAGCGGCACATGACCCAGCGCAAGCTGATGCTCCCGGCCTTCCACGGCGAGAAGATGGAGGCTCTGAGCGGCCTCGTCACGGAGGTCGCGGGGGCCGAGGTCGAGGGTTGGACCACGGGTGCACCGGTCCCACTTCATCCCTACATGCAGGGACTGACCATGGAGGTGATCCTGCGCGCGGTCTTCGGCCTGGACCAGGGCGAGCGCCTCGAGCGCCTTCGTCACCTGCTCGGCCGGATGCTCAAGTTCGGCATGAGCCCGATCGCCCTGATCCCGCAGGCCTACCGCCTCGGTCGCCTCCACCCGGCGCTGGCGGACTTCCAGGAGGTCAAGGCCGAGACCGACGCCGAGATCCAGGCGCTCGTCGACGAGCGTCGCGCCGGGAGCGAGGACCGCGACGACGTCCTCTCGATGCTGCTCCAGGCCCACCACGAGGACGGCTCGCCGATGTCGGACGAGGAGCTCCGCGACGAGCTGATGACGCTGCTCGTCGCCGGTCACGAGACCACCGCGACCGAGCTCTCGTGGGCGTTCGAGCGGCTCGTCCGCAATCCCGATGCCCTCTCGCGACTGGTCGCCGACGTCGACTCCGACGGCGAGGAATACGTGACGGCGACGATCCGCGAGACGCTGCGTCGCCGGCCGGTCCTGACGATCGCCGGCCCCCGCCGGGTGATCGGCGAGATCGAGATCGGCGGCCATACCTTCGGCCCCGGCTGCCACGTCGTCCCGAACATCTACCTCGTCCATCACGATCCCGAGATCTACCCGGACCCCTACGCCTTCCGGCCCGAGCGCTTCCTCGAGAACGAGCCCGGCACCTACACCTGGATCCCGTTCGGGGGCGGCCGTCGCCGCTGCGTCGGCGCCAGCTTCGCACTGCTCGAGATGGGGATCGTTCTCCGCGCCGTGCTCTCGCGGATGGAGGTGCGGGCCGGCAGCGACGGCATCCTCGAGGCGCACCGCCGCCGCAGCATCACCGTCGTCCCTGGCGAGGGCGCGCAGGCGATCTTGACCGCTCGCAGCGGCCGCCCTGCCGCAGCCGCCGTCTAGCGCCGCAGGCGCTCGACGAGCGCGCCCATCGAGCCGATCAGCTTCATCCGCTCGGCGGTGCCGATCTCGCTGCCGCCGCCGCGCTCGGTCTTCGCGATCCGGGCGACGTTGACCAGCGTTCGCTCGGCGCCGCGCCACTCGCGCCAGGGCTCGAACTCGGACGAGCCGATCAGTTTCTCCGTCAAGTCGAGCGCGTCGAAATCGGTTCCCGCCGCGAGCACCTGCTCGCGCAGCCACGTCCAGTACTCGCGGAGGGCGACGCAGTCGGCGACGCCCCCGACCGGGCCGTGGCCGCCGACGACCGCGGCGGGCTCGAGCGCCTCGATCCGCTCGAGCGCGGCGATCCAGTTGCCGACGGGGCCGGCCCACATGATCGGCATCACGTCGTGGAAGAGGATGTCTCCGGCGAAGACGACGCGGGCGTCCGGCACCCAGGCGATCGCGTCGCCGGTCGTGTGGGCGGGACCGACGAAGGTGAGCTCGACGCTCCGGCCGCCGATCTCGAGCGTCTTCGAGTCGGTGAACGAGTGCTCCGGAACCCGCGGGTCGATGCCGCTGAACTCGTAGGCGCCGAGCATCGACATGAAGCCGCCGAGGCCGCGAAGCCGATCGGCCGCGGGCAACAGCGGGATCCGGCCGACGACGCCCGCGAGGGTCCCGACCGGCCCGAGCCGGGTCAGCATCGACGGGGGCTCGGCGCGCATCTGGGCGATGGCGGGCTTCGTCGCGATCATCTCCACGCCGGCGCCGAGCAGGCCGTTGCCGTACCAGTGGTCGCCGTCGCCGTGGGTGTTGAAGAGGTTCCTGATCGGTGCGCCCGCTCGCTCGCAGACCGGCACGAACGCCTCGAGCATCGTCGCGGTCAGCCGCTCGTCCCAGAGCGTGTCGACCACCAGCGCGGCCCCGTCGCCGACCACCAGCCCGGCGTTCGACTCGCCGAGCCCGCCGTTGGGCTGGAGCCACGCCCACGTACCCGGGGCGAGCTCGGTCAGCCCGCCGTCGAAGACGGGAACGTCGCCGAGTGGGGTCCTCTCTCCGGTGCTGCTGCTCAAGGG
>JAXLSX010000006.1:0-186809 GCA_046330285.1 Solirubrobacterales bacterium | reverse complement strand
CTCGAGGGCGCCCGCAAGGGCAACCGCAACGCGATGAAGCTCGGTCTCGCCATGACCTGGCTGCTCGGCGCGACCTTCCTGTTCGTCCAGATCAACGAGTACGTCCACATCGGCTTCAGCGCCCGCGACGGCGCCTTCGGCTCGATCTTCTACGGCCTCACCGGCCTCCACGGCGCCCACGTCTTCGTCGGGCTCCTGCTCCTCAGCTTCGCCAACATCCGCGCCTGGCGCGGCCACTTCGGCACCGCCGCCGAGGACCACCTGGGCGTCGAGGTGCCGGGCATCTACTGGCACTTCGTCGACGTCATGTGGATCATCGTCTACACGACGGTCTACATCCTCTAACTGACTCGGGCGGGGCATGGGCCGCGCGCAAACGCGCGGCCGGCAGTGAGGGGTAGGTCGGCGGGGAGTCGTCGCCGGCGCGCGACTTCGCCTCGGTGGCAGAAAACTTCCCTGACAGGTTCATTTCCTGCCACCCACTTGCGGTCGCCGGCCCGGTGGCAGAAAGCGCTACCCCTGGTTGCGTTATCAGCCACCGACGGAGACGTTCGCCTGCCAGGACACCGATCGGCTCCATCGACAGCCCGGCGCACCGGTATCCACCCTTCCCTGCAGACCACCCCGCACCCAACGCAGAACCCCGCCCTCGGACGCCTCCGCCCAGCCCTAAGCCCCCGCGTACGGACCGGCGTTCCGGTAGTGGGCCGACCGCGGGTCGTCCGGCTCCGGCGGGCGCTCGTCGGCCCGCACCTCGGTGTCGAGCTGATCGACCGGAGGGGCCAGCGCGACCTTGACGACCTCCCAGCCGCCCTCTCGCTCGCGCGTCAGGAAGGTGTGCGTCTTCCGGTCCGGATGGGACTCAGCGAGCCGCTGACGGGCCGCCTCGGCATCCTCACGGGTCTCGAAAGCGCGGCCGGGCATGCTCAGCAGGAGGTCGCCCAGGAGGCGACGACGAGGGCGATGCCGGAGAGGGCCACCACCACAGGGTAGAAGCCGGGCGAAACCGGCAGGAGGGCGAGGCGGCCGCCGGGCCGCAGGCGGCCTCCGATCGCCGCCAGCGTCGCGGCGACGGGCACGGCGGAGAGGATGAAGGCGATGGTCGCGAACCACGTCGCAAGCTGCTGGGCGCCGGTGGAGGGCCCGCCGCAGTCGGCGCTGAAGGGGTCGACCCAGCCGGGGGCGGCGACGGCCAGCCGGATCAGAAAGACGACGAGGATCGACCCGGCGACCGCGGCCAGCAGCGCCGGCGGGAGCGAGGGGGGCCGCGGCCCCCGCCGCTCGTCTTCGTCGCCCGACGCGAGGAACATCACCCCGACCGGGAAGAGGAGCACCGCGAGCAGCGCGAGCACGACGCTCGGCTCGTCGCCGAGGAGCCCGAGCACGGCGCCGGCGAGGCAGGCGAGCAGGTAGAGGGCGAACAGCACCAGGGGAACCTATCCGTGACGGGTGTCCGTTGGCCGGGAGCGGACCCCTGCCATCATCCTCCGGTGCCCGACAAGGAACTGCGCAATCCGTTCCAGTCCGAGGAGGACGCCTTCCGGATCCTCGTGATGATCATCGCCGTTGCGGTGATCGTCATCGCCTGCGCCGTCCTGATCAGCTCGACGCTCGGCATCATCCTCGGCGTCCTCGCGATCGCGTTCGGCCTCTGGCACGCCGTCCGCTGGCTCGTCCAGATGCTCGGCGAGCCCGACGAGGACGAACAGTCCCGGCCCGGCGCCTGAGCGACCGGCCCGGCGCCTACTGCTTCGGAGCCTTGCCGGCGTTCTCGTAGAGGAAGTCGACGAGATCCTTGAGGTCCTTGGGATCGATCGTCGACTCGTAGTTATCCGGCATCACGTTGGGCTGGAAGCCCTTGACGATCTCCTTGTTGGGATCGACGATGCTCTCCTCGATCTGCGCCGTGGTCTGGCCCGGAAGCTCCTCGTCGAGGTTCGGTCCGACGGCGCCGGCGGAGCCGGCGATCGCGAGCGTGTGGCAGCTGCCGCAGCCGTTGTTGGCGAAGACCTGGCCGCCGGGACCGCCGGGGGCGGTCGGGGGCGCGATGCCCGGCACGCCCGCCACCGAACCGACGTAGGCGGCGACGTCGTCGGCGTCTTGGCCGGTGACGAGGTCGGCGGGCATGTAGGAGGGATCCGACGGATCGATCTGCCGCGGGTGCGAGATCTGGTCGGTGACGACGCCCTCGATCGTGTCCTGGTCCATGCCCTGGGCGCGGGCGTTGGCGAAGGCCGCATCGAGATCGGGACCGAGGTTGCCGGTGGTGCCGGCCTCGCTCAGGTAGTGGCACTTGCCGCAGTTGGCGATGAAGAGGTCGCGACCGTTGTCGGTGTCGGCGTTCTCCTGCAGGTCGCAGCCGCTGAGCAGCGCGACGACGGCAACGCCCAGGGAGATCAGTCCCGCTGCCTTGGCTCGAGGTCGGTTCACGGCGCGAATCCTATAGGTCGGCGACCCCGCCCGGACGCCTGCCCGGAGCCATTCGATAGGGTTGAGACGATCAGCACAAACCGGCCGGTGGAGCCGCGCCGGACGACCACGAGACCCGAGGGAGGCGCAGCGCCGAAATGGAAGTACGCGAAGGCATGTCGAAGGTGGTGTTGACCGTCGGACCCGGCCACACCCTGCGCGACGCGGCCAAGATGATGGCCGACAAGGGAGTCGGCGCAGCCATCGTCATCGACGAGGACGCCCCGGGCCCGGGGATCATCAGCGAGCGGGACGTGCTGGTCTCGATCGGCCGCGGTGAGGACCCCGACGCCGAGCTCGTCGGCGAGCACATGAGCGGCTCGGTGATCACGGCGGCCCCCGACTGGAGCCTCGAGCGCGCCGCCGCCGACATGGCCGCGCGGGGCATCCGCCACCTCGTGATCTGCGAGGACAGCGACCTCGTCGGCGTGCTCTCGATGCGCGACATCATGCGCGTCTGGACGTCCGACGGCGCGACGTCGGCGATGACACCCGGCTAGACCCGGGAGCGCGCGTCAGAAGGGCTCTGAGCGCCTCTCAGGAGGGGCGGTGGAGCTTCAGCGGCTGCGGCGGACCGGCTCGGCCGGGATGACCGCCGTGTCGGTGCGCTGCTCGCGACGCATGCCCTCGATCTCGTCGTTGGAGATGTGCCACCAGGAGCGGAGGCCGAGGAACAGGAGGAAGGCGCCGATGACCCACAGCGACCAGCCCTTGAAGAACCCGACGAGGACGAACGTGATCCCCAGCGCGATGATGATCGGCGCCCACGAGTTGTTCGGGACGTAGACGAGCTCGGTCGGCTCGGCGCTCTCGATGTCGCGGACCGGGCTCATCGATCAGCCGCCGACGTAGAGGACGGCGGCGTAGAACGTGATCGCGAACAGGAGCAGCGCGATACCCGCGGCGACGAGGCCGGAGTTGATGCTCTTGTTGGCCTTGCGGCGATCCATCGAGGCTGAAATCTAATCAAGCGGCGAGGACCCTGTCGGCTGCCATGGCGCCGAACAGGAGGAACAGGTACGCGAGCGAGCCGAGATGGAGCTGCAGGGCCGTCTTCCGGCTCGGGCTCCGGAGCAGGTGGATCGACCCGCCGAGGAAGAGGCCGCCGAGGATCACCGCCGCCGCGAGGTAGAGGCCGCCGAAGAGGCCGGTCGCGAACGGGATCAGCGTGAAGACGACCAGCAGCACCGTGTAGAGGAGGATCCGGTTGCGCGTGTACTCCTCGCCACGGACCACCGGCATCATCGGGACCCCGGTCTTCTCGTAGTCGTCGGAGATCAGCAGCGCCAGCGCCCAGAAGTGCGGCGGCGTCCAGAGGAAGATGATCATGAACGGGTAGAGGGCATCGACCGACAGGCTCCCGGCCGCGGCGGCCCAGCCGACGAGCGGCGGGATCGCGCCGGCGACGCCGCCGATGACGATGTTCTGCGGGGTCCGGCGCTTGAGCCAGGCGGAGTAGAGGAGCACGTAGCCGAGCAGCCCGAGGACCGACAGCGCCGCGGCGAGGCCGTTGACCGTGATCCAGAGCTGGACAGCGGCGAGAACGCCGAGGGCGATGCCGAAGACCAGGGCGCGGACCGGCTTGACGCGGCCGGCGACGATCGGCCGTCCGCGGGTCCGGCCGACCCGGGAGTCGATGTCGCGGTCGATGTAGTGGTTGATCGCTCCGGCGCCGCCGGCGGCGAGGTAGCCGCCGATGCAGGTCCAGGCGATCGTCGAGAAGGCGAGGCCGCTCGGCTTCGCGACGAACATCGTCGCGACCGTCGTCCAGAGCAGCAGCGAGATGATCCGCGGCTTCGTCAGCGCGACGTAGTCGCGGACGTGCGCGAGCACCTCGGCCACGTCGAGGCGGCCCGAGGGGACCGTCGTCGCGGGTGCGGGCGTCGTCGCGGACGCGTGGCGCTCGACGCGCTCGGCTACGCCTGCCGAAGGTTCCATCGCGATGGCATCCCGGCGGACGGGCTTGCCACCGGGTTGGGACGGGCGGACATGCCGCTCAGGCTACCGGGCTGTCGTCTTCATCCCGGCCGGCGGGTGCGGAGTCGTCTCCGCTCGCCTCGGCCCCTGTCGCCGGCTCGGCCGGCGCCTCTCCGGCGGCGACCGCAACCGCCTCCGGCTCCCGTTCCTCGGTCCTGGCCGCCGGCGGATACCACCGCGTCGCGCGACGGCGGACCGCCTCGCGGATGTCGTCCAGCGGCTCGGCGCTGCGGACGTCGGGGACCAGGTCGAAGTTGTGGACCGGCGGCGGCGAGGGGGCGAACCACTCGAGGGTGCTGCCCTGCCACGGGTCGGGGCCGACCTCGATGCCGTGCTTGTAGCTCGTGGCGGCGTTGAGCATCGTCAGGATGAAGCCGAGGACGAAGAGGATCGCGGCGATCGAGGCGATCAGGTTGAGGACGTCGAGGCCGCTGTCGCCGTAGAACTTGGCGACGTCGACCGCCATTCCCTCGAGGCCGGCCATCATCGTCGTCAGCGTGTAGACGACGGCGCCGACGATCAGCAGCCAGTAGGAGGTGACGCCGAGGGCGTCGCCCATCAGGCGGCCGGAGAGCTTCGGGAACCAGTAGTAGAGGGCCGCGAAGCCGCCGAGGACGCCGGCGCCGGCGATCAGGGCGAAGCTGGTGCCCGTCGTGAAGGTGCTGCCGGCGAGCAGCGAGCCGACGGGGACGACCGCGGTGACGAGCTTGCCGGCGAATCCGATGACGAGCAGGACGATCGCGCCGAGGGCGAACTTGAACGGCATCCCCTGGCGCTTGGCGCCGCCGGTCATCGTTGCGATCCAGTTGAAGATGATCAGCCCGACTGGGACGACGGCGCAGAGCGCCATCAGCATCGCGAAGTAGAGGAAGCCGTCGGGGATCGGCCCTGCGTACATGTTCTGCATCCAGGCGAGGACCGAGAGGACGGCGAACGCGGCCAGCGAGCCGGCCATCGTCCGGTGGCCGAAGTGGGGCTGGCGGGAGAAGGTCGAGAGGATCTCGGAGATCGCGGCCATCGCGCCGACGAGCAGCGACGCCACCGCGCCGGAGATGAAGACTGAGGCGAGGTGCTCGAACAGCATCGGCTTGCCGCCCTCTCCGGAGACGAAGAAGACGCCGCCGTAGTGGCGATCGATGATCAGCATCGCGATCGCGGCGAGGAAGACCGGGGCGAGGACGAGCTGCGTGTAGCTGACGATGCCGGCGGCCCAGGAGAACAGCGGCATCCGCTGCAGGGCCATGCCGGGCGCCCGTGAGTTGCGGAGCGTGGCGATCATCGCGATCGAGAAGCAGAGGAAGCCGAGGAGGACGAGGGCGAAGCCGGTCAGCCAGGCGTCGACGGCGGCGCCGGGCAGGAACTCCGAGGAGGAGAGCGGCGGCAGCGCCATGATCCCGGCCTCGGAGGGGCGGTAGAGGAAGCTGCCGTAGATCAGGGCCCCGCCGAAGACGTAGAGCCAGTAGGAGAGGTGATGGAGCCGGGGGAGGGCCATCCCGCGAGCGCCGACCTGGAGCGGCACGACGATCGACATCAGGCCGATGAGCAGCGGCAGCGCGAACAAGATCAGCGAGGTGACGCCGAAGGCGGAGAGCAGCCGGTCGAAGATCTCGGGCCGGATCAGCGTGTTCTCCGGGATCATCAGCTGGATCCGCATCATCAGGAACTCGGCGATCGCGGCGGCGGCGAAGAACAGTGCCGTCGCGACGTACATCCGGCCCACGGACTTGTGCTCGGGGCTGGTGACCAGCGTGATCCACGGCTTCTGCGCGCGCGGGACCTGCTCGCTGACGACCTCGGGATGGGATGCGGTCTGAAGGGGGGTCACTTCTGCTCGAACCTCACTCCGGGGGCGGTTCCGTTGGCCACCCGGTCCTGGACCGCGGTCCGGGCCGCCTTGATCCCGTCGACGCGGGACTGCAGGAAGGCCTCGTACTCATCGGGCTCGACGACGATCACGCGGGTCCGCATGCTCGCGTAGCCGGGGCCGGAGAAGCGCTTGGAGGCGCCTTCGTAGGTGCCGGTCTCGGTCGCCATGAACGAGACCTCGTTGGTCACACCCGGGACCGCGTCCGCGGTCAGGGCGAGCGCCGGCACCGACCAGCGGTGGAGGACGTCGATCGAGGAGATCTCGAGGTTGATCGGGGTGTCGACCGGGACGACGAGCTCCTGGTAGCTGTAGGGCTGGTCGTCGTTGAAGCCGTCCTCGGACGGGTCCGCGACCGGGTAGGTGTAGCGCCAGACCCACTGCTGGGCGTCGACGTTGATCGTGATCGGGTCGTTGGCGGAGGCGTCGACCTCGGTCGCCTTACCCGTGAAGATGATGCCGACGACGAAGAGGACGACGACGAAGATCCCGAGGCCGGCGCCGACGCGGACCTGGATCGAGCGGGTGCCGCGGGTCCGGCGGGCGTCGTCGCTCTCGGCGGCGACGGAGCGCGAGCGGAGGGCGCGAACGACGGCGCCGAGGACGCCGATCACGATCAGCGCGGCGAGGACGGCCATGATCACGTAGAGGGTGCGGGCGGCACCGGCACCGTCGGAGGCAGCCGAGTCGGGAGCGAGCAGGTCGGCCGCGGCCAGTTCGGGCATCGCGACGAGCGCTCCGGCGGTCGCGGCGAGCGTCAGAAGGGCTGCTCTCTTGCGGGGGGCCTCCAAGGCGCCGCCATTCTAGGGGCAGGGACCGGCAGATGCCGGTCTGCCCTCTCGGAGCGGCTTCTATACTCGCCGCGCTTTGACCCTGGCGGCCGCCTCAACCCGCAGGAGCAGGTCGCGGCTGCGTCCGTGGCTCCGCGGCGCGGCCTTCACCGCGATCGCCGCGTCGGTCGCGGTGCCGGTCCTGCGCAAGCGCCTGCGACTGCCTCCGGCGGCCACCGTCGCCGCCACGGTCGCCGGCCCGGTCGGGCTTGCGACGCTGAAGTCGCGCACGAAGACGCGGGACGCGTTCCTGTTCGCGCAGCAGATGTGGGCGTTCACGATGGTCCACGAGCTTCCCTACGACGACCCCGAGGCGCTGCGGCGGCGACTGAAGATCCGCTACCCGATCCGCTTCGACCGCGCCGTCGGCCGCGGCCGGCTCCCGAACTCGCGCCTGCAGGCCCTGCTCACCCCCGACGACGGGCGGGTGACTGCGCTCGACCGCTTCCTGACGTTCGCCCACTGGGCCTGGTTCTTCGAGCCGCACCTGTCGCTGATCTACATCCTCACCCGCGACGGGAGCCGCTACGCCCGGGCCGCGCGACAGATGGGAGCGGCCTTCGATCTCGGCTGCGCCACCTACATCGCGGTGCCGACGGCGCCGCCCTGGTGGGCCGCCGCCAACGGCTACACCGGCGACGACCGGGTCGAGCGCCGGATGCTGGCTGTGGGCGAGGAGACCTTCAAGGGCGCCTGGCCGAAGATGTACGACACGGTCGACGGCAACCCGTGGGCGGCGATGCCGTCGCTGCACTTCGGCGCCTCGGTGCTGGCGGCGATCCTCCTCACCGAGTCGAACCGCGCCGTCGGGGCGGCGGCCTGGACCTACGCCGGGATCCTCGGCTTCGCCCTCGTCTATCTCGGCGAGCACTACGTGATCGACCTCCTCGCCGGCCTCGGCCTCGTCGCCGCGGTCCGGATCGGCGAGCCGATGGCCGAGCCGCTGGCGCTGGCAATCAGCCGCGCCGTCCAGGAGCTCGAGCGGACCGCGAACTCCTGAGAGCCCGGCGCGGGCCGGGTGCCCCCGGCGGGGATGCGAACATGCCCGGCGATGGCCGAGGGTAGGGAGCTTGACCACGGACAGGAGCACCTCATCGAGGTGGAGGGGCAGGTCGACCCGACCGCCGAGTCCGCCGCACCCGCGGCGGCGGCCCCGGCCCAACGGGTAGCGCGGCCCGGCGACGACGCGCCGTCGCTGTTCGAGAATCCGCGCAAGGTCGCGCTGACGGCGCTGATCGTCCTGTTGATGTTCGCGGTGATCTACGTCCTGCTGCCGAAGCTGATCGGGCTGGAGGATGCGATCGAGAAGATGGGGGAGGGCGAGTGGCAGTGGTTCGCCGTCGCCGTCGGCTTCAACGTCCTCGCCTTCGGCTCCTACGTCGCCCTCTTCCGCGGCGTGATCGGCGAGAACCTCGTCCACCTCGACTGGCGCGAGAGCTACCAGATCACCATGGCCGGGCTCGCCGCCTCCCGCGTCCTGTCGGCGGGTGGCGCCGGCGGCGTGATCCTCAGTTACTGGGCGCTGCGCAAGGCGGGGATGCGCCGGGTCGAGGCGGCCGAGCGGATGGTCGCCTTCCTCGTCCTCCTCTACGCCTTCTACGTGATCGCGGTGATCGTCTTCGGGGTCCTGCTCGAGACCGGCGTCCTCGCCGGCCCGAACCCGGCGTCGATGACGATCGTTCCGGCGGCGATCGCCGGCGGCCTCGTCCTCGTCTTCCTGCTGATCATGCTCGTGCCGGGCGACCTCGAGCGCCGGCTGTCGCTCGAGGGCAACAACTGGGCGAGCCGGACGGCGCTGAAGCTGAGCAAGGTCCCGGCGACGATCTCGACCGGGGGGCGGCTCGCGTTCGCCTTCGTCCGCCATCCCCGCAACGGCGGCCTGGCGATGATCGGCGCGATCGGGTTCTGGGCGTCGAACATCGGGATCCTCTGGGCGACGTTCATGGCGTTCGGCGTGGCGCTGCCGATCGGCGTCCTGGTGATGGGCTTCTTCGTCGGCATGGCGGCGAACCTGGCGCCCGACCCGGCGGGGGTCGGCGCCGTCGACGGCGGGCTGATCGGCTCGTTCGTGATCTTCGGCGAGTCGGCGTCGACCGTGATCGCCGCCGTGCTCGTCTACAGGCTGATCGCGTTCTGGATGCCGCTGCCGCCCGGGATCGTCGCTTTCCTGCAGCTCCGGCGGACCGTGGCGCGCTGGGAGACAGAGGGACGCTCGGTCGAGGATGATGAGGACGACGAGGAGCCGGAGAGCCCGGCCTCTTCCAATACTTCACAAAATGAAGTAGAGTCTCAGGAGAACGGAATGCGAGGAGTCGGAAGTGACCGATAAGCGAATCGAGAACGTGATCATCGTCGGCGGTGCGTGCGCCGGCTACACCGCCGCCGTGTACGCGGCGCGGGCCGACCTCGAGCCGCTCGTGATCGAGGGCTTCCAGTGGGGCGGTCAGCTCCAGAACACGACCGAGGTCGAGAACTACCCGGGCTTCCCCGAGGGGATCATGGGCCCGGAGTTGATGAACCGCTTCCGCGCCCAGGCCGAGCGCTTCGGCACCCGCTTCATCACCGACGACGCCACCCGCGTCGACCTCAGCGACGGCGGCATCCACTCCGTCTGGGTCGGCGACGACGAGTACCGCGCGCGGACCGTCATCCTCGCGATGGGCGCCCAGCCGAAGCGGCTCGGGATCCCCGGCGAGATGGAGCTCGGCGGCCGCGGCGTCTCGACATGCGGCGTCTGCGACGGCGCCTTCTTCAAGGGCCGCGACGTCGCCGTCATCGGCGGCGGCGACACGGCGATGGAGGATTCGATCTTCGTCTCCAAGTACGCCGACAAGCTCACGGTGCTCCACCGTCGCGACGAGTTCCGCGCCTCGATGGTGATGCAGGACCGCGCACGCGAGACCGCCAACATCGACTTCAAGACGCCCTGGGTCCCGGAGGAGTTCGTCGCCGGCGACGACGGCGCGCTCGACCACGTCCGGATCACCAACCCCACGACCGGCGACACCGAGGAGCTCAAGGTCGGCGGCGCCTTCGTCGCGATCGGCCACATTCCCGGCTCCGAGCTCGTCAAGGGCCAGATCGACCTCCACGACAACGGCTACGTCAAGGTCGACGAGCCGTCCACCAAGACCAACCTCGCCGGCGTCTTCGCGATCGGCGACCTCGTCGACTTCACCTACCGCCAGGCGATCACCGCCGCCGGCTCCGGCACCCGCGGGGCCCTCGACGCCGAGTGGTACCTACGGGACACGCCGCCGACGGACGAGGAGAAGATCGAGGCCGCCGAGGAGGCCGCCGAGGCGGTCTGAGTCGTCGGCGACGGCGCGGGTCCTGTCGCCGGACAGCCCCACGCCGTGCTGACGCACGTCGCGGGGCGCCCCGTCCGGCGCCTCCCGCGCCTCGCGCCACTGCCGGCGCGGCGGCATCCGCGGCGGGCGGGCGAGGAGGGGTGAGCGAGCGAGTGGTGCATTTGTGCGTCTGGGACGCACTTATCCACCACTCGCATGCTCTCTCTCCCAAGCCCGGGACGACGGGTTTGCCAACGACTTCGCCAGGCCAGGCGCGAAGGCCGGGGGAGGGGTGGGTCCCGGCCGAACTCCGATAGCGCCGGAGGCCGGGAGCCGCACCTCCCCCGGCCGTGCCACCCGAACCAACCCGCCTACGAAGCCGGACCGACCGCCCCGTCGTCCTGGGCGGCCATCATCTGGCTGAACACCGCCCGCTCGTCCGGCTCTCGGCCGTCCGCCATCTCGTCGGTGATGACCTGCGAGACCGCGTTGATCAGCGCCAGGTGGGTGAACGCCTGGGGGAAATTGCCGAGCTGGCGACCGGTCCGGGGCTCGATCTCCTCGGCGTAGAGGTCGAGCGCGCCGCCCATCATCAGGAGGTGCTCGCAGAGGTGGGCGGCGCGGTCGCGCTCGCCGATCTCGGCGAGCGCCGAGACGAGCCAGAAGGAGCAGATCGAGAAGGTGCCTTCGACGCCGTGGAGGCCGTCGTCGGTTCGCTCGACCTTGTAGCGGAGGACGAGGCCCATGTCGGTGAGGTCGTCGGCGATCGCGAGCACCGTCTTGACGACCCGCTCGTCGTCGGACGGGAGGAAGCGGACGAGCGGGATCAGCAGCGTCGAGGCGTCGAGCTCGTCGGTGTCGTAGTGCTGGCGGAAGATGCCGTCGTCGGAGACGCCGCGGGAGAGGATGTCCTCCTTGATCCGGTCGGCCTCGGCGCCCCAGCGCTCCGCGAGCTCGCGCTCGCCCCGGGCCTTGGCGAGCCGGGTGCCGCGGTCGAGCGCGACCCAGCACATCAGCTTCGAGGAGAGGTAGTGCTTGGGCTCGCCGCGCGCCTCCCAGATCCCCTGGTCGGGCTGCTCCCAGATCGCGATGGCGGCCTCGACCTGCTCGGAGGCGAGCTTCCAGAGCGAGTCGGAGACGCCGCCGAGGGCGCGCGAATGGATGTAGATCGAGTCGAGGAGGGCGCCGTAGACGTCGTTCTGGCGCTGCGAGTAGGCGGCGTTGCCGATCCGCACGGGCTGGGAGTCGATGTAGCCGCTCAGGTGGTCGAGGGTGCTCTCGGTCAGCTCCTTCTCGCCGCCGATCCCGTACATGATCTGGAGGTGGCCGTCGCCGTCGGCGGTGACGCGCTCGACGAAGTCCATGAAGTCGCGGGCCTCGTCGTCGAGGCCGAGCACGTGCAGGCCCCAGAGCGTAAAGGTCGCGTCGCGGATCCAGGTGTAGCGGTAGTCCCAGTTGCGCTCGCCGCCCGGCGTCTCCGGCAGCGAGGTGGTCAGCGCGGCGACCATGCCGCCGCTCGGCGCGTACATCAGGCCCTTTAGGGTCAGCGCCGACCGTTGGAGCTCGCCACGCCAGCGGTGATCAGGGAACTTGCCGCGCTCGAGCCAGCGCCGCCAGGCCTGACCGGTCTCGTAGACCTGCCGCGCCGCCTCGCCGGCCTGGCCCGGAAGCCGCGCCTCGTCCGACCAGGTGAAGGCGCAGAAAGCGTTCTCGTCGGTGGCAAGCCGGCGGCTGCCGAAGAGCCTGCCGTCGCCGTCGAGCTCGAGGTCCATGTCGGCCTGGAAGCGCAGCGGCAGATCGCCGACCATCGCGTTGGCGACGCCGAGCTCGGTGTCGAGATCCCACTCGACCCGGTCGCGGCCGTAGTCGGGGAGCCCTTCGCAGACGAGCTCGATCTCGGCGTGGCCCTCGGGGCAGTGGGCGAAGCGGACGAGCATGTGCTCGGCCTCGAGCCGGTTGCGACCGTCGTGGGTCCGGACGGCGTTGACGATCAGCGCGTCGCGGACGATGACCCAGCCCGTCTCGGTCGCCCAGGTCGTCTCGATCACGTTGGTCCCGGGCTCGTAGCGGCGGGCGACCGGCACGCGCTCGTCGGGCGAGAAGCGCATCGCGCCCGCGGCCCGGTCCAGCAGGGCCCCGAAGATGCTGGGCGAGTCGAAGCGCGGCAGGCACATCCACTCGATCGAGCCGTTGGCCGCCATCAGCGCGCCCGTCTCGCAGTCGGAGAGGAATCCGTAGGAGCCGATCCGCGGAAAGTGGCTCTCGCAGGCCGCGAGGGTCGGGTCGGACGGGCTCACGGAGCCGACTCTACCTCCCGTTGAAGTCGGGTCTGCGGCCCTCGAGCAGGGCCTCGACTCCCTCGATCCGGTCCTCGGTGGCGAGCGCCTGCGCGAACAGCTCGCGCTCGCGCTCGAGGCCCTCGGAGAGGCCGACCTCGTCGGCCGCCTGGACCGCCCGCTTGCCGTACCGGAGCGCCAGCGGTGGCCGCTCGGCGAGCTGCTCGGCGAGCATCACGGCCTGATCGAGGACGTCGCGGCGCTCCATGATGATGTTCGCGAGGCCCCATTCGTGGGCCTGCTTGCCCGTCATCCGGCGGCCGGTCAGGACCAGCTCCATCGCCCGCTGCTTGCCGATCGCCCGGGTCAGCCGCTGGGTGGCGCCGCCGGCGGGGATCAGGCCGAAGGTGATCTCGGGCAGGCCGAAGGTCGCGTCCTTGGCGACGACCATCAGGTCGCAGGCCAGCGCCAGCTCGCAGCCGGTCGAGAGCGCCCAGCCCGCGACCGCGGCGATCGACGGCTTTGCGAGCGCGTGGTGTCGCTCCCAGAAGTCGGCCATCGCGGCATCCGGCGTCGGCCCGCCGCGGGCGGCGAAGCCGCGGATGTCGGGGCCGGTCGCGAAGTAGTCGCCGCTGCCGGCGACGACGACGACGCGGACGCCGTCGTCGGCGTCGAGATCCTCGAGGACGCCGATCAGGGCCTCCGCCAGCTCCGGCCCGAGCGCGTTCCGGTGCTCCACGTCGGCGAGCGTGCAGACGGCGACGCGGCGCTCGACCGCGACCTCGACGGGGCCGCTCACCGGCTCACGCGGCGGCCGCCTCGCGCTCGCGCTCGACGGCGGCGCGCAGGGCGGCGGAGGCGGCCTCGGCGTGCTCGTCGCCGACGACCTCGAGCGCGACGTCGTCGATCGCCGAGATCGGCTGGATCTCGCGTGTCGTCGATGCGAGGAAGGCGGCGCGGGCCGCGAGCAGCTCCTCCTTCGGGAACGAGCCCTCGACGACGTCGAGCGAGTCGACGACGACGTCGCGGGTGATCGAGTCGAGGATGCCCACGTCGAGCGCCGGCGTGTGCAGGCGGCCGTCGGCGGCGGTCCAGAAGATCGACGACGTCGGCGCCTCGAGCACGGTGCCGCCGGCGTCGACGTAGACGGCCTCGTCGGCGCCGCGCTCGGCCGCGAGCCGGGTCGCGTGCATGTTGGCGGCGTAGGAGATCGACTTGACCCCGGCGAGGATCTCGCTCGGCGACAGCGTCACCAGCGCGACGCTCGCGCTCGCCGGCCAGTCGGGAACGACCTCGATCGTCAGCAGCCGCCGGCCGCCCCGGGTGAGGACGATCCGCAGGCAGCCGTCGGGGTCGCCGCCGTCGGCGAGCAGCGCCGCGATCTCGGCCCGGAGGGCGCTCTCGTCGAAGTCGAGGTGGATCGCGTCGGCCGAGCGGCGAAGCCGTGAGAGGTGGTCATCGAGGCGGAACGGGTGGTCCCCGTAGAGCTTGATCACCTCGAAGGCGCCGTCGCCGCGAAGCAGGCCGTCGTCGAGGATCGAGATCGTCGCCTCCTCGGGCGGGAGGATCGTCCCGTCGACGCTTGCGAGGCTGGCTGCTCCCATGCCGCGACCATACCGCCCCCGATCCCGGGCCCGCACGGGCTAACCTGAGGCCACCGCATGGACTACGTGCTCATCACCCTCGGGATGGTCGGCTTCATCGTCGCGGTCCTCGTCCTCCTCGCCCGCTCCTATCCGGGCAGCGGAGCCGACCTCGTCGACTGGCGGCCCACGCGCGACTACGAGACCGAGTTCAAGCTCGAGCAGGACGACGTCGCCCAGATGATCGCCGCCCAGAACGAGTACCGGCGCCGTCGCGGAGCGGAAGAGCTGACCGTGGCCGACGCCGAGCGGATGGGCCGCGAGGACCAGCAGGTCCGCCAGCGCGGCCGAATGGACGAGAGCTCGCTGTCGAAGCTCGACCGCCACCTCCGCGACGAGCCGGCCGGCGACGGCGAGGACGGCTGACCGCTCCGTGGCGCGGGCGCTGCTCGTCGGATGCGGCTGTCACGGCCGCGAGCTCGGCCGGGCGCTGCTCGCCGACGGCTGGGCCGTCCGCGGGACGAGCCGGCGGGAGGAATCGTTCGCGGCGATCGAGGAGGCCGGGATCGAGCCGGCGCTCGCCGATCCCGACCGGGTCGGCAGCGTGCTCGACCACGTCGGCGACGTCGCGGTCGTCGCTTGGCTGCTCGGCTCGGCGACCGGAACCCCGGATCAGGTCGAGGCGGCGAACCGGCTGCGGCTCGAGAGCCTGCTCGAGAAGCTCGTGGACACTCCGGTGCGGGGCTTCGTCTTCGAGGGAGCCGGCAGCGCCGACCCCGCGGTGCTCGCCGCCGGGGCGGAACTCGTCGAGCGGGCCGGGCGGACGTGGATGATCCCCGTCCGCGTCGTCATGGCCGAGCGCGAAGGCGGCGACTGGGCCGCGGCGATGGCGGCCGCGGTGAGCGACGTCCTCAGCGGTTGAGGATCTCGTCGGCCGGGATCGTGTCGGTCGGGCCGTTGCGCTGGAAGTCGACGTCGCGCGGCGCCTCCTGAAGCGCGTCGGGTCCGGACCAGGGCGCGGTGTCCTCGAGCGCGATCTCCTTGTTGTCGACGCCGCTGATCACCGTCATGAACGCGACGATCACGAGGACGATCACCGCGATCGCGATCCCGTAGACGATCAGCCGCTTCCGCGCTGATGCCCCGTATTGCTGCCCGATGACCGGGCGGCGCTTGTCGTTGCCCATCGCATCGAGGTCGGAGGTCCCTGCACCTTCCCCGTACCACGGCTTCCCTGCAGCCATGCGGTAACCCTATCGTCTCGGGAGGCACCTGAACAGCGGGAAAGCGAGGCGAAATTGACCGGATACGCGAAGGACGTGCTTGTCGGGACCGAGTGGCTCGCCGCCAGGCTGGGCGACGACTCGCTGCGGATCGTCGAGGTCGACGAGAACCCGGCTGTCTACGCGGAGGCCCACATCCCGGGGGCGATCGGCTTCGACTGGCGGCGCCAGCTCCAGGATCCGGTCCGCCGCGACCTCCTCGGGCCGGACGCGTTCGCGGCGCTGATGGGGTCCCGTGGCATCTCCCGCGACCACACGATCGTCCTCTACGGCGATCGGCACAACTGGTTCGCCGCCTACGCCTACTGGTACTTCCGCTACTACGGCCACGATGCGGTCCGGTTACTCGACGGCGGCCGCGACAAGTGGATCGCCGAGGGCCGGCCGGTCAGTGCCGATCCCGTCGCCCACCCGCCGGCCCGCTTCGACCGGGCCGACCCCGACGACTCGATCCGCGCCTACCGCGACGAGGTGGCCGCGGCGCTCGGGACGGACACCGCCCTCGTCGACGTCCGCAGCCGGCTCGAGTTCACGGGCGAGCTGATCGCGATGACCGGCTACGAGCAGGAGGGCGCACAGCGCGGCGGCCACATCCCCGGCGCCGTCCTCGTTCCCTGGTCCGACACCGTCGCCGAGGACGGGACGTTCCTGCCGGCCGACGAGCTGCGGCGGGTCTACGCCGAGGCCGGGGTCGTGAGCGGCGGTCCGGTCATCGTCTACTGCCGGATCGGCGAGCGTTCGGCCCACACCTGGCTGGTCCTCAGCGAGCTCCTCGGCGAAGCGGACGTCAAGAACTACGACGGATCCTGGACCGAGTGGGGGAACCTGATCGGGGCGCCGATCGCGACCGGTCCCTAGCCGGTCATCGGAGCGCCTCAGCCGTCGAGGCGCTCGAAGAACTGCTGGAGCATCCGCGCCGTCGCGCCCCAGATGAACGCGCCCTCGACGTCGAACGTCGGCGTCCGGAACGGCACGCCGCGGCGGATCAGGCGGCGCATCCCGTAGGAGCTGCGGAGCTCGTCGAGCTCGAGCTCGATCACGCGCTCGACCTCGTGCGGACTGAGCGTGTGGGCAAGTTGACCCGGCACAAGACCGACGACCGGAAGGACCTTGTAGGAGGTGACCACTGTCGAGGTCGGCGGCAGGGCACCGATCACCTCGACCGCGCCGGGGTCGAGCCCGATCTCCTCCTGGGCCTCCCGCAGCGCGCACTCGACGAGGGTCTCGCCGGGGTCGGCTCGGCCGCCGGGGAACGAGATCTCGCCGGCGTGGCGGCGGAGGTCGTGGCGGCGCTCGGTGAAGATCAGGCCGGGCCGGTCGGGCCAGCCGAAGAGCGGGACGAGGACGGCGGCGCTGTCGCGGCCGTGGGCGTGCAGGCCCTCCGCCTCGTCGGGGTCGAGGAAGACGCGGGAGAGGTCGGCGCCGCTCAGATGATCACCTGGACGGTGCCGCCGTCGACCCCCCAGGCGGCCCCGAGGACGTAGGAGGAGCGCTCCGAGCAGAGGAAAGCGATCACAGAGGCGATCTCCTCGACCTCGGCCAGGCGCCCGATCGGCCGCGAGGAGCCGGCGGCGTCCAGTCCCTCTTCGCGGCCGGCGTGGCCGTGGAGATCGACCGACTGGTCGAGCAGTCCGCCCGGCTCCATCCACATCTCCGATTTGACCGGGCCGGGGCAGACCGCGTTGACGAGTACGCCGCTCCCCGCCCAGCGCTCGGCGTAGAGGCGGGACAGTGAGAGCTCTGCGGCCTTCGCGACCGAGTACTCGCCCATCTTCGAAGAGGGCCGCTTGCCGGCGGTCGAGGAGACGTTCACCACCCGGCCCCAGCCGCGCTCGGCCATCGCCGGGACGGCGGCGCGCATCAGCCGCATCGGTGCCATCACGTTGATGTCCCATGCCTTCTGCCAGTCCTCGTCGGGGATGTCGTCGAGGTCGCGCCAGGTCGCGTGTCCGGCGCCGTTGACGACGACGTCGAGCTGCCCGAACCGCTCCTCGGCTTCGGCGACGATCCGCTCCGCGGCGTCGGGGTCGGTCACGTCGGCGGCCAGGTGCGCCGCGCGGCCGTTGACGGGGGCGCCGGCCCGGCCGCACTCGGCGGCGGCGTCGCGGACCTCCTCCTCGGTCCGGGCGACGAGCAGGACCTGGGCGCCCGCCTCACAGAGCAGGCGGGCGGTGGCGCGACCGATCCCGCGTCCGGCGCCCGTGACCGCGCAGGCCCTGCCGGCGAGACCGAGGTCCATCAGTTCGCGGGAGCGCGCTCGGTGGTGACGACGTCGGCCCCGGCGGCGAGGATGCGATGCACCGGGCACTTGCCGGCGATGACCATGATCCGCTCGCGCTGTTCGGCCGAGAGACCCTCGGGAAGCGACACGGTTACGTCGAAGCGGGCCGTCTCGCCGGCTCGCGGGGAGCCGCCGAACTCGGCGTCGACTTCGAGGCCGTCGACGTCCCATTCCTTGCGCTCGGCGTAGAGGCGGATCGTCATCGCGGTGCAGGCCGCCAGGGAGGCGGTGAGCAGGCGGGTGGGGGAGGGGGCGGTATCGGTGCCGCCGGCGTCGACCGGCTCGTCGAGCACGACGGTGTGGCCGTCGATCTCGACCTCGTGGACCATGCCCTCGCGTCGCCGGGCCGTGGCCCGCATCAGTCGCGCTCCACGGTCCCGCCGCGGCGACCCTCGAACAGCGCCGGGTCGGAGACGTCGGTGTAGCGCGCCATCGCGTAGACGAGATCGGCCGCCCGGTTCAGGTAGGCGACGACGGGCTCCGGCTCGAGCTCCTCGGCGGCGAAGAGGGCGGCGACGCGACGCTCCGCCCGGCGCAGGATGGCGCGGGCGAGATCGAGCGCGGCGGACAGCTCGGTGCCGCCGGGGATGACGAACTTCGGGGGGAGCTCGACGCGCTCCATGTAGCGGTCGATCGCCGGCTCGAGTGCAGCGACCATCTCCTCGGTGACGCGGCTGACGCCGGCCTCGAGCCGGTCCCGCGCCTCCGGTGCCGCCGCCAGCTCGGCGCCGGCGACGAACAGGTCGCGCTGGAGGTCGAGCAGGTCGCCCTCGACTTCCTCCTTGCCGGCGCGGCAGAGGGAGCGGGCGACGCCGAGGGCGGATCCCGCTTCGTCGATCGTCCCGTAGGCGTCGATCCGCGCGTCGGACTTCGGCCGCCTGCCGCCGTACCAGAGGCCGGTGGTGCCGTCGTCGCCCTTGCGCGTATAGATCTTCACTCCCGGCCGCGCCCCTCCGTGAGCGGGTTGAAGACGATGCCGGTCAGGAGCTTGGGGAAGAAGTAGGTCGATTTCGGCGGCATCGTCTCGCCGGCGTCGGCGACGTCGCGGACCTGCTGGACCGGGGTCGGCCGGAGGAAGAACCCGGCGTCGGCTTCCCCGCGCTCGACCCTGGCGACGGCCTCGTCGAAGTCGGAGCAGTAGGAGAGGCCGCGCTTGGCGGCGATGTCGTCGGTGCTCATCCCGAGCGGGCCGTTGAGGATCAGCGACTCGAGGGCGGCCGCGTCGAGCGTCCGGTAGGGCTCGGAGGCGTCGGGCATGGCGTCGGCGAGGACCGCGTCGTCCTTGAGCCGGAGCCGGTAGGGCTTGCGGTGGAAGGAGTCCATGTAGCCGAACGCGATCGTGCCGTCGCCGTCGGCCGGCACGAGGTCGGCGGCGGACTCGGCCTCCTCGAGGTCGAAGAGGCTCATCAGGGTGTCGCGGAGCGCGAGCTGCTTGGCCTCGTCGAGGTCGTGGAGGAGCCGGTGGGTCGCGAAGACGCTGAGGCCGGGATCCTCGAGCGAGACGAGGCAGGCGAGCGTGTAGCGGGCGTCGTCGCCGGGCTCGGCCCCGACTTCGTCGGCGAACGTGCGGGCGGTCTCGTAGCGGTGGTGGCCGTCGGCGATCAGCAGCTCCGAGCCGGAGACGACGTCGGCGACGGCCTCGTGGATCGCCGGATCGGCGATCGGCCAGGCGCGATGGACGGTGCCGTCGGGGTCGGTCACCTCGCAGAACGGATCGGCCGTGAGGGCCGGCGCGAGGTGGCTCCAGGCGTCGCCGGCGTGGAGGACGAAGATCGGCGACATGTTGTAGCCGGTGGCCCGGGTCAGCCGCAGTCGGTCCTCCTTCGGGCCGGGCTGGGTGCGCTCGTGCGGGCGGACGAGCCCGGGGCCGTAGTCGGTGACCGCGACCCGGGCGAGGAAGCCGCGGCGGGTCCGGCGGCCGCCGCCGGGCGCCTCGTAGTCCTGCTCGTAGGCCCAGATCGTCGGCTCCTCGTCCTGGGCGAGGACGCCTTCCTCCCGCCAGGCTGCGAGCAGCTCCGCGGCGTGCTCGTAGCGGTCGCCGCCGGCGTCGTCGGGGAGGTCGAGCTCGACGACGTTGCGGTCGGAGCGGCTCATCAACTCTGCTTTCCCGGCCGGATCGATCACGTCGTAGGGCGGTGCCGTGACGTCGGCGATGGCGACGCGGTCGGGGGCGTAGTGCAGTGCGCGGAAGGGTCGGATCTCTGCCATTCGGCCTCGCAGGTTATTGACCGGCCCGATTCGCCCGTTCTCACCCGTTCCGTCCGACCGGTCAGGGAACATCTGTTCGTAAGCAATTGAGAGATCCGATGAGATCCAGCAGTCGAGAAGGCTGAGGTGGAAGCGATGAGAAGAATGCAAGCCGAGTACAGAAAGCTCAGGAACGCAGCCCACGCCGATGAGCGCGCCGAGTTCGAGCGCCTCTCGCGGGATCCGACGTTCCGTCATTTCCTGGCCCTGTGCATCTCCGAGCACACGGCCGCCGACATCGGACCGATCGAGATCCGCAGCGCGGATCCCGAGGTCGTGGCGCTCGCGGCCCACTGGCTCCGGCGCCTGTCGAACGGGCGGGTCGACTACCGACTCCAGTTCGACGAGGGTCAGGACGTGGTCGAGATGATCCGGTTCTGGACCGCCCGGCTCGGAATCGGCCACGACAAGATCAGGCTCCAGCGCTGGTTCCGCAGCCGGCCGCTCCCGCAGCGTGCCCGCAACGCCGAGCACGGCGTGATGACGGTGCGCAGCAGCAATGCCGACCTGCGCATCCGCCTCCATGCCTGGATGCAGCGGATCCGCGAGGAGGGCTTTCCCGAGATCGCCCAAGAGGAGCTGTTCGACCTGGCGAGCTGACGCCGGGTCAACAACCTGCATCCATGGTCCGCGGACCGGGCTAGACTCGGGCCGCCTCGGGGCGTAGCGCAGCCTGGTAGCGCGTCTCATTTGGGGTGAGAAGGTCCTCGGTTCAAATCCGGGCGCCCCGATCGCTCACCCGCAGACCCATGGAGCAAAACTGACCGCGACAGCACCGGGGATCACGCCGGCGGGCGTTCCGCCGCGGTTCCAGCACGCGGTCGAACGGCCGCGGCTGCTTGCGTCGCTGCGGGCTGGCCGGGCGCCGTGCGTCGCCGTGATCGCACCGGCGGGCTACGGCAAGACGGTCCTGCTCTCGCAGTGGGCGAGCGAGGACGGCCGCGAGGTCGTCTGGCTGACCCTCGACAGCAGCCACGACGATCCGGCCGTGCTGCTCGGCCGTCTGGCCGACGGCCTCGAGCGGTCGGGCCCGGTTCCCGAAGAGGCGGTCGCGCCGCTGAGCGGACCGACGGTCGACTACGCCGCGGTCGTCGTGCCGCGGCTCTGCGAGGCGATCGCGGCGCGGGAGAAAGGCGTCGTCGTCGTGCTCAGCGACATGCACCGGATCGGCGCTCGTCCCGCGCTCGACTGCGTGGCCGCGCTCGCCGCGCTGTTGCCCGACGGCAGCACGCTCGCGCTCTCGGCGCGGTTCGAGCCCGAGATCGGCGTCGGCAGGCTCCGCGCCCACGGCCGGCTCGAGGAGATCCGGGTCGACGAGATGGCGATGACGCGCTCGGAGGCCGCGGCGCTGTTCGCGGCGACCGGCGTCGAGCTCTCGCAGGATCTGACCGTGCGCCTGGTCGAGCACACCGAGGGCTGGCCCGCCGCGCTGTACCTGGCCGCTCTCGGGATGCGAGAGAAGGATCCGGCCGCCTACGTCGCCGAGTTCGCCGGCGACGAGCGCCTCGTCGCCGATTACATGCGGGACGAATTCCTCACGAGCCTCGACCGGGCGGACCTCGACTTCCTCGTCCGGGTCTCGCTCCTGCATCGGCTCGACGGCGACATCTGCGATGCCGTGCTGGAGACTGAGGGGTCCGCCGGCACGCTGCGGCGACTCTCCCGATCGAACCTGCTGCTGGCGCCCGTCGACAGCAAGGACGTCGAGTTCCGGATGCACCCGTTGATGCGGGAGATGCTGAAGTCGGAGCTCGCCAGGCTCGGTCGCCGCGAGGAGCGCGAACTCCTGCGCCGAGCGGCCGTGTGGTCGCGGGCCAACGGCGAGCCGGACCGGGCCGTCGAGCAGGCGATCGCCTCGGGCGACGTCGCGCTCGCCGCCGAACTCGTCTGGGATCTCGCGGCGCTGTATTCGACGGAGGGCCGTCTCGCCACGCTGCGGGCGTGGCTCGAGCATTTCAGCGACGAGGAGATCGAGCGGGAGCCCAGGCTCGCCCTCGCCGCCGCCGTCTCGGCATTGACCGAAGGGGACGGCGCGAGCCTCCTGCGCTGGTCCGAGACGGGCCTGCGTCTCGTCGGCGAGACCGATCAGGAGGGAATTTCGGCCGCCGCCGAGGTGCTTCGTCTCACGGCGGACGACACGCTGGACCTGACTGCCATCGCCGACGGAGCGAGAACCGCAGGTCCCCACATGCCCGTGCGGTCGATCTGGCCGTCCTACTGCCGGATCGTCGAGGGCATGAGCGCCTATCTCGCGGGCGACCGTAGCCGGGCCGGGTCGGCGTTCGCGGAGGTGTCGCGGGGCGGGGTGGTTCCGGCGCCGTCGTTGCAATCGCTGAGCCGGGCCGGCTCGGCTCTGATCGCCCTCGACGAGGGGCGGCTCGGCGAGGCGCAGCAGGCGGTGACCGAAGCGCTGGCGCGGATCGAGCTTTACGGGCTCTACGGCTATCGGGGTTCCGCGCTGCCGCTGGCGACCGCCGCCCTCGTCCGCGGTCGTCACGGCGATCCCGATGCCCGCCGCCTGCTCGATTCCGCAATCGATCTCGTCGACCCGGTCCTCCAGTTCAATCCATGGTTCTCGGCCACGATCCGCTGCACCATCGCCCGGGCATTGATCGAGATCGGCGACGTGCCGGCCGCCCGCGAGTTTCTCCGCGAGGCCAACGCGCTCCAGGAGGGCATCCCCGAGGCGGTCGTCCTCCGCGAATGGCTCGAAGCCACCCGCGACGCGCTCGACGCCGGGTCGGGGTCGGTCGAGCGCTGGCCGCTGACCCCGGCGGAACGGCGCCTGCTCCACCTGCTGCCGACCCATCGCTCCTTCCCCGAGATCGCCGACCAGCTGATCGTCTCGACGAACACGGTCAAGACCCAGGCGCGCTCGATCTATCGCAAGCTGGGCGTCTCCTCCCGGTCGGAGGCCGTCGAGTGCGCTCGGGTCGCGGGGTTGCTCGAGCGCGACCGCGATTCACCCTGATCGGGGTACGGCCGGCGGACCGGGCGCTGGTTTGCTCCTTCCGTGGCATTGGCCAACGGCGATCACGCGACGTCCGACTCCCTCGCGCGCGCCGCTGCCGCCGAGCATGACGCCCTCGCCGACCGCTTCGGGCTCGAGGGCTCGGACGATGCCCTCGACGGTCGTGGCCGAGCGCTGGCGCGACTGGCCGCGCTGATCGCGCTCGACGCGCCGCCCGCGGCCTATGCGCGTGAGGTGGCCGCAGCCGGCGAAGCGGGGGCGACCGCCGAGGACGTCCTCGGCACGCTCCGCGCGGTCGCCGACCTCGTCGGCTCGCCCAAGGTCGTGGCGGCGGCGCCGGAAATCATGCTCGCGCTCGGTCTGAACCTTCCGGGGGATCTCTGATGAGGATCGTCCGGCGCCGGCCGCTGCTCCGCGCCGCCGCGATCGGGTCCGGCGCCTACGGAGCCGCCGGGCCCGCCGGACCGCCTGAGCGGCCCGCCTCGGCTCCGGCTCGCGGCTCCGGTCGCCAGGCCGAGACGACCTTGGCGACCGCCACCACCAAGAAGAGCTGACCCATCAGCCCCTCGGCCACGGCCATCGTCTGGCCGGGGTTGCGCGCCGGGACGAGGTTGCCGAAGCCGATCGTCAGCATCGTCGTGAAGCTGAAGAACAGGTCCTGGGAGAGGGAGCCGTCCCCGTCGGCACCGAAGAACGGGCCGTCCTGGATGGTGCCGACCAGGTGGTAGGCGAAGGCGAAGAACATCCCGATCAGCAGGTAGGCCGCGATCGCGCCGAGGATCGTCTCGAGGTCGATGACCCGGCGTGAGACGAGGTGGCGGACGACGGCCACCGGCGCGACGAAGTAGAGGACGCAGCTCGCCGCGGCGAGGAGCGGGCCGTCGGCGCCGCCGAGACCGAACAGGGTCGCGACAGCGGTGACGGCGGCGAGCACGAGCAGGACGTTCGTCGCCTTGCGAATCGACGGCCGTGCCTGGGCGACGCGGAAGACCAGCCAGACGTTGAGGATCTGGGCGACGAGGACGATCTGGCCCGCGTCCTCGTCCGAGAGGAGGATCGCGAGGATGTAGGTGAGGATGATCGAGAGCAGGACCGGGCCGTAGCTGTCGATCGAAGTGAGGGCTTCGACCAGGCGCCGGCCGGGGCGCTCGTGGCTCGCGGGATGCTCGGCGGCCTCCATCCCGGCGATTGAAGCGCACGGATCGGACCTCTCGGTAACCCGAACGGGGTGATGGTCCATTCGCGATATCGGCGTAGTCTTCCGCCCGTGGCACCCGGTCAGAACGCTCCGGCGGAGGCGGCCTCCAACGGCCGCATCGACTCGCGCGAGCGCGGGAAGCGCGCGCGCGAGGCGGCGCCCCGGTCGAGTCACGGCAACTGGGAGCCCGCTCCGGACCGCCCCGACCCCGTTGACATCCTCGAGGCCCAGGCCGCCGATCGGGTCGAGGAGCTCGTTCCGATCCGTTACGGGCGGATGCTGGTGTCGCCATTCACCTTCTATCGCGGCGCGGCCGCGGTCATGGCCGCCGACCTCGGGCCGACGCCGACCAGCGGCATCGTCGTTCAGGCGTGCGGCGACGCGCACCTGTCGAACTTCGGCGGGTTCGCCGCACCCGATCGCCGGCTCATCTTCGACATCAACGACTTCGACGAAACGCTGCCCGGACCCTGGGAATGGGACGTCAAGCGGCTCGTGGCGAGCCTCGAGATCGCCGCCCGGGACCGCGAGTTCGGCCGCAAGCAGCGCGGCGTGATCGTCCAGTCGGCGGTCACCGAGTACCGCGAGCGGATGCGTGAGCTCGCGAAGCTGGGCAACCTCGAAGCCTGGTACCAGCGCGTCGATCTCGACCTGATCCGCGAGCAGTTCGCCGACGCCGTCGAGGAGGAGCAGATAGCCAACTTCGACAAGAACGTCGCGAAGGCGCGCCGCAAGAACTCGCTCCGAGCGGCATCGAAGCTGACACGCGAGGTCAACGGCGAGCTGCGAATAATCAGCGATCCGCCACTGATCACGCCGCTCAGCGAACTGGTCGATGCCGGTGCCCTGCAGGCGGCTGAGGGTGAGCTGCGGCGGATGTACGGCGAGTACCGGGCGAGCCTGCCGCAGGGATTGCGCAAGCTGCTCGACCGCTACCGCTTCGTCGACGTCGCGAGGAAGGTCGTCGGGGTCGGCAGCGTCGGAACGCGCGCCTGGATCGTGCTGCTGGTCGGCCGCGACAACGGCGATCCCCTCTTCCTTCAGATCAAGGAGGCGCAGCGTTCGGTGCTGGAGCCCTACACCGCGAAGAGCCTTTACGCCCGCCAGGGCCGGCGTGTGGTCGAGGGGCAGCGGCTGATGCAGGCGGCGGGGGACATGCTGCTCGGCTGGATGTCGCTCACCGGGTTCGACGGCAAGCGCCGCGATTTCTACGTGCGCCAGCTCTGGGACGCGAAGGGGTCAGCCCAGATCGACAAGATGACCCCGCGGGGGATGGCGATCTACGCGCGCCTCTGCGGCGGGGTGCTCGCCAACGCGCACGCGCGCTCGGGCGATCGCGTCGCGATCGCTTCGTACCTCGGCGGCGGCGACCAGTTCGACCGGGCGATGGCCGAGTTCGCCGCCCGGTACGCCGACCAGAACGACCTCGACTACGCGGCCTTGCGCGAGGCCGCCGACTCGGGCCGGATCAAGGTCGACTTCGAGACGGTCTGAGGCTTCGGCTTCGCCGGCGGCGGGCTCCAGCCCGGCCCCTTGAACATGTAGCCGAGCCGTGCTCGCCAGGTGCGGGCGGCGCGAACGTCGTTCCAGACCGCGACCCACTCGTGGAAGGCGACGCGGAGCGGGTTGAAGGTGGCGATGTTCGTCGTCAGCCCGTAGCGGACCCGCTCGCCCTCGGGCTCGAATGACCCGAAGAGCTTGTCCCAGATGATCAGGACGCCGCCGTAGTTGCGGTCGAGGTACTGCTCGTTGGAGCCGTGATGGACGCGGTGGTGAGAGGGCGTGTTGAAGGCGGCCTCGCACCAGGAGGGCAGCCGGCGGATCTTCTCCGTGTGGATCCAGAACTGGTAGAGCAGGTTCCAGGAGATCGCGAGGAAGATCATCCAGGGCTCGAAGCCGAGCATCGCCAGCGGCGCCCAGAAGAAGATCGAGGAGAAGGGCGTCCAGTCCTGGCGGAGGGCGGTGGAGAGGTTGTAGTGCGTCGAGCTGTGATGGACGACGTGGGTCGCCCAGAAGACGCGGATCCGGTGGTGGGCGCGGTGGTAGGTGTAGTAGGCGAGGTCGTCGCAGAAGAAGAGGAGCACCCAGGTCCACCAGTTGCCGGGGTCCATGCGGAGCGGCGTCAGCAGGTAGATGGCCGAGTAGGCGGCGGCCATTACGAGCTTCCAGCCCGAGTAGATGACGAGGTGGCCGACTCCCATCATCAGGCTCGTCCGCGTGTCCTTGGCCTCGTAACCGATCGGCGCATCGGCATCGCTGCCGTGCTCGTCGTCGTGGGCGTGGTGGCGGAGCGCCCACGCCTCGACCGCCACCGACATCAGGAAGAAGGGGATCGCGTTGGCGATCAGGTTGATCATGCTGCCTCCGCCTTTGGTTGGACCAGAACGAAAACTGGTTATACCAGTTGGCCGAGGCGACGACAACCGCGGGGCGGGGCGGGGTGGCTCTGGGAGGGTGGGGTGGGCGGGTCAGCCGACGAGGCCGATGTCGCCCTCGAGCAGGGTGCGCGCCGCTGCGACGGCAGCATCGACATCGCCGGATGCAATCGCATCGCCGAGCCCGCGGAGGTCGTCCGGCCGGGTCGGGGCGAGCGCCACCGCCAGGTCGGGAAAGGCGGTGAGCGCGCCGTTGAGGGAGTTGAGCGCGAGCCGGTAGGCGAGGTTCTCGGAACCGTCGACGATCATCTCCCAGAGGCGGACGTAGCTGTCGACGAGCGCCTCGTGCTCGGCCGCGATGGCCAGGGCGGCGGCCGCGGCGGCGCGGCGGCCGATTTCGCTCCGGTGCTCCTCGTCCGCGCGCTCGGTGCAGCGGCGGACGACGTCGACGCCGACGCTCGCGCGCATCTCGAGGACGGAGCGGACGAGCTCGGGTGGGGGCGTGTCGCCCTGGCGCATCAGGTCGAGCAGAAGGTCGAGGCCGGCGCTCTCGCGCCAGTCGAGGACGCGGGTCGCGCCGCCCTGGCTGATCCGGACGAGCCCGGCCTGCTGGAGCCGCTTCAGCGCCTCCCGCACGGCGTGGCGGTTGACCCCAAGCTCCTCCGACAGCGAACGCTCCGACGGGACGCGGTCGCCCGGGGCGAGCTCGCCGTCGAGGATCTGGTCGCGCAGCTGCCGGTGGACCGCGGCCGACGCGAGGTTGCCGTCGCCCTCCGGCGTCAACTGTGGCTGTTAGTCGTGGCGGCGATGGCCCCAGGATGGCAGTCCGGCGCGCGCTTCGGCCCGGCTGACTCCATCCGGCGCGCGGATAGACTGCGTGGCGATGGCTGATACCGAGGAGAACGGCCCTCGCGAGCAGGCGCTTCGCCGGCTCAAGGCGCAGCGGGCGTTCCGCAGTCTGCTGATCACGGCCGTCGGCGTGCTCGCCCTGATGATCGTGATCTGGGCGCTCAGCGGTGGTGGCTACTTCTGGCCGATCTGGGTCGTCTTCGGGCTCGGGATCGCCCTGATAACGACGGCCTGGCAGGCGTACGGGCCGCGCAACCGGGCGATCACCGAAGAGGAGATCCAGCGGGAGATGGACAAGCAGGGATGACCGACCCGCAGGAGAGCCACCACCGTGAGCATCACCTGCGGACGCCGACGAACGAGCTGCCGCACCAGGAAAAGCTGAAGCGGCAGGAGCGTCATCTGCAGATCCTCACCGGGGTGATGCTGCTGGTCCTCGCGATGCTCGTCTACAGCGCTCTGTTCGACCTCGACAACTGGTCGGAGTGGGTCGTCTTCGGCGCGATCTGCGCGACGGCGGTCGGGGCGATCATCGCCGTCAACACGCGGAGCTGACGCCGGGCACAGCGCGGGCGGCTAGTCTGCCCGCCGGGTATGGGGGAGTCTGAACTCACCTGGCGGCGGTTGTTCGCAGTCAACAGCGCGGATCTGTACGCGGCGACCGACATCGATCGCGTGCGGCGCGTCGGCGGGATCTTCTGGCTGTGCGGTGCGGCACTGGCCGCCGTGATGTTGCCGTTCGCGCCGCCGGACGAGTCGTCGCTCGGCGCGGCGGGCTGGGTCGTCGCCGGGGTGATCATCCTGGCCGCCGCCGGTTGCGGGCTGGCGATGTTCCGGGGGGCGGTCATCTTCCGGCCGGACTGGAGGGTGATCCTCGCCGCGGGCTACGTCGGGATCGTGACGACGACCCTTCTCAACTGGCTGGCGGGCCCCGACGCCCCCTACTCGGAGCTCTTGCTCGTCGGCGCGATCTACGTCGCCGCGTCGTTCCCGCCGCGGGTGCTGCCGCCTTACATGGCGGCCATCGCGGTGGCCTTGCTGCTGCCGTTGGCCTGGGACGCGGACGTGCTCGTAATCGACCAGGTGGCGCGGGTGCTGATCTGGAGCGGGCTGGGGCTGTCGGTGTCGGTGCTGCTCGCGCGGCAGCGGCTCGAGCGGGCGGCGCTGCTCGAGCGCGGCGAGCAGGCTCGCCTCTTGGCCCGAGCCGATCCGCTCACCGGGCTCGGTAACCGCCGCGCCTTCGACGAGGCGCTCGAGATCGCCGGGCACAGGGGCGGCGCGGACCGATCGGCGAGTGAGCGTGATCGTCGCCGACGTCGAGGAGTTCAAGTCGGTCAACGACGGCCACGGCCTCGTCGCCGGCGACGCGCTGCTGCGCGAGGTGGCGGCTGCGATCGCGGCAGCCGTGCGAGCGCCCGACGCCTGCTTTCGCTGGGGTGGCGACGAGTTCGTGATCCTCGCCGACGTCGACGGCAGCGACGCGGCGGCCTTTGCCGACCGGCTCGACGGCGAGGTGGCGCGGTCCTGCATCCGTCCCGACGGCCGGCCGGTCCGGCTTCACGTCGGGGTGGCGGAGCTCGACGGGAGCTCGGGCGATCCGCAGGACATCCTCAATGCGGCGAGCCGGGCGATGAAGCCGGCGCCCCGCCGCCGCGGCTAGATTGGGCGGGCCGGCCGGAGTGGCGGAATGGCAGACGCGATCGACTCAAAATCGATTGTCCGAAAGGACGTGTGGGTTCGAATCCCACCTCCGGTATCGACGATGGCTCCGGGTGCCGGAGACGTCAGCGCTTCGACTTCGCCTTCACGACCGGCAGCCTGACCGTCGCCTCGTCGAGGTCGACGGCGCCCGCTGAACGCTGCGGGCCCCAGTTGGTGGCGCTCGCCATGATCTGAAGGATGACGCCGGACCCGGGGTGGAGGGTGTGGGCGATCGCCTCGAGCGGGCGCCGGACGACGTGGCGCTTGCCGTCGAGGCGGACGGGGATCGGCGTGACCTGGTTGCCGAGGACGATGCCGGTCTCGTCGTCGACGAGCTGGGCGAAGATGCGGGTGTCGGGGTCGGTTGCGGTGCCGCTGTAGTCGAGGCGGATGCGAGGGGTGCCGACGATTTCGCGATCGGCGCGCTTGCCCTCGACCTCGATGTTGACGGCGTTGAGGGCGCGGGTGCCGTTGGTGATGCCGGCGATCGCGCCGACGACGCCGGGGCCGGGGCCGGAGGGGCCGGAGCCGCCGGCCTGCTGGACCGGGAGGGTGCCCTCTCCGGTCGCCTCGATCATGCGGGCGGGGCGTGGGTAGCGCTTGGCGGTGAAGCGCTTGCCGTCCTGGTCGATCCATTCGAATCCGGGGCCGGTGCGCACGGAGCGGTCGCGGGCGAGCCAGCGGTCGAGCCAGGCGAGGGTCGCCTTCTCGATCCGGCCGGTGTTGCCCTGGTCGGTGAGGCAGGAGCCGTGGCCGCCGCAGAACCAGAGCATCTTCAGCGGCACGTCGCTGCGGCTGAGGGTGCGGTAGTTGGCGATGGCCTCGTCGAGCGGGAAGAGGGTGTCGACGGTTCCCTGCAGGAGGAAGGTGGGGATGCGGATCTTCTTGACGAGGCGGTCGGGGCCGCGGTCGGCGAACCACTGCTCGTCCTCGCTCGAGATCCGGCCGGTCGTCGATCCGGCGGAGAAGGCGCTGTCGATGTGGGGGTCAAGATTGCCGTTCGCCTTGCCGAGCGCGTAGAGGATCGATCCCCAGCCGGACTTGAAGGTGTCGTCCTGGTAGAGGCTGGTGCGCAGGGAGTTCCAGGCGATGTCGGGTGCGATGACGTCGATCCGGCGGTCGATGGCGGCGGCGCTGAGCTGGATGCCGCCGCCGTAGGAGGCGCCGGTCATGCCGACGCGCGGGTCGCGGCGGCCGTCGAGCTTCGCCTCGGGCTGGCGGGCGACGAAGCTGACGAGCCGCTTGACGTCGCGGGCCTCGGCGTCGGGACTGTCGACCTGGACGACGCCGCCGGAATCGCCGAAGCCGCGGGGGTCCCAGGTGAGGACGTTGTAGCCGGCGGCGCGCAGGGGGCCGACGCCGATGGCGCCGATCGTCGGGTCGGTCGCGCTCTCCGGGTCGGTGTCGCCGGGTGAGCTCCAGCCGGGGCCGAAGAGGACGGTCGGGGCGCGGCCGCCGCCGCTGACGGCGTCGGTCGGGAAGAAGTTGACCTTGATCGTGGTGCCGTCGAAGGACTCGATCGTCGTCGTCCGGGCGGACGCGGACGCGGCCCCGAAGGCGAGCGCGCAGACCGCCGCCAGCATCAGCATGAGACCCTGCCTTCTCACGGCGCGAACACTATCCGCAGTGAACGCGGGGCGGGGAGGTGGGCCCGTCGCGGGCGGCCGCTAGCTTGCCGGGCATGTGCGGACGCTTCACGCTGACGAACCCGAACCCGCGGCGGCTGGCGTCGCGGTTCGACCTCGACGCCGACTTCGAGATCGACGACCGGCCGCGGTTCAACATCGCGCCGACCGATCCGGTGTTGGCGATCAGGCGCGGGGAGGAGGGACGGAACGAGGGCGGCGTCCTGCGCTGGGGGCTGGTGCCGGGGCACTGGGCCGAGCGGAAGGGGCAGCGGCCGCTCATCAACGCGCGGGCCGAGACGGTGGCGACGCAGCCGGCCTTCCGCGAGTCGTTCGAGGAGCGGCGCTGCCTGATCCCGGCCGACGGCTTCTACGAGTGGCGCCGCGACCCGGAGGGAAAGCAGCCGATCTGGTTCAGTCCGTCGGGCGAGCAGGGCGGGGAGCTGTTCGCGTTCGCCGGCGTCTGGGCGCGGATCACGCGCAAGGACGAGCCACCGCTCGTGAGCTGCGCGCTGATCACTTGCGAGCCGAACGACGTCGTCAAGCCGGTGCACGATCGGATGCCGGTCGTGTTGAGCAGGGAGGCCGAGGGCGCGTGGATCGATCCGGCGGCGAAGACGGGCGACCTGCTCGAGCTGCTGCGCCCGGCGCCCGACGATGCGCTTGTGCCGCGCGAGGTGGGGGACGCGGTCAACGACGTCCGCGAGGACGGGCCGCACCTGCTCGAGCCGCCGATGAAGCTGTTCTGAGGGTGCTCAGACGGCGGGGCTCGGCTGGGTGCCGTCCCAGTCGTCGCCGTCCTCTTCGATCAGCGCCGGGTTGGTGCGCTGCTCCTCGGGCGGGAGGTCGGTGGCGGGCTCCTCCGCGCGCGGCCCGGTGACCGTTTCGCCGCCGCCCGGTGGGGACGGGGGAGGGGAGTGATCGCCGATCGGGCGCTCCTCCTCGACGTTCCAGGCCTGGTTGAAGCCGATCATCGCGACGATCAGCAGCAGGAGCTGGACGGGGATGACGATCAGGGTGAGTAGGCCGAGCAGGTCCTCGGGGAGGGCGGGCGACTCGAGGCCGGGCTTGTCGCGCGCGAACCAGCCGCCGGCGGCCACCGCCGCGAAGATGATCATCAGCACCGAGAGTGCGGCCGCCACGGGAAGGACGCCGCGGTTCCAGCGCAGGACGAGGAAGGCGAAGATGACGTAGAGGAGCGCCCAGCCGATCGTCATCAGGCCGACGGTGGTGCTCTGCAGGCGGTCCCAGCCGCCGAGGGTGATGATCACGAGCAGGGCGGCCGAGATCAGCAGGACGACCGCGACGATCGACTTCGTGGTCGTCGACTCGGCCTTCTCCCTGTTCGGGTGCCAGAGCTCGTACCCCTCCCTTGCCTGATAACCCAGTGGCTTGGCCATCGCGGCAAGCATATGAACTTCGGCGGTCGCACGCTGCAACCCGCACATGCGGCCTAGACTGGCGGCGCGAGCGGGCGTGGTGAAATTGGTAGACACGCCGGCTTTAGGTGCCGGTGCTCGCAAGAGCTTGGGGGTTCGAGTCCCTCCGCCCGCATTCCTCTCCACGCTACGATCACCGCCCCTTTGGGGCAGTGGTGTCAATGGCTAACATGCCGGTCTCCAAAACCGGTGATTCAGGTTCGAGTCCTGGCTGCCCCGTCAACCTTTTCCGGCATATGAACGGCCGGACGCCGGTCCATCCGCCGCTCGATCACTTCACCGTCCGCTTGGGCCCGACGACGACATCTATGTGTCGCGCCTCGTCCGCAGCGCCCTCGCCGCCGCCTTCCTCCTGATCGCCCTCGCTCTCCTGCCCGGCGAGGCGGCCGCGGCGCAGTGCAAGGGCGGCGACGCGAGGCCCGCGAAGCTGTCGGAGAAGCGGGCCTCGAAGGCCGTCTTCTGCCTGCTCAACAAGGAGCGGCGGAGCCACGGCCTCCGGCCCCTGCACCGCCAGCGCTCCCAGGCCGAGGCGGCGCGCAAGCACAATCGGAGGATGGTCAAGTCGGGCTGCTTCTCGCACGAGTGCCCGGGTGAGAAGGACCTCGTCGGCCGGCTGACGGCCGCCGACTATCTGCCGTGTAACTGCTCGTGGGGCGTCGGCGAGAACATCGCCTACGGGTCCGGCAGCTACGGGTCGCCGCGCAAGATCGTCGACATGTGGATGCACAGCTCCGGGCACAGGGCGAACATCCTCAACGGCGCCTACCAGCACATCGGGGTGGCGGTGAAGTCGGGAACGCCCGGCTCCGGCCGCTCCCGTGACGGCGCCACGTACACCACCGACTTCGGTTACAAGCGATAGCTGCCCTACGGTGGGCGGATGCCGTCCGCCCCCAGCAGACGTCCCGGCTCCCGTCGCGCGATCCTCACGATCGCGATCTCGGCGATCGCGCTCGAGACGGCGCTGCTCGGCATGGTCGCGCCGCTCCTGCCCGAGATCGAGCGCCGCACCGGTGCCGGGGACGAGGCACTCGGCCTCGCCCTCGCCGCCTACGCGATCCCGATCCTCTTCATCTCGATCCCGGTCGGCCGCCTCGCCGACCGGCTCGGGCGACGGCCGCTGCTGCTCGGCGGCCTCACCCTCACGGCGTTCGGCTCGATCCTGATCGCCGAATCGGGCGATCTCGCACCGCTGCTTGCCGGTCGCGCCGTCCAGGGTGTCGGCTCGACCCTGAGCTGGGTCGCCGCCCTCGCCCTCGTCTCAGACCTCGCCCGACCGGGTCGCAAGGGGGAGGCGATCGGTTTCGCGCTCGCCGCCAACAGCCTCGGAGCGATCGGCGGCCCGGCACTCGGCGGCATCGCCGGCGGCGCCATCTCCTTCGAGGCGCCGTTCATCCTCGTCAGCGTCGCCGCCCTGTCGATGTGCGCGGTCGGCTACTTCGTCCTGCCGCGCGTTGTGCCCGGTCCCGACGACGAGCCGGTCCGGCCGCGCTCGACCTTCAGCTCGCTGCTCCGCCCGCGCGCCGCCCTGCCCGCCGCGATCGCAATCGTCGGCGCCGCCCTACTCGGGCTGATCGACTTCGTCGTACCGCTCGATCTCGACCGCAGCTTCGGCACCACTGCGACCGCGATCGGCGTCATCTTCGCCGGCCTCGCCCTCGCTGACGCCTTCGTCTCGCCGCTCGCCGGAACCGCCGGCGATCGCATCGGACGCCGCCCGGTTGCCCTCCTCGGCGCCGTGATGATGACCGTCTCCGGCTTCCTTCTCCTCGCCCTGCCCGCGCTCGCCGGCGCCGTGGTCGCCCTCGCAGTCCTCGCCATCGGCATCTGCATCGTCTTCGCGGCCGCCATCCCATGGCTGGACGAGACATTCGGAGAGACCGACCGCGGCCTCGCCTACGGCGGGCTCAACCTGATCTACGCACTCGGGTACACGATCGGTCCGCTGATGGGCGGATGGATGCTCGGGGTCCTCAGCGCAGACGCGGCTTACGGATTCATCGCCGCCGTATCCGCGGCCCTCGCGATCGCGCTTGCGGCGAGCCGGCCGTTCAGCCCGGACCACGAAGCCGGGTGCGCCGAAACGTCAACGACTCCTACAAGCGGGTGACGAGACTCGAACTCGTTCTTAAAGCTTGGAAGGCTTTCGTGCAACCGGTAACACTTCACCCGCGAATGCGCGGAATTATAGATCCGCCCGCGTAGCTCGAGGGCGCGCTACGCCGACGAGGCGGGTGCGGCATCATGGGCGGCCGTCACGGGGCGTGGCGCAGCTTGGTAGCGCATTCGACTGGGGGTCGAAAGGTCGCTGGTTCAAATCCAGTCGCCCCGATTTTCTCTCTGGTGCACTCCAGGCTCGAGCTAGCCACGGGCGATGCCGGACGCGTCAGAGGGCTAGGGCCTCGACTGCTCAGGCAGGAGCCGCCTGCCCCTTGCGCTGCCTGCGATCCCTGCCGCCAGGGAAAGGGCCGCTGCGACGAGGATCGCGATCACGGCTTCATCGGTCCAGCCGGCCTCGCGCCGCTCGACCCGTACAACCTCGTCGCGCAGGTTGCGGTAGGTGCATTGGTAGCCGGGGGGCCAGCTGCTGGTGCTGGACGACCAGCTGTTACTGGCAATCGCGCAGGGACCATCAAGGCCGCCCCTGGGCGGCAGGAACACCGTTGCCGCTGCGACGACGTAGACCGCGAACGCCAGGGCGACGAGGACGCATGCAATCCGAATGCCTCTACCGAGCGGGCCCATGATCAAGAGATGCTCCCGCAATCACGGGACACAACGAGCAGGGTAAGTAAGTCGGTTCCAAGGCGCCCAGCGCCGCCCCGGCTCAACCAGTGCTCGGGCGCCGAGTTACCGATGCGCCGCTGGGCAGGGGCGCGAGCTCGAGTGCCTTGCCCATCTGCTCGATCGCGCCGAGCAGCCTGCCGAGCGGGCGCAGCATCAGGGTCACGCTGGCGACTCGTCCATCGTCGCCGTGAAGCTCCTCGATCACTCCGTCGAGCTCCTGATCGCCCGTGCGGACCGAAACGAAGGTCGCCGCGCCGGCTTCCCCGGTCCACTCGCGCACCGGCCGCACCTCGTCGAACAGTCCCGCCAGCGTGGTCAGCAGGTGCAGCACGTCGGCGCGGCCGTCGTAGGTGCGAACCGGACTGTTGAAGCGCGGGTCATCGGCGAGCAAGAGGTCGATCGCGTCACGGTCGCCGTCGGCGAGCGCCTGAACCAATTCGGTCATGGGATCTCCTGTGCTTCGGATTTCGAAGCGCAGGCTACACTCTCTCCGCTTCTGTTACCGAAGCGGAGAGAGATGAGCGCCCCAAAGCCAGGAAGACCAGTACGCGGTTCGCAGACCGGACGCCCGATCATGGCGCTGCTCGATCTGCTCGGCCGCCGCCACGTGCTGCGAGTCATCTGGGAGCTGCGCGACGGCCCGCTGTCGTTTCGCGACCTGCAGGCGGCATGCGGCGGCATCTCCTCCTCGGTCCTCAACGAACGACTCGGTGAGCTGCGCGCTGCGGAGATCGTCGCGGTGCGCGACATCGGCGGGTTCGAGCTCACCGGGGAGGGGCGCCGGTTGCTCGACGCCTTCCTGCCGCTGGAGGCCTGGGCGGCGCGATGGGCGAAGCGCTCGCATGACGTCGTTGACGAATCCCGCTGACAGATCGGCAACCGTGGCCTCCTTCGTCTTCATCCCCGGCGCGTGGCACGGAGTCTGGTGCTGGGAGCGCGTGGGCCCGCGCCTCGAGGCCGGCGGTCACGCCGTCATCGCAGTCGATCTCCCATGCGAGGACGTCGCCTGCGGATGCGCCGGATACCGGGACGTGGTGCTCGAAGCGATCGGCGAGACCTCCGATGCCCCCGTGATCGTCGGCCACTCGGCGGGCGGCCTCACGGCGCCGCTCGTCGCCGATGCCCTTCCCGCCGTCACCGGTCTCGTCTTCCTCTCCGCCCTGCTGCCGCTGCCCGGATCGACGCTCTTCGAGCAGAACGAGTCCGAGTCGATCCTCCTGCCCGAGTACCAGGCCGGGATCGAGACGGACGAGGACGGCTGTCGCCGCTGGTTCGATCGCGATCTCTGCGCGCGCACCATGTACTCGGGGTGCGAGCCCGACGACGTCGACTGGGCGTTCGCGCACCTGCGCCCGCAGGCATCGACGATGTACAGCGAGGTCACGCCGTTGCGGTCCTGGCCGGAGGTGCCGATCGTCGACATCCGCGGCGACCGCGACCAGCTCGTGTCGCCGGCATGGGCAGCCCGTGCCGTGCCCGAACGGCTCGGGGTGACGTCGCGAACCATTCCCGGGGCCGGTCATTCGTCGATGTTGAGCCATCCCGAAGCCGTCGCCGAAATCCTGCTCGAGGCGGCCGGCGGCGACGGAACCCGCCCAGCGCCCTGACCGGCTGGACCGCCGCCCGGTCCGTCGATACCGTTGGCGAATGCCGATGCCGGTCATCGTCGCGGTCGATGAGGAAGGGGAGTCGCTCGCCGACGTCGAGCGCGAGCTGACCGATCGCTATTCGCGCAGCTACCGGATCGTCACCGCCTCCTCCGCGGGGGACGGGATCGCGAAGCTCGTCGAGATGCAGTCGTCCGGGGAGGACGTGGCGCTCCTGCTCGTCGGCCTCTCGCTCGGCCCGCAGCGCTGGTCCGAGCTCCTGCAGCGCGCCCGCGCACTTCACCCGCGGGCCCAGCGCGGGCTGATCATCGAGCTCGCCGGATGGGGCGACACGGAGACCGGCGGCCTCATCCTCAACGCGATGGCGAGGCGGGAGATCGACTACTACGTCTTCCGCCCGGCGAAGGCCCCCGATGAGGCGTTCCACCAATCGGTCTCGAACTTCCTGCTCGAGTGGGCGCACGCGCGCAAGGTCTCCTCGAAGACCGTCCACATTGTCGGCGAATCCTGGACCGGGCGCGCATACGAGCTCCGCCAGGTGCTCGGACGCTGCGCCGTGCCCCACGCCTTCCTGCTCGCCGACTCGCGCGATGGCCAGGCCTACGTCGAGGCGCGCGACAGCAGCGGCCTGCCGATCGTCGTTTTCCCCGACGGCACCGTCCTCGAGGACCCGACCGACATCGAGCTCGCCCGGGCCGCCGGCGGCTCGGTCGACGCCGTAGACCGCGACTTCGACGTCGTCATCGTCGGCGCCGGCCCCGCCGGCCTCTCGGCAGCCGTCTACGGCGCGTCCGAGGGCCTGAGCACGCTAGTCATCGACAACGGCGGCATCGGCGGCCAGGCGACGTCGAGCTCGCTGATCCGCAACTACCTCGGCTTCCCGCGCGGCGTCAGCGGCCGTCAGCTCGCCGAGAGCGCCTACGAGCAGGCGTGGATCTTCGGAGCCCGGTTCGCCTTCATGCACGATGCCCTGTCGATCAGTCGCGACGGGGACCGGGTTCGCATCGCCCTCTCCGATGGCGGGGAGGTCGGTGCCCGGGCCGTGATCCTCGCCGGCGGCGCCACCTACCGCCGGCTCGGGATCCCCGAGATCGAGGATCTGACGGGCGCCGGCGTCTTCTACGGCGGGCCGACGGTCGAGGCGCCCGCGGTCGCCGGCGGCGAGGCATTCGTCGTCGGCGGTGCGAACTCGGCCGGCCAGGCGGCCCTCCACCTCGCCGAATACGCCCGTCGCGTCTCGCTCGTCATCCGCGCCGACTCGCTCGACGCCGGCATGTCCCACTACCTCGTCAGCCAGGTCGAACGTGCGCCCAACGTCGACGTCCGGCTCGGGACCGAGGTCGTGGGCGGCGGTGGAGAGGGGCGGCTCGAACGCCTCCAGCTCCGGACCCGCGACGGTGCAACGGAGGAGGTCGCGGCCGATGCCCTGTTCCTGATGATCGGTGCCCGTCCGAACACGGATTGGCTCTCCGGTCAGATCGAGCTCGACGACGGCGGCTACCTGATGACCGGCGACGACGTCGCGGACTGGCCGCTCGACCGCCCGCCGCTCTCGCTCGAGACGAGCATGCCCGGCGTCTTCGCCGCCGGCGACATCCGCCACGGTTCGATGAACCGCGTCGCTTCCGCCGTCGGCGAGGGTTCGATCGCGATCCGGCTCGTCCACGATCTGCTCCGGGCGGAGTCGCAGCCGGCAGAGCGGGCCGTCTGACCCCTCCGCCTGTCCTAGTCTCCGGCGCGTGATCGACTACGGGCACGAGCTCCAGTTCGGGATCTTCTCGCTGCCCTCCGCCGACGGGGCGGAGGGCGCGATCCGCGCCGCGAAGCTCGCCGACGTCGCCGGGCTGGACCTGGTCACGTTCCAGGACCATCCCTACCAGCCGTCGTTCCTCGACACCTGGACGCTGCTGTCGTGGCTGGCGGCGGAGACCGAGACGGTGAGGCTTGCGCCGAACGTCGCCAACCTGCCGTTGAGGCCGCCGGCCGTCCTCGCCCGGAGCGTCGCGACCCTCGACCGCCTCAGCGGCGGCCGGATCGAGCTCGGGCTCGGCGCCGGCGCGTTCTGGGACGGGGTCGAGGCGCTCGGCGGCCGGCGGTTGAGCCCGGGCGAGAGCGTCGATGCGCTCTCAGAGGCGATCGACGTCATTCGCGCGATCTGGGACACCGGGCAACGATCGCTCCGGATCGAGGGAGTGCACTACGGACTCGCCGGCGCCCGTCCCGGCCCGGCGCCGGCGCACGAGGTCGAGCTCTGGCTCGGCGCCTACAAGCCGCGGATGCTGCGGCTGACCGGTGCGAAGGCCGACGGCTGGGTGCCGAGCGTCGGCTATGCGCAGGTCAAAGAGCTCGGCGACATGTGCGCCCGGATCGACGACGCCGCCCGCGATGCGGGGAGGGAGCCGGGCGCGATCCGGCGGATGCTCAACGTCGGCTCGATCGCCGGGACCACCTTCCCCGAGGGCGAGCCCGCCACATGGCCCGAGCAGCTCTGCAGTGTGGCGGTCGAGACCGGGATCAGCAGCTTCATCCTCGCAGCGGACGACGAGGCGACGATCCGCGTCTGGGCGACCGAGGTGGCGCCGGCGACCCGTGAGCTCGTGGCCGCCGAACGCACCCGTCCCGAGCGGGAGGGTGCGGAGGAGGCCCCGGTCACCGTCGATACCGGGCGCCCGGCGGGCTCGCCGCTCGCCGCCGTCCCGACGCCCGACGACGGCACCAGGCTCAGCGAAGAGGTGCCGTGGGACGAGTCGGCTCGCCCGCGCGGCCCCGAACCGGACCCCGATCGCGCGTACACGGCCGACGAGCAGGCGGCGGGCCGGCACCTGATCGACGTCCACGACATGCTCCGCGGCGAGATCGATCGTCTCCGCGACCTGATCGAGCAGGTCGACAGCGGGACGACGAATCCCGACCAGGTCCGCTCCTACCTGAACCGGATGGCGATCCGCCAGAACAACTGGACGCTCGGCACGTTCTGCGAGACCTACTGCGGCAACGTGACCCGCCACCACACGCTCGAGGACCGCAGCGTCTTCCCCCATCTCCGTAACAGCGACGCGCGTCTCGCGGCCGTCCTCGACCGCCTCGGCGAGGAGCACGAGGTGATCGCCGAGCTGCTCGAACGCGTCGACGCCGCGCTCGTCGACCTCGTCTCGTCCGAGCCCGATGCGATGGCCGAGCTCAGGGCGGCCGTCGATCTCCTCACCGACGCGATGAGCTCTCACTTCTCCTACGAGGAGCGCGAGCTCACCGAACCGCTCGCGCGCCTCGGCTTCTACTGAGACCCGCATCGGGAAGCCATTGGACGCCGGTTGGACGGGCGTCCGCGACCGTTGCCGCAATCTGATCGCGCCGCCGCCGGCGGCGCCGACCGTGGAGGTTGCTGACGATGGGTGCTCGGGCTTCGATTCTGCCGACGAAGTTGTTCTCTCTCGGTATGGCGATCGCCGCCGTGCTCGCCCTGGGCGCCGGCGCCGACCGCGCGGCTGCGGCGACGTGCGACAACACCTGGGCGGGCGGCTCCAGCGGGCACTGGCTCGTCAGCGCCAACTGGATCGACGGCGACGCCGACCCGAACAACAACGTCCCCGGGCTCGATGACAACGTCTGCATCACCCAGCCCGGCACCTACACCGTCACGATCGTCGACAACGGCGTCTTCGGCGGCGGCAGTGCCAAGTCCATCACCGTCGGTGACGGCGACACCGGCAACGGGACGGTGACCCTCGCGATCGCCTCCTCGACGGGCAACTCCAACCAGGCGCTGAACGGCAGCCTCAACGGCCTCAGCGAGCCGTCCTCGATCGCCACCGACGGCGTCCTCGAGATGACGAGCGTCGGCTCGAACCCCGGCCAGGCCGAGCTCTTCTCGTCCTCGACGATCAACAACGCGGGCGTCGTCCGCAGCTCAGCCGGAACCGGGGGCGGGCGGCTGACGAACATCGAGCTCAACAACCTCGCGAGCGGGACGCTCGACGTCGACTACGACCTGACCCAGGGATTCACCCGCACCTGGACCAACAACGGCTCGATCGACGTCGCCAACGGGGCGCAGTTCAGGTTCACGGGCAACGGCGGCGGCCCGACCTTCAACCAGTCCGGGGGCACGATCGCCACCAACGCGAGCGGGACCTTCTACCAGGACAGCGGCACCTTCAACCACACCGGTGGCTCGACGAGCGGCACGAAGCCGATCCAGCTCTGCGGTCCGGCCCTGAACGCGCCTTCCGGCGGCTCCGGCACCTACGACTTCGTCCGCATCCCGGCCGCGTTCTGCGGCGGCGGCACGATCACCGGCGACGTCGCCGCGAACAAGACGATCCGTCTCAACAACGACTCGAACGCGGCGATGGGCGTCAGCGTCACGACCGCGATCCAGAACAACGGCACGATCATCCTCGCCGGCCCCTCCGAGGACCAGTTCCTGGGCTCCGCGGTGACGAACAACGGCACCTTCCGGGTCTCCGGCAGCGGCGGGCGCCTGGTCGGCAACAGCTTCACCAACTCCGCGACGGGCACGATCGACATCGACGAGAGCGTCAACTTCGGCTTCACGCCGACGATCACCAACAACGGCGTGATTGACATCGCCGACGGCAAGACGATGTACGTGACCGGCAGCGGCGGCGGCCCGACGTTCAACCAGTCCGGCGGCACGATCGCGTCGAACACGAGCGGCAGACTGTTCATGAGCGGCGGCACCTTCAACCACACGGGCGGCTCGACGAGCGGCAATGCGGTTCAGCTCTGCGGACCCGCTCTGAACGCGCCGACAGGCGGCTCGGGGAGCTACGACTTCATCCGCGACCCCGCGAACTTCTGCGGCGGCGGGACGATCTCCGGGAACATCGGCTCCGGCAAGACGGTCCGGCTCAACAACGACTCGAACAGCGCGATGGGCGTCTCCGTGACCACGCCGATCCAGAACAACGGCACGCTGATCCTGACCGGACCTTCGGAGGACCAGTTCCTCGGCTCGCCCGTCACCAACAACGGCACCTTCCAGGTGACCGGCAGCGGCGCGCGGCTGACCGGCAACAGCTTCACGAACTCGGCGACCGGGACGATCGACGTCGATCAGGACGTCAACTTCGGATTCACGCCGACGATCACGAACAACGGTGCGATCGACGTCGCCTCCGGCAAGACCATGTACCTCACGGGCAATGGCGGCGGGCCCGTGTTCAACCAGTCCGGCGGCACCATGAACGTCGCCGGAACCTTCAACCACGGCGGCGGCGCCTACAACCACTCCGGCGGCACCACCACGGTCGCCGCGGGCGGGCAGATCACGACCAACAACAACCCGATCGCGCTCAGCGGCGGGACGATGAGGGGCTCCGGCACGATCGCGGTGTCGAGCCTCAACAACACGGGAGGCACCGTCCATCCCGGAACGTCGCCGGGAATCCTCAGCATCACCGGCAACTACTCGCAGGGAGCGGGCGGCACGCTCGCGGTCGACATCGCCGGAACGACCGCCGGCACCGGTTACTCGCGCCTGGCGGTCAGCGGCAGCGCCTCGCTCAGCGGCGAGCTCGACGTAACGAACTCCGTCTCGTCGCTCGCCGGCACGCAGTTCCAGATCCTGACCGGCGGCGTCTCCGGCACGTTCGGAACTCTCGACATCCACGGCGGCCTGCCGAACTACACCGCTCAGTACAACGCCGGCGACGTGACGCTCGTCGCGAAGGGCCCGGCCAAGCCGAACCCGACCGGCACGACCCCCGGCTCGGGCGCGAACGACAACGCCCCGAAGGTCACCGGGACGGCGGATCCCGGCTCCACAGTGCGCCTCTACGCGAACGCGACCTGCAGCGGCACTCCCGTCGCGACCGGAAGCGCCGCGCAGTTCGCGTCGCCGGGGATCACGGTCAACGTGGCCGACAACTCGACCACGACCTTCCACGCCGACGCGACGAACGCTGACGGGAAGTCGGGCTGCTCGACCGGGTCGGTCACCTACGACGAGGTCACGCCGCCCCCGGCGGGCAAGGTGGCCTTCACGAAGGGCCCGGCGAAGAAGTCGACCAAGAAGACGGCGAAGTTCACCTTCTCGGCGCCGAACGCGGCCTCCTACGAGTGCAAGCTCGACGGCAAGGGCTTCAAGGCCTGCACGTCTCCCTACAAGGTCAAGAAGCTGAAGCCCGGCAAGCACAAGCTCCAGGGCCGCGCGCTCGGTGCCGACGGCGGCACCGGCGCCACCGCGACCTACAAGTGGACGGTCAAGAAGAAGAAGAAGAAGTAGGGAGGGCCGGGCGGCTCAACGGCCGACCGGGATCGAGCGCCGAAGGCCGCCGGTGTGTCCGCTGGCCGGCTTGACCCTGATCGAGAAGCGCCCACTGAAGCGCTTTGCATGCGCGAGCATCCGCCGCTGTTTCCCCGCGACCGTGAGCGAGACGACGTGCGCGGAGCCGGGCTCGATCGCATCGACGCCGTCGCGGCGGCTGCGCCGGAACGAACGCCCGCTCGACCGCAGGACCGTGCCCGACCGAAGCTTGCATCCGGCGCGGCAGATGACGACCATTCCGGGCGCCCGCCGGAAGCGCACCAGGTCGGCACGGGAGAGCTCGTTCCGCGCCCAGACCTGGGCGCCGCCCTTCGACCAGACGCGCTTGACCGCGGTGGTCCCGAGCGCGTCCTTTGCGATCTCGAGGAAATCGGATTCCGGGTCGATCGGAAGGTCCGGCGGGTCGGGCGGGTCGGGGATCACGATCGGCTTCGAGACGTAGATGTCGATCTTGAGGCGGAACTCCATGCCGTGGCCGTCGCTGACGGAGACCTCGACGCAGTCGTAGCCCTCGTAGCCGGGGTCGGCGACGTAGGGGATGGATATGTCCGAGTCGCCGTAGTGGCTCGGCACGATCAGGGCGGGGGCGGTGGTTCCGTGTTCCGGTGGACCGACCACCTCGACCGTCAACGGATCGCCGTCGTCGTCGTTGCAGGAGAAGCCGAGCGCCCCGGCCGCGCGGATGTTCGCCGGGCTCCACCAGCAGCCGCCGCCGGCGTTCTCGGAATCGGGCCGCGGGACGATCTCGTAACGGGCGGTCGGGCCGTCGCCGGAGGGCCCCGTGGCTGTGACCGAGAACGGATCCGGCTCGCCGTCGAGGTTCGCCGGTACGTAGACGATGTCGAGCCAGCGCTCGATGCCCCAGAAGCCGGCCATCGGCTCGCTCTGGTTGAAGAGCGTGATCAACCCTCGCTCCGGAGGGGAGGAGAGCCGCGCCGTCAGCGGGTCGCCATCCGGATCGGTGCAGATCATCGCGAAGCGGCGGATCGCGCCGGGCCGGGAGTAGACGACGTTCTGGAACGAGCTCGCCGGGTTGCTGCGGCACTCCGGAGGCCTGCTCACAGCCGGCCCGACGGTCGCCTTGAGGACGGCGTCGGCGGAGCGCGCGCCGAGCGCGTCGGTCGCCCAGATCTTCGTGGTCTCGGTGCCTGCGAAGGTCGCGGTCCGATAGGGCCAGTTCGAGATTCCCGATCCGGCGTCGACCGAGGCCGGCGCCAGCTCGTGGCGGCCCGGGCCGGCGCCTTCGACGACGAACGGGTCGCCGTCGGGATCCCAGCACCACGGGTGCAGGAGGAGGTCGACCGGCGCCGTCCCGCTGGATCGCTCCGTGGCGCTGTCACCGAGACACACCGGCGGCCGATTCTCCGACTTCGGGACCACCTCGATCGCCACCTTCTGCTCGATGGTGCCGCTCGGCCCGGTGAGCTCGAAGGTCGCCTCGTCGAAGCGCGGCGAGTCGAGGTCGGGCTCGATCTCGAACTGCAACCCGCCCTCGCGGATGCCGGAGATCCGGCTGTGCGCCGGCGGTGTCAGCAGCCGCGCCGTCTGGGTGTCGGAGCACTGGACGGTCACGAGGAACCGCATACCCGGTCGCGTCCGGACCGAAGGGCGCTCGCAGTGCGGGACTCCGCAGCCTGTGTCGCAGGTTCGTTTCGGCTTCGGCACCCGCGCCGGCGCCGATGCGCCGCCGGACGCGGGCAGACCCACCGCAACCGCGACGGCGACCAATCCCCCGATCCAAAGCCTCCCCCTCATCCCTGTGCGGAGCCTACCGCAGCTCCCGGTGGCTCGAGCCGGGCGACGACGCGCTCAGCTGCCGAGTACCCGGAGGACCTCCGGGACCGAGGTCAGGCCCTGGCGGACCTTCTCGAGGCCGTCGTCGCGCATCCGCCGCATCCCGCCGGCGACCGCGGCGGCACCGATCTCGATGCTCGACGCGCGCTCGAGGATCAGGGAGCGGAGGTCGTCGGTGATGGCCATGACCTCGTAGACGCCGATCCGGCCGCGGAAGCCGGAGCCCTTGCAGCGGACGCAGCCGCCCGGCTCGAAGGCCTCGATCCATCCCCACGGAATCTCGAAGCCGCTGCGGTGGAGCTCGTCGGCGGTGATCTGGACCGGGCGCTTGCACTCGTCGCAGAGCCGGCGCGCGAGCCGCTGGGCGACCACGCACTCGATCGCGGAGGCGACGAGGAAGGGTTCGATGCCCATCTCGGTCAGGCGGGCCGGAGCCATCGGAGCGTCGCCCGTGTGCAGGGTCGAGAGCACGAGGTGCCCGGTCAGGGCCGACTCGATCGCGATCTGCGCGGTCTCGCGGTCGCGGATCTCGCCGACCATCAGGACGTCGGGGTCGGAGCGGACCATCGAGCGCAGGCCGTTCGCGAACGTCAGGCCGACCTTCGGGTTGACCTGGATCTGCTTGATGCCCTGGAGCTCGTACTCGACCGGATCCTCGATCGCGATCAGCGTCTTGTCCGGGGTGTTGATCCGGTTCAGCGTCGCGTAGAGGGTCGTCGTCTTGCCCGAGCCGGTCGGGCCGGTGACGAGGACCGAGCCGTGGCTGCGGGTGACGGCGTGCTCGAGGATCGCCCGGTCCTCGGCACGCATGCCGAGCCGGTCCAGCTCCATCACGAGCCGGCCCTTGTCGAGGATCCTGAGCACCGCCGACTCGCCGCGCATGATCGGAAGCGTCGCGACGCGGATGTCGATGAAGCGGCCGTCGACGGTCAGGCCGATCCGGCCGTCCTGGGGGACGCGCCGTTCGGCGATGTCGAGCTCGGCCATGATCTTGATCCGCGAGATCAGCCCGGTCGCCAGGCGCTTCGGAACGGTCGCGGAGTCGACGACGACGCCGTCGACGCGGTAGCGGACGCGAAGGTCGCCGTCGCTGGGATCGAGGTGGATGTCGGAGGTCCCGCGGCGGACTGCGTCGGCGATGATCGTGTGGACGAGCTTGACGACCGGCGCCTCGTCGGCGGACTCGCGAAGGTCGATCTCCGGCGTCTCGTCAGCATCCTCCTCGGTCGCCTCGTCGACCTCGTGGACCGACTCGATCAGCCGCGACATCTGGCTGATCATCGCTTCGAGGTCCTCGGGCGAGGTGACGACGGGCTGGACGCGACGCTCGGTCGAGAGGGCTACGTTGTCGAGGCCGACGAGGTTGGCCGGGTCCGCGGTCGCGACGAGGAGGGTGTCGTCGTCGGTGAAGGCGATCGGGAGCGCGTGGTAGCGGCTCGCCTCGGCGCTGCTGATCAGGTTCGCGGCGCCGTGGTCGACCTGGAAGCTGTCGAGGTCCACGTACTCGAGGCCGTTGCGCTCGGCGAGGGCGCGGGCGAGTTCGTTCGAGTCGACGACGCCCGCCTCGACGAGCGCCTGGCCGATCGGGCGCCCGTCCTCACGGGCGAGTGCGACCGTAGCCTCGACGACGCCGCGATCGGCGAACCCGAGCTCGACGATCACGTCGCCGAGCCGGCGGCGCGGCGGAATCATGCCGCCCGGGTGGACGACCTGCGCAAACTGCTTCTCCCCCGACGAGGCTTCCATCAGGACCCATATCGGAGCCTGAGCGCAGGGCTTGACTCTTTGCATGGCTCATTCAGTGCAGACTGCGCTCCGCAATGAGCTTCCCAAGGCCCGGAACCGCCGGATATCGGCCCCAGCCGTGGACCTGCGAGGACGGCGGACCTCGGCGCTGGGGCTCGGCCGCGGGCGTCGCCGGCCTCGGGATCGGGCCGGGGGAGGGGCTGTCCGTCACCGCCGTCCGCGACGCGTTCGCGATCGGCGCCCTCGTCCGGCGCGACCCCGGCGAGCTCTACGCGCTCCGCCACGACGTCCCGGTATTCGGCACTCATACCCGCCCGGTCGAGGCCTGGGTCGAGCGGCTCGACCCCGATTCGCTCGCCGTCGTGGGAGCGACGCCGCGACTTCCGGGCGGTCCGTTCTGGCCCGGCGGCATCGCGGTTCACCGCAGCGGCGACATCCACGTCGTCTTCGGGCGTCACGCCCATCGACTCGGCCCCGGCCTCGAAGTCCTCGCCTCGAGCCGGCTCCCGGTCGAGCGCCCGTACAACTCGTTCGTCGTCCTCGACGGCGGCGAGCTGGTCATGAAGGACTGCGACGCGCCGCGGGGCCTCGCGCCCTCGACCGTCTCCGCGCTCGACCCCGAGACTCTGTTGCCGGTCGCCGAGCCGCTGCCGCTTCCCGAGCCCTCGATCGCCCGCCTCTCCTCCGACGGCGATTCGGTGATCGTCGTCGGCACGACCCGGCTCTTCCGGGTCCGCCTCGACCGCGACGCCGGCCGGCTTGAGCTCGACGCCGCCTGGAGTCCCGCCTACGGACCGGAGCCCGACCGCAGCTACGGCTGGGACCCGGTGCTGACCGACGAGCACGTCCTCTGGCTCGACCAGGGGCGCAACCGGACCGACCGGACCATGCTCGGCAGCGGCGAGGAGGCCGGCCCGGTCCGCCTCTGGTGGGCACGGCTCGACGATGGGGCGGTCGGCTCGACCGAGGTCTGCGGGCTTCCGTTCGGGACGGTCTCGAACCCGCCCGCCTGGGATCCCGGCACGCGGACGATCGTCGCCTACGACTCCGGCAACGGGGTGATCGGCGCCTGGCGGTTCGCCGACGGGGGCGCGGAGCCGATCTGGCGCCGCGACGACATCGCCCACGCCGGGCACCTGATCGCCTACCCGGACACCCGCGAGCTGTTGGTCGGCGACTGGCGCGACCTACCGCTCCTGCGGCGGCCCGGAATCAGGCCGCTGATGCGCGCCGCCGGCCGCGCCGGATCGCGCTTCGCCGCCGCACGCCAGGCGTCGCTCCGCTCCGGCCACGACGAAGCGGTCGTGCTCGACCTCGACACGGGCGCGGAGAAGGCGCGCGTCGCCGTGCCGTCGGCGTCACAGGGGTTCCTGTTCCCGGCCCCCGGCTTCGGCCGCGACTTCTACTACCAGTCGATCACGACCATCGCCCGGGTCGAGGTGACCTGAGGCGCGATCGCCTAGACCGCAGCACCGACGATTGCGCCGATCCCCGAGGTGACCGCCATCGCGACGGCGCCCCAGACGACGACCCGGGCGGTGGCGTTGAGGCGGTGCCCGCCGCCGAGGCGGGCACCGGTGTAGCCGAGGATCGCGAGGGCGAGGATCGTGACCGCAACGCAGATCGCGATGCGGGCCGAGGCCGGGGCGGCCGCGACCGCGATCACCGGGAGGATCGCGCCGGCGGAGAACGAGAGCGCCGACGCCCAGGCCGCCTGGAAGGGCTGCGCCTGCCGCTCCTCGGAGAGCCCGAGCTCGTCGCGGGCGTGGGCGCCGAGGGCGTCGCGCTCGGTCAGGGCTGCCGCGACCCGTCCCGCGAGGTCGGGCGGCAATCCGCGGGACTCGTAGATCGCGATCAGCTCGCGGAGCTCTCCCTCGGGATCGGCCCGCAGCTCCCGGCGCTCGAGGCTGAGGTCGGCCTGCTCGGAGTCGCGCTGAGAGCTGACCGAGACGTACTCGCCCGCCGCCATCGACAGCGCGCCGGCCGCGAGCCCGGCGATCCCTGCGGTGACGATCGCGGCCCCGCCGGCGCCGGAAGCGGCGACGCCGAGGACCAGGCTCGCGGTCGAGACGATGCCGTCGTTCGCGCCGAGGATCGCCGCCCGGAGCCATCCGGCCCGGTAGCTGAGGTGCGTCTCGGCGTGGGTCTTGGGTCGGAGCCTCATGATTCCGGTACTAGTCTGCCGTGAGATGGCCGGAGCGGGGTTGGACACGGAGGCGAGGGCAAGGGCCTGGCATCACGGCCTCCAGGCTGCGATCTGTGACGTCGTCGAGCCGTGGGCTCACGGCACCGTGCTGCGCGCGACGCAGCTGCCCGACTACTGGGACTTCAACGTCGTCCGGGTCGAGGGCGATCCCCCGATCGAGCCGGGCGAGCTCGTCGCCTTCGCGGACGAGGCACTGGGCGCCTGCGCGCACCGGCGGATCGATTTCGACGACGCCGAAGCCGGCGGCCGCTACCGGGAAGCGTTCTCGGCGCTCGGCTGGCGGGCGCTGCGGCTGCTCTACATGCGCCACGAGGCCGACCCCGGTCCCGCCCCCGCATCCGGCCTCGAGGTTGAGGAGGTCGCCTACGACGACGTGCTCGATCTGCGGATCGCCTGGCACGCGGAGGACTTTCCGGACCAGGGCCCAACCGGCTACCACGAGCAGGCGCGGTCGGTGGCGCTGGCTCACGGCGCCCGCGTATTCACGGCCGTCAGCGGCGGTGAGAGGGTCGGGTTCGCCCAGCTCGAGTACGCCGGCGACGGCGCCGAGATCACCCAGGTCTACGTCCATCCCGACCATCGCGGCAGCGGCCTCGGCACGGCGATCACGCGCGCTTCGATCGATGCCGCCGGGCCGGTCGCCGACCTCTGGATCTCGGCGGACGACGAGGACCGGCCGAAGGAGCTCTACCGGCGGCTCGGCTTCCGGCCCGCCTGGCTCTCGGTCGAGCTGACGCTGATGCCCTGAGCCTACGCCGGGCTCAGTCGACGAACGCCGAGCGGACGACGCCGGTTCGCATCCGCTGCGGGTGGTTGCCGACCTTGATCCGGGCGACCTCGCGACCGGTCTTGAACGAGATCACCGCGACCCGGTCGTTGCCGGCGACGGAGACGAAGCAGTAGCGGCCGTTCTCGCTCGGCGCCGCCCAGTAGGGAACGTGGCCGACGGCGACGCGGCGCTGCAACTCGAACGGCTTGCGGGTGACGATCGCGGCGTAGCCGGACATCGTCCCGGCGACGCAGAGCTTGGTCCCGTCCGGCCTCATCGCCAGCCCGTGGTGGGCGGAGTCGAGCAGGAAGTCGGTCCGCGGCACACCCTTGGCTTCGCCGAGCGGGAGGTCGAGGACGTCGGCGACCTCGTTCTCCTGGAGATCGAACTTGACGATTCCGAAGAAGAACGAGACCTGGAAGTAGACGTACCGCTCGCTCGGGGTGATCGCCATCGGTCGCACGGCGGCGCTCATGTCCGGATAGCCGGCCTGCTCGAGCATCTCGCCCATGTCGATCGACCGCAGCACCTCGAGCGTCTTCGCGTCGACGATCTCGAACAGGCGCTCGCCCTTGGTGTCGTCCATGGAGGGGTCGTCGGTCGGCGTGTAGACCGTCCCGATGCTGGCGTGGTAGATCAGCTTCCCGTCCTTGGAGAAGTTGTTCTCGTGCGGCGAGTCGCCGGAGGGGAAGGTGCCGACGATCTTGCCGGTCTTGGTCCGGATCACGTCGACGACGTTCGCGGTCGAGGCGGAGACGAGCAGCCGGCGCCCGTCGTCGGAGATCGCCATGTGGTCGGCGCGGTAGCCGCCGACCTTCGTCCGCCAGAGGATCTTCCCGGTCTTCAGGCTGATTGCGACGACGTCCGCGAAGCTCGGGCGCGAGAAGTAGACGACCCGCCCGTCGGGCGAGGTGAAGCCGTCGTCGACGTACTGGTTGTGGCCCTCGCCGATCAGCTCGCGGATCAGGTTGAAGTAGGTCGTCGCGACCGGGTCCTCCTGGATCTCGGCGATGCGCTCCTCGGCGTCGGGGATGACGTCGATGCGGTCGAGGCGCTCGAACGTCCGCGGGTCGATCAGGTCGGCCGTACCGGCCCAGTTGTTGCTGACGACGAGCACGTCACGCGTCGCGCGCTTGCCCGCCGTGGCCGCGGCCGGCAGCACCGCGGCGCAGATCACCGCAATGGCAAGCGCCAGAATCGTTCGTCCCGCTCTCATTCGTCTCCCCGCTCCCTTTCCAGCCTGTCGCCGCGGACTCTACGCCAACCTCCGCCGGTTCCCGTTACCCGAGAGATGTCGCATGAACTGAGCTTCGTCCGGTAGCTTCGTGGACATGATCGGGGTGATCGGCTGAGATGACGAGGCTGGCGGAGAATCGGGAGACGCACCTGTCCCCGGCCGAGATCGCCGCGGAGGCGCTTCGTCAGTTCGACGAGGAGCCGAACGAGCCGACGATCCGGAGCCTCGCCACGGCGTTGCGGGTGGCGCCCTCCGCCATCTACCACCACTATCCGTCGCGATCCGCGATCGTCCAGTCGGCTGTCGAGCTGGCGTGGGTCGAGGCGACCCGGCGCCTGCTCGCCGAGATCCCCAGGCCCCTCGAGGGCGATCCCGAGGAGGTCCTGATCGCGACCGGGCTCGCGACCCGGAGGACTTGGCTCTCGCACAACCGGCTCGCCGCCTACATGGCGGCTTCGCCGGAGTCGAACGAGTTCACGTCGCGGGCGATCGGGCTGATGGGAGCGATGTTCGAGCGGCTCGGGCTCGACGGCGACGATGCCGCCGCCGGATTCCACACCTACTCGTCGTTCATGATCGGCGCCGTCCTCTTCGCCGCGGCCCGGAAGACGGCGAACGACCAGCTCGCGGCGGACGCCAGCGACGCCTACCCGCCGGCACCGTTCGAATCCGGACCCGCGCCCGGCGCCGACGGCCGGACCAGGAATTCCATCGACGCGGTGATCGACGTTTCGGTCAGCGATCCCGAACGTGACGAGGAGCTGTTCGTCCTCGGGCTCCGCCGCCTCGTCGCGAGCCTGACCCTCTGAGCCGGCCGGCCGGGGCCGATCACTAGGCTCGTCTCCGTGCCCGTCACCCTGCAGGAATCGAGAGAGCGCATCCTCGGCGACCTCGCCGCCGCCGGCGATCAGCTCGCGCTCGCCACCGCCTGTCTGACCGAGGCCTACGAGCTGCTCACCGTCGCGCCGGCGGACCGCCTCGAAGCGGAGCTGTTCGCTCCCGTCCAGAAGGCCTTCGGGCGGTGCAAGCGCACGGCTACGCAGTTCGCCGACAGGGTCGGGATGGAGACGGTCGCGGCGGAGCCGCCGCTCGCCGGACGGCCCTCCCAGGGTGTCCGCTCGTTCGTCGACCGTGCCGTCGCCGCCTCCGGTGAGGCGGACCTGATCCTCGCCGAGCTCCAGGACTCGATGCTGCCGATCGAGGCCGGCGATCCCGAGCTCAGAACCGGGCTCGCCGAGGTGCGCGGACTGCTCGCCGGGCTGCCCACGAAGGCCCGGGAGTTCCTCCGCACCCTGGGTCGCTGACGCGACGGCATCGTCGGCGACAATGGCGCCGTGCCGCGTCGCCATCCCGTCGGTCGCCATGTCCACGAGCGGGTCCGGGCCCGCCGCCGCGGGGTCCGGCTCGGTGGCCTAGCCGCGCTGCTGGCGGTCGTCGGCCCCGGCGTCCTCGCCGGCCTCTCCGACGACGACCCGCCGGGGATCACCACCTACTCGAAGCTCGGCGCCGACTACGGCTACGAACTGATCTGGGTCGTCGTCGTCTCGACGATCGCGCTGATCGTCTTCCACGAGGTTGCGGTGAGGACGGGAGTCGTCACCGGCAAGGGGCTGATGACGCTCGTCCACGAGCGCTACGGACCGAGAACGGCCGCGGCGGTCGTCGGCGCCCTCGTCGTCGCCAACTTCGGAACGCTCTGCGCCGAGTTCGCCGGGCTCGCCGCCGGCGCGCACCTGCTGACCGGGATCGGTCGCGGGATCGCGATTCCGATCGCCTGTCTCGCCGTCGGCCTGCTCGTGCTCCGCGGCAACTTCCACCGCGTCGAGCACGTCCTGCTGGCGCTCAGCTCGGTCTTCGTCACCTACATCGTCGCCGGCTTCCTCGCCGGTCCCGACTGGGGCGAGGCGGCCAAGGGAGCAGTCGTGCCCTCGCTGCCGGGTGGGCGGGAGACGATCCTCGTCGTCGTCGCCACGGTCGGGACGACGCTCGCGCCCTGGGGGCTGGCGTTCATCCAGTCCTACGCGGTCGACAAGCGACTGACGCCGCGCGACCTCCGCTACGAGCGGATCGACGTCGTCACCGGCGCCGCGATGACCGGAGTGATCGCGATCTTCGTCGTCGTCGCCTGTGCCGCGACCCTGAACCAGCAGGGCGTCTCGATCGCGAATGCCGGCGACGCCGCCCGCGCACTCGAGCCCCTGGCCGGCTCCGCCGCGAGCGACCTGTTCGCCATCGGCTTCATCGGCGCCGCGCTGCTCGCGATCGCGATCGTCCCACTGTCCACCGCCTACTCGATGGCCGAGTCGCGGGGGCGCCCGGCCGACCTCGACGACAGCTTCTCGCAGGCGCGGCTCTTCTACGTCGGCTACGGCGTCGTTCTCGTCCTCGCCGCCGCCCTCGTGGCGCTGCCCGGGATCCCGATCGTCCCGCTGCTCTACCTGAGCCAGGCGCTGAACGCCATCCTGCTGCTGGCGATCCTGCCGTTCATCCGCAGCCTTGCCATGAATCCCGACGTGATGGGCGAGCACCGCCTCGGCCGGCCGGCGCGGATCGCGACCGCGGCGACGATCGCCCTGGTCGCGGGCTCGGTACTCGTGCTCGGCTGGCTAACCGTGACCTGAGCGGGCTCAGCGCCCGGAGATCGCCCGAGCGACGTCCAGCGTCGAGAGGATGCCGACCGGGCGCCAGCGGTCGTCGCGGACGACGAGATGGGTGACGCCGTGTTCGGCGAGGAGCTGAGTCGCCCGCTCGAGCGTGTCGTTGCGGCTGACGCTGACCGCCTCGGTTCCGGCGACGTCGCGTGCGCAGAGCTCGTCGAAGTGGCCGGAGCCCGTGGCGGCGATCAGGTCAGTGTCGGAGACGATCGGGGGATTGCGGTCCTCGCCCTCGACGACGAGCGCGTGGACGCGGTTGTCGGCCATCAGCCAGGCGACCTCCTCCAGCGGGGCGTCGGGCGGGCAGCTGAGGATGCCGACGTTCGCGAAGTCGTCGACGTAGCGGCCGGCGAGCCACTCGGGAAGGGTGCGTTCGATGCTGGTGTCGGTCTCTGTGCTCATGTCGGCAACGCTAGGAAGGCTCCCGCGCCGGTCCATCGGAGGTGAGGACCCGACCCGCTCGGTACTGCCTACTGACCGTGCCGCCGGAAGCGGCTGCAGGCGGGTGGTTTCGCGTCTCGCCGCCCGGGTAGCCTGAGGCTGCATCCGCACACCGCGACGGGAGGTTGACGACATGACGATGGGAATGGGCCTGCTGCTGATCGCGGTCGGGGCGATCCTCCGGTACGCCGTCAAGGACCAGTGGGACGCGGTCGACCTCACGGTCGTCGGGCTGATCCTGATGATCGTCGGCGTGGTCGCCTTCGTCGTCGGAGCCATCTACGCCTTCGGCTACTCGCGTCGCCGGCTCCCCGGCGAAACGCCGCCGGACCCGCGGTACCCGCCCGATCGCTACTGAGCCGGCCGGCCGGCCCGCTGCGCGACGACGCGCTCGAGCACGGTCAGCATCCGGCCGGCTTCGGTCCTGACGTCATGAGCCCGCGCGGCCTCCCGGGCCGCGTGGTTCGGGGACGGCATCGCCGCGGTCCGCTCGAGGGCTGCCAACAGCTCCTCCGTGTTGTCGGGGTCGACGAGGACTCCGGCCTCCGGTGGGACGAACTCCGGCGGGCCGCCGTTGGCCGTGGCGATCACGGAGCGCTCCATCGCCATCCCCTCGAGCGTCGCCTGGCCGAACGGCTCGGCAAGCGACGGTTGGCAGAGGACGTCGCAGGCCGCGACCCACTCCGGAACGTCGCTCTGCGGGATCCGGCCGATCACCCGGACGCCGGGCCGGCCCTCGAGCTCGGGGCGTAGCGGACCGTCGCCGACGAACGCCAGCCGGCCGCGGCCGAACCTCCCGAATGCATCGGCGAGCGCGATCACGTTCTTGCGGCCGATCAGCGACCCGACGCAGAGAAACGCCGGTCCGTCGCCGTCCCAGCCCAGGCGCTCCCTCGCGGGGGCGGAATCGGCCGGGTGGAAGGCGTCGAGATCGATGCCGCAGTCGGCGATCTCGGTCTTGGCCGCCGCTGCCGGGATCGAGGCGGCGAGCCGCTCGGCCAGCCAGCGCGAGTTCGAGATCACCGCGGCCGAGCGGGCGACGACGCGGACCGTCAGCGGCCGGATGCCGCGGATCTCGGTCAGGTTCGCGACGTCGGTGCCGTGAGCCATCACGACGAGCGGGGCGCGACCTGCGAGCGAAGCCGCGACGCCGGCGACGCCGGCGGGGAAGAGGAAGTGGGCGAAGACGACGTCGGGCCTGAAGCTGCGCGCCGTCCGCACCGACTTGCCGACGAGGCTCGCGTACTTGGTCGGCGCGCCGCCGCGGCGGCTGATCGCCGAGACCGCGACCTCGTGCCCGCGCCGCTCGAACTCGCGGGTCAGCGGCACGAGGAAGCTCCCGAGGTCGGGATTGGCGGGGCTCGGCCACATCTGAGTGACGAGCTGGATCTTCATCGGCCGGAGGGCGCCGCGGCTCAGCCGACGAGCTTGCTGATCTTGAACGTCCGGTCGCCCTTGGGAGTCTCGACGACGATGTCGGCGCCGACTCTGCCGTCGCGAAGTGCCCGGCCCACGGGCGACTCGGCGGAGAGGCGGCCGGCGCTCATGTCGGCCTCGGTCGGTCCGACCAGCGTCCAGGTGTGGGTCGTTCCGCCCTCGTCGACGACCTCGGCGGTGCGCCCGAAGGCGAACGTGTCGGCGTCGTCGTCGACCTCGACGACGACCGCGTCCCGGAGCCTGATCCGGAGCCGCTTGATCTTGGTCTCGAGGTGGGCCTGATCCTCCTTGGCGATGTGGTAGTCGGCGTTCTCCTTGAGGTCGCCGAGCTCGCGGGCGGCCTTGATCCGCTCCGCCATCTCCTTGCGCGCCGGTCCCTCGAGCCGCTCGAGCTCGGCCTTGAGCTCTTCGAGCCCGTCGGCGGTGATCGACTCGCCCTGGATCTCCTGTTGGTCGCTGCTCATGCGCCAACCTTGGCAGATCCACCCCGCGGATCCGCGCTCACCGGGGGTTGAGCTTGCCGAAGCCCTTCTTCAACCGGTTGCGGTCGACGTGCCCGTCGACGCCGCGGACTCGGCCGGTGCTCGTGTACTGCCAGATGGTCCAGCCCTTGCCGGCCCAGTTCATCGCCGGAACCTGCGGTCGGGGTACGTCGAAGTTCGCGACCCAGAGCGGGTAGCCGTTGCTGGCGAACCAGGTCGTGTCGCCCGTCGCGGCCCAGCTCGAGGCGTTCGTGTAGATCAGCGGCTTCGCCTTCAGCTTCTTCTCGACCCGGTTGACCCAGGTCCGGATCCAGATCCTGAGCGTCGCCTCGTCGAGACGGCGGAACGGATACTCGACGTCCAGCACCGGCCGCAGGTCGTTGCGGCGGACCTTGCCGACGACGTTGATGAACCGATTCGCCTCACGACGGGCGTCGAGCTTCGCGTTCTCCTTACCCGGCCCGTCCGGGAAGGCGCGGTGATAGGCGCCGACTCGCAGGCCGGCTTCCTTCGCCTTGCCGTAGTTGCGGTCGAACCACGGGTCACGGCCGCACTCCTCGGGGACGACCGTGCAGTCCTTGCCGAAGCCGCGGCTGGCGGCTACGAAGGCGAACCTGACGTCTGTCTTGCCGACCTGGTTCCACGAGATCTTCCCCTGGAAGCGGGAGACGTCGATGCCCTTGATCGGCTTGCGGTCGGCGGCTCCCGCCGTCGGCGCCGCAACGGCGAGCAGCGCGAGGAGGGCGATCGTCATTGAGGTGATTGGTCTCATCAAGGGGTGCAACACGGCTCCGGGCGAATAGTTTTCGCCGCGCCGCCCGTCGCTCCTACGGAGCGATCTCGAGCCGGCGCGCGACCGCGGCCGCGATCGTCGTCGCGATCGGCCCGGCCGGATACCCGGCGATGCGGCCGCCGCCGCTGCCGACGCGCATGCCTCCGGGCTCGCTGTGGAGCTCGACCTCGATCGCAACCGGGATCCGGCGAGAGCCGATCGGGGCGGTTCCGGCGACGGCTCCGAGCAGTGCTCCGCCCGGAACCGACTCGCGCAGCCACCCTGCGCCGAAGCCCGCCAGCCCGGCGCCGCTGACCGTTCCCTCGGCCGCCATCGCGTAGGGACCGCCGGCGCGGCGGACGAGGACGAAGGCGGCGACGTCGAACGGGCCCGCGCGGAGGTCGACCAGCTCGACGTCGACTTCGGCGAATCCGTCGAGGGCGCTGACGCCGCCCGGTCCGGAGCCGCGATCGCCGAGGCCGATCGTCAGCCCGCTGCCGCGGACGGCGAGCCGGTCACCGCGGTTGCGGAGGAGCCGCAGCGCCGGCGTCGCCGCCACGCTCACCTCGGCGGTGCCGCCGGATGCCGTCAGGCGGCCGGCGATCCGGCGCTCGGCGAGACGCGGCAGTCCGATCTCGGCGGCGACGAGGCCGAGCACGACGGCCGCGGTGAGCAGGATCAGCACCAGTACCGGGAGCGGCATGGCGCCGAAGCTAGCCCGCCGGGGCCGGAGGTCAAGTGACGCCGCTCCGAAGTGACGTGGCCTCGAGCCGAGCCGACTAGACTCGCGCCGACTTCAGTGGGAGAGGAGAGGGAATGAGGAATGTCGGAGTCGCCCGGAGTGCGGGCGCAGCGGTCGTTGGCGTCGTCGTCGCGCTGGCCTGCAGCGTGCCCGCGTTCGCGTCCCCCTACGTCCACGCCCACCGCGGCGGCCCGCTGAAGACCGTCGGCGGTGAGCTTCGGCCCGCCTACCCGGAGAACTCCCTTCCGGCCTTCCGCAATGCGGCGAAGAACGGCTTCGTGCTCGAGATGGACACGCGGCGGACCGCCGACGGGCGGATGGTGATCATGCACGACGCCTCCCTGAAGAGGACGACGAACTGCACTGGCCTGGTCTCCGAGCGAACGCTCGCGGAGGTCCGCAGCGATTGCGAGATCGACATCCTCGGAACCGACGAGATCTCGCGCCACCTCGGGAGCCGCGACGAGCGCCGGGCGAAGGTCCCGACGATGGTCCAGGCGCTCAAGCTCGCCGCGCGCAAGGGAGTCGGGGTCAACCTCGAGGTCAACAACTACCCGACCGACCCCGACTATGACTCGACGAACGGCTTCGCGAACACCGTCGCGCAGCAGATCAAGCAGAGCGGCTACCCGCCATCGGACCTGATCCTCCAGAGCTTCCTGCCGGGCAACCTGACGCCGTTCCAGGGCGATTCGTACTTCGACGACGTCAAGTACTCCTACCTCAGCTTCCAGAGCACGAACAACATCGCCGCGGCGATCGCGAGCGCGAGCGGGTTCGACTACATCTCGCCGCAGTGGCCGGTCAGCCGCGAGCTGATCTCCGACGCTCATGCGAAGGGCCTGCAGGTCGTCCCGTTCACGTTCGACGAGCGCGCGCCGGTCCGCAAGGCGACCCGGGCCGGGGCGGACGCGCTGATCGCGAACGACCCGCTGATGGCTCGCGCCGCGGCCAGGTCGGTCGAGCCCGACCCGCCGGCGGTTCCGAAGCCGCCGTCGCAGGCGACCTGCGCGAAGTTCCGGGCGAGCAACCTCGCGAAGCCCGTCGTCAACCTCCATCCCGACGACGACGGGCCCCGGGTGTTCGCGCTCCAGTACAAGCAGGAGCTGGGCAACGTCGTCAGCTACCGGACCTTTCGCACGAAGATCGAGTGCATGATCCGCGACTACGTCGTCCCGCACCTCGCGAAGGGGCGGACCAACGTCGTGGCCCTGAACGAAGACGTCGGGCTGATGACTCTCGCGACCGGCTCGCGGGGGGCCTCGACCCGGGAGATATTCAAGGACCCGGGCAACGTTCCCGGCTGTGAGGGCATCCCGTCCCCGTGCGGCGTCGCCGTCGCGCTCGGGACCCTCGACGGCGAGTACGCCTCCCAGGAGGCCGCCTACGACGACCGCTTCGACGGCGTCCCCGGCTTCTCGAAGACGTTCGTTGCCGGGACCGACACGTTCGCCCGCGGCTGGATGCAGACGTTCAGCGACCTCGCCCGCCGCTACCACGTCTACATCCTCGGCTCCAACAACCAGCCCGAGTTCCGTGAGTCGGTCGATCCCGACGAGATCGCCGAGTTCGCCGATCCCGACGTGAAGAACCCGACCAGCGCCTTCGTCGCGACCGGTCCCGAGGTCTACAACGAGGCGTTCATGTGGGGTCCGAAGAACGTCACGGCGGATGGGCCGCGCCCGCTCCGCAACGTCGTCGCCTCGAACAAGAAGGTCCCGCTGACGGACATCGAGCAACTGATCAGCCTGACGCCGGGCCCGAGCACGGGCCCCGACGCGATCGAGAACGTCCGCCCGTACCGGATTCCCGGCACGAAGGCGAAGATGTCGTTCGCCACCAGCCTGCCCGCGTTCGTCTACAACGGCGGCCCGGTGACCCCGTTCGGCGAAGCGCCCGGCCCCGGCATCGATCCCTGCGCCGACACCGCTCACTACTACATGTACTGCCTCGACGCGCTCGGTACGAACCTCGTGATGCAGGACGAGGCGAACCCCGGCGAGTGGGCGACGCAGAGCGGCTGGCAGCCGCTCGAGTGGATGTCGTCGACCTGGCGGTCGTCGGTCGATCCGACGGTCTCGTTCGACTACAACGTCACCCCGCACATGGTCGGCAACCTCGCCGACCTCCCGTTCGACGGGCAGACGGCGATCACTCAGCGCGGGCTCAAGGGCCCACGTGGCGTCAAGCCGGCGAAGGCGAAGTGCAACTACGTCGGCAACGACAGCTTCCTGCCGGAGGATCCCGCCGAGTACGAGGTCTACGCCGGTCCGAAGCGCGAGTTCCTCGGCCTCGCGCCGTGGGCCGCGCCCGATGCCTCGCGGCCGAAGCTGCGCGAGGTCGGAGCCGCGCTGGCACCGGGTTCGGGCGATCCCCGCGAGAACGACTACCTCGAGACGGCCGTCGTCGCCGACCTGCCGTACCCGCCGGTCTCGCACCGCGACAACTGCGGCTGACCGCCCGCCCGGTCCGTTCGCAGTACTCCGGCTAAAGCTCGGCGCCCGTCTGCCGAACACTGAACGGAAGGGAACGAGGCGGACCGGCGGGAGGGCCGAGGATGAAGGCAGGGCGACTGACGGCGGTTACGGCCGCGATCGCGATCGCGGCGATTGCGGCACTGACGATGGCGAGCGGGGCGGAGGCACGCGGCAAGATCGTGGCCGACACCGGCTTCTCCTCGACGGTGGACGGCTACTCGTTCGCCAACTACGGCAACGAGGGCGATCCGACCGATTTGACCGGCGCTCAGATGCGAAAGCTCTTCGGCGGCGTCGTCTGCTCCAGCTTCGACACCGATGGCCGCTGCGTGCTGACGCCGGTCGCGGAGATGTGGATGCAGTCGACCAACAATGCGATGGCCGATGGCCATTGCATGGGCTTCGCGACGACGGCCGAGCTCTGGTTCCGCGGCCTCGGCGAGCCGCCGACGCCGGCGCCCTACGGAAGCGGGACCGTCCCCGGCCTCGCGATCGCCGGGAACGCGAAGCTCCAGTCCCACATCGCCTACGCGTGGGCCTTTCAGATGCTCACCTCGGTGCGGAAGACGGGGGTCGAGGGGGCACCGGGCAGCGTCCTGACGGCCCTCAGAAAGGGCATCGATGCCGACGGCGGGCCCTACGTGATCCTGATCTTCGACGACGGCGGCGGCCATGCGGTGACGCCGACGGCGATCGAGCGCCGCGGCGAAGGGCGCTTCCGGATTCAGATCTACGACAACAACTGGCCGGGTCAGACGCGGAGCATCCACGTCAACACGAAGACCCAGAAGTGGAGCTACGTGCTCGGTCCGGGTACGAAGTGGAGCGGCGACGCAACGACGAAGTCGCTGGCATTCGTCGAGCCCGCCGCCGGGCTCGGCCACCAGCCCTGTCCGTTCTGCAAGGCGGGTGGCGCCAAGGGCAGAGGGCTCGACGCCTCCGGTGACCGGATCGAGGTGCACTGGCGGGGCGATGCCCGCGATGGGCGCCACGGCTCCCTATTCGTGACCGATGATCGCGGCGACCGCACCGGCTGCGGCCGTCGGGGGTGTGAGAACGGCATCGCGGGCGCTCAGGTCTGGCGGCTCGTGACCGGTGGCGTCAGGCCCTGGCGTTTCTCACCGCCGCCGGTGATCGGCCTTCCCGGCGGGCGGGCCTACGACGTCGCTCTCGGCTCCACGTCGCTGAACGGCCGCGCCCGCGAGGGCGTCGATCTGATCGGACCCGGCTTCTCGCTCGGCGCTCACCGGGTCGGCATCCGCGAGGGTGAGAGCGACCACCTCCTCATCAGTCGCAGCGCCAGGTGGCTCGCGTTCGTCAACGACCGTCGCGGGGTCGAGTCGCCGACGATGTCGCTGAGCATCGCCGGTGCGGGCGACGACTACGACTTCGAGGTCGTACCGGCCGGGATCGATCGCGGCGCGACGGTCGGCTTCGCGCTCCATCGGAAGCGCCGAGTGCTCGAGATCGTCCCCCGGAGCGGCGGCGACCGTGAGCGGTTCACGGTGCGGATGACGCGTTACACGGAGGACGGCACGGTCACGTTCCGCGACCGGATCCGGGTTCGATCCGGCAGCGGGCTCGAGCTCGAGTACGGGCGTTGGGGCTCGCCGGGCGAGCCGGCTCCGACCGCGACGGGCTGACCGGGCCGCCCGATGCGCGATCATCGGGGCATGGGGAACGGCAGCCAACCCCTCCGCGACGCTCACGGGCGATCGATCTCGGACCTCCGGGTCTCGGTCACCGACCGCTGCAACTTCCGCTGCCAGTACTGCATGCCCGCCGATGGCCTGCCGTGGCTCGAGCGCGACGAGGTTCTGTCGTTCGAGGAGATCGAGCGGCTTGTCGCGCTGATGGTCAGGCTCGGGATCGAGGACGTCCGGCTGACCGGAGGTGAGCCGCTTGTCCGGCGGGACTTCCCACAACTGGTCGCGATGCTTGCGGCGATCGAGGGGATCGGCGACCTGTCGCTGACGACCAACGCCTACCTGCTCGAGCGCGATGCCGCCGCGATCGTCGACGCCGGCATCGACCGGGTCAACGTCTCGATCGACTCGCTCGCCCGCGACCGCTTCTTCCAGATCACCCGTCGCGACGCGCTGCCGCAGGTGATGCGCGGCCTCGAGGCGATCGCCGCTCACGCGGCGGTCCGGCCGATCAAGGTCAACGCGATCGCGATGCGCGACTTCACCGAGCGTGAGGTGGGCGACTTCGTCGAGCTCGCGCGGAGCAGCGACTACCAGGTGCGCTTCATCGAATTCATGCCGCTCGACGCCGACGGCGCCTGGACGCCCGACTCGGTCCTGACGGGCGCCGAGATCCGCGCGCTGATCGAGCGCACTCACGAGCTCGTCGAGCTCCCGCGCGAGCCGTCGGCCACCGCGCGCGTCTACCGCTTCGCCGACGGCGCCGGCGAGATCGGCTTCATCAACCCCGTCTCCGAACCCTTCTGCGCCGACTGCAACCGCCTCCGGCTAACCGCCGAGGGCAAGCTCCGGACCTGCCTCTTCTCGGTTCACGAGACCGACCTCCGCGAACCGCTTCGCGCCGGCGCCTCCGACACCGAACTGGAGGAGATCGTCCGCGATGCCGTCTGGCGCAAGGAGCTGAAGCATCACGTCAACGAGCCGGGCTTCCGCCCGCCGCCGCGAACGATGAGCGCCATCGGGGGGTAGGGGGCTTTCGGCTCGCGCCGGGGCCGTGGGCCGAGGGCGGGACTGGGTTTTGGCAATGAGGGGAGGTGGCTGGAGGGGCGGAAGGCTCGCCCCGAGGGGCCAATGGCTGACTCAGGGCCTCAACTGCACGAAACGTTCCCCACAGGGACAAAACGTGCAGTTCGTCCCCCGACTCAGCCGACGAATGGCGCTTCAGTGACCACTGTGGTCACCAACTCGCCATCGAGCACCCGAATGACGCTCGGCAGCCTCCCCTCACTGCCAAACCACCCCTCACCCTGCCTGCAGGCCCCGGCGCGAGTCGAACACACGCCGCTCCCCCTGCAACATCCCTCCCAGATCGCGCCACCCGCCGCGGCTCCTCCTAGCTTCCCGCGCCGATGCTCAACGAGGCGGTCAACGCGGAGTTCGAGGAGGAGCGGTCGCTGGTCGGCCGCCACTACCGGTTGGTGGTCGGGAGCGAGGAGGTGGGGCCGGCCGTCGGGCGGCGCGCCTGGCGGCGGCTCGACGAGCTCCAGGAGACGATCGCCGTCGCCGTCGGCGAGCACGTCGGCCGGCGGTACTGGCTCTATCGCGGGCGGATCTGGTGGGAGCGCGAGGATCTGGCTCCCGCTGATGTGGAGGCGCTCGCCGACGAGCGGCTCGACCGCAAGCGGCGGCAGCTCGAGCGGGCGCGAAGCAGGGCGGGAGCGGGGGATGGGCGTCCGGCGATCCCGCGCGAGGTGCGGCTGGCGGTGTTCGAGCGCGACGGCGGCCGCTGCGTCGAATGCGGATCGCGGGCGCTGCTCCAGTTCGACCACGTGATCCCGGTCGCGATGGGCGGGTCGAGCGCGCCGGGCAACCTCCAACTCCTCTGCGACGTCTGCAACCGCGAGAAGGGTGCGAGCCTCGGCTGACCGGCGGGCGCCGAGGGCAATAGATTCCGGCCCATGGACAGCCCGCGAGTCGTGATCATCGGGGCAGGCTTCGGGGGCATCGGCGCCTGCGTCGAGCTCCAGTCCCACGGCTTCGGCGAGATCACCATCCTCGACCGCGCCCCGGAGCTCGGCGGCACCTGGTTCTACAACTCCTACCCGGGCTCGGCGTGCGACGTCCCGAGCCACCTCTACTCGTACTCGTTCGCGCAGCGCCGCGACTGGCTCCGGCTCTGCTCGACCCAGGCGGAGATCCTCGAGTACCTCAACTCCGTCGCCCGCGAATACGGCGTCGACCGCCGGATCGAGACGGGAGTCGAGGTCTCGGCATGCGCCTGGGACGACGAGCGCCGGATCTGGACGACGACCGCCGCCGACGGCCGGACCTGGGAGAGCGAGGCCGTGATCGTCGCGACCGGCCAGCTCCACCGCGAGGCCTATCCGCACATCGAAGGGATCGAGGGCTTCGGCGGGCACAGCTTCCATTCGGCCTGGTGGGACCACGACTACGACCTCCGCGGCAAGCGCGTCGCGGTGATCGGGACCGGAGCCAGCGCCGTCCAGTTCGTCCCCGAGATCGCGCCCGAGGTCGCAAAGCTCCACGTCTTCCAGCGGAGCGGCAACTGGTTCATGCCGCGTCGCAACCGTTCCTACCCGGCGCCGATCCGGGCGGCGATCCGCCTGCTCCCCGGGCTGCAGGCGTTCCGGCGCCGCTTCGTCTTCGACTACGGCGAGTCGCTGACGGCGATGATCCGCAACCCCCGGACGCTCGGCCGGCTCGGGAGGCTGCGCTCGAAGCTGTTCATGCGCTGGCAGCTCCGCGACCCCGAGGTGCGGCGGAAGGCCTGGCCCGACTACACCTTCGGCTGCAAGCGCGTTCTCTTCAGCTCCTACTTCCTGCCGGCGCTGCAGCGACCGAACGTCGAGCTCGTGACCGACGCCGTCACCGCGGTCACCGAGCACGGGATCCGGACCGCCGACGGGACCGAGCGCGAGCTTGACTGCATCATCTGGGGGACGGGGTTCCGGACCAACGACTTCATGTTCCCGATGGAGATCACCGGCAGCGAGGGCCGCCGCCTCCGCGACGAATGGGAGGACGGCGCCCACGCCCACCTCGGCATGACCGTCCCCGGCTTCCCGTCGCTGTTTCTCATGTACGGGCCGAACACGAACACGTCCGGCGGGTCGATCGTCTTCTACCTGGAGGCGCAGGCGGCCTACATCCGCCAGGCCCTGCAGCGTGTCCGCGACGCCGGCGCCGCCGCGATCGCCGTCCGGCCCGAGGTCGAGCGGGCGAGCGACGGCGAGACCCAGGCGCGCTTCGCCGGGACGGCGTGGCTCGAGTGCGACTCCTGGTACCGGAACGAGAGCGGCCGGATCGTCGCCAACTGGCCCGGCTACATGCGCGAATACGCCGCCCGGACCGAACATCTCGACCCCGCCGACTTCGAGCTGATCGCCCGCAGCTGAGCGCCTGACTCCAGGAATGATGCCTATGCAATGCTTAGGCAGATGGCTACGGACCTCAGCCTCGGGGAGGCGGCGAAGCAGCTCGGCGTGAGCGTCGACACCCTGCGCCGCTGGGACCGCGACGGCAAGCTCGACACCGAGCGCGACGCCAACGGCCACCGCCGCGTGCCCGTCGCCGAGGTCGAACGCCTGCGCGATGCTCCCGAGCGCCACCGGACCGGCGACGAGCTCTCGACCCGCAACCGCTTCCCAGGACGCGTCGTCTCGGTCGAGGTCGACGGCGTCATGGCCCTGGTCGAGATCGAGGCCGGCCCGCACCGGGTGACGGCGGCGATCACCCGCGACTCGGTCGAGGAGCTCGGGCTCGCCGAGGGCGTCGAGGCGACCGCCCTGGTCAAGGCGACGTCGGTGATGATCCAGCGGGGCGGAAGCGCTTGAGGCGGCTCGCCGCCGGGGTGGCCCTGCTGGTCGTAGTCGTAGCAGGCTGCGGCAGCTCCGACGACACGGCTTCTTCCAGTGCTTCGTCGGAGCCCGAGCTCGTCGTCTTCGCCGCCTCGTCGCTCGGCCCGGCCTTCGAGCAGTACGGCGACCAGTTCGAAGGCGCCGACGTCAAGTTCTCCTTCGTCGGCTCCGACGACCTCGCCGCCCAGATCCGCCAGGGCGTCACCCCGGACGTCTACGCCGCCGCCAACACCTCGCTTCCCGACGAGCTCCACGCCGACGACCTGCTCGAGAAGCCGACGGCCTTCGCGACCAACAAGCTCGTGGTCGGCGTCCCCGCGGACTCCGAAATCGATGACATCACCGACCTCGAACAGCCGGGAGTGACGGTTGCGATCGGCGACGAGGAGGTTCCCGTCGGCATCTACACGCGCGAGGTCCTCGACGCGCTCGGCCCGAAGGCCTCCGATGCGATCCTCGCGAACGTCGCCAGTAGCGAGCCCGACGTCGCCGGAATCGTCGGCAAGCTCACGCAGGGCGCGGTCGACGCGGGCTTCATCTACCGCAGCGACGTCGAGGCCACCGACGGGGCGATCAAGGAGGTCGCGATTCCGGCGAAGGCCAGCCCCGACGTCGCCTACGGCATCGCCGTCACAACGGGCGCCGAGCAGCCCGAGCTCGCGCAGGAGTTCGTCGACGGGGTCGTCGACGGCGACGGACAGCAGATCCTCCTCGACTCCGGGTTCGGGCCCCCTCCCGCCGGATGAGCCGGGTGAGCCGTCCCGGCGGCTCGACCTGGTTCCGGATCGGTGCCGCCGCCGCGCTGGCGCTGCTGCTCGGCTTTCTCGTCGTGCCGATGGTCGCCCTGTTCGCCGAGACCGGGCCGCGCGAGCTCGTCTCCAGCCTCGGTGAGCGCGGGGCGGCGGAGGCGCTCTGGCTGAGCCTGAGGACGTCGCTCGCCGCCCTGATCGTGATCGTCGCCGTCGGCACGCCGGCAGCCTGGTTCGTCGCCCGCCGGGACTTCCGCGGCCGGGCGCTGGTCCTGACATTGATCGAGCTCCCGCTCGTCCTGCCGCCCGCGGCCGCCGGGATCGCGCTGCTCGCCGCGTTCGGCCCGAACGGCCTCGCCGGCGGCGCGATCGAGGACCTCGGCATCGAGCTCGTCCTGCAGACCGCCGGGGTCATCGTCGCCCTCACGTTCGTCGCCGCTCCGTTCTTCGTCCGCGGTGCCATCGCCGCGTTCGAGGCGCTGGACACGAGCGTCGTCGACGCCTCGCGAACGCTCGGGGCGGGGGAGGGCCGGACGTTCCTCCGAGTCGGGATCCCCGGCGCCCGGGCCGGCCTCGCCTCGGGCGCCGCCCTCGCCTGGGGCCGGGCACTGGGCGAGTTCGGGGCGACGCTGATGTTCGCCGGATCGCTGGAGGGGAGGACCCAGACGGCACCGCTGGCGATCTTCGAGTTCCTCGCGCGCGACTTCGACGCGGCGCTGGCGCTCTCCGCGGTCCTGCTCGTCGTATCGGCCTTCATCCTCCTCTCGGTGAAGCTGGTCGGCGGCCGGCCGGAGGCGGCCGATGCTCGCGGCTGACGTCGCCCTCGACCGCGGCGCCTTCGCCCTCGAGGCCGCGATCGATGTGCCCGCCGGTGGGAGGCTCGCGCTCGTCGGCCCCTCCGGCGCCGGCAAGAGCACCCTGCTGCGCCTGCTCGCGGGTCTGCTCGTCCCGGACCGGGGGAAGATCGCCCTCGGCGGCGAGCGCTGGTTCGACGGGGACGCAGGCATCGCCGTGCCGGCCGAGCGCCGCCGGGTCGGCTTCGTCTTCCAGGACTACGCGCTGTTCCCGCGCATGTCCGCCGCGCAGAACGTCGCCTACGGGCTCCGCGGACCGCGCCGCTCGCGCCGTGCGGGGGCCCTCGCGGCTCTCGATCGCTTCGGCCTCGCCGCTCGCGCCGACGCACTGCCCGCTGACCTCAGCGGCGGCGAGCGTCAGCGGGTGGCGCTCGCTCGGGCGCTGGCCTCCGGCCCGCGGCTGCTCCTGCTCGACGAGCCGCTGTCCGCCCTCGACGCGCGGACTCGAGCGGCCGCGGCGCGGGAGCTGGCGTCGGTCCTCGCGGCGGCCGAGGCGCCCGCGATCGTCGTCACCCACGACTTCGCCGAGGCAGCGCAGCTTGCGGGCACTGTCGCCGTGCTCGACAGCGGGCGGATCGTTCAGCGCGGCACCGCCGCCGAGCTGGCTTCGGCCCCCGCCAGCGGGCTCGTCGCCGATCTCGCCGGAGCGACGGTCCTCGAGGGAGATGCATCGCCGGGCGAGGGCGGGCTGACCCGGGTCGAGCTCGCCGGCGGCGGGACGATCTTCAGCACCGAAGCGGCCGTCGGCCCGGTGTCGGCCGGCGTCTTCCCGTGGGAGATCGCGGTCGATCCCGCCGGCGCGCCGGCGCCCTCCGGCTCCGCGCTCAATCGCCTCTCGGCGGAGGTCAGGACCGTGACCGAGTTCGGCAACCGGGCCCGGATCGGGCTAGTCGTGCCGCAGCCGCTCGCGGCCGAGGTCACAGCCGCGTCGATCGCGCGCCTTGGCCTGCGGCCGGGAACCCCAGTCGTCGTCAGCTGGAAGGCGACCGCGACACGCCTGGCACCGCGATAGCGTCGCGGCGTCCCAACCAGGAGGTCGAGATGCCCGAGACCAGTGCCGAGGAATGGATCGCCGAGTTCGCCGCGGAGGCGGGGGCTGAGCCACCGGACGAGGAGACCATCGGGAAGCTGCTGAAGCTCGCGTCCGTCGCCGCCCACTCGTCCGAGCGGAAGGCGGCGCCGATCGCCTGCTGGATCGCCGGCGCGGCGGGGGTCGACCCTGACCGCGCGATCGCGATCGCCGAAGGCCTAGGCGGCGATTAGGTCCGGAACGGTCACGAACTCGTAGCCCTCGGCCGCGTACTTCTCCAGGGTGTCCGCGGTCGCCTTGACCGAGCGCGAGCGGTCGGCGTCGGGCACGTGGTTGTTGCCGTCGTGCATGAGGATGATGTCGCCGGGGCCGGCGTGGGAGGCGTGGCGGGCGATGGACCGCTCGGTCGCGGTCCGGCGCCAGTCGTAACAGGTGACCGACCAGGTGACGGGCTCGTAGCCCTCCTCGCGCATCGCTCGCAGCGTGCCCGGGCGGCGGCGGCCGTAGGGGGGTCGCATCAGCATTCCGCCGTTGGCTCGCGAGAACTCGATCCCCGACGCCTCGACGGCGGCCCGGCAGCGCCGGAGTTCGTCCTTGACCTGATCGGAGGAGAGCAGCGGCATCGTCGGGTGCGTGTGGGTGTGGTTGCCGATCGCGTGGCCGGCAGCGTGCATCTCGCGCAGCAGTCCGGGCTCGAGCTCGGCCCACATCCCGATCGAGAAGAACGTCGCCTTCGCGCCGAAGCGGTCGAGCAGGGAGAGGAGCTGCGGCGTGTAGACGGGGTTGGGGCCGTCGTCATAGGTGAGCGCGATCTTCCGCCCGGCGTTCGGGTTGCGGTGGATCGTCGGGCCGAAGATCTGCGCCGTCGGGATCTGCCCGCCGTAGAACGCGACTCCCGCCGCGCCCGCGAGGCCGAGGCCCGCCGCCGTTCCGATTACCCGTCCGTTCATCAGCTCACTCCATCTTCGTTTGCCTGGTGTCGTTGCCTGCCGACCGGAGGGGTGCGCGAACGCCGCCGTGCCCGGCGCAGGTCGGCCGGCTTGCTGGCCGCGGCGACCTCGATCCGCTCCTCGATCGTCTGCAGCGTCGCATCGTTGCCGTCCTGCTCGTAGCCCGCCAGCCGGTCGCGGAAGCCGTCGAGCCCGCCGAGGAACCGATCGAGCACCGACTCGGTCAGCTCGGTGGCCGCGACGCCGTAGCCCTCGCGCTCGAGGTAGCGGGAGTTCATCGCCTGCTCGAACTGGCCGAACAGGGGCATCGCGAGCATCGGCTTGCCGAGGTAGACGGCCTCGCTCATCAGCGAGAAGCCGCCGCCCGCAACGACGCCGCGCGCGGTCCTCAGGTCCTCGACGAAGCCCTCGTTCGACCGCGGCTTGAACTCGAGGTTGCCGTCGGTCGTGCCCTCGGCCGGTCCGCCGCGCATGCCGTAGACGCGGCACGGGACGCCGCTGGCCCGCAGCGCCGCCATCGCGTTCTCCTCGCCGCTCGAGTAGACGACCAGGTGCTCGCCCTCGGTCGGCTCGGCGGCGACGATGGCCTCGCGGAGGATCGGCTGGACGAGCGTCGTCTGGTTCTTGGCGAGCGGCGGCCGGAAGAACGTCGTGATGATGTAGCGGACCGCGTTCGGGACCATCGACCTCGTGACCGCGCGGGCGACGGCGTAGTCCTCGCGATGACCCTCGAGGATCTCGGCGTCGTGGCGGCAGCGGTCGAGCATGTTGATGTTGTCGACCGCGATCAGCGGCGCGCGGGCGACGCGGGCGTAGATGGCGGAGAGCGGCTCGAAGTCGGTGACGACAACGTCCGGCTCCCAGGCGCGGGTCATCTCGATCCAACGGCGGATCGACTGCGGCGCACCGCCGGCGGCGTCGGCGAGGTTCTGGCGGACCGTCGCCCAGCGCCGGATCTCGCCGTCCTCCATGACGAACTTCGCGCCGAGGATCTCCTCGACGTCGGGAAGCACCTGGCTCAGGTACGCGTAGGCGGCGCCGGAGGCGACGACGTGGACCTCGTGCCGCTCGAGCAGCGACTCGACGACCACCTGCGAGCGGGTCGCGTGGCCCATTCCCTCGCCGTTGACGCCGTAGAGGATCCGCATCGAGGCCGCCATTGTCCACCACATGGGTAGGCTGCGTGGACAGGGCCGATGAGCGCCACCGAGCACGTCACCTACTGCCGGATCTGCGAGCCGCTCTGCGGAATGGTCGCGACCGTCGAGGACGGCCGGGTCACGAAGCTGCGGCCCGACAAGGAGCACCCGCTCTCCCGCGGCTTCGCCTGTCCGAAGGGCATCGCGATGACAGAGGTCCAGAACGACCCCGATCGGGTCCTCTACCCGCAGCGCCGCCGCCCGGACGGGAGCTACGAGCGGATCGATTGGGAGACGGCGCTCGACGAGATCGGCGACCGGCTCGGCGCGATCAAGCGCGAGCACGGCGGCGAGTCGATCGGCTGGTACATGGGCAACCCCGGCGCCTTCAGCTACTCGCACCCGCTCTGGGTCAAGGGATTCGTCGACGCGCTCGGCTCGGCCCACTACTACACGGCCTCATCCCAGGACGTCTCGAACCGCTTCGCCGCGAGCTCGCTGCTCTATGGCTCGCCGTTCCTGCTGCCGATCCCCGACCTCGAGAGGACCGAGCTCCTGCTCGTCGTCGGCGCCAACCCGCTGGTCTCTCACGGCTCGGTGATGAGCGCGCCCCGGATCAAGGATCAGCTCAACGCGATCACCGCCCGCGGCGGGCGCGTGGTCGTCGTCGATCCGCGCCGCTCCGAGACGGCCCGCGAGTTCGAGCACCTCCCGCTCCGCCCCGACTCGGACGCGAAGCTCCTGCTGTCGCTGCTTCAGGTCGTCTTCGCCGAGTCGCTCGAGGACGGCGCGGCACTGGCCCAGGCCGCCGGCGGCGACGACCTCCGCGAGCTGGTCGCGCCGTTCACGCCGGAGGCGACCGCCGCGGCGACCGGGGTCGAGCCCGATCGCGTTCGCGATCTCGCGCGCGACATCGCCGCAGCGGACGGCGCCGCAATCTACGGCCGGACCGGATCGTGCCTCGGCCGCAATGGCACGCTGGTGTCGTTCCTGCTCGACGCGCTCGCGCTCGCCACCGGCAACCTCGATCGCGCCGGCGGCTCGATCTTCGGCAAGGCGGCGATCCCGTTCGAGCGCGTCGCCGAGCTGATCGGCGCCGGCGACTACGGCAAGCGGCGCTCCCGGGTCGGCGGCTTCCCCGAGGTGCTCGGGGCGATGCCGGCGACGCTGATGGCGAAGGAGATCACGACGCCGGGGGCGGGACGGATGCGGGCGCTGTTCGTCTCGGCCGGGAACCCGGTGCTCAGCGTGCCGAACGGGGAGGAGCTGGCGTCGGCGATGCGCGAGCTCGACCTCAGCGTCGCAATCGACATCTACATGAGCGAGACCGCGCAGCAGGCCGACTACGTCCTGCCGGCGACGACGTTCCTCGAGCGCGAGGACCTGCCGCTGCCGTTCCTCTCGCTGTTCACCAAGCCCTTCATCAACATGACCGAGGCGGTCGTCGAGCCCGCCGGCGAAGCCCGCCAGGAGTGGGAGATCATCGAGGCGATCTCGGAGCGGATCGGGATCGTGCCGCAGAGCGTGCTCGCGGCGCGCTGGCTCGGCCGGGCCGGGATCAAGGTCGGCCCGCGGCGGCTCATGGACCTGCTGCTCCGGCTCGGGTCCGAGGGCGACCTCTTCGGGGTGCGCCGCGGCGGCCTCAGCCTCGGCAAGCTCGCCGACGCGCCGCACGGGATCGTCCTCGCCGACGAGCTCGAGGCGGGCGTGCTGCCGGGCAAGATCCGCCACGGCGACAAGCGTGTCCACCTCTGCCCGGCGGAGATCGCCGACGAGGTCGGCCGGATCGCGGCCGCCGGCGAGGACGATGGGCGCTACCCGCTGCGGCTGATCGGCCTCCGTGAGCTTCGCTCCCACAACTCGTGGATGCATAACTCCGAGAAGCTGATGGCCGGCGACCGCGTCCACCGCGCCCGGCTCAACCCGGGCGACGCCGCTGCCGCCGGGATCGGCGACGGCGACCGCGTCCGGATCGCCTCGGCGAACGGCGAGATCGAGACCGAGGCCCTGCTCACCGACGAGGTCATCGCCGGCACGATCGCCGTCCCGCACGGATGGGGCCATCACGGCGGCTGGGAGACCGCGAACGAGGCCGGAGGGGCGAACGTCAACGTGCTGATGTCGTCGCGCCCGGAGGACCTCGAACGGCTTGCCGGAATGGCGAACCTGAACGGGGTCGCGGTCCGGATCGAGCCGGCCGCTCAGCCCGTCGCCCCGCTGTGAGAAGGTGAGAACCGAACTTCGGAGTCGGCGAGGAGGAGGACTGAGTTGCAGCTCGGGATGATCGGACTGGGGCGGATGGGTGCGAACCTCGTCCGCCGCCTGATGAGGGACGGCCACGAGTGCGTCGTCTACGACGTCAACGCCGACGCGATCGAGGAGCTCGCCGGCGAGGGTGCGGTCGCCGCGGCTTCCCTCGCCGAGCTGGTCGAGAAGCTCGAGCCCCCGCGCGCCGCCTGGATCATGGTCCCGGCCGGCTACGTCCAGGACACCCTCGACGAGCTCGCCGGGCTGATGGAGTCCGGCGATGCGATCATCGACGGCGGCAACAGCTACTACCGCGACGACATCGACCGCGCCGCCGCCCTCGAGCCGAAGGGCATCGACTACCTCGACGTCGGCACGAGCGGCGGCGTCTTCGGCCTCGATCGCGGCTTCTGCCTGATGATCGGCGGCCCCGACGGCGCCGTCGGGCGGCTCGACCCGATCTTCGCGACGATCGCTCCCGGCGTCGACTCGGCCGAGCGAACCCCGGGTCGCAGCGGCGACGCGACTCCGGCCGAGAACGGCTACCTCCATTGCGGGCCGACCGGCGCGGGGCACTTCGTGAAGATGGTCCACAACGGCATCGAGTACGGGGTCATGGCCGCCTACGCCGAGGGCCTCAACGTGATCGCCAACGCCGACATCGGCAAGCGACAGCACGAGATCGACGCCGAGACGGCGCCGCTGCGCGACCCGCAGTACTACCCCTACGACATCGACATCGCCGACGTCGCCGAGGTCTGGCGGCGCGGCTCGGTGATCGCCTCGTGGCTGCTCGACCTGACGGCGACGGCCCTTCACGACTCGCCGCAGCTCGAGGAGTTCGGTGGTCGCGTCTCCGACTCCGGCGAGGGCCGCTGGACGCTGCACGCGGCGATCGACGAGGGCGTCCCGGCGCCGGTACTCAGTACCGCGCTCTACGAGCGGTTCGCCTCGCGCGGCGAGGACGAGTTCGCGAACAAGCTGTTGTCGGCCATGCGGAAGCAGTTCGGCGGCCACGACGAGAAGCCGGACGGGCAGGGCGCTTGAGCACGGCCTCGAGCGCGACGCTCCCGACCGCCGCCGAGGGGACGGCCGGGGCCGCGATCCCGGACCCGCACGTCATCGTCCTGTTCGGCGGGACCGGCGACCTCGCAGCCCGCAAGCTCCTGCCGGGGTTCTTCCATCTCGAGGGGGCGGGGCTCCTGCCCGACGCCTACAAGATCGTCGGCACCGCGATGGACGACCTCGACGACGACGGCTTCGTCGACCACGCTCGCAAGGCGCTCGACGAGTTCGCCCGGACCGAGGTGACCGACGAGGCCTGGGAGCGGTTCGCCGGCCGCCTCTCCTACGTCCCGATCAGCGCCGGTGCCGGCGCGCTCGGAACCGCTGTCTCCCGCGCCCGTCAGGGCATCGGCTCCGATTCGCGCCTGCTCCACTACCTCGCCGTCCCACCGGCCGCCTTCGAGTCGATCATCGGGACCCTGAAGGAGGCCGGGTTGAACGGGCCCGAATCCCGGGTCATCCTCGAGAAGCCGTTCGGTCACGACTACGAGTCCGCGGTGGAGCTGAACAACACGCTCCACGAGGCCTTCGACGACTCCCAGATCTTCCGGATCGACCACTTCCTCGGGAAGGAGGCCGTCCAGAACATCCTCGCCCTCCGCTTCGCGAACGGCCTCTACGAGCCCCTCTGGAACCGGCACAACATCGAGTTCGTCGAGATCGACGTTCCCGAGACGCTCTCGATCGGCCATCGCGCCGGGTTCTACGAGGGGACGGGCGCCTACCGCGACATGGTCGTCACCCACCTCCTCCAGCTCCTCAGCTACATCGCGATGGAGCCGCCGGCGGCGCTGTCGGCGAAGGCGCTGCGCGAGGAGAAGAACAAGGTGATGCAGGCGTTCCGGATGATCGATCCCGACAAGGTCGTCCGCGGCCAGTACGAGGGCTACCTCGACGAGCCCGGCGTTGCGCCCGAGTCGCAGACGGAGACGTTCGTAGCCGTCGAGGTCGAGATCGACAACTGGCGCTGGGCGGGCGTGCCGTTCTACCTGCGGACCGGCAAGTGCATGGCGGAGTCCCGGCACATGGTCGTCCTCGACTTCCACGAGCCGCCGATGCGGATGTTCCCGAACGAGGTCCAGCACCAGGGCGCCAACCAGCTCGTCTTCGAGCTCAGCGAACCGGGCTCGATCACCGCCGACTTCCAGGCAAAGGTCCCGGGGCCGACGATGGAGCTCGGGGCCGCCCGGATGGTCTTCCGCTACGAGCAGTCGTTCCAGACCGATCGTCAGCTCGAGGCCTACGAGCGGCTGATCCACGACGCGATGCTCGGCGACGGCACCCTGTTCACGAGCGCCGAGGGGATCGAGCGGCTCTGGGCGATCAGCGCCGACGTGCTCGAGCACCCGGGGCCGATCCACACCTATCCGCAGGGGTCGTGGGGTCCGCAGGCGGCACAGGATCTGGTGGCGCCGAACCGCTGGCGGCTGCCCGAAGCGGGTACTACCGATGGAGAAAGCTGAACCGACAGGAGTGAGCAGATGAGCACCGCACCGAAGCAACTGCACGACGCCGGCCAGAGCATCTGGCTCGACTACATCACCCGCGAGATCGTCGAGGACGGGACGCTGCAGCGCTACATCGACGAGCTGTCGCTGACCGGGCTGACCTCGAACCCGACGATCTTCGACAAGGCGCTGCGCGCCGGCGACATGTACGACGCGCAGATCTCCGAGCTGCTCGAGCAGGGAAAGCGCGGGGAGGACCTCTTCTTCGAGCTCGCGATCACCGACCTGCAGGGGGCGGCCGACCTGTTCCGGCCCGTTCACGACCGGACCGACGGCGTCGATGGATTCGTCTCACTCGAGGTCTCGCCCGAGCTCGCCTACGACGGCGAGCGCACGGCCGAGGCGGCGGCGAGGCTGCACGCCCAGGCGGATCGCCCGAACCTGTTCATCAAGATTCCCGGCACGCCGGAGGGCCTCGCCGCGATCACCGAGTCGATCGCGGCCGGCATCCCGGTCAACGTGACGCTGCTCTTCGACGCGGGCCAGTACCGCCAGCAGGCCGACGCCTACATGAGCGGGATCGAGAAGCGGATCGAGCGTGGCGAGAACCCCGCCGTCGCGTCGGTGGCGTCGGTGTTCGTCAGCCGCTGGGACGTCGCCGTGGCCGACGAGGTGCCCGACGAGCTCAAGGACCGCCTCGGCTCGGCGGCCGCGATCCGCGCCTACGTCGCCTACCGCGAGGTCCTCGACTCGGACCGCTGGCAGCGGCTCGAGAACGAGGGGGCGCGGCCGCAGCGGCTGCTCTTCGCCTCGACCGGCACCAAGGACCCGGCGCTGCCGAAGACCAAGTACGTGCTCGAGCTCGCGGCGCCCGACACCGTCGACACGATGCCCGAGGAGACGCTCCTCGCCCTCGCCGAGGCGGACGGGATCGATGGAGTCCTGCCGGCCGACGGGGGCGACAACGAGGAGCTCCTCGCGAAGTTCGAGGAGGCGGGGGTCGATCTCGACGAGCTCGCCGCGCGGCTCCAGTCGGAGGGCGCCAAGAAGTTCGAGGACTCCTGGAACGACCTGCTCGAGGTGATCTCCGGCAAGGAGAGCGCCGTCGGGACGGCCGGCTGATGGATTCCGAGATCGGACCGGCCGGCGGGTCGGGAATGCGGGCCCTGCCGGGCTGGCAGGCGGTCGTCGACAACCGCGCCGCCGTCTCCGGCCGCCATCTCCGCGAGCTCTTCGCCTCCGACCCGGGGCGCGGCGAGCGAATGGTCGCCGAGGCCGAGGGCCTGCACCTCGACTACTCGAAGAACCGGATCGACGGCGAGACCGTTCCGCTGCTGGCCGCGCTCGCCGACGGCGCGGGTCTGCGCGAGCGGACCGAGGCGATGTTCAGCGGCGAACGGATCAACGTCACCGAGGACCGCTCCGTGCTCCACGTCGCGCTGCGGATGCCGCGCGAGCGCTCGCTGATCGTCGACGGCCGCGACGTCGTCGCCGACGTCCACGAGGTGCTCGACCGGATGGCGTCGTTCAGTAACCGGATCCGCAGCGGCGAGTGGACCGGGCACACGGGCAAGCGGATCCGCAACGTCATCAACATCGGGATCGGCGGCTCCGACCTCGGCCCGGTCATGGCGTACCGCGCCCTTCGCCACTACTCCGACCGCGACCTGACGGTCCGCTTCGTCTCCAACGTCGACGCGACGGACTTCGTCGAGAAGACGCGCGACCTCGATCCCGAGGAGACGCTGTTCGTGATCGCGTCGAAGACGTTCACGACGCTGGAGACGATGACCAACGCGAGATCAGCGCGCGAGTGGTCGCTGGCCGCCCTCGGCGACCACGCCGCGATCGCCAAGCACTTCGTCGCGCTCTCGACCAACGCCGAGGAGGTCGCCTCCTTCGGCATCGACACCGACAACATGTTCGGCTTCTGGGACTGGGTCGGCGGCCGCTACTCGATGGATTCGGCGATCGGGCTGACGACGATGATCGCGATCGGCCCCGAGCGCTTCGCCGAGATGCTCGCCGGCTTCCACGCGATCGACGAGCACTTCCGGACCGCCCCCTACGAGCAGAACCTGCCGGCGCTGATGGGCCTGCTCAGCGTCTGGTACGCGGAGCTCTTCGGCGCCGAGACCGTCGCCGTGCTGCCCTACGAGCAGTACCTCGAGCGCTTCCCCGCCTACCTCCAGCAGCTGACGATGGAGTCGAACGGCAAGCACGTGCGCCTCGACGGGACCGCCGTCGACTACGCGACCGGGCCGATCTTCTGGGGCGAACCGGGAACCAACGGCCAGCATTCCTTCTACCAGCTGATCCACCAGGGAACCCACCTGATCCCGGCCGACCTGATCTTCTTCGCGCGCGGGCTGAACCCGCTCGGCGATCACCACGACCTCCTCGTCGCCAACGTCTTCGCCCAGGCCGAGGCGCTCGCCTTCGGCAAGACCGCCGAGGAGGTCCGGGCCGAGGGCGTCGAAGAGCGGCTCGTCCCGCACAAGACGTTCGAGGGCAACCGGCCGACCAACGTGATCATGGCCGAGCGCCTCGACCCGGCGACCCTCGGCAAGCTCGTCGCGCTCTACGAGCACAGCGTCTTCACCCAGGGCACGATCTGGGGCATCGACTCCTTCGACCAGTGGGGCGTCGAACTCGGCAAGACGCTGGCGAAGCGGATCGTCCCCGAGCTGCAATCGCCGGAGGAGCCGGACCTCACCCACGACAGCTCGACGAACGCCTTGATCCGGGCGTATCGCGCGAGGCGGGGCTAGCCCTCGACGAATGTGGCGAGTTGGCGCAGCCGCGCCGACGCCGGCGTGTGGGCCACCGCGAAGTTGCGGAACGGGCGGAGCGGCGCGGGGACCAGTGCGATCCTCGCCGCCTGTCGTGACCCCTTGACGAGGTTCGCCGTCCGCGGGCGCCTCGCGCCCTCGTAGTCGGCGAGCGCGGCCTCGACGTCGGTCCGGCCGTCGAGGGCCGCGGCGAGGGCGACGGCGTCCTCGAGCGCCGAGCAGGCGCCCTGGCCGAGGAACGGGAGCATCGGGTGAGCGGCGTCCCCGAGCAGCGTCACCGGACCGCGGCTCCAGCGGTCGGCGGGCGGGCGGTCGAAGAGGCGGTGACAGAGCCGTGCGTCCCAGTCGGTGGCGCCGACGGTCTCGCGTACGGGTGCGCCGAACTGAATGAGCCGTCGGGCGAGTTCGTCCCCGTCGCCTTCGGGACCGCGATAGGCGACGTACCAATACGTGCGATCGCCCGAAAGCGGCAGCAGGCCGGCGACGCAGCCCGAGCCCCACCACTCACCGGCAGGGACCTCGCCGATGCCGCAGGCGACTCCGCGCCAGGCGGTGATGCCCGAGTCGGTTGGCTCCTCGGCGCCGATCGTCCACTCGCGCACGGTCGAGCGGAGGCCGTCGGCGCCGACGATCAGGTCGGCTGCCATCTCCTCGCCGTCGGCAAGCCGGACGGTCCCGGAGCCGACGCTCTCGACCGTGGCGCCGGTGCGTGGCGGATCGCCGAGCCCGTCGAGCAGCGCCTCCTGCAGGTCGCCGCGGTGAACGCCCACCAGCGGGGCGCCGAAGCGCCGCTCGATCTCAGCCGGGTCGAATCCGGCGAGCTCGCTGCCGTCCGCCCGCCGCAGCGCACCGTCGCTCGGCGCCAGATCGGGCGAGTCGCAAACCGAGCCGGCGCCGAGCGATCGCAGCGCCGCGACCCCGTTCGGCCAGATCGACAGGCCGGCGCCGAGCGGCTGCAGCTCCGGCGCCCGCTCGAGGACGGAGACCTCCCAGCCGCTGCGCCGGAGCGCGATTCCCGCCGCGAGGCCGCCGATGCCGGCGCCGACGACGATTGCGCTGCGGCCGCCGGGGCTCACCCGGCTCAAGCGACCAGCAGTGCGGCGCCGAGGGCGCCGCCGTAGTCGCCGAGTGCGGCGACCTTGAACTCCGGTGGGTCCTCGTGGTCGAAGAGGTTCTTCTCCATCCGCTTGCGGATCTCGGGGCCGAGGCGCTCGCCGAAGCGGACCCCGAGCCCGCCGCCGAGGATCACGATCTCTGGGTCGAGGAGGTTGACCGCCGAGGCGATCCCGGCCCCGAGCGCCTTGACGGCGCGATCGATCAGGTCCTCGGCCATCTTGTCGCCGTGGTCGAGCGCCCGCTCCCAGATCCCGCTGGTCAGCCGCGGCTTGCCGTGCTTGGCCATCAGCTTGAAGAGGTCGGTGTGATCGCCGTCCTCGACCCGGCGGCGCGCCTCCGACTCCATCGCCGAGCGCCCGGCGTAGGCCTCCATGCAGCCGTGGTTGCCGCAGGGGCAGCGGGCGCCGTCCCGCTTGACGACCATGTGGCCGATCTCGCCCGCCGAGCCGCGACCATGCCACTGCTCGCCGCCGAGGATCAACCCGCCGCCGACCCCGGTCCCCCAGAAGACGCCGAGGACGGAATCGTGGCCGCGGCCGGCACCGAGCACGTACTCGGCGTGGGTGGCGACCCCGACGTCGTTTCCGACCGCGACCTTCGTGCCCAGCTCCTGGCCGAGGTTCGCCCCGAGCGGGTAGCTGTCGGTCCAGGCGGGCAGGTTCTTGGCGTTGGAGACGGCTCCGGTCTTGGCGTCGACCTCGCCCGGCGAGCCGACTCCGACGCCGCGCAGGCTGCCGGGCTCGACGTCGGCGGCGTCGGCGGCCTCGCGCAGCGATGCGGCCATCGCCGCCGCGACCGCATCGGGGCCGCCCTCGTGGGGCGTCGGGCACCGGGACTCGCCGATGACCTCGTTCTGCGCGTCGACGACGATCGACTGGATCTTCGTCCCTCCGAGGTCGATGCCGCCGCGGTTGGCGCTGCGTCTGATCGGTGTCATCTACTCGCTCTCCTCGTCCTCGATGTCGCGCAGGAGCACCCGGGTCGGGGCCCCGTCGGTGTCCATCAGCTTCATCGGCAGGCAGATCAACTCGTATGACCCCGGCTCGATCAGCCGCAGGTCGAGACCCTCGAGCGCGACCACGCCGTTGCCGAGCAGGGTCATGTGCGCGTCGTGATCGCCGATCGACAGGTAGTCGATCCCGATCAGCCGGATCCCGTGCTCAAGGACGAAGTCGGCGCCGCTGCCGTCGAGGCGGACGAAGTCGTGGGTGAACTCGTCGAGGTCCCAGAGCTTCGAGTTCGGGGTCTTCAGGATCACCCGCTCGGCTCCCGGCGGGATCCCGGCGGCGGCGAGGGTCTCGCGGCCGATCGCCTCGCCCGGATCGGCGATCTCGACGACCGTGCAGCGGCCGAGCATGGCCTCCAGCGGCAGTGCGTCGACACCGGTGCCGTGGTTGTAGAAGTGCAGCGAGCCGTCGATGTGGGTGCCGCTGTGGACCCCCATGGTCAGCCGGCTGACGTTGGCGCCGTCGCCGCCGTCGATGGTCAGGGCCCGCTCGACCTCGACTCCGGGGTTGCGGCGGTAGATGATCATCCCCGGGCGGACCGGGATCGATACATCGTGCAGGGCCACGGCGACGAGACTATCCGGAGTCCCTCCAGCCGCGCCGTTATCGTCAGGCACGGTTTGCACCTCGCGCTTCTCCCAGCCCCCAGATGAGCGACGCCTTCATCGGGGTCGACATCGGCGGGACGAAGGTGGCCGTGGCGGTGCTGCGCGACGGCGAGCTCAGCCGCCACGACACCAGGCCGACCGACGTCGCCGACGCCGACTCGCTGATCGACGAGGTCTGCGCGCTCGTCGAGTCCGTCCGTGAGGACGACGTTCGCGCGGTCGGCGTCGGGGTCCCGTCGGTGATCGACTACGACGCCGGGAGGATCCGGACGTCGGTCAACATCCCGCTCGCGGACCTGCCGCTGCGCTCGATGCTCGAAGACCGGATCGGCCTCCCCGTCTTCCTCGACAACGACGCCACCGTCGCTGCGCTCGCGGAGGCCTGCTCGGACGCCGAGGTGGCGGTCACCAATCTCGTGATGTTCACGGTCGGGACCGGCGTCGGCGGCGGGATCGTCATCGGCGGCCGTCCCTATCGGGGCGCGAGCGGCGCGGCCGCCGAGCTGGGACACATGCTGGTCGGCGCCGAGCTCGGCGACGGTGCTCCCGAGCCGGGGAAGTTCCCGCAGCGCGGCTCGCTCGAGTCCTTCGCCGCCGGTCGTGCGCTCGACCACCTCGCGACCGAGGCCGCCGAGCGCGAACCCGACTCCGCCCTCGGCCGCGCCCGCGCCGCCGGCGAGGCCGTCGACGGCCATCTCGTCGTCGATTCGGCGAAGGAGGGCGACGAGGTCTCGATCGACCTGTTGCGAGTGCTCGGCGAGCGCCTCGGGATCGGGATCGCGAACGCGATCAACGCGCTCGATCCCGACGTCGTCGCGATCGGCGGCGGCGTCTCGACGGCCGGCGAGCTCCTGCTCGAGCCGGCGCGACGCGTCGCCAAGGCTTACGTACTGCCCGGGGTGGGCACCAAGACCGAGATCAGACTCTCCGAGCACGGCCCGAAGGCGGGCGTGCTCGGAGCCGCGATCCTTGCCAAAGAGGAACTGAAAGGACGAGAGGAACGCTGATGAGCGACGAGATCAAGGCGGCGACCGCACGCGACACGGGGGCGAGCGAGCTCGACGAGCTGGCGATCGACACGATCCGGACGCTGGCGATGGACGCCGTCCAGAAGGCCAACTCCGGCCACCCCGGGACCCCGATGGGCCTCGCGCCGCTCGGCTACGCCCTCTACTCGCGGGTGATGAACCACAACCCGGTCAACCCCCACTGGGCCGGTCGCGACCGGTTCATCCTCAGCGCCGGGCATGCCTGCATGCTCCAGTACGCCTGTCTGCACCTCTCCGGCTACGACCTCAGCCTCGACGACATCAAGCAGTTCCGGCAGTGGCAGAGCCGCACCCCGGGCCACCCCGAGTTCCGGCACACGGCCGGCGTCGAGGTCTCGACGGGGCCGCTCGGCCAGGGCGTCGGCAACGCCGTCGGCTTCGCGCTCGCCGAGGCTCATCTCGCGGCGACGTTCAACCGGCCCTCGCAGGAGATCGTCGACCACCACACGTTCTTCGTCTGCGGCGACGGCGACATGGAGGAGGGGATCTCGAGCGAGGCCGCCTCGCTCGCCGGCTACCTCGGCCTCGGCAAGCTGATCGGGATCTACGACGACAACGAGATCACGATCGAAGGCCCGACCGACCTCGCCTTCCACGACGACGTCGGCGCGCGCTTCGAGTCCTACGGCTGGTCCGTGCACCGGCTCGAGATCAACTCGTCGCTGGAGCGGATCGAGGCGGCGCTCGAGGAGGCGAAGTCGGTGACCGACAAGCCGTCGCTCGTGATCCTGCCTTCCCACATCGGCTTCGGCAGCCCGAACAAGCAGGACCACGCCTCCGCCCACGGCGCGCCGCTCGGCGAGGACGAGGTCAAGCTGACGAAGGAGGCGCTCGGCTGGCCCTACGAGGAGCCGTTCACGGTTCCCTCCGAGGTCTACGAGCTGTTCGAGGGCGTCAAGGAGCGCGGCATCGCCGCCGAGGCCGAGTGGGACGAGCGCTTCGAGGCCTACGCCTCCGAACACCGCGAGCTCGCCGACGAGTTCCTGCGGATCACCAGCCGCCGCGAGCCGAAGATCCCGTCGCTGGAGGCGGCGCCGAAGTTCCCGGCCGGCAGCGATCCGGTCGCGACCAGGGCGGCTTCCGGCAAGGCGCTGAACTGGCTCGCGCCGCAGATCCCGGAGCTGATCGGCGGCTCCGCCGACCTCGCGCCGTCGACCTCGACCAACCTCGACGAGTACCCGAGCGTCCGCCGCCACGACTTCGGGGGCCGCAACCTCCACTTCGGGATCCGCGAGCACGCGATGGGGGCGATCGTCAACGCGATGACGATCGAGGGCCTGCGCACCTACGGGGCGACGTTCCTCGTCTTCAGCGACTACATGCGGGGGTCGATCCGGCTCGCGGCGCTGATGGAGATCCCGTCGATCTTCGTCTTCACGCACGACTCGATCGGGGTCGGCGAGGACGGACCGACCCACCAGCCGATCGAGCAGATCGCCGCCCTGCGGGCGATGCCGAACCTCGAGGTGATCCGGCCCGCCGACGCCAATGAGACGCTGCTCGCCTGGCACTGGCTGCTCGGCAGCGACCGCAGTCCCACGGCGCTGGCGCTCAGCCGCCAGAAGCTGCCGGTGCTCGATCCCGACCAGGTGCCCGAGGACGCGATCGAGAATGGTGCCTACGTCTACAGCGACTGCGACGGCGAGCCCGAGCTGATCCTGATCGGCACCGGGTCGGAGGTCTCGCTCTGTCTCGAGGCCGCCGAGCTGCTCGAGGGAACCGCCGTCCGCGTCGTCTCGATGCCGAGCACCACCCGGTTCGCCAAGCAGGAGCAGTCCTACCGCGACGAGGTGCTGCCGCCGGCGGTGACGGCACGGATCTCGGTCGAGGCCGGCACGACGTTCGGCTGGGACCGTTGGATCGGCGACGGCGGATACGCGGTCGGGGTCGATCACTTCGGCGCCTCGGCACCGGCGGCGGACGTCTTCAAGGGCTTCCACCTGACCCCCGAGGACGTGGCCGGGCACGCGCGCAACCTGCTCGGGGGCGACGCATGAGGTTCGCCTGCGGCTTCGATCACGGCGGCTTCCCGCTGCGGGATACGGTCTTCGACGTGCTGAAGACCGACGGCCACGTGCCGGTCGATCTCGGCGCGACCGAGCTCGACCCGGGTGACGACTACCCGGACTTCGCGCTCGCGGTCGTTCGCGCGATCGTGGCCGGGGACGCCGAGCGGGGAATCCTCGTCTGCGGCTCCGGTGCCGGGGTGGCGGTCGCCGCGACGAAGGTCGAGGGCATCCGCGCCGCGATGGCGCACGACACCTACACCGCCGCCCAGTGCGTCGAGCACGACAACTGCAACGTGCTCGCGCTCGGCGCCCGCGTGATCGGGCCCGAAATCGCCGCCGAGCTGGTCGCCGCGTTCGCGAACGCGGTCTTCAGCGGCGAGGAGCGCCACGTCCGCCGCCTCGCCAAGGTCGATGCGATCGAGCGCGACGGCATCGACGCGCAGCTCTAGCCGACCCGCTCGGAGCCCGAGTAGACGTTGACGCTGCCGTGGCGGGCGAATCCCGCCAGGGTCATGCCGCGATCGGCTGCGAGCTCGACCGCGAGCGAGGTCGGGGCGCCGACGCCGACGAGGATCGGGCAGCCCGCGACGGCCGCCTTCTGGACGAGCTCGAACGCGAGTCGGCCGCTGACGCAGAGGATCAGCCCGCTGAGCGGCAACCGCCCGTCGAGCAGAGCCCGGCCGATCACCTTGTCCATCGCGTTGTGCCGGCCGACGTCCTCGCGGGCGATCAGCGCGTTGCCCTCGGCGTCGAAGAGGCCGGTCGCGTGGAGGCCGCCGGTCAGCTCGAACGCGGGCTGGCGCAGGTGTTCGGGCAGAGCGGCCAGCAGGTCGCGGGCGACGGTCGGCCCCGGCGTGGCCATCGGAGCGTCGACGGCCACCTCCTCGATCGCGCCCTTCCCGCAGACCCCGCAGGACGACGACGTGTAGAAGCTTCGATCGCCGGGGTCGCAACGGAGCGGGCCCGCGACTTCGATTGCGTTCGCCTCGAGATCGGGCGGCGGTCCGGCCTCGTGCGGCTCGCCGATCAGCCCCTCGCCGTGGAGGAAGCCGAGCGCCAGCTCCTCGTCGTTGCCGGGCGTCCGCATCGTCACCGCGATCGGCTTGCCGTCGACTCGGATCTCCAGCGGCTCCTCGACCGCGACCTCGTCGTCGCGGCCGTCGTGGCTGACGCGCCTGTGCATCCGCGGATCCATCCTCCGGCAGCCTAGATGGGCGGGGTGGATAGCCTCCGAAGCCGTGCTGCGGAAGCCGACCAAGCGCCCGACCCCGAAAAACTGGGCGAGCCTGAAGCCCTTCGGCATCGGCGAGCAGCACCCCAACAACTTCGGCGAGGTCTTCCGCGCCGCCTGGGAGAACCGCGACAGCGCCGGCTACGCCTGGAGGGTCCTCAGCGAGGGAGTCTGCGACGGCTGCGCGCTCGGCACGACCGGGATGAAGGACTGGACGATCCCCGGCGTCCACCTCTGCAACATCCGCCTCCGGCTGCTGCGGCTGAACACGATGGGCCCGCTCGATCCGGCCCGGCTCGCCGACGTCGACGACCTCCGCCGCCTCCGCGGCGACGAGCTGCGGGCGCTCGGCCGGTTGCCCGAGCCGATGATCCGGCGGCACGGCGAGCCCGGCTTCGCACCGGTCTCCTGGGACGAGGCGCTTGCGACGGCAGCGGAGCGGATCGGAGCCGCCGATCCGGATCGCTGCGGCTTCTTCCTGACGAGCCGGGGGATGTCGAACGAGAGCTACTACGCCGCCCAGAAGGCGGTCCGGGCGATCGGGACGAACTCGATCGACAACGCCGCCCGGATCTGCCACTCGCCGAGCACGTTCGCGCTCAAGGACGCGCTCGGGGTCGGTGCGACGACCTGCTCCTACACCGACTGGATCGGGACCGACGTCGTCGTCTTCATCGGTTCGAACGCGGCCAACAACCAGCCCGTCGCCATGAAGTACCTCCATGTCGCCAAGAAGGCAGGCACGAAGGTGATCGTCGTCAACCCGTTCCGCGAACCCGGGATGGAGCGGTACTGGATCCCGTCGAAGCCGGAGAGCGCGGTCTTCGGGACGAAGATCGCCGACGAGTTCTTCGCCGTCAACACCGGCGGCGACATCGGCTTCCTCACCGGGGCGCTGAAGAGCCTGATCGCGTCCGGGGGAGTGGACCGTTCGTTCATCGAGGCCTCCACCGAGGGCTTCGACGCGGTCCGCGCCGTCGCCGAGGCGGCGAGCTGGGAGGAGCTCGAGCTCGTCGCCGGGGCGCCGCGCGAGCGGATGGAGGAGTTCGCGGCCATCCTCGCCGCCGCCGAGACCGGCGTCCTCGTCTGGAGCATGGGGGTGACCCAGCACGAGCGCGGGGAGGACAACGTCCGCGCGATCGTCAACCTCGGCCTCGCCCGCGGCTGGATCGGCCGCGAGGGCTGCGGGCTGATGCCGATCCGCGGTCACTCCGGGGTCCAGGGCGGGGCCGAGATGGGCTGTTACTCGACCGCGTTCCCGGGCGGGGCGGAGGTCAACGCCGCGAACGCCGCGAAGCTGAGCGAGCGTTGGGGCTTTCCGGTACCGGCGGAGCCCGGGCTGACGGCGCCGGCCATGGTCGACGCCGCCGGCCGCGGCGAGTTGGACGTCCTATTCGCCTCGGGCGGCAACTTCCTAGACGTCCTGCCCGGCCCGGACTCGGTCGCGGCGATGCTCGCGAAGGTGCCGCTGCGGGTCCACATGGACCTCGTGGCCTCCTCCCAGATGCTCGTCGACCCGCCGCCGGGCGGCGCCGTCATCCTGCTCCCGGCCGAGACCCGCTACGAGGCGGCCGGCGGCGTCACCGAGACGAGCACCGAGCGCCGCGTCATCTTCAGCCCGCCGATCGAGCCCGGCAGGATCCCCGGCGCGCGGCCGGAGTGGGAGGTATTCGGGGAGCTCGCCGCCCGGGTCAGGCCGGAGATCGCCGACCGCGTCCGATTCGCCGATACCGACGAGATCCGGGCGGAGATCGCGACGACGGTTCCCCGCTACGAGCCGATCGCGGGGCTGCGGGAGCAGGGCGACGAGTTCCAGTACGGCGGGCCGCGGCTGCCGGACGGGACCGACTTCCCGACCGCCGACGGCCGCGCTCACTTCGTCGCGGTCGACGTGCCCGCGGCGTTCCCGGCCGACGGCCGGTTCGTCGTCTCGACCCGGCGCGGCAAGCAGTTCAACTCGATGGTCCAGGAGCGCTCCGACTCGATCACCGGTGCCGGTCGCGAAAGCGTTCTGCTCGCCGCAGCCGACGCCGAGCGGCTCGGTCTCGCCGACGGCGCCGAGGTGCTCCTCCGCAACGACCACGGCGAGCTCAGGGGGACCGTGCTGACGGCGCCGCTGGCGCCCGGCAACCTCCAGGTCCACTGGCCCGAGGGGAACGTCCTGATCGGCAACCGGCGCTCGCCGGAGGCCGACGTCCCCGACTACAACGCCCGGGTCGAGCTCGTCCCGCTCTGACCGCCGAGCAGGCGTTCCGCCGCCTCGAGCCCAGCGGGGTCGTTGACGTTGGCGAACATCTCCGCCGGATCGCCGAACGTTCGCAGCTCCGCGCCGGCGATCGCCTCCGCTCCGAGCTCGGCGACCAGTCGGACCAGCGGCTCGCCGGTCGTGATGGCCGCGCGGAGCCGGTCGAGCAGCGCCGGGTCCCAGCGCGCGACGAGCGGTTGCGGCCGCGGATCGGCGGGGACGACGAGCGGTGCGTCGCGTCGGGCCAGCTCGGCGAGCAGCGCCGGAGGAACCAGCGGGACGTCGCAGGCCAGGACGACCTGCGGCCCGGGGCCGCGCTCGAGCGCGGTGACGATCCCGTTCAGGGGATGGGGATCGCTCGCGTCCTCGACCAGGACCTCGCAGTCGAGCGGCGGCAGCGCGCTGTCGGCCTTGGCCACCACCACCGGCTCGAGCCCGGCGGCGCGCGCCGCGGCGAGTGGATAGGAGATCAGCGGAAGTCCGTTCAGGGCGACCGCCGCCTTCGGGCTGCCCATCCGCCGGCTCAGCCCGCCCGCCAGGATCGCCGCTCGCCGCGCTCGCATCGCTCCAGTCTCGCAGCGATAGGCGATGATCCCGGAGTGGGACTGATCGACATCGACGACGCCCGCGCTCGGGTCCTGGACCGGGTTCGCCCGATCGGCGCCGAGGACGTCCCGCTGCGTGAGGCCGAGGGCCGGCGGCTCGCGGCGGCGGCGAGCTCTCGCGTCGCCGTCCCGGGCTTCGACAACTCGGCGATGGACGGCTGGGCCGTGCGAGCGGCCGACGTCGCCGCCACCTCCGAGACCGAGCCCGCCGAGCTCACGATCGTCGGCGAGTCGCGAGCCGGGCATCCGGCTGACGTCGCGGTCGGAGCAGGCGAGGCGATCGCGATCTCGACCGGAGCGATGCTGCCGGAGGGGGCCGATGCCGTCATCCGGGTCGAGGACAGCGAGCGCCGCGACGGTTCGGTGTCGATCCGGGCGGGAGCCGAGCCCGGCAAGAACGTCCGCCGCCGCGGCGAGGACATCGACGCCGGCGACGAGATCCTCGCCGCCGGCACCCTGATCGGGGCGGCCGAGCTCGGCGCCCTGGCCGCGGGCGGCAACGCGACCGTTCTTTGCGCGCTGCGCCCCCGGGTCACCGTGCTCTTGACGGGGGACGAGCTGGTCGAGCCCGACCGCGAGCTCGCACCGGGCCAGATCCACGACTCGAACGCCTACGCGGTACCGCCGCTCGCGACCGCCGCCGGCGCCGAGGTCGGGACCGTCGCGGTGATCGGTGACGACCGCGACACGACCGCGGCGGCGCTGAGCGGCGGGCTCGAGGGCGACGTGCTCGTGGTCTGTGGCGGGGTGTCGGTCGGCGAGCACGATCACGTCCGCCCGGCGCTCGAGTCGCTCGGGGTCGAGCAGGTCTTCTGGGGAGTGTCCCTCCGGCCCGGCAAGCCGACCTACTTCGGCGTTGCCCCCTCGGGCTGCCTCGTCTTCGGCCTGCCCGGCAACCCGGTCTCGGCGATGGTCACCTTCCTGCTGTTCGCCCGCCCGGCGTTGCTTGCGATGCAGGGCGGCGATCCCGCTGCGAGGTCTCTCACGGCCCGGCTCCGCAGCCCGTACACCAAGGTGCGTGGCCGCGCCGAGGCGATCCGGGTCCGGCTCGCCGCCGGAGCGGCGGGCTGGGAGATCGAGCTGACGGGAGCGCAGGGCTCCCACGTTCTCACCTCGATGGTCGGCGCCGACGGGCTCGCCTTCGCGGCGGCCGAGGAAGTCGAGCTGGCCGCCGGGACCGAGTTGCGGGTGGAGCTGATCGGGTGAACGGCGCTAGCCTCGGCGCGATGGAAGCGATGCGAGTCGACGTGCGCCTGTTCGCGATCCTCCGCGAGCGCGCCGGCCGCGACACGGTCGCGGTCGAGCTCGAGCCCGGGGCCACGGTCGCCGATGCGATCGGCGTCCTCTCCGAGCATGCGGCGCTGCGCGGCGTCCTCGACCGGCTGCCGGTGACGATGGCCGTCAACCGCGACTACGCCGACCCGAGCACCGAACTGCACTCCGGCGATGAGCTCGCCCTGATTCCCCCGGTCAGCGGCGGCGCGGGAACCGCCGACGTCCACGCGCGGATCTCGGCCGAGGCGCTCTCGCTCGACGCGGTCTCGGCGCTGGTGGGCCGTCCCGGCGCCGGCGCGATCGTCTCCTTCCAGGGGGTGACCCGTGACGTCGAGAGCCTCGAATACGAGGCCTACGCCGAGATGGCGGAGGAACGGATCGCGTCGATCCTCGCCGACTGCCGTGAGCGGCACGGGCTCGAGGCGATCGCCGCCGAACACCGGACCGGGACCGTTCCGCTGGGCGAGCCGAGCGTGGTCGTCGCCGCGGCCGCCGCACATCGCGGCGAAGCATTCGCAGGGGCCTGCGAGGCGATCGACAGGATCAAGGCGGAGGCACCGATCTGGAAGCGCGAGATCGAAGGAGGTGAGGCCCGATGGGTGGAGGGAACGACCCCGGCCTGACCCACATCGGTCCCGACGGGGCCGCACGCATGGTCGACGTCGGCGGCAAGGCCGAGAGCGAGCGGCGGGCCGTGGCGGGGGCACGTGTCCGGATGGACCCGGCGACCGCGCGCGCGGTCGAGGCCGGCGACGGGCCGAAGGGCGATGTCCTCGGCACGGCGCGGATCGCGGGCATCGGCGCTGCAAAGCAGGCGGGGTCGCTGGTCCCGCTCGCGCACCCGATCCCGCTCAGCTTCGTCGACGTCATCGCCGAGGTCGACGCCGAGGCCGGCGTCGTCGACCTGACCGCGGAGGCCCGCTGCGTCGGCCGCACCGGGGTCGAGATCGAGGCGATGGCGGCAGCTTCGATCGCCGCGCTGACGATCTACGACATGGTCAAGGCGCTCGAGCGGGGCGTGGAGATCGAGCGCGTCCGGCTGCTCCACAAGAGCGGCGGCAAGAGCGGCGAGTGGAACGCCGATGCCTGAAGCGCCCCGGGCCGCGATCCTCTCGATCAGCTCCTCTCGGGCTGACGGAAGCGCCTCCGAGGACGAGAGCGGGGAGGGGCTGGCGGCCTTCGCGGAGTCCCTGGGCGCCACCGTCGTCGCTCGCGACCTGATCGGCGACGACCAGGACCTGATCTCCGACCACCTCCGCTATCTCTGCGACGAGGTCGGCTGCGACCTGTTGCTGACGACCGGCGGCACCGGCTTCGCTCCCGACGACGTGACCCCGGAGGCGACCCTCGCGGTCGCGGAGCGATCGGCGCCCGGGATCGCCGAGGCGATGCGCCTCGCCTCGCGCGAGCACACCCCGCACTGGATGCTCTCCCGCAACGTCGCCGTCGTCCGCGGCAGCACGCTGATCGTCAACTTCCCCGGAAGCCCGAAGGCGATCGGCGAAGCGGGCGAGGCGATCGCCGAGGCGTTGCCGCACGCCCTGCGCCTGCTCACCGGCGAGCGCGACTCCCACGCCTGAGGTCCTCGCGGGATCTCAGCGGGCGGGCTGGAGGCGCTGCAGATCGCCAACCGCGACGACGGTCGTCCAGGCGGCGGCGAGGATCGGAGCGATGACCAGCGCCCACGAGAGCGCGTTCGGGTCGAAGTCGGTGAACGGGTCGGCGAGCGGTCCGAAGCCCGGGAGGTGGATCACGACGAAGCCGAGGACCGTCCCGGCGCCGGCGAGGACCCCGACCGCCGGCGCCAAGCGACTGTGGAACAGCGCGAGGACGATCGCGATCGCGACCAGCGTGAACCCGGCGATGCCGACGAGCCCGCTGCCCGCCGGCAGGTCGCGGGAGGGTTGGTTGACGGCGTGGTCGATCGTGTGGAGCGCGAGCAGGGCGAACAGCAGGAGCTCCGATCGGGCGAGGCGGCTCATCGCGGCCCGGCCCTCCCGGCGAGGACCTCGCGGTCGACGTCCACCAGCAACTCGACCAGCTCCGGCGGGCCGTCGTCGCCGACGACGACCATCGAACCGGGCCAGAAAGGGCTCTGGGGCACAGCCCGGCCCAGCAGGGCCTCGGTGTAGATCCAGTTCCCGGTGTTGTGAAGCGTGACGCCGCTGCGGGTCCAGGCCGGCGAATCTGGCGAGCCGTTGTCGCTCGCCATCGAGCCGCGGCGGTGGATGTGCCCGAAGATCACGTGATCGGCGTCGATCTCGAGCCGCTCGACGACCTCGTGCATCGCGTTCACCCCTGCCCGGCCGATCTCGCCGATCGAGAAGTCGCGGTTGAACCGCCCGAGACCGGCTCGCTCGAGTCCGGCCAGCGTCGCCGGGATCACCGCCGATCCGAGGAGCTTGCCGCGGATCGTCCGGGCCTTCCCCGATGCGCCACCGATCGACTCCCAGATCCGCAGCGCCCGCGAGCGCCCCTCCTTGTCGCTGCCGAGGCCGCGACCGCCCTGCGCGAGGTTGAAGATCAGGTCGTAGACGGGGGCGTGGACCTCCTCGTAGTCGAGCGCGGTTTCGCGACGGCCCGTCGGGATGCCGGCGAGCCGGTCGACGGCGGCAACGCTGAGGCGCTCGATCGTCGGCAGGGTCATGTGGCTGTCGAGGTAGTGCCCGTGGGTCGCGTAGACGTCGTCGCGGACCCAGATGCCTGGGTAGCGGATGTCGAACCTGACGTCGCCGAGCCAGTCGGCGATCGTGCGCACCGCGGGGTGCGGCTCGGTCACCGGTTCGTCGAGGGAGGCGGGGCCGCGGCCCTCGCGGGTGCGCTCGAGCCACGGGCCGAGCAGCCGGTGGTCGTGGTTGCCGGGGACGAGGACCACCTCGCGGCCCGCCATGGCCTCGCCGATCGCCGTGAAGAACTCCCGCGTCTCCGTGACCGAGTCGCCGAGCGGCCCGTCGCGGAGCTCGACGGTGTCGCCGAGCAGAACGAGCCGCTCGGCGTCCTGCTCGGCGATCGCTTCGAGGAGGCGCTCGCGGATCGGCGGGCGCCGGAGCACGTCCGCGCGCGACGTCGCGCCGAGGTGGAGATCGGAGATCAGGACGGTCTTCGGCATCGGGGAATCCTCGCAACTCCGATCGTCCGGGAGCCCGCGCCGGATCACCGTTGCCCGCCTTCCCCCGCCGGATAGACTCGCTCGCGGTAGATGGAGAGCGTGACGTCAACGGGCGGGGACGCCCAGGCGACGACCAACGGATCCGGCATCGCGGTGGACAACCCCGCGACCGGGGAGACGCTCGCCACCGTGCCCGATCTCGGCCGCGCCGACGTCGAGGCCATCGTCGCCGCCGCCCGCGAGGCGCAACCGGGATGGTGGGAGGCGGGCTTCGAGGAACGGGCGCGGGTGCTGATGGCCGCGCGCGCTTGGATGGTCGCGAACGGCGACCGCGTCGTCGAGACGATCTGCGGGGAGACCGGCAAGACCGCGGACGAGACGCTGTTCGCCGAGCTCGGGTACGGAGTCTCGGCGCTCGAGTTCTGGGCGAAGAGCGCCGCCGGGATGCTCGCCGACGAAGTCGTCGCCACCGCGTCGCCCTCGGTCCGGGGAGGGCGCGAGCTCAAGGTCCGCTACGAGCCCGCCGGGGTCGTCGGCGTCATCGGGCCCTGGAACTTCCCGCTGATCAACTCCTTCGGCGACTGCATCCCGGCCCTGATGGCCGGCAACGCGGTCATCCTCAAGCCCTCAGAGGTGACGCCGCTGACGTCGCTGCTGATGGCCGAGATGCTGGCCGAGGCGGGGATGCCCGACGGCGTCTTCACGGTCGCGACGGGACGGGGGGAGACGGGGTCGGCGCTCGTCGACCTCGTCGATTACGTCATGTTCACCGGCTCGGTGGAGACCGGCAAGAAGGTGATGGCGCAGGCGGCTGAGACCCTGACGCCGGTCAGCCTCGAGCTCGGCGGCAAGGACCCGATGATCGTCCTCTCCGACGCCGACATCGAGCGCGCCGTCAATGCCGCCGTCAGCTACGGGCTCAACAACAGCGGCCAGGTCTGCATCTCGGTCGAGCGGATCTACGTCGAGGATGCGGTTCACGACGAGTTCGTGGAGCTGCTCACGTCGCGGGTCGAATCCCTCCGCCAGGGACCGCCGGGCGAGCTCGGCTCCGTCGACGTCGGCGCGATCATCTTCCCGCCGCAGCTGGATCTGATCGACTCCCACGTCCGTGACGCGGTCGAGCGCGGCGCCGAGGTCAGGACCGGGGGCAGCGTCGGCGAGGGCCCGGGCCGTTTCTACGAGCCGACGGTGCTGACCGGAGTCGACCACTCGATGCTCTGCATGACCGAGGAGACCTTCGGGCCGACGCTGCCGGTGATGCGCGTCGCCGACGCCGAGGAGGCGGTCGCCCTGGCGAACGACGGCCGCTACGGCTTGCAGGCGTCGGTCTGGACCCGCGACACGGTCCGCGGCGAGGAGATCGCGCGCCGGATTGAGGCCGGGGTGGCGTGCGTCAACGACGCTCAGCTGAACTACTCGGCGATCGAGCTGCCGATGGGCGGCTGGAAGCAGTCGGGCCTCGGCTCGCGCCACGGCTCCGACGGCATTCGCAAGTACACGCGGCGGCAGTCGATCCTGGTGACGCCCGGCTACGCGCCGGCTCGCGAGGTTCACATGCTGCCCTACGTCGGCGAGGTGACCGCCCAGATCTCCGAGGCGATGTCCGCCTATGCCGCCAGCGAGCTCTTCGACGACGTCCAGCGGGCCACGCTCGCCGCGCTCTGCGACACCTGGGTCCCGTCGCTCGAGTCGCCGGACGGCTCCGACCCGACCGGGTTCTGGGCGCGCTCTGCGAGCGACTTCGGGGTGCCGATGGCGGTCGAGCTGGCGCTGCTGCAGTCGGCGGCTCCGGCCGAGCAGCTCGCGGGCCTCCGTGGCCTCCTCGACGCGCTCGCCGCCGAGGGGATGAGCGGCCTGCTCCCGCAGGAGTCGCGCGAGGCCGTCGTCGCGGCCTTCATGGCCGACCCGGAGGCCGCCGCCGGCCTCGACGCCCTTCGCGGCGCCTGCCTGTCGCTCCATTACGCGCTGCCCGACGGCGGCACCGGCATCAATCCGAATTGGCCCGCGATCGGCTATCCCGGACCGCAGGCGCTGCCGAAGCCCGCTGCCGACGTCGAGCGCCCGATCACGCCGATCGTCCCGGCCGAGCCGGAACTGGCTCTGACCGCCGACGTCGTCGTCGTCGGCTCGGGGGCCGGGGGAGGGGTGATCGCCGGCGAGCTCGCGGCGGCCGGCAAGCAGGTCTGCGTGCTCGAGATGGGTGGCTACCACGACGAGTCCGAGTTCAACGGGCTCGAGCTCTGGGCCTACCAGCACATCTTCCTCAACGGCGGGCCGTTCGCGACTGCCGAGGGCCAGGTCTCGATCCAGGCCGGATCGGCGCTCGGCGGCGGCACCGTCCTCAACTGGACGAACTGCCTGCGGACCACCGACCACGTCCGCGCCGAGTGGGCGGCCCACGGCCTCGAGGGGATCGACGGGGCCGACTACGACGCCGACATGGACGCCGTCTGGGAGCGGCTCGGGGTGACCGGCGATTGCAGCGACCTGAACGGGCCGCACCGGCTGCTCCAGCGCGGTTGCGAGGCCCGCGGGCTCGACTTCCGCGGCATCACCCGCAATACCGACCCGGCAACCTACGACCCGGTCACCGCCGGCTACCTCGGCTTCGGCGACCAGTCCGGCTCGAAGCGCTCGACCGCGAAGACCTACCTCGCCGACGCCGCCGCGAACGGCGCCGACTTCCTCGTCCATTGCCGCGTTGAGCGGATCCTCGTCGAGAACGGACGCGCCGCCGGCGTCGAGGCGACCTACCTCGATCCCGAGGGGCGGACGGCGTCGGTGACGGTCAAGGCGCCGACGGTCGTCGTCGCCTGCGGGTCGGTCGAGTCCCCGGCGCTGCTGCTCCGAAGCGGGCTCGGCGGCCCTGCCGCCGGCGATTACCTCCGCCTGCACCCGACCAGCGTCGTCTTCGGCTACCACGAGGAGGCCCAGGATCCGTGGTGGGGGCCGCCGCAGGCCGGGCTCTCGCACGAGTTCGCCGACCTCGAGGACGGCTACGGCTTCCTGATCGAGTGCGCGCAGCACACGACCGGCCTGACCGCGGCGGCGCTCCCCTGGCGCTCCGGCCGCGACCACAAGGAGGGGATGGTCAAGTACCCGCGCAGCGCCGGCTTCATCAACCTGACGCGCGATCGCGGCCACGGCCGCGTGACCATCGACGGTGCCGGCCGCCCCGTCTTGAACTACGCGGTCCGCGACGAGCTCGACATCGCCCACCTCCACCGCGGCCTCGCCGAGATGGCGCGGATCATGGAGGCGAGCGGGGCCGAGGAGATGCAGGCGCTGAGCCGGCTCGCGCCGATCTGGAAGCGCGGCGACGACCTCGAGGGCTTCATCGCCTCGGTCTCCGACCTCTCGATCCCCGAGCGGCAGATCGGCCTCTTCAGCGCCCACCAGATGGGCAGCTGCCGGATGGGCTCCGACCCGGCGACATCGGTCGCCGGAGGTCACGGCGAGCTTCACGACACGGCCGGCGTCTGGATCGGCGACGCGAGCGCGTTCCCGACCGCCTCGGGGACCAACCCGATGTTCACCACGATGTCGCTCGCCCGGCGCACCGCCCGGGCGATCCTGGCGGGTTGAGGTTCGGCGGTGGCGGCTACCGGGCTCACCGTCGCCGTCACCGGGCCGACCGGCGACATCGGCATCGCGGCTCTGCGCGCCCTCGACGCCTCGCCGGACGTCGGCAAGGTGATCGGGATGGCGCGACGCCCGTTCGACCCGGCCGCCCACGACCTCTCGGACAAGGTCGTCTACCAGCGCGGTGATGTCCTCGACCGCCCTTCGGTCGACGCGCTCGTCGCCGGCGCCGACGTTGTCGTCCATCTCGCGTTCATCATCATCGGCGACCCCGACGAGGCGCAGCGGATCAACACCGAGGGGAGCCGGAACGTCTTCGAGGCGACGGTCGAGGCGGGGGCGGAGCGCCTCGTTTACACCTCCTCGGTCGCCGCCTATGGGTTTCACGCCGACAACCCGCAGCCGCTGACCGAGGACGTACCGCCGCGGGGCAGCGAGGGCTTCTACTACTCAGCCCACAAGGCCGAGCTCGAGCGCGTCCTCGACGACTGCATCGCCGGCTCCGAGACCGACGCTTACGTCTTCCGGCCCTGCATCGTCGCCGGCGCCGGCGCGACGACGCTGATCGAGACGACCGTGCGGATGCTCCCCCTCTACGGCCAGCTTCGCCTGCTCCGGCGGGCGTTCGACCAGATCCCGTTCATCGGCCCGGTGCTGCCGGACCCGGGGGTCGAGTTCCAGCTCGTCCACACGCTCGACGTCGCGACCGCGCTGCGGGCGGCCGTCGAGGGGGCCGGCCCTCCCGGCCGCTACAACCTCGCCGGCCCGGGGTCGATGAGCATCGCCCGGATGGCGCGGGCCTGCGGCTGGTGGTCGGTGCCGGTGCCGGGTGCGGCGGTCGCTGCGCTCAGCGAGGTCGCCGGCCGCGTCCCGGGGCTGCCGCCGGAGGTCGAGTGGCTGAACGCGTTCCGCGAGCCGACCCTGATGGACACGCGCAAGGCCCGCGAGGAGCTCGGCTGGGAGCCGGAATGGGATGCCGAGGCGACGCTCCGGGAGACGGTTGCGGGCGCCCGCGAATCCGGCGTGCTCTGAAGCCCACGGGGGAATAGAGTCGGCGGCGATCGCCAACGCGAATAGGAGCGCATCCGATGGGATTCATGGACAAGATGAAGAAGGCCGCCGAGTCGGCCCAGGCGCAGACGAGCAAGGTCGGGATCGGTGCCGACGCCGGCCAGATGGACCTCGCCAACCGGGCCCAGAAGCTGATGAAGGTCGGAGTCGACACGCCGGCCCACATCGACTCGATGACCCCGACCGGGAAGACCGACACCCCGGGCGGCTCCGAGAACGTGATCGAGATCACCGTCAGCCCCGCCGGCGGCGAGGCCTACAAGGTGACGACCAACCAGTACATCTACCCGTCGGCGCCCTTCTCGGCGGGCGAGGACGTCACCGTCAAGGTCGATCCCGACGACCCGAACACGGTGATGCTCTGGGGCAAGTAGCCGGCCGCCACAGGTAGCCGACGCCGGTCAGGTCTCGGCCGGCTCCGGTCGTGGTTCCTTGCCGCCACCGCCGCGGCTCGTCCAGCGAAGCCTTCGCTTCGCCAGCTCCGAGCCGGGCTCGGGCAACAGAGCGCGGCTGAACGGAGTCGCCGTGACGCCGTGGACGACGATCGAGACGAGCACGCACATGAACGCCGTCCAGACGATCACCTCGGTGGCGGGGCCCGGTAGCTGGACCGCCTCGGCGGCGATCGCGGCGTAGTAGATCGATCCGATCCCGCGGACGCCGAACCAGGCGAGGAAGAACCGCTCGCGGTAGGGCACGTTGCGTGAGCCGGCGGTCGCGACGGCGACCGAGAGCGGCCGGATCACCAGCAGCAGGACCGGGACGAGTAGCCACCCCGACCAGCCGGGAGCCTCGAAACCCCTGATCGAGAGCATGCTGCCGAACAGCAGGATCACGGTCAGCTCGCCGATCTTCTCGACCGTCTCCGCGCCCTCGTGGACAGGCCGGTTCATCTCGTGGGTCCGCTCGTAGCGGCGGAAGGCGACTCCGCCGACGAACGCGGCCACGAACCCGTAGGCGCCGGCGACCTCGGTCAGCGCGTAGATCAGCAGCACCGTCGGGATCGCCAGCCACGCGTCGAAGGTCGTCGAGAGCATCCGCCGTGTCCGCAGGCGCACGGCGAGCGCCGCCAGCCCGAAGCCGACGACGGCGCCGATCGCGAGCGCGACGCCGAGGGCGTAGAGGACGTCGGCGAGCAGCCAGTCGCCGATCCAGTCGGTGCCGCCGGGCTGGAGCATGAAGAGCCCGGCGAACAGGAACGGGAACGCGAGGCCGTCGTTCATTCCGGCCTCGCCGGTGATCGAGAAGTTCGGCTCCTGCTCGTCCTCGTCGCCCGGCGGTCCGACCCCGATGTCACCGGCGAGCACCGGGTCGGTCGGGGCGACGATCGCCCCGAGGACGACCGCGGCGCCGAGCGAGAGGCCCATCACCTCGTGCCCGAACGCCGCCACGCCGGCGATCGTCAGCGGCATCGCGATCAGGAGCAGCCGCGCCACCCCCGACCACGAGCGCCGGGTGAAGGCACGGTCGAGCTTCAGTCCGGCGCCGAACAGGGCGATGATCACCGCCAGTTCGCTGATCCGCTCGATCAGCTGTGCGTCCTCGATCGGCTCGAGCCAGTTGAGGCCCGTCAGCTCGACCGCGAGCGCGGCAAGGGCGCCGAGGCCGAGGTAGATGATGCTCGCGGAGAACGCGCGGTCGCGCTGGTGGGAGAGGGCGCCGATCGCCGCGAACAGGGCGAAGGCGCAGAAGACGAGGCCGATCGCGTAGAGGTCGGCGAAGGCGAAGCCGCGCTCGGCGGCGAGGGTTATCGGGAGGGCGCTGGGTTCCATTCACGGTTGCGATCGGGTCGATCGCGAACCGGGAAGGGTGGCAGGCCGGAACCTCCGGCTCCGGGGCGGCCGCGGGCCCCGCTCCCGGATACGCGACACCGGGAGCGGGGAGCGGCTCGGGCTCAGTTGCCCTTGACGACCTCGATGCGGTCGACCATCCAGGGGTGGATGGCGCAGAAGTAGGTCAGCTTCGAGCCCGGCTTCGCCGTGACCTCCGCCGAGTACTCCTCGCCCTTCTGCTCGGTGAACCAGGAGTCGCCGCGCTTGCCGAACGACTTGTCCCAGCCCGGCTTACCGGGGTCGACGAGCGGCTTGCTCACCTCGCCGGTCTGGAAGTCGACCTTGTGGGCGGCGGCGATCGTGCCGCAGACGCCGGTCTTGAAGCAGTCGCGGCCTTCCTTCTGGGTCTCCGGGATCAGCGCCTTGCGGACCAGCGAGAACGTGTGCGGCCCGACCTTGCGCGGATTGGTGTCGTTGACGATCCGCAGCCTGGACCCGGTGGCGACGGTCTTGGGACCGGTGAACTTCTGCCCGGCCTCGGTCTTGCCCGCCATCCGGATCGTTGTCACCTTCGCCTTCGCGGCGGGGCCGTCGGCGGCGCCCGCGGCCGCGGTCCCGCTCGCGCCGGCGACCGCGAGCGCTGCTGCGGCGGCGACTGTTCCCCTGACGATCCTGTTGCTCATCTTCGCTCCTTGCGATTTGTGGACGATTCGATGAGCAGGCTAGGAACGCGCCGCCGGCCTAACGTCATCCTCGAGGAGGATCGGCCGTCCTCCGGGAGGGTGGTCTTCTCAGCTTCCGGTCGCGTCGGCCGGGACGAGGATCGCCACGAGGGTCTCAGCGACCAACCCGTAGGAGTCCTCCTTGGCGATCACGCCGGCCTCGACCTCCGCAATGGCCGTCAGGGCGACGGTTCGCATCACCGTCTGCTGCCACTCGCGCGGCTGGTCGGAGCGGATCGTGCCGAGTTCCCGGGCCGCGTCGAGGAAGACCTTCGTCGGGCTGTCGTCGGTGTCCTTCGCCTCTTCGACGGTGGGGCTGTCGCCGTCCTGCGAGCGGATCAGGGGACCGAACCGGAAGGCGAGATCGAGGTGGACGGTGCTGAGCGACCTGATCGTGGCGTCGGGATCGGCGGGATCGAGCTCGAGCTCGCCGGCTGCCTGCTGCGAGCGCTCGATGACGACCCCGAGGGCCGCTTCGATCAACTCCTCGCGCCCGGCGAAGTTCCGGTAGATCGTCGTCCGACCGACGCCCGAGGCGTCGGCGATCTCCTGGATGTTCGTCTCCGGGTCCGCCGTCAGGAGATCGACGGCGGTCTCGATCAGCCGCTGCCGGTTTCGCTCGGCGTCGCTGCGGCGCTTGGTCACGGCCGCACCTCGGTCATCGCGACGAAGGTCCCTCCGAGGAGGGCGCCGGCGTCCTCGCGCTCGAGCCGGCCCCCGATGACGTCGCCGACGAGGCTGATCGTGAGCGCGACGAACTGGGAGACGAGCCAGACCGGAGGCTGATCGTCGCGGATGTCGCCTCGCTCCGCAGCGGAGCTCAGGTAGATGGCGAGTTGCGTCTCGGGGCTGCGGGCGAAGGCTTCCAGCGCCGGCCTCGCCTCTTCCCGATGGGAGTAGAGGAACCGGAACCGGAGCCCGAAGCCGGCCAGGAACTCGCCCATCTCGGAGAGCGTATCCCTCGTCGTGGAGGTGCTGCTCGAGAGGATCGCCCCGACCTGGTCGACAGCGGTGCCGACCGCCTCGATCGTCATCGCCCCGAACAGCGCCTCGCGGTTCGGGAAGTGCCGGTAGACGGTGGAGCGGCCGAGCCCGGTGAAGTCGGCGATCTCCTGCATGCTCGCGTCCGGGTTTTCGGGCAGCAGTTCGGCCGCCGCTTCGATGACCGCCCGCCTGTTCGCGACTGCGTCGCGACGCTGCCCTCCCTCAGGAGTCACTCCATCGATCATAGGATCCCGGTCAACCATCGGAATAACCGGGATGCTATGTTCCATTTCAGGCGTTCGGTGTCGTTCCCCCGCGGCATCGGACGCCTTCTTTTCGGGCCTTCACGGCCACCCGCGCCGTTGTTAAACTGCCCGTCCCTCGCCGCTATCGTCTAGGGGACTAGGACGCCGGATTCTCAGTCCGGAAACCGGGGTTCGAATCCCCGTAGCGGTACTCAGGCGCCCCGCTGGCAGAGCCAAATCGTCGGCACGCAGGGCGCCCAGGGGGCAGTGAGCGGGACAATCACCCGGTTTTCGTGTCGGGGTCGCGATCGACTGGGCCGCGATCCCTGTTGCCGTCTATATGCTCGCCCGCCGTGGAACCCGAACGCCCCACCGATTCAGCACGCGAGCGCAGCGAAGGCAGGATTCCACTCTGGCTTGACCCTGAAGACGCGCAATGGCTAAAGGACCACTGCATCTGCCGCCAGGACCCCTCTCACCACGGACACGACGAGCACTGCGCGCGCATCCGATGGCGAGCGGATATGGCCCTTTTCAAGGACGCAACTACCAACGGTCCTGACTGATCCCGACCCGCTCGCCGACTGGTGACTCAACGGCATCCACGGGTAGGCTGCCGCGCATGGGGAGAGGAACGGGGATCGTGGTCGCGGGGATCGTGGTCATGGTCGTCGGCTGCGGCAGCTCTGAGACGACGACGCAGCCCGCGGTCAAGACCGACAAGACCGTGTCCAACGACCAGACCAAGCTGTCCGGGAGATCGCCCGGAGAACGCGCCGACGCGTACGCGCGCCAGCTATCGGGCGTGACAGAGCCATGTGCGTCGACGGCGACCGGGGACCGTCCCGGATGCATCTACCTCGCCGCCTACAGCGGCTGCTACGCGGGTATCAAGGGCGAGTGGGCCAGCGCCGGGGTCAGAACCCAATTTGAACAACCGAAGCTCGCTCGAACCTACCGCAGGGCGCGAAGCGACTGTTTTCAACCCGGCCCGGCAGGTCCCAGCAAATGAACGGAGCGATCGCCGTCCACGCCGACGAAAGTCGCGAGTCGTCTCGCTGATGCCGACCCGCTGGCCGAGTGGGACCAGCGTCAGAGATCCGCAGCGGTCAGAAGACCCCCAGAACCGGCGCGAGCAACCCCGGGATCACACGCAGATCGACCAGTTGAACTCGACTTGGAAGTCGTCGAAGCACCCGCAACATACCCAGTAGTAGCCCGCGCCTCTCTCGTGTTTATCGGTGGTCGTAAACCCGATTGATTGCGCGTCGGGTTGGACGCCAGGGAGGGCGAATTTCGCTCCGCAGAACTCGCAATGATCGTGATCCCAGCTAGGGCCGTATGGCTCGTAGGCACGTCGTCGAAACTCCGTGCCGGGGGGCAAAAACGTTTGTTGCTCCATCCGTCGCCAGTCGTCAGCAGGAACCTTTGCCACCTCGCACAAATACCCAGAGGTTCGGCTCTAACGCCCCAGCGACCGGAGCGCGCAAGGCTTCTAACGCCGGCCGCCGTCGATCATGAATCGAGCCAGGCGCCACCATGCGGCGCCGAATATCGCCCCGGCCAGCACGAGTAAGACGAAGGCGCCCGCCGAAACGTTGGTCAGAAGGCTGAAGATCACGGCCACGACGACACCCGTCGCAATGGCCATCCGCAGCGTAAATCGCTGATCGAGAGCTTTCTCCGCCGGGTTTCGCCGGTCAACCATCTAGCTGATGTAAGACCATCTGCGACAAGGCCGATACCGTAATCGGCGTGAGGTGGGCAGTGGCGGGGGCGACGATCGCTCTGATCGTGGGGATCTTTGTGTTCTTTGACATCGGTCTACCCGGTGGCTCTGACGAGGACGAGATTCGTGATCGGGCGGGCGCCTACCTGGAAGCTCTCACCTCGGGTAAGTCGGAGGAAGCCTGCGACTCGCTTAGCGACACCGCCATCGAGAGCTTGCTCGCGGTCGTCGAGGCTGCCCCGCAAAACGCGACGCCCGCGTTAGTGGGTGGGAGTTGCGAGGAAGCCATCGCCTCTATCTCGGCCTCCCTTGCGGAGGATCAGCGTGAAATCGACTTCGTCGCCCTCGCCGACGATTTCGATGTTGAATTCCAAGGCGACCGTGCTGTCGCCAGCGACTCAGCTAACCCGCCCCAGATTTCACTGCAGTTCGAACAAGTTGACGGCGAATGGCTTGTGGCCAACCTTGGACCCTTCCTCTTCATCGCACCCAGCTCAACGGCCGCGAGCGGCCGAAAGTTCCGCAAGTACGTGCGTAAGCAAGAGAGGGAGCTGGACGCCCGGAACGATTGCATCTTGAAAAAGCTCGGCCCAGACCCCTTCCCTGCCTCGCAGAAAGAGTTGGATGCCGCCGACCGAAGGTGTCACGAACACGGCTGACCTAACGCTGGTTGTTGCTTCCCTCACGGATGAGATGGCCTCGGCGTCCGTCACGGCCAGTCCGCCACCGTGGCGATGGCCGCCAGAATGGACACCACGCCCATAGCGCGCAGGAACGTCGGCTCGACGCCGGCGAACCAGCGGCCGTAGGCCGTACCCCGCACCCACCGCATGATGCGGATGCGTGAATGCTGCTCCTCGATCAGCCCCTGGACTACGACCGCTCCACTTGCCAGAATCCGCGGCCATGAGACCTGCTTCGGTATTCGCGTTCCTCGGTTGTGTGTTGGCCCTCGGCGTTGCGGCGGCTCCGGCCGCGGCTTCCAAGCACCTTTACTGGGCGGGCTACAACGACGGGACCATCGGCCGCTCCAACCTCGACGGGAGCGGGGCCGACGCCAACTTCATCACCGGTGCCGGCGAGACCCCGTGCGGCGATATCGCGGTCGACAAGAAGTACATCTACTGGTCCGCCTACAGCGACGGGACGATCGGCCGCGCGAAGCTGAACGGCAACCAGGTCGATCCGAACTTCATCACCGGTGCCCCCGGTCCCTGCGGCGTCGCCGTCCAGGGCAAGCGCCTCTACTGGGCCAACTACAACGACGGCACGGTCGGCCGCGCCAAGAAGACCGGCGGCGGTGTGCGCCAGGACTTCATCACCGGCGGCAGTGACTCGTGCGGGATCGCGGTGAACAAGGACTTCATCGTCTGGGGCAACTCCGGCAACGGCAAGCTGGCGCGCGCGGATCTGGACGGGACTCACGTCAAGCTGAGTTTCGTCCCGAACGCCGGCCCCTGCTACGGCGTCGACATCAGCGGCGGGTACGCCTACTGGACCAACTACGACGGCAACGCGACCGGGCGCGTGAAGCTGAACGGGAATCAGCCTCTCCGGGAGTTCATCCCCGGCGGGAACTACGCGTGTGGTCTCGCCATGTCCTCGAAGAAGATCTACTGGGGCAACTACGTCGACGGTGAGATCGGTCGTTCGAAGCTGAACGGCGGCGGGATCAACCAGAGCTTCGTCACGGGCGCGCCCGGCATCTGCGGCCTGGGCATCGGTTGACGCTCTGAGCCCGGCTCAGATCCTCCGTAGCACCCGCGCCGGAACACCGGCGGCGAGCGTCCGCGGCGGCACGTCCCGGGTGACGACGGCTCCCGCGGCCACCACGGCGTCGGCTCCCACCGTCACGCCCGGCGCGGCCCTTGACGCGTCGTGGTCCCGGCCGCTACGTTGCCGACGGCGCCTCTGGCGCCGTTCGATGGGCGCAGCTTCCTAGACATCCAGGCCATCCGAGCCGCCGCCGCGGCTCCCGCCGGATGCACAGTCGTCGCCATTCGACCGACGGGAAGCTCCTCATGCCATCTGCGCTGCTCGACGCACGCAACATCACCAGACGAATCGCCGACCGCACCGTTCTCGCGGGCGTGGACCTCCGGGTCGACGCGACCAGCAGGATCGGACTCATCGGCCCGAACGGGTCGGGCAAGTCGACCCTGCTCCGAATTCTCGCGGGCGTCGATCCGCCCGACGAGGGGGAGGTGCGGGCTGTCGGGACGGTCGGGTGGCTGCCACAACTCGCGGCCCTCGACGACGCCCGCCCGGTGCGCGAGATCCTGCTCGATCGGATCGGCGTGGGGCCGGCGGAGCGCCGGCTCGGTGAGCTCGACGCCCGGCTCGCCGCAGGCGACCTCGACGCCATCGACGCTCATGCCGAGGCGTTGGAGGCCTGGCTCGCGCTCGGCGGGCCGGACGCGGTGCCGCGGGTCGACGCCGCTCTCGCCGATCTCGGAGTCGACGGCCTCGGCGACCGTCCCCTCAGCACGCTTTCAGGGGGCCAGGCGTCCCGAGTGGGCCTCGCGGGGCTGATCGCGGCTCGCTGGGACGTGTTGCTGATCGACGAACCGACGAACCACCTCGACGCGGACGGGCTCGAGCGGCTGCGATCGACGCTGGACGCCCGTTTCGGGTACGTGATCGTCTCCCACGACCGGGCGCTGCTCGCGGAGGCCGCGGAGGAGCTCGTCGAGCTGGATCTCGACGGCGGCGAGGCGACGGCTTACGCGGGTGGATGGGACTCGTACGAAGCCGAGCGCGCCGCTGCCCGTGAGCGTGCTCGGCGCGAACACGACGAGGCCGTCCTCGCCCGTCGCCGGCTCGACGACGCCGAGCGCGAGATCCGACGCCGGGCGGAGGCGAGCGCGGCGCGGGTCGACCGGAATCCCCGCGACGGTGACAAGGCCGTCAAGGAGTGGGTGCGATCGCGCGCGGACGGCATGCGGGCGCGAGCCCGGAGGATGAGCAGCCGGACGGAGCGGATCGAGATCCCGGATGCGCCTCGCGAACCGGTCGAGCTGCGCCTGCAACTGACTGCCGCGGAGCAGCGGGCGCCGCTCCAGGTCGAGCTGCGCGACGCAGTGGTCGAGCGCGGGACGTTCGCGCTCGGACCCGTCTCGGCTTCCGTCTCCCATGGCGATCGGGTGCTGCTCGCCGGCCCGAACGGCTCGGGGAAGTCGACGCTCCTCGGTGCGCTGGCCGGGGAACTGCCTCTGCGGACGGGGTTCAGACGCGCCGCCCGATCGGCGCGGATCGTGACCCTCGGGCAGTTCGAGCCCGCGGCGGCGGACGCCGATTCGCTCGTGCGACTGTTCCGCCGCTCGACCGGCCTCTCGGAGACCGACGCGAGGACGACGTTGGCCGGGTTCGGCCTTCGCCAGGAGCGGGTGGCCCGGACGCCGGCGACGCTCTCGGCCGGCGAGCTCGTCCGTGCCGAGCTCGCGAAGATCGCCGTCGCCAGAGCGACGTGCCTGCTGCTCGACGAGCCGACGAACCATCTCGACGTCGCCGCGCTCGAGGTGCTGGAGGAGGCTCTGCGCGGGTGGCCGGGCGCCCTCGTCGTCGCGACTCACGACCTGAGGTTGCGCAACGCCCTCGGCCTGAGCACGGAGATCCGGTTGGGGTAAGCAGACGCACCAATCCGTCCGCTGGAAAAGCGAATAGGGTGACGGCGCAATTCGGAGATCGAGGGAGAAACGGAGACCTAATGGCTGAAGAAGTTGCCATCGCCGGCAGTAACGAGATGGCGAAACTGCGGAACCCCTGGGGGGTCTTCGGCCTCGGGCTGATCACACTCGGGATCTACCTCCTCTTCTGGTGGTACTACGTCAACAAGGAGATGGCCGAGATGGGCCGGGCGAGGGGGACCGACGAGCTCGGCGACAGTCCGATGACCTCCGTCCTCGCCCTCGTTCCGGGCTTCCTGCTGATCATCCCGCCCTTCGTCTCCTACTACCGCGGCGTTCAGCGGATGCAGGCGGCGGCGCGGCTGCAGGGCGTCGAGCCGGCGAATGGCTGGATCGCACTGATCCTCTTCGTCCTGATCGGGGTCGCCTTCCCGCCCTACCTGCAGAGCTGCCTGAACAAGGTCTGGGAAGCGCAGGGCCGGCCCGCGGCTTGAGGATCCGCGGGTAGCGATCATGGCCGGCGTCAGCCGGCCGCGAAGCCTTCGATCAGGTCCGCCGTCTCGGCGGGGACGTCGAGCTGCGGGCAGTGGCCGATTCCGTCGAGGACGACCCAGTCCGCCTGCGGGAGAGCCTCGCGGAAGCCGGCGGCGGCGCCCGGCCAGGGGAGGATCCGGTCGTCGGTGCCCCAGACGATCCGGACCGGGCAGCTGATCCGTTCGACGTCGAGCGGCCAGCCCTCGTCCTGCGCTCCCGCGATCAGCGCCGCGGCGCCGGCGCAGGCGGCGGCTCCGCGAATCTGGTGGGCCAGCAGGTCGGCCGGGATGTGCTCGTAGTTGGTGGTCGTGAACATGGTGGCGCGGCGCCGGCCCTCGGGCGTCGCGACGAGCGCGTCGGCGAACGGCGCCGCCTGCGCGAGCAGCTCCTGCATCTGCTCGAAGTAGGCGAGGGTGTCGCGATAGGAGTCGTCGGCGGGCGCCCAGCCGCCGGCCGGCGCGAGGGCGGTGACCGTCCGGGCTCGCCCGCGCTCGGCGAGCTGGAGGGCGACGTAGCCGCCGAGTGAGTTGCCGGCGACGTCGGCCGTGTCCCAGCCGGCCTCGTCCATCGCGGCCTCGACCGCGTCGGCGAGGGCCGGGCCGACCGGCTCGCGCAGCGGCGGGCCGCCGGCGTGGCCGGCGAGCGTCGGCGCGAGGACGTCGTGGCGGAGCTCGAGCGCGGGGAGGACCAGCTCCCACGTCCGCCACGTGTCGGTGAACCCGTGCAGCAGCAGGAGCGGCGATCCGGTCCCGCCGCGATGGGCGGCGGTGAAGGCTTCCATCGGCCCGAGGCTACCCGGTGCCCCGACGCGCGTGACCCGAATCGCCGGACGCTCGCTGCGGTTCCCGGAATTCGAGGTTTCGCGATGTGCCCTCTCCGGGTAGGGTGGCGGGCAGGAGGAGGACCCGGGGGCGAACCCGGGGCTCAGGGCAATCGATTTCCGTGGGAGGACACCCGTATGACCAAGGTCCGTCTGCTGCTCGTACTCGCAGCCGCCGCCGTCACCGCACTCATCGTCGCCGGCTGCGGCAGCAGCGATTCCGGCAGTGATTCCGGTGGCACGATCATCCGCGGAACGACGGACCAGCCGATCTCCTACGACCCGGCCGGGGCATACGACCTGCCGTCCTACGACGGCATCTACTCGATGTACCAGAACCTCCTGACCATCGAGCCCGGCGGAAACAAGGCCGTTCCCGACGCGGCCGAGAGCTGCGACTTCACGGACAAGGACAACAAGGTCTTCGAGTGCACGCTCAAGGACGGCCTGAAGTTCTCCGACGGCTCCGACCTGACCGCCGAGGACGTCGTCTACTCGTTCGAGCGCAACGTCGACATCGCCGACCCGAATGGCGCCTCCTCGCTGCTCGCGAACATGAAGAGCATCAAGGCCGAGGGCGACAACAAGGTCGTCTTCCAGCTCAAGGAGTCCGATGCGACCTGGCCGCTGCTGCTGACCACGGGCTCGTTCGCGATCGTCCCCTCCGACGTCTACCCGGACAACAAGCTCCAGCCGAGTGACCAGGTCGTCGGCTCCGGCCGCTACACGCTCGCCGAGTACCAGCCCGGCCAGCAGACGGTGATGGAGAAAAGCGACTCCTACTCCGGCGACTCCCCGGCCAAGAACGACCGGGTGATCATCCAGTACTTCGACAAGGCCTCGCCGCTGAAGCTCGCGGTCGAGAACGGCGATGTCGACATCGCCTACCGCAGCCTCAGCCCGACCGACATCGACGATCTCGATCAGGCCGACGGCGTCAACGTGATCTCGGGCAACGGCACCGAGATCCGCTACCTGGTGTTCAACACGAAGCTGCAGGAGGGCACCGACGACGCCCAGAAGCAGGCGATCCGCCAGGCGGTCGCGCAGACGATCGACCGCCAGTCGATCGCCGACAACGTCTACAACGGCACCGTCCAGCCGCTCTACTCGATGATCCCGCAGGGCGTCGAGTACGCGAACCAGGCGTTCGCCGACAAGTACGGCGAGGGTCCGAACGCCGACGGCGCCAAGCAGGCCCTCGAGGACGCCGGCGTCGACACGCCGGTGCCGCTCGAGATCTGGTGGACGCCCTCCCACTACGGGACGGCCTCCGGCGACGAGTACGCCGAGATCAAGCGCCAGCTCGACGAGAGCGGCCTCTTCGACGTGACGTTGAAGTCGACCGAGTGGAACCAGTACTCGACGGCGGCGTTCACCGACAAGTACCCGCAGTACCAGCTCGGCTGGTTCCCGGACTACCCGGACGCCGACGACTACACGTCGCCGTTCTACCTGCCGGACAGCTTCCTGAACATCCACTACGACAACCCCGAGATGAACAAGCTGATCGGCCAGGAGCGGTCCTCCGACGATCCGCAGACGAGGCAGGAGGCCTTCGACCGGATCCAGGAGATCGGCGCCGAGGACGCGCCGACGATCCCGATCTGGCAGGCCGATCAGGTCGCCGCGGTCCGCGACGGAGTCAACGGAGTCGAGGAGACGTTCGATCCATCGTTCATCTTCCGGTTCTGGCTGATCTCGAAGGACCAGTAGCCGACCCGGGCCCGGCGGGGGCGCGGAGAGCGAGTTGAAGGAGTCGAGCGGTTCGAGCGGTCTGCGCACCTATGTGCTGACCCGGCTGGCGCTGGCGCTGCCGACCGTTCTCATCCTCCTGACCGTCGTCTTCCTGCTGATGCGGGTGGCGCCGGGCGACCCGATCACCGCCGCCCTCGGCGCCCGCCTGCCCGCCAAGGAGCTCGAGAAGCGCAAGGAGGAGGCGGGCTACGACAAGCCGATCATCAGCCAGTACGGGGAGTACCTCGGACAGGTAGTGACCCTGGACCTCGGCGAGTCGGTGACCGACAACCGCTCGGTCACCTCGATCCTCGCCGAGAACGGCAGCGCGACCCTCGAGCTGACGATGGCGGCGTTCATGATCACGCTGCTCGTCGGCGTCCCGCTCGGGCTGATGGCGGGCCGATATCGCGACGGACCGTGGGACGTCGGCGGCCGCCTCTACGGGATCATCATCTACGCCTTCCCGGTCTTCTTCCTCGGGTTCCTCTTCCAGCTGCTCGCGTCGCAGTTCGGGTGGCCGACGTCGGGGAGGGCGAGCCCGATCGTCGAGTACGACCTCGACAAGATCACCAACTTCTACGTGATCGACACGCTGATCCAGGGCGACTGGAACGCGTTCTGGGACGTGCTCCAGCATCTGTTCCTACCGGCCTTCGTCCTCGGGTTGACGATCAGCGGCGTCCTGATCCGCCTGATCCGCGTCAACCTGCTGCAGACGATGCGCGGCGACTACGTCGAGGCCGCGCGTGCCCGCGGCGTCAGCGAGCGCCGCGTCGTCGTCAACCACGCCTTCCGTAACGCGATGGTGCCGGTCGTCACCGTCGCCGGCCTGCAGTTCGCGATCCTCCTCGGCGGCGCTGTGCTCACCGAGGAGACGTTCAACTGGCCCGGCATCGGCTCCGAGCTCGTCCGCTACCTGAACCAGCGCGACTACATCGCCGTGCAGGGAATCGTCACGGTCTTCGCGGTCGCCGTCGTGATCGTCTCGTTGCTGATCGACCTCGTCAACGCGTTCATCGACCCGCGGGTGAGGTACCGGTGAAGCAGCGCCGCATATCCCGCTGGCTCGAGCCGCTCCGCGAGACGACCGGTGTCTCGCGGTGGATGTTCTGGTCGGGCGTCGCCATCGTCGCCTTCTTCGTCGTGCTCGCGGTCTTCGCGCCGCTGCTCGCCCCCTACGGATTCGACCAGGTCGCCGATTCCGCCGGCCGGTTCCCGAAGCAGGGCTCGCCCGACGGCACCCACCTGTTCGGCACGACCGTCGGCAGCTACGACGTCCTCTCGCGGGTCATCTGGGGGGCGCGCACCGCGATCGAGGTCGTCGTCCTCGCGGTCGTCTTCTCGCTCGCGATCGGCGTCCCGCTCGGGCTCTTCTCCGGCTACGTCGGCGGACGAGCCGACCGCGTGCTCGTCCTGATCATGGACGCACTCTTCGCCTTCCCCTACATCCTGCTCGCGATCGTGATCGCGTTCCTGCTCTCCGACAAGCTCGGGCAGGGGGTCGTGACGGCGGCGGTCGCGATCACGGCGGTCTACGTCCCGCAGTACTTCCGGGTCGTCAGAAACCACGTGATCAGCGTCCGCGAGGAGCCCTACGTCGACGCCGCCCGTGCGCTCGGCGCGCCACGCCGGACGATCGTCGGCCGCTACGTCCTCCAGAACGTGATCCAGAGCGTCCCGGCGCTCGCGACCCTGAACGCCGCCGACGCGATCCTGACCCTCGCCGCCCTCGGGTTCCTCGGCTACGGGATCCAGCCCACGGACGCCGCCGAGTGGGGCTACGACCTGCAGCGCGCGATCGACGATGCCGGCGCCGGCATCTGGTGGACGGGCCTGTTCCCGGGGGTCGCGATCGTCGCCCTCGTGACGGGCTTCACGCTGCTCGGTGAGGGGCTGAACGACGTCATCAACCCGCTGATCCGCGCGCGCAGCACGGCCAAGCCCGAGATGCCCGGCAGCGTCGGCGGCGAGGGCGAGGAGGCCGTGCTCGGCCTCGAACCGCGGTCCGGCACCGACACTCCGAGGCGAGAATGAGCACCGGGATGGAATCCGCCACGCAACAGCCGATCCTCGACGTCCGCGATCTCCACGTCTGGTACGGGACCGGGGGAGACCCCGTGCGCGCCGTTGACGGCGTCAGCTTCGAGATCGGCAAGGGGGAGACCCTCGGCCTCGTCGGCGAGTCCGGCTGCGGCAAGTCGACCCTCGGGCGCGGAGTGCTCGGGCTCCTGCCCGACGCAGCGGCGGTCGCCGGCTCGGTCCGCTTCGAGGGGCGCGAGCTCGTCGGCGTGCCGCAGAAGGACATGCGCGACCTTCGCGGGCCCGAGCTCGGGCTGATCTTCCAGGAGCCGATGACCCGCCTCGACCCGCTGCAGACGATCGAGGCCCACTTCCGCGAGGCGCTCAACACCCACCGCCCCGACCTCGACAAGGAGGAGGTGCGCCGGCGCTCGCTCGAGGCGCTCGCCGGGATGGGAATCCCGCGGACCCGGTTCGGCCAGTACCCGCACGAGTTCTCGGGCGGCATGCGGCAGCGGATCATGATCGCCCTCGCCCTCGTGCTCGAGCCGAAGGTGCTGATCGCCGACGAGCCGACCACCGCCCTCGACGTGATCGTCGAGGCCCAGATCCTCGGGATCCTCGCCGACCTCCGTCGCAACTTCGACACGGCCATCCTGCTCGTCACCCACAACCTCGGGATCGTGGCCGAGGCATGCGACCGCGTCGCGGTCATGTACGCCGGGGAGATCGTCGAGGAGGGCGACGCCCGCGAGGTCTTCTCCGAGCCCGCCCACCCCTACACGCGGGAGCTCCTGCGCTCCACGATCTCGCTCGAGACCACCGGGCTGAACTACATCCCGGGGGCGCCGCCGAGCCTGATCGACCCGCCGCCCGCCTGCCGGTTCCACCCGCGCTGCCCGAACGCGATGCGGGTCTGTTCGGAGATCCACCCGGTCGAGGTGCGAGCCGCCGCCGGGCAGCGCGTCTCCTGCTGGCTGCACGGGCCGGAGGAGCAGATCCCCGAGGGCGGGCGCGAGGCGGTCGAGCGGCAGCAGTTCCTCGAGGCGGAGGAGGCCTGAGCATGGCGCCCGAGACCGAGACGACCGACACCACGGCTGCGGCTTCCGCGGACGACAACGTGCTCGAGGTCCGCGACCTCCACACGCGCTACTCGGTGCGGGGCTCGTTCTTCGACCGGCTCAAGGGCCGCGAGAGCGGCTCGGTCCACGCCGTCGACGGCGTCACGCTCGACCTCCGCCGCGGCGAGGTCCTCGGCCTCGTCGGCGAGTCCGGCTCCGGCAAGACGACGCTCGGGCGGACGCTGCTCGGCCTCGTCGAGGCGAGCAGCGGCTCGATCCGGCTCGAGGGGGAAGAGCTGACGGGCCGCAAGGAGTCGGAGATGCGACCGCTGCGCCGGCGGATGCAGATCGTCTTCCAGGATCCGCATGCCTCGCTCAACCCGGCGATGACGATCGGCGCGCTCGTCGCCGACCCGCTGCGCTTCCACAAGCTCGTCTCCGGGCGCGAGGAGCTGCGGGCGCGCGCGATCGAGGCGCTCGAGCGGGTCGGGCTGGCGCCGGCCGAGGAGTTCCTCGACAAGTACCCATCCGACCTGTCCGGCGGGCAGAAGCAGCGGGCGGTGATCGCCCGGGCGATCATCCTCGGCCCCGACGTCCTCGTCGCCGACGAGCCGGTGTCGATGCTCGACATGAGCGTCCGGGCGAAGATCCTCGAGCTGATGCTCGAGCTCAAGGACGAGCTCGGCCTGACCTACATCTACATCACCCACGACCTCGCCACGGCGAAGTTCTTCTGCGACCGGATCGCGATCATGTACCTGGGCAGGATCGTCGAGATCGGACCGGCCTCGGAGATCTACGCGCGGCCCGAGCATCCCTACACCGCCGCCCTGCTGAAGGCGATCCCCGAGCCCGACCCGCGCCGCGCAGTCCCGCGCGATCTGCCGCGCGGCGAGGTCCCCGACGCCGTCGTGCCGCCGCTCGGCTGCCCGTTCCATCCCCGCTGCCCGAAGGCATTCGAGGTTTGCGGCTGGGAGTCCCGCGACCTGCGGACGCTGCTCGAGGAGCGCTGGACGAGGATCGGACAGGACGATTACGACCGCGAGCGGGCCAAGGTCGGCGACCTCGACCTGCTCGACGAGGCCGCCGCCGAGGCGCTGTTGCCGGCCGCTGACGGCGGCAGTGGCGAGCAGGCCGCGGAGGTGCTCGAGGCGATGCGAGCAGACGCCCCCGACGACCCGTTCTGGAGCGGCGTCGCCGACACCTCGGTCGAGCCCGGCGGCGTCCGCGTCCGCTTCCACACGCCCCGCGAGCCTCGCGACCTCGAGGTCGGCCGGTCGGTCGTCAACTGCCACCTGCACGACCCGGGCGCGGTCGAGCTCGCCGAGCGGCTGCGGCGCGGCGAGGGGGAGCCGGAGGCGGCGGACCCCGGCGCGGAGCCCCCGCCCGAGAGCGTCTAGCTACCGGTCGCGAACGCCCGGACCATCGTCTCGCCGAGGACGCGACCGGCCTCCTCGACCGAGAGCCGGCCCTCGTTCATGTCGGTCGCCGTCGCGATCGCGAGGCCGTTGATCGCGGAGACGATGAACTGCGCCGGCAGGTCGGTGTGGATCTCGCCGCGGTGCTGGGCCGCCTCGATGAAGTGACGGACCGGCTGGTTCGGGTCGACGCGGGAGGCGGCGATCATCTCCTCGCCGAGGTCGCGGACGCCGTGGAGGAAGCGGAAGCGGTCGGGGATCGTGATGATCGCCGGACCAAGTGCCCGCAGTGTGTCCGGCGTCGGCAGGCCCTCCTCGATCACGGCCGAGGTCACGGCACGAGCCTCCTCGATGACGCGGGCGAACAGGGCCAGCAGCAGGTCGTTGCGGGCGGGAAAGTGGCGGTAGACCGTCGTCCGGCCCAGGCCCGAACGCTCGGCGATCGTCGCCATGCTCGCGTTCGGCTCGTCCGGAAGGATCGCCAGCGCCGCCTCGATCACCGCCTCGCGATTGCGACGGGCGTCTTTTCTCTCAGTGTCAGGCGTCAAACGTCGCTCCCGTCGAACCGGATCAGTATTGTTCCACTTCTGGCGCTCGGTGCTGATCCCCCGAGGCACCGAGCGCCTTCTTATTCTCCCGACGATCAGCGAGCGATGCTCAGCAGGCGATCGGCGGGGACGTCGCGGCGGACCGTTCGCGTGCCGTCGGGCCAGAGCACGAGGAGCCGCTTCACCATCTCGACGCGGCCGAGGCCCCAGTAGAGTCGATAGTGGCCCGATGAGGCGCGTGAGTCCTCGCTCTCGCCGACCCAGCGGGTCGAGCGGCCCCGCTTCGTGATCGCCCGGACCGAGGCGCCGATCGCCTCGTGGTTGCCCGCGGGCCCGGTCAGGTCGACCTCGAGCCAGTGCGAGCCGCGGAGGTTGGCGGGCGGCGTGCTCAGCCTCGCGTCGACGATCTGGGATGCGGCGAACTCGCCGCGACCGCGGGTTATCAACGGGTCGCGCCGCCCGTCGCCGTTGAGGTCCGGCCAGGAGGCCGACGCCGAGCGGATCCGCCCGTCGGGGAGAGGGGGGTAGGCGAGCTTGCCCGTCCGCCGGTACTTGGTGCCGTTGAAGTCCATCAACCCCTGCGGGACGAGGTCGAGGTCGAGGTCGCCGTCGTTGTCGTAGTCGGCGAACGCGGCGGTCGCCGACCCGCCCGGCGGCAGCCCGATCAGTCCCGGGTCGCGGCGCCGCAGGCGCCCGTCGGCGTTGCGGAGCAGCCAGTTGCCCTCGAGCGCGGCGGCGAAGAGGTCGAGGTCGCCGTCGTCGTCGTAGTCGCCCTGAGCGAGGTGGGCGACCTGCGGTTCGCCGGGGAGCCGGAGCTCCTGCGCGAGCCGCCAGGCGCCGGGGCCGCCGCGCCAGACCGAGACGGTCCCGGCGCCGGCGGCGACGATCTCGGGCCTGCGGTCGCCGACGAGGTCGATCGCGCGGTAGGTGGTTGCGGGCGCCGGTGGGCCGGGGGTGGTGGTGAAGCCGCCGGAGCCGTCGCCGAGATGGATCAGCGGGCCGCTCGCCTCGCAGCCCTGGAGGGCATCGAGATCGCCGTCGCCGTCGAAGTCGGCGACGACCACCGACCGCCCTCGGCAGCTGCCCTTGACGAGGCCCGAGCCGGCCGTCCGATCGGCGTACCCGCCGGGCCCGCGGAGCAGGAGCTCGTCCCGCTGGCGCCCGGTGAACCACGGGTCGGCGATCTCGCCCCCGAGGCCGCCGGAGGAGACGAAGAGGTCGCGGGTCCCGTCGCCGTCGAAGTCGGCGAATCCGAAGCCGTGACGATCCCGCAGGTTCAGCTCGAACTCGCGATCGGTCGCCGCGACCGCGTCGGCGCCGATCCGGATCGAGCCCGGGTCGGCGGGTGGGTCGACGGCGACCTCGATCGGGAGATCGAGATGGTCGGCGACGACATCGATCGCGGCACCCGGCCCGGCCTCGAAGCTCAGGGTCGGCCGCCCGTCGGGAGCGGTACCCGTGGCGACGGTCGCCCCGTCGGAGCGCTCGACGCTCAGTGTCCGGGCAGCGAACGTCAGGGTGCCGGAGGCGCTCGCCCCCGTGGTCCTGATCCGCAGCGGCTCGCCGGGCTCGCTGCGCGTGCTCGCGTAGACGTAGATGCCGGGGGCGCTGGTGTCCGGGGCGCGGAAGAGGTCCTCGAATCCGGGAAAGGCCGGGGTCGGGCTGAGGCCGGCGCCGGCGACCGACTCGGTCAGGCCGCCGGCGCCGTCGCCGCTGAGCAGGCTCGACGGGAACTTGTGGTTGGTCGTGAAGAGGTCGAGGGCGCCGTCGCCGTTCCAATCGGTCACCCCGGCGTCGAAGAGCTTCTGCGATCGCACGGCCGCCGGGTCGATCGGCTGCCACGATGCCGCCGCCGCACCCGCGGGTGCGGCGGCGAACAGGGCGAGCAGCAGCGCCGCCAGCGCGATCCCTCTCCTGCGGGCCGTCATCACCCGAGCAGGTAATCAGTCCGGCGTCGCGGCCGTGCCGTACGACGGCGACGCAGGCGCTAGATTTCCCGGTCCCGCGGCTGTGGCGGAACTGGTAGACGCGCGGCGTTCAGGTCGCCGTGTCCGCAAGGACGTGGGGGTTCGACTCCCTCCAGCCGCATCGGGCCCTCGCCGGTCAATCGCCGGCGAGTTGCGCCCACCAGGCGTCGAAGAGGACGTCGGCGGCGGCAGCCGCGGCGGCCGCCCGCTCGCGGCCCTGGATCGCCACGGCGGACGGGCTGATCCCGAGCGGCAGCAGGCGCTCCTCGTCGACCAGGGTCCAGGCGTCGGCGATCTCCGGGGTGCCCTCCGGGTGGAACTGCAGGCCGAGGCTGCGGCCGATCCGGAACGCGGCCGGTCCCGCCGCCGAGCGGGCGAGCTCCTCGCCGCCGGGCGGGACCGCGAGCTGGTCGTAGTGGAAGTGCAGCCAGGGGCCGGGGGGGACGGCCGCCGGGTCGTCGGTGTCGACCTCGATCCAGCCGACCTCCGGTGGGTCGGCCGGCCCGACCTGGGCGCCGCCGGCGGCCGCCAGGGCCTGGCCGCCGAAGCAGAGCCCGAGCACCGGGACGTCGGCGTCGAGCGCCGCGCGGAGGAACTCGACCTCGGCGGCGACCCACGGGGGCGCACCCGTCTCCGCAGGGCTGTGGTCGGAGCCGAGGGCGCAGATCCACGGCAGTCCGGCGGGGGTCTCGGGCAGTCCGTCCTCCCAGACCCGCCGGATCTCGAAGCGGATCGAGCGCCGCTCGCACCAGTCGGCGAAGAGCGCCGGCGGACCGCCCTCCTCGTGCTGCAGGATCAGTCCGGGCTCCATCTCGGTTCCCAAGTTAGTGGTGGGTGGCGACGGCGAGGCCCGGCCGCCGCACCGCGAGCGAGAGGAGGTAGAGCGAGACCGCGCAGAGGGCGATCGAGGCGCCCGCGGCCAGATCGGCCCAGTAACTGAGGTAGATCCCCGCCACCCCGGCGAGTGCAGCGCCGGCGGCGGCGAGAACGAGGACGCGCGGCAGCGATCGCGACAGGCGCAGCGCCGCCGCGCCCGGGGCGACGACGATCGCGACGACGAGGAGGTTTCCGAGCGCCTGCACGGCGATCAGGACGGTCAGCGCGAGAAGCGCGAGGAGCAGCGCCGCCGCGCGGCCGTTGCCGCCGCCGAGGCTGGCGGCGCTCTGGGGGTCGAACGCGGAGAGGCTCAGCGAGCGGTGCCCCCGCGCGAGGACGACGACCGCGACGACCGCGAGGAGGGCCGACGCGACGAGGTCGCCGTCGGAGACTCCGAGCGGATCGCCGAAGAGGATCTCGCCGAGCCGCACCGGGACCTCGGGAGAGAGCGCGAGCAGCGTTCCCGCCCCGAACAGCCCGGTGACGGTCACGGCGACGGCGACGTCCGGCTCGACCGCATGCTGGCGCGACGCCGCCGCGACGCAGGCGGCGGCGACGGCGAGTCCGGCGGCCGCCCCGAAACCGAGCGGGATCGCGGCGAGGCTGGCGAGCACGAGGCCGGGAAGCATCGAGTGGGCGATCGACTCCGCCGCGTAGCTCTGGCGGTAGAGGACGACCCAGACGCCGAGCGGCCCGCAGACGACGCCGAGGATCAGCAGCTCGAGCAGGGCGCGCTGGGTGATTCCCTCGCGCAGCGGCTCGGTCAGGACGTCCGCCATCGTCAGTGGGAGTGGTGCTGGACGACGATGGCCTCCGAGCCGTCCTCGAGGACGACGATCTCGCCGCCGTAGGTGGCGTGGACGACTGCCGCGGTCAGGCCCGCGGGCGGGCCGTAGTAGACCTGGCGGCCGTTGACGCAGAGGACGGCGTCGAAGCCCTTGGCCTGCTCGATGTCATGGCTGGAGACGAGGATCGCCCGCCCCTCGTCGCGGAGCTCGCGGAGGAGCGCGACGATCCGCTCCCCCGACGGCTGGTCGACCCCGCTGAGCGGCTCGTCGAGGAGGATCACCCGCGCGTCCTGGGTCAGGGCGCGGGCGATCAGGACCCGCTGACGCTGGCCCCCCGAGAGGCTCCCGAACGGCTCCGCGGCGCGGTCGCCGAGCCCGACGCGGGCGAGTGCGGACTCGGCCCGCTCGCGCTCGGTCCCGCCCAGCCGCCGGTACCAGGGCGTCCGCGGATAGGCACCCATCAGCGTCACGTCGAGCGCGCTGACCGGGAAGTCGAGGCGGTAGCGCTCGGTCTGCGGCACGTAGGCGACCGGGCCGGCGACCGCGACCGAGCCCGTGCGCTGGGGAAGCTCTCCGAGCAGCGCCCGGAGCAGCGTCGTCTTGCCGCCGCCGTTGGGTCCGAGCAGCGCGACGAGCGTCCCCGGCTCGACCTCGAAGCCGAGGCCGGTCAGGACCGGGCCGGCGCCGTAGCCGCCGCCGAGGTCACGCACGGCGATTGCCGGAACGCCGCTCATGCGGCCGCCCGCTCCCCGGCGGCCCGCGGCGCGAGCTCGCGAGCGGTCAGGCAGATCGCGAACACGGCGGCGCCGAGGATCGCGATGACCGCGCCGGGTGGCGCGTCGAGCTCGAACGCGATGAGGAGGCCGGTCAGCCCCTCGGCGAGCGCGAGCGCGGCCGCGCCGATCTCGAGGCCGGGGACGCTGCGGGCGAACAGCCGCGCCGTCGCGGCGGGGACCACGAGGATCGCTCCGACGAGCAGCGCACCGACCGCGTCGATCGCCGCGATCGCCGCCATCGCGACGACCGCGAGCAGGGCGAGGTCACCGACCCGGCGACGGAGCCCCGGCTTGGCCGGGTCGAGGTCGTCGAATCCGCTCTCGATCCAGCCGCGGCGGAAGACGGCCGCGGCGATCAGCGCCACGACGAGGACGATCGCGGTCACCAGGAGCTCGGAGTCGCCGATCGCGAGCAACGAGCCGAACAGGAGGCGGTCGACGCCGGCACCGGTTTCGAAGACGTCGCTCGCGAGGACGATGCCGACCGCGAGCGCGGCGACGAGGAGCAGCGCCGTTCCGGCGTCGCGGGCGAGCCCGGTTCCGCGGCCGAGACGCTCGAGGAGGACCGCGAAGCCACCGCCGACCGCGAGGGCCGCGAGCGCCGGCGGGATCCCCCAGGGTCCGGCGACGACGAGCCCGGGAAAGGCCGCGGTGCCGACGCCGTGCGTGAAGAACGCCAGCCGCCGGAGGACGATCTGCGCTCCGAGCAGCCCGGCGAGCGGCGCCAGCAGGACGATCTCGGCCGCCGCGCGCTGCATGAAGGGAAGCTGGAACGGATCAAGCATGAGAACCATTATCGTCAAGGGCATGGCGACCGAGCGAAAGGCACCGACACCGCCGGCCGGTGACTGGATCGGCCGGGCGGACGAGGCGCTGCGCGCCGCGGGGCACCGGGCGAGCGCTCCGCGCGCCGCCGTGCTCGAGTTGATCGGCAACCAGGACTGCGTCCTCAGCGCCCGCGAGATCGCCGACGAGCTGCGCGACGGGGGGCGGCAGGTGGGTGTCGCGACGGTCTACCGGACACTCGAGCTGCTCGAGGGGATGCGCCTCGTCCAGCGGCTCGACGTCGGCGACGGCTCGGCCCGATACGAGCCGGCCCTGCCCGGCGGCGAGCACCACCACCATCACCTGATCTGCGACAGCTGCGGTCGGGTCACGCCCTTCGAGGACGACGGCCTCGAGCGGGCGATCGACGAGCTCGGTCGCCGCCTCGACTACGCCGTCGGCGATCACGACGTGATCCTCCGCGGGACCTGCCCGCAGTGCGCCGCCTCCTGAGCGAGCACCGGCGTCACCGCAGCCTGCACCTGACGGTGCCGTCGCTGAGCCCGTCGACGATCGCTTCGGTGTTGGAGCGCAACGACCCCAGGTAGGTGGCGGCCGCGGTTCCCTCGGGGCCGAGCGTGTCGGCCCAGAGCCGTCCGCCGATCCGCGCTCCAGCCTCGGCTGCGATCGCCTCTTCGAGATCGGGGCTGACGCCGACCTCGGGGAAGATCGCGCCCACGTCCTCCGCGCGGATCAGGTCGATGAGGTCAGCGGTCTCGCCCGCCGACGCCTGGGCCTGGGTGCTGAGCGCGGGGATCGCCGCTCCGATCACGTCGAGGCCGTAGCGGTCGGCGTAGTAGCCGAGCGCGTCGTGGCTCGTCACGAGCTTGCGCCGCTCGGCGGGGACGCGATCGATGCACTCCGCGATCGCCCGGTCGAGGCGCTCGATCTCAGCGGAGTAGCGGCGGGCGTCCGCGTCGAAGGCGCGGGCGCTGCCCGGATCGATCCGGTCGAGCTCGGAGCGGATCGCGGCGACGGCGGCGACCGCGTTGCGGGGGTCCTGCCACCAGTGCGGATCGGTCCCACCGTCGTCCTCGATCAGCCGGACGTGGTCGCTCAGCGTCAGCACCGGCGCATCGGTCCCGGAGCTTTCGATGAGCTGGTCGAGCCATTCGTCGACCTCGCCGCCGGAGCGGACGATCAGGTCCGCGCCGGCGAGTGCCTCGGCGTCGCTGGGAGTCGGCTCGTACTCGTGGGGGTCGGCGTTCGCGGGGAGGATCTGGGTGACGTCGGCGTCGCTCCCGGCGACGTTGCGGACCATGTCGGCGGCCTGCGCGGTCGTGACGACGATGTCGGGCCCGCCGCCGCCGCTCTCGTCGCTCCGGCAGCCGGTCAGCGCGATGGCGCCGAGCAGGGTCGTACCGATAACGAAAGTGAGAATCGTTCGCAGCAAGGTCGCCGAAAGCTATCAACTCCTGCTTCCGCGCAGCGATCGGATAGCTTGAGGCCGACGCGACCGCCCGGGAGGAACCGATGGACCCAAGCACCCTGAAGAAGTTCGACCTGTTCAAGGACGTCGACGAGAGCGCACTCGGCAAGATCGCTCCGTTCACGATGCTCGTCGAGTTCGCCGAGGGGAAGACGGTGATCCAGGAGGGCGGCTTCTCGAACGACTTCTACGCGATCGAGGACGGGACCGCGAAGGTCGAGCGTGCCGGCGAGCAGATCGCCGAGCTCGGCCCCGGCGACGTCTTCGGCGAGCAGGGACTGCTCGAGAAGCAGGAGCGCTCGGCCTCGGTCGTCGCCACCTCGCCGCTGCGGGCGCTGAAGATCGAGCACTGGGAGATCCCGCGCATGCGCAAGGCCATGCCCGAGGTCCTCGAGCAGTTGCAGAAGACGATCGAAGAACGATCCGCCTGAGCTGACGGTCCCGCCGTCCGGCCGCTCCGGTTAGAGTGGCCGCAGTAGATACGGTCGGTGGTTCAAGGGAAGTCCGGTGCGAAACCGGCGCGGTCCCGCCACTGTGACCGGGTGAGGGTGTCGCCTGGCGGTTCGGCCGCCGGCCACTGGGTCCGACGAGGACCCGGGAAGGCGCGACATCAGTCCCGGAAGCCAGGAGACCTGCCTCCGGCCGAGCCGATGTAAACCCTCGAGGAAAGGGTGGCTCCATGCCAACACCTACCTTCCGCATGCGTTCGGTCGTGCCGGTTCTCCTGTGCGCCTGCCTGTATGCGTTGACGTCCGCCTCGTTCGCCGAGGCCACCGCCAGGACGACCGCCGCGGATCTCCGCGTCGTCGACCCCGACAACAAGACCCTCACGGAGGGGACCCAGTTCACCGGGCCGGTGAAGGTCAAGACCGACCCGAAGGCTTCGTGCTTCGGACCCGGCACCGGAGGGTCGGGTGACCGCGTGACGGTTCCGGGCTCGACCGCGCTCGGCCAGCTCGCCAACGCCGGCGGAGTCGACGACGACGTGTCCCCGCTCGGGATCACGGATTTCTTCGACTTCGGTCTCGGGATCTGCCGGATCGGGAAGGCCGTCGCTCCCTCCACCGGCTACTGGTACCTGAAGGTCAATCACGAGGCCTCCTTCTCGGGCGCCGACCAGACGAAGGTCCGGCCGGGCGACGAGATCCTCTGGTACCTGATCGAGGACTTCAACGATCCGGTCCCCGACGAGCTCGGCCTCGATGCGCCCGCCACGGCGAAGCCCGGGCAGCCGTTCGAGGTGAAGGTGACCCGGTGGGCGGACAACGGCGATCGCAGCCCGGCGGCGGGAGTCAGCGTCACCGGTGCCGACGCGCCGACGGATGCCGACGGCAAGACCACCGTGACCGTCGAGGGACGGACCGCATCGTTGCGGGCGACCGGAGCCGGCGCGATCTCCTCGAACGAGGAGATCGTCTGCACGGTCGCGCTCCGGGAATGCCCCGCGGGATACGCGAAGACGATCGGCGGCACCGCGCGCGGCGACGCGATCGATGGCGGGAAGGGATCCGAGCAGATCCTCGCCGGAGCCGGGAGGGACGAGATCGACGCTCGCAAGGGTGCCGCTCCCGACCGGATCAACTGCGGTCCCGGCAAGGACCGGCTGACCATCCCCCGCGATTCGCCGTCGAAGTACCGCTCGTGCGAACGGGTCCGGTTCCGCGGGTGAGCGCACGGGGGGCGATCCCGAGATGAAGGTCTCCGCGACCTGTCTCGCCACGGCGGCGCTCGCCTGCGCCGCCGTGGCGGGCGGTTGCGGTTTCGGGCCCGGCGACGCCGCCGAGGGGCAGGCCGAGCTGCGCGTCACCCGCGAGTTCGGCACCGTCCCGATGGTCGACGCGACGCTCGAGGATCCGACCGAGTCCGACACCGTGATCCGGTTCCTCGACGAGAACGCCGACATCGAGAGCTCCTATGGCGACAACTTCGTCGACTCGATCGACGGCTACGCCGGGAGCACCTCGGGCGGCGGCGCCGAGGACTGGTTCTTCTTCGTCAACGGCTACTACTCCGACATCGGGTCCGGGGAGACCGAGATCCGGCCGGGCGACCGGATCTGGTGGGACTACCGCTACTGGTCGGCCGCCTACCGGGTGCCGGCGGTCGTCGGCTCGTGGCCGGAGCCGTTCCTGCACGGCTACGACGGCGAACGACCTGACACCGTGCTCGAGTGCGTGCGCGCCGAGCCCGAGACTTGCGCCGACGTCGTCGTGGCGCTGAAGGGCGCCGGTATCGAGTTCACCGTCGACGAGCCGAAGCAGCCGGTCGAGCACCCCGATGAGCTCCGGATCCTCGTCGGGACCTGGGACGCCGTCGGTGACGACGCCGCGGCATCGCAGCTCGACAGGGGGCCGAGGACCAGCGGCGTCTACGCGAGCTTCGAGCCCTGCGGGGGCACGAGCGAGCTCGTCGTCGACGACGATCACGGCCGGCCCGCCCGCCGGCTCGCCGACGGCGGTCTCGTCGCGGCCGTCCGCGAGGGCGAGGACCAGCCCACCTGGCTCGTGACCGGGACCGGCGACGACGCGGTCGCAGCCGCCGCGGCCCTGCTCGGGCCCGACGATCTCCGTGATCGGTACGCGGTCGCCGTCGCCGGCGGCGAGACGATCCCGGCGCCGGCCGCGACCGGCTCCGGCGAAACGGACGGGGGCTGCGGATGAGGTCGGTCCTCGCCTACTCGCCGCGGCCGGGCCCCCTCGGGAGCGCACGACCCTGGATCGCCGCCGTCTACCTCGCCCCGCTCGCGGTCATCGCGTTCACCTTCGCCAACCCGATCGTGCTCGCCGCAGCGGGTTGCGCCGCGTGGGTCGCCGGCGACCTCTCCGGGGCTCGCCGCAGCGTCGCGCAGCCGCTGCGCTGGTCGCTCGGGCTGGCTGTGATGGTGATCGTCGTCAACGCGATCGCGTCCCAGCGCGGAGCAACGATCCTGATCCGCGGCTTCGACTTCCCCGTCCTCGGCCAGGTCGACGTCACGCTCGAGGCACTCGCGGAGGGGGCGGTGCTGGCGCTGCGGATCCTCGTCTCCCTGATCGTCTTCGCGGTCTGGTCCGCCTGCGTCGACCCCGATCGCGTGCTGCGCGCGGTCCGTCCGCTCGCCGCCCGCTCGGCACTGACGGCGACGCTCGTCAGTCGCCTAGTCCCGATCGCGGCCGCCGACGGCGCCCGCATGGCCGAGGCCGGCAGGCTCCGCGGCCCCGCCGCGGCGCCGGTCGGCCGCGCGGCGCTGACCCGGCGTCTCGTCGCCGGCTCGCTCGACCGCTCCGTCGACATCGCCGCGACGCTGGAGCTCCGCGGCTACGGCCTCGGCGTCCGGTCGCGGCTGCCTCGGCATCCCCGCGAGCGCGGCGAGTTCGCGCTGCTCGCCGCCGGCGTCGCCGGGCTCGTGCTTGTGGTGGCGGCCGGGATCACCGGGATCGCGGCCTTTGATGCCTACCCCGAGATCGCGATGGACGCCGACGCGGCGACGTTCGCCTTCGCGCTTCTCGTCCTCGTGCTGACCGCCGCGCCGCTGGTCCCGGACGCGCGCCGCCGCCGGGGGGCCCTCCGTGGCTGATCCCGCACTCGCGATCGAGCGGCTCGAATACCGCTATCCGGAGGCCGCCGGGCTCGCCCTCGCCGGCATCGACCTGTCGATCGAGCCGGGGGAGTTCGTCGTGCTCGCCGGCCGGTCCGGCTCCGGCAAGAGCACGCTCCTGCGCGCCGCTTGTGGGCTCGTCCCGCATTTCCACGGCGGCGAGATCGCCGGATCGATCGAGGTCGGCGGCCGCTCGACGCGGACGACCGGCCCGGCCGAGCTGGCCACCTCCGTCGGCTTCGTCGCCCAGGAGCCGGAGACGCAGGTCGTCTCGACGACGGTGCGGGCCGAGCTCGAACTGCCGCTCGAGCTCCGCGGCGCCGGAGCGGTCGAGTCCGCGCGGGCGGTCGAGGAGACAGCCCTTGCCCTCGCGATCGAGCCGCTGCTCGACCGGACGACCGACTCGCTGTCCGGCGGCGAGCTCCAGCGCGTCGCGCTCGGAGCCGCGCTCGTCACCGGCCCGCCGCTGCTCCTGCTCGACGAACCGACCTCGCAGCTCGACCCGGTCGCCGGCGACGAGCTGATCGCCCTGCTCCGCCGCCTCAACGAGGAGTGGGGGGTGACCGTGCTGCTCGGCGAGCACCGGCTCGAGCGCTGCCTCGCCGCGGCCGACCGGGTCGTGGCTCTCGACCGCGGGACGGTTCTCTTCGACGGTCCCTCCGCTGGATTCGGGCGGGCGGCGCTGGCGACGGCTCCCGAGCTGGCCACCCCGGTGACGCGGCTCTTCGCCCTCGCCGGCATCGATGCGTCTCCGGTCACCGTCAAGGAGGCGCGCGCTCGGCTTGGTTCCGGGCCGCCGCCGGCGCCCGGCGGTGAGGTCCCGGCGGCCGTGCCGGCGGCCCCGGGCGGTGACGCCGTCCTCACCTGTCGCCGTCTCCGGGTCGAACTGAGCGCCGGCGACGCGTTGCGTGAGGTTCTGCGGGGGATCGACCTCGCCGTCGCGAGCGGCGAGCGGGTCGCGCTGATGGGCCCCAACGGCGCCGGCAAGACGACGCTGCTGCGGGCGGCTGCCGGCATCCTCGATCCACTGTCCGGATCGGTCTCGGTCCCGGAAGGCGCGGCGATGCTCGGCCAGCGCCCCGACGACTACTTCGTCCGCGAGCGGGTCGACGCCGAGCTCCCGGGCGATGCCGGTGTCGCGGCGCTCGCGGCCGTCGGGCTCGACGTCGCCGGCGATGCCGATCCCCGCGACCTCTCCGGCGGCGAGCGCCAGCGGCTCGCGCTCGCGATCGCCATGGCGGGGCGCGGCGCCGGCGGCGAACCCGGCGGTCTGATCTGTCTCGACGAGCCGACCCGAGGCCTCGACCGCGCCCGCAAGGACGACCTCTCCGACTGGATCGCCGAACTGGCCGCCCGTGGCGCCGGGTTGATCGTCGCCACCCACGACGTCGAGTTCGCCGCCCGCTTCGCGACCAGGGTGGTCCTCCTGGCCCGGGGCCGGGTGATCGCCGACGGGGCGCCGTCCGAGGTCCTCGGCGGCGGCTGGTACTTCGCGACCGAGACGGCCCGGGTGACCGGCGGCCGGGCGATCACCCCCGAGGAGGGCGCCCGCGTGATCGCCGCCGATGCCGGCACCGCGGTGCCGGAGGTGCGACGGTGAGCTGGCAGGCGGCATCGTTGGCGATCCTCGCGATCGCGATCGCCGGCGGGTTCGCCTGGTTCGAGCGGTCGCGGCCGCCGGCGCGAATCGTCGCCGCGGTCGCCGCGCTGGCGGCGCTCGGGATCGCCGGGCGCGTCGCGTTCGCGCCGGTCCCGAACCTCGTCGCAACCACCGACGTCGCGTTGCTTGCCGGCTATGCCCTCGGGGGCGGGCCCGGATTCGCGGTCGGCGCCCTGTCGGGCCTCGTCTCCAACTTCTGGTTCGGCCAGGGGCCGTGGACTCCGTGGCAGATGGCCGGCTGGGGCATGGTCGGGATCGGCGGCGCCGTCCTCGCGAAGCTCAGCGGCCGCCGTCTCGGGCGAGTTCAACTGGCGCTCTGGGCGGCCCTCGCGGGCTTCGCCTACGGCGCTCTGCTCGACCTCTCGGTCATGGTCAGCTACGGCGGCGAGCAGTCACTCGACAGGTACCTGGCGCTGTCCGTACGGGGAATACCGTTCAATGTGATCCACGCAGCGGGTAACTTCACCCTGATGCTTGCAGCAGGACCCGCTTTGGTGCGCATGCTGGACCGCTACCGCGACAGGTTCGACTTCCAATGGCGCGATCGACCGATCGGGCGGATCGCCGCCTGCCTGGTCCTGGCGCTCTGCGTCGCGGCACCGCTGCTGACTCCGCCCTCGAGCGATGCCAAGGCCGGCGGGTCCGGCGCCACCAAGTGGCTGCGCACCGCTCAGAACAAGAACGGCGGGTACGGGACCGAGCCTGGCGCCGAGTCGAGCGTCGGCATGACCGGCTGGGCGATGCTCGGCCTCGAGTCCGCCGGGATCAACCCGCTCGATGTGCACCGCGCCGGCAATACGCCCGTCACCTACCTGCGCCGCAACGCCGCCGCGCTGACGTCGACCGGCGACCTCGAGCGGACGATCATCGCGCTCGTCGGGGCCGGGCTCGACCCGCGCAACTTCCAGAGCCGCGACCTCGTCAAGGAACTGCGCGACCGCAAGAACCGCGATGGTTCCTACCAGCAGCAGGTCAACCTGACCGCGTACGCGATCCTCGCCCAGAAGGCGGCCGGCGTCGACAAGTCGAAGCTCGGCAAGCCGGCCAAGTGGCTGCGGAAGATCCAGAACAAGAACGGCGGCTGGGGCTCGGTCGCCGGCGCGGCCAGCGAACCGGACAGCACCGGCGCGGTGATGCAGGCGCTTGCGGTCGCCCCCGGCGGCAACAAGCAGATCAAGGCGGCGGTCAAGTGGCTGCGCTCCTCCCAGCACGGGACCGGCGGCTGGTCGCTGACCGGCGGGGCATCCTCGAACTCGCAGTCGACGGCCTGGGCGGTCCAGGGCCTCGTCGCCGCCGGCAAGAACCCCGGCACGTTCCGCGCGAAGGGGACCAACCCCTACGACTACCTGAAGAAGCGGCAGCGCTCCGACGGTCACTACGAATACTCGAGCGCCAGCGACCAGACGCCCGTCTGGGTCACCTCCCAGGGGCTCTCGGCCGCCTTCAGCACCGAGTTCCCGATGAAGGCCGTGAAGCGCGCGCCGAAGCCGCCGCCGAAGGAAGACAACATCGACACGCCGTCGCCGTCCTACGGCGATTACGGCTCGACCGGCAGCTACGACTACGGAAGCGACACCGGCGGCTACGACTACGGCAGCGGCAGCGGCCTCAACGACTACCTGAACGGCAACGGCAGCGGCACCGGGTCGGGCAATGGGTCGAACAGCTCCGGCAACGGCCAGGGCAACGGCATCCCCGGCACGGCTCCCGGCGACGGCAACGTCGTCGAGGACGAGGGGCTGGCCGCCAGCGGCGCGGGCCGTGAGCGGATCGCGGCCGGCGAGAGCGGAACCGCTGAGTCGGCGTCGGCGGACGAGCCGTTCCAGGCTCCGTCGACTCCGGTGCTGCTCGGCGGCCTCGGCGGGCTCACGGCCCTGCTCGGCGCGGGCTTTCTCTGGTTCAGCCGCCGCCTGCCGTGATCGGGCGCGACCGCGCACTCACCGAGCTGACCGCGGAGCCCTACGACGTCGTCGTGATCGGCGGCGGTGTCACCGGCGCCGGGGTCGCGCTCGATGCCGCCTCCCGCGGCTACTCGACCGCGCTGGTCGAGCGCGACGACTGGGCGATCGGCACCTCGAGCCGGTCGTCGAAGATGGTCCACGGCGGTCTCCGCTACCTGCAGAACTTCGACCTCGGGCTCGTCCGCGAGGCCCTGCTCGAGCGTCAGCTGATGGTCAGGCTGGCGCCTCACCTCGTCTATCCGACCCCGTACCTGGTCCCGCAGCTCGGCGACGATCGCCGCGACCGGAAGATCGGGATCGGCCTCAACATGTACGACGTGATGGCGAGCAACCGCGGCTCCCGGCGGGAGCGGCGGGAGCGGCGCAGCCGCCGGGACGAGGCGGCCGAGGCGATCGATCTCTCGAACTGGTCGCCGGACCGGCACCGGACGATCCCCGGCGACGAGGTCCTCGAGCTGATCCCGGCGCTGGCGCAGCGCGAGCCGAAGTCCGCCTACCTCTTCTACGACTGCCAGACCGACGACGTCCGCCTCGTCCTGACGATCCTCGGCGAGGCGGAGCGATTCGGCGCGGTGATGGCGAACCGGCTCGAGGTCACGTCGCTGCTCGAGCGCGACGGGCGGGCCGGCGGGGTGATCTGCCGCGACGGCGAGACGGGGGAGACGATCGAGATCGAGGCGGCGAACGTCGTCAACGCGACCGGCGTTTGGGCCGACCGGATCAGGCCCGGCGAGATCCTCGACGAGGCCGAGGTCCCGCGCATCGCCCCGAGCCGCGGGACCCACGTGACGCTGCCGCTCGACCTGCTGCCGCTGAACGAGGCCGCCTGCATCGTCCCCGCGGGCGCCGATCGCACGATCTTCGTGCTCCCCTGGTACGGCCGGGTCCTCGTCGGGACCACCGACAACGACTTCGACGGCGACATCGACCACGTCCGGCCCGGATCCGACGACATCGAGTACCTGCTCGACGCCGTCAACTCCTACTTCGGCACCGCGATCGGGCGCGAGGACCTGACCGGCGCCTACGCCGGGGTTCGGCCGCTGATCTCGACCGGCGATCCGAAGAAGTCGGTCGACATCTCGCGCAAGGCCGAGCTCTACGAGACCTCCTCGGGGATGCTCACGATCACCGGCGGGAAGTTGACGACATGGCGGCGGATGGCGAAGTCGGTCGTCGACCGGATCGCGATGCGGGAGGACCGGGACCTGCCCTGCCACACCCACGAGATCCCGCTCGGCATGGAGGCACGGGACGAGGATCTGGTTCCGCCGGCGGGCATCGACGAGTCCGCGCTGCCCGCCGGGTGGCGGGAGCAGCTCGCCTTCCGCTACGGCCACGCCGCGCACCGCGTGCTCGCGATCGCCGCCGAGCGGCCCGAACTTGCTCAAGCGATCGTCGAGGGGGCGCCCGACCTGCTGGCCGAGGTGGTCGTCGCGGCCCGCTTCGAGCAGGCCGGCTCGGTCGCCGACGTCCTCCTGCGCCGGACGCGCCTCGGGCTGCTCGCGGCACCGCAGCTGCGGACGCCGGAGTCGGTCGCGGCGGTGGCGAAGGCGCTCGGCGACGAGCTCGGCTGGGACGAGTCCCGGATCGCGGCAGAGGCCGCCCGCTGGCCCGACGACCTGGCGGACGCCGGAGCCGATCCGGCCGGCCGCGCGGCCGCCGGCTCGGCGAACTAGGGCGCAGCGGCAGTCCCGGCGCCTGCCGATATCCTTCGCCGCCGCATGGCCACCCTCGAGAAGTCGCACCTGTCCGAGCTCCACCGGCTCGCCGCCGAACTCGGCGTCGAGCGCTACCGCATGCTTCCGCGCGAGGAGCTGATCGCGGCGATCGTCGAGATCGACCCCGACGCCGCGCCCGCCCCCGACGCCGAACCCGCCGGGGGAACCGGCGCCGATGCCGCGCCCGAGGCCGAGGGCGACAACGGCGATCGCGGCGAGCGCCGCCCGCGCCGGCGACGCGAGCGCGGCGGCCGCCGTCGCTCGTCCGAGCGTGAGGACCGCGGAGGCCGCAGGGATCGCGAGGAGCGAGAGGACGAGGGGGAGGCCGAAGAGGAGGACGTGACGGGAGAGCCGGTCGCCGGCGTCCTCGACATCACTCCGCGCGGTCACGGCTTCATCCGCCTCGGCGGTCTCGAGTCGGCCGAGGAGGACGTCTACGTCTCGCCGTCGCAGATCCGCCGCTGCGAGCTCCAGCGCGGCGACGAGGTGGCGGGCCCGGCCCGCCGTCCGCGCCGCGGCGAGCGCTACCCGGCGCTGATCCACGTCGACACGATCAACGGCGTCGCCCCGGGAGAGGACCGCGCCCGCCTCGCCGACGCGACCCCGGTCCACCCGAGCCGCCGGATCGACCTGGCCCCGGGGCCGGACGCCTCCGCCGACGATGCACTCCTGTTGCGATCGATCGACCTGATGCTGCCGCTCGCCCTCGGCCAGCGCGTCCTCGTCAACGCGCGCCCCGGCTCCGGCCGGACGACGCTGCTGCGGGCCCTGGCCGGTGCGATCTCCCGGACCGAGGACATCGAGCTCGTCGTGCTCCTGATCGACGAGCGTCCCGAGGAGGTCGAGGCCTGGCGCACCGCCGCTCCCGGTGCCGACCTCGCCGTCGCGACCGCGGAGATGCGCTCGGGCGAACAGCTCCGGCTAGTCGAGCTCGCCTTCGGGCGTGCAAGCCGCAAGGCCGAGGCCGGGGCGGACGTCGTCCTGCTCGTCGACTCGATCTCGCGGATCGCGGTCGCCGCCGACGATCCGGGCCGGGTCAAGCCGATCTTCGGAGCCGGTCGCGAGACCGCCGACGAGGGGGTCGGCTCGCTCACCGTGATCGCGACGACCCTCGGGGACGACGGCGAGGACCAGGGCGCGGTCGAGCGCAGCCTCGAGACCACCGAGAACGTGCTGATCGTGCTCGACTCCGAGCTCGCGGGGCGCGGCGTCTTCCCGGCGATCGACTTCACCGCTTCGCGCGTGGCCGGCGAGGAGCACCTCCGCAGCGACGACGAGCTCGCCGCCGCCCGCAAGCTCAGGACCGAGCTCGCCTCGCTGACGCCGGAATTGGCCTCGGCCGAGGTCCGCAGGCTGGTCGAGGGCTCGGCCGACACCGCCGCCGCGCTGGCGACCATCCGCGCCTGAGCCGTTGGCTCTGGTCGTCGGCTTCGTCCTCTTCGCCCTCCTCGATCCGCCCTTGGGCGTCATCGCCCTCGCGGTCGGTGCCGTCGTCGAGGTCGGGGAGGCGGTCTTCTGGACGCGATACCTGCGCCGCTACAGGGTCAGGACCGGCGTCGAGGGGCTGATCGGCGAGCGCGCGGAGACGATCGAGCCGTGTGAGCCGCGCGGCCGGGTCCGGCTCCGGAACGAGATCTGGTCAGCGGTCTGCGAGCGGGGCGCGGGGACGGGGGAGACCGTCCGGGTCACCGCGGTCGAGGGGCTGACCGTGACGGTCGAGCCCGTCGGTCCGGCCGAGGATCAGCGGCGGTAGGCGAGCGAGCGCCAGGACGGCTCGCGCGAGAGCTCGATCGGCTCGTGATCGCGATCGGGCTGGACGTAGCCGAAGGTGTTGGTCCGCTCGTCGAAGACGATGTCGAGCTCGCCCTCCTTGACCCGCTGGTCGAGCCAGGCGCCGCGGAACACGAGCCGGCGGATCCAGTGGACGAGGCTCTTGTGGGAGCCGCCGACCAACTCGAACCAGTGCGCGTTTATGTGCTCGCCGAGGGGGGAGGCCGAGTCGCGGATTTCGCCGTTGACGGCCAACTCGACCAGGTCGTGGAGCTCCTCGGGGTCGAGCCCGGGGGCGGTGAAGTCGAGCTTCACGGCGGCCTGTTCGACCCGCTGGGAGAAGTCGGCCTCGTTGAACGCGAAACGGAGCTCTCCGTATTCGAGAACGTAGTCGGAGCCCGACTCGTAGTTGCCTCTGCGTGTAGCTCTTTCCATGGCGGACGACCCGTTGACGGGGTCTCCGTCGCGGGTGGCCCATGTTGGCCAAAGCCCTGCCGCGGACGCGCCGGGAAGCCCTCTCGTGAACGCAGGCTTGCACCCATCGCGACGGGCAGGAGAGCGCCGCCCGGCGGCGACGGATAGGGGCGCCGATCCGAGCGCCGGGATCGGACGGTCATGGAACCGCTGCCGAGGCGATTCGCCGGACTCGAGAGCCGTGTCGTCTGCGGTGTCCGGGTGCCGGTGGCGAGCGGATTCGCCTCGCGGCTGCTCGGGCTAGCCCTGCTCCGGCGCGAGCGCGCCGGCCCCGGGCTCCTGATCCCCGGGTGCCGGAGCGTCCACACGTTCGGGATGCGGTTTCCGCTCGACGTCGTCTTCCTCGACGACGCCGAGCGGGTGATCCGCGTCGCTCAGGCGGTGCCCTCCTGTAGAGCGGTCGCGGCCCGCGGGGCCGCGGCGGTGCTCGAGCTCCCGGCCGGCGCCGCCGAGCGCCCCCGGCCCGGGATCAGCAGCGCCAGCCCGGCGGCGATCACGAGCATCACGACCGCGACCGGCAGTGCAGCGCCGACGCCGTCGGTGAAGGCCTGCGGCGACTCGTAGCCCCCGTTGGCCGCGAACACCGAGGCGAGCACCGCCACCCCCATGACGCCACCGACCTCGCGGATCGCGTTGTTGGCGCCCGAGGCCTTACCGGCCTCGATCGGGCGGACCGACGCGAGGACGGTCGCAGCCGCCGTCGGGAAGACGAGGGCCATGCCGCTGCCGGCCATCGCGAACGGCACGACCAGCGAGCTGAACGGCGTCGTCGGCTCGAGGATCATCGTCAGCCAGGCGAGGCCGCCGGCCTGCAACAGCATCCCGGCGAACATCAGCGGCTTGGTCCCGACCCGGTCGGAGAGCAGGCCGGCGATCGGGGCGACGAACATCGGCATCGCCGTCCAGGGCAGCGTTCGCGCTCCGGCCTCGAAGGGGCCGAGCCCCTGCGCAGTCTGGAAGTACTGGCTGAGCAGGAAGATCGAACCGAACGTCCCGAAGAACATCGCGAACGACAGGGCCTGGGTCGCGCTGAACGACCGCGAGCGGAAGAACCGCAGCGGCACCATCGGCTCCCTGCGGCCGCGCTCCCAGCGCAGGAACGCCGCGAGGAGGCCGACGCCGGCCGCCAGCGAGACGAGGACCGTCGTGCTCGTCCAGCCGAGCGTCTCGCCGCGGATGATCCCGAAGGTGATCCCGAACAGCCCGGTCCCGGCGAGCGCCATGCCACCGAGGTCGAGCGCCTTGTCGGGGCCGTGGGACTCGGTCAGATAGCGGGCGGCGAGCGGGACCAGGGCCAGCCCGACCGGCACGTTGAGCCAGAAGATCCACTGCCAGGCGATGCCCTCGACGATCGCTCCGCCGACGAACGGGCCGAGCGCGACGCCGAGGCCGCTGATGCCTCCCCAGATGCCGAGCGCCGCGCCGCGTCGCTCGGGCGGGAATGCCTCGCTGACCATCGTCAGCGTCAGCGGGGTGACGATCGCGGCACCGATGCCCTGCAGGGCCCTCGTCGCGACGAGTGCTTCGACCGACGGCGCCAGCGCCGCTATCGCGCTCGCCCCGGTGAAGATCGAGACGCCGATCAGGAACATCCGCTTGCGCCCGAACCGGTCACCGAGGGCGGCTCCGGTCAGGAGCATGACCGCGAACGCCAGGGTGTAGGCGTTGACGGTCCACTCGAGCGACTCGAGCGAGCCGCCGAGGTCGGTCCGGATCGACGGCAGCGCGACGCCGACGACGAGGTTGTCGAGCGCGGTCATGAACAGCGCGGCGCCGGTCAGCGCCAGGGTCCATGCCGCTCTCGGTTGCTTGGTACTCATCTCGATCTCCTTGGGTTCCATAGTGTGATTGGTCACTCACTCTTGAAGCGAAAAAAGGGGGTCCTCAGTCGTCCTGCTTGCAGAGGTTCTCCGACCAGCGGGTCTTCAGCTCCGGGGCGCCGACCGCGGCCATCACGTTCATCAGCATTCCCTGGGCGAACCAGGCGCGGAGCTCGTCCTCGTCGGCGCCGGAGCGCTCGGAGGCGAGTGCGTAGAGGTCGCGGAACATCCGCTGGGCGCCGGCGACGATCTTGGGCTCGTCGGCGACGACCTGGGCCTGGAGCTGGATCTGCAGGAGCACGCGCTGGGTCTCGAGCATCTCGCCATAGGCCCGGCCCATCGCCTCGAGCGGCTCCATTTCGGCGCCGGCCTCGTCGGCGGCGCGGGTGAGCAGGCCCACGATCTGAGCGCGGGCGTCGTCGTAAGCGGCGACGAAGAGGTCGGCCTTCGTCGGGAACAGCCGGAAGAGGTAGGCCTGCGAGATCCCGGCGGCCTTCGCGATCGCGACCGTCGAGGCGGCCCGGTAGCCCTGCTCGGCGAAGATCGGCAGCGCGGCGGCGACGAGGGTCTCACGGCGCTCTTCGGCGGTGGAGAGGGTGCGGGTGGTGGCGGGAGGATTCATGAGCTGAGAGTGAGTGTGCACTCACTCTCTCGATTTGTCAAGTCGAATTTCCGGGGCGGCCTAAATCAGACGTCCGGGAATCCGATCCATTGCTCGCCCGTGTTCGGCTCGCCCGTGCGCTCGGGCTCCGGCAATCGCTCGAGCATCCGGGTCTCGCGTGGGATCAGCGCGCAGAGCCAGGCGACCATCGCCAGCGCCGTGCCGACCGCGAGCACCTCGCTCGACCCGAGCGCGTCCCCGAGCGGTCCCGCCAGCAGGTAACCGACGGGGAGGAGGCCGAGCGAGATCATCCAGTCGTATGAGCTGACCCGCGAGAGCCGGTCGGGCGGGATTCGCTCGGCGAGCGCGGTCAGCCACCAGACGTCGAAGAGGGAGAACCCGAAGCCGCCGATCACCGCCGCCGGCAGCACGAACTCGAGCGGCGCGCCGAGCGCGTAGGCGATGCCCATCGGGCACCAGATCGCGCCCATGATCATTCCGACCCGCATCGGGTGCAGCGGTTTCCAGCGGATGCCGACGATCGCGCCGATGATCGTCCCGGCGCCGAGCGCCGCGGTGACGATCCCATAAACGTCGGTGCCGCCGTAGTGATCCTCGGCGACCACCGGCCCGAGCACGAACCACGGGGCGAGGCCGAAGAAGACGAGGGTGCAAGCGGCCATCAGGACCGACCAGACCCACGCCCGCTTCCTGACCTCCTCGAAGCCGACCCGGAGCTGCGCCCGGATCGATTCGGGTTCCTCGACGGCGGCGAGCTCGGCGCCGGCGGCGCCCTCGCGGCGCCGCGGGCTCATCCGGATCAGCAGGGCGGCGCTGATCACGAAGGTCGCCGCGTCGACCGCGAACGCCTCGCCGGCTCCGACCCCGAGGACGAGCACCGTCGCCAGGGCCGGGCCGACGAACTCGCAGACGTTGTTCGACATCCCCACGAGGGCGTTCGCCTCCTGGATCTCGCTCTCGGGGACCGTCTGGGGAACGACCGCCGACGACGCCGGGCGGAAGAACGCCTCGGCGGCGCCGAACAGCGCCTCGATCACGACGACCTGCCAGATCTCGACCTCCCCGGTGATGATCAGCAGCGCCAGCGCCGCGTGGAGGGCGAAGCGGACGAGGTCGGTGAGGACCATCAACCGGTGCCGCGGCACCCGGTCAGCCCAGATCCCGCCGAGCAGCATGAAGGCGACCAGCGGGATCGCGTGCGCGGCGAGGACGATGCCGAGGTCCGTCGGGTTACCGGTCAGGTCGATCACGAACAGGGCCAGGGCGACCGTGACGATCCGGTCCCCGAGCACGCTCGCGAGACCGGCCAGCCAGAGGAGCCGGAAGTCGCGGTGACGCAATACGGAGAAGAGCCCTGCCATGCCTCTGATTGTCAGCACGGATCGCGTCGCGAGGACGCGCGGGGGCGGATCGGCCCGCGACGGGCTTACCGGGAGCGAAGATGCTGCCCACCATCGACAGGCTCGCCACGATCGTCGTCTGCGAGGACGATCCGATGACCAGAGAGCTCCTCTGTCAGAACCTCGAGGCGGACCGCTTCGACGCGCTGGCCGCCGGGACGGCCGAGGAGGCGTTGCGCTTCTGCCGCTACGGGGCCCCGGACGTCCTGCTCCTCGACATCGGCCTTCCGGATGCCTCCGGCCTCGACGTGATCCGCGAGATCAGGGGCTCGGACCCGGCCGCGGCCCCATTCGACCCGGCGATGCCGATCCTCGCCCTGAGCGGGCGCGGCAGCGACGGCGACCGCGTGCGCGGGCTTCGCGAGGGCGCCGACGACTACGTGGTCAAGCCGTTCTTCTACGACGAGATTCACGTGCGGATCCGCAAGCTCCTCGATCGCCGGACGGGCCCCCTCGGCGGCCCGGTTCGCATCGGCCTGCTCTGCATCGACCCGGCGACACGCGAGGTCCGGGTCGGCGACCGCGAGATCGAGCTCGCGAACAAGGAGTTCGAGCTGCTGCGGATGCTCGCGTCGGAGCCGCAGCGGGTGTTCACCAAGGACGAGCTGCTGCGGGACGTCTGGGGCTACGAGTCCCCGGGCCGGACGCGGACGCTCGACTCCCATGCAAGCCGGTTGCGCCGCAAGCTCGACCCCGAGCGCGGCATGTACGTCGTCAACTGCTGGGGCGTCGGCTACCGACTGGTCAGCGGGTGAACCGTGGGCGCGTGGGTGATCATCCTTCTCGCCGCGATCGGGCTGGTCGAGGCGGGGAGGATGCTCCGTGACGCGCGCCGCGCTCGGCGGCTGAACCGGGCGATGCACGAGGTCAGGCGACCGTTGCAGGCGATCGCGCTCGGGCTCGAGAAGGCGTCGCTCGATCCCGCCGCGACCGGATCGTGCCTCGAGCAGGCTCGCGGGGCGCTGCGCGAGCTGGACGCCGTCGTCAACGGCCGCCGCGACGAGCCGGCTGTCAGCCGGGCGCTGGTCGGCGACGTCCTCGACGGCCTCGCGGCTCGCTGGCGGTTCGCCGACGTCGAGGTGAGTCGCGCCTGCGCCGAGGTCGAGATCGACGCCGACATGACCCGCCTCGCGGCCGCGCTCGACAACCTCGTCGCCAACGCGCTCCGCCACGGCACCGGCGTGGTCGGCGTCCGCGCCGCGACCACCAAGCGAGGGGTCCGGTTCGAGGTCCGCGACGACGGACCGGCCGCCGTGGCGATGCCGCGCCGCGGCCGCGACCCCCGGCACGGCCACGGGCTCAGGGTCGTCGCCGACGTCGCCACGAGCCACGGCGGCAGCGCGGCCGCGGCGGCCCCGTCGCCCGGCGGCGGCACGATCGCGGCGATCTCGCTGCCCGTCGCGGGCGGGCCCCTCCGCGGATGAGCAGGCGCGGCCGCGCGCTCGCCTTCGGCCTGCTGGCGGCGGTCTGCGGCATCGCCTCGGCGAGCATCGCCTCCGCCTACCGCGAGCGCGTCGACGCGCAGCTCGGCGCCACCGAGGCGGTCGTCACCGTGACCAGGCCCCTGGCCGCCGGAGCGACCCTGCGGACGCCGTTGCTCCGGAAGGCGACGGAGATGCGGGAGGTGCCGGTCCGGTTCCTGCCCCCCGACGCGCTCTCGCGGCCGACCCAGGCGACGGGGCGGCGGCTCGCCGTCGCGGTGCCGGCCGGTTCCTACCTGCTCGGCTCCCAGCTCCGAGTGCCGGACGAGCCCGATCGCGGGCCGCGGCTCGGCGACCGCCTGCATCCGGTCGAGGTGACGGTCAGCGGCGCCGGTGCGCTGGCCGCCGGCGGCGCCGGGAGCCGCGTCGATGTCGTCGTCGCCGGCGAGCCCGTGACCGGGGGCAGGGCCCGGGTCACGGTCGCCGCCCGCGGGGTCCGGCTGCTGGCGATCGCTCCGGCCGATCCCGCCGACGAGACTGCCGCCGGCAGCGACGGCTGGAGCGCGACGCTGGCCCTGACCCGCGCCCAGGCTCTCGATCTGATCGAGGCCGAGAACTTCGCCCGCGAGATCAGGCTGATCCCGGTCTCGTGAGCCGCAACGGTGAGATCGACCAGGTCGCACGGCTTGCCGCCGAGCTCCGCGAGAGCCTGATCGAAGAGCGGCGGGCACTCGCGGTGGCCGGGAGCCGCGACATCCCGGGTCTTCCCGAGGCGATCGCGGCGATCGTCGCCGAGCACGCGGCGCTGCTTTCGGAGGCGGGTCGCGAGGAGGTCGCCGAACGGGTCTTGCGGGAGACGGTCGGGCTCGGGCCGCTCGAGGAGCTGCTCCGCGACCCCGATGTGGAGGAGGTCCTCGTCAACGGCTTCGAGGAGGTCTGGGCCGAGCGGCGCGGGGTGCTCGAGCGGGCGGCGATCGGCTTCGCCGACGAGGAGGCGCTGCGGGACGTGATCGAGCGGGTGCTCGGTCCGATCGGCAGGAGGGTCGACGAGCTCAGCCCGATGGCCGACGGCAGGCTCCCCGACGGCTCCCGGGTGAACGTGGTCATTCCGCCGCTCTCCGTCGACGGGCCGGCGATGTCGATCCGGCGCTTCACCGGCATCCGCCCGGACCCCGAGGAGCTCGTCGCGCGCGGCAGCTTCGATGAGGAACTCCGCGATCTGCTCCGCGCGTCGGTCCGCGACCGCCGCAACCTGATCGTCAGTGGTGGCACCGGCTCCGGCAAGACGACCGTGCTCAACGCTCTGTCCACGTTCATCGCCCCCGGCGAGCGCGTGATCACGATCGAGGACGCGGCCGAGCTCCGGCTCGAGCAGCCCCACGTCGTCCGGCTCGAGAGCCGCCCGGCCGGGATCGAGGGGGTGGGGGAGGTGACGATCCGCGACCTCGTCCGCAACGCGCTGCGAATGCGCCCGGACCGGATCGTGATCGGCGAGGTCCGCGGCCCCGAGGCGATGGATCTGCTCGTCGCCCTCAACACCGGGCACCGGGGAGCGCTCTCGACCGTTCACGCGAACGGGCCCGCCGATGCGCTCCGCCGGCTCGAGACGCTGGCGATGATGGCCGGGCTCGGGGTTCCGCACGAGGTGGTCGCCGAGCAGCTCGCCAACGCCGTCGAACTGGTCCTCCATCTCGAGCGGATCGGCGTCGAGCGGAGGGCGGTCGAGCTCTGCGAGGTCACCCGCGTCGCGGGGGCCGCCGCCGTCCGGACTATCTGGGAGAGGGGTGACGGCGCGTGAACGCCGCGGTGCCGGTGCTGCTCGCGGCCGCCGGGGGTGGTCTGGTCGCGGTCGCTCTTCGCGAATGGATCGCGGTGCTTCCCTCGATCAGCCGTCAGCTCGAGTCCGGGTTCTCGGTACTGACTCTCGCCGGGCGGGAGAACCGCGTTCCGACCGAGGCGGAGCGGCGCCGTCTCGGGCTGATCGCCGGGGGCGCCCTCGCGGTGCTCGCCGTGGTGGTCACCGGATCGCTGCCGCTCGCCGGAATCGCCGCGGCCGGTCCGGCGGCTGCGGGGTGGGCGGTCGCCCGCCGCCGGCGGAACTACCGGCTTGCGGTCGAGTGTGACATCGCCGTGATTGCCGGCGCGATCGCCGACGCCGTCGCCGCCGGCGGGTCGCTCCGGGTCGCGTTGCCCGCGGTCGCCTCCGGCCTCCGTGGACCGAGTGCCGTCGAGTTCGCCCGGGTCTGTTCCGATCTCGACGTCGGCGTTGCGCCCCATCGCGCGCTCGCCGGCCTCTCGGAGCGGATCGGATCCGATCGGGTCGGCGCGCTCGTCACCGCGATCCTCTCCCAGCAGCGCGCCGGCGGCGACCTCGCCGGGTTGCTCCGCCGCCACGGCGCCGCCGCCGCCCAGCGCGAGCGGGCGGAGCGGGAGGCTCGGTCGGCCACCGCGCAGGCCCGGATGACCGGGGGTCTCGTCGTCGCGATGCCGGTCGTGATGGCACTCCTCGTCGAACTGATCTCGCCCGGCTTCGCCGCCGGCCTGCTCGCGGAGCCGGCCGCGGCCGTCCTGCTCGCGGTGGCCGGCGCACTGCAGGTAGCCGGCTTCCTGGCGATCCGAAAGCTCGGGGAGGTCCGGAGGTGACGGTCCTCGCCCTCCTAGCGGCCTTCCTCGTCGCGGCCGCCGCGCGCGAGCTCCTCGCTGCCCGCGGGGAGCACGCGGGCAGCGCGATCAGGCGCCGGCTGCGTTCCCAGCTCCGCACGTCGCGCGGGCCGGTCGGGCCGGCCGCGATGCTCGCCGCCGCCGAGCGCCGGCTTCGCGACGCCGGGCTCGGCACTCGGCTGACGGCCCCGGAGCTGATCGCGGCCAAGGCATCGTCCGCGGTCCTTGCCCTGCCGCTCGCGTTCACGGCGGCTCCCGCGGCCCCCGGCCGCTTCGGGTTGATCGTCGGCGTCGGCGTTCCCGCGGCGGCCTTCGCGGCTCCGGATCTGCTCGTCGAGGCCGTGGCGCGCCGCCGCCGTGCCCGGGTCGCGGTCGAACTCCCCGACGCGCTCGACCTGATGGCCACCGGCGCCGCCAGCGGCCGAGGTGTCAGCCGCCTACTCGACGAGGCGATGCGAAGCAGCACCGGACCGCTTCGGGACGAGCTGGCTGCGACCGTGGCCGCGATGGAGTGCGGTGGCTCGCGGGCCGGAGCGCTGCGCGAGCTTGGCGGCCGGACACGGGGCACCAGCCTCGCCGGTCTCGCCGCGGCGCTCGAGCGGTCGCGGCGGCACGGCTCGCCCCTGGCCCGAACGCTCCACGAGCAGGCCGGCTCGCTGCGGGCCGATCAGCGCCGGGAGGTCACCGAGCGGGCCGCGAGGGCGGCGCCGAAGATGCAGCTCGCCGTGGCCCTGCTGCTCGTCCCGTCGGTGCTGCTGATGGTCGCCGCGGCGATCGTCGCCTACTCGGGGTCGCTGCTCCCCGGGTTCTGAGGCGCGGGCGACTACTCGTCGGCCTCGCCGGCGAGGCGGCGGGCGACCTGGCCGGCGGCTTCGCAGAGGGCGTCGAGCTCGACGGCGTTGTCGTACTGGCCCTTGACGTTGACGCAGAGGCTGCCGGCGGAGAACTCGAAGGCGAAGTTCTTCGGCGTCCTCTCGGTCAGCCAGACGATGAAGCTGGGGGAGAAGAGGCGCTTCATCCATACCTCGTCGTCCTGGGCGCCGAAGAAGACCTCGTAGCGCTTGTCGAGGGCCTCGCTCTCGAGTTCCAGGCGCTGCATCCGGCGGAAGACGTCCTCGGCCGAGTCCATGAAGCGGAAGCCCTCGCGGCGCTGGCAGTAGACGTCGGAGACCTTGGTCGCGACGGCGGGGAGATCGTGGAGGACGACCGTGTAGCGGTAGTAGTCGGTGTCGTCGTTGCCCTCGCTGTCGGTCGTGTCCATCTCGTAGGTGTAGAGGCCGATCGCCCCGGGGGCGCCGCCGGGCAGCGTCCCGTTCATCACCTGCTCGGCGTAGCGGCGGTCGCCCTTGCGCAGCAGCGGCGTCGACGGCGGCAGGGTCATCCGGCCCGGGGTGCGGCTGAGGCTGCGAGCCGCCGCGTAGTTGCTGAAGAAGTCCTCGCGGGCGGCGTTCGACGCCATCACGTAGACGATCAGGAAGACGAGAAGAGCACCGACGACGGCCGCGCCGGCGCCGATCAGCGCGCCCGCCGCGAGGGTGACGGCGACGAAACAGACGATCACCAGGGTTGCGCCGAGGCTCAGCGTCAGCGTGTTGCCGAGCAGCGACTTGAGGTGGGCGCCGCGCGTGTCGTCGGCGTCGGCGGGAGCCGGAGCGACCGCCGGCGGGGCGACGCCGCCGCTGCCGGCGACCGCCTCGTCGGGCTCGGCGCCGGGCGGCGCCTGCGACTCCGGATGCTCGCCTGCGGGGGGCTCGGCCATCGGTCGCTCAGGCTATCCGGCGCCCCGGATTCCTCCTCCGTGCAACCGGGCTTGCAGGGCGCGGAAGCCTCCCACTGCGCCCCACGGCGGCCGTGAGCCGCTTGGACAAGCGGTAAACGGGCCGATCAGGGGCCGGGTAGCAAGTCCGTCCGACGGACGTTGTGCAATGCCCGACCAGTGATGTGTTGCGAAGTGGGGCGTTGTGGGTTACCGTGGCGCCCAGTTGTGAACCAGAAGGACGGCCGGGGAGGCGAGGTTCCTCCCACCTCACCTCTCCGGCCTGACTTCAACCGGCAATCGCATACCCAGGCTTTTCGACCTCCACCCCGACCTCCCTTGATGCATGACCTTCCGCGGCCTCAACGAGCACTCGCTCGACTCCAAGGACCGGATCACGGTCCCGGCCCAGTATCGGGCCTCCTTCGCGGACGGCATCGTCCTCATGCAGGGCATCGAGCGCTGCGTCGAGATCTGGCCTTCCAAGGCCGCCGAGGAGAACGAGGAGAGGACTCTCGCGCAGCTCAACCCGATGAGCCGCGACGCGCGGCGGATCCAGCGCCGCTTCTTCGCTCACTCCGAGTCGGCCGACCTCGACTCGGCCGGCCGCGTCCGGCTCAGCCGTCAGCTGATCGAGTACGCCGGCCTCGAGGGCCGCTGCATCGTCTCCGGGATGGGCTCGCGGCTCGAGATCTGGTCGCCGGAGGTGTGGCTCGCCGAGGACGAGGAGAACGAGCAACGGACCCCGGAGCTGACCGAGAGCATCGCCGCGACCATGCAGGCCTCCTCGCCGGGGAGCGCGTAGTGGGATGGTGACCCTCACCTACATGCCGACCGAGCACGTACCAGTCCTTGCCGCGGAGGTCATCCGCGAGACCGATCCCCAGCCGGGGGAGACGGTGATCGATTGCACCTTCGGGGGCGGCGGCCACTCGCGGCTGCTCGCCGAGCGGATCGGCCCCGACGGGATGCTGATCGCGATCGACCGCGACCCGGCCGCCGAGGAGCGGTTCGCCCAGATCTCCGCCGAGGCGCTCTGCGCGACGCGCTTCGTCCGCGGGGACTTCGGCGACGCACTCGCCGAGCTCGCAGCCGAGGGGATCCGTCCCGACGTCGTCCTCTTCGACTTCGGCGTCTCCTCGATGCAGATCGACGCCTGGGAGCGCGGATTCTCCTACTCATTCGACGCGCCGCTCGACATGCGGATGGATCCCGACGCCGAGATCTCGGCCCGGACCGTCGTCAACGAGTGGCCCGAAAGCCGGATCGCCGAGGCGCTCCGCAACTACGCCGACGAGAAGCACGCCCGCTCGATCGCCCGCCGGATCGTCGAGCGCCGCCCGCTCGACACCACCTCCGAGCTCGTCGAGGCGGTCCGCGACGGTCTGCCGCCGTCGGCCCGGTTCGGCCGCGGCAACCCCGCCAAGCGCACGTTCCAGGCGATCCGGATCGCGGTCAACGGTGAGCTCGAGGCGATCGATGCCGCGCTCCCGCAGGCGTGGGACATGCTGGCACCGGCCGGCCGGCTCGCCGCCATCTCCTTCCACTCGCTCGAGGACCGTCGTGTCAAGCGCTTCCTCGCCGATCGCGCCCGCGGCTGCATCTGCCCGCCGGAGTTCCCGGTCTGCCGTTGCGGCCTCGAGCCCGAGGCGAAGCTCGTGACCCGCGGCGGCGTCGCGCCGAGCGCCGGCGAGATCGCCGACAACCCGCGTTCCGCCTCGGCCCACCTCCGCGTCGCCCTCAAGCTCGAAGGGGAGGTGTCCTGATGGGCGCTCCCGCGATCTCCCCGCGCACCCGCCCGGCGCCGCGGCCGAAGCCGCGCCCGAAGGCGAAGCCGAAGCCCCGGACCGCGACGCGAACCAGTTCACGCAGCGGCGCCGCCGCACCCGCCCGCCGGCCCGCACGGCGCACGCCGGCCGCCGCGCCGCGGACCAACCATCGTTCCCGCGCCCGGGTCGCCGCCGGCGGCAACGTCGCCATGCTCCCGGTCACCGCCGTCAGCGGGATCGCCGATTCCGGCTTCGTCGTCGGCATGTCCCGCAGCCGGGCCTGGATCGTCGTCCTCGGGGTCCTCCTCGGCGGGATCGTCGCCCTCAACGTCGTCGGGCTCAGCCTCAGCGCTTCGAGCGGTTCGGTCTCGGCCAAGATCGACGAGCTTCAGCAGGCCAACAGCGTCGCCCGCGCCCGGATCGCCAACCGCCTGTCGAACGAGCGGATCACCGAGGCCGCCACGGCGCTCGGCCTCGCCGTGCCGGCTCCCGACGCCGTCCACTACCTCGACGCGAGCTCCTTCGACGCCGAGAAGGCGGCGCAGCGCCTCGCCGACGGCCTGATCGCCAACGAACCCCCGGCCATCGAGCCGACCGAGGCCGACCTCGCCGCCGAAGCGGCGGCCGCGACGACCACGACCGACCCCGCCGTCGTCGACCCGACGGCGGTCGCCACCACGACCGTCGATCCCGCCGCAACCGTCCCGACCACGACTCCCTAGGGCGCCGTGCGACTGATCGAGAAGCGCGTCGGCCTGCTGTTCGCGGCCTTCGCGCTCGCTTTCTGCATCGTCATGGTCCGCGCGGCCTGGCTGCAGACCGTCAAGGGCGGCGAGTTCAGTGCCGACGCCAAGAGCCAGCAGGTCGCGACCGTCGAAGTCCCCGGCATTCGCGGTGCCATCCTCGACCGGCGCGGCAACGCGCTCGCCGTCTCCGAGGAGGCGGCGACGATCTTCGCCACGCCCTACCAGGTGCTCGACCCGCCGAAGACGGCGCGGAAGCTGGCCGAGGTGCTCGACATGCCGGAAGGGGACGTGCTCGAGTCGCTGACGGCAGAGAGCGGCTTCGAGTACATCGCGCAGAAGGTCGACCTCGTGACCGCCGACCGGGTCGAGAAGCTCGGCCTCGACGGGATCGGGATCCTTCCCGACTCGCGTCGCGTCTATCCCCAGGAGAAGGACGCGGGCAGGTTGATCGGCGCCGTCGGCGACGACGGACAGGGTCTCTTCGGCATCGAGCAGTCCGAGAACGACGTCCTTGCGGGCACCGACGGCGAGGTCGCGATCACCAAGGATGCGCTCGGCCAGGAGATCAACCGCGACGTCGTCACCGGCGCCGCCGCCGGCCACGACGTCCAGCTCACGATCGACGGCCGGATCCAGTCCTACACCGAGAAGGTCCTGCGCGACATCGGCGACAAGTACATGCCCGAGGACGCGACGGCGATCGTCATGGACCCGACCGACGGCGACGTGCTCGCGATGGCGAGCTGGCCGCCGGTCGACCCCAACGACCTCTCCGACGTCGATCCCGACCAGCTCACGAACATGGCGACCGGCTTCACCTACGAGCCCGGCTCGACCTTCAAGGCCTTCACCGTCGCCGGCGCGCTCCAGGACGGCCTCGTCAAGCCGGAGACGACCTTCGACGTCCCGCCCGAGATCAAGGTCGCGGACCGGACCATCGGCGAGTCCCACCCGGTCGGCTACCGGACGCTCAGCGTCGCCGACATCCTCGCCCAGTCCTCGAACGTCGGCACGGTCATGATCGGCCAGGAGCTCGGCGACAACGAGTTCGGCCGCTGGGTCTCGAAGTTCGGGTTCGGCCAGCCGACCGGCATCGACTACCCGGCCGAGGAGATGGGCATCGTCCCGACACCGCACGAGTACTCCGGCTCCTCGATCGGCAACCTCCCGATCGGCCAGGGCCTCTCGGTGACGCCGATGCAGATGATGGAGGGCTATGCCGCGATCGCGAACGGGGGCATCCTGCGGACACCGCGGCTGCTCGAATCGATCGACGGCGATCCGGTGGAGCATTCCGACGGCAAGAGGGTGATCAGCTCGAAGACGGCCTCGCAGCTGCGGACGATGCTCGAGGGCGTCCTCGGCGACGGCGGCACCGCGTCGGAGGTCAGCGTGCCCGGCTACGTCCTCGCGGGCAAGACCGGCACCGCCCAGAAGGTGGTCGACGGCACCTACTCCGAGACCCAGTTCATCGCCTCGTTCGTCGGGTTCGCGCCCGCGGCCGATCCGCGGCTTCTCGTCTCGGTGATCGTCGATGACCCGAAGGGCGGCGACTACTACGGCGGCTCGGTCGCCGCTCCGGCGTTCGGCCAGATCGCCTCGTTCGCCCTCCCGTACCTCGGGATCGCACCGACCGAGTAGGCACGGCGGCGGGGCCGGCGCCCCGTCCCCGCCTGTTGCGTTCCTAGAATCGCGGGCGATGAGGCTCGCCGACCTAAGCGCCGCGCTGCCCTCCGGCGCTGCGCGGATCGCGGGCGACGGCGACGCCGAGATCTCCGACATCGCCTTCGACAGCCGCAAAGCGGGGCCGGGGACGCTCTTCTTCTGCGTTCGCGGGTCGGCCGCCGACGGCCACGACTTCGCGCCGGCCGTCGTCGCGGCGGGTGCGACGGCGCTGGTGGTCGAGCGTCCGCTCGAGATCGGCGTGCCCCAGATCGTCGTCGCCGACTCGCGGCTGGCGATGGGGCCGATCGCCGCCCGCTTCTTCGGCGACCCGAGCGCCGAGCTGCGGATGGTCGGGATCACGGGGACCAACGGGAAGACGACGACCGCCTTCCTCGTCCGCTCGATCCTCGAGCACGCCGGCATCGGCTGCGGTCTGCTCGGGACGGTCAAGCAGGTGGTCGGCGGGCGCGAGGAGCCGGTCGAGCGGACGACGCCGGAGGCGATCGACCTCCAGCGAACGTTCCGGGCGATGCTCGACGCCGGTGACACCGCGTGCGCGATGGAGGTCTCCTCGCACGCGCTCGCGCTCGGGCGTGCGGACTCGATCGACTTCGACGTCGCCGCGTTCACGAACCTGACCCAGGACCACCTCGACTTCCACGCCGACATGGAGGACTACTTCGCGGCGAAGCGGCTGCTGTTCGTCCCGGAGGCAGGCCGGGCCGCCCCAGGGGCGGCGGTCGTCAACGTCGACGACTCCTACGGCGAGCGGCTGGCCACCGACGTCGGCCGCGAGAGCGGGACCCTGCTGACGACGGTCTCCGCCGCCGGGCACCTCGCCGACCTGACCGCCCACGACGTCGCCTTCGACGCTTCCGGCGGCAGCTTCACCCTCCACGGCGCCGGCGAGCCGCGCCCGGTCCGGTTTCGGCTTCCAGGGCACTTCAACGTCGAGAACGCGCTCGCGGCGCTCGGGTCGGCGCTGGCGCTCGGGGTCGACGTCGACGTCGCGATCGCGGGTCTCGCCGCGGCGGAGCCGGTGCCGGGGCGGATGGAGCCGATCGACGCCGGCCAGCCGTTCGGCGTGCTCGTCGACTATGCGCACACGCACGACTCGCTCGAGAACGTCCTCCGCGCGGCCCGGCGCCTGACGGACGGCAAGCTGATCTGCGCGTTCGGCTGCGGCGGCGACCGCGACCCGCTGAAGCGGCCGCTGATGGGCCGGGCAGGATCCGAGCTGTCGAACCTCGCCGTGGTCACCTCCGACAACCCGCGCTCGGAGGACCCCGACGCGATCATCGAGCAGGTGCTCGAGGGCATCGCGCCCGATCGCCGCGAGTGCACCCTCGTCGAGCCCGATCGCCGCGCCGCGATCGCGTTGGCTTTCGGCCGGGCGGAGGCCGGCGACCTCGTGGTCATCGCCGGCAAGGGCCATGAGCAGGGTCAGGAGTTCGAGAACGGCCGCAAGATCCCCTTCGACGACCGCGACGTCGCCCGCGAGGAGCTCCAGCGACTCGCCGCCGGGAGCGGCGCGTGATCGAGCTCGCCCCCGATCGGATCGCGGCCGCCCTCGGCGCGTCCGAGCCGGCACCGGAGACCGAGGACGGGTCCCGTCCCGGACGGGCGGTGATCGATTCGCGCGAGGTCGAGGCCGGCGATCTCTTCTTCGGCCTGCCCGGCGAGCATCAGGACGGCGGCGTCTACGCGGCCGGTGCTCTCGCCGACGGTGCGTGGGGCGTGGTCGTCGGGCGTGAGCACAGCGCCGAGCTCGAGCGCTCGAACGCGGGCTCCCGGATCTTTGCGGTCGACGACCCGCTGGCGGCGCTCCAGCACCTCGCCCGCGCGTGGCGCCGTGAGCTCGGCTGCCCGACGGTCGGGATCACCGGCTCGACCGGGAAGACGTCGGTCAAAGACATCTGCCGGGCGATCCTGCCGCGGCGCGTCCACGCGAGTCCCGAGAACTTCAACACCGAGATCGGGATGCCGCTGGCGATCCTCGCGGCGCCGCCCGAGACCGAACTCCTCGTGATGGAGATGGCGATGCGCGGGATGGGCCAGATCGCGGAGCTCTGCGAGATCGCCGAGCCGGACGTCGCCGCGATCACGAACGTCGGGCCGGTTCACCTCGAGCTGCTCGGGACGTTCGAGGCGATCGTCGAGGCGAAGGCCGAGATCCTCCACGGGCTCGGCGACGAGGGGAGGGCGGTGATCCCCGAGGACGAGGAGGCGCTGAGCCCGCACCTCCGCGACTCGCTCGAGGTGTTCACGTTCGGCCCCGGCGGCGACGTCTTCGCTCTGTCGTCGGAGGTCGAGGGCGGGCGGACGAGGGCGAGGATCGGGACGCCGCACGGCGAGGCGGACTTCGAGTTCCCATTCAGCGAGGCCCACAACCTGCGCAACGCCCTCTGCGCGATCTCGGTCGGCGTCGCGCTCGACCTCGATCCGGAGGCGATGGCGGCGCGGACCTCGCGGATAGAGTTCTCGCGCCTGCGCGGCGAGCGGATCGAGCTTCCCGGGCGCATCTTGCTGCTCAACGACTGCTACAACGCGAATCCGATCTCGATGCGAGCCGCGATCGAGAACCTCGCCGGGACCGAGTCCGAGGGTGGCCGCAGGGCGGTGGCGGTGCTCGGCGGGATGGCGGAGCTCGGCCCCGAGGCCGCGGCCTTCCACGAGGAGGTCGGCGCGCTCGTCCGCGATCGCGGCATCGGCCGCCTGATCGGCGTCGGCGAGCTGGCCCGCGACTACTCGCCGGATGCGTGGGCACCCGACGCCGACGCCGCGGTCGCGCTCGTCGCCGAAGAGCTCGCCGAAGGCGACGTCGCGCTGATCAAGGGCTCGCGCTCGGTCGGCCTCGAACGGCTCACCGACGGGCTCGTGGCGCGGCTCGGGGAGAGGGGGGAGGGTTGATCGCGCTGGCGCAGACGGGGGGCCTCAGCACCGTCCCGGTCGACCGCGGGGCGATCCTGATCGCGGGGATGGCCGCGATGCTGATCACGATCTTCCTCGGGCCAAAGTTCATCGAGCGCCTCCGCGAGCGCGAGTTCGGCCAGCAGATCCGCGAGGAGGGGCCGCAGGGGCATCACACGAAGGCCGGCACGCCGACGATGGGCGGGTTGATCATCTTCACCGCCATCGCGGTTCCCTATCTGGTGCTCTCCGACCGCGACACCGAGAGCCTCACGGTCTTCGGGGTGGCGGTGGGCTCCGCCGCGATCGGCTTCGCCGACGACTGGATCAAGATCGTCAAGCGTCGCTCGCTCGGGCTCAACGCCCGCTGGAAGCTGTCCTGTCAGATCGCCCTGGCGGTGATCCTCTGGTGGGTCGCCTTCCAGGAGATCGGGCTCGACCCGAGTCTGCAGATCCGCCTCTTCGACGCCGAGATCTACCTCGGGCCGGTCGTCTACGTCGTCCTCAGCTTCCTCGTCCTCGCCGGAGCCAGCAACGGCGTCAACCTCACCGACGGCCTCGACGGCCTCGCGGCGGGCTGCTGCGCGATCGTCTTCCTCTCCTATCTGGCGATCACGATCACCACGGGGCAGGAGGACCTGGCGCTGCTCTCCGCGTGCTTCGTCGGCGCCTCGGTCGGCTTCCTCTGGTTCAACTCGTTCCCGGCGACGATCTTCATGGGCGACACCGGCTCACTCGGCCTCGGCGGCGCGATCGCGGGCCTGGCGATCATGACCCAGACCGAGGTGCTCCTCATCGTCCTCGGCGGGATCTTCGTCATCGAGGCGCTCTCCGTGGCGATCCAGGTATTCACCTTCAAGTCGTTCCGGCGCCGCGTCTTCCTCATGGCCCCGCTCCACCATCACTTCGAGATGATGGCCTGGTCGGAGACGAAGATCATGATCCGCTTCTGGATCATCGGAGCCGTCCTGGCGGGCATCGGTTACACCCTCTTCCAGAATTCAATAGGCAGCTGACCTACGCAGGCCGGGCGGCGGTGGCCGACGGCCGAACTCCGTAAGCGCCGGAGGCTGTCGGCTGCCGCCGCCCGGCCATGGCTGACAACTGCCGCAAGGTACGTCCACCCCGGCAGCGAAGCTTCAACCGTGGCCTCAGAGATCGCGCGACCGCCCCTGCCCGAGGGCCCCTTCCTCGTGGTGGGGCTCGCCAGGTCCGGGATCGCGGCGGCCGAGGCTCTGGCCGCGCGCGGGGAGCGCGTGTACGGCACCGATCGGGGAAGTCCTCCCGATGCCGGAAGGCTTGCGGGGCTTGGCGTCGAACTCGATCTGAATGGCGACGGACTCCACCTGCTCGACGGCGTGAACTGCCTGGTCAAGAGCCCGGGCGTGCCCCAGGACGCACCGGTCGTCGCCGCCGCGCGGGAACGGGGGAAGGCCGTGATCGGCGAGCTCGAGCTCGGCTGGCGGCTCTCCTCCAACCGCTTCGTGGCCGTCACCGGGACGAACGGCAAGACGACCGTCACCGAGTGGCTCGGCCACCTCTTCGCCGAGGCCGGGATGCCGGTCGCGGTCGCCGGCAACGTCGGCACGCCGCTGGCGTCGCTGGCCGCAGACGCCGACCCCGAGGCGACCATCGTCTGCGAGTGCTCCTCCTTCCAGCTCGAGGATTCCGAGGCGTTCGCCCCGGAGGTCGCGGTCCTGCTCAACTTCAGCCCCGACCACCTCGACCGCCACGGCACGCTCGACGCCTATCTCGACGCGAAGCTGCGGATCTTCGCCAACCAGCCGCCCTCGGCGACGGCTATCACCGACGCCGACGAGCCCGCCCTCGCGGGCGCCGAGATCTCCGGGTCGGCCCGGCGGCTCCGCTACGGGGTCGACTGCGCCGGCGGCGACTGCGCCCTCCGCCTGGTCGATGGCGCCATCGGCGACGACGAGGGCGTCCTGATCCAGCGCGACGACCTCGCGCTCGCCGGAGAGCACAACCTCCGCAACGCCATGGCGGTGGCCGCGGCCGCGCTCGCCGCCGGCGTACCGCGCGAGGCAGTCGCCCGCGGTCTCGCGTCCTTCGCCGGTGTCGCCCACCGCCTCGAGCCGGTCGCCGAGATCGACGGCGTCGCGTTCGTCAACGACTCCAAGGCCACCAACGTCGCCGCCGCCCGGGCCGCGCTCGTCTCGTTCGGCTCGGGTGTCCACGCGATCTTCGGAGGAAGCCTCAAGGGGGAGCGCTTCGGCGACCTGGTCCCGGCCGTCGCCGGGCATTGCGCCGTGTGTTATCTGATCGGCGAGGCTGCCGAGCAGCTCGCCGAGGATCTCGCGCCCGCCGGCGTCCCGCTGCGCCGGAGCGGCGACCTCGCGACCGCCGTCGCCGATGCCGCCGCCGCGGCCGGCGCCGGGGAGACCGTGCTCCTCGCGCCCGCCTGCGCCAGCTTCGATGCCTTCGCGAACTACGAGGAGCGGGGCGAGCGGTTCCGCGAGATCGTCGAGGGCCTGCGATGAGCGGGATCGCCGCCGGCCTCCGCAACGGCATCCGCTTCCGCGGCCGCTCGAAGTCGCGGCCGAAGGACAAGCCCCTCGAGTACACGCTGCTGCTGACCGCGACGATGTGCCTGCTCACGTTCGGTGCGGTGATGGTCTTCAGCGCCAGCTCGAGCGCTTCCCTGCTCAACGACGGCGACAGCCTCGCCTACCTGAAGAAGACGCTGATGTTCGGCGCAGTCGGGTTGATCGGGATGAAGATCGTCTCGATGCAGCGCCTCGCCGACGTCAGGCGCCTGACCGGGACGTTCCTGATCGCGGCAGTCGGCCTCCTCCTCGTCACCAAGGTGATGGGCACCTCCGCCAACGGGGCCCAGCGCTGGCTCGAGTTCGGCCCGATCCAGATCCAGTCCTCGGAGATCGCCAAGCTCGCGCTCGTGCTCTACGGGGTGAGCCTGCTCACCGACCGCCCGCAGCTAACCCGCGACCTCCACACCATGCGGCCGATCCTGCTCGTCGCCGGGGCCGTCTGCGCGCTGATCGTAATCGAGCCCGACCTCGGGACAGCGATGGTCACAGCGTTCTCGATGGCGGCACTCCTGATCGCCGGCGGGGCCAAGCTCCGCCACCTCGCGATTATCGCCGGGCTCCTGCTCCTGCTCGTCTTCGTCGCCGTCCTGATGGAGCCCTACCGGATGGAGCGCCTGACCACGTTCATCAATCCGGGCGCCGACGCCGCCGGCGCCGGCTTCCAGAGCCAGCAGGCGTCGATCGCGCTCGGATCCGGTGGCATCTTCGGCGTTGGGATCGGCGAAAGCGTCCAGAAGGCCTTCTACCTGCCCGAGGCCCACACCGACATGATCGCCGCGGTCATCGGCGAGGAGCTCGGACTGATCGGCATCTCGCTGCTCGTCGGGCTCTACATGCTGTTCGGGTATGCGGGCTTCCGGACCGCTCAGAAGGCGAAGGATCGCTACGGTCGCCTGCTCGCCGCCGGATTGACGGCGATGATTCTGGTCCAGGCGTCGATCAACCTCTTCGCCGTCCTGGGCCTGGCACCCCTGACCGGAGTCACCCTGCCATTCGTCTCCTACGGAAACAGCAGCCTGATCATGACCCTGGCCGCCGTCGGCCTGCTCCTCAACGTCGCCAACGGCGGGCGAGCGGGAACCACGGCTGCGCGCGACGGCAGGCGGCTGCGGGTCGTCGACGGGGGCCGGTCGACGCGCCGGACCACGACGAGCAGGCGTCCCGCGGCGAGAGGGGGCTCTCGTGCGGGTGGTGATCGCAGCGGGCGGTACGGCGGGGCACGTGGTGCCGGCGCTGGCCGTCGCCGACGCGCTCGCTGAGCGCGGCGCGGAAGTCAGCTTCGTCGGGACCCGCGACCGGGCCGAGGCCGACCTCGTACCCGCCGCCGGCTATGAGATCGACTTCCTCGACGTCTCCGGGATCGACCGGCGCAATCCGCTGCGGGCCGCTCGCGCCGTCGGCAAGTCGCTGGCGGCAGTCAGGGTCGCCCGGCGTTACCTCGCCGACCGCGGCGCGGAGGCCGTGATGGGCGGCGGCGGTTACGTCGCCGCGCCCGCGGGAATGGCGGCGATCCGGACCGGGCTCCCGCTCGTCCTCACCGAGGCCGACAGCCACCTCGGGCTGACCAACCGCCTTCTCGCCAGACGGGCTCGACGGGTCTGCCTCGCGTTCCCGATCGAGGGGCGCGAAGACGACCGCTACCTCGTGACCGGCAGGCCGGTGCCGGCGGCCATCGTCAAGGCCGACCGCGGCGCCGCCCGGGAGCGGTTCGGCATCGCCCCCGACGTCCCGTGCCTGCTGATCTTCGGCGGCAGCCTCGGTGCGCTCCGGATCAACCGGGCCGCCGCCGAGGCCTTCGGACCCCGCGGCCCCGCGGCCGAGCGGCCCTTCCATGTGCTTCACATCGCCGGTGCCCGCGACTACCCGGTCGTCGCTCCGGGCCTCGAGGGCGCCTCGCGGTACACGCTGCTCGAGTACCTCCCCGACCTCGGCGACGCGCTCGCCGCCAGCGACCTCGTCCTCTGCCGCTCCGGCGGCTCGGTGTTCGAGTTGACGGCCGCCGGACGCCCGGCCGTGCTCGTGCCCTATCCGTACGCCTCGGGTCAGCACCAGCACGCCAACGCCCGCTGGATGGCCGACGCCGGCGCCGCGACGATCGTCGAGGACTCAGACCTCGACGCCGAACGGCTCCGCGCCGAGGTCGAGCCGCTTCTCGCCGACCCGGCCCGGATCGAGTCGATGAGCGCGGCCGCGCGCCTGCTCGCCCGGCCCGACGCCGCCGACCGGGTAGCGGCCGAGATCCTCGCGACGGCGAGCACCGGAGACGGCCGATGAGCGGCGCGGACCGCGGACCGCTCCACTTCATCGCGATCGGCGGCGCCGGGATGAGCGGCCTCGCGCTCGTCTGCCACCGGCTCGGGCACGTGGTCACCGGGTCGGACCGCTCCGAGTCCGCCTACCTCGACCGCCTCCGGGTCGCCGGGCTCGAGCCCGTGGTCGGCCACGACGCCGACCTGGTCCCCGCCGACGCCGAGATCATCGTCTCGACCGCCATCCCCGAGGACAACGTCGAGCTCGTCCGCGCCCGCGAACGCGGTCAGACCGTGACCCATCGCAGCGACCTGCTGGCCCGGGTCTGCGCCGGCAAGCGCCTGATCGCCGTCGCCGGCGCCCACGGCAAGACGACGACGGCGGGGATGATCGCCCACGCCCTCACCGTGGCCGGAGCGGATCCGGCGTACCTGCTCGGCGGCGAGCTCCCCGGCGCCGGCCCCGAGGGCGCGCCGGCGAACGCCGACTGGGGGGCCTCGGACTGGGTCGTCGCCGAGGCTGACGAGAGCGACGGCAGCTTCCTCAAGCTCCGGCCCGAGGTCGCCGTCGTCACCAACGTCGAACTCGACCACCACTCCCACTGGGGCGGCGAGAGCGAGCTGATCGACGCCTTCGCCCGATTCTCCGCTCCGGCCGCCGCCCTCGTCCGTCCGGCCGAAGCTCGCCTCGCCGCACTCGACGGCGCGGGCCGCATCGTCGGCTTCGCCATCGCCCCGCCGCCGGGGAGCGGGCCCGGGCCCGCGGCCGCGGTGCTCGCCACCGACATCGAGCCGACCGAGGGCGGGTGTCGGTTCCGGATCGTGTCCGAGGAGCTCGGCGAGCGTGAGGTGCGGCTGTCCGTGCCAGGCCGGCACAACGTCGCGAACGCGACCGCGGCAATCGTCGCGATGGCCTGCGCCCTCGACCTCGACGAGACCCTGCCGCGGCTCGAGGACCTGATCGCCGCCCTCGAGTCGTTCCCGGGAATGGCTAGGAGGCTCGAGCGCAAGGGCACGCGGTCGGGGGCCGTGATCTACGACGACTACGCCCATCACCCGACCGAGGTGGCCGCGTCGCTCGCCGCGCTCCGCGAGCTCCCGCACCGGCGGCTGATCGCCGTCTTTCAGCCCCACCTCTACTCGCGCACGAAGGCGCTTGCATCCCGGTTCGGGCGAGCGCTGACCGCGGCGGACGAGATCGCCGTCCTCGACGTCTACCCGGCCCGGGAGGAGCCGGTCGGGCCGCTCGCGGGCGTCAGCGGGCTCGACGTCGCGAACGCCGCCGCCGACGCGGCCCCCGGCCGCCGGGTCGAGTGGCTGGTCGACATCGATCGCGCCGAGCGCCACCTCGCGTCGCGGCTCGGCGAGGGGGACCTCCTCGTGACCGTCGGGGCGGGGGACGTCTTCAAGCTCGGCGACCGGCTCGTGGAGGGCGAGGGGTGAGCGCTCCCGACGACATCGAGCGCGACTTCGACCTGGCGCGGCTGACCACGGTCCGGGCCGGCGGTTCCGCCGACCTGTACGCCCGCGCCGGCAGTGAGGAGCGGCTGGTCGAGCTGCTCGGTTATGCGGAGAGCGAGGGCGCCGCGGTAGGAGTGGTCGGCTCGGGATCGAACCTCCTGGTATCGGACGATGGATTCAGAGGCCTGGTGCTGAAACTCGATGGTGACCTCGCTCGGATCGAGCGGGACGGCGAGCGCCTCCTCTGCGGCGCCGGCGTCCGCCTGCCCTCGGCGGCGGCGAAGTCGGCCGGCTGGGGCCTCACGGGGCTCGAGTTCGGGGTCAACATCCCCGGGACCGTCGGCGGGGCGGTGCGGATGAACGCGAACGCCTACGGCGGCGAGCTGGCGCGGACGCTCGACTGGGTGACGGTCTGTACGGCCTCCGGCAGCGAGCGGCGGACGCCGGAGGACCTCGGGTTCTCCTATCGACACTCGAACCTTCGCGACGGCGAGGTCGTGGCGCGGGCACAGTTCTCGCTCGCGCAGTCCGACCCGGAGACGGTCAAGGCGACGCTGGCCGGCATGCGCTCGAAGCGGCGCGAGGCCCAGCCGTCCGGGATCAAGACGTTCGGCTCCACGTTCAAGAACCCCGACGATCCCCGCGCCGAGGGGCGTTCCTCGGGGCAGCTCCTCGACGCGGCCGGATGCCGCGGGCTGCGCGTCGGCGGTGCGAGCTTCTCCGCCAAGCACGCGAACTTCGTCGACAACGACGGCACGGCGACCACCGCCGACATCCTCGAGCTGATGGCCGAGGGCCGCCGCCGCGTCCACGACCTCACCGGCGTCGTCCTCGAGCCCGAGGTCCAGATCCTCGGCGAGGTCGAGTGGCCGGCCGGATGGGATCTGGGGGAGAAGGGTTGATGGCGGCGCGCGCCTCCAGGCTCTCCCGCCGGCCGTCGCTCTCGCTGCCGGCCTGGCCGCGGCTTCGCAACCGGCTGATCGTCGCGTTCCTGATCCTGGCGGCGCTCTTCGCCGCCTACATGTTCTGGTTCCGCGACTCGTCGATGGTCGCGATCGAGAACGTCGAGGTGACCGGGGCCGACGTCACACCGGGCGTCGAGGACCAGCTCACCGCCGCCGCGACCGGGCTCAGCACCCTGCACCTCGACCGCGGCGCGATCGAGGAGGCGGTCGCCGACGACCCCTCGGTCGTGGCCCTGAAGATCGAGACGGACTTTCCCCACGGCGTGACGATCGACGTCCAGAGCCGGACCCCTGCGGGCTGGGTCGATGCCGACGGCGGCACGCTGCTGGCCGCGGACGGGACGGTCCTGGCGACCGGCGCCGAGCATCCCGACGGGATCCCCGAGATCGCCGGCGGCGAGTCCGTCGGCGAACGGGCGACGGGCGAGGAGCTCGCGGCGGCACGGGTCCTCGGTGCCGTCCCGGGTCCGCTTCAGGAGCAGGTCGTGAAGGCATCGGTCGACGATCGCCACGGCGTCGTGGCCGAGCTCAACGGCGGCATCGAGCTCCGGTTCGGAGCACCGGGCAACGCCGATCAGAAATGGGACGCCGCGGCCACCGTCCTCGCGGATCCGAAGCTGACGAGCGCCACCTACATCGACCTTTCGGTGCCCTCGCGACCGGTCGTCGGATAGCTCGCCGGGACCCTCGACCAGCGCCTGAGGGATGCAAAAGTCTCAACCAGGGGTCGAGACAGGGATCTTGCAGAGGCTCTAGGGTGACGTTGACAGCCACCCGGCTGTCGCTTACTTTGGCTGCAGTTTGCGCCCTGGGGGCGCGCAAACGTTCAACTATCACTCAAGCTCCGGACGGAACAGAGAAAGGCGAGTGAAGCTCAGATGGAGGCTTCCAGTTACCTGGCGGTGATCAAGGTCGTGGGCGCCGGCGGCGGCGGCACCAACGCGGTGTCCCGCATGGTCGACGCAGGCCTCAAGGGGGTCGAGTTCCTCGCCGTCAACACCGACGCGCAGGCGCTTCGCTCCTGCGACGCCGACGTCAAGCTCGCCATCGGTCAGGAGCTCACCCGCGGCCTCGGCGCCGGCGGGCAGCCCGAGGTCGGAGCGGGAGCCGCGGCCGAGAGCCGCGATGACATCAAGGAGGCGCTGAAGGGCGCCGACATGGTCTTCGTGACCGCCGGCGAGGGCGGCGGCACCGGCACCGGCGCTGCGCCGGTCATCGCCGAGATCGCCAAGCAGGAGATCGGCGCGCTGACGGTCGGCGTCGTCACCAAGCCGTTCGAGTTCGAGGGCGCCAAGCGCATGCAGCAGGCCCTCGACGGCATCGAGAAGCTCCGCAACGAGGTCGACACGCTGATCATCGTTCCGAACGAGAAGCTGCTCAACATCGTCGAGCGCCGGGAGCCGATCAGCGAGGCCTTCCGCAAGGCCGACGACATCCTTCGCCAGGGCGTCCAGGGCATCACCGACCTGATCACCGTCCCCGGCCTCATCAACCTCGACTTCGCCGACGTCCGGGCGATCATGACCGACGCCGGCTCCGCCCTCATGGGCATCGGCACCTCGGGTGGAGAGACCCGCGCGGTCGACGCCGCCAAGGAGGCGATCTCCTCGCCGCTGCTCGAGTCCGCGATCGACGGCGCCACCGGCATGCTCCTCAACATCACCGGTGGCGAGGACATGGGCCTGTTCGAGGTCAACGAGGCCGCTGAGGTCGTCGCCGCGACGGCGGACAAGGGCGCGAACATCATCTTCGGCGCCGTCGTCGACAACACGATGGGCGAGGAGCTCCGCGTGACCGTCATCGCTACCGGCTTCGAAGGGTTCGAGATGCTCGCCCGCCGCCCGGCCGAGGTCCGTCGCCGCAGCCGCAAGCGCGGCGTCCAGCCGCCGAGCGACCGCGAGATCCGCTCGCTCGAGGTGAGCGACGACGACATCGACATCCCGCCCTTCCTGCGGGATTAGCCCGCGGCTCGACCGCAGTGAATGGCTCTCGGGCACCACTGTGCCCTTAACCCATTCACTGGGCGGGATTTCTCCAACATGCTGGACCAATCACGCCCAATGCGGCTGAGCCCCGCTAGTCGGTCAGGGCCACGATCAGCTCGCGGACCGCTCCCGGGTAGCGGTACGTGATGCCGCCGTGCTTGCCGTCGAAGAGGTCGAGGGTGTGCTCGACGCCGAGCTTGTCGAGCTCGGCTGAGAAGGCCTGGGCGCCGAGGTCGAGGTAGTACTCGTCCCCCTTGCCGGCGTCGAGATAGATCCGGCGCATCGAGCGCAGCGCGTCGGCGTGCCCGGGCGCCATCACGACCGGGTCGTGCTCGAGCCAGAGCGCCCAGACGTCGTCGTCCATCCGCCCGCTGACCGGGTCGAACGGGACCAGGGCCTTGCCGGGGCGGTCGGGGTCGGGCGAGTAGCAGGCCGCGTAGCCGTACATCTCCAGCGGGCCGCCGTGGTGGCCGAAGTCGAACGGGTCCGCCTCGGGCAGCTGCTCGAAGAAGACGTCATATGAGGACTCGTAGCGATCGCGGAGGGTGCGGATGGTCGACGCGATGCCTGGCGGCATCGACAGCTCGAACAGCGCGTCGCCGGCGTGCGACGCGAGCGCGGAGAAGACGTCGGGGCGCATCATCGGGACGACCATCGCCCCGTAGCCGCCCGACGACTTACCGGTGATCCCGCGGTGATCGCGGTCGGCGGCGGTCGGGTAGCGCTCGTCGACGAACGGCACGAGCTCGTCGCAGAGGTAGGACTGGTACCTGCCGGTTCCGGTCGAGTCGAGGAATTGCGAGCCGCCGTAGGAGGTCCAGCAGTCGACCATGACCACGATCGCGTCCGGGCACTCCTCGCTCGCGAGCATCGCGTCCATCCGCTCGATGAACGTCGGCTCGAAGGCGTTCCGGCTCGTCCACATGTCGAGCTGGCCGGTGTAGCCCTGGATCACGTAGATCGTGGGCAGCGGCCGAGGGTGGTCGAGCTCGACCCCGGGCGGGCGGAGCACGAAGAGCGGTCTCCGGGCCGGGTCGCCGAGCGGGTTTCCGCCGAGGATGTCGGACTCGACGACCAGACGGTCGAGGGTCCCTGCCAGGGGCCGGCTCCAGGGTCGCCCGAGCTCTTCGTCGGGGGCCGGGTTCTCGTGGATCAGACGCATGTCCGCACCTTAGCCCTCGCCGGGCGCGGCACCCGGCGGCGCCCGCGCTAGCCTGCCCCGGGTGACCGCCGAGCTCCGCCGGACCCCGCTCTTCGACGAGCACGTCGCCGCCGGCGGGCGGCTGGTCCCGTTCGCCGGCTGGGAGATGCCCGTCCAGTACGAGGGCGTCGCCGCCGAGCATGCGGCCGTCCGCGAGCGGGCCGGGATGTTCGACGTCTCCCACATGGGCCAGATCGGCACCCGCGGCCCCGACGCCCGCTCCTTCCTCCAGCACGTCGTCAGCAACGACGTCGACAAGCTCGTCCCCGGCGGCGCGCAGTACTCGTGTCTCTGCGCCGACGACGGCGGCATCCTCGACGACCTCTTCAGCTACGAGCTCGAGGGCTGGATCGCCGACTACCTGACGGTCTCGAACGCCGCCAACCACGAGACCGACCTCGAGCGGTTCCGCCAGCTCGCCGTCGGCTTCGACGTCGAGGTCGTCGACCTCGCCCCCGATTTCGCGATGCTCGCCGTCCAGGGGCCCGAGGCCCGTGCCGCGGTCGCGAGCCTCGCCTCCGGCGAGCTGCCGCCGCGGATGCGGACGGCCACGCTCGAGGTCGGCGGCGCCGAGGCGCTCGTCTGCGGCACCGGCTACACGGGCGAGGACGGCGTCGAGATCATGGTCGCGCCGGACGCGGCGCCCGCCCTCTGGCGCTCGCTCCTCGCCGCCGGCGTGACGCCCTGCGGGCTCGGGGCCCGCGACACGCTCCGGCTCGAGGTCTGCTTCCACCTCCACGGCAACGACATGGGGCCCGACCGCAACCCGATCGAGGCGGGCCTCGGCTGGTGCTGCAAGGAGGAGACGGGGTTCGCCGGCTCCGAGGCCGTCGCCGCGGCGCGCGCCGAGGGAACCGCCGAGAAGCTCGCCGCCTTCGTCATCACCGACCGCGGGATCCCCCGCGAGGGCAACCCGATCCTGCTCGGAGAGGAGACGGTCGGGACCGTCACCAGCGGGACGTTCTCGCCCTCGCTGGGAATCGGCATCGGGATGGGATACGTTCGCTCCGATCTGGCCGAGCCGGGCACGAGCGTCGCGATCGACGTCCGCGGCCGCCGCCGGGAGGCGGAGATCCGCACCAAGCCGCTCTACGCGGGCAACTGACCGACCGAGGAAAGGACCACATGGCGACCGAGGAGAGCTACCCCGAGGACCTGCGCTACCACCCCGAGCACGACTGGGCTCGGATCGAGGGCGATCAGGCGACCTTCGGAATCACCTGGTACGCCCAGGACTCCCTCGGCGACGTGGTCTTCTTCGACCCGCCGGAGGTCGGCGCGACGATCGCCAAGGACGAGCCCTACACCGAGGTCGAGTCGGTCAAGGCCGTCTCCGACGTCATCGCCCCGCTCAGCGGCGAGATCCTCGAGGTCAACGAGGATGCGGGAACGAACCCGGAGCTGATCAACACCGACCCCTACGGCCAGGGCTGGATGGTGAAGGTGCGGCTCAGCGATCCTGCGGAGGTCGACGCGCTCCTCGACGTCGCCGCCTACAAGGATCTGATCGCCGACTGAGCGGTTCTCTAACCTGCGGCTGGTGAGCGGCTACACCTCCGTCACCGACGACGAGCGCCGCGAGATGCTCGCGGCCATCGGGGTCTCCTCGATCGAGGAGCTCTTCGACGTGCCCGCCGGCGTCCGGCTCGATCGCGACCTCGATCTCCCCGACGGGATGACCGAGGCCGAGGTCTACGAGCGGATGCGCGAGCTTGCGTCGCGGAACGCCGACGCGGAGTCCGAGGTCTGCTTCCTCGGTGCGGGCATGTACGACCACTACGCGCCGGCGATCGTCGACGCGATCATCTCGCGCTCCGAGTTTCTGACGCCCTACACGCCGTATCAGCCGGAGATCTCGCAGGGCGGGCTGCAGGCGATGTTCGAGTTCCAGACCGCGATGACGGAGCTCACGGGCCTGCCGCTGTCGAGCGCCGGGCTCTACGAGGGGCCGTCGACCGTCGCCGCCGCCGGCTACCTGGCGATCGGCGCCACCAAGCGCCGTCGCTTCGTCGTCTCCGGCGGCGTCAACCCGCAGTCGCGCGAGACTTTGGCCACCTACGGCGCCGGCTACCCGGCGACCGTGGCGACGGTCCCGCTGAGCGACGGGATCACGGACCTCGACGCCCTCCGCGACGCCGTCGACGACGAGACCGCCGCCGTCTTCGTCCAGTACCCGAACTTCCTCGGCGCGATCGAGGACCTCGAGGCGATCGCCGCGATCGCCCACGACGCCGGCGCGCTGCTGATCGCCGCCTGCGACCCGATCGCCCTCGGGCTGCTCCGAACGCCCGGCGACTGCGGCGTCGACATCGCCGTCGGCGAGGGTCAGCCGCTCGGCAACCGGCTCGACTACGGCGGCCCGTCCTTCGGCTTCTTCTGCGCCACCGAGGCCCAGATCCGCCGGATGCCGGGCCGGATCGCCGGCGAGACCACCGACGTCGACGGTCGCCGCGGATTCGTCCTCGCCCTCCAGACCCGCGAGCAGCACATCCGCCGCGAGAAGGCGACCCACAACATCTGCACCGCCCAGGCACTGAACGCGCTCGGCGGCATGATCTACCTGAGCTGGCTCGGCCGCCGCGGGCTCGTCGAGCTCGGCGAGCTGCTGGTCCGCCGCACCCACTACGCCCGCGAGCGCCTCGGCGCCGTCGAGGGCGTCTCGCAGCTCCACGACCAGCCGGTCGTCCGCGAGTTCGCGATCACCTTCGACGCTCCCGTCGACCGGGTGCTGGATCACTGCGCCGCCGCCGGGATCGCCGCCGGCGTGCCGCTCGCACCGGAGTACGGCAACGGCCTCCTCGTCGCGATCACCGAGCAGCGCACGATCGAGCAGATCGATCGCCTCGCCGAGGTACTCGGCGAGGGCATCGCCCGCGCCGCCGGCGCGACCCGCGAGGAGGTGACGGCGTGAGCCAGACCGCCGTCGACCCGCCCGCGACCGCCGAGGTCCCGACGCCGATGCAGCGCGACCGGGCGACGACGATCTACGAGCGCTCCGTCCCGGGCCGCCGCGCCGCTGCGATCCCCGCCTCCGGCGTCCCGGGCGGCGACGTCCCGGTCGACGACTTGATCCCGTCGCGGTTCCTCCGCGAGGATCCCGCCCGCCTGCCCGAGGTCTCCGAGCCCGAGATCGTCCGCCACTACAACCGGTTGTCGCGCCGGAACTTCGACCTCGACTCCGGGATCTACCCGCTCGGCTCGTGCACGATGAAGCACAACCCGCGGCTCAACGAGCGCGTCGCCGCGCTGCCCGGGCATGCCCGACTGCACCCGGCCCAGGATCCGGCGCGCGCGCAGGGGGCGCTCGAGCTGATGTGGTCGCTGGAGCGGTCGCTGAGCGAGATCTGCGGCCTTCCGCACGTGAGCCTCCAGCCGTCGGCCGGTTCGCACGGCGAGCTCGCCGGGTTGCTGCTGACCCGTGCCTTCCACGAAGCCAACGGCGACGGCGAGACCCGGACCCGGGTGCTGACGCCGGACACCGCCCACGGCACGAACCCGGCGTCGGTGACGATGGCCGGCTACGAGGTCGTCAAGGTCGCGACGAACCCCGAGGGCGGCGTCGACCTCGACGACCTCCGCGCGAAGACCGACGAGCGCGTCGCCTGCCTGATGCTGACCAACCCGAACACCCTCGGCCTGTTCGACCGGAAAATCGCCGAGATCACCGGGATCGTCCGCGAGGCCGGAGGAACCCTCTACTACGACGGCGCGAACCTGAACGCGATCATGGGGCACTCGCGGCCGGGGGACATGGGCTTCGACATCGTCCACGTCAACCTCCACAAGTCCTTCAGCCAGCCGCACGGCGGCGGCGGGCCGGGCGCCGGGCCGATCGCCGTCTCCGAGCGGATCGAGCCCTTCCTGCCGGTGCCGCGGATCGAGCGCGTCGAGGCCGGGTCGGCGAACGGCTCGAACGGCTCCAGCAACGGCGGGCCGCAGGTCCGCTTCGAGCTTCGCGGCGCCGACGGGCATCCCGACTCGATCGGCCGCCTGCGCGGGTTCCAGGGGAACTTCGGCGTCTTCGTCCGCTCCTACGCCTACATCCTCAGCCTCGGCGGCGACGGCCTCGCCGAGGCGTCCGAGACCGCGGTCCTGAACGCCAACTACCTGCTCGCGAAGATGGGGGAGGGGAGGGCCGGCCGCTACCTGCCGATCGCCTTCGACCGGCGGCCGATGCACGAGTTCGTCCTCTCCGGGAGCGAGGCGAAGCGTGAGCTGGGGGTGAAAACGCTCGACATCGCCAAGCGGCTGCTCGACCACAACATGCATCCGCCGACCGTCTACTTCCCGCTGCTGGTCGACGAGGCGCTGATGATCGAGCCGACCGAGACCGAGACGCGCGAGTCGCTCGACGGGTTCGCCGCGGCCGTCGAGGCGATCCTCGCCGAGGCCGAGACCGACCCCGAGATCGCCCGCCAGGCTCCGTACACGACCCCGGTCCGCCGCCTCGACGAGGCCGGCGCCGCCCGGAACCCGGTCGTCCGGCAGAACCTCGGCTAGATCCCGCTCGGGAGCTCCTGGTGGAGCTCCAGCACCGGCGCGAACGGGTCGCCGTCGCGCTCGAAGCGCTCGAGGACTTCCGCGGCCGTGAACCGCAGCTCGTCCGGATCCCCAGCCCGCTCGACCTCGTCCCAGGTGAGCGGGGCCGACGCGGTCGGCTGCTCCCGCGCCCGCAGCGAGTAGGCGGCGACCGTCGTCTTCGTCCGCGTGTTCTGGCTCCAGTCGACGAACACCTTTCCCGGCCGGAGCGATTTCGTCATCTGCGACGTGACGAGGTCCGGCTCGGAGCTCTCGAGCGCCCGCGCGACCGCGTGCGAGTATGGCTTGGTCGTCTCGTAGGTGAGGTCGCCGTTGAGCGGCACGTAGACCTGCATGCCCTTCGAGCCGGACGTCTTCGGGAACGACTCGAGCCCGAGCTCCGCGAACAGCGCCCGGATCCGCAGCGCCACCGCACAGCACTCGACGATCGTCGCCGGAGCACCCGGGTCGAGATCGAACGCGAGGACGGTCGGGCGCTCGTAGTCGGCGGCGGTCGCGAGTGAGGGGTGCAGCTCGATCGCCGCCAGCTGGGCGAGCCAGACAAGCGTCGGCAGGTCGTCGCAGACCGCGAACTCGATCGTCCCGCCGCGGCTGCCGACGTCGATCGGCGTCGTCCGGACCCAGTCGGGCCGATGGCGGGGGCTGTTCTTCTCGAAGAAGTGCTTGCCGGCGACGCCGTCGGGATAGCGGACCACGGTCAGCGGCCGGTCGCGGAGGTGGGGCAGGAGCGCCGGCGCGATCCGGGCGTAGTAGTCGATCACCTCGCCCTTGGTGAACCCGGCCTCCGGGTAGAGGACCTTGTCGAGGTTCGTGACCGACAGCCGGCGGCCGTCGATCTCTACTTCGCGGCCTTCGCCCGGGACTTGCTCTTCGCCTTCGAGGCCGGCTTCTTGGCTGCAGGCTTCTTCGCCGGCGCCTTGGCCTTCTTCTCGGTCTTGCGCTCGGCGCCGCCGCTCAGCTCATCGCCCTTGATCGCTGCCAGCGATTCCTCGAGGGCGGCCATCAGGTCCGGCGCCTTGGTCGCCTTCGGCGTCTCGGCCTTGGCGGCGAGGACGTCCTCGCCCGCGGCCTTGCGCTCGATCAGCGACAACAGCTCGGAGCGGTACTCGTCTTCGTACCCGGAAGGCTCGAAATCGGTCGAGAGTGACTCGATCAGCTGTTTGGCCATCTCGATCTCCTGCTTGCGCGGGGGAGTCTCCATCTCCTCGCCGAGGAGGCCCTCGAGCTGGGAGGCGGGAACGACCTCGTCGGCGAACCGCATCGTCGCCAGCGTCAGGACGCCGTCGCCGGCGCGGATCGCGCAGAGGCTCTCGCGGTTGCGGAGCACGAAGCGCGCGATCGCGACCTTGCCCTGCTCGCCCATCGCCTCCGCGAGGAGGGCGTAGGCGCGCTCGGCACCCGGCGCCGGGCCGAGGTAGTAGGGCTGGTTGAAGTAGATCGGGTCGATCTGGTCAAGGTCGACGAAGTCCTCGATCTCGATCGCCTTCGAGCGCTTCGGGGCGAGCGAGTCGAGTTCCTCGCGCGAGAGGATCACGTACTGCTCAGGGGAGATCTCGTAGCCCTTGACGAGGTCCTCGTAGGCGACCTCCTCGCCGTCGTTCTCGGCGACGCGCTTGTGGCGCACCCGCGATCCGTCCTTCTCGCGGAGCTCGCGGAAGCGGATGGTCTTGCTCGAGACCGCCGAGTAGAGCTTCACGGGCACGTTCAGGAGCCCGAAGGTGATCGTCCCTGTCCAGATCGCACGAGGCATGAGTGCAGTCTTTCGACGATACCGCGCAGCTTCCGCCCGAAACATCGGCGCCGGGCGTGATCTTGCGATCGGGCGCTGTCCGAAAGGGTGGGATACCTGACTTGACGGACAGCCGATCGGCGGGCAGGATCGGCCCATGAGCGCTTCCACCGCCACCGCCGCATCCCCGATCGTCTTCGTCGGCTTCGACGAGGTCCAGGCCCTCGACGTCACCGGCCCCTGGGAGGTCTTCAGCACGGCCGGCCTGATCGCCGGCCGGGTGCCGGAGCTGCTGCTGCTCACCCCGGGCGGCCGCGAGGTGCGGACCAACAGCGGCCTGCGGATGGCGGCCGACGGCGACGTCGCCGCATACCGCGGGAAGGTCGGGACCCTCGTGGTCCCGGGCGGGCTGGGAATCCGCGACGCGATCCGCGATCCCGAGCTGGTCGCCGCGGTCGCCGCCCTCGCGGGCCGGGCGTCGAGGGTCGCGGGCGTCTGCACCGGCGCATTCCTCCTCGCCGAGGCCGGATTGCTCGACGGCCGCCGGGCGACGACGCACTGGGCGAGTTGCGACCGCCTCGCCGAGCGTTACCCGGCCGTCAGCGTCGAGCCCGACCCCATCTTCGTCCGCGACGGCGACCTCGTCACCTCGGCCGGCGTCACCGCCGGAATGGACCTGGCGCTCGCCCTCGCCGAGGAGGACCACGGCCCCGGCCCGGCGCTGCAGACGGCCAGGATGCTCGTCGTCTACGCGCGGCGGCCCGGCGGACAGGCGCAGTTCTCGGTCCAGCTCTCCCACCAGATGGCGGAGCGCGAGCCGATCCGCGAGCTTCAGGGCTGGATCGCCGACAACCTCGAAGGCGACCTCTCGGTCGGCACCCTCGCCGGCCGGGTCCACCTCTCCGAGCGTCAGTTCACCCGCGTCTTCGGGCGCGAGGTCGGAACCAGCCCCGCCGACTACGTCGAGCTCCTTCGCGTCGAACGCGCCCGCAGCGTCCTCGAGACCGACCGGGCGCCGCTCGAGTCCGTCGCCGCCCGCTGCGGGTTCGCCGGCGCCGAGGTGATGCGCCGCGCCTTCCAGCGCCGGCTCGGGACCAGCCCGCGCGAGTACCGCGACCGCTTCCGCCTCGCGGCCTGAACCGCCGACCGAAACCACCGACACCGCCACCGACACGACACCGATCCACGACCGAACAGGAGCAGACCATGCAGATAGCGATCCCGATCTTCCCGGCGTTCACCGCCCTCGACGCGATCGGCCCCTACGAGGTGCTGCAGCGCCTGCCCGAGGCCGAGGTCGTCTTCTGCGCGGAGGAGCGCGGGCCGGTCCGGACCGAGCAGGGGATGCTCGCGATCGTCGCCGACCGCACGCTCGACGAGGTCCCGGCGCCCGACGTGATCGTCGTCCCCGGCGGCAGCGGCACCCGCCACATGCTCGACCCGGAGAACCCGTACGTACGGTGGATCGCATCGGTGCACGAGGGAACGGCCTGGACGACGTCCGTCTGCACCGGTTCGACCCTGCTCGCCGCCGCCGGCGTCCTCGAGGGCGTCGACGCGACCACGCACTGGGCGGCGCTCGGCCTCCTCGACCAGCTCGGCGCGGTCTCCGTCTCCGACCGGGTCGTCGAGCGCGGCAAGGTGCTCACGGCTGCCGGCGTCTCATCCGGAATCGATATGGCCCTGCGTCTCGCCGAGCGCATCGCCGGCGACACCGCCGCCCGGGCGATCCAGCTCGGCATCGAGTACGACCCCGATCCACCGTTCGACTCGGGCTCGCTCGCGAAGGCCTCGCCGGAGGTCCTCGAGACCTGCGGGGTTGCGCTCGCCGCCGAGGACGGGCGCGCCATCGAGGTGCACGGGCTCGGCGGCGGGTAGATTCCCCGCCCGTGAGCGCGGGACAGAGGCGAATCTTCAGCGGCATCCAGCCGACGGGCAGAAAGCACCTCGGCAACTACATCGGCGCGATCCGCCAGTACGTCGAGGGCCAGGAGAGCACCGACGCGGCGGCGGGCGAGCTTGCGATCTATTGCATCGTCGACCTCCACGCGATCACGGTCGCCTACGACCCTGCCGAGCTCCGCGAGCGCTCGCTCGACACGGGAGCGATCCTGCTCGCAGCCGGCCTCGACCCGGAGCGCTGTGTCCTCTTCCGCCAGGGCGACGTCCGCGAGCACACCGAGCTCTGCTGGCTGCTCGGCGGGGTCACGGCCTGGGGCGACCTCAACCGGATGACCCAGTGGAAGGTCAAGCGCGAGCAGATCGAGCAGCAGACCGGCGCCTTCGTCTCGGCCGGGCTGTTCAACTACCCGGTCCTGCAGGCGGCCGACGTGCTCGCCTACCGCGCGACCGAGGTCCCCGTCGGCGACGACCAGCGCCAGCACATCGAGCTGACCCGCGAGGTCGCACGCCGGTTCAACGAGCGCTTCGGCCCGACCCTCGTCGAGCCCGAGCACGTGATCCCCGGCGTCGGCGCCCGGATCATGGACCTCCAGGATCCGACCAGCAAGATGTCGACGACCGCTGGTGGCGAGGCCGGGAGGGTCTACGTCCTCGACGAGCCCGACGCGATCGCGAAGAAGTTCCGCAGCGCCGTCACCGACTCCGGGCGCGAGGTGCGCCGGGGCGGCCCCGACGGCGGCAAGGAGGGGATCGAGAACCTGATCGAGATCCTCTGCGTGGTCCGCGGCATCGGTCCCGACGAGGTCGAGGCCGAGTTCGAGGGCAAGGGCTACGGCGACTTCAAAGCGGCCGTCGGTGAGGCGGTCGCCGACTACCTGGCGCCGGTCCGCGAGCGCTACGCGGAGCTCCGCTCCGATCCCGCCGAGCTCGAGCGGACCTTGGACGCGGGAGCGGCGAAGGCCCGGGCGATCGCCGAGCCGGTGCTCGCCGACGTCCGCGACGCCATGGGCGTCGGCGCGCCGCGCTAGCCCGGCGATCGCGGGATCGCCATCAGCCGAGCGCGCACATCCGGCGCGAAACGCTCGATCGCGTAACGGAGCATCGTCCGCGGCATCGCCGGGGCGTTCTCCTCGATGAAGGCCACGAGCCTCGCTTCATCCCGCTTTCCGGCCTCGCGGAGCATCCATCCGCACGCCTTGTGGATCAGGTCCTGACGATCGCCGAGCAGTTGCTCGCTGATCGCGAAGGTGTCGTCGAGATCGCCGGCGGCGATCAGCGCCAGGGTCGAGACGATCGCGATCCGGCGTTCCCACAGCGACTCCGAGCGGGCGAGCCCGTAGAGCGGACGGCGCGAGCGATCGAGCAGCCGGGCTCCGACGATCCGCGGGCAGGATGCGTCCACGAGGTCCCAGTTGTCGATCCGGTCGGTGCTCGCCAGATATGCCTCGTAGACGGCGCGGCGCTGCTTCGGATCCGACTCGTAGAGATGAACGAGCAGCAGCAGCGCGACGAGGCGCTCCTCGTGGATCGGGCTTTCCAGCAGACGCAGGCAGTCGGGTCTCGGCAGGCCGCGGTGGGCACGCACGACCCGGCGGCAGGCGGGCACCCTGACGCCGATGAAGACGTCACCCTCGCCGTAGCCGCCGGGCCCCGTCTGGAAGAACCGCTGCAGGTCCGGCACCCGGTCCGGCTCCGCGACCTCTCGAAGTTCCTCGCGAATTGCGGAGAGCTCGTCAGCCATCGGCGCCAGACTAAGGCCGCGGACGGCTCACCGACCGGCGTCGCGCCTACTCTGTGACCCGTGCGCACCGCCGACCTCGAGCTGGATCTCGACGTCTTCGCCGGGCCGTTCGACCTGCTGCTCGCGATCGTCCTCCGGGAAGAGATCAGCCTGCTCGAGGTCGAGCTCGGCGCGATCGTGCTCGCCTACATGGAGCACCTCGACGCCGAGGGCGAGCTCGACCTCGAGGCGGCGACCGAGTTCCTCGTCCTGATCGCGGCGCTGCTCGAGCTCAAGTCGCGGCTGATGCTGCCGACCGAGGAGGAGCCCGAGCTCGACCTCGGCCCGGAGGAGGCCGCGGACGAGCTGCTGGCGCGGATGCTCGAGTACCGGCGCTACAAGGACGCCGGCGCCGAGCTGAGCCGGCGGCTCGCCGAGAACGGGCCCTACCTGTACCGCTCGGCCCCTCTGCCGGTGGAGCTGCGGCGGATCTCGCTGGAGGCCTCGCGGCAGGCCTACGACCCCGACCGTCTCGGCGTCGCCCTCGGCGACCTGCTGACGCCGCCGCCGGTTGTCGACACGAGCCACATCCGGCCGACCGTGTCGCTCGAACGCCGGCTCGAGGTTCTGCGCGGCCTGCTCGGCCGCGCCTCGCGGATCGACTTCGACGCCGCCTTCGGGACCGAGGACAGGCTGACCCAGGCGGTGACGATCTTCGCCCTCCTCGAGATGCACAAGAAGGGCGAGGCGACCTGGTCGCAGCGCGAGAACTTCGGGCCGATCGAGATCACGACGGGCGGCCGCGGCTCCGCCTCCGGGGCCGCGAAGTGAGCGCCGGGGCCGACGGCAGCGCCGCCGGGCTCGCCCGGACCGTCGAGGCGCTGCTCTTCCTGTCGCCCGATCCCGTCCCGGTCGGCGAGCTGATCGATGCGTGCGAGGTCAGCGAGGTCCAGATCCGGAACGCGCTCGACGTTCTCACCGAAGAGCTCGCGCCGGGACGGCGTGGCCTCGTCCTCCGCGAGGTCGCGGGCGGCTACGCCCTCGCCACCGACCCCGGGGCCGAACACGCGGCGCGCCGGCTCCTGGCACGGCCGAAGACGCCGCCGCTGACGCCGGCACAGGCTGAGACCCTCGCGATCGTCGCCTACCTGCAGCCGGTCTCGCGGCCGGAGATCGCCCGGATTCGCGGCGTCAGCTCGGAGTCCGGCGTCCAGACGCTGACCGAGCGCGGGCTGATCGAGGAGGCGGGGAGATCCCGCTTCGGCGCCGTCATCTACCGGACCACGGAGCTGTTCGAGCGGCTGTTCGGACTGAACGGGCTCGAGGATCTTCCCGACCCGGCGAAGTTCGACCCCACCCCCGAGGACGCCGCCGAGCTGCGGGAGCGCCTGCTCAAGGCCGGCGAGCAGCGCGCGGCCCCCTGAGTTGAACGTCGGGCTGACCGTTCGCGAGGGCGAGCTCGCCGTCGTCCGGCTGCCCGCGGGTGCGCCGGCGCCGGAGTGGGGGCGTCCGGGGGCGGCCGGGATCGCGGCGGTGGTCGCGACCGGGGAGGAGACGTCGATCGTCTGCGATGCGGCCTCCGTGCCCGCCGGCGTGGACCGGTCCGGGCCTTGGGCGGCACTGGTCGTCGACGGACCCCTCGAACATTCCCTGACCGGGATCCTCGCGTCGATCGCCGTGCCCCTCGCGGACGCGGCGGTCCCGATCTTCGCGATCTCGACCTACGACACCGACTGGGTCCTCGTCCCGGCCGATCGGCTGGCGCTCGCCGTCGTGGCGCTTCGCGCGGCCGGGCATCAGGTCGCTGAACCGGACGCCGGGGGCTGAGACATGCGCCTCGTCAAGTTCCTCGCCCACAGCGGCGTCGCTTCCCGCCGGGCCTCGGAGACCCTGATCGCCGCCGGGCGCGTGACGATCGGCGGCGAGGTCGTCACCGATCCGGCCCGCGACGTCGACGAGTCGAGCGGCGTCGCCGTCGACGGCCGCGCCGTCCTTCCCGAGTCGCGCGAGACGTGGATGGTGAACAAGCCCCTCGACGTGACATCGACCGCGTCCGAGCCGGGGCGGCGGCGCGCCGTCACCGACCTCGTCGCGACCGAGCGCCGGCTCTATCCGGTCGGCCGCCTCGACGCCGACTCGACCGGGTTGATCCTGCTGACCAACGACGGCGAGCTGGCGAACCTGCTGACGCATCCCCGCTACGGAGTCCCGAAGACCTACCGGGCCCGCCTCACCGGCCCGATCGGGGAGCGCGAGATCGAGCGGCTGCGGAGCGGCGTCAAGCTCGACGACGGCCCGACGGGGCCGGCCGAGGTCCGGGCTCACGGCGACCGCGAGATCGAGATCACGATTCGCGAGGGGCGCAACCGCCAGGTCCGGAGGATGCTCGAGCGGGTGGGAAACCGGGTCGCCTCGCTGGAGCGGATCCGGTTCGGCTCACTCCGGCTCGGCGATCTCGGCAGAGGTCAGGCGCGACGGCTCTCGGGGTCGGAGCTGAAGCGGCTCTGGAAGGATGCTGGGCGATGAATCGCCGCCACACCACAGCCGCCCGATGAGCGAGATGCGCGTCTTCGCCCTCCGTGGCGCGGTCCAGGCCGAAGCCAACGAGCGCGAGCCGATCCTGTCGGCGACCGACGAGCTCCTGCGCGAGCTGATCCGCCGCAACGACCTCGAGGCCTCGCTGATGATCAGCTGCATCTTCACCTGCACCGACGACCTCGACGCGGAGTTCCCCGCGGTCGCCGCCCGCAACCTCGGCCTCGACACGGTGCCGCTGCTCTGCGCCCGTGAGATCGACGTGCAGGGATCCATGGAACGGGTGATCCGGACGATGCTCCACTACAACGCCCCCGCCGACCACGTGCCGGCGCACGTCTACCTCGGCGCCGCGGCGGCGCTTCGCTCCGACCTCGGCTCGGCCCAGTGAGGCGCTGACATGCCGGTCCGCTACGCGAAGAAGCTCGACGCCCTGCCGCACTACGAGGGCGGGATGGATATCGACCGCGCCCGTCGCATGTACGAGGCGTCCGACGTCATCAAGCTCGCCTCGAACGAGTCGCCGTGGGGCCCGCACCCCGCGGTCCTCGAGGCGATCCAGACGGCAGCCGCCGGTGCCAACCGCTACCCCGACCAGTACGCGTCGCTGCTGCGCCGGCGGCTCGCCGACCGCTACGAGGTCGAGCCCGGTTCGATCGCGGTGTCGAACGGCTCCTGCGAGATCCTCCTCGCGGCCGCATTGGCGCTGTGCGAGCCCGGGGCCGAGATCCTCTACGCCTGGCCCTCGTTCTCGATGTACCCGCAGCTCGCGCCGCTCTCGGGCGCGCGCGAGATCCGCGTTCCGCTCAACGACGCGTACGAACACGACCTCGAGGCGATGGCGACCGAGGTGACCGCTGCGACCCAGCTCGTTCTCGTCTGCAACCCGAACAACCCGACGGGAACGGCGCTGCCCGCCGCCGAGATCGCCGCCTTCCTCGACCGCGTCCCCGACCACGTCACGGTGATCCTCGACGAGGCCTACGTCGAGATGCAGGTCCTCGAGGACCCCGACGCGACGGTCGACCTGCTGCCCGAGCATCCGAACCTCGTCCTGCTGAGGACGTTCAGCAAGGTCTACGGGCTCGCCGGGCTGCGCTGCGGATACGCCCTCGGGCCGGCGGGGTTCCGGGCTGCGGTCGATGCCGTCCGGCAGCCGTTCGACGTCAATGCGCTCGCCCAGGCCGCCGGCGCCGAAGCGCTCCAGCACGCCGACGACATGATCGCCCGCGTCGAGCGGACGATCGCCGAGCGGATCGGCGTCGAGGACGAGCTCCACGACCTCGGGCTGAGGACGGCCGCGACGCAGACGAACTTCTCCTGGATCGACCTCGGCGACCGCGACGAGGCGGCGATCGTCGAGGAGCTCGGCAAGCGGGGCGTGATCGTCCGGCCCGGGACGCCGCTCGGCGGCCCGGGGCACATCCGCGTCACCTATGGGACCGAAGCCGAGAACCGGCGCTTCCTCGACGCGCTCGCCGAGCTGCTCTGAGGCCGGAACCGTTGCAGCGGTTGCGACCGTCGCAGCGCCCTGCTACAAACCACCGACGATGAGCCGGATGACGAACTCGCACCGTGCGCTTCCGAGCGCCCCGCGTCATTCCTGGCGTCTTTCGTATCGCTACTGGCGATTTACCTAGGCATCCGGTCGCGTCGTCCCGCGGACGACCCCGGAGAGCAGCCCCCAGCACCAGTACCGCCGGCCGCGGCTTCCGAGCGCGCCCGGCCTCCGATCGAAAGGCAACCGCGAGATGACGACCACGACCGAGAACCACGACCCGACCGACCGAAACGACGATCCCCGCAGCTTCGATGTCGCCGGCCGCACCGTCGGCGACGGCGGCTTCACGCTGATCGCGGGCCCCTGCACGGTCGAGAGCCGCGAGCAGACCCTCGCGATCGCCGATGCGGTCGCGGCTGACGCCGAGATGCTCCGCGGCGGCGCCTACAAGCCGCGCAGCTCGCCCTACTCGTTCCAGGGACTCGGCCGCGAGGGGCTGGCGATCCTGGCCGAGGCGCGCGAGCGCACCGGGCTCCCGGTCGTCACTGAACTGCTCGACGTCCGCGACCTCGAGGACGTCGCCGCGGTAGCCGACGTGATCCAGGTCGGCGCCCGCAACATGCAGAACTACCCGCTGCTGACCGAGCTCGGCCGGACCGACCGGGCCGTCCTGCTCAAGCGCGGCCTCGCGGCGACCCTCGACGAGCTCCTGATGGCGGCCGAGTACATCCTCAAGGAGGGCAACGAGCGGGTGATCCTCTGCGAACGCGGGATCCGCTCGCACGAGACCGCGTACCGCTTCACCCTCGACCTGTTGGCCGTACCGGCGCTGCGCGAGCGGACATCGCTGCCGGTCTTCGTCGATCCGAGCCACGCGCCCGGGCGCAGCGATTGGGTCGAGCCGATGTCGCTCGCGGCTGCAGCCGCGGGGGCCGACGGGATCATCGTCGAGGTCCACGACGACCCGGCGAACGCTCTCTGCGACGGTCCGCAGGCGCTCGACGCCGCCGGCTACTCGGGCTATGCGGAGCGCGTCCGGGCGGTCGCGGAGATCGCGGGTCGCGGCGCTGCCGTCCCCGTTTGAGCAATGATCGGCCGGTGTCCGGCCAGACCGACAGCCCGCCGCGGATCGCGGTCCTCGGCGTCGGGCTGATCGGCGGCTCGATCGGCCTCGCGGCGCGGCACCGGGTCGGCGCCGCGGTGTCCGGCTGGGACCCCGAATCGGGCAACGCCGACCGGGCACTCGAGCTCGGCGCTCTCGACGAGGCCGCAGCAAGCGCCGAGGACGCGTGCGCCGGCGCCGACGTGGTCTTCTGCGCCGCCCCCGTCGCCGCGCTCCCCGGCCTCGTCGCCACGGCGCTCGCCGCGACCGGCCCCGGTGCGGTCGTGACCGACGTCGGCTCGACCAAGCACGCGCTCGTCGCGGCGATGGCCGCGGCGCCCGACTCTGACCGGTTCATCGGCGGGCACCCGCTCGCCGGCGCCGAGACCGCGGGGGTCGAGGGATCGCGCCAGGACCTGTTCGAGGGCGCCCGCTGGTACCTGACGCCGACCGAGCGCTCCCAGGGTGTCCTCTTCGACCGCCTGCACGGGGTGCTCGCGGGGATCGGGGCGCGGCCGATGGCGATCGACGCCGAGGTCCACGACCGCGAGATGGCTGCGATCTCGCACCTCCCGCACGTGCTCGCGAACGCGCTCGCGACCGTCGCCTCCCGCTCGGTCGGAGGCGAGGGCGACCGTCGTCCCGAGGTCGGCAGGAGCTTCCGCGACGCGACGCGGGTCGCCGGGGCCAACCCGCTGATCTGGGCCGACATCTTCAGTTCGAACTCCGATGCGGTCGCAGCCGAGATCGACGAGGTCGTCGAGCTTCTCACCGAGGCCTCGGAGGTGATCCGCGGCGGAGACCGCGCGAAGATCGCGGCCTGGCAGGAGGCCGCGCGCGAGGACCGCAGGACGATGCTCGAGGCCGATCTCACAGCGGCGCCGCTCGTCGAGCTCCGGGTCGCGGTCGAGAACCGGCCGGGCACGGTCGCCGAGATCGCGCTGGCGCTGGGACGGGCCGGTGTCAACATCGAGGACATGTCGCTGTTCCCCGCCGCCGACCGGCGGACCGGGGCGATCTCGCTCTGGATCGGCGGCCTCGACGAGGCGCGCCAGGCCGCCGAGGTCGTCGCCGGGCTCGGTCACGAGGTCGCGCCGATCCCCGAGGCCGGCAGCTGAATGGCCGACCGCGTCGACGCACACTTCGCCCCGGCGGGCTCGCTCGGAGGGGACCTCGTCGCTCCACCCGACAAGTCGATCTCCCACCGCGCGGCTCTGATCGGTGCATTCGGCGACGGCGAGACCCGGATCGCCCGCTACCTCGACTCGGCCGACTCCCGCAGCACCCTCGACGCCGTCCGCGCGCTCGGAGCCCGGGTCGAAGTCGCCGCCGACGGCCCGGGCGCGCTGGCGGTCGAGATTTCCGGGTTCGGCCTCCGCGGCGCGAGCGCACCCGACGGGGCGATCGACGTCGGCAACGCCGGGACGCTGATCCGGCTGCTCTCCGGGCTCCTCGCCGGGCAGGAGGACCGCGACTTCGTCCTCGACGGCGACGAGTCGATCCGGTCCCGGCCGATGGGCCGGGTCGCCGAGCCTCTGGCCGAGATGGGCGCGGCGATCGAGACGGCCTCGGGCGGGCGGCCGCCGGTCAGGATCACAGGCCGGCGGTTGCGGGCGATCCACTACGAGCTTCCGGTCGCCTCCGCCCAGGTGAAGTCGTGCGTGCTGTTGGCCGGACTGCTGGCCGAGGGCCGGACCACGGTCCGCGAACCGGCCGCGACACGCGATCACAGCGAGCGGATGCTTCGTGCCGCCGGAGCTCACGTCCGCGTCGAGAGCGAGCACCCGAGCCTGCCCACGGATCCGGTCGCGTCGACGATCGGCATCGCTCCGGCCGAGCGCCTCGTCCTGCCGCCGATGACGGTGCCCGGCGACCTCTCCTCGGCCGCGTTCCATCTCGCCGCGGGTCTGATCGTCCCCGGCGCCGACGTCCGGATCGCCGGCGTCGGGATCAACCCGACCCGGATCGGCCTGCTCGGCATCCTCAACCGGATGGGCGCCGACGTCGAGGTCATGGAACAGGGCTTCGAGGGTGGGGAGCCGGTCGGTTCGCTGCGCGCCCGCCACGGTCACCTCCAGGCCGCGCTCGTCGGCGCGTCGGAGGTTGCGACGACGATCGACGAGCTGCCCCTCGTCGGGCTGCTCGGCTGCTTCGCCGAGGGCACGACCCGGATCGAGGGAGCGGAGGAGCTCCGTCACAAGGAGTCGGATCGGATCGCCGGCGTCGTCGACGCGCTGAACGCGCTCGGCGGGGACGCCGAAGCTCTGCCGGACGGCTTCGCCGTCAACGGCACCGGCGGGCTCCGCGGCGGCGAGATGGACTCGCTCGGCGACCACCGCCTGGCGATGCTCGGTGCGGTCGCGGGCCTCGCGTCGGCCGAGGGTGTGACCGTCCGCGACTTCGGGGCGGCCCGGATCAGCTACCCGGGCTTCGAGACCGACCTCAGGTCACTGCTTACCTGACTCACTTAGTCAGGGCATTGAGAAGGATCAGCGCGCCGCCGACCGCGGTCAGCGCGATTGCTCCGATGATCGCCCGGGCCTGGGAGCCGCCGCTCGCCCGCGCGGCGACGTACGAGTAGACCGCGAGGATCCCGAACCCGATCCACTGCGAGAGGATGAACGCGAGCTCGAGCCTGATCACGTCGAGCACCGCGAGCACGAACATCGAGATCGGCAGGAACGCGATCACCAGGCCGGTCAGCGCTTCGCGGTACTCGTGCTGGATCTCGTCGTCGTTCGCCGGCCGGCGGCTGCGGATCGAGATGCCGACCCGGTCGGCGAAGATCTCGGCGAGCGTCAACGCGATGGCGGCCCCGAGCACGTAGGCGAGGACCTTCCCGGCCTTGTCCTCGACGCCCTCGAGCGCGACATCGACCGCCATCACCGCGATCAGGACGTAGATCGCCCGATCGGCGTGTCGGGTGAAGTCGAGCACGGCCGCAGCCTATGCGTTCCCCGGACGGCGCCGGCCGACCCGGCTACTCTCCTCCGGCTCATGGTCATCGCCATCGACGGGCCCGCCGGGGCCGGTAAATCGACCGTTGCCCGGGCGCTCGCCGAGCGCCTCGGCTTCACCTACCTCGATTCGGGTGCGATGTATCGCAGCGTCGCCCTCGCCACCTTGCGGGCCGGAGCCGACCCCGACGACCCCGAGGCGGTGACTGCGATCGCCCGCGACCTCGACCTCGCGATCGCCCCGGGGCGGGTCGCGATCGGGGGCGAGGACGTCTCCACCGCGATCAGGTCCGCCGACGTCTCGGCGGCCGCGTCGCGCGTCTCGGTCCATCCGGGCGTTCGCTCCGCGATGGTCGACCGCCAGCGGTCTCTCGTCGCCGGCGGTGCCTGGGTCGCGGAGGGGCGCGACATCGGCACCGTTGTCTGCCCCGAGTCGCCGCTGAAGGTCCACCTCACCGCCTCCGAGGAGGAGCGCGCCCGTCGCCGCAGCGCCGAGACCGGGGAGGACGCCACCGCCGTCCTCGTCGCCCAGCGCGACCGCGACGCCCGCGACCGGACCCGGGAGCACGGAGCGCTCGAGCTCGCCGAGGGCGCGGTCGAGCTCGACACGACCGGTCTCGGCATCGACGCGGTCGTCGACCGGATCGCGGCGATCGCCCGCGAGCGCGGCCTCACCGGCGGAGCCGCGTCGTGAAGGTCGCGATCGTCGGCTACCCGAACGCCGGCAAGAGCACGCTGATCAACCGGCTCGCCGGTGGGCGGGAGGCGGTCACCCACGCCGAGGCCGGCGTGACGAGGGATCGCAAGGAGATCGACACCGAGTGGAACGGGGTCCCGCTGACGCTGATCGACACCGGCGGCGTCGACCTCGCCGCCGAGGACTCGCTATCGCGATCGGTCCAGCACCAGGCGCGCGAGGCGATCGCCGACGCCGACGTGATCCTGCACGTGGTCGATGCCCGCGCGGGCCTCGGCCCGGGAGACGCCGAGGTCGCGACCCTGCTGCGATCGGCGTCGCAACCGGTCGTCGTCGTCGCGAACAAGGTCGACAACCCGGCCGACGTACATCTCGCGGCCGAGCTCAACGCGCTAGGGCTCGGGGAGCCGGTAGCGGTCTCGGCCACCCACGGGCTCGGGACCGGCGACCTCCTCGACCGGGTCACCGCCCACGCCGGCGACGGCGACGACGGGACCAGCCCCGACGAGCTTCCCCGGATCGCGATCCTCGGCCGACCCAACGTCGGCAAGTCGTCGCTCCTCAACGCTCTGCTCGGCACCGAGCGGACGATCGTCAGCCCGATCGCCGGCACGACGCGCGACTCGATCGACACCCGGATCGAGATCGATGGGACCGAGGCGCTGCTCGTCGACACGGCGGGAATCCGGCGGCGGACGAAGGTGGCGGGCACGATCGACTACTACGCCCAGCTCCGCGCGGAGCGCGCGGCCGACCGGGCCGACGTCGCGATCCTGGTCTGCGACGCCTCGGAGGGAGTCACCGCCGAGGACCTGCGGATCGGCGAGCTGGCGATGAAGGCGGGCTGCGCGACGCTCGTCGTCCTCAACAAGTGGGACATCGTCGAGGTCGACCTCGACGACGCGAAGGCCCGGATCGAGCAGCGGCTGCGCCTGCGCCCGCCCGTGATCACGATCTCGGCGCTGCGGGGGCGCAACCTCCAGAAGGTCCTTCCGAAGGCGCTCGAGCTCGCCGGGCGCCGGGCGGCGCGGGCGCGGACGCCGGAGCTCAACCGGATCCTCGGCGAGGCCGTCGACCGGAATCCGCCGCCGTCGAAGCGCGGCCGGCGCCTGCGCCTCTACTACGCCGCCCAGGTCGGCGACGCGCCGCCGCGGATCGCCATCCAGGTCAACGACAGGACGCTGATCAACCGCGACTGGTCCTACTACCTCGAGAACCGCTTCCGCGAGGCGCTGGCCCTCGACGGGGTTCCGCTCGTCATCGACTTCGTGCCGAGGCGGCGTGACCGGGGGACCGGCTAGGTATAAACGCGCAGTGCAGGAGGACTCGCCAAAGCAGGGGCAGGACGAGACACGCGACCGCTCGTCGCTGACGCCGAAGGAGCAGCTCGGCAGCAAGGCGCGCAGCGGGCTTGCGGGCCGGGTCCGATCGCTCCGCGACAGCGGCCCCGGCAGCGGCAGCTCCGGCGCCTGGGTGCGTTCGCTCCGTCGCCGAGCCGGGTCGGCGTGGGGCGGGGTCGAGTCGACCAACCGGCACCGGATCTGGGCCGGCCTGATCGTCGCCGCCGTCATCGCCCTGATCTGGTTCGTCCTGATCCCCGTCGCTCCGTGCGGGTTTCCCGGCGGCGACTCCTGCCCTCCCGCCGACGACGCGATCGCCCTCGTGCCCGCCGATGCCCTCGCCTACGTCCACCTCGACGTCGATCCCGAGTCCGAGCAGTTCGCCTCCGCGAGCCTGATCGCGGACCGGATCCCGCTGCTGTCGCGGATCGCCGTCGACGCCGTCAACGGGGTCGCCGGAGTCAAGGTCGACTACGCGAAGCAGATCGAGCCCTGGGCGGGGGGCGAGCTCGCCCTCGCGGCGCTGCCCGCCGGCCTCCGCGGCGAACGGGTGCTGATGATCGAGGCCGACGACACCGACGGCGCCGAGAAGTTCGCGTCCGAGCTGCTCGGGCCGAAGCAGTCGACCGCGACGATCGAGGGCACCGACGTGTCGATCGGGCGTGCGGGCGCAGCCTGGACGGTCTCGAGCGGCTTTCTGCTGATCGGGTCCCGGGAGGGCCTCGAGGCGATGCTCGCCGCCGACGCCGGCACGCTCGAGGGAGCCGACGGCACCGGGGTGCTCGACGAGCTCCCCGAGGACCGCGTCGCCTACGCCTTCGTCTCGGCCGAGGGGGCGCGGGCGCTGTTCGGATCTCGCGGCCTCGAGCCGATCGACACCTTCATCGACTCCGCCGCGACCGAGGGGGCCGCCGCCTCGCTGAGCGCCGACGGCTCCGGCCTCCGCCTCGCCGTCCGCAGCGACCTCGATCCCGACCGGGGCAGCTCCTCGCCCGGATTCTTCGCCGCGCTGCCCTCGTTCACGCCGACGCTGACGTCCGAGGTCGGGCCCTCGGCGCTGGGGTATCTCGGGCTCGGCGATCCGCAGGAGGGCGTCGGCGACCTCCTCGACCAGGCGCGCTCCAGCTCTCCCGGCCTCGTCGCCGCCTTCCGCCGGCTCTCCCGCGACCTCGGCAAGCAGGCGGGGATCGACATCGGCGACGACCTCCTGCCGCTGCTCGGCTCCGAGGTGGCGTTGACCCTGCAGCCGGTCGCGGCCGACGCGGAGGAGACCGTCCCCGGCGTGACCCCGGACTCGGCCACGCCGTACGTGAGCCTGATCGCCAAGGACGTCGATCCCGAGGACGCCCGCCAGGCCCTGGCGCGCCTTCAGGACCCGGTCGCGAAGGCGCTGGCGAAGCGCAAGAACGGCGGCCCGGCGACGTTCGAGACGATCCAGATCGCCGGGCTGCAGGCGCAGTCGCTCGCGGTCAGCCCGGCCGTCGACCTCACCTACGCGACGTGGGACGACCTGCTCGTGATCGCGACCGACTCGCTCGGGATCCAGCAGGCCCGCTCGCTCGACAGCGGGCTCGACGAGTCCGAGAAGTATCAGGACGTGACCGAGGACTTCCCGGACTCGGTCTCGCTGATCGCCTACCTCGACCTGACCGGGCTGCTCAACCTCGGCGAGCAGGCCGGGCTCGCCACCGATCCGACCTACACGACCTACGCGCCCGACCTGCGGACGCTGACCGCGGCGGCGCTGGCGGTGGCCGCCGGCGAGGACCGGCTCGACACCGATCTGCAGATCGCCGTCGGGCCTCGGCAGGAGCCGGAGATCGACGCGTCGCCCCTCGGGGAATAGCATTCCGGGACGGCGCGAACGACGCCGATGAGCACTTGAGCGGGAAAACAGCGAAGAGAGGCCGATCAGAAGCGATGACCAGCGAGATCACCGAGCACATCCACGTCGGGGAGGGCGAGCACCTGTTCACCTCCGAGTCCGTGACCGAGGGACATCCCGACAAGATCTGCGACCAGATCTCCGACGGCATCCTCGACGCGGTCCTCGCCGAGGACCCGAACGGCCGGGTCGCGTGCGAGACGCTGGTCAACACGGGCCTCGTCGTGGTCTCCGGTGAGATCTCGACCTCGACCTACGTCGACGTCCCCAGCATCGTCCGCCGGACGATCACCGAGATCGGCTACGACAGCGGTGAGTTCGGATTCGACGGCAACAGCTGCGCCGTGATGTCCGCGATCGACGAGCAGTCCGCCGACATCGCGCAGGGAGTCGACAAGGCCTACGAGGCGCGGACCGACGCTGACGACGACGACGAGTTCGACCAGGACGGCGCCGGCGACCAGGGAATGATGTTCGGCTACGCGACCAACGAGACCCGGGCGCTGATGCCGATGCCCGTCCAGATCGCGCACACGCTCGCCCGCCGGCTGTCGGAGGTCCGCAAGGACGGGACGCTCGACTACCTCCGTCCCGACGGCAAGACCCAGGTGACCGTCCGCTACCGCGACGGCGCCCCGGTCGAGGTCGTCCGGATCCTGATCTCGACCCAGCACGCCGAGGGCGTCGACTGCGAGGAGACGATCAAGCCCGACCTCTGGGAGCACGTGATCGTCCCCGTGCTCGACGAGGAGTACTCCGACCTCTACGACGCCGAGGCGCTGCGGCGGACGCTGCTGGTCAACCCGACCGGCAAGTTCGTGATCGGCGGCCCCGTCGGCGACGCCGGGCTCACTGGCCGCAAGATCATCGTCGACACCTACGGCGGCGCCGCCCGCCACGGCGGTGGCGCGTTCAGCGGCAAGGACCCGTCGAAGGTCGACCGCTCGGCCGCCTACGCCGCCCGCTACGTGGCCAAGAACGTCGTCGCCGCCGGGCTGGCGGACCGCTGCGAGGTGCAGCTCGCCTACGCCATCGGCGTCGCTCACCCCGTCTCGCTGATGGTCCAGACCTTCGGCACCGGCAAGATCGACGACGCGAAGCTGACGGATGCCGTCGAGGAGGTCTTCGACCTCCGCCCGGGCGCCTTCCGCCGCTACCTCGACCTGCACCGGCCGATCTACCAGGCGACCGCTGCATACGGGCACTTCGGCCGCGAGAACGAGGACTTCACGTGGGAGCGGACCGACCGCGCCGATGCGCTGCGCGAGGCCGCCGGCGTCGGTTCGGAGGTCGGCGCCTCGGCATAGGCCGGGAGGGCGGCCTAGTAGTCGCCCTCGGCCGCGATCCCGTTCGGGTTCCCGCGCCCGCGGATGAAGTGGGGCCGGATGTTGTTGCCGCCGAGATGGGCGCGGCCGACCTGCGACCGGCCCTCAGCCGCGGTCCAGAACACGCGCTCGCTGGTCAATGCGATTCCGAGCGCGCCGGGTCCGGTGTCGATCCAGGAACGATCCGGACGCTCACCGTCGCGCTCCGCTCGCCCGATGACCCCCCGCCTGGAGTTCGTCCAGAAGATCATGCTGCCCCCGGTGGCGATCCCGTAAGGGTGAGGCGTCGAGACGAGGTCGAGTTGCACGTCGGTGCCGTCGAGATCGGCACGGGAGATCGACGAGCGCTCGTCGCTGGTCCAGTAGATGTGGTGGGCGTCGGCCGCGATCCCGAGCGGAGCCCCGGAGTCGGCGATGAAATGGCGGTTGGCGTGGTGGGGTGCCTTCAGCCTCGCCCGACCGATCCCGCGATCGCGGTCGACCCAGTAGATGCTGTCGCGCCCGATGGCGATGCCCATGGTCCGGCCCGTCCCGGTTATGAAGTGAGGGTTGACGCGGGAGCCGTCGAGCCGGGCCCGGCCGATCGTCCCCCGGCGGGTCGCCCAGTAGACGTGGGTGTCGTCGACGGCGACGCCGCGCGGATTCGCGCCGGCATCGATGAATCCGCGATCGATCTCGCTCCCGTCGTTCGTCGCGCGCTCGATCGTGCCCCTGCTGTTGGCCCAGTAGATGTGCGCCGAAGCGCCGGCTGGAGCGAGCCCGACCAGCGCCATCGCCACCGCGATCGCGAGCGGTGCAAAGGCTCGGCGCGACGCCGTCCGGGGGTTGGTGGGGGAGACTCGCGAACCCATGGGAGTCAAGGATCCCGCTGGGGACCGACCGGTACATCGGGGTCGGATGCCGAGTGCCGCTACGTACCGACCACGAGCGGCGGCGTCCGGGCCGGCTAGAGCCCGGAGTCGTAGCGGGTCTCGGCCTCGGACTGCGTCCGCGGCGGGGGTCCGACGGGCTCGGTCGCGTGATGGACGCGATCGACGACCTGCTCGGGGTTGGCGACCCCGGCGAAGACGAAGTCGGACTCCGAGTTCTGCGCGGCGGTGTCGAAGTCGACGTCGCCGATCTGCATGATCCGCTGGTAGAGCGTCTGGCGGTAGTTGACGTCCTGGACGCGCTCGATCTTCGTCTCCTGGACGTCCCGGGAGATGATCCCGTGCTTGATGTTGAGCCGCCGCGTGGTGATCGTGTAGCGGGTCGAGACCCTTCGCAGGAACCCGACGAGGACGACGATCGCGGCGCCGACGACGACGATCAGGGTGATCAGGACGGCATCGGAGCCGCCGCCGACGAGGGCGATGATCGCGGCGATGACACCGACGATGAGGATGCCCTTGAGGTAGAAGCCGAGGATCGCCCGCCACGACGGGTGTCCTTCGAAGACGACCTGCTCTCCCGGTCCTAGGTTCAGCGCCACGGCCGCAACATATACCGGGAGCCGAGCGTCCGTGAAAGGACGTAGCTTCAGGCGCTCCGATGGAGATCGCGAAGGTCGAGCCGATGACGACGACGAGGGCGCTGCGAGGCCCCTTCGACTATCGCCTGCCCGAGGCCATGGTCGCGGCCGGCGTCGGCGTCGGATCGCTCTTGATGGTGCCGTTCTCGGGGCGACGGATGCTCGGGGTGGTCGTCGACGTCGCCGCCGAGAGCGAGCTGCCGCCGGAGCGCCTCGCGGAGCCGATCGAGGCGATCGAGGCGGGCGCGACCCCGGAGCTGGTCCGGCTCGGGCTCTGGGTCGCCGACCGCTACTGCTCGACCCCGCCGCGCGGCCTGGCGCTGGTCCTGCCGCCGGGCTCGGGAACGGGGCGCAAGCCCCGGTCGATGCGGCCGCTCACCGAGCGCACGGCGTTGATCACCGCGGCCGGCACCGACGCCCTTGCGGCCGCGGACGGATCGGTCCGGCTCGGCGCCCGCCAGCGCGCCGTCCTCGAACGTCTCGCCGCCGACGGGGAGCTCGCGGGGCCGCGGATCCGCGAGCTGACCGGGGCCGATTCGGGAGTGCTGGCCGCACTCGCCGGCCGCGGGCTCGTCGAGCGCCGCATCCGCGAGGTCCGGCGGGCGCCGCGGATCGACACCGTCGGCGCCGTGGCCGTCGCGCCCCGGCTCTCGGAGGCGCAGCGCGTCTGCGCCGACGCGCTGATCGCCTCCCTCGACGGCGACGGCCCTCGCGAGCGGCTGCTCTACGGCGTCACCGGCTCGGGCAAGACCGAGGTCTACCTGGCCGCCATCGAGGCGGCGCTCGAGCGCGGCCGGACCGCGATCCTGCTCGTCCCGGAGATCGGGCTGACGCCGCAGACGGTCGGCCGGGTCGCGGCTCGCCTCGGCGACACCGTCGCGGTCCTCCACTCGGGGTTGTCGGAGGGCGAGCGCTTCGACGAGTGGCGCCGGCTCCGCGCCGGCACCGCCCGGGTCTGCGTCGGCCCCCGGTCAGCGGTCTTCGCGCCCCTTCCCGACCTCGGGCTGATCGTCGTCGACGAGGAGCACGACTCCTCCTACAAGCAGGAGGGCGACCCCCGCTACGACGCCCGCGCGGTCGCCCGCCGGCGTGCATCTGAGGCGGGCGCGGTCTACCTCGCGGGGAGCGCGACCCCTCGGCCCGAGAGCTGGGCCGAGATCGAGCGCCTCGAGCTCCCGGACCGGGTCGACGGCCGCCCGCTGCCTCCGGTCGAGATCCTCGACATGCGCGAGGTGCCGGGCTCGGCGGGGCCGCTGCATCCGGCGACCAGGAAGGCTCTCGCCGCGCTCGGCGAGGGCGGCTCGGCTGGGGCGAAGGCGATCGTGATGCTGAACCGGCGCGGATTCTCCCCGCACCTGAGCTGCGGTTCCTGCGGCGCCGCGGTGACCTGCCCCAACTGCGACGTCTCTCTCGTCCTCCACCGCGGCACCGGCCTGATCGGTTGCCACCACTGCGGCCACACCGAGCCGGTGCCGAAGGCCTGCAAGGAGTGCGGGTCGGTGTCGATCGCCCGGCACGGCGCCGGGACCGAGCGGATCGAGCAGCTGGTCGACGAGCTGGCCGCCCCCGCCCCGGTGTTCCGCCTCGACGCCGACACGGTCGCGGGCCGCGGCGGCCACAGTCGAGTGCTCGCCGAGTTCGACCGGGCGAAGGGAGGGGTCCTCGTCGGCACCCAGATGGTTGCGAAGGGCCACGACTTCCCGGACGTGTCGCTGAGCGTGCTGATCGACGCCGACTCGACCCTGCGGTACCCGGACTTCAGGGCCGAGGAGCGCACCTTCGCCCTGGTGGCCCAGCTCGCGGGCCGCAGCGGCCGCGGCGATCGCGGTGGCCGGGTGCTCGTCCAGACGCTGGCTCCGACAGCGGCTCCGATCGCGGCGGCTGCCCGTCACGACACCGCCGGGTTTCTCGCCGGTGAGCTCGAGCGCCGACGGGAGTTCGGCTACCCGCCGTTCTCGTCGCTGCTCGCCGTGGAGTTGACCGGCCCCGCGGAACCGGCGCTGATCGCGGCGGGAGAGCAGGTCGCGGCGGCGTTGCGCCCGGCGCTCGGCCCCGATGCGGAGTTGCTCGGCCCGGCCCCTCGCTTCCGGCGCCGCGGCCGCTATCGCCGGCGCTTGCTGATCAAGAGCACGTCTCCCGAGCGCGACGCGGCCGCGGTCCGCACCGCGCTCGCCGAACCCGCAGTCGGCGCCGCTCTGAAGGGCATCACGCTCGCGGTGGACGTCGATCCCCAGTGACCACGGCCACCTAGAATCGCTCCGATGGCCGAAGCGGACACCGAGATCGAGGGCGAGGACGAGCTCGAAGAGGAGCGCGACGAGAGTCGCGAGCTCGATGAGGAGACCCTCGAGCGCCGCCGGCTCGCCCTCGGCGAGGTCCGGCAGTTCGGCGATCCCGTCCTCAAGTCGCGGGCCTCGGAGGTCGTCGACTTCGGTCCCGATCTCGAGCACGAGGCCGGGCGGATGATCGGACTGATGCAGGGAGCTCTCGGCATCGGGCTCGCCGCCACCCAGCTCGGGCTGATGCGGCGGATGCTCGTCTTCCAGGCGGGACCCGACTCCGAGCCGCGCGCCGTCATCAACCCCGAGGTCGAGTGGACCTCGGAGGAGCTGGTGACCGCCGAGGAGGGGTGCCTCAGCCTCGCCAACGTGCTGGTCGACGTCGAGCGCCCGCTTCACGCCCGGATCAGCGCCGTCGACCTCGGCGGCTCCCCGATCCTCCTCGAGGCGTCCGGGCTCGAGGCGCGAGTGCTCCAGCACGAGATCGATCACCTCGACGGGATCCTGATCCTCGACCGGACCGAGCGCGACCAGCGCCGCGGTGCCCTACGGGCGCTGCGGAACGGCGAGCACTTCGACCCCTCGATGCTCGAGCCCGGCGACGAGCCCGGGTGAGGACGCTCTACCTCGGCACGTCCGACTTCGCCGCCGTGATCCTGCGGCGGCTCGCCGCGAGCCCGCACCGGCCCGCCCTGGTCGTGACGCCGCCCGACCGGCCCCGCGGCCGCGGCCGCAAGCTGGCGCCGCCACCCGTGGCCGCGGCGGCGGACGAGCTCGGCATCGAGCTGCTCCAGACGGCTGACGTCAACGATCCCGCCGTGACCGAACGGCTGCTCGACGCCGGCGCCGACGCCGGAGTCGTCTGCGCGTTCGGCCAGATCGTCCGCGAGCCGCTGCTCTCGGGGGTCGAGTGGCTCAACGTCCATCCGTCGCTGCTGCCGCGGTGGCGGGGTGCCGCTCCGATCGAGCGGGCGATCATGGCCGGCGACGAGACAACCGGCGTCTGCGTGATGCGCCTCGAGGCCGGGCTCGACTCGGGCCCGGTCGCGAGCAGGCGCGAGGAGCGGATCGGGCCGCGAGACGACTACGGCGCCCTCGCCGAGAGGCTGGCCACGGTCGGCGGCGACGTTCTCGTCGAAGCGCTC
>JAXLSX010000005.1:0-215332 GCA_046330285.1 Solirubrobacterales bacterium | reverse complement strand
GATCGATCCCGAACTGCGAGAGCGATCCCTGGTCGCCTTCGGCCTGCTGTGAGGCCGACTGCTCGTAGGACGACTTGACGGCCTGGAAGGTCGCGTCGTCGAGCTGGTACTCGTCGCCCTGGAAGCCGACCCAGGCGCCGGCGTCGGTGAGCGTGAGCCCGCCGTCGAAGTCGAAGCTCGTGTCGCCCGTGTCGATCGACGCGGTCACGTCGAAGTCGACCGCGGGCAGATTGCCCGTCCCGTTCGACTCGAACGGGCCCTTGACCTCGGCGTTGATGTTGCCGGCCTGCCCGCCCGTGGACTCGACATCGAGGGTGATGTCGAGGACACCGCTGTCGGTTCCCTCGCCGGAACCGAGAGCCTTGTCGAGGACCTCCTGCGGATCGGCGTCGGAGCTGCCGCTCCCGCCGCATCCGGCCATCGCGACCAGCCCCGTCAGCACGACGAGCAGCAGCAACGCGATTGTGGTTCTCGCTCGCAAGGATCCGGGTGCCCGCCCCGCTCGATCGGGCGTGGTCAGGGTACTCTGGATCGGTGCCGGTCGCCGACGAGAGCGCGCCGAAACCCCCGAGAACGATCCTCTACACGGGCAAGGGAGGGGTCGGCAAGACGAGCGTCGCCGCGGCGACGGCTCGAAGCTGCGCCGCTCGCGGCCTGCGGACCATCGTCCTCTCGACCGATCCGGCCCACAGCCTCGGCGATTCGCTCGAGCAGGAGCTCGGTCCCGAGCCACGCGAGGTCTCGCCGCTGCTCTGGGCCCAGCAGATCGAGGCCCAGGCCGAGCTCGAGTCCAACTGGGCGGCGGTGCGCGACTGGCTCGGCCGGATCCTCGCCGACCGCGGAGTCCTCGGCGTCGCCGCCGAGGAGCTGACCGTGCCGCCGGGGATGGACGAGCTCTTCAGCCTGCTCCAGATCCGCTCCCACCACGCGAGCGGCGACTACGACGTGATCGTCGTCGACTGCGCCCCGACCGGCGAGACGCTGCGACTGCTCTCCTTCCCCGACGTCGCCCGCTGGTGGCTCGACAAGGTGCTGCCGTGGGAGCGCCGGCTCGTCTCCGCGGCCCGGCCGTTCGCGAAGACGTTCCTCGACGTCCCGCTGCCCGGCGACGACGTCTTCGCCGACGTCCAGCGCCTCGTCGGCAACCTGATCGCGATGAACGAGATCCTCCGCGACCGCGAACGGACTTCGATCCGGCTCGTGATGAACCCCGACCGGATGGTGATCCGCGAAGCCCAGCGGACGTTCACCTACCTCAACCTCTACGGCTATCTGACCGACGCCGTCGTCGTCAACCGCGTCTTCCCGGAGGAGCTCTCCGACTCCTACTTCGGCGCCTGGCGCGAGCGTCAGCGCGAGCAGCTCGAAGCGGTCCGCGAGGGGTTCGCGCCGGTGCCGCTGCTGCTCGCCCGCTACTTCCCGGAGGAGGTGGTCGGACCGGAGATGCTGGATCGCCTCGGCGCCGAGCTGTTCGCCGAGACCGAGCCCGAGAAGGTCATGCACACGGAGCTCGCCCAGCGAATCAGCTCCGAGAACGGCCGCACCGTGCTCTCGATCCCCGTCCCCTTCGCCGACCGCTCCGAGCTCGATCTCAGCAAGGTCGGCCAGGAGCTGATCGTCCGGGCGGGCCGCGAGAAGCGGACTATCATCCTCCCGACCGCGCTCGCCCGCCACCGCCCCGTCGGCGCCCGGCTCGAGGCCGGAACGCTCGAGGTGAGCTTCGAAGATGACCGCACCCGACGAGCAGACAGACCCCCCGCCGCCGCCGAGCTGGCGGACCGAGATCCCGTTGCGGGAGCCGACCTCGAGGGAGAACGGCTCCCGGGAGAACGGAACCGGCAGCGGGCCTGACTGGTCGGCGGCGGGCCACTGGACGGCGGCCCACCCCGAGGATTCGCGCTGCCTCGAGCTCTGCCCGATCTGCCGCGGCGCCGAGATCCTCCGCGGCGCCGGCGGGCCCGAGCTCCGCGGCCAACTCGACGACGTCGGCCGCGAGGCGCTGCTGACGCTGCGCTCGCTCGTCGACCACTACCTCGAGCGTCTCGACCAGCGCGAGAACGACGCCGGCCGCGTCGAGCACATCCCGATCGACTGACTCAAAGCTCGGCGGCGCCGGGCAGCTCGGTCAGGAGCTTGCGGTCGTGCTCGTAGTCCAGTCGCTCCGCCGCCTCGGCCGGCGGCAGCCACTCGAGCACGTCGACCTCCTCGTTCGGGGCGAACTCGCCCTCACGCGCCGTCATCGTCCAGTAGCGGACGAGCTTCAGCCGCCCCTTGCGGTCGTGGTAGCTGATCGGCGAGAGCTCGTCGCCGAGCTCGCAGACCAGCCCCGTCTCCTCCTCGACCTCGCGCAGCGCTCCCTCCTCGAAGCTCTCGCCCGGCTCGAGCTTGCCCTTCGGCAGCGACCAGTCGTCGTAGCGCGGCCGGTGGACGACGGCGACCTCGAGTCCGCCGGCGCCGTCGCGGACGACGACGCCGCCACCGGCCTTGACCTCGGCTTTGCGCTCGCCGCCCATGCTCAGTCCAGGAGCCCGAGCCTGCGGCCCCGCTCGCGGGCGCGCTCGAGGATCTCGTCCTCGCCGTCGACGACGCCGCCGCGCATCAGCACCCGGCCGGCGACGATCGTCGTGTCGACGACCGAGCCCGACGCCGCGTAGACGAGGCCCGCGTCGAGCGCTCCGACGCCGAGCTCGTGGCGGTCAGTCCGGACGAGCAGGAGATCGGCCGGCTCCCCGGCCGCGAGCGGGGTCGCGCCGAGCAGTGGCGCCCGCCCGCCGCGGGCGATCGCCAGCGATTCCGCGGCCGAACCGGCCGCCGGGTCGCCGGCGAGGTGCTTCTGCCCGAGCGCGAAGTGCTTGACGTCGGCGAACAGGTCGAGCGAGTTGTTCGATCCGGCGCCGTCGGTCCCGAGCCCGACCGGAAGGCCGTGCTCTCGCGCCGCCGCGAGGTCGAAGATCCGACCGACCGCGAGCTTCATGTTCGCGACCGGGTTGCTGACGACCGTCGCCCCGGACGCCGCGATCAGATCGCGCTCGTGCTCGTCGAGCCAGACGGCGTGCGCGAGCAGCGTCCGCGGCGAGAGCAGCCCGACCCGATCGAGCAGCTCGACCGGCCTGACGCCGTGGGCGGCAACGCAGTCGTCGACCTCCTGTTCGGTTTCGGAGGCGTGGATCTGGACGGGGATGCCGAGCCGCTCGGACTCGCCGGCGATCCAGGCCAGCGACTCGGGAGAGACGGTGTAGACGGCGTGAGGCGCCAGCGAGGGGGCCGTCAGCGGGCTCGCGTTCGCCTCGATCTCGGCGAGCCCCTCGGCAGCCGCCCGCCGGACCTCGTCGATCCGGGCCGGGTCGCCGCCGTCGAGGAGCGGCGGGCCGATCGTGGCGCGGACGCCCGCATCGGTAACCGCCCTGGCGACGGCGCCGGGGCGCCAGTACATGTCCCAGAACCGCACGGTGCCGGTCCGGATCATCTCGGCGCAGGCGAGGCGGGTTCCCCAATAGACGTCGTCGTCGTCGAGCTTCGCCTCGACCGGCCAGATGTGCTGCTCGAGCCACTCCATCAGCGGCAGGTCGTCGGCGTAGCCGCGGAACAGCGTCATCGCGGCATGGGTGTGGCCGTTGACGAGCCCGGGGACGATCGCCGTGCCGGTGCCATCGATGCGCTCGTCGCCGGCCTCGGCGACCGCGCCGGGCCCGATGGCCGCGATCAGCCCGTCCTCGATCCGGAGCCCGGCGGGACCGCCGTCGAGCGTCGCGCCCTCCACGAAGAGGCCCATCAGCCGCCCTCCCCCCGCTCGAGCTCGGCGCCGACGAGGCCGATCGCCTCCGTCAGCCGCTCGCGGTTCTCGTCCTTGCCCGCCTCGAATTCCTCGACCGAGAGCGGCTCCGCCGCGATCCCGTTGGCGAGGTTGTCGACGACGCAGACCGCCGCGTAGGCGATCCCCATCTCACGGGCGATCACGCATTCGGAAGCGATGGTCATGCCGATCACGTCGGCGTGCGCGGCGATCAGCCTGATCTCGGCGGGCGTCTCGAACCGGGGCCCGATCGCCTGCCAGTAGACGCCGCCGTCGATCACCTCCGGTTCGGCCACACGTGCCCAGACGTCGAGCACCGTGCGTCGCCATTCGGGGTCGAACCCCGGCACCTGCTCGCCGCCGTGCTGGTCGCTGAGCGAAAGGCCGAGGTGCAGCGCGATGAAGTCGTCGGGGCAGAGGAACGTACCGACGCCGAGCTCGGTCCGGAGGCCGCCAACCGATCCGATCGCGAGGGCCCGATCGCAGCCGAGCTCCGCCAGGGCGGCGAAGTTCCGGGGGTGGTCGAGCTTCGCCGCGGTCGTGTAGCGATCGAACCCGTGCCGCTGCAGGAGCACCTGCTCGCCGCGCTCGAAGACCCGAACGGTCCCGCGCGACGTCTCGACGTCCCGCGGCTCGAACCCGGCGGCGGGATCGCTGCCGAGGATCGAGTGTCCGCCGATCAGCGCCAGCCGTCCCATCGGCGGATCCTATTGACCGCGCTCGAACGCCTCGAGGCGCCGCAGCAGGTCCCCGGCGGGGACGCTGGCGGCGCCGGCGGCCTTGACCGAGTTGCGCAGCCGGCGGTCGCTCGTGACGACGACGATCGAACCCGGATCGGAGTCGGCCCGGAGCCGCGCGACGATCTCGCGGTCGGCCGCATCGGGCCCGCCGGGCGCGAAGCCGACCGCGATGCCGTCCGCCGCCGCCTCGACCTGCCGGTGCGGCCGCCCGTCGAAGACGACCGCCACCTCCACCCCCGCGCCGGTCGCGTACGCGCCGAGGCGCCGCGTCAGGCCGGCCATCGCCGCCGGGCGGTCGCGCCACCAGCCGTCCGGACGCGAGCCGAGAACGTTCATGCCGTCGACGATCAGCCGGTCCATCCGCCGACCGTAGCCGCAACCGCCCCCGGCGGTCAGGCGGCGAGTGAGCCCGCGGCCGCCACCGGGTCCTCGGTGAGCACCGCAGCGCCGAGCAGGCCGGCCATCTCGCCGGTGGCCCCGGTGCCCGCGAGCATCAGCTGCGACCGCTCGGCGAGCTCGCGCAGATCCGCCACGCAGTCCTCGAAGATCGACTTCTCGAGCGCGCAGAGGACGACGACGTCGGGCTCGATCTCCTCGGCGCAGGCGATCAGCGTGTCGATGGGGGTGTCCGCCCCGAGGAGCGTCACCCTCCACCCGAGTCCGCGCAGGGCGACGCCGAAGCCGACGAGCCCGAGATCGTGGTGCTCGCCCGGCGGACAGGCGAGCAGCGCGAGCGGGCCTCCGCCTCCTCCCCACCCGCGGGCGAGGCCGAGCATCCGGCCGCGAAGCACGTTGCTCGCGAAGTGCTCCTGGGCGACGGTGACTTCGCCCTTCGACCAGCCGTCCCCGATCCGGCGCAGAATCGGGAGGGCGATCTCGCGGACGAAGGCATCGGGGCTGAGGACGCCGAGGGCCCGGTCCATGACGTGCTCGGCCGCCGCGTTGTCGAAGCCGAGGAGGGCGGAGAAGAGCTCGGCCCGGAGGCCGGGGGCCGGGGCGCTCTCGGATTGGGCTTGCAACGCGGCGTCGGCGCCTGCCGCCGAGAGCACGCGGGCGGCCGCCTCGGCCGGGGCGACGCCCTGGTCGATCAGGGCGATCATCGCCCGCAGCCGGCGCTCGTCCGCGGCCGAGTAGAGGCGGTAGCCGGACTCGCCGCGAACCGGCTCGACGACCCCGTAGCGGCGCTCCCAGGCGCGCAGCGTCGCGGTCGGGACGCCGGCACGACGGGCGAGCTCGCCGATCCGGATCAGCGACTCGGAACCGGAATCGCCGCTACTCCCGTTGTTTGGACGAACCTTTGACATACCTTGAACATAGCTGCTAGCCTCGACGGAGTCAATGAAGGACGCGGTGAAAACGATCGGCGGATCCGGAGCGGTCGACTGGCTGCTCGACCGGACCGTGCTCCCGGGCTTCAGCTCGATCGGCTACCGGGTCCGCGGCCTCGCCGGATCGTCCCCCGACCCCGACGGCCGGCTGGCCGGACGAGACGTCGTCGTCACCGGCGCCAACTCGGGAATCGGCGCGGCGGCGGCCGAGCGGTTCGCCGAACTCGGCGCCCGCGTCCACATGGTCGTCCGCGATCTCGAACGCGGCGCCGACGCCCGGGCGCGGATCAGCGAGGCCACCGGCAGCGACGAGCTCCACCTCCACCGCGGCGACCTCTCATCCCTCGACTCGGTTCGCGAACTCGGAACCTCCCTCACCGACGAGCTCGGCGACGGGATCGCAGCCCTCGTCCACAACGCCGGCGTGCTCACCCCGGAGCGGAAGACGAGCGTCGACGGCTACGAGCTGACGCTCGCCACCCACGTCCTCGGGCCGCTGCTGCTGACCGAGCTGCTCGAGCCCGCACTCGCGGCCGGCGCCCCCTCGTCGGTGATCTTCGTGACCTCGGGCGGCATGTACACGGAGAAGCTCGACGCCGACGACCTCGAGCTCGACAACCGCGACTTTGACGGTCCCGCCTTCTACGCCCACGCGAAGCGGATCCAGGTGATCCTCGCCGGACAACTCGACGAGGAGCTCGCTCCGCGCGGCATCCGCGTCCACGCGATGCATCCCGGCTGGGCCGACACTCCCGGCGTGGTCGACGCGCTGCCGCGCTTCCACTCCACCCTCGGGCCGATCCTCCGCACGCCGGCCGAGGGCGCCGACACCATCGTCTGGCTCGCCGCCTCCCGCAGCGCGGCCGCCGACGGCGGGCATCTCTGGATGGACCGCCGGATCCGCCCCGCCCACCGGGTGCCGTGGACTCACGAGACGGCGATCGAGCGCGAGCGCATGCGCTCGCAGCTCGCTGACATGGCGGGACTCGAACGACTTCTCACCGAGGACCCCGGCCCGGGTTGACCGGCCCCGGATCGACCGGGGTCGCCGGCGTCCTCCCCTCCCCCTGATGGACGTAGGCGGCCCCGGTCGATCCGACCCCGAAAAGGCGATCAGATGCATGTAACACCACTCCATGTCGCAGCGCAGCTAGGCTTCTCCGATGGCAGAAGAAGCGACGATGACCGCCGACGAGGGAATGACGATCGACGAGCTCGCCCGCGAGAGCGGCATGACGGCTCGCAACATCCGCGCCCACCAGTCGCGTGGACTGCTTCCGGCGCCGGTGGTCAGGGCCCGGACCGGCTACTACGGCCCGGAGCATCTCGCCCGGATCCGGCTGATCCAGGACATGCAGGCCCAGGGCTTCAACCTGAAGTCGATCGAGCGCCTGCTCGAGATGGGCGCGCAGACGGGCAGCCGCGGCGCGCTCGAGTTCCAGCGGGCGCTGCTGGAGCCGTTCGGGAGCGAGGAGCCCGAGGTCGTCGACGGCGACGGGGTCAGCCAGATCTTCGGCGACCCGCCCGACCGCAAGCTGATCGCGAAGGCCGAGAAGATCGGCCTGTTGCGGCCGATCGCCGAGGAGACCTGGGAGGTGCCCTCCCCGACCCTGCTCCGCGCGGGACGCGACCTGATCGAGCTGGGCATCCCGCTCGAACACGCGATCGCGGTCGGCGACTCGATCAACAAGCACACGACGGCGATCGCCAAGGAGTTCGTCCGCCTCTTCGTCAAGGACGTGCTTCAGCCGATGCGCTCCGACGACGATCTCACCGAAGCCGACCTCGCCGCCGCCGGCGAGGCGGTCGAGCGCCTGCGGCCGCTCGCTTCGCAGGCGGTGATGGCCAGCTTTGGCGTCGTGATGACGCAGGCCGTCGAGCGTCAGCTCCAGAAGGAGCTCCGCTAGGCCGCGGGTTCGTCGGGCTTCAGGCCCTGCAGCTCCTCGGCCAGCTCGCCGAGGAACGGGAGCTCCGGCCGGCGTCCGGCGAAGAGCTCGAGCGTGTCCCAGTAGTGCTCGAGGCGGTCGGGGTCGATCAGGCCGTCGCCGGCCATGATCGCCCTGGTCCGCGCCAGCTTGTCGGCGAGATAGATCGACGCCGTCACCGAACCACCGGTCAGCACCCGGTTGCGGTGCTCCTCCTTGCGCTCGTGGTAGTCGGCGATCGAGATGTCCTCGGTCAGGGTCTCGACCCAGCCGCCGATCTCCGGCCCGAAGCGGGAGCGGACGTCGTCGGAGGTCGTGACCGAGTCCTCGACGATGTCGTGCAGGAGCGCAGCCGCGACCGCGTCGTCGGCGAAGCCGGATCCGTCGACGATCGCCGCCACCGCGAGCGGATGGTCGATGTCGGCGCCCGGCTCGAGCCCCGGGCTCGAGTACACGCGCTGCGCGAAGTCGTAGGCATGGCCGACGAGATCCCGTCCGGCGATGAAGTCGGGCGCGGTCGCCACGAGGCCGAGGATAGCCGCCGTCGTTCGGGCGCAGGTGACGCTCGCACGCTCGCGGGGAATTCGGTTCACCGGGTGATCCGGTGGGCACGTCGATGCGAAAGAAGGAAAGACGATGGCCAGATACACAGCAACCGTTGAGAGCGCGTGGGACCGCAAGGAGGCATTCGCCTACCTCGCCGACTTCGCCAACATCTCCGACTGGGACCCCGGGGTCGTGCGGGCCGACCGCCACACCGCCGAGCCGCTCGCCGTCGGCGCACGGTTCGAGGTGACGACTTCCTACATGGGCCGCGAGAGCACGCTCGTCTACGAGACGATCGAGATCGAGCCACCGCGGAAGGTCGTGCTCCGGGCCGAGACCGGCACGTTCACGTCGCTCGACGTCATGACCTTCGACCTCCGCCCCGGCGGCGGCACGCTGGTCACCTACGACGCCGACCTCGCGATGAAGGGCATCGCCCGGCTCGCCGAGCTGCCGATGCGACTTGCGTTCCGCCGGATCGGCGACGCCGCGCGCGACGGGCTCCGCAACCGCCTCGCCGAGGCGCCGCCGCGGTCCTCGAGGACGGTGCCGGCAGCGTCGTGACGCAACCGCGCCGCATCGCAGTCGTCGGCACCGGCATCTCTGGGATGCTGGCCGCCGCCGAGCTCCACCGGGCCGGGCACGAGATCGCCGTCTTCGAGGCCGGCGACTACGTCGGCGGGCACACGAACACGATCACGGTCGAAGAGCCCGGCGGCAGCGTCGACGTCGACACCGGCTTCATCGTCTTCAACGACCGCAACTACCCCAACCTCGAGGCGATGCTCGCCGAGCTCGGCGTACCCAGCCAGCCCGCGAACATGAGCTTCGGGGTCTCCGACGGCCACGGCCGGTTCGAGTGGTCGGCGCGCGGCGCCCGCGGGATCTTCGCGCGGCCCCGGCACCTCGTCGACCCCCAGTTCATCCGGATGCTGACCGACCTGGTGCGGTTCAACCGCGACGCCCGCGAGCTGATCGGCGTCAACGGCAGCGGCCCCTCGCTCGGCGCCTTCCTCGAGGAGGGCCGCTACTCCGACTACTTCATCGAGCGGCTGATCGTGCCCCAGGTCTCGGCCGTCTGGTCGGCCGATCCCGAGCAGATGTGGAGCTTCCCGGCCTCGTTCCTGGCGACGTTCTTCGACAACCACGGCGTCCTCCAGATCCGCAACCGGCCGACCTGGAGGACGATCCCGGGTGGCTCGCGGCGCTACGTCGAGGCGCTGACCGCCCCCTACGCCGACCGGATCCGCCTCCGGGCGCCGGTCCGGCGCCTGCGCCGGCTCGACGAGGGCGGCGTCGCGGTCGGCCTCGACGACGGCAGCGAGCACTTCGACGAGGTCGTCCTCGCCTGCCACGCCGATCAGGCGCTGGAACTGCTCGCCGAGCCGAACCGGCTCGAGCGCGAGCTCCTCGCCGCCTTCCCCTACCAGCCGAACGAGGCGGTGCTCCACACCGACACCTCGCTGATGCCGCGCCGCCGCAGCGCCTGGGCGAGCTGGAACTTCCACCTGACCGACGACTCCGCCGGCCGGACAACCGTCACCTACGACATGAACCGGCTCCAGTCGCTCGCCGCAGCCGAGCGTTATCTGGTGACGCTGAACCGGACCGAGGCGATCGATCCCGAGCGCGTGATCAGGCGGATCGGCTACGCCCACCCGGTGTTCACCGCCGAGGGCGTCGCCGCCCAGCACCGCTGGGAGGAGATCAGCGGCGCCGACCGCGTCCACTACTGCGGTGCCTACTGGCGCTGGGGTTTCCACGAGGACGGCGCCTGGTCGGCGCTCCGGGTCGCCGCGGCACTCGGGGGCCGCGGGCCCGGGGTCGCGTCACCGCTGACCCCCGTGCCGGAGCCGGCCGCCGGAGAACCCGACGACGAGCCGCTGCTGGAGGCTGCGTGAGCACGGCGCTGGCCGAACGCTCCGGGCCCGCCGGCGCGTCCCCGGCCCGCGAACCCGCCCCGGGCTCGGCGATCTACGAGGGCTGGGTGACCCACCGCCGCCGGAGCCCGGTCGAGCACTCCCTCCGCTATCGCGTCTTCATGCCGCTGGTCGACGTCGACCGGCTGACCGAGCTGCTCGACCCGGTCCCGCTCTGGTCGGCGCGCCGCCGCGCCCCGGCGCGCTACCGGCGCTCCGACTACCTGCGCGGCCACGGCGACGATCGGCCCCTCGGCGACGCTGTTCGCGACCTCGTCGCCGAACGTACGGGCTCGCGACCGGACGGCCCGGTCCTGATGCTCGCCAACCCGCGCTACTGGGGGGTCGGCTTCAACCCGGTCTCCTTCTACTTCGCCTACGGCGGCTCCGGGATCGAGGCGATGGTCGCCGAGGTCACGAACACGCCCTGGGGGCAACGCCGCTGCTACGTCCTCCCGGCCGGTCCGGACGGGCTCCGGGGCGAGTTCGCGAAGCGGCTCCACGTCTCCCCGTTCATGCCGATGGATCAGACCTACGAGTGGTCCGCGAGCGCGCCCGGCGAGCGTCTCGCCGTGACGATCTCCAACCGCGACGAGCGCGGCGAGACCGTCTTCACCGCCGGCCTCGCGCTCGAGCGCCGCGAGTTGTCGCCGCGGGCGCTCGGCGGGATACTGTTCCGCTATCCGCCCATGACGGCTTCGACGCTCGCCCGGATCTACCTCAACGCAGCGCGGCTGAAGCTCAAGGGTGCGCCCTATTTCTCGCCGCCGGCCGACCGGGGCTGATGCGAACGGGGGCCGACCCGTGGAGGCGGATCGTCCACGCCGTCCTGCGCCGCGTCGAGGCCGGCTCGATCGAGGTCGACGAACGCTTCCCCGGCGGCGAGAGCCGTAGCTTCGGCCCGACGTCGGCGGCGCTGCGCGCCCGGATCGAGGTCCACGACCCCCGCGTCTACCGGCGGCTGGTGAAGTCGAAGAGCATCGCCTTCGGCGAGGCCTACGCCGAGCGCCTCTGGGACACCGACGACCTCCCCACCCTCCTCCGGATCGCCGCCCGCGACATCGGCCGCGCCGATCCGCTCCGCAAGCGGATCGCGCCGCTCCTGCTCCCCTTCCAGCGGCTCGCCTCGCTCGGGATGCTGAACACGCGCGCCGGCGCCCGTTCGAACATCGCCGCCCACTACGACCTCGGCAACGACATGTTCGAGCTCTTCCTCGACCGCGAGGCGATGATGTACTCGAGCGCCTACTACGAGACCGGTGAGGAGACGCTCGAGCGGGCTCAACACATCCGCCTCGAGCGGATCTGCGACGCGCTCGAGCTCGACGCGACCGACCACCTGCTCGAGATCGGCACCGGCTGGGGCGGTATGGCGGTGCACGCCGCCTCCTCCCGCGGCTGCCGGGTGACGACGACCACGATCTCCCGCGAGCAGCGCGAATACGCCGAGGCGCGGGTGACGGCGGCAGGGCTCGAGGACCTGATCACGGTCGTCGGCGCCGACTACCGCGACCTCCGGGGCACCTACGACAAGCTCGTCTCGCTCGAGATGATCGAGGCGGTCGGCTGGGAGTGGTTCGACACCTACTTCCGCCATTGCTCGGAGCTGCTGGCCCCGCACGGGCTTTTCTTCCTGCAGGCGATCTGCGTCGACGACCGCGCCTACGAGACCGAGAAGCGGACCCGGAGCTTCGCCAACCAGGTGATCTTCCCCGGCGGCTGTCTGCCGTCGGTCGAGTCGATCCAGCGCTCGATCCGCAGCGAGACCGACCTCCGCACGGTCGCGCTCGAGGACATCTCCGCGAGCTACGTGCTGACGCTGCGCGCCTGGCGCGAGCGCTTCGAGGACGCGACCGGCCGCCTCGAAGAGCTGGGCTACGACGATCGGTTCCGGCGCACCTGGTGCTTCTACCTCTCCCTCAGCGAGGGTGGGTTCGCCGAGACCCGGCTGCGCGACGTCCAGATGCTCTTCGCGAAGCCGCACTGGAGCGGGCATCCGCGCGCCGCCGGAACGACAGCGACCGAGCGCGGGACCGGCGTCGGCGCCGACTCCTGACGAATTCCTCCCGCCTGCTGGAGGATCCGATGTCGAGAACCGCCGGTCGGCTCCGCTCCAGCGGGTAAAGGGCCGAAGAGCGGCCCGCGAGACAAGGAGATCAAGATGCCGAAGTACCTGCTTCTCAAGCACTACCGCGGCGGCCCCGAGCCGCACCACCCGTTCCCGCCGATGGACGAGTGGGCGCCGGAGGACGTGGAGGCGCACATCGCCTTCCTCCGCAACCTCCGCAACGTGATCGGCGGCGAGTACGTCGACGCGCAGGCGCTGGCGCCGGAGCGCACCTGGGTCCGCTACGGCGGCCCCGACGCCGCCCCCGTCACCACCGACGGTCCCCATCCCGAGACCAGCGACCTCGTGGCCGGCTGGTACATGATCGACGTCGACTCCTACGAGCGGGCGCTCGAGGTCGCGGCCTACGTCTCCTCCGAGCCCGGCCCCGGCGGCGAGCCGCTGTACGAGTGGATCGACGTCCGCGAGATCATGACCAGCGCCCCCTCCGAGGACTGAGGAGCAGCATCGGGGCTCCGGCCCAGCCACTGGACGAGGGCGCCCTGCGCGCCCTCGTCCCGCAGGTCCTCGCCGCGATGGTTCGCCGCGGCGAGGACTTCGACGCGGCCGAGGACGCCCTCCAGGAGGCGCTGATCGAGGCGCTCCGCGTCCGGCCCGAGCATGCCCCCGACGACCCGCGCGCGTGGCTGACCGCCGTGGCGCGACGACGGCTCGTCGACTCCCGCCGCAGCGAGGCGGCCCGCCGGCGCCGCGAGGAGGCGACCGACCCCGAGCCGCAGGCGCCGGACGTCGAGGCGGCGGTCGTCGAAGGCGACGACACGCTGTTCCTCCTCTTCTGCTGCTGTCATCCGGATCTGACGCCTGCCTCGCAGGTGGCGCTGACCCTGCGCGCGGTCGGCGGGCTGACGACCCGCGAGATCGCCGACGCCTTCTACGTCCCCGAGGCGACGATGGCGCAGCGGATCAGCCGCGCGAAGAGCACCCTCCGGGGCCGCGACCTCGGGACGCCCGGCGACCTCGCCGTGGTCCTCAGGGTCCTCTACCTGATCTACACGGCCGGCCACACCGAGCGGATCGACCTCGCCGCCGAGGCGATCCGCCTCGCGAGCCAGCTCACCCTCGCAACCGAGGAACCTGAGGCGCGCGGCCTGCTCGCCCTAATGCTCCTCAACCACGCCCGGCTGCCGGCGCGGATCGACGGCGAGGGCCGGATCGTTCCCCTCGACCGCCAGGACCGCCGCCTCTGGGACACCCGCGAGATCGCCGAGGGAGTTCGCGTCCTCCAGTCGGCGCTCGCGATGCAGACCGACGAGCGGCCCCCGGGCCGCTACCAACTCGAGGCCGCGATCGCCGCCCTCCACGACGACGCGGCGAGCGCCGCGGAGACCGACTGGCCGCAGATCCTCGCCTTCTACGACGACCTCGTCGCGCTGACGGCCGATCCGGTCCGCGAGGATCCGGCCGCCGTCCTCGGGCGGGCCGTCGCGATCGGCCACGTCCGCGGCGCCGACGCCGGGCTGCGCGAGACCGACCGGCTCAGCGACGTCCTCGGCGAGCGGCACCGCTGGCACGCCGTCCGCGCCCACCTGCTCGAGCTCGGCGGGGACCCGCAGGCCGCCGCCGAGGCCTACGCGGCCGCCGCCGGCCGCGCCACCAACGTCGCCGAGCGCGACCATCTCGTCCGGCAGGCGGCCCGGATCCGGGCCGACGGACGCTGAGCATCTAGCCTCGCGGGGATGCCCCCGGACCCCGACTCCGAGAGTGCTCGGCGCGCGCGCCGGCGCGCCGATGCCAGGTTTCGACGCCGTCGCCGGACCGCGCTCGTGATCGCCGTCGTCGTCGCAGCCGTGCTCGGCCTCACCGCCGGGATCCTCGCCGGCGGCGGATCCGACGGGGCCGATCCGGCTCCCGCCCCTCCCCCGGACCCACTCGCCGCGCTCACCGCGGGTGAGCTCGCCGGCCAGCGGCTGGTCGCCGGCTTCGACGGCACCGAGCCGCCGAAAGGCTTGCTGCGGATGCTCGCCGACGGCGGCCTCGCCGGCGTGATCCTGTTCGAGGACAACTTCACCGGCGACCGCGCCGACACCCGGATGACCGCGGAGCTCCAGCGCGCCGCTGGCCGCGCCCCGCTCGACGCGCCGCTTCTCGTCATGACCGACCAGGAGGGCGGGCAGGTGAAGCGGCTGCCGGGACCGCCGTCCGCCTCCGCCGCCGAGATGGCGCAGCGCGGCCCCGGCTACGCACGAGAGCAGGGCCGGGCGACCGCGAAGTCGCTGCTCGGGGCCGGAGTCAACGTCGACCTCGCCCCCGTCCTCGACCTCGCCCGTCCCGGTGCCGCGATCGCCGCCGAGGAGCGCTCCTTCGGCGCCCGGCCCGAGGAGGTGATCGCAACCGGCGTCGACGGCTTCGCCGCGGGTCTTCGCGACGGCGGCGTCGCCGCGGCCGCTAAGCACTTCCCGGGCCTCGGCGGAGCCGCGACCAACACCGACTTCGCCGCCCAGGCCATCGATCTCCCCGCGGCGGCGCTGCGCAACGCCGACATGGCCCCGTTCGCCGCCTTCGCGGAGGGCGGCGGCGAGCTGGTCATGCTCGGCCTCGCCACCTACCCGGCGCTCTCCCGCCGCCCCGCCGCCCTCGCGCCGGAGATCGCCACCGGCGAGCTTCGCGGCCGCCTCGGCTTCACGGGAGTCTCGATCACCGATTCCCTGGACGCGACCGCGGCGCAGGCCTGGGGCGATCGCGACGAGGTCGCCCTCGCGGCGGCCGGAGCTGGCAGCGACCTGCTGCTCTACGGCGACTGGCGCACGGCGTCGGCCGCCGGCGACGCACTCGTCCGCGCGCTCCGGCGCGGCCGGCTCGATCGCGCCGCGTTCGAGAGCTCCGCGGAGCGCGTCGCCGCGCTCCGCGGTTCCCTCGGTTGACCCCCGGCGGCTAAGGGATGTTCTTCTTGTTCTCGCAGGTGGAGTCGGCCGTGTCGTTGTTGCCGCCTCCGCCGTTGCACTCGTCGGTGCCGTTGTCGCCGTGGAGCTTGTCGGTGCCGTCGTTGCCGAGGACGGTGTCGTCATCGTCGCCGCCGAACAGCTCGTCGTTGCTGCCGCCGCCGTCGATCAGGTCATTGCCGCCACCGCCGCGAATGATGTCGTCGCCGATGTCGCCGAACAGGTTCCGGTCGGCGGCGTCGGAGCCGGTGATCCGGTCGTCCCCGATGTAGCCGTCCATCTTCTTCACCGGCTCGTCCTTGGTCTTGGTGAAGAGGGTGTCGTTGTCGGCGCCGCCGAGCAGCGAGTCGAAGCCGCCGGCGATCAGGACGTCCTGGTCGAAGCTGCCGTCGAGGAAGTCGGCGCCGTCGGCGACGGCCTTGCCCTTCTTCTTGCCGTAGCCGGCGAGCCGGTCGCGGCCGGCCTGGCCGTTCATGTAGTCGTTGTCGGGGCCGCCCTGGAGGAAGTCGTCCTCCTCCTCGCCGTAGACCTTGTCCCGGCCCTTGTCGCCGTAGACCTTGTCGTCGCCGACGCCGCCGCAGACCACGTCGTTGCCACCGCCGCCGTGGACGGTGTCGTTGCCGCGGCCGCCGTTGATGATGTCGTCCTTCGGCCCGCCGTAGATCTTGTCGTTGCCGTCACCGCCGTTGTAGAGATGGCGGCCGCCACCGAGGTGCACGGTCGTGCCGGCGTTGCTGCCCTGCACCGTGTGCTTCTTGCAGATCTTCGCGTCAGCCGGAACGTGATCGGCAGCCGCCGTCGCCGCCCCGAACGCACCCGCGGCCACCATGGCTGCCGCGAGCGCGACCCCTGCCCTGAACCTCATCCCTTCGAACCCACCTCCGCGGACTGCTCCGCATCGCTTTCTGTTTCCAAGTCGTTGATCGCCGTCGTCCTCGCACTGCCGGAGCGCCCGAGAGCCGCGATCTGCTGCTCCATCTGCGGCACCCGCTCGGCCGACTCGGCGGCGGTCATCCGCTCGCCGGCGCCACTCGTGATCAGGGTGCGAAGCCAGTACGTCAGCGCCGCCGCCCGCGGCACGAAGACCCGAGCCCTGCGCTGCTCGAAACCGTCGACGATCGCCCGCGCGCAGACGTCGACCGACGTCGTCGACTTCAGCGGCCACGGCAGCTTCGATCGGGCGTCGCGGAAGGCGGGCAGGTCGTTCTCGCTCTCGCGGACGAGGTCGGTGTCGATCCAGGACGGGTGGATGGCGCCGACGTCGACGCCGCGGAATCCGACCTCCTGGCGAACCGCCCTGACGAGCGACTCGGCGCCGGCCTTCGAGGCGCTGTAGGACGACATCCCGGCGAGCGGGGCGAACGAGGCGATCGAGCAGACGACGCCGATGTAGCCACGGCGTTCGAGCACCGCGGGCAGCGTCGCGTGAAGGGTCCGGTAGACGCCGCCGAGGTTGACGTCGACGGTTCGAAGCCACGCCTCCGGGTCGCCCTTCTCGGCGGTGCCGTAGGTGCCGATCCCGGCGTTGGCGAGGACGACGTCGATGCCGCCGAAGCGCTCGACGGTGCTCGCGGCGGCCGCCTCGACCGAATCGAGGTCGGTCACGTCGCACTCGACGTGATGGGCGGACGCGCCGATCCGCTCGGCGGTGGCGGCGAGCTGCTCGGGCTCGAGGCCCGCGAGCATGACGCTGGCGCCTCGGCGCGCCGATTCCACGCCGACGGCGGCGCCGATACCCCGTGCACCCCCGGTGATGAAGACGACCTTGCCGGACAGATCCATCCGCCGGGAGGTTAGGGATCGGGGCTGCGCTGTGCGCGGGTAGGCCGCGCTCACGGACCGAACCGCGTTTCCGGAGAACGGCGCGCCGCTACCCTGCGGCGATGAGCCGACGCCTGAACCGGCGCGAGATGTTCGGAGCCGGCGCCCTCGCGGCGGCCGGAGCCGTCGCCCCCGGCCTCGCCGGCTGCAGCGAGGAGGAGCAGACGACGGCGACCGCGGCGGCTGCCTCGAGCCGCGGGCGCGTGGTCGTCCTCGGCGGCGGGCTCGCCGGCCTCACCGCCGCCTACGGCCTCGAGCGCGAGGGCTACTCCGTCCAGCTCGTCGAGGCGCGCGACCGGCTCGGCGGCCGGGTCCACACCGTCCGCGACTTCACCGACGACCAGCACGGCGAGGCGGGCGCCGAGGCGATCGACACCAAGCAGCTGGAGATCCAGCGGCTCTGCAAGCGATTCGATCTGCCGCTCGAGCGCGCCTACGGCGGCGGCGGGCTCGCGACCGTCTATCGCCACGACCGCAACTACGTCGGCCACAACTTCGCCACCCCCGCCGTCAAGCGCGAGATGGCCCGCTTCTGGGAAGCGATCGACCGCCTCGCCCGGCCGCTGAAGGGCACCGACCCAACCGCCAACGGCGGCGCCCGCCAGGACCGCTACACGATCGCCGACCTACTCGACCGGATGAAGATCGGCGGCCGCGCCCGCTGGCTTCTCACCAACCGGGTCGAGGCTGACTACGGCTTTCCGGTCGAGCGCCTGTCGCTGCTCTACGTGACCATCAACGAGCGCCTCGCCTGGAACCAGCCCTCAGCCGGCGTCGAGCGCTACCGGATCAAGAACGGCAACTCGACCCTCGTCGACGAGCTGACCAAGCGCCTCGTCACCCCGCCGATGCTCAGCTCGCCCGCCACCGCCGTCCGCTGGGACGGCGGCATCGAGGTCGACACCGACGAGGGCACGGTTAGCGGCGACAAGCTCGTCGTCGCGGCACCGACCTTCGCCCTGCGCTCGATCGACTTCTCCCCCGCCCTGCCGAAGAAGGAGGCGAGCTTCATCGCCGAGATCGACCTCTGCTCGGTCGCGAAGACGCTGATCCAGTACGACGAGCGCGTCTGGCTCAAGCAGGGCCGGAGCGGCGGCGCGACCACGGATCTGCCGAGCGGCGCGACCTGGGAGACGACCGACCAGCAGGGCAAGAGGCCGGGGATCATCATCGCCTACACCCCGGGCCGACGCGGCGAGCGGACCGCGACGATCAACGCGACCGCGCGGACCGATCAGGCGCGGAAGGACGTCAACCTCCTTTTCCCCGGCACCGAGCGCGTCGCCGGCGACAACTACAGCGTCGCTTGGAAGGCCGAGCCCTACTCCGGCGGCTGCTGGGCCGCCTACTCGCCGGGGCAGATCACCAAGCACTGGATGGGGCTCCACAAGCCGACCGGCCCGATCCACTGGGCGGGCGAGCACACCGAGCTGATCAACGGCTACATGAACAGCGCCGTCGCCTCGGGCATGCGCGTCACCCGCGAGATCGCCGGCTGATGCTAGTACTTGTCCTTGTAGGACGCGCGGCGCCGGGCCGCCTGGAAGCGCGGCAGCAGGAACAGGATCACCAGCAGCACGATCAACGCGATCCCGAGCGGCCCCTTCAGCGAGTCGAGCACGTCCTTGGCCCGGTGCTGGATCGCCGCGAAGGGTCCCTGCCCGAACGTCAGCGCCGGCGCGATCCGCTGCGCCGCCTGCGCGCTCTCGGTCGTAACGGTGTAGCTGCCCTTCGCGGGCACCTCGATCGATCCGATCAGCTTCGCCATCCCGTCACCGGTCGACTTCGCCTCGTTCCCCCGCGAGGAGACCTCAATGTTCCGCCCGCCGGCCCCGGTCACCGTGTACTGGAGGTCCTCGGGCGTGATCAGCGGCACCCCGGCGTCGGGATCGACCTTCTCGGCGTAGTAGATGTCGACGTCGCCCTTCGGCAACTCGACCTGCTCCTTGCCGGGAATCGGCACCGACCCGAACTGCGCCGAGTCGCCCTCGAACGCAGCGAGGAGCAGATAGCCGAGGAAGAGCAGGATCCCGATCAGGATCAGCGCACCGGCGCTGATCAGGCCCCGCTCGTCGCGCATCCGTTCGCGAAAGCCGCTGCTCATGCCGCGATCATCGCAGCGGGGGCGGGCGGAGTCGGTGGACGGCGACCCGGCTGCAACGTGCGGGGCTGGCTGCCGTCGCGACACTGATCGGGATCGTGGTTGCTGGGCAACCCTTAATCCGATCAGTGCTGCCGCCCACTCAGCGTGCTGCGAACCGCAGCCGCTGCGCTCGCTCCACGTTTCCGTGCTCGTCCTCGAAAGTCGCCATCACGCGGATCACGATCCTGCCGTCCCTTCGTTTCGTGTGCCGGACGAGCCGACGGTCGCTGCGATCGACACGGAGTGGCACCGTCGCGGAGCCGGCCCGGCTGAAACGGAGAGCCGCCGGGGCGATCTCGATCGGTCGCCCACGAGCGGAGCCGCGTGAACTGACCGCGACATCGCCTGCCTCCCCCAAAGCAACCCGAAGCGAGCCCAGGCGGCGCCCTGATCTCGCGATCCTGGACGACCCGACGGCGGTGCTTGCTCCCGCGACTGAGCGATCGATCACGAAGGTGCGCCCCGCCGGCGAGGGATCGACGTTCCCGGCCGCGTCGCGCGCCCGCACGGAGAACCTGTGCTCGCCTTCGCCCAGGCCGGGAAGGTTCGTAGGTGAGCCGCACTGCGAGTAGGGGCCGTCGTCGACAGAGCACTCGAATGCCGTCGCCCCCGCGGCCCCCGAGAAGGTGAACCCGGGGACCGGGGCATTCGTCGTTCCGCTCGGTCCGGAATCGATCGAGGTATTCGGCGGGATGCAATCGACGACGACCTCGGTCTGCCCCGTCCTCGTGAAGTCGGTTCCGAGGGCGCCGCCGGTCCCGGCGATCGTCATCTGCTTGGTCCCGTCGGACGTCGCCTCGACGGTCCACGAATGCTGCTCCGAGGTCTCTCCGGGATCCAGTTCGCCGTCGGATACATCTTGCGCGGTATCGCCCGCGACCAGACTGAGGCCCGGGGGGAGGTCTATCGCTCCCGTCGCCCCGGCCGCCGTGAGGTCTTCGGAGTCGTTCGCGAACGCGGCGGAGACCGTTATCTCGGCCCCGCACGGAACCGGACCGGACGGAGCCGTCTCGAGGTCGGTCGGCCTCACGACAGCGGCCTGGAGATGGTCCAGTGGCCCGGCCGCGGCCAGCGCGAACGGCTCTGCCGAGGCGCCCTCCACGGTCGATGCGGCCTCGACCTTGTAGATGACCGGCTGCGATGGACCGACCGGAGCTCGAACCTGCTCGACGGTGTCGTTCGGGTCGATGGCATCCGGGCCGCCGCCGTGGGGTGGTGCCGCGGGCGGCATGACCTCGGTCCCGTCGGCGAGGTACTGGTGCAGGTCGAGGTTCGACTGCGTGTAGGCGAACGTCTGCGTGCCGGGGTTGGGGAAGCCGACGAAATATCCACGCAGCTCGTAGGCCAGTGTCGCCTTGCCACCGCCGGGAGCCGTCGCGGAGTAATAGGTGGCCTCACCGGCCGGAACCGCACCGAGCTGGTAGTCGGACCGATGCGCCAGCGCCGTCGCGAGATCGAGCTCCCCCCATCCCACCTCCGGCCGCCACCCGATCTGCGGGGGCGCCCAGCCGGCAAGCCCTGTGGCGGCTCCGTTCCAGTCGCGGGCGCTGTTGATGAGGATCGCGCGCTGGGCCTTGGCATCGGCGATGCCCGCCCCCTCGAGCAGGGTCATCGCCCCGGCGACGTGAGGCGCCGCGAACGACGTCCCGGTCATCGCCGTGAAGTCGGGGTTCGAGGGCGGCGAATTCCATGCGGACGACGGCGCGATCACCGCACCGGCGGGCGCGGTCAGGTCCGGCTTCTTCCTCCCGCCCGGCGTCGGCCCGCGGGAGCTGATCCCCAGCACCACGTCGTCCGTCGACGTCACCGTGCCGACGTCGTTGAAACCCCCCACGGTCAGTACGTTCCTGCCGATATTGCCGACGGTCGGCGATCCGTCGATGTTCTCGTTGCCGGCGCCGAATGCTTGGCCGATTCCAAAGACGGCCGTTAGAACATCAGCAGCGTTGTCGGTGTCATCGGTGGTCGCCTTCGACCCGAAGCTGATGTTGAGGGTCTCCGCCGGATCGGTAGCACCGGAGCCCGGCGGGAGCCCCATCGCGTACGTCTCGTTGCTCGAACCGATCAAACGATCGATCCCCGGCGCGACGCCCGGGTACGTGCTGTCGCCGGATGCGATCACCCCGCCCGTGTGAGTGCCATGGTCGGACACCGCCTGCGTCGGATCGTTGTCGATGGTGGCGCCTGAAAACGCAGGATGCGTCGGGTCGGCCGCCTCGCTCTCGACGGCTGCATCGGCGGGCACCGTGTCGGAGGCACCGGTGCCGCCGGTGAACCCCGCAGCCCACCATGCCGGCGCACCGACGGCACCGGTGCCGATCCCGGAGAGGCGTCGCTGCCGTGGCGCCGGGTCGACGGCCGCGACCGCGGCGAAGCCGGAGAGGCGTTCGATCTCGGTCGAGTCGATGCGGGCGATCACCGACCCGGATGCAAGGTCGAACTGCTCGATTCGCCCCCCACGGGCTCGCACGAGCGCCGCAAGCGAACGGAGCCGGCGCAGGCCCGAGTCCGCGGCGCGCGAGAGTTCGCTCAGACCCGCCTCGTACGAGCGCTCGGCACGCCGGGCCGATCGCCGCTCGCGATCGTCGATTTCGAGAGCCGAGCCGACTCGAGAGGATCGAGGTTGCAGGAGACGTTCGGCGGACCCGCCGATCGCCGCACGAAGAAGCGGCTGTCGAGCGGCGGTGACGCGGACGCGAACCGTTCCCGTGTCCCGCCGGAGCGACGGAGCCACGCCGGCAACCCGATCCACGTACGCCCGCTCGAGGTCGGCTGCGGCCGCTTCGGCGGAACCCGGCAGAGCCATCGCCGCGACGGCGGTCGCAAGAGCCAGGCCGGCGCGCACCGTGGTTCCCCTCGACGCGAACCCGTATCCGTTCGATTCGCTCACCCTGCTCCTCCGCTGACGGTGAAGGAAAGGGTAGTCGGGATCCCCACTCCGATCCAGCGGTTGGTGGAGGCTGTCAGGGAACCACCGTCAGCGCTCGAATCCGGGAATGGGCGGGCAGGTACGGCCAGCCGCGCTCGCGGAGAACAGCGGCCCGGAACCGGTAGCGGACCGGCCTTCTGTAATCGGCGACGAACCGGTAGCGAAGCCTGAACCGGCCGCGAGCATCGGTGTGGATCGAGCGGCCCACCGTCTTCCATCTGCGCCCGATCCGGACCTGGATCTCCAGCGACTTCCCGCCCTTCCCGAAATCGGCGCCGCCTCCCTTGACCTTCCCCCGAAAGACCGCCCGGCCGCCCGCTCGGACCCGCCTGGGCGCTCGTAGAGTCACGGCGCCCTTGCTCCGGAGCGACGCCGTCGCCGACGTAGTTCCGAGGCTCCCAGCGTTCCCGGCAAACCGAACTTTCACCGTCCGCGAGGGGCCCTTCGGCAGGGAGGCAGAGAAGCGGCCGTCGGCTGCGGTCCTGACCGCGATCGAATTCGTCGACCGCTTCGAACCGCCGGCATAGGTTTCGATCACCTCGAGGCTGACGCCGCCGATCCCGGTTCCGTCCCCGTCGAGCAGGCGGCCCGTGGCGCGAGCCTTTCGTCCATAGGCCACGCGGGCGCTCGCCCGGCCGTTGATCGCCAGGTCGACGATCTTCGACGCGCGCCTGAACGGTCCCGTCTGGGTCATGTCGGCGCCGTCGCGACGCTTCGTCGTAACAGCCGAGTTCCCCGCTCGGTCGGTCGCGGTGGCGCGGAACTCATAGGTCACCCCGTCGCGCATCTCCGTCGAATCGGCACGAGCCACCAACCGATCGGACCGGAGCGCGGTCGGCAGCGGCCGCCACTCGTTCGATCCTCGCTCCCGAAACGCGATCTCGCCGCCGGCCACGCCGCTGAGGCCGTCCGCCACCGGCGCTTCGACGCGGTCGGGATCGTTGCGGTCCTGCGAGCTCTCGAAGGCGAGCGTCGGCGCCGCAGTGTCGATCCTCACTATGGCCGAACCGCGCTCCGCGTTCGGCCCCACGCCGTCGTTCTCATTCCCGGCCAGGTCGCGGGCCCAGAACTCCACCCGGTGGGCTCCGTCGCCCTCGACCGAGCCCTCGACATCGGCGTCGAACTCCTCGATCTCGTCGCCATCGATGGCGAGCACCGTCCGCGGGGGATCGTCATCGGGGAAGTCGTCGGTGTCCCTCATTCCGCTGAGGGCATCCTCGGCCTCGACGCGAAGGTCGACGCTGTGGTTGACCCACCCTCCGTCCACACCCGACAAGCGGGACGCGGGATCGGTCAGATCGACCTTCAACTCGGTTCGGCCGACCTCCGCGGCGCGCATGCCCGAGCCAGAGACTGGAACGACATGGACCCAGTTGCTTCCTTCGACGAGATCGCCAGGCCACAAGGTTCGACTGTTGTTGTCGATGCCTGTTTCGGTCAATTCACAACCCGAAGCGGCTGCACTTTCTGCGCATGGATCGAAGTTGGCGTCGGAAGTCACGGCTACCGAATAGCCACCAACTCCGGAAGGCGGGAGTTCAGTCTCCCTTGCCCGCTGCCAGGTCTGGCGATAGCCACCTGCGACTTCGGTGCGAGAAAGCCACCCGTTCGCCTTTCCCGGCCGAGAAGTGGGCGGCCGCGTGTCATCGAACTTAAGAACGGTCTCGGCGTCCGCCGCCGACGATTCGTTCCCAGCCGCATCTCGCAGATAGACGCTGGCCGTGTAGGCGCCCACGGCCGGGACCGTCAGACCCTCGATGGATTCGATGCCCGGCGCCGATTTCGTCGTGGTCGAGATCTGACCCCCGGGTCCCTCGAGCACGACGGTCGCAGCAGCGATAGGAGCATGCGCCTGAGCCGGGTTGTTCCAGGTGATCTTGAAGTCGTTGTCCCGGTGCCACCCGGACCCGCCCGCCACCGAGAGGCCGAGCGGTGCCGCCGGTGCGACGTTGTCGACCCGCAGCGCTTTGACGGTGCAAGTCGCGGCGGCGCCGAACCCGTACTCGTGAGTGCAGACCCGGACCTGGTTGTTCGGGCCCTCGTGGAACTTCGGACCCGTGGTGTCGACGTCGAGATACCTCAGCTCGATCGGATCGCAGGGAGTCATCGATCCGACGTAGCCGTTCGCGTCCTGGCCGGGCTCGCAGATCACATCGTTGATGACCTGCTGGCCGTCGACCGCGACCGTCGTGTGGTCGATTCCGGCGCCGATGTCGGTCTCGCCGACCGCGATTTGCGCGACCCCACCGACCCACTCCCCGTCAGCGGCGCGTCCGGCTACGACCGGCACACCCGGCGCCACCGTGTCCTCCATCAGAAAGCTCGCCGTGGACAGCCGAGCGAACTGGCCGGGAGCGTACGAGCAGGTCCCGGTTCCCTTGCTGCAGTAAACGCCGACGCCCATCGCGGCGAGCGGCCCTGGATCCTGAATCGACGAGTCGTAAGTGCCCGCCGTCGATCCCATGCCGACGACTGAGAGGTACTCCTGCTGTGGCTGACCGGCACGACGGATGAACAGATAGGAGCGGTTTCCATCCGGCACGGCGTCGCCCACGAGGTTGTATGCGGCCGAGAACTGCTTGATCTGTGTTCCGGGCGGCGCCGTGTAGATCCACTGCTTGGCCTCGCCGGGATGCGACTCCGCCCCCGACTGAACCTGGAGCCAATTGCCGCCCGCACAGCTCGTCGAGGCCGAGTAGGCCGCGGTGGTGCCCTCCACGGTGGCGTTCGGCGTTGCCGTATGTCCGGGCGAACATTCGGCAACCCGATAGAAGCCGCCGGCGCTCGCAAGGCCTGGCCATGCTCCGAGGAAAGCCACGAGGACCACGAGGCAGGGCCCGATCAGTCGCAGCACCACGTGCAGGTGGATCAGCATCGATCTCGTCATCTCGTCTCTCCCTTCGTTGCGACCCCGGGGGCCGCACTCGCTCATGGTCCGAACTCATCCTGGGCAACCGATCCGCTCGACCCAGACCCGCCGGTTCCCGGCGTTCCGCCCTCCGGTGCCGCTGCCTGCGGCGCAGTCGCCGCCACCGGGTCGAACTCCTGGACCGGTGCGGGCGTGGCCTCGGGCTCGACCGGGGCCGGCTCGATCGGTGCGGCGGAGGAGTTCCCCTGCTCGGCGGGCTCTTCGGTGACCGGCTCGGTCGCGGTCGGATCCCCCCGGTGCACAGCTTGGGCGACGCCGATGACGCTCGCGATCGCCGGTCTCGCGTCGGGCCGGCCGTCCCCGCTGCGCTCGATCGCGGGGCCCGCGAGATGGCGGTCCTCCTTCGGGTTGATGTCGGGCAGCGCCACGCCGGGCACGACCCCGGCGGCAACACAGGCGGTGGCCGCCGCACCGGCACCGAGACACGCCATCGTGGCCTTGGCGGCACCGCCTGCCCCGGCGAGCTTTGCGACGACGCCGGCGCCGGCCGCGCCGGTGCCCTTGGCCCCACCGGTGGCCATCAGCGAGGTCGCCGTGGACTCGGTCCGCTCGATCGCCGCGCTCGCGGTCGAACGGATGCCGGCAATCGCCTCGGCGAGCCGTTGCGCGATCGTGATGCCCGAGCCGCCGATGCACCCCGAGACGGCGGCGAAGGCGACGAGGCTTCCCATCTCCTGAAGATGGCGCGAGATCGAGGCCGCGAGGTCGGAGCAAGCGCGGCAATGCTCGAGATGGCTGAACGCCTGCCGGCGCTCGGATTCGCCCGCCGTTCCGGCGATGAGATCGCGAATCAGGTCCTCTCGCTCCGCGCACCACTGGCCGGACTCGACTTTGCCGAGGCCCTTGATCAGGTCCTCGACGCCCCGGGTGATCTCCTTTCGGTAGGCGCGCGGCGACAGGCCAGGAACCAGGGCGCAGACCTCGCGCGGACTCAAGCCCCATCCGTATCGCAGCAGCATCACCGCCCGCCGGCGGACCGGCAGGCTGGTGAGCAGATCACGCGCGACGCCCCGGGTCTCGCTGCCGATCGCAATCTCGTCGGGAAGCGGTGAATGTCCGTCGCTGACGACCTGCTCCCGGTCTGATTCGAGCGGATGGACGGGCTTCCGGGAGCGGCGGCGCATCTCCTTGCTCGCATGGCTGGCGACCGCCGTGAGGATGTAGGCGCGGAGCTCACCCTCCTCCATGCGGCTTCCGCGATCGCGAAGGGCCGAGAGCGTTGCCGCCCAGGCCGCGGCGTATACGTCCTCGATCTCGTCGTCGGAGAGAGAGCGCCCATAGGCCCGCGCAACCATCGCCCTCGCCGGACGGCGCATCTCGGTGAAGAGGCGCCCGCAACGGTCGGACCAGTCCTCGCCCTTGGCGGGGCCGTTGCCGGGGTTGTCGGATCGATGAGGGGGCGTCATTTCGAGGGTTGCGTTCAGCTCGCCCTCGGTAACCCCGGATGTCGAAGACGCGCCCCCTCCGGGGCCTCCCCGACCAGCTCGGTAGGGCCCTCTCGTGACCCGGACGTCCAAATCCATTCCCTTGCCCGGCACATCCATGTGCGCGACTCCCCCTCTTCGAGTGTCCCGGCTCAAAAGATGCGCGACACGTTGCGCATATGAGACGTCACTCACGAGGAAGGCCGCAATTTGCGGCGATCGGTGCCCTCAACCCGACAGATGGACGGGCCGAACAGTCCGACTTTCGTCCAGCCCCTAACCTCCGACCGATGCTTGAAGAGCGCGAGCGCGCCTACAAGGAAGGGCTCAACGAGCGTCTCTCGGCCCGTCTTCCGAGCGGCGAGAGGGTCGACGTGCTCGCCGTCTGCCAGGTTGGGATGGCGCCCGCGATCCAGGTGGTCCCGATGGTGATCGGGATCGGCGTTCTCCTTGTCAGCCTCTTCGCCGGCTCGATGCCGAAGTGGGTCGGCCTGATCGGAGCGTTGCTGGTCGTCGCCGGCATCGTCGTGATGATGAGGACGCCCCGGCGCCTGCTCGCCCGGACGAACCGTTCGGTGCACGTATTCGTGATGCCGCGTTCGCAGAAGGCGGAGTTCGAGAAGCCGACGACGAGCGTTCCCGTGGCCGAGATGCCCGAGTACGAGGGCCGGGCCGTCGAGCTCGGCGGTGAGCGCCTCTGGCCGAACTACGGCAGCGGCATCGAGCGCGACGCCCTTTCGGCAGTGCTCAAGCGCGCGAGCTGATTCCCTGAAAGACGCCGTTCGGCCACTGGGCGTGTTTCGCGTTCCATAGGAACGTCAGACACGCCCGCTGGAGCCCACGGGCCCCGGCATCCGTACACGGCGGTTGCGTCCGGTCCCCCGCCTACCTTCCGCCCTGCGGCCAGGTAGTCGGCCGTCGGCCTGGAGGCAGCCTGCCGCTTATCCAGCCGGGCGACCGGGCGCTGCTCGGGAGCAGGCGCCGCGACGTAACCCCGGACCCCACGTCAGCGGCTAGCCCGCCTCGCTCCCCGCGTGATCGGCGGCTCGCCCCTGGCAATGCGCTGGAGGTTCTGCCGAACCTCTGCCAACTGCTGGCGGAGCTGCGGGAGTTCTTCCCGCGCATATCGGCGGAACTCCTGGCGACTCGCACTCTGCGCGTCCTCTTCGTGCTTTCCGTTCTCGGAATTCGACATCGGCATCAGGCTAGACCTCTTGGGCGATCCCGGCAACCGCTCATACGCCCTGCTCGGCCTTCTTCTCGAGCTGCTCGATGCGGAGCTCCAAGACTTCGATCCCTTCGTCCATCTGCGATGCAACCGATCGGGCTTCGTATTCCACGTTTCCGAAGCGAACCGGGAACTCGCCCCTGCCAGCGCGCCAGATGATCAAGACCGTGAACCCGAGAATGCCGACTGCGACGGCAGCCCGCTCGAGGTAGAGCAATATTGGCCAACCGAGCGAAACGTCGGGCAGCTCTCCGCCCGGCGGTTCGCCGGCGATGACGCTTGCACCCGTGGCGCACACGAACAGGGCAATGCCGGCCAGTCGGCGCCCGAGAATCTGACGTTCAGTCATCACCGGAACCGATCCCGCAACCCCCCTCGCCGCCCCGCCCCCTTGACCTGCCACCGATAGTTAGCTAAGATAATTAGCACTACTAACCAATGACTGGCACCGAAACCACATCCACTCAGGATTTGACCGAGCAGGCGGCACGGTTGCGGCTTGCGGTGAACCGGATGGCGCGGCGGCTGCGTCAGGAGGCGAACACCGAGTTGGGGCCGGCGTCGATCGCGGCGCTGGCGACCATCGAGCGCTCCGGGCCGCTGACCCCGTCCGAGCTGGCGCGGATCGAAGGCATCCAGCGCCCCACCGCCACGCGCATCCTCGGACGGCTGACGGAGTCCGGGCTCGTGTCCCGGACGACCGACCCGACCGACGGCCGCTGCTCGATCGTCCAGATCTCAGGGGACGGCAAGAAGGCTCTGACCCGTCTGCGCAAGCGCAAGACGGCCTACCTCGCCCGGAAGATGCGGGCGCTTCCCGAAGACGACGTCGCCACGCTGGCGCGCGCTGCGGAGATCCTCGAGCAGGTGCTCGAGGAGGACCGCAGTTGAGCGCCGCCGTACGTCGTTCCTTCGCATCCCTTGAGTTCCGCAACTACCGCCTGTATTTCGGCGGGCAGGTCGTCTCGCTGGCCGGCAACTGGATGCAGATCGTCGCCGAGCTCTGGCTCGTCCTCGCCCTGACCGGATCCGGTTTCGCGGTCGGCCTCGCCACCGCCCTGCAGTTCGCGGGCATCCTCCTCTTCGGCGCCCTCGGCGGCGCGCTCGCCGACCGCTTCGACAAGCGCAAGCTGCTGATCATCTCCCAAACCGGGATGGCGGTCCCGGCGACGATCCTCTTCCTCCTCACCGCCTTCGGCGTCGTCGAAGCGTGGATGGTGTTCGTCGTCATCGCGCTCCGCGGCCTCGTCCTGTCGGTCGACAACCCCGCACGGCAGGCGTTCGTGATCGAGATCGTCGGCGCCGACCGGGTCGTCAACGCGGTCAGCCTCAACTCGGTGCTGGTGCACTCGGCCCGGATCACCGGCCCGGCGATCGCCGGCGTGATCATCGCTCTCTGGGGGGTGGCGCCCTGCTTCGGCGTCAACGCGCTCTCGTTCGTGGCGATGCTCGTGGCGCTGGTCAAGATGGACCCGGCCAAGCTGCACGGTCCCGACCGGAGCAAGCCGCGCGGCAACATCCGCGAGGCGCTCCACCACATCGCCGGCCGCCGCGAGCTCCGGGTGCCACTGCTGCTGATGCTCGTCCTCTCGACGATCGGCTTCAACTTCCAGGTCGTGATCCCGCTGCTCGCCGACCGCGTCTTCGCCGGTGACGTCTCCGCCTACTCGCTCTTGATGATCGCGATGGGGATCGGCTCGATCACCGGGGCGCTCACCGTGGGCACCCGGACGAAGGTGAGTCGCGAGCTGATCACGCTCGCCGCCGTCGGGTTCGGCGTCACCGCGACGCTCGCCGCCCTCGCCCCCACCCTGCCGCTCGAGATGCTCGCGCTCGGCGCCCTCGGGATCTGTTCGGTGACGTTCGCGGCCGGGATCAACTCCGGCCTGCAGCTCGCCGCCGCGCCGGAGATGCGCGGCCGGGTGATGGCGGTCTACTCGATCGTCTTCCTCGGGTCGACGGTCATCGGCGGTCCGCTGACCGGCTGGCTCGGCGAGGCCGTCGATCCGCGCGCTCCGCTGCTGGCAGCCGGCCTCTCGGGCTTCGTCGTGGCGGTCGCCGCCTATCTGGCCTGGAGCGAGCGGGCGGGCGTCGCCCCGGTCACCGGAGAGCTCGCGCTCGAGCCCGGCACCGGCGAAATGGCGCTGGCCGCAGCGCGGACGGCTCCGCAGCGGGCGGTCGCCCGCGTCCGCCACGCCCACCCGATCCGCGACGCCCGGATGCGCCTCCGCGGCGACCGGCCGGCGCCGCGGGCCGAGCGAGCCCGCCGCTAGCTAGCTAGACCCGCGCATCGGCGGCGGCGGCGAGGAGGCCGTCGAGACCGCGCCGGAGCTCGTCCGTCTCCGGCCAGCCGTAGCCGAGCCGGAAGCAGGAGCGCGGCTGATCGAACCAGTGGCCGGGACCGACGTAGGTGCCGTGGTCGTCGAGCAGCGACTCGTAGAAGCGGTCGATGTCGTGGGCGTCGGGCTCCCGGAGCCTGGGCATGCCGACGACGCCGGCCTGCGGCTCGACCCACTCGAAGACGTCCTGGCCCGCCATCCACTCGCGGACGATTCCGAGGTGCTCGGCGATCTGGGTGCGGATCGGCGGCAGGATCCGGTCCCGCGCGGACAGCACTCGTGCCGCCATCTCCTCGTCGATCGCCGAGCCGCAGATCAGGATCTGCTCCTTGGCGGCGAGCAGGGTCTCGTCGAGCTCGGGGTCGCGCGTGATCAGCCACCCCATCCGCAAGCCGGGCAGCCCGTAGGTCTTCGACATCGAGGAGACGCTGAGCACGCGCGGTGAGAGCCCGGCGGCGACCGGCAGCGGTTCGCCGAAGGCGAGCTCGCGATAGGTCTCGTCGACGAGGAGCCGCGCCATCGGATGCGCCTCGACGATCTCCACCAGCCGCTCCAGCGTCGCGGCGTCGATCATCGCGCCGGTCGGGTTGTGCGGGTAGGTGACGCTGACGAGGCGCGTCTCGGGCCGGAGCATCGACTCGACCCGTTCGAGGTCGAGCGCCCAGCCGTCCTCGAAGCGGATCGGCAGCGCCTCGACCTCGGCGGCGAGAGCGCGCGGGGTCTCGAGGTTGGTCGCGTAGTTCGGCTCCTCGATCAGGACGTGATCGCCCGACTCGAGCAACGCGGTGGCGACGATGAAGAGCGCCGGCGCGGCGCCGGAGGTGACGAGCACCTGGTCGGTGCCGATCGCGTCGGAGTCGGAGGCGATCTGCTCGCGCAGGGCCGGGACGCCGCGATGGTCGCCGTACTGGAGCAGGAGCTCGCCGACGTCGGTGTCGATCCCGTAGTCGCCGAGCGACATGTCGGCGAAGGAGCTCTCGGCGAGGTTGTTGGCGATCGAGTCGTAGCCGAGTGACTCGGGCGCCTCGATCTCGATCGGGGTCCGGCGGTAGCGCATGAGGCCGGACGCTATCCGCTCGGGCGCACGTCGAGGTCGTGGACGAGGCGCGGCTCGACGAGCCGGGCGCCGTGCCAGTCGCGGACCCGGGGCTCGCCCTCGATCCGCCAGCCGTGACTCAGGTAGAAGCCGATCGCCGCCTCGTTGCGCTCCTCGGTGTGGAGCCAGGCCTGCATCTGCCCGGCCTCACGGAGGGCGTCGAGGGCGACGTCGAGCAGCGCGCCGGCGGCGCCGCGGCCCTGGCCCCGTGGGTCGGTGTAGAGGCGGGAGATCTCCCCGGTGTCCTCCTCCCAGGCGACGAACGCGAGCACGCCCTCGCCATCGACGGCGACCGCGTCGGCGGGATGGGTCGCATCGGCGGTCGCCTCCTCGATCCGGTCGGCTCCGAGGAACGGTCCCCAGGCCGCGAGCCCGGCCCGCCGCAGGACCTCGCTGACGGCCTCGGCGTCAGCCGGGCCGGCGAGCCGGATCCAGAAGCCCTCGCCCACGGACGGCGTCAGTCGTACTTGCCTTCGTTGATCTGATCGACCAGCGCGCTCGACTCCTCGCGGATCCAGGTGCCGTCGGCGAGCTCGAGCACCGGCAGGACCTCCTGGCCGGTGTGCTCCTTGACGTCCTTGCGCTTCCCACGCGGGAAGGTCGGCTCGAGGACGACCTCGTAGTCGACGCCGCGGTCGCGCAACGCCTTCTCGACCTTCCAGCACGGGTGCGCGTCGAGCTTGAACCAGGTGATGCCGCAGCGGTGGAGCTTGACTGCCATCGAAGAACCTTCCAATTGGGGTGCAGAAGCGACGCTATCCCCTGCGCCCCGGCTCCCGCAACCGCGGCACCTTCGCCCGAGAACGAAAGTAGCGGCCCGGGGCGACTCGGTGGCCTGCCTCGCGCGTAGCCTTCGCGCGTTCAAAGCCTCTCGAGTCGGCCTTGAGAGCTGCCCCTCCACTTGGCTTTCGTGGAGTTCTTTCTCTCTCCCGGACCGCTGCGGCGACCATACGGCCGGCCCCCGGGGAGCGCAAGGGGGTGCCCGGGCGGGTTCCCGCTATTTAGGGGGAAATGGCGTCCGCCGAGCGGCTCGCGGCGGCTCGGCGGCGGAGGAACGCGGCCTGGCGTGCGTTCCCGGAGAGCTCAGCCGCCCGCTCGAACTCGGCCGCGGCGTCGACCCGGCGCCCGGCGCGCTCGAGCATGTCGCCGCGGGCGGCCGGCAGGAGCGGATAGGAGGCGAGCGCTCGCTGCAGCGATGCGTCGCCGAGCATCGTCAGCGCGACATCGGGCCCGAACGCCATCCCGAAGGCGATCGCCCGGTTGAGCTCGACCACCGGCGAGGGCGCGATCTCGGCGAGCCCGTCGTAGAGCGCGGCGATCCACTCCCAGTCGGTGTCGCCGGGGATCCGGGCGCGGCCGTGGCAGGCGGCGATCGCCGCCTGCAGGGCGTAGGGACCGAACGAGCCTCCGGTCGCGTAGGCGCGGCCGAGCGCCCGGTTCCCGCGCTCGACCAGCATCCAGTCCCAGCGCGCCCGATCCTGTTCGAGCAGCGGGACCGGGTCGCCGGCGGCGTCGACCCGGGTCCGCGTTCGCGACGCCTGGAGCTCCATCAGCGCCGCCAGGCCGTGGACCTCCGGCTCCTCAGGGAGCAGCTCGGCGAGGACGCGGCCGAGGCGAAGCGCCTCCTCGACCAGTTCGGCTCTGACCACCTCGGTTCCCGAGCTCGGCGAGTACCCCTCGTTGAAGATCAGGTAGATCACCTCGAGCACGGAGCCGAGCCGATCCGGAAGCTCGGCGCGGTCCGGCGCCTCGATCGGAACCCGGGCGGCGCGCAGGGTCCGCTTCGCCCGCGCGATCCGCTGGGCGACCGTCGCCTCGGAGGTGAGGTATGCGCGGGCGATCTCCGGAGTGGTCAGCCCGCCGAGGAGCCGCAGCGTCAGCGCCACCCGCGCGTCGGTCGAGAGCACCGGGTGGCAGGTCGTGAAGATGAGGCGAAGCAGGTCGTCGTCGAACGGGTCGTCGAGCTCGGCGGCGAGGTCGCGCTGGACGTCCTCCTCTCGGAGCTCGAGCTCGCGGCCGAGCTCGGCGCTCTTGCGCTCGGCGACCCTCTCCCGCCGGATCCGGTCGACGCCGCGATTGCGCGCGGTGGCGGCGAGCCAGGCACCCGGGTTGTCCGGGATGCCGCTCGACGGCCACTGTTCGAGGGCGGCGAGGAGCGCCTCGGAGGCGAGGTCCTCGGCGATCCCGACGTCGCGGAACGTCCGCGCGAGGCCGGCGATCAGCCGGGCGGACTCGATCCTCCAGACCGCCTCGACCGCTCGCCGGGCCTCGCGCTCAGACGCCACTCCGCCTCCCGGCTGGACGTGGCTCCGTCAGTTGCCCTCGAGCTGATCGCGGAGCCGCTGCTCCTGCTCCTGCAGCTCGGGGGTCATCGCGTCCTCGAAGTCCTCCATCTCGAAGATCGGGCGCAGCTCGACGGTGCCGGCCGGGCCGGGGCCCGGGTTCGGGATCCGCTTCGCCCACTCGAGGGCCTCGTCCATGTCCTTGACCTGCCAGATCCAGAAGCCCGCGACGAGCTCCTTCGCCTCCGCGAACGGCCCGTCGGTCACCGTCGGCTCGCCGCCGCCAGCCGGGATCGTCACCCGGACGCCCTTGTCGGAGGCGTGGAGACCGTCGCCGGCGAGCATCACACCTGCCTTGACGAGCTCCTCGTTGAAGGCGCCCATCTCGGTGAGCATCTCCTCCGCGGGCATCTCGCCGGCCTCGCTCTCAGGGCTCGCCTTGACCAGAACCATCACTCGCATCTCATCTCCTTCGTTCGGGGGGCCTCCTGTCGGCCCCTGTTACCCCTGCGTCGAACGAGCAGGCGAAAAATCGACAAGGCCGCCGGGAAATCCCGAATTCGGCTCAGGAAGCGGCGCCGGGCTCGGCTTCTTCGCCCGCGCCGGCCTCGAGCTTGCGGACGAGGTCGTCGAGATCCAGCCGCTGGAGCTCGCCCGAGACGGCGTCGAGCTCGCCCTTGCAGTACTCGACGAGCGTCTTACCCTCGCGGCAGAGCTCGAGGGTCTCGCGGAGCTCGGCCTTGCCGGAATCGAGGCGGAGGATGATCTCCTCGAGCCGCTCGACCGCGGACTCGTAGCTCGCCGGCGCCTGAGTCGCGGCGCTCTCTGTCTCACTCATCCTCGATCACCTCCGTGAGGACATCATCGTCGCTGAAGCGGACGCGCAGGCGCTCGCGCTCGCGGGCGGCCTCGGCGCTGGTGACGACGTCGCCCTCGGCGTCGCTGACGATCGCGTAGCCGCGCTCGAGCACGCGCTCGGGCTCGTGGGCGGCGAGGGTCTGCGCGATCCGCTTCAGCTCTGCCGCGCGGCCCGCGGCGGCTGCATCGGCGTGGCGGTCGAGGGCAGCGGCGCGGGAGGCGAGCCGGTCGCCGGACGCGACCGCGCCGTGGAGGGCGGCGGTGCGCTTGCGGCCGAGGACGAGCGCGTGTCGCGCGCTGCCTCGGCTGCCGCGGGCGATCGCCCGGGTGGCCGACGCCCTGATCTCGCGGATCTGCTGGTGCAGGCGACGGCGCTGGCCGTCGGTGTGGTGGCCGAGCGCTCGGGCGACCGCGGCGAGGCGGCGCGCCCTCCCCCGCCCCGCGTCACGGCCGCGGACCGAGAGCCGGCCGGCATCGGCGGCGAGGCGGCGACGCTGCAGGCCGACGTCGACCTGGACCGCCTCCTCGATCGCGTGGGTCGGCGTCGAGCAGCAGACCGCGGCGACGTCGTCGAGCAGCGTCCGGTCGGACTCGTGGCCGACGGCGGAGACGACCGGCACACGCAACAGGGCGACGGTCCGGCAGAGGGTCTCGTCGCAGAACGCCCAGAGGTCGGCGAGGCTGCCGCCGCCGCGGGCGACGACGATCACCTCGACCTCCGGGACCGCGGCGAGGTCGCTGAGGGCGCGGGCGATCTTCGGGGCGGCGTGGCGGTCCTGGACGGGCGGGTGGGCGAAGACCGCGTGGCCGGCCCACGACCGGCGCTTCAGCCCGGCGATCAGGTCGGCCTCGGCGGCGGAGTCGCGCCCGGTGACGATGCCGATCGTCCGCGGCAGGGCCGGCCGCGGCAGCCGCTTCTGCGGCTCGAAGAGGCCCTCGGCCGAGAGCTTGCGGCGAAGTTCGGCGAGCTGGGCGAGCAGGTCGCCCTCGCCGGCGAGGCGCAGGCGCGTGCAGCGGAAGCTGAACGACGGCGAGGCGGTGGCGCTCCCCGGGTAGTAATCGGGGCCGCCGAAGACGACGACCTCGGTGCCGTCGCGGACCGCCCCGTCGGGAAGCTTCAGCTTGTCCCAATCGCTGCGCCACATCGAGCACTGGAGCGCCCCGTCGGAGTCGCGCAGCTCGAAGTAGGCGGACTTGCCGGCGAGGCGGAGGTTCGTGACCTCACCGATCACCTGCACCCGTGCCCGCTCGCGCATGTAGCGGCGCAGCGCGGCCGCGTAGCGGCCGACCGGGTAGGTCGGGTCGGCGGCGGGCTCGGCGGCCCCGAGGGGCACCGCGCCCGGGATCGGCTCCTGGGGACCGTCTGCCACCCGACGAGGATGGCAGGCGGGCCGGATCAGGCCGGGGTCAGCTCCCGCTCCGGCTCGCCGACGCGCTCGACCTCGTACTCGGTGAGGTCGAAGTGCTCGGTCGCGCGGGCGTGGGCCGCGGTCCAGTCGGGCCAGAGCGTCGAGTTCCGGCCCTGGCTGTCGAGGTACCAGCTCGCGCAGCCGCCCTGGAGCCAGACCGTGTCCTCCATCTTCCGGTCGAGGTCAGCGACGAACCGCTCCTGGACCTCGGGACGGACGTCGACGGCAGCGAGACCCTCGCGGCGCATCGTCGCGAGCGCATCGAGGACGTAGGTGAACTGGTGCTCGATCATCTCGACCGCCGAGGTGTGGCCGATGCCGTCGTTGGGTCCGCCGAGTACGAACAGGTTCGGGAAGCCGGCGACGGTCGTGCAGCGGTTGGCCTTCGGGCTCCCCTGCCAGATCTCGCTGAGGCTGCGGTCACCGTCGCGGCCGTAGATGACCTTGGCGCCGGGGAAGTCGGTCACCTGGAAGCCGGTCCCGAGGACGATCGCGTCGACCTCGCGCTCGGTTCCGTCGCTGCCGACGACCCGGTTGCCGCGGACCTCGGTCATGCCCTCGGGGACGACGTCGACGTTCGGCTGCGTCAGCGCGGGATAGAAGTCGTTCGAGATCAGGATCCGCTTGCAGCCGATCGTGTAGTCCGGGGTGAGCTTCCGGCGCAGATCCGGGTCGGAGACCTGCTTGTTGAGGTGAGCCCGGGCGGCGCGCTCGACGATCCCGAGGAGCTGCGGCCGCTTGACGAGGCCGAGCACCATCACCTCGCGCGTCCAGAAGATCCACTGTCGGGTCAGCTTCTGGAGGACCGGGAAGCGCTTGTAGAGCCGCCGGCGGCGGGCGCTGATTGCGTGGTCGCGGCGCGGCGCGATCCATGCCGGGGTCCGCTGGAAGAGGTCGAGCTCGGCGACGATCGGCTGCAGCTGCGGAACGATCTGGATCGACGAGGCGCCGGTTCCGATCACGGCGACGCGCTTGCCGCGGAAGTCGTAGTCGTGATCCCAGCGGGCCGAGTGCATGACCTCGCCGGGGAAGTCCTCGATCCCGGGGACGTCGGGGAGGCGCGGCTCGACGAGGCCGCCGAGGCCGGCGACGAGCACGCGGGCGCGAACGACCCCGGTCGCGGTCTGCAGGACCCAGTTGCGCCGCTCGGCGTCCCAGCGGGCCTCGGTCACCTCGCTGTCGAAGCGGATGTGCGGGGTGATGCCCTGCTCGTCGGCGGTGCGCTTCAGGTACTCCCAGATCTCGGGGCCGGGCGAGAAGGCACGCGACCAGTCCGGGTTCGGGGCGAACGAGAGCGAGTAGAGGTGTGAGGGAACGTCGCACTGGATCCCCGGGTAGGTGTTGTCGCGCCAGGTGCCGCCGACGCTCGAGGCGCGCTCGAGGACGACGAAGTCCTCGACCCCGGACCGCTTCAGCTTGATCGACATGCCGAGGCCGGAGAAGCCGGTCCCGATCACCGCGACGTCGTGGACGCGGCCGGCGCCACCGTTCACATGCTCTTCGACCGCCGCCGTTGCGCTTGCGCTCATCTGCTCCGCTCCTCCTCGCCGGCCCTTGCCGGATACCATTCGCTTCCGTTGCCTACTCGTAGTAGGTTACCGCCAGTAGGTTTAGGCACTGTGACCTCCGCCACACAACCACGGAACGAGCGCCTCGCCGCGATCGAGCGCGAGCTCGCCGCCCACCCGCACCGCCGGGTCCCCCGCGAGCTGCGCCACCGCCACCTGCTCGAGCTCGCGACCGAGCTGATCTCCGAGCGCGGCTACGAGGGTGCCTCGATGGACGAGCTCGCCGCCCGCGCCGGGGTCTCGAAGCCGGTCGTCTACGACCAGTTCGGCTCGAAGGAGGGCGTGCTGGTCGCGGTCGTCGACGCGATGGGGATCGAGCTCGCCGAGGTCGTCCGCGACGCCGTCGCCGGCCGCACCGACCCCGAGGAGCTCCTGCGCAGCGGCAGCCTCGCCTTCTTCCGGTTCGTCCGCGAGCGCCGGGGGACCTTCCGGCTCGCCTACGGCGCCGTGCGCACGATCGACCCCTCCGCCGACGCCGTAACCCTGAAGGTCGCCGAGATCCGCGCCCGGCAGGACGCGCTGGTCGAGGCGGCGATCGCGGCGACCGCCCGCGCGCTGGGCGGCGACCCCGAGCCGCTCGAGGTCGAGGCGATCACCCGCGCCCTCAACGGCGTCTACGAGGGCCTCGTCGACTGGTGGGACGAGCATCCGGACGTCGAGCCCGAGCAGCTGACCGACTGGGTGATCGCACTCGTGCTCCCCGGACTCGAGCGAATGGCGGCGGGCAGCCGGAGCGGCTGACTTGCGATGCTGGTGCCCCGACGGCAACCAGCAGAGGAGATCGAAATGGCAGCGACGGGCCACGCGAAGTGGACGGGAGACATCGAGAGCGGCCAGGGCGAGGTCGACACCGGAACCAAGTCGCTCGAAGGCACCTATTCGGCGGCGTCGCGTTTCGGCGACGGCAAGGGGACCAACCCCGAGGAGCTGATCGCCACGGCACACGCGTCGTGCTTCTCGATGGCGCTGACGCTGATCCTGAGCACGGCGGGCGCCGAGCCGGAGAGCGTCGAGACCGACGCGAGCGTCTACCTCCGGCGGACCGAGACGGGCTTCGAGATCCACAAGATCGAGCTCTCGACCGTCGGCACCGTTCCCGGCCTCAGCGACGAGGACTTCCAGCGCCACGCCGAGACCGCGAAGGAGAACTGCCCGGTCTCGAAGGCGCTGGCGGGCCCGGAGATCCTCCTCGAGGCGAAGCTCGCCTGACCGGGGCGAACGGCGGAGCGAGCGGATGAGCGAAGCCGCCGAGACGCGGAGCGACTACCCGCACGTCGAGACCCTGCAGACCCGCTGGGCCGACAACGACGTCTACGGGCACGTCAACAACGTCGAGTACTACGCGTTCTTCGACACCGTGATCAACCGCTGGCTGATCCGCGAGGGCGGCCTCGACATCCACGCCGGCGACGTGATCGGCGTCTGCGCCGAGTCGCACTGCACCTACACGGACGGCTTCGCCTTCCCCGAGGACATCGAGGCCGGCCTCCGGGTCGGCAAGCTCGGCAACTCGAGCGTGACCTACGAGATCGGCCTGTTCGCGGTCGGCGCCGACGAGCCGTCGGCGACGGGGTGGTTCGTCCACGTCTTCGTCGACGCCGCGACCAGGCGGCCGGCGGAGATGCCGGCGCAGCTCCGCGAGAGCCTCGAGCGGCTAAAGGCCGAGGGCGGATCGTGAGGGTCCGGAGCGCGGTGCTCCGCGAAATGGGCGCACCGGAGCCCTACGCGGAGTCGAAGCCGCTCGAGATCGCCGAGCTCGAGCTCGACCCACCGGGACCGGGCGAGCTGCTGATCAGGGTCGGCGCGGCCGGGCTCTGCCACTCCGACCTCTCGGTCATCAACGGATCGCGGCCGCGGGTGATGCCGATGGCGCTCGGCCACGAGGCGGCGGGCGAGGTCGTCGAAACCGGCGAGGGCGTCACCGCCTTCGCCACCGGCGACCACGTCGTGCTCGCGTTCGTCCCCGCCTGCGGCGAGTGCGAGCCGTGCCAGGCCGGCCGGGCGGCGCTCTGTGAACCTGGCGCGGGAGCCAACGCCGCCGGCACTCTGCTCGGGGGCGAGCGCCGGCTCGCGACGACCGGTGGAGACGAGATCCACCACCACCTCGGCGTCTCCGCCTTCTCCGATCACATCGTAGTCTCCGAGGCATCCGCCGTGAAGGTCGACCCGGAGCTTCCCTACGAAATCGCGGCGCTGTTCGGCTGCGCGGTGCTGACCGGCGTCGGCGCCGCGGTCAATGCCGCCCGGATCGAGCCCGGCCAGCGCGTCGCCGTCTTCGGGCTCGGCGGCGTCGGGCTCTCCGCCCTGCTCGGCGCTGTCCTCCAGGGCGCCGGGACGATCGTCGCCGTCGACGTCGTCGCCGACAAGCTCGAGCTCGCCCGCGAGCTCGGCGCAACCGACACCGTCGAGGCCGGGCCCGGAGCAGTCGCCGCGATCCGCGAGCTCACCGGCGGCGGCGCCGACCACGCGATCGAGACCGTCGGCAGCGCCCGGGTTCTCGCCGACGCCTACGAGGCGACCCGCCGCGGCGGCACGACGACGACGGTCGGCCTGCCAGATCCCGCCGACATGCTCAGCATCCCCGCCGTCTCGCTGGTGGCGGAGGAGCGGACGCTTCGAGGCTCCTACCTCGGCTCGAGCGTGCCCGCCCGCGATCTGCCGAAGTTCATCGACCTCTACAAGCAGGGGAAGCTCGACGTCGACCGACTGCTCACCCACCGCCTCGCGCTCGACGAGATCAACGAGGGCTTCGACCGGCTCGCTCGCGGCGAGGCCGTGCGCCAGGCGATCGTCTTCGACTAGCCCGAACCCCGGCTCCGGAATCGCGGCTTTACAAACGGCCGCGTTCGTGGCAAGATAGTTGCATGCACAACGACCTTGCTACAGCCACTTCAGACGCTCCCGCTCAGCCGGTCCTCCCCGCCGACCTCCGGCTCGGCGCGGTCCACATCGTCGTCACCGATCTCGACCGCTCGATCGGCTTCTACGAGCGCTCGATCGGCCTCCGGCTCCACGGCCGCGACGGCGACGTCGCCCGGCTCGGAGCCGGCGCCGAGGACCTGCTCGTCCTCCACGAGCGCCCCGACGCGAAGCGCGCCGCCCGCCACGCCGGGCTCTACCACTTCGCCCTGCTCTATCCGACGCGCCAGGAGCTCGGCCGGGCGGTCCGCCGCCTCGCCGAGACCGGCACGCCGATCCAGGGCGCGTCGGACCACGGCATCTCCGAGGCCATCTACCTGCCCGACCCCGACGGCAACGGCATCGAGCTCGCCGCCGACCGCGGCCGCGAGCACTGGGGCGATCTCCGCGACCCGACCACGATCGGCCCGCGGCCGCTCGACCTCCAGGACCTGGTCGCCGCCGTCGCCGGCGAGGAGCTGCCCGAGCACGCCGACCGCGACCTCGTCGTCGGCCACCTCCACATGCACGTCGGCAACGTCGCCGACGCACTCGCGTTCTACCGGGACCTCGCCGGCTTCGAGGTGATGACCGACTTCGGCAGCGCCGCGTTCGTCGCCGCCGGCGGCTACCACCACCACCTCGGCCTCAACGTCTGGAAGGGCGAGGGCGTGCCGCCGAACCCGCCGGACGCGGTCGGCCTCGAGCACTGGACCGTGATCGTCGACAGTGGTGAGATCGCCGCGCTCCGCGAGCGCTTCGCCGCCGCCGGGATCGAGGTCGCCGACGACGGCGACGGGATCCGGGTCGTCGATCCGTGGGGGGCGGCGACGTCGTTCCAGCCGCCCGCCTGAGCGGGCGACCGGAACGGTCACCTCCGGCTAGCCGAGGATCTTGGCCTTCTGGGCCGCGAACTCCTCGTCCGTGAGGACGCCGCTGTCGCGGAGCTCGCCGAGCTCCTTGAGCTGGGCGATCGGATCGGCCGCGGGGGCGGCCGGAGCGGCCTGCGGGGCCGGTTCGGCGTACTGCTGCTGCGGCGGAGCCTGTGCGGCCCAGCGCTCGCCCTGGCGGCGCGAGACGCGGTTGCTGACGGCGGTCGCGGTACCGGCGACGACCGCGGTGCGGGCGACTCCTCTGATCAGTCCTGGCATCGGTCGGTTCCTTTCGGCTTCGTGAGGGTCGGGCTCAGGCGGCTTCGGCGGCGTCGAGTGCCGCGATGAACGCCTGGATCGGGATCCGGCCGCCGGCGACGAGCTGGCCGCCGGAGCGACGCGTCGCCACCGCGAACGGGGCGGCCCACGTGTTCTCGTAGACGATCAGCGCCGCGAGGGCGCCGGGGTCGATCGCGGCCGCGGCCTCGACGAGGTCGTCCTCGCCGATCACGCCCGAGGACGCGCCCCGGAACTCCTCCAGCGCCTCCGCGTTCGCGGGCAGCTCGCCGAAGTCGATCGCGGCGACGTCGCCGTCCTCGTTCTTGGCGAAGATCGCGAAGTCGAGCACGCGGATGATCCCGCGGTTGACGAGATCGAAGACGATCGGTGCGACCTCGCCGTTCGGCGGGTCGTCGGGCCACTCGATCAACACGTAGTCGATCGGTCCCATCTCCTCCAGTTCTCCGGCTTCCACGGACTCTCCTTTCAAGTCAGGTTGCGCCCTGGAACCTACCTCTCCGGCGCCCCCGGAACATCACCCGGATCGCGTGAACGAAGGCCCGCAGGAATCACCCCAAAGGGATGAGGTTGGGCCCTCGTGGCGAATCTACTTTCCGGTCACCGGTATATGCCGGCCCGAAAGCGGCCTTTCGCCGCCAACAAAAGGAGTCCAAATGAGAGGTACCGGTCGAGTCATCTTCGCCGCGATCATGCTCTTGATCGTCGGCACGCTGAACGTCATCTACGGCATCGGCGCACTCGACAACGCGAGCTGGTGGGTCGGAGACACGAGGCTCGTCTTCAGCGACCTGAGCGCGGTCGGCTGGGTCCTGATCATCCTCGGCATCGTCCAGGTCTGCGGCGGCTTCTCGCTGATGGCCGGCAACGCCTTCGGGCGCGTGCTCGGGATCATCGGCGCCGGCCTCGGCGCGTTCTGGGCGCTGCTGTCGATCACGAGCGGCCACTGGTTCTGGTCGCTGGCGATCTTCGCCCTCTGCATCTACGTGCTCGCCGGCATCGTCGAGTTCGGCGAGGACGAGAGGGACGGCCGCACGGCCTAGCCCACTCGTGGACCACGGAGCCCGCCCGCTGCTTCCCGAGGGCGGGCTCCACGGTCCGCCCTACCCCGCCCCGGGGTCAGCCCGGGATCGAGGGCGGGGCGCCCTTCGGGAAGAGCGTCGAGAGGTAGAGGACGATCGGCTTCTCACCGGCGTTGACCGCATGATGATGGTCGCTCGGCTGCTCGACGATCCACATGCCCGGCTTCAGCCGCGCGGTGTCGCCGGCCTCGAGCTTGCGGACGAGGACCGGATGGTCGTCGGCCGGCCCGCGCTTGATCCGCGCGGTGCCCTGCTCGACGGTGTAGGTCAGGACCCCGGAGTCGACGTAGGCGATCTGCGTCCCCGGATGGTGGTGGAGCGGGAGCTCGGTGCCCGGCTGGATGGTGATCCGGGTCAGCGCCAAGGTCCGGTCGGGTGCGCCACGGGCCTTCGACGTCTGGGCGAGCGGCTCGCGGACGACCGGCGCGGGGCCGCCGCCGAGGGCGAACCCGATCGCGCCGCCGCCGAGGGCGACGAGCGAGACGACCAGGAGAGGGAGCCAGCGGACGCGCCGCAGAGTGGCACTCATCGGCGGAAACCCTAGCCAGACCGGCGCGAGGAGGCGCCGGTTCGGCCGCGATCGGCTAGGCTCGGCGGTGCAGGGATATGCGGCGGGGGTTCGCAACAGCGATGGCAGGGATCGCGCTGGCGGCAGCGCTGGCGCTTCCGTGCGCCGCGAGCGCCGCGAAGCTGCCCGTGCCCTGGACCGTCGATGCAGCGCTGCTCGCGCAGGGTCAGGCCCCGAACTCCGACCCCGCCGGCGCCAACGACTTCGGCTGCGTGCCGACGAAGCGGCACCCGCAGCCCGTCGTCCTCGCGCACGGCCTGCTCGCCAATCAGACCGTCAACTTCGCGACGCTGTCCCCGTTCCTGAAGAACCGCGGCTTCTGCGTCTTCAGCCTCACCTACGGGACCAAGGACGACGTCTCGACGCCGGCCTACCAGCCGGGCGGCCTGCGGAAGATGCAGTCGAGCGCCCGCGAGTTGAAGCGGTTCATCAAGCGCGTCAAGAGCGCGACCGGAGCGCGGAAGGTCGACATCGTCGGCCACTCCGAGGGCAGCCTGATGCCGAACTGGTACGTCCGCTTCCTCAACGGCGCCCGCTCGGTCGACGATTACGTCGCGATCACCCCGCTCTGGGGCGGCACCGACGCGGCGGGGCTCGCGACCCTTAACACGATCGCGACGACGCTCGGCGTCGACCCGGCGCTGAAGCCGACGATCGACCGCGCCTGCAGCTCGTGCCGGCAGTTCCTGATGGGCTCGCGGTTCATGCAGAAGCTGCACGCGAAGGGGATCACCTCGCGCCGCGTCGATTACACGAACATCGTCACGAAGAACGACGAGCTCGTGATGCCGTACACGAGCGGCCTGCTACCGAAGGCGCCGAACGTCACCAACGTGGTTCTGCAGGAGTACTGCAACCTCGACCAGGCCGAGCACGTCTCGGTGTTCGCCGACCCGGTGACGGCCGGATTCGTCTACGAGGCGCTCGACCCCAAGCGCGCGCCGGACCCGCCGTGCGTCCCGGTCGCCCCGCTGCTCGGGGCCGTCGGCTACTCGGGCAACTGAGCCCGGCGCGCCCGGCCACCGCGGACCGGGTCCCCGCGGACCCGTTGAAGTAGGGTCGGACCCTTGGAGGATCTATCGGTCGACGAAGCCGGTCAGGGAGACGCGGCGATGGTCTTCTCGGAGACCCATCGGGCCGAAGCCCGGACCGCTCGCATCTGCCCGAACGTCGTCGTCCTCTTCGGCGCCACCGGTGATCTGTCGCGGCGGAAGCTGCTCCCGGGGCTGTTGAACCTCTCGCAGGCGGGGCTCCTTCCCGACTTCCGGGTGGTCGGCGCCGCCCGGACCGAGATGACCGACGACGAGTTCCGGACCTACGCGCTCGATGCCTGCGACGAGTTCGGCCGCCGCGACTTCAGCGAGGATGCGCGGCGCGAGTTCGCCCAGCGGCTGACCTACGCGAACGTCAAGGAGGGGCCGGTGCCGCTGACCGCGGCGGTCAGCAAGGCCGAGCAGGGGCTCGGTCCCGACGTCCAGCGCCTGCTCTACATGAGCGTCCCGCCGACGGCGGCGCTGAAGCTGCTCGAGCTCGTCGAGCAGGCGGGGATCGCGGCGGAGTCGCGAATCATCATGGAGAAGCCGTTCGGCACCGATCTAGAGAGCGCACGCGAGCTCAACGACAAGATCCACAAGTACTTCCCCGAGCGCCAGATCTTCCGGATCGACCACTTCCTCGGCAAGGAGGCGGCCCAGAACATCCTCGCCCTGCGCTTCGCCAACGGCCTGTTCGAGCCGATCTGGAACCGCTCCCACATCGCCCACGTCCAGATCGACGTGCCCGAGACGCTCTCGGTCGGCAGCCGCGGCCCGTTCTACGAGGAGACCGGCGCCTACCGCGACATGGTCGTCACCCACCTGATGCAGATCCTCGCGTTCCTCGCGATGGAGCCGCCGACCCAGCTCGACCCGCTGGCGATCACCGAGGAGAAGAACAAGGTCTTCCGCTCGATCCGCCCGATCGACCCGGCCAACGTCGTCCGCGGCCAGTACGACGAGTACCGCTCGGAGCCCGGCGTCGACTCCAAGTCCGAGGTCGAGACCCTGATCGGCCTCAAGTGCGAGATCGACAACTGGCGCTGGTCCGACGTCCCCTTCTACCTGCGGACCGGCAAGCGGATGGCCGAGGGCGCCCGGATCATCTCGATCGCGTTCCGCGAGCCGCCCCAGAGCATGTTCCCGGTCGATTCCGGGGTCGGCCAGTACGGGCCCGACCACCTCACCTTCGATCTCGACGACTATGCGCGCCTCTCGCTCAGCTTCTACGGCAAGCGCCCGGGGCCGTCGATGTCGCTGGAGAAGACCTCGATGCAGTTCTCCCGCGCCGAGGCCGATGGCGGCGGCGACTCGCTCGAGGCCTACGAACGGCTGATCCGCGACGCAATGGCCGGCGACCACACGCTGTTCACGACGGCCGACGGCATCGAGCGGCTCTGGGAGATCTCCGCACCGCTGCTCGAGAACCCGCCGCCGATCGAGCTCTACTTCTCGCAGTCCTGGGGCCCGAAGTCGCTGAACGAGCTGATCGCCCCCGACACCTGGCGGCTCCCGTTCGCCCGGAGGTGGCGCGGGTAGCTGGGCGGGCCCGGGCTCTACGCCCCGGCGGCCGGGACCTCGCGGTCGATCATCGCCTTCGAGTCGCTCGTCTTGATCAGGACGAGGCAGACGATCAGGCCGAGGATCGCAAAGCCGGCGCCGGTCAGGAACGCCTGCTGGAAGCCGTCGGTGAGGGCGGCGCCCTGCTCGGCCGGGGAGGTGGCGGTCGCGAGCTTGTCGTCGCTGACCGAGTTGGCGATGGTCGCGAGGATCGCGAGGCCGAGCGCGCCGCCCACCTGCTGGGAGGTGTTGATCAGCCCCGAGGCGAGGCCGGACTCGTGCTCCTTGACCCCGGCGACAGCGGCGATCGTGATCGACACGAACGCGAGGCCGAGTCCGATCGCGGCGATCACCGACGGACCGAGGATGTCGGATACGTAGTTGCCGTCGGGTGAGACCTGCGCCCACCAGAGCAGCGCCACGGCGATGAAGACGAGTCCGGTGACGAGGACCGGCTTGAAGCCGATCCGGGTCGAGAGCTGCGAGCTGACCCCGGCGGAGATGATGATCCCGGCCGAGAGCGGCAGGTAGGAGAGGCCGGCCTTGATCGCGCCGTAGCCGAGCACCTGCTGCATGTAGAGCGAGGCGAAGAAGAACATCGAGAACAGGGATGCGCCGACGAGGACGCCGACGGCATTGGCGCCGGTCAGTGTCGGCAGGCGGAAGATCCGGAACGGGACCAGCGGGTCGGCCGTGCGCTGCTCGATCGCGGCGAAGGCGACGATCAACCCCGCGGCGACGCCGAGCAGGACGATCGTCTCCGTCGACCCCCACCCCGCCTTCTCGGCGTTGACGATCGCGTAGACGAGCAGCGAGAGGCCGGCGGTGATCGTGACCGCGCCGGGGATGTCGAACGAGCGCTTCTCGCCTTCCGATCGGCTCTCGGCGATCAGCCGCGGCGCGATCAGCGCGGCGACGATCCCGATCGGGACGTTGACCCAGAGCACCCACTCCCAGCCGAGGCTCTCGGTGAGGACGCCGCCGAGCAGGACGCCGACCGCGCCGCCGGAGCCGGCGACAGCGCCCCAGGCGCCGAGCGCCTTGTTGCGCTCCGCGCCCTCCTTGAAGGTGACGGTGATGATCGACAGGGCGGCCGGCGAGACGATCGCGGCGCCGAGGCCCTGGATCGCGCGGGCGACGACGAGCTGGATGTCGCTCTGGGCGAAGCCGCCGGCGAGCGAGGCGAGCGCGAAGAGGACGAGCCCCGACATGAACACGCGGCGACGGCCGAGCAGGTCGGCGAGGCGGCCGCCGAGCAGCAGGAACCCGCCGAACGTCAACACGTAGGCGTTGACGACCCAGGAGAGGTCGTCCTGGGAGAAATCGAGCGCCTCGCCGATCGTCGGCAGCGCGATGTTCACGATCGACGCGTCGAGCACGACCATGAACTGGGCGATGCAGAGCAGCGCCAGCGCCTGCCAGCGCTTGGACTCGTAGTCGGTGCGCTCGCTCACGTCAGTCCTCCGTGGAGGCGGTCACGGTGGCGGGCGTGGCCGTCGCCTGTGGGCCGGCATCGCCGGAGCCCTCGACGTGGAGCCGCGGCAGGATCCGGTCGAGCCAGCCGGGCAGCCACCAGGCGCGCTTGCCGAGCAGCTCCATGATCGCCGGGACGAGGATCGTCCGGATCACGAACGCGTCGATCGCGACGGCCGCGGCGAGGGCGACGCCGAACAGCTTGATCGTCAGGCTGCCGCCGAGGGCGAACGAGGCGAAGACGAAGAACATGATCGTCGCCGCCGCCGTGATCACCCGGCCGGTCGAAGCCAGTCCGTGCTGGACCGCGGCCGAGGCGTCGCGGCGGTTCTCCCACTCCTCGTGGACCCGCGACATCAGGAAGACCTCGTAGTCCATCGACAGGCCGAAGACGATCGCGAAGACCATCACCGGCAGGAACGAGTCGATCGGCGCCGTGCCGTCGAGCCCGATCAGGCCGCCGAGCCAGCCCCACTGGAAGACGGCGACGACGACGCCGAAGGAGGCGCCGATGCTGAGCAGGTTCATCAAGACGGCCTTCAGCGGCACGAGCACCGAGCGGAAGGCCATCATCAGCAGGAACGCCGAGAGCAGGATCACGACGCCGATGAACAGCGGCAGCTTGCCGGCGATGTAGGTGGTGAAGTCGTCGAAGATCGCCGTCTGGCCGCCGACGTAGGCGGTGACGCCGTACTGCGACTCGACCGGCGGGATCACGTCGTCGCGGAGGTTCTTGACCAGGTCGCTCGTCGCGTTGTCCTGCGGCGAGGTCGACGGGAACAGGTTGTAGGTGGCGAGGTCCCCGGCCTCGTTGACCTTCGGCGGGCTGACGCTGGCGACGTCGGAGGTTCCGGCCAGCGACTTGTCGAGGGTCGCGAGCGCGGCCTTGGTGTCGGCGGGGTCGTTGTTCTCGGGGATGTCGACGACGACCTGCAGCGGGCCGTTGAAGCCGGGCCCGAAGCCGTCGGCGAGCAGGTCGTAGGCCTTGCGGGTGCTCGTGTCGCTCGCGTCGGTGCCCGCATCGGCGGAGCCGAGGTCGATCGAGAACACCGGGATCGCGAGCAGGATGAGCAGCCCGCCGGAGGCAATCGCCGCGACCCACGGGCGCCGCTGGATGAACTTGCTCCAGCGCGTCCAGTTCGGGCTCTCGTCCTCGGCCTCGGAGCGGCGCTTCGTGAACGGGACCCGCAGCCGGTCGATCCGGGTGCCGACCTTGCTGAGCAGGGCGGGCAGCAGGGTCAGCGCCGCGGACATCGTCAGCAGGACCGCGAGGGAGGCGGCGAGCGCCGGGCCGTGCAGGAAGGAGACGCCGATCGCGAACAGGCCGAGCATCGCGACGACGACCGTCGCCCCCGCGAACAGCACCGCCCGTCCGGCCGTGTCCATCGCCAGCAACACCGCCTCTCGCACCTCGAGGCCGTCGCGCAATCCACTGCGGAACCTGGTCACGACGAAGAGCGCGTAGTCGATGCCGACGCCGAGTCCGATCATCGCCGCCAGCGCCGGCGCGAAGTCGGCCGTGTCGATGATGTGGGTGCCGAGGGTGACGAGGCTCAGGGCGGTACCCAGCGCCACGACCGCGGTGACGATCGGCATGCTCATCGCGACCACGGAGCCGAACGTGATCAGCAGGATGATGATCGCCGCGAGCAGGCCGATGCCCTCGGCGGCGCCGCCCGGTTGCTGCTCGACCTGGCGCACGGGGTCGCCGCCCGCCTCGACCTCGAGCCCGTTGCCGCCGGAGTCGTTGACCGTGTCGGCGATCTTCTCGATCGACGTCGTGGGCAGATCGAAGGCGGCGCCGTCGAGGGTGACGATCGCGAACCCGATCGTGCCGTTCTCGGAGACCTGTTGCTTGACCTCCGCCGGCGTGCTGACGGTCGCGACGTCATCGAAGCCCTTGACCTCGCTCAGCAGTGAGTTGATCTCACCCTGGACCTCAGGGGTCTCGACCCCGCTGGGATCGGCGTAGACGACCTGGATCTGGTCACCCGACTTGTTCGGATCCCGCTCCTTGAGCAGGTTCAGCGCCTTCGTCGAGTCCGAGTCGGGAAGCTGGAAGTTGGTCGAGAAGCTCTCGCCGGCGGCCCCGGCGAGGGCGCCGGTCGCGAAGAGCGCGACGACCCAGGCGAGGACGGTCAGACGTCGATGGCGGATGCAGAAGTCTGCGAGCTTGCGCAATGCGGAACCCCCTGGCGGTTCGTGCGGATCGTAGTTTGAAGCGGAGAAGGTCCTCCACATATTGCACGAATCGGGGCGAACCTGCGTTCCCGATTCCTGACACCGCCGATAAGCCCACCTGATTCGGGACGGGATGCGGTGGCCGCGAGCCGATCCCTACCATCCCGCGCCCCGTGAACCCCGCCACCGACACCCCGACTGCCCGCCGCGACGACCTCCGCAACATCGCGATCGTCGCCCACGTCGACCACGGCAAGACGACGCTCGTCGACGCGATGCTCTGGCAGTCGGGCGCCTTCCGCACCGGTCAGGACGTCAACGACCGCGTCATGGACTCGATGGACCTCGAGCGCGAGAAGGGGATCACGATCCTCGCCAAGAACACGTCGGTCACCCACGGGGACGTCAAGCTCAACATCATCGACACGCCCGGCCACGCCGACTTCGGCGGCGAGGTCGAGCGCGGCCTGACGATGGTCGACGGCATCCTGCTGCTCGTCGACGCTTCCGAGGGCCCGCTCCCGCAGACCCGGTTCGTGCTCCGCAAGGCGCTCGAGCGCCGCCTGCCGGTGATCCTCGTCGTCAACAAGGTCGACCGGCCGGACGCCCGGATCGGCGAGGTGGTCGACGAGGTCTACGAGCTCTTCCTCGACCTCGACGCGAGCGAGGAGCAGATCGACTTCCCGATCGTCTACACGAACGCCAAGGACGGCTGGGCGTCGCTGACGGAGGGCGAGGAGGGCACGGACCTGAAGCCGCTGCTCGACCTGATGGTCGCCGAGATCCCGGCGCCCGCCTACGAGGACGGCCATCCGCTGCAGGCCCACGTGACCAACCTCGACGCCTCCCCCTACGTCGGCCGGCTCGCGCTCTGCCGGGTCCGCAACGGCACGATCCGCGCCGGCAAGCCGATCGCCTGGTGCCGTGCCGACGGTTCGATCGAGCGGGCGTCGGTCACCAACCTCTACGTCACCGACGCGCTCGAGCGGGTCGAGGCTGAGGAAGCGGGCCCGGGCGAGATCATCGCCGTGGCGGGCATCCCCGAGGTGACGATCGGCGAGACCCTCGCCGACCCGGAGGATCCACGGCCGCTCCCGGTCATCACCGTCGACGAGCCGTCACTCTCGATGATCGTCGGGATCAACACCTCCCCCCTCGCCGGCCGCGACGGCGACAAGCTGACCGCACGGCAGATCAAGGGCCGCCTCGATCAGGAGCTGGTCGGCAACGTCTCGATCCGCGTCCTCGACACCGAGCGCCCCGACGCCTGGGAGGTCCAGGGCCGCGGCGAGCTCCAACTCGTCGTCCTGCTCGAGCTGATGCGCCGCGAGGGCTACGAACTGACCGCCGGCCAGCCGCAAGTCGTGACCCGCGAGGTCGACGGGAAGACGTGCGAGCCGGTCGAGCGGCTGGCGATCGACGTTCCCGAGGAGTACGTCGGCGTCGTCACCCAGGCGCTCGCCGTCCGCAAGGGCCGGATGGAGCAGATGGTCAACCACTCGACGGGCTGGGTCCGGCTCGAGTTCCTCGTCCCGGCTCGCGGGCTGATCGGCTTCCGGACCGAGTTCCTGACCGAGACCCGCGGCACCGGCCTCATGCATCACGTCTTCGACCGCTGGGAGCCGTGGGCCGGCGAGCTGCGGACGCGGCCGACCGGCTCGCTGGTCGCCGACCGCACCGGCAAGAGCGCGAGCTTCGCCCTCTTCGGCCTGCAGGAGCGCGGCTCGATGTTCATCGGTCCCGGCGAGGAGGTCTACGAGGGGATGATCGTCGGCGAGAACGCCCGCGCCGACGACCTCGACGTCAATGCGACCAAGGAGAAGCACCAGACCAACGTCCGCGCCGCGAGCGCCGACGTCCTCGTCCGGTTGATCCCGCATAAGCAGCTCTCGCTCGAGCAGGCGATCGAGTTCCTCCGCGACGACGAGTGCGTTGAGATCACGCCCGAGTCGGTCCGCCTCCGCAAGGTCGAGCTCGCGAAGACCGACCGGGTCCGCGCCGCCCGCCGCGCCCGGGCGGCCGATGGCTCCTAGCCGGCCGTCCGCCGGTCGCGGACGCCCTTGCAGCGCCCCGGCACGTACCTGCCGTTCGCCTTCAGGTAGACGACCTTCGAGGAGCGGTTGTTGTCTTCGTTGAGCTCGAGGATGTCGTCCTTGGGGTCGGCGATGTGGACGAGCGCGTAACACCCCTTGCGGTTGACGTCGTCGAGGCGGACGTACTGCTCGTAGTAGCTCGCGGGGTAAACGTCGGACCAGCCGACGCTCGTGCCGAGCGTCACCTTCCGGGCGCCGCCGTCCTGGCTGCAACCCGGGTAGACCATCGACGACGGGGAGTGCGGCAGCCCCGGGTGCGTACGGACGAGGTCGCGGAGGCAGTAGATCTGCTTCTCACCGGTCGTGATCCGGCGTTTGCGGCGCCCGTCGCGATCGAGCGTCCAGAGCTCGAAGCGGGCGGCATCGACCCACTTCCAGTAGCGGCCCTGGCCCGGAATCCGCTTGAATCGCAGACGGGCCTTGGTCCGGAACTCCGCCTTGCCGCCGCCCTTCTTCGCGACCCGTTGGACGGCGACCATGTTCCGGGGCCGGGTCCGCCGCCCGTGCAGTTCCGCCGGCCCGCGGCCGACGCTGTCGATCGAGCTGGTGGCGCGAAGGATCGGATAGCCGTGTCTGCGATCGGATTCGAGGTCGGTCGGTCGCGCCATCTTCAGGTCCGGGCAGCGGAGCCCGCGCGCCTTGCGGATCGACGGATTCGCGCATGGGTTCTTCTTCGCGATCGGCCGTTGGTCGGGAGCGGCCGAGCCGGAGGCGCCGCCGACCGACAGCGCGAGCCCGAGGACCGCGCCGACGGCAATGAGAAGTCGCAATGCCCTGACCATCGTGACGACGCCCGCCACCCTACCCCCCGCGACGGCAGCTCCTACCGGCGTCGGGCCCGGCGGTCGCTGCTACCTTGCTCCGGTCCATCGGGGAACGGAATCTTGGAGGGAACTGCGCGGATGAACGGACGGACGAGGATCGGCTGCGGACTGCTGGCGGGGATCGTCGCGTGCCTGCTTGCGCCATCGGTGGCGACGGCGACCGACTGCCCGTTACCGGGCAGCCCCGGCACTGGAATGAACCCGGCGATCGACGTCCAGGGAGACATCGCCGCCGCGAAGACCGGCGGCTACCTGCAGATCCCGTTCACCGTCCCACCGAACACGACCGGCATCCAGGTCCGCTACTCCTACGACAACGAGGGCGACACGTGCTCGGGTAACTACACGCTCGACATGGGCGTCTACGAACCCCGGGCGAACACGTCAGACCCGGTCTGGGAGCAGACCGATCGCCGCGGATGGAGCGGCAGTGCCGTCAAGAACCTGGCGATCGCCGAGAACGGGTTCTCCTCGGAAGACGTCTACAACGGCGGGAACGGCACCAATCAGCGCAAGAACTTCGTCGATGGGCGAACGACCCGCGCCTACCAGCCGGGCCCAATCCCGATGGGCAACTGGGCCGTCGAGCTCGGCATCGCCTACATCGACCCTGCCGACGCGAACGGCATCCACTACCACGTACAGGTGCTGACCAGCACAGATCCGGCCTGGGGCAATGACACCTCCTACACGCCCTCCGGCCCGCCCGCCGAGGGCGACGGCCTCCAGGACGGCTGGTTCTTCGGCGATCTTCACGTCCACGGCGAGCAGGAGCCGGGCAACGCGACGATGAAGCAGACCTTTGATGCCGCGTTCGGCCCCGGCGGCGCGAACCTCGACTTCGTCACGCTCGTCGACCACAACAACAACGTCGCTCACAACGACATGAAGACTCAGTCCGACGTCGCCAACTCGCTCGGTGGGCTCGTGATCCCGGGCGTCGAGGTGACTACGTACAAGGGCCACTGGAACAACCAGGGCAGTAATTACTTCGCCGACTTCCGCGCCGGCCCGATCTACAGCGGGGATCCTTCGCCGGACGACCAGATCGACGACTCCGAGCTCGTCAAGGTCGCCGACGGGGTCAAGCCGAAGGACGAGATGGCGGCGGCCCAGGCCGGTGGTGGCTGGACGCAGATCAACCACCCCGCATTGGCGAAGAACAACCCATCCGCCTGCCGGGGCTGTGCCTGGAGCTACTCCGACGACGACACCGACTTCTCGAAGGTCGACGCGATCGAGATCTCGAACTCGATCGGCGCCCTCCAGGCGGGCTCCCCGTTCACGACCGATGCCATCGCCTACTACGAGCACGCACTCGACAGCGGCGCACACATCGCCGCCGTCGGATCGAGCGACGCCCACAAAGCCGGCACCGATCCGATCTCGCCGGTTGGACAGGGGGCGACCGCCGTCTTCGGGAGCCCGGGCCTCAGCCGGACCGGCATCGTCAACGGCGTCAAGGGCGACAACACCTACGTCCTGCCGTTCGGATCGTCAGGTCCCCTGGTCGACTTCGAAGCGACCAGCGACACGGATCCGACGGCGATCATCGGCGAATCGGTCAGCGGCCACTCGATCGAGTTGTCCGCCAACATCGACCGGACGCCCGCCGCCGCGCGCCCGGGCACGTGGGAGCTGACCCTGCTCCAGGACGGCGTCGCGATCGACACGACGCCGATCACCACCAACACGATCAACCAGACCTGGGACGTGACCGAGTCGGGCCGTTACAGCGTCGAGGTGACCCGGACCGAGGGATCGGAGTTCATCGAGGCCTACACGTCGCCGATCTGGGTGACGGTCCAGCCGAAGCCCTCGAACAAGATCACCCTCGGCAAGCCGAAGCTCGACAAGAAGAAGGGCACGGCGAAGCTGCCGGTCACCGTTCCCGGCGGCGGTGAGCTGAAGCTGACCGGCAAGTCGGTCGCCGGCGCATCGGCGAGCCCGGCGAAGGCCTCGAAGGTGCAGTTGGCGGTCCGGCCGACCGGGAAGCTCAAGAAGACCCTGAAGAAGAAGGGGAAGGCGACCGCGAAGGTGACGGTGAGCTTCACCCCCACCGGCGGCGATGCCCGGAAGGCTTCGACGAGGGTCAAGCTCGTCAAGAAGAAGCGCTGAGAGCCCGATCGTCTAGCCTTGTCTGACCCGGCGCACCCGGGTAGAGATCGACAACCCAGCGCCCAAGTCGCAGGTGAAATGGATGGGAGGGGCCTCGTCATCGCGTTGAGCGAGACAGAAAGGCGGAGCCTTGAACGCTGCTTCCACCCAGTACGAACGTCAGCTGCTGCGACGGTTCGCGGAGACGCGCGATCCCCGGGTCCGTGAGGAGCTGGTCGAGCGGTTCATGCCGCTCGCGCGCTCGCTCGCCCTCCGTTATCGCGGCGGGAGCGAAGCCGTCGAGGACCTCGTCCAGGTCGCCTGCCTCGGACTGCTGAAGGCGCTCGACCGCTACGACTCGTCGCTGAGCTCCGACTTCGTCGCCTTCGCCGCGCCGACGATCCTCGGCGAGCTCCGCCACCACTTCCGCGACAACTCGTGGACGGTGCGGCTGCCGCGCGGCCTCCAGGAGCGCTCCGCCCGGATCGACCAGGTGGTTCGCGTGCTCCGCGCCGAATCGGGGCAGGCGCCGACGGTCGGCGCGATCGCCGGTCGCGCGGGCCTGACCGAGACCGAGGTGCTCGAAGCGCTCTACGCCGAGCGGACGCGGCGCCCGATGTCGCTCGACGCGGCGACGATGCGGATCGAGGACGACCCGACGCCGCTCGTCGAGACCCTCGGAGCCGACGACGGAGGCTTCTCGCGGATCGAGGACAACCTCGCTGCCGGGACGGCACCGCTGCGGCCGCGGGAGCGCCAGGCGCTCCACCTCCGATTTCACGAAGGCCTGACCCAGCGCGAGATCGGCGCCCGGATCGGGATTTCGCAGATGCAGGTCTCGCGGACGCTCAACGCCGCGCTGCAGAAGCTCCTGGCCGCCGTCGGCGGCGGCGAGGAGCTGGCCGAGCCCGCGTAGCCGCGGGCTCGGCGTGGCGTCCTAGCCGCGAGTTGCCTGGCGCGGCCGGCGACGCCGCCGCCGCGGGCCGGTCGATCCGCCGCCGCCCTGCTTCTTGCGGGCGTTGGGGTGGTGGGAGTTCTTGCCGGGGCGTCCGCCGCCCTGGTTACGACCGCCGCCCTTGGTCCGGCCGCGGTCGTCGCGCGGCGGCGGCGAGCCCTTGCCGGCGCCGGCGCGGCGCTCGAACTCGCCGGCGAGCCCGAGCGTGCGTGCCATCTCGCGGACGTCGTGGACCTGATCGGCGAGCACGAACGAGACGGCGGAACCGGTCGCTCCCGCGCGGCCGGTGCGGCCGACGCGGTGCGTGTAGGTGTCGCTGTCCTCGGGCGCGTCGAAGTTGATGACGTGCGTTACCTCGGGGACGTCGATCCCGCGGGCGGCGACGTCGGTCGCGATCAGCACGGTCACGTCGCCGCGCTCGAAGCGGGCGAGGGCTTTCTGCCGCTGCGACTGCGACTTGTCGCCGTGCATGGCGACCGCTTCGACGTCGCGGGTGCGGAGCTTCTTGACGAGGCGGTCGGCACCGCGCTTGGTCCGGACGAAGACGAGGGTCCGGCCGCGGTCGCGGGCGTCGAGCTCGTCGACGAGCAGGTCGACCTTGGCCGCCTGGCTCTCGGCCTCGTAGAAGCGATGACTGATCGCCGCACGCCCACCCTCCGGCTTCGGAGCGTGGACGTGCCGGCGTGCGTCGCGCGTGTATGCCGCGGCGACCTTCCCCGCGGCACCCTCGAGGGTGGCGGAGAAGAAGAGTGTCTGGCGGTTGCCGGGGATCTGGCCGACGATCCGGTCGACCGCGGGCTTGAAGCCCATGTCGAGCATCCGGTCGGCCTCGTCGAGGACGAGGGCGCGGATGTTCTTCAGCGTCAGCGCGCGGCGCTGCAGCAGGTCCTCGAGACGGCCCGGGGTGGCGACGAGGATGTGCGCCTTCGGGGCCTTGCGGATCTGCGGCTCCATTCCGACGCCGCCGTAGACGACCTCGACCTTGAGGGCGCGGGCGCGGGCGATCGTCTGGAGCTCGTCGACGATTTGCCGTGCGAGCTCGCGGGTCGGCGCCAGCACGAGGGCGGCGGGACGGCGCGCGTCGGCGGCGATCAGGTCGACGAGGGGGACGCCGAAGGCGAGCGTCTTGCCGGAGCCGGTCGGCGACTGCACGAGGACGTCTCGGCCCGCGAGCACGTCCTCGATGACGAGCTGCTGGACGGGGAAGGGGGATTCGATGCCGCGGTCGGCGAGCGCGCTCGCCACGGCCTTTGACACGCCGAGATCGGCGAAGGTCTTACTCATTCTTCTGCTGCTCCTTGTGAGCGTTGTGTATTTCGGAGATTCGTCGGCCCCGAAAACGCTCGGCAGTCAGCCGAAGGCAGCGAGAAACTTGAACCTCTCGGGCGCCGTTCGATGAACTCGAGGCAACCCGACGCCGGGGAAGGTACAGCAAACCCCTGCAAAAGCAAACGGCCGGCACCTAGCGGTGCCGGCCGTTCCCCTAAGGCCCGGTGAAACCGTTGCTGTAGCAGGGCGCCCCGGCGCACTCGTCATTGATCTCGCTGACGTTGTCCGGCATCAGGAAGTCAGAGACCATCGCCTGCTCACCGGGGGCGTTGCGGGGATACTCGTGGGGATCCTCGCCATCGCGATTCGGGATGTTCGGGATCGGATCGGTGTTGGTTCCGTCGGGGTAGTCGAGCGGACCGCCGTCCCAGTAGACCAGCGCCGAGCCGTTGAACGGGTAGCTCCCGATGGCCGGGATGTTCCAGCCGTAGTCGACGCCCGGCCAGCGACCGTCGTAGACAACCGGTGTGTGGATGCTGGCGCCGATCGTCCGCGCCATCGTCTCGGCCGTGTAGTTGCTGACCTGGTGATCGCCGACGGCGATGTTCATCAGCAGCTTGTGCTGCGGGGTGTTCGGCAGCGGGTTCGTCGTGATCCGGTGCGCGTAGCCGTTCGTCTCACCGCGATCCCAGAGCATCTGAACCATCGACAGCACGAGCTGCTGATTCAGCTCGTCCGGGTATGCGGGGTCGAGGAAGGCCGCGTACGTGTCGAAGTCGACCGAGCGGTTCAGCAGCACCGAGTAGTTCATGCCGCCGACGCCGAGCGAGCCGCGGGTCGCGTCCGGCGAAAGCGCCATCCAGGCGCCGCCGAAGATCGCTCCCTGGCTGTTGCCGTTGTAGTAGAGCTTCGACGTGTCGATCACCGGGTTGTCGTTGGTGTTGACGCCGTCGTCGCCGTCGACGGTGAAGGCCTCGTCGCTGACGAAGCCGTCGTTGTTGTTGAGCAGGCGGCCGAGGTAGAGGCCGTTGATGAGTCCCTGCTGGAGGCGGTCCGCCAGCTGCGGGAACTTGCTCATGTTCTGCAGGATGCCGATCGTGTTGCCGATGTCGGCGTTGGCCATCCCGATCTCGTCGGTGGCGCAGTCCATGATGTCGTGGGCCTGCCCGAGTGACTTCTGCGGGCCCGACGTCGCCTCGTTGGCGCTGCCGAGGAGGCCGTGTCCGTAGACGGTCGGCCGGGCCGGCGCGGCGCCGACGTCGTCGATCGCGGCGTGGGGAATCATGCAGTTGAAGTTGGCGGTCCAGGTGCCGTTCTGCTGCGGGACGCCGTTCGAGTCGAGGTTGAGACGGGCGCCCGGGTCGCAGGGCTTCATCGCCGGCAGGGCACCGTCGGGATCGGTCATGTAGCAGGGAACGGTGAACGTTCCCTGGACCCGACGCGCCATGTTCGCGTCCTGACCGGTGGTGAAGTTCTGAACGGAAGTGACCGTGAACTCGGGCGCGTCCCCCTCGACGGAGCCGTTGCCGAGGTTGGTGTCGCCGAGATCCTCGAAGGCCTGGTTGCGCATCGAGAGCGTGTACTGGGCGATGTTCTCGTCCGAGTTGACCGTGAAGTCCCAGGCCAGGTACAGGTTCGAGCGCTGGACATCGGCGTCGCGGAGCGTGTCGAAGATGCTGTCGAAGCGGTTGCGCTGAGCGTTGATCTCAGGCTCGCTCGACGGCAGATCGTCGCGGTAGTAGCGGAAGCCCTGGGGCGCCGAGAGCGTGTTGCCGTCGGCGTCCTTGAGGTTGCGCATGGCGACGATGTAGCGGTGCCCGGAGGCGAAGTTGACCGCCGGGTGGATCAGAACCGCCGTCTCCAGTGCCGTATCGGCGTTCGAGTCGACCTCGACCCAGATCGGCCAGCGCTCGCCGGTGGTCGCGTCGATCACGACGACCGGAGCGTCGGCGTCCTGGTAGGCGCCGAGGTCACTGAGCGGGACCGCCCCGGTTGCGGCGGCCGCCTCCTGGGTGTCCAGACCCGGAGCCTTGACGACGATCGACTGGCCGGGGCTGAAGCCCTCGGCCTCGTTGTACGGCGCGGCGTCCATGTGCTGGTCGAGGTTGTTCGCGGGCATCGCCGACGTCTGCAGGTCGACCCGCCGGCCGGTGCTCGAGGTGGGGTCGGCCTTCGTGTAGAAGTCGTCGGGGAACGGCAGCAGGCACTGCCCCTGATCCTGGTCGGCGATGAAGTCGCACTCGTCGGCCCGGCTCATGTTGACGTCCTGCGGCTTGCAGTCAGTCGTGTCGCGGGTCAGCTCGAACGTGGCCTTGGCACCCGAGGCCGAGACCTTGACCGTGCGGCCCTGGCAGGTGGTGACGGCGCTCTCGCCCTTGCCGGTCAGCTTCAGCTTCGCCGTGGCCTTGCCCTTCTTGTTGAGCCTGACCGTGGCCGGCTTCGCGAGCTTCGCGAACTGCGGCGCGTCGAAGGTCTTGGACTCGGCATTCAGGGTCACCTTCTTGCCCTTCTTGCCCTTCTTCGGCTTCTTGCCCTTGACCTGAACCTCGATCCCCTTCTTGAGGATCTGCTTCTGGCTCTTGCTCTTCACCTTCAGCGAGACCTTGTTCTTCGCCTTCGCGGACGAGGTGTCGGCGGACGCGTTCGCGGCGAAGGTCGCGCAGATCGCGAGGGCCAGCAGGGCGACGAGCAAGCGGGCGGTCCTGGTCAAGATGGTCTCTCCTCCATGGCGTGGTACCCCTCCCCGGGGGCGTGCGTCGGCGGACGCTATCAAGGGTGGAACAGCCGTGTTCCGGTTCGACGGAAACCGAAGCAGGGCGCGATAATCCGGGCGTGCCCGTCCCGCGACCGAGACTCCCCGCCGCCGCCGTGTGCCTCGCCGCCGCCGCAGCACTGGCGGTGCCCGCGTCGGCTTCCGCCGGCGTCGCGGTGGATCCCGGCAGCGGCCGGATCGCCGTCCGCGGCCTCGCCGCCGACGGCCTCCTGCGCGAGGCCGGCAGGGGCGGTGACGCCCCGGGCGGGCGCCTCGGGTTCCTCGCGGACGGCTCCTGGCATCACGCGACGAACGTCCTCCGCGCGAGCCGCGACGGCGCCGCGCGCCGCTGGGTCCTGGCGACCGACGACCCCGGCGGGCGGCGGATCGTCCTGACCGTCGCTCCGGAGCGCGGCGGCGTCCAGCGGATCGACGCGAAGGTCGAGGGCGGCCCCGTCGAGACGACCGGGATCGGCTTCCGGACGTCCGGCGCCGAGCGGATGCTCGGCTTCGGCGAGCGCTCCGACCACGTCGACCAGCGCGGCAACGTCGTCGAGAACTACGTCGGCGAGGGCCCCTACCAGTCGAGCGAGTACCCGTTGATCTCGGCAACGGTGCCTCCGTGGGGGATCCGGCAACGGAGCGACGCGACCTACTTCCCGATGCCGTGGCTGTTGTCGACCCGCGGCTACGGGGTCCTCGCGAACAACCTCGAGACGAGCAGGTTCCGGCTCGGCACCGAGTCGGCGGGACAGTGGAGCGTCGAGGCGGACGCCCGCAAGCTGTCGCTCAGCTTCTTCGCGGGCCCGCGGCCTCGTGACGTCCTCCGGCGGTTGACGGCGACGATCGGCCGCCAGCCGCGGCCGGCGGCGCCGTGGCTGTTCGGCCCCTGGGTGCAGACCGGGCATCAGAACACCGCGCCCGACGAGCTCGCCGACCTCGGCGCCCTCCGGGACGCGGACGCGCCGTATTCGGCCGTCGAGACCCACATGCGCTACATGCCCTGCGGCTCCGACCAGGGCCAGGAGGCGGCGGAGCGCCTGCGCACGGCTGACCTCCACGCGACCGGTGCCGCCGCGTTGACATACACGCGGGAGGCGATCTGCGCCAGCTACACGGAGCCGTTCGACGAGGCCGTCGGCGCCGGGGCCTTCCTCGAGCATCGCGACGGCTCGCCGTACACCCTCACCGCCTTCGTCGGATCGGGGGTCACCCAGGTCGGGATGTTCGACTTCACCGATCCCGCGGCGGCCCCGATCTACCGCTCGATCCTCGATCGCGCCTACCGGGCCGGATACGACGGCTGGATGGAGGACTACGGCGAGTACACCCCACCCGACTCGGTGGCCGAGAGCGGCATGAACGGGAAGCGGATGCACAACCGCTATCCGGTCCTCTACCACCGCGAAGGGTTCCGCTACGCCGAGTCGAAACGACGGCCGATCATCCGCTTCAACCGCTCCGGCTTCACCGGGGCGGCGCCGTTCTCCCAGATCGTCTGGGGCGGCGACCCGACCACCGGGTGGAACTTCGACGGGCTCCGGTCGGCCGCCCGCGAGGCGCTCAGCATCGGCCTCTCCGGCGTCTCCCTCTGGGGCTCCGACATCGGCGGGTTCTTCACGCTCTCCGGCCAGACGCTCGACCCCGAACTGCTCGCCCGCTGGATCGAGTTCGGCGCCTTCTCCGGGGTCATGCGGACGAAGGCCGAGGGGATCGGCGTGCCGAAGTCGGCGCGGCCGCAGGTATGGGAGGAGCCGACCCTCCCGATCTACCGCCGCTACGCGAAGCTCCGGACCCAGCTCTACCCCTACCTCGTCGCCGCCGACCGCGCCTACGCGCGCTCGGGGATGCCGATCATGCGCCAGCTCGCGCTCGCCTTCCCCCGCGATCCCCGCGCGACCGGCCGCGACGGCCAGTACCTGTTCGGCCCCGACCTGATGGTCGCGCCGGTGTTCGAGCCCGGCGCTAGCTCGCGCCGGGTGTATCTGCCACGTGGCGAGTGGGTCGACCTCTGGGACGCGGTCGGGTTCCGGCCCGGCAACGGCTCGTTCCGGCTCCGTGACCGGGCCCGGATCGTCCGCGGCCCGCGCGCGGTCGACGCCGACGCTCCGCTGCGCGAGATCCCCGTGTTCGCCCGGGCCGGGACGCTGCTGCCGCTGCTGCCGCCGAACGTCGAGACGCTCGCCGGCTACGGCGACGACGATCACGTCAGCCTCGGCGACCGCCGCGGACACCTGCACGTGATCGCTTTGCCGCGCGGCACCAGCGACGCCCGCTTCGGCAAGGGCGGCACGTTGTCGTCAACCGAGGGCGACGGCGCCTGGAGCCTCCGCGTCGATTCGCCGCGCGCGATGAGGGTCGACCTCGAGGCCTCGCTCTCGACCCTTCGCCACCCGTTCCGGCCGCGCGTCGTCACCGTCGACGGCGAGCGCCTGCAGGGCGGATGGGGCTACGACCCGCGGACGCAGGTCCTCGTCGTGAACACCCGGATCGAATCCGGGGTCACCGTCTCGCGCTGACCGCTCCTACTTCCCCTTCAGCTTCGTGACCTTCAGCTTCGGGTCGCTGCGGATCTCGTCGTTCGTGTAGCGCATCGGGATGAACTTGCTGTCCGAGAACTGCTCGGTCTGATCGCTGTAGTGCTTGCTCGACTTGTTCTCCGACTGCGAGTAGGTGAGCAGCCAGTGTCCCTTCGGGCCCTTCGGCCTGAGCTCGGTCATCTGGACCGTGCTCGAGCCGTAGTTGACCTGTCCGTACGCGTACTCGGAATCGTTCGGGTCGAAGTTCGAGTTGATGTTCTGCCAGCAACCGGTCGAGCAGCCGTGGATCGGGATGTGCTTGTCGTTCTTCCCGAGCGCGAACTGGACGTCGCCGTAGCTCGCGTCGAGCGGGATTCCCTGATCGCGCAGCTCCTGGACGGCTTCGCCGAGCGCGGCGATCGAGGCGGCGTTGCTCTCGTTCAGCGTGTTCGGCGTGGTCAGCGGCTGGTTGACGTCGAAGGGCACGCTCCAGAACGTGCCGGCGCCGGACTTCTGCCACCAGATGTTGAAGAGCCAGCCGCCGGGCGAGTCGAGCAGGCCCGTCTCGTCGTACTCGTCCAGGATCGGACACGCCTCGGTGACGTCGACGCCGCCGATCGTCGGGTTGTCCTCGCAGATGTTCACGAGCCCCTGCCGGGTCCGCTCCGCGCCGAGACTGCGGTCGCCGAGCCACATGTTCGTCATGTTCTTCAGCGTGAACCCGGGAGTACCGCCGAGCCCGTCGGAGGCATCCATCCGCTGGCTGACCATCTCGTGGCCAAGCTGGGTGCGGAGGCCCTGGACGCAGTCCTCGCAGCCAATGATCGGGCTGAACCCGGTCAGCGGGTCATGGGCGTTCGTCTGCCAGTAGGAGTCGTTGGCGTTGAGGACGTAGTCGTCCCGGAACTGGATCGGCAGGTTCGACGGGCCGAAGATCCCCTTCACCGCCGCGTCGGAGTCGGTCCCCCAGTTGCAGGCGGGCGTCGAGCCGTCGAGCGGGATGATCCCGGCCGCGGAGTGGATGACCGTCGAGATCCCGGGCTTGATGCAGGTGTCGATCTGCTCCTGGGTGACGTTCGGGACCACCGTGTCGTCGGTGTAGAACGCCCGGCCCTTGTCGTCGGCGCCGATCGTGTTCACCCACGGGTTGCCCTGGTACTTCGACTGGGCCTTGACGAGATCCTTCGCGCTCTTCGCCTTGTCCATGTTCAGCCAGGTGTCGGCCGAGCGGATCTGATCGTTGGCGTCGCCGAGCGCGAACACGGTCGTGTCGCTCCAGCTGAGCCCGACGCTCGGACGGGCGAGGATCGGCCCGAACTGCGAGTACCAGAGGGTCGTCGACTCCTTGCCGCCGCCCTTGACCGGGACCGTCACCGTCCGGTGCGTCATCGGCACCGACTCGCCGTCGTACATGTAGCTGGTCGGGTCGCTCGGGTCGAGCTCGAGCTCGAACAGCGTGAACCGCTGAGCCGTCGAGACCGTGTGGGACCACGCGACGTGGCGGTTGTGGCCGATGTTGACGGCGGGGAAGCCCATCAGGCTCGACCCGATCGCGTTCATCTCACCGGGGATCTGGATCTGGAACTCCCAGAAGCGGTCGATTCCCTTCCACGGGAAGTGGGGGTTCGCGAGGACGAGGCCGTTGCCGGACTGCGAGTCCTCCTTGCCGATCCCGAGCGCGTTCGATCCGAGCTTGGCCGCGTCCGCGTTGTCGTCGGTGACGTCGTAGGGGCTGCCGGGCAGGGCCTTCGCCGCATCCCGCAGCGAGACCTCGGGAGCGGCGTTCATCGACGGCGGCGGCTGGGCGGCGACGAAGTCGGAGATGAAGTTCTGAGCGCTCGCGAGCAGGTCGGCCTGGTAGATCCGCCGCCAGACGTCGATCGCCTCGATCGGCTTCACCCATTTCTTGCCGCGGCAGGTGGGATCGGGGATGTTGTCGACACCCGTCTTCTTCAGGTAGGCGTTGTAGCCGGCGGCGTAGCCGCGGATCGCCGCCTTGGCGTCGTCCGACGGACTCTGGATCCCCTTCGCCTTCAGGAGCTTCTCGATCCGCCCCGAGTCGATCACCGACTGCCAGAAGAAGTCCGAGTCGAGGTTGTTGACCGGGCCGGATGCGCTCTGCGGCGAGGTGCCCTCGGGACCGAAGAACTTCGAGCGGCGGGCCGAGGTCGTCACGTTGTTGTTCGCGAACGTGCAGATGTTCTGCTTCGCGAAGGCGTAGCCGACGCCGTATCCGGCGGAGCCGTAGTTGTCCGCCTTGATGTGCGGGATGCCGTAGGCGGTCTCGCGGATCTTCACCTCGTAGCCGGAGGCCGGCGCGACGAGCGCGAATGCACCGACGGCGACGGCCAGTGCGGCGAGAGTACGCGGGACGATCCTGGGCCTGAGCGGCATCTCTACTCCTCTTCGATTCCTCCTGCCCGCGCGGCACACTAACGCCACCGGCTCCGGTTGGAGCCGGTGGCGCCGTGGCGGCCGCGGAATTCGGCGCTCAGCCGATCGGGATGGCGATCAGGCTGCGATCGAACGCCGACCCGGAGACCGTCCCGGTGGCGCACTCCATGCTGACCTCGGTGACGTTGCCGGCGGTGACCGCCTGCATCGAGACCGGAGCCCGCTTGTTGTTGGCCGGCGGGTTCCAGGCGATCCGGTCGAGCTCGGTGTTGCCCGCGTTGAGGACGCAGTCGACCTGGTCGGTCCCGACTGAGAACAGGTTCGTCTTGCCGAAGACGATGTACCGGCCGGCCGGCACGGACTTCGCCAGGACCTCGACGGTGTTGTTCGCGGTGATGTTGACGCTGCCGTCGTTCGCGATGGACTCGGCGGAGCCGACCCCGGCGGGACCCTGCGGCCCCTGCTGGCCCTGCAGCGAGCTGACGGTCTTCTTGCTCAGGTCCTTCGTCTTCAGCGTCTTGTCCTTCACGTTCTTGCTCGTGACCGTGTTCTTCTTGATGTCCTTGCCGGTGATCAGGCCGGCGGCGAGCGCCGACCCCGACAGGGCGGCGAACAGGGCGACACATGCGATCACGGTCGCGACCGAGGGACGGCGCGACGGCTTCGGGTTACTCATGGTGGTTCTCCTTCCGTGGAACTTCCGTTCGTGGTTGTGCCTCCCCGACCAGCGCGGTCAACGCTGCGGCAAGTTCGATCCAGCCGCGGAAGTCCCGCGATCTGCCCTGCTCGTCGCGCAGCCGGCCCGTGATCGGCTCTTCGATGGAGTCGATCCGGCACCTGATGTCGATCGGCGTGGTCGAGGTCATGGCCGCAGCCTCGCCCGGCCGGCCCCGATCGGCATGAGGGACTACCCCCCTGACTCAGCCCCTGGGGGGTGCGGGGGGTGTGTTCAGAGGACGGCGTCGAGATCGCGCCGCGAGCCGACTCCGAGCTTGGCGTAGGCGCGGGTCAGGTGGTTCTCGACGGTCTTCGGCGTGACGAACAGGCGGTCGGCGATCTCGCGGTTCGTGGCCCCGCCGGCCGCGAGCTCGGCGACGCGCCGCTCCGAGGGCGTCAGCTCGTCGAAGCTGAGCCGGCGCGCTGGCGCGCCCGCGATCTCGAGCTCCTCGGCAGCCGCCCGTGCGACGCCCCGGGCACCCTGCTCGAGGGCGACCTCGAGCGCCCGCTCGAGGGCTGCGGATCCGTCGTTGCGGCGGCCGCCGCGGAGCAGCGCGATCCCGAGATCGAGCTCGGCGCGGGAACGCTCGACGCGGGCCGGCGACACGGCGAGGGTCGCCACCGCCTCCTCGAGGCGCTCGACCCGCTCCTCCGCCGGTCCGGCGACGGCATGCGACCGGCGGGCGATCCCGAGCGCGGCAGGGCGATCCCACCGCTCCGCCCAGCGCAGGTGCTCGGCGGCGAGCGCGGCGGCCTCCTCCCCACCCCCGCCCCTGGCGACCGCCCGCGCCAGCAGGGCGCGCCAGGCGAGCGCTCGCATCGGGCCGCCCGCTTCGTCGTCGGCCGCCAGCGGGGCGACCGCTTCGCGAACGCCGGCGAGGTCGCCCTCGAGCTCACGGAGCCGGGCGCGCGCCCAGGGAACGAACCGGAGGACCGTCGGCCCGCCGGGACCCGAGTCGATCCCTCCCGCGGCGAGCTCGGCCGCGGCCCCCTCGAGGTCCCCCTGGTCGGCGAGCGCCATCACGAGGAACGCCGAGTTGACCGGAGCCATCGTCGGCGGGATCGGCCCCGCGGCGGCGTCGCGGGCATCGGCCTCGGCGTCGCGGGGACGGCCCTCGTTGAGGGCGAGCACAGCGCGGGCGCCGAGCGCGCCGGCATGGGCGAAGGCGGAACCGCGGCGCTTGGCGTCGGCCAGCGCCTGCTCGATGCTCGCCCGCGCCGGTTCGAGCGCCTCCACCGTCAGCAGGGCGTAGACGGCCAGGTACCAGGACAGGGCCTCCGAGGTGTCCTCGGCGATCAGCCTGCCGCCGCCGCGCGCGCGCTCGGCGAGATCGACGACGGCGGCGGGGTCCTCCCCCCGGGACTGCTCGGCCTGGGCCAGGATCCCGAGTACGGTCCGCTCGGCCGCCGTCGTCCCGGCGACGTCGCGGTGGCGGTCGAGCCCTGGATCGGACTCGGCGCCGGAGAGCCAGGCGAGGAGAGCCAGGTCCGCTTCGAGCTGCAGCGCATCGCCCTCGCCCCCGAGGTCGGCCAGCGCGTCGCCGACCAGCTCGCGAGCGTCCGCCATCCCGGTGCCGGCGAACGCCGCGAAGGCCCGGTCGCGATGGACCTCGGCGCGGGCCTCGCGGTCGCCGACGACGGCGAGCGCCTGGTCGAGATGGGCGAGGCCCTCGGCGAACCCGCCGGCGCGGACCTCGGCCCGGCCGAGCTCGGCGAGGACGGCGCCGCGCTCGTCGTCGGTGGGCGGCTCCGCGAGCGCGCGCCCGAGGAGCTCGGCGGCCGTCGCCGGATTGCCGGTGCGCAGGGCCCGGTCGGCGCTTCGGCGGAGCAGCCCGACGACCTCGGGTGAGCCGATGGGGGCCGACGCGATCGCGTGAGGCAGCAGCGCGTCGTCGGTGGCGCCCTCGGCCGCAAGCGCCGCGAACGCCCGCCGATGGCCGTCGGCGCGCTCGGACGCGGGCATCTCCTCGGCGACGGCGGCGCGGACCAGCGGGTGGACGAGACGGAGGGGGCGCTCGCCCGCGGCGAGGTGGCCACGGCGAAGCCGATCGGCGGCGCGACCCGCATCCGCCTCGTCGAGCCCGGCGATCGCGGCCGCCTGGCGGACCTCGCCCTCGCCGCCGAGCGTCGCCAGCGCCCGAGCCAACCGCAGCGGATCCTCGCCGAGGCGGCCGAGGCGCATCAGGATCGAGCGGCGCACCGCGACGGGCCCCGACTCGGCGACCGACGCGAGCGGCACCTCCCCGGGGGCGTCGTGGGCACCGGCCACCTCGGCAGCGAGCTCGGTCAGAAAGAACGGGTTGCCGCCGCTCGCCGCAAGGCATGCCGCGCTCAGCTCGGCGGGGATCTCGCGCCCTCCGAACGCGTCGGCGAGGATCGCCGTCGTCGCATCGACCGAGAGCGGCCGCGGGCGCACGTAGAGGGGATCGTTCGTCTGCAGTTGCGCGGAGAGCACCGCCGCCTCGGGGCTCGCCTCGTCGGTGCGGACGCCGAGGAGCATCGCGATCGGGAGGCCCTCGAGCCGTCGCGCCATGTAGCCGCCGGCGCGCTGGGAGGCGACGTCGGCCCACTGGGCGTCGTCGATCAGCATCAGCACCGGAGCCCGCTCGGCGATGTTCGCGGTCAGCCAGTGGAGGCCGTTGAGGATGTCGACGCTCGGGTCGTAGCCGGGACCCCCGTCGCCGCGGGGCTCGGCGAGGCCGAGCACAGTCGCCGCCGGGGCCGCCGGGCCGGCCAGGAGCTCGGCGCGCCGCTCGGGCTCGGCGCGCATGACGTGGCGCTCGACGAGCTGGCGGACGACGCCGTACTCGAGCTGCTGTTCGAGGATGCCGCCGCGTGCCCGCAGGACGATCATGCCCCGCTCCTCGGCCATCGCCGTGGCGGCGCTGAGCAGCGTCGTCTTGCCGATCCCCGCGACCCCCTCGACGACGATCAGCGACCCGTCGCCGTTCGCGGCGCGCTCGATCCGCCCGCTCAGCGCTTCGAGCTCCTCCTCCCTCTCGAGCATCGCCCCTGCCGCGGGTGTCATCCGCTCCCGATCCTAGAGGCCGCCTCCACATATGGTTGACCCGTCGCCGTGACCGTCTGGACGAACTTCGCTGGGGACCAGTCGTGCGTCCCCGCCGCATTCGAGCGGCCGCGGAACCGGCGCGAGCTCGCGCGGGCGCTCGCCGCGGCCCGTGCGGCGGGTCGCGGCGTCAGGGTCGCCGGCGCCGGACACTCGTTCACCGACGCGGTGCTGACGGACGGGACGCTGCTCTCGCTCGACCGCCTCGACCGCGTCGTCGACATCGATCGCGCCGCCGGGCTCGTCCGGGTCGAGGCCGGGATCAGGCTCGGAGCGCTGAGCGAGATCCTCTGGGACCACGGGCTGGCATTCGCCAACCTCGGCGACATCGACGTCCAGTCGCTGGCGGGCGCCGCCTCGACCGGGACGCACGGCACCGGCGCCGCGCATCCGAACGTGTCGGCGTCGCTGCGCTCGATCGAGCTGATGCTCGCCGACGGGGAGCTCGTCGAGCTCAGCGCCGAGACCGACCGTGACGGCTGGCGTGCCGCCCGCGTCGCGATCGGCGCCCTCGGGGTGATCACCGAGGTCACGCTCGCCGTGGTCCCGGCCTTCACGCTCGACTCGGTCGAGACGACGGCGCCGCTCGAAGCGACGCTCGACAGCTTCGACGAGCTCGTCGCCGGCAACGACCACTTCGGCCTGTTCACGTTCCCCCACAGCGACCTCGCGATCGTCAACTCGAGCAACCGGATCGACAGCGCTCCGCGTCCGCGACCGGCGCCGCTCGAGTGGTTCGACGACATCGCGATGACCAACTACGCGTTCTGGGGCATCTGCCTGCTCGGGCGGGCGCGGCCCGCGCTGATCCCGGCACTGAACCGGCTGACCTCGCGGCTCGCCGGCACGACCAGGGTCCGCGACTGCTCCTATCGGGTGTTCCGGACCCCGCGACGGGTCCCGATAACCGAGATGGAGTACGCGATCCCGCGCGCGGCCGCCGCCGAAGCCGTCCGCGCCGTCCGCGCGGTCGCCGAGTCGGAGCACTTCGACGTTCCGGTCCCGATCGAGGTCCGGGTCGCGGCCGCCGACGACGCCCTCCTCAGCCCCGCCCACGAGCGCGACGTCTGCTGGATCGCGGTCCATCAGTTCGCCGGCATCGACTTCGAGCGCTACTTCCGCGCGGTCGAGGAGGTCCTGCTCGGGTTCGGCGGTCGACCGCACTGGGGCAAGCGGCACTTCCGCGACGCCGACTCCCTCCGCGGCTCCTATCCCGAGTGGGAGCGGTTCGCGGGAGTCCGGCGGCGGCTCGACCCCGGCGGGACCTTCACCAACGCGTACGTCGAACGGGTCCTGGGGCCGGCGGGGTGAGCTATCCGCTGCTGCACGAGCGGTTCCCGGCGCTGCGGGCGACCCTCCCCCACCTGCCGCTGGACGAACACCGGCCGACGCCGGTCGGCCCGCTCGACGGGCTGGCGGAGGACGCCGGGCTCGAGGCCGGGATGCTCTGGCTCAAGGACGACGGGGCCTACGGATCCGGTGGCTGGGGCGGCAACAAGGTCCGCAAGCTCGAGTGGCTCCTGCCCGACGTCCGCCGCCGCGGGCGTCGCACCATCCTCACCGTCGGCGGGATTGGGACCAACTGGGGCCTCGCCGCCGCGCTCTACGGGCGCGAGCAGGGCATCGACGTCGCACTCGCCCTGATCGACCAGCCGGAGGACGAGCACGTGCGCGCCCAGCTCGAGCGGCTCCGGGCTTCGGGCGCGACGATCCACCGGACGCGGACGAAGGCCCGGACGATCGCCGCGGCACCGTGGCTCTTGCTCCGCCACTCCTCGGGTCTACGGCCCCCCTACTTCCTCCCCGCCGGCGGCTCGTCGGCGCTCGGCGCCGTCGGCTACGTCGAGGCGGGCCTCGAGATCGCGGCACAGGTCGAGGCGGGCGAGCTCCCCGAGCCGGCTCACGTCGTCACGGCGGTCGGCTCCGGCGGCACGGCGGCGGGCCTCGCCCTCGGCCTCCGCCTCGCCGGGCTCGACACCCGGGTCACGGGAGTCGTCGTCAACGACACGCTTCGGCTCGATCCGAAGGCGCTGGAGAAGCTCGCGGGCCGAAGTGCGCGGCTGCTGGCGGAGCGCGGCGCCGAGGCGGCGGTACCTGTGGCGCGCGACCTCCGCATCGAGTCGACCTCGGAATGGCTCGGCGCCGGCTACGGGCATCCGACGGAGGAGTCCGAGCGTGCGCGGGCCCTGGCCGCCGGCGCCGGGATCGCGCTCGACCCCGTCTACACGGCGAAGGCCATGGCGGCGACGCTGGCCCTGAGCGCCTCCGGGCGGATCGCCGGGCCCGTCCTCTTCCTGCAGACCGACGGCCCCCGACCGGCCGGACCGGCCTGAGTCAGAGCGCGCGGGCCAGGAAGTCGAGCTGGTCGGCGGCGATCCGGTCGGCGGCGTCGCCGCCCAGCGGCTCGAAGTGGTCGTAGGCGTATCGGTGGAGCTCGCCGCGGGGCGCCCTTGCCGCGACGCGCTCGATGGCGGCGCCGTCGACGGTGATGTCCCGCTCCCCGAGGCCGGCCCAGAGCGGCGCCGCGATCCGGCGAGCGCGACGGACGGGACGGAACATCGCAACGGTCGCGAAGACGCCCGGCGAGATCTCGTTCCGCCACGGGGAGCCGGGCTCGACGGCCGCGGCGAAGCCCTCTGCCTCACCCGGCAGCGACATCGCTCCGTGCTCGCCCGGCGGCGCAGTCACCGGCACGAGGTTGTGATGGCCGGCGACGTCGGCCACCGCCCGGGGCAGCATCCATGCCGACAGCCTCGGCGGAGTCGCGAGGACCCGCTTGAAGCCGTCGGCGAACGGGCAGAGCACGATGACGGCAGCGAGGTCGTCGCGGCGCGAGGCGACCTCGAGAACGTGCCCGCCGGCGAACGAGTAGCCCCAGAGGACGATGCCGCCGGGCTCGACCTCCTCGCGCCCGCCGGCGTACGCGATCGCGTTCCGCCAGTCCTCCTGCTGCTCGGACGCCCGGAAGCGCTGCCGCCGGGCGCCGCCGGAGTCGCCGAGGTTGCGGTGGTCGAAGAGGAGCACGGCGAAGCCGGCCGCAGCGAACCGCTCGGCGTAGGCCGGCAGCCCGTCGTGACGGGTCAGGCTGAAGCCGTTCGCCATCACGATCACCCGCCCGTCGGGCTCGGCCGCGGGCCCGTACCACCACGCCGCGCAGCGCTCGCCACCGGACGTGAAGGTGACCTCGGAACGGACGATCGGGACACTCGGTGCGGCGCTCACGCGGCCACACTAACTGCGCCCGTGCCCGCGCGCGCGTACTTCGCGGGCTGTGCCGCGCGCGACCCCGAACCTCAGCCGAGGATCATGCAGGTCGTGGTCGCCGACGCGAACAGCCGCTCGCCGGAGGCGTCGGTCAGCCGCGCCTGCGCGGTCGCCTGCCGCCGGCCGCGGTAGGTCACCTCGCCGACGGCGCGGACCCGCTCAACCTCGTGGGTGATCGGCCGCATGAACTTCACCTCGAGCCCTGCGGTCGTGTAACCGACGCCCGGCTCGAGCGTGGTGTGCACGGCGCAGCCGAGGACCGAGTCGAGGAGCGTCGCCGCGTAGCCGCCGTGGACGGTCCCGATCGGGTTGTAGTGCTCCTCGCCGGGCTCACCCTCGAAGACGACGACGCCGGGCTGGACATCGACGGGCTGCATCCGCATCAGGACCGCGATCGGCGGGGGCGGGAGCTCGCCGGAGGCGATCGCCCGCATGTAGTCGATCCCCGCCATCGCGGCCCCCGCTCCCGCAGCCGGGAGCGGGTCCTGCCAGACGACCGTCCGGCTCCGGGTGCTCGCCGGCGAACGCTCGGCGTGGACGGCGGCCGAGTCGACCGCCGTCATCGGCGTACCCGTCGATCCTGCGGTCCCCGGGGCGCCTCGACCGGCGCCGGGTACAGCAGGTCGGCCATGATCTCGCGGCTCGTCAGCGCGAAGGGCTGCTTGACCCTGGTCGCCTTGCGCGTCTTGTCGATCCCGTTGAGCCTCATCGTGGGCCTCCTCCTCCGCGACTCCCCGCGGATGTGAGTTGCTTGACGAAACCGAGCGTAGCGGAATTCGCCGGCCTGAGTTGCTTGATGCAACTCAGTGTGCCAAGATCACGTAACGATGCTGAAGCGCGACTACGACCAGGTCTGCTCCGTCGCCCGCTCGCTCGAGGTCCTCGGCGAGCGCTGGACCCTGCTCGTGATCCGCGACGTCTTCTACGGCAAGCGCCGCTTCGATGAGATCGCCGAGGATCTCGGCGTCGCCCGGAACGTGCTCGCCGCCCGTCTCGGCCGCCTCGTCGAGGAGGGCATCCTCGAAAAGCGCGCCTATCAGGAGCGCCCCCCGCGGTACGAGTACTTCCTGACCGAGAAGGGCATCGACCTCTGGCCGGTGATGGTGACGATGATGCACTGGGGCGACCGCTACCTGGCCGAGGACACCGGCCCGCCCGTCGTCATCCACCACAAGGAGTGCGGCGGCGAGGTCGACGATCGCGGCTACTGCGAGCGCTGCGGACAGCGACTCGAGGCGCGCGACGCCTACGCGGAGCGGGGCCCGGGCCTCGCGACCGCCCCCCGCTGAGCCCTACGGCAGCGTGCCGCCGTTGTTGCCGCCGCCGCCACCGCCGTTGTCCTGGATCCCCGGGGCGTAGGCGTCGTCGGGGTAGCCGTCGCCGTTCGTGTCGGTGCCGGCGGGAGGCGCGGTGGCCGCGGGGTCGACCGGGGCCGTCGTCGAAGTCGTGTCGTAGGTCGACGACGAGGAGGCGGTGTCGCTCGAGTACGAGGAGAGATCGGCCGGATCCTTCGGCGCCGGGTAGTCGCGGCAGCCCTTGGTCGCCGCCACCGTCATGTAGTCGTTCCAAATCGGGGCCGAGAGGTCGGCGCCGTAGCCGGGAAGCGGCGTGCGGGCGTCGGGGTTGCCGGTCCAGACCGCGGTCGACACATCCGGGGTGTAGCCGACGAACCACGCGTCGGACTGCTCCTCGGTCGTTCCGGTCTTGCCCGAGGCCGTGCAGCCCGGCAGGTCATAGCCGGCGGCCGTGCCGAAGTCGAGCGTGCCCTCCATGACCGTGGCGACGGTGTAGGCGACGCCGTCGGAGATCACCCGGGTCCCCTCCGGGTTCTCGGGCTTGTCGACCTTGCCGTTCGGGAAGACGACCTTGGTGATCGCGGTCGGGTCGTGGTGGACGCCGCCGTTGGCGAGCGTCGCGTAGGCGTTCGACATCTCGAGCACCGTGCAGCAGGTGCTGGTGCCGCCGAGCGCCTCGGCGGGGACGCCGAGCAGATCGGAAGTGATCCCGAGCTTGTGCGCCATGTCGACGAAGTTCTCAGGACCGACGTCGATGCCGAGCTGTGCGTAGACGGTGTTGACCGAGTTCGCGGTGGCGTTGGCCAGCGTCATCGATCCGCCGCCGCCGCCGCTGACCGTCCACGGCTCGCTCCCGGGGGGCGTGAGGGTGATCGTCGAAGGCGCCGGGTAGGTCGTCGTGTTCGGGTCGATGCCCTGGTCGACCGCGGTCGTCAGCACGAACGGCTTGAACGACGAGCCGGGCTGGCGCTCGCCGTCGGCGGCGAGGTTGAACTGGCTCGTGTCGTAGGACTGCGAGGACGCCATCGCGATGATCGCGCCGGTGTTCGTGTCGGTCGAGACGAGGGCGCGGGCGGCGCCGGAGATGATCGGAGCGTTGGCGATCGCCTGCTCGGCCGCGGCCTGGTCGGTCGGGTTGAGAGTCGTATAGACCTTGAGCCCGCCTTGGCGCACGGTCTTGAGGCCGTACTTGTCGATCAGCTCGTTCTGGACGAAGTCGAAGAAGAAGGGCTGCCCGCGGGTCTCGTAGGTGTCGCCGCGATCGAGCCCGGGCCCGGTCTGCTTGACCTCGTCGGCCTTCGCCTGGGTGATGTAGCCCTGCTCCGCCATCGCGTCGAGCACCTCGTTGCGGCGCTTCAGCGCGGCCTCGGGGTTCGTGAACGGGTTGTACTCGGAGGGAGCCTGCGGCAGGCCGGCGAGCATCGCCGACTCGCGGAGGCCGAGGTCCTCGACGTCCTTGTTGAAGAAGACCTCGGCGGCCGCCTGGACGCCGACCGCGGAGCGGCCGTCGGTGGTGCCGTAGGTGGCGGTGTTCAGGTACTCGTTGAGGATCTGGTTCTTCGAGTGCTCGTCCTCGTACTGCTGGGCCATCGCGGCCTCTTGGATCTTGCGCTCGATGTTGTCCTTGGGGTCGTCGATGAAGAGGTTGCGGACGAGCTGCTGGGTGATCGTCGAGGCGCCCTGGCGGACCTCACCCGCCTCGGCGTTGGCGATCGCGGCGCGGATGATGGCCGAGTAGTCGACGCCGCCATGCTCGTAGAAGTTCTCGTCCTCGATCGAGATCGTCCCCTCCTGGAGGTCCTTGGGGATCTTCTTGAGCTTGACCGGGGTCCGGAGGATGTCGGACTGAACGAACCCGAGGCTGTTGCCGGCGGCGTCGAAGATCTGCGTGTTGGCGCCGTCGTCGGCGGGCCTGAGGGTGTCGATGTCGGGCGCATCGGCGCGGACGTTGAGGACCCAGACGGCGAGGCCGCCGACGCCGCAGGCGACGATCGCCAGCACGCCCGCGAGCACGGCCATGACCTTCTTACCGGCCGACCCGCTGGAGCGCGCCTGCCGTCTCTGTCGCGAACGCATGGACATCAGGGAGAACCAGGAAGGGTAACGGCCCTCCGGCGGCGGTCAATCGGACCGGGAGCGTTCCTGCAAGCGACCCGGGGTACGGGGCCGCGGGTCGCCGGAGAGGGTCAGCCGCAGACGGGCCAGGGACTCGTGCCCTGCTGCTTCTTCAGATGAACCGCGACGACCGCCTGGGTCTTGTACGTGTAGCGGATCGGATCGCCGCCCGGCGACTTCGGCGAGGCCCTCCAGGTGGACTTCATGAACTGAAAGGCGCCGCGGTAGGTCCCGCCGCCGCCGATCGCCTTCGGGTCGCCGCCCGACTCGCACTCGGAGGTGTTCCGGGCCCAGCGCTTGTCACGCGCCGAGGTCTTGTTCCAGAGGCGGACGTACTTGGGAGCTGTCGCCCCGCCCCCACCACGTGCGTCGCCGCCTCCGCCGCCACCGCCGCCGGTGCCGATCCCGCCGGAGGCGTTCGCGGCCGGAGCGCCGGCGATCAGGGCCGTGAGGAGGACCGCGGCCAGCGCGAACCCCAGCAGGAGTGCGGCGCGGGCGGTCGAGTGGTTGGAAGAAGTGCCCATGTGAGGGCGAAACGTTAGCAAAGTGTTAGCAAGCAATGATGAATACGTGTGGATCCCGGTCTGAGATGACTTGGCTTTCGAAACCAGCGACAACATTGTCGGCCGATGGTGCGCTAGCCTGATTTCTGGTCGCCGCGGTACATGCCGGAGCGCGATCCCCCATCAGCAGCTTTAGGTCGACTCGGGATCCAGGGGCCCAACGCCACTCCCCGTCACGGCTCACAGAGATGCGTTCAACCCGTTAGGGGTTGCAATGCGTCAGACGTACTCCCAACAGCCGGCCGCCGAAGGGCCGGGCAAGGCGATTCGCGACAAGCGCGATCGCGAGTTGATCCATCAGTTCTCCGAGAACCGCGATGCGGAGCTCCGGGAGCAGCTGATCGAGCGGTTCATGCCGCTCGCTCGCGCGCTCGCCGGCCGCTACAGCGCCGGCATGGAGCCGTTCGACGACCTCCTCCAGGTCGCCAGCGAGGGGCTCGTCAAGGCCGTGGACCGGTTCGACCCGGACCGCGACGTGAACTTCTCGAGCTATGCGACGCCGTTCATCCTCGGCACCCTGAAGCATCACTTCCGCGACAACACGCAGTCGATGCGGATGCCGCGCAGCCTCCAGGAGGGGATCGCTCGCGTGAACTCGTTCGCGGCGGCGTTCCGGGCCGAGCACGGGCGCGAGCCGACGATCCAGGAGGTCGCCCGCGAGGCGCGCTGTTCCGAGGAGACGGTGCTCGAGGCCCTGGCCGCCGATCGCTCGCGGACACCGATCTCGCTCGATCGCCCGGCCGCCGGCGATGGCGAGGAGGACGCGCAGCCGTTCTCGGAGACGATCCCGAGCCACGATCTCGGGTTCGACGCCGCCGAAGCGCGATTCGCGGCGAGCGGGGTCGACCTCGATCCCTCCGAGCGTGAGGCCCTGCGGCTCCGCTACGAGGAGGACATGACCCAGCGGCAGATCGGCGAGGAGATCGGCGTCTCGCAGATGCAGGTCTCGCGAATCCTCCGGCGAGCCCTGAACAAGCTCCTTACCGCGGTCCAGGGCGGTGAGGAGGCGGAGGTCGGCAAGGCCGCGTGAGACGAAAGGGTCGCGCCCGTTTCCGCGCCCGTTGCCGGGGAACCCCGAAAACGTGCTCGACTCCCACGCCGACACCGACGCGAGCTCCGTCCGGCTGACGTTTCCGGCCGGCGGATCGAACGCCGACCTCAACGTCATGGTCCTCGCCGGGGGCGCGGAGGCACTCGGCCTCGAACCGGATCAGGCCGCGGGGCTGCGCGCAGCGCTCGCGGCCGAGTCGGCCGGGGCCTTCGCGCGACATCCGCCGGACGAGGGCGGCGAGATCAGCATCGAGCTCGACTACGAGGCGGATGCCCGCAAGCTCAGCCTGACGCGGGTCCAAAGGACCTCGACGAATTCGAGTTGGAAGGACGGCGGGCCCGACTGGTCCGATCCGGCCCTGATCGAGCCCGCCGAGGAGATCGCCGCGGAGTTCGCCGGCGCGGCCTTCGTCGACTCGATCCTGCCGCGCGTGTTCGCCCGGGTCGCCCTCACGGCCGCCGCGACCCTCGACGGTGTCACGCGCTCGATCCTGCTCGGCACGAGACTGGCGGCGGCGGCGCTGGAGGCCGGCCCGTCGCCGAACCTCGAGGTCCACGTCCACGGAGCCCCGGGGGTGCTCGAAGTCGAGATTCGTGCGTCGTCGGAGGGGGTATTCTCAGCACTGGCCGCAGCCTGCCCGGCGGCGGCCGAGATAAGGGGGGCAGGGACATATCGGACGCTCACGCTGAAGACCCAGCTCCCTGCTCTCTGACAGGCGCCAGACTTCACGCCCGAGGAGACCGATGTCCGACAACTCCGAAAAGCACGACCGCCGACGGGAGATCTCTCGCGGGATGGTCGGGTTGTTCAAGGAGTTCGTCGGCCGCGGACCGACCGACGCCCACACCTTCATCAACGACGGGCTCGTAACCGTTCTGCTGCGCGACACCCTGACCGTCGCCGAGAAGACGCTGGCCGAGGGTGAGCGCGCGGCCCTCGTTCGCGAGGTCCGGCGCGGGTTCCAGGGGGCGATGCGCGAGAAGGCGATCAAGCTCGTCCAGGAGCAGACCGGCTGCCGCGTCGAGGCGTTCCTCAGCGACAACTCCGTCTTCCCCGACTACGCGGTCGAGGTGTTCGTCCTCGACCGGCCGCTGTCCGACGACGAGGACCCGGCCGACGTCTACGAGGTTCCCGCCGGCCTCGACTGAGCCGGCTCGGGGCCGCCTCCGGCGATCCCGACCTCCTCGCTCAGGACCAGCGCACCCTCCGGCGCGAGCTCGCCGAGGACCTCGAGCCAGCGCTCGCACCGCTCCGGATCGTCGACGACCAGCGTGAGCGTCGGCACCCGCCGCCGGAGCGAGCGAAGCGAGTCACCGCCCGGCTCGCGACCACCGGCGAAACCGCGCACCCCGCGAAGGACGGTCACGCCGGCCGCACCGGCGGCGCGGAGCCGCCGCACCGCTTCGACGTGGACCGGCCGCCCGCCGACATGGTCCTGCTCGTTCGCGAACAGCATCAGGCGCCTCGCGCCGGCGGCCCCCGCAGCGACTCCCACGGAGCCACCGGCCCCGAGGATCTGCGCGCGTTCGAAGGTGGGCAGCGCAACCCCGGGCATCCCCGCGATCTCAGCGGCGGTCGTCGCGAGCGCGGCGGGCTCACCGACGGCGACGACGAGGGCCGGGACGTCGGCGTTGCGGGCGAAGAACCCGGCCCGCCGGCGAACGCCGCCGAGGATCCCGTCGACGCCGATCAGAGCCACGCCCGCATCGGCGCCGGCCGCGTGCAGACGCCCCAGCAGCCATTCGTGGGCGGGGCGCCCGTCGACCCGGCGGCCGCGACCGACGTAGGCGGAGAGCTTGGCCCATCCTCCCCCCGCCGGAACCGGATCGTCATCCCCGTTCGCGATCGCGATCTCCTCGGTGACGATCAGACCGGCGAACGGAAGCGAGCCGATCCGCCCCGCAGCCGCGTCGACCGCCTCCGGCTCTCCGACCGCGATCGCGACCACGGGGAGATCCTCGGAGAGCGTGAGGAGCCGGTCGGTCCGGAGACGGTGCTTCGCGCCGTACCCCTCCGCCCCGCGCAGGAGGATCGCGGCCTCGATCCCAGCGGCGTCGAGCTCGGCGATCACGCGCTCAGCGAGGAAGCGCCCGTCGCAGCGGTCACGCTCGCCGAAGTAGATACTCACCTTGCGGCCACTCACCGCGCTCACAGCGCCTCCCCGAGCTGAAGTCCGATCCAGGCCAGAGCGATCCCGAGGACGAGGCTGACGACCACGTTCGCCGCCGCCACACGGCCGTCGCCCTCCTCGGCGAGCCGCTGCGTCTCGAACATCCAGGTGCTGAACGTCGTGAACGAGCCGATCAGCCCGATCGCCAGCAGCCGCATCCCGTCCGCCCCGACACCGGCTCCCGCCAGCACGCCGAGCACGAAGCTGCCGACGAGGTTGACCGCCAACGTGCCCAGCGGGAAGGTGCCGCTCCACCGCGACGCGACGGCGCCGTCGAGCAGCAGCCGGCCGATGGCGCCGACGCCGCCGAAAATCCCCACCGCGACGACCATCGCGGCGCTCACGCGAGTCGCGCCCTTCGAACGAGACCGCTCGCGAGGTGGACGAGGGCGAAGCCGGCCGCGACGCTGACCGCCGCGTAGGCGAGCGCGAGCCCGGCGGAACCGCCCTCGAGCATCCGGACGATTTCGAGCTGCATCGTCGAGAACGTCGTCAGTGCGCCGCAGAACCCGGTTCCGAGGAGGGGCCGCCGGTAGGCGGAGAGCGGCAGCCGCTCCTGCAGCCGCGTCGCGAAGTAGCCGAGGGCGAAGGCGCCTGCGAGGTTGGCGAGGAACGTCGGCCACGGCCACTCGAGGGCGCCGTGGGGCATCGCCTCGACCAGTCCGAGCCGGGCTATCGCGCCGACGAATCCGCCCGCGAAGACGGCCGCGAGCTCCCTGCGGTCGGGCATCGGCACCGGGCTCTCAGCGTGGGTCGCGGGGACCGAGCAGCACCCGCTGGAGGAGGCCGATGAGCTGGTCGCGCTCGCCGGGCTCGAGGTCCTCGAGCAGCTCGTCCTCGGCCCGGAGCAGGACCGGCCGCGCCCGCTCGAGCCAGTCGGTTCCCCGCCGGGTCACCTCGAGCGCGTAGGCGCGCCGGTCGGCGGGATTGCGGCGGCGCTCGACGAGTCCCTCGCCCTCGAGCTCGTCGACGATCGCGACCACCGTCGTCCGATCCTTGCCGATCAGCTCGCCGAGGGTCTGCTGCGACATCGGCCCGGCGGAGTCGAGGATCGAGAGCGCTCCGAAATGCATTCCCGACAGGCCGACCCCCTCCTCGCGGAGGATCGCGACCGACTCGGCCGCCCAGCGCTGGTGCAGCTTCGCGAACAGGTAGCCGACCCGCTCGGCGAGCATCGGCTGGACGTCGGTCGCGGTGGGCGCCTGGATCTCGGGGGCGGAGGACATTCGGTCGGAGGATTCGCTACCTTGATCGTCAGTCCTGCTGATGATCAGCAAGGCTGGCTTTCTCAAACTTTACAAGGGGTGCTCGATAGATGAGCCGTAAGCAATGGACACTGCTCGCCGTCTGCGTCGCGACGTTCATGTTGTTGATCGACGTGACCATCGTCAACGTCGCGCTGCCGGAGATCCAGCGCGATCTCAACGCCAGCCTGTCGAGCCTGCAGTGGGTCGTCGATGCCTATGCGCTGACGCTCGCCTCCTTCCTGCTCGTCTTCGGCTCGCTCGGGGACCGGCTCGGCCGCCGGCGTGTGTTCTCGATCGGCTTCGGCGTCTTCACCGCCGCCTCGTTCTTATGCGGACTCGCCTCCGACCCGACCATCCTCAACTTCTCGCGCGGCCTCCAGGGCGTCGGGGCCGCGGCGATGTTCGCCACCGCCCTCGCCCTGATCGCACAGGAGTACGAGGGCCGCGAGCGCGCCCGGGCAGTCGGGATCTGGGGCGCGACCGTGGGCGGCGCCGTCGCGATCGGACCGCTGGTCGGGGGAATCATCACCGACGGCCTCGGCTGGGAGTGGATCTTCTTCGTCAACGTCCCGATCGGGCTCGCCGCGATCGCGATCACCGAGACCCGGCTCGTGAACGTCAAGGCGACGGACACGAAGCCGATCGACTGGCTCGGGCTGGTCAGCTTCTCGGCCGCGCTCTTCCTGCTGATCTTCGGGCTGATCCGCGGCAACGCCGAGGGCTGGGGCAGCCCCGTCATCGTCGCCTGCCTCGGTGCCGCCGTACTCCTGCTGGCCGCGTTCGTGGTGATCGAACTCCGTCGCGACAACGCGATGCTCGACATGGCGCTGTTCCGGAAGCCGTCGTTCTCCGGCGTCTCGATCGTCGCCTTCTGCCTCTCGGCCGGAATGTTCGCGATGTTCCTGTACCTGACCCTGTACCTGCAGGACGTCCTTCGCTTCTCCCCGCTCGAGACCGGCCTGCGGTTCCTGCCGCTGACGCTGATCTCGTTCATCGTCGCTCCGCTCTCGGCGCGGCTCTCCGACCGCGTCCCGTTCCGGGCGCTGATGGGCACCGGCCTGTTGCTGGTCGGAATCGGGCTGATCCTGATGAACGGGATCGACCCCGGCGACAGCTGGACGACATTGCTCGTCGGCTTCATCATCGGCGGCGCCGGGATCGGGATGACGAACCCCGGCATCGCATCGGTAGCGATCGGCGTGGTCGAGCCGGCCCGGGCCGGCATGGCGTCGGGGATCAACAGCACCTTCCGCCAGGTCGGCATCGCGACCGGAGTTGCGGCGCTCGGCGCGATCTTCCAGGCGCGGGTCGACGCCAAGCTCGGCGAGCTGCTGCCGCAGGCGCCGCCCGCGTTCTCCGACGCGGTCTCCGCCGGGGCGGTCGAGAGCGCGCTGCCCTCGATCCCGCCGCAGTTCCGCGATCAGGCGGTCGCGGCGGCCGACCAGGCGTTCATCGGCGGGCTCAACGAGATCCTGCTGATCGGTGCCGGGATCGCCATCGCCGGCAGCATCGCGAGCTGGCTCCTGATCCGCTCTCAGGACATGGTCGGCCAGCCTTCACCGTCGCCGGAGGCGCAGGCTGACGGGCAGCCGGCCGAGCCCGTTCCAGCGAGCTAGCTCCGGGCGGCCCTGACGGCTTCGATCGGGAACGACGGCTGCATCGTGCCGTCGAGCCGCTCCGACGGGCGGGCGGCAACCAGACAGTTGTAGACGGACTCGTGCGCGGCCTCGAATGCCGCGGCGAACAACTCCTCGATCGCCGCATCGCTCACGCCCGGCCCACCTTCGATCCCGCCGTCGGTGCCGAAGGCGATGCCGATCTCGCCCGAGCCCTCCGAGCCGAACGAACCGGCCCGGACGAGCCCGAGAAGCGGGCGCAGGGCCAGCCGACGGAGTTGCAGGAGCGACAGCGGCGCATCGGTCGCGCAGACGGCGATGCAGGAGCCGTGGGGCGGCGGGCGGTCGGATGCGCGAGCGAGCGGGCCGTCAGCGTCCTCGATCCCCTCGAGCACGTCCAGGTACCTGCGATCGCCGAAGTTGCAGAGGAGCAGGACGCCGACGTGATGCTCGCCGACCCGCCGAGAGGACGTGCCGATGCCGCCGGGGAACTCGAAGCAGTTCATGCCGGTTCCGGCGCCGACCGTTCCCTCGACCACCTCCGGCCCAAGGTCGTCCAGCGCCCGCCCGACGTCTTCCGCCACGACCGTTCGCGAGTCGGCGAGGTCCCCGTCGTCACACTCCCCGACCACCGGCAGGACGATGTTGTCCGGTCCGCGCCCCGATGCCTCGATGGCCGCCTGGAGGACGGTCCCGATCGCGTGCGAGCCGCAGAGGTAGACCGGGGTCTCCATCCGGCCGCGCTCGTCGATCTCGAGCTTGGCTGTGAGCTCGCCGACGCCGTTTACGGTCGCGGTCGCCGCCGGTGCCGGCAGCGCCGGCGGGGCGACAACCGTTACACCGGTCTTCTCGCCCGACGCGGCCTGCGACTGGCCGACGCGGACACCGGGGACGTCGGTGATCGCGTTGCGTTCCCCCGTCGACAGCCGGCCGACCGGGCCGATGAGCTCGCGCCAGCGTGTCCGTGCTTCGGTCACCGCGGAGACTCCCCGGCGGCCTTCGGGTCGTAGAGCAGGCACGCGGCGCGATGCCCGGCCTCGCCGACCGTCGTCAGCTCGGGGTCGATCCGGTCGCACGGTTCGAACCGCTTCGGGCAACGCGGGTGGAACCGGCAGCCCGCGGGCACGTCGGTCGGGTCGGGGAGTTCACCCTTGAGCAACTCCCGCCTGCCGCCGCCACCCGGAGTCGGCACCGGGATCGCCGTCACGAGAGCCTGCGTGTAAGGGTGCCTGGGCCGCTCGATCACGTCGGCCGAGCTTCCTTCTTCGACGATCCGGCCGAGGTACATGACCGCGATCCGGTCGCAGAGGGACCAGGCGAGGCTGAGGTCGTGGGTGATGAAGATCAACGCCAGCCCGCGCTGCTTCTGGAGGTTCACGAGGACGTTGAGGATCTGCGAGCGGACCGAGGCGTCGAGCATCGAGACGGGCTCGTCGCAGATCAGCCCGTCGGGCTCGAGCACGAGGGCGGCGGCGATGGCGACGCGCTGGCGCTGTCCGCCCGAGAGCTGGTGCGGGTAGCGGTCGAGGAAGCGCTCCGGGTCGAGCCCGACGTCGTTCATCGCCCGGCGCACGAGCTCGGCGTGCTCCTGCTTCGGCACGCCCTGGACGCGGAGCGGCTCGGTCACGATGGCCGACACGCGTTGCCGCGGGTTGAGGGTCTGGTAGGGGTCCTGGAAGATCATCTGGATCCGCCGGCGGAGGGTGCGCTTGTCACCCCGTCCCGAGACCGCCTCCCCCTCGAGATGAACCTCGCCGCGGCTGGTCTCCTGGAGGGCGAGCATCGCCCGCGCGAGCGTCGACTTCCCGCACCCCGATTCGCCCACGACCCCGAGGATCTCGCCCGGGTGCCAGTCGAGCGTGACGCCGGCGAGGGCCCTGGAGACGTTACGCCGGCTCGCGAACTCGACGTGGACGTCGCGCGCATGCATCAGCGCCCCGCCCGCTCCGGTCGCCTCGGGGCTCACGCTCCCACCTCCTCGGCGGTCACGGTGGGGACCTCGACCTCGGGCCACTGCGTCCAGGGCGCGTAATGACAGGCGGACAGGTGCGCCGGTGCGATCTCGCGCAGCGGCGGATCGACGTCACAGCGCTCGGCCCGGTAGGGACAGCGCGGATGGAAGCGACAGCCCGAGGGCGGGTCGCCCGGGTCGGGTGGAGAGCCGGCGATCGGCGGCGCGATCCCGCGCTCGGCCCCGATCACCGGGAGCGAGTCGAGCAGCCGCTTCGTATAGGGATGCTGCGGCGAGCTGAAGACCGCGTCCACCCCGCCCATCTCGACGATCCTGCCCGCGTACATGACCGCGATCCGGTCGCAGGTCTCGGCGAGCACTCCCATGTCGTGGGAGATCAGGATCAGCGCGAGCCCGAGCTCCTCGCGCAGCCGCTCGAGCAGTTGGAGCACCTGCGCCTGCATGACGACGTCGAGTGCCGTGGTCGGCTCGTCGGCGATCACCAGCGACGGCCTGCACGCGAGCGCCAGCGCGATCATCACCCGCTGCCGCTGACCGCCTGAGAGCTGGTGGGGGTAGCGGTCGGCGACCGCGGCGGTGAGGCCGACGGTCTCGAGCAGCTCGACGATCCGCGAGCTGACGTCCGCGGCGGACGGGCGCCGCTCGTGGATTCCGATCGCCTCGGCGATCTGCTTGCCGATCTTCTGGACCGGGTCGAGCGAGTTCATGGCTCCCTGGAAGACGAGCGAGATGTGGCGCCAGCGGACGAGCCGCATCCCCCGCTCGGTCCGCCGGCCGATGTTGATCGGCTCGGGGACGCCCTCGGGGCGAAGCGTGATCGTTCCCGACTGCTGCAGCGCCGGCGGCAGGATCCGCATCAGCGCGAGCGCCGTCGTCGTTTTGCCGCACCCCGACTCGCCGGCCAGCGCCAGCGCCTCCCCACGCTCGAGGGTGAAGTCGACTCCGTCGACGATCGGGTCCTCGCCGTGGGTGACCCGCAGGTTCTCGACCTCGAGCAGCGTGCTCATGTCGCCTCCCGCAATCGGGGGTTGATGAACTCCTCGAACAGGAACCCGAGGATCGAGACCGCGAGCACGAGGATCGTGATCGCGAGGCCCGGCGGGACCACGTACCACCATGCCCCGGCGCTCGGCGCGCCGGAGTTGAACGCGTTCTCGAGCATCGAGCCCCAGGAGATCTGGGTCGGATCGCCGAGGCCGAGGAAGGACAGCGCCGCCTCCGACAGGATCGCGACGGCGACGATCAGCACCGTGTTGGCGAAGATCAGTGGCAGGGTGTTGGGAAGGATGTGGGTCCGGATGATGTAGGTGTCGCTGGCCCCGAGCGCCCGCGCCCGCTCCACGAACGCCCGCTCGCGCAGGGTCAGTACCTGCGCTCTGACGATCCGGCCGGTTCCCGCCCACGAGGTCAGCCCGATCACCGCGATCAGGACGATCAGCGACGGGCTGAGGACGCGGGCGAGGACGATCATCAAAGGTAGCGTCGGAATCACGAGGAACCAGTTCTCGAACGCGTCGAGGATCCGGTCCGTCCAGCCGCCGAAGTAGCCGCCGGCGAGGCCGACGATAGATCCGAGGACGGCCGAGATCAGGGCCGCCGCGAAGCCGACGACGACCGAGACCCGGGTGCCGACGAGGAGCTGCGAGAAGACGTCGGCGCCGCTCTCGGTGGTCCCGAGGATGTGGCTCCACGACGGCGGCTCGAGCACGGCGGTGCTGGAGGCGTTCGGGTCGTACGGAGCGAGCAGGCTCCCGAAGATCGCGACGAAGATCGTGATCGCGATCACCGCGATGCCCAGCCGGCCGCGCCAGGTGCCGAGCAGCAGGTCGCGCACCTCTTCCTTGGTGCTCATCTGTCCTGCACCCGCGGATCGAGGAAGAAGTAGAGGATGTCGGCGAGCAGGTTCGCGAGGATCACGCCGAAGCTGAAGACCAGGAAGGTCCCCTGGAGGACCGGGAAGTCCTTGTCGTTGATCGCGTTGAAGCTGAGTTCGCCGAGCCCGGGCCAGGAGAAGACGGTCTCGATCGTGATCGCACCGCCGGCGACGGCGCCGAACTGGATCGCCGACAGGGTCACGAGCGGGAGCAGCGCGTTGGGGACCGCATGGCGGTTGATGACCCGGTCGCGCGAGAGACCGGTGGCGCGCTTGACGGTGATGAAGTCCTCCGTCATCACGTCGACCATCGACGAGCGCATGATCAGGAAGTACTGGCCGAGCAGCATCAGCGTCATCGCGGTCGCGGGCAGGACCAGATGCTGCGCGACGTCCCAGGCCTCGGCGAACCAGCTCGAGAACTCGACCCCGGGAGTCATCTGCTGGCCGGCCGGGAACAGCGGGAACGCGACCGCGAAGACCAGGATCAGGATGATCCCGATCCAGTACTCAGGCGACGCGTACGTGAACAGGCTGAAGCCGAGCAGTCCGTCGTCGGTCTTGGTCCCGCGTTTGGTCGCCGCCTTCACCCCCATCCAGGCGCCGATCAGCGTCGCGAGCAGGGTCCCAGTGCCGACGAGGAGCAGCGTCCACGGGATCGCATCCTTGATCTCGGTCCAGACCTCCTCCCGCGTCCGGAAGCTCGTGCCGAGGTTGAGCGTCACCGTGTCGCCGGCGTAGTCGAGGAACTGGCCGACGAGCGGCTTGTCGAGCCCGTAGCCGGCCTTGAGCTCGGCGATCTGCTCGGGCGAGGCCTGGGGCAATCGGGCGAGCTGGGTGGTCGGGTCCCCCATGATGCGGAAGAGGAAGAAGTTGAAGATGAGCACGAACAGCAGCGTCACGATCGCCGCCGCGACCTTCCCGGCGAGCCACCGACCGCTCACTCGGGAAGCTCCAGTGGTTCTGCATCGTCGCCACGGCGGCGGCGGGTCACGAGCACGCCGCCGATGAACCCGATGACGATTCCGACGAGGGCCGCGGGACCGGAGAACCCGCTGCCCGAGTCGCCACTCGAAGCGCCCTCGATAGGCCGCATCGCCATCACGCCCTCGTAGCTCACCTGGTCGCAGATCAGGTCTCCGGTCTCGGCCGGGCAGATCGGCTGGATCTCCTCGAGCTTGTCGTTTCGGTAGGCCTGCAGCGCCGGGTCCTCGGTCAGGACGATGTAGGGCAAGTCCTCCTGGGTTATCGCGAGCATCTCCGCGATGACGGCGCGACGCTCCTCGACGTCGAAGATCGTCGCCTGCTTCTCGTACAGCCGGTCGTACTCCGGGTTCGAGTAGAAGGAGTCCGAGGAGCCGCCGATCTGCTTGGTCGTCACCAGGTCCAGGAGGAGGCTCGGGTCGTAGGGATCGCCACCCCAGCCCCAGATGAACGTGTCGAAGTCGGGCGCCGGCTTGCCGTCGACCTTGCGAACGGTGAGCTCTGTGAGCTTGTCGGTGCTGACGACCTGGACGTTGTACTCGATGCCGATGTCCGCGGTGGATTCGGCGATCAGCTTCGCCATCTGCACCGTCTCGGGCGACTCCGAGCGAGCGTAGAGGTCGAACGACAGGCGCTCGCCGTCCTTCTCACGGACTCCGTCGTCTCCCATGACCCAGCCCGCCTCGTCGAGTATCTGGTTTGCGAGCTCGGGGTCGTAGGGGTAGGTCTGATCGGGCTCGGTGTAGAAGTCGCGGTAGTAGGAGGGCAGCAATCCGTTGGCGACGAACGACGTCCCCTGGTAGGCGATCTCGTTCAGCCGGGCGCGGTCGACTGCGTAGGCGGTCGCCTGCCTGACGGCCGGGTCGAGTACCGCCGGGTTGCGCTCGCCGTCGGGGCAGAGATCCTCCGGGCAGAGGTTGAAGGCCATCTCGGAGTAGGACGGAGATGGTGACTTCAGGACGGTGATGTCCTCCTGTTCGCCGAGCCGCTCGAAGCTCGACGACTCGACCTCGCGGACGAAGTCGACCTCGCCGAGGCTGAGGGCGCGCTCGACCGCGTCCTGGGTCCCGTACTTGATGAACTCGACCTGGTCGAAGGGCTGCGGCTCACCCCGCCATTCGGGGTTCTGGTCCATCGTCACGATCCGCCCCCGCTCGTACTCGGTGACGGTGTAGGGGCCGCTGCCGACGATCGGCAGCTTCGGCTCGTAGGACTTGAGGTCCTCGACGGGCACCTTGTCCCAGATGTGCTTGGGCAGGATGTAGAGAAAGAGCCCGCCGACGATCCGCGCGTCGGGCTTCTTGGTGTTGACGATCACCGTGTCCGCGTCCGGGGTCTCGATCGAGCTGACGTTGCTGGTGTAGCCGGTGAACAGCGCGCCCTCGTCCCCGAGGGTCTCCAACGACCACTTGACGTCCGCGGAGGTCAGCGGCTTGCCGTCGGACCACTTGAGGTCCTTCTCGAGGTGGAAGGTGACCGACTTGCGGTCGTCGGCGATTTCCCAGCTCTCGGCGATCCCGGGCGCCGGCGAGAGATCCTCGGGGTCGAAGTTGACGAGCAGGTCGTAGTTGAGCGACCAGATCACGAAGTTCTCCTCGTCGTAGCCGAAGAACGGGCTCATCGTCCGGACGTCCTGGGCCCAGCCGATCTTCAGGGTCGCCCCGCTCGAGTCCTGCGCAGTGGCGCCGCCGGAGCCGGCCAGGCCCAAGAGCATGGCCGCCGCGAGGACGAGGATCGAACCGAGGACCTTGCTGCCTAGCTTCATGCGACTGCTGCCTCCAATATCTCCAGGGTCTTGCCGCCGCCGTCGATCCTCGCCATCGCGCCGAGCGGCATCGTCGCCAGGTGCTTGCCGTGTCCGAAGGGGACGTTCGAGATGGCGGGGACCCCGAGCGGCGCGATCAGCTCGTCGAGGATCTCCTCGATCGACAGCGTCGACTCCGGGCCCTCCGGCTTGGTCTGCGCGCCGAGGTTGACACTGGTCCCGAACGCGAAGCCGGCGATGTTGTCGAGCTTGCCGGCGAGGCGCAGGTGATTGAGCGCCGTGTCGACGAGGTAGAACTCGGTGTCGAGGTCCTCGACGATCAGGATGCAGCCGTCGGTCTGGACCTCGTACGGGGTGCCGATGCTCGAGCAGAGCAGGGTCAGGCAGCCGCCGACGAGCGGGGCCTCGGCGACGCCTTCGCCGAGCGTCAGCACGTAGGGCTCCTCCGGGTCCTCGAACACCTTCCCGAGGGGTTCCGGCTTCAGCGCCCGGTGGAACCACTCCTCGGTCTCGGGGGTGAGCTGGTAGTCGCCCTTGGTTCGCGTGAACCGGAGGAAGCTCGGGCCGTAGAAGCTGACCCAGCCGGCGTGAGCGGCGATGAAGAGGTGCAGAGCGGTCAGGTCGCTGAACCCGCAGACGATCCGCGGGTCGCCGAGGGCGTCCCAGTCGATCAGCGGGTGCAGGCGGGCGGTGCCGTAACCGCCCTCGAGCGCGTGGACCATGTCGATGCCGGGCTCGCTCAGCGCCCACTGGAGGTCGGCGGCGCGCTCCTCGTCGGTGCCCGCGAGATAGCCGTGGACCTTGCGCGCGTTCGGCCCGAGGATGACCTCATGGCCGCGCGACTCGAAGTACTGGGTCGCCTGCTCGATCTCCGAGCGGGTCTGCGGCGGGCTCGCGGGAGCGACGACGGCGATCGTCGCGTTCTCGGGGAGGGCCGGGGGCTTGATGGCCATCAGGCCCCCGCTCCGACCGGCCGCCGGGCGACGGCCTCGTTCGCGGCGGCGATCAGCTCTTCCGCCGCACCGAGCGAGCCGAGCACGAGCTCGACGTGCCGGGCCGCGACGTCGTCGAGGCTGAGCGGGCCGGCGGGGTCGAACCAGAGCGCGACCCCCGTGCACTGCAGGAGGATCGCGTAGGTGGCGACGCGCACGTCCGTCGTCCGCAGGTCGCCCTCGCGGATGCCGTCGCCGATCAGGCCGGCGAACATGAACTGGTAGTCGTCGCGCTTGGCGATCAGGGCACGGCGAGGGTCGGGGCCGAGCGCGCGGATCTCGCTGTCGGTGACGAACGCCTCGCTGGTGTGGAGGCCGTGGTAGACGACGTGCTCGCGGACGGCGGCGGCGAACTTGAACGCGGCCCGGTCCTGCTCGTCCATCGCGGCGACCACCCGCGCGGTCAGCTGCTCCATGAAGTCGTCCTGGAGGTGGATCAGGATCGCCTCCTTGCTCGGGTACCAGTGGTAGATCGCCGCCGGCTGGACCGCGGCCGCGGCGGCGAGCGCCCGCATCGAAGTCGCGTGATAGCCGAGCTCGGCGAAGAGCTCGACGGCGGCCCGGTCGATGGCCTCCCGGGTCTCGGGCCCGCGGCGCGGCGCGGACGCGGCGATCTCGGCCGGCTCAGGCAAGCCCGAGCAGCTCCTTCGTCTGCGCCTGGGTGGCGACCTCGCGGCCAAGCGTCCGCGAGAGATCGACGGCCATCTCGACGAGCGCCGCGTTGGAGGGCGCGTGAACGCCGCGGCTGATGTAGGCGACGTCCTCGAGACCGGTCCTGATGCCCGGCGCACCGCGGAGCAATGCCAGCGCCATCATCCGCTGGTGGTGGCGACCGATGCAGGTGACGGTCCAGAACGTCTCCGGCGGCAGCGGCCTCAGCATCGCGTCGAGCGCCTCGGGCGAGGCGTCGATGCCGCCGGGGACGCCGAAGACGAGGTTGATCGTCATCGGGCCCTCGATGATGCCCTGCTCGAGCCAGCGGACCGCGGAGACGACGTGGCCGACGTCGAAGACTTCGACCTCGAGCGCGATGCCCTGGCTGCGGGCGCGCTCGACGATCCCCCGGCCGGCCGGCGGCGGAGTGATGAAGGTCTCATCGCCGAAATTCATCGACCCCGACTCGACGCCCGAGATGTCCGGCTTCGCCTCGAGGCCGGTGGTCCGCTCCTCGATCGTCATGTCGTTCGAGCCGCCCGTGGAGACCATCGTGAGGATGTCGCACTCGGCCCGGATCCTGTCGATCACGTCGACGAACAGCTCCGGGCGGCCGCTCGGAGTGCCGTCGTCCTCGCGGACGTGGAGGTGAGCGATGGTCGCTCCCGCTGCCGCGGCCCCGATCGCCGAGTCGGCGATCTCCTTCGTCGTGTACGGGATGTTCGGGTTGTTCTCCCGGAAGACGTCGGCGCCGGTGATGGCGCAGGTGACGACGACGGGGTTCTCGTTCCATGCGCTCATCCGCGCACCACCTCCGATCGGCTCAGCGACGCCCGCTCGGCGTCGGTAATCGCCCGTGTGGCTCGTGCCACCGGGTCCCAGAGGACGAGTCCGAACTCGGCCTCGACGACGGCCTCGCCGGCGGCGTCGCGGATCCGCTCGGCGGTGCGGACGCTCTTGGTGCCGAGCTCGAGGACGCCGCACTCGACCGTGACGGCCTCGTGCCCGGGTGCGATCTCGCCCCGGAACTCGACGGCGCAGCGACCGACCACATACTCCTCGCGGCCGATCCCGTGCTCGCGCAGGAAGGCGTCGCGGCCCTCCTCCAGGTAGGTGAAGACGACCGCGTGGTTGACGTGGCCGAGGCCGTCGAGGTCCTGCCAGCGGGTCTGCACCCGGTAGGCGCCGTCGCTCATCCGAACGCCTCTCGCAACGCCGGCATCCGCCGGTAGAGATCGAGCGCGTAGGCGCCGGTGTCGGGGGCGAAGCCGTTGCCGACGATCATCGTGATGTCCTGCGACTGGCCGTCGGCGGTCAGCGCGGCGGTCTGGAAGTTCGTCGCCATCGAGTAGAAGAGGACGGTCCCGCCCGGCGCCGTGAGGACGATCGCCGTCGGCTCGCAACCGGTGGCGTTGACGACGACCACGGTCAGGTCCGCCGGGCCGGCTCCCGCCGCGGCGACCGCGTCGAGGGCGCCGAGCGGGTCGCGGAGGTCGGCGACGACGCCGATGTCGGAGAGTCCGAGCGAGGTGACCCGGTCGACGGCGGCGGCGTCGACGTCGAGGGCGACGAGGGTCGCCTCCGGAGCGGCGTCGCGGGCGGCGGCGAGGGCGAGCTTGCCCGCGTGGCCGGCGCCGAGGACGCAGACGGTCCCACCCCGCTTGGGCGCGAGGTCGCGCGTGTGCGATCCGGCGCCGTAGACGTCGTAGAGCTCGATGGCGCGATCGACCGGGACGTCGTCGGGCAACGGGCCCCAGGGAGCGCTGGCGCAGACGTAGGCGGTGCCGTCGACCTCGACCTGGGCGGAGTCGGGATCGACGCCGGTCACCGCGTCGAGCCGGAGCGGGGTAAGCGTCAGCGAGGCCAGGGTGACGATCCGGGAGCCGATCGGTGGCGGGTCGTCGAAGCGGTCGCCGACGGCGGTCACGGTGCCGAGGAGGACGCCGCCGGAGTCGGTCTCGGGGTTGTGCATCTTGCCGCGCTCGGCGACGATCGCCGCGATCCGCTCGCCCATCGCGACCGGATCGGCACCGGCGCCCTCGCGGATGTTCCGGAACGAGGTCGAGTCGAGGCAGAGCCGCTCGACCGCCAGCTCGAACTCGCGGGAGCGGACCGGCGGCCCGGCATCGAGCCGCTCGGCCGGCTGCGGGAGCGCGCGCGCCGGCGCGATGACCCTCCCGGCCCCGAGGTCCTCCCTGATGTCGTTCGCGGTCTCCGTAGTCAAATGAACGATCGTTAAGAACCTATGCGCCCGCAGTCCCGCCTGTCAAGGGGGGAACCGAGAATCGGCTACTTCGGGGGCAGCGTGCGAGTGAAGGCGACGCAGCGCTCGACCCACGGGCGCAGATCGGCGTCCTCTTCGACCGCACCGGCGTCGACGCGCAGCCAGCCCGCCATCGGCTTGCCGCGCATCTCGAACGGCGCGACGCCGGGCTCCGCGAGCAACGCCTCGCCCTCGTCCCGGTCGACCCGCGCCATCAGCCCGCCCCTCCCGCTGACGACGATCGCCATGTTGCCGTCGAGAAGGAAGGCGAGCCCGCCGAACATCGCCCGCTCCGTCAGTCCGTCCGCGTCGTCGAGCATCGCCCGAATTCGAAACGCGAGTTCCTCGTCGTACGCCACGGTCGCGATCATGCCTGATACGAACCCGCCCATGCCCCTCTCGATCCCCGTCGTCCACGACCGCTGTCATCGGCTCCACGAGCCCGGCGGCGAGATCTGGGTCGGGGTGCGGACGCCGGGAACGGAGGTGCCGGAGCGGATCGAGCGGATCATCGAGGCTGTCGGCGCCGCCGGTGCGCGCTTCGTACCGAGCGAGGGCGTCCCGGACGAGGTCGCCCTGCGGTTCCACGACCCGGAGATGATCGACTGGCTGCGGGACGCCTGGGGACAGTGGGAGGAGTCGGGGATGACCGAGGACCCCGGCCAGGACCGCGTCGTCCCCTACCTCTTCCCCCACCCCGGCCTGGTCGGTGATCTGGCCATCCCCGTGCCCGCCGCCGTCACCGCCCGCGCCGGCCGGTGGTGCTTCGACACGATGACGCTGATCGGACCGGGGACCTGGCACGCGGCGCGGGGTGCCCTCGACACCGCCGTGACCGCGGCGGCGCTCGCCGCGACCCGCGGCACCGCCTACGCCTGCTGCCGGCCGCCGGGACACCACGGGACGCGCGACGCATACGGCGGCTCCTGCTACCTGAATAACTCCGCGGCGGCAGCGGGACGGATGCGCGACGCGCTCGACGGGCCGGTGGCGATCCTCGACATCGACGCTCATCACGGCAACGGCGCCCAGTCGATCTTCTGGTCGGACGGCACGGTCGCGACGGGGTCGGTCCACGTCGACCCCGGCGCCGGCTGGTTCCCCCACTTCCTCGGCTTCGCCGGCGAGCGCGGGGCCGGCGACGGGGAGGGCGCAAACCTGAACCTGCCGCTGGCGCCGGGCAGCGGCGACGGGCCGTGGCTGGAGGCGGTCGCGGAGCTATGCGGGTTCGCCCGCTCTGCCGGCGTGCGCGGCCTCGTCGTCGCGCTCGGCGTCGACGCGGCCGGCGGCGATCCCGAGAGCCCGCTCGAGGTGAGCACCGACGGCTATCGCGCCGCCGGCGAGCTGCTCGGCGACCTCGAGCTCCCAACCGCCGTCATCCAGGAGGGCGGCTACGACCTCGACCGGATCGGCGAGCTCGTCGTCGCGACCCTCGAGGGCGTCGAGGCCGGCCGGGCTACCTGAGGGAGCGAGCGGCCGCGAGGTTGAACGCGGTCATCTCGGCGAGATCGGCGACGTCGATCGCCTCGTCGGCGCCGTGCATGCCGTCGAGGTAGACCGACAGCGGGGTCGAGAAGACCGGAGCGAACCCGTAGGCGATCGTCCCGTGCGCCCGGCGGACCCAGTGCGAATCGGTGAACCCCGGCGTCACGATCGGCAGCAGCTCCGCACCCGGCAGTCGCTCCCGCACGTAGTCCTCGCAGATCGAGTAGAGCGGCGTATCCGTGGCCGACTCCGTGCCGCCCTCGAGTGGCTCCAGCAACTCGAGCTCGTAGGCGACCCCGTCGAGCGCACGGTCGAGCTGCTCGCGGACGTCGTCGACGCCCTGGCCGGGCAGGGCCCGGCAGTCGCAGATCACGTCGGCGAACGGCGGGATCACGTTCGCGGGCTCGTGGGTCTGCAACCCGGTCGGGGTGATCGTCATCCGCGTCATCGCCGGGACCATCCCGGCGAGGACCGGATGCTGCCCGGCCGCCCATTCGACGGCCGCCGCCGGATCGTCGGAGGGCGCTCCGAGGCCGTCGAGCGCCGCCGCGATCGGCGGCGTCAGCTCGGCCGGAGCATCGTGGCCGATCAGCCTGCGGACGGCCTCGGCGGCGCGGCCGAGGACGTTGTCGGCGCCGGCCGGGACCGAGGCGTGGCCGGCGCGGCCGTGAAAGCGGAGCCGCAGCGAGGCGACCTGCTTCTCGCCGATCGAGATCGTCACGACCCGGCGGCCGTCGGCGAGCTCGAGGACCATGCCGCCGCCCTCGTTGATCGCGTAGTCGCAGCGGATGTCGGGGCGCTCGCGGACGAGCCAGGACATCCCGACGTCGGCCGTGTTGCGCTCCTCGTCCGACTCGGCGATGAGGACGACGTCGCCGGCGGGGCGCTCACCGCTCCGGGCGATCTCGGCGAAGGCCACGATGCGCGCCGCCAGCTCACCCTTCATGTCTGCGGCACCACGGCCGTAGACGCGGTCGTCGCGGACCTCACCGGCGAACGGTGGCATCGACCAGTCCGCGTCCGGCGCCGGAACGACGTCGGTGTGGGCCATCAGCATCAGCGACGGCCCCTCCCCCGCCCCCTCGATCCGGGCGATCAGGTTCAGCCGGGCCGGATCCGGCCCGGCGAGCTCGGCCTCGACGCCGGCCTCCGCCAGGTAGCCGGCGACGAACTCGGCCGCGATCGACTCACGGCCGGGCGGGTTCGAGGTGTCGATCCGGATCAGCTCGCGGGTCAGCTCGCGAACCTCGTCGCGCAGCCGCTCCTCGGTGGCGGGCTCGGGTACCGGCACGGCCGCGAGTCTACGGGCGGGCGGCGGCAACGCTCACGACGAGCTCCGGCGTCACCTCGCCGGGGGTCGCGACAGTGGCGGCGGCGAGCGCCAGGGCCTCGGCCGGCGGCGGGTAGTGCGGGTTGGGCACGGCGATCACGGCCATCCCGGCGGCCGCGGCGGCGCGCAGGCCGTTGCCCGAGTCCTCGACGGCGACGCATGCGGCCGGTTCGGCCGCGAGCAACCGGGTCGCCTCGAGATAGACGTCGGGCGCGGGCTTGCCGCGAGCGACCTGCTCGGAGGAGAGCGTCACCGCGAACTCGCTCGCGAGCCCGGACAGCTGCAGGAACACGTCAATGATTTCGCGGTTCGAGGAGGAGGCGAGACCGAGCGGCCAGCGGTCCGCCAGCGCCCGCACCGCCTCGACCGCCCCCGGCAGCAGCGGAAGCCCGTCGGCGTAGCCCGCGGCCATCCGCTCGACGACCGCCTCGTTGATCGCCTCGGCGTCGAGCGGCACGGCGAGCGCGTCGCGCATCCACGCCGACCACTCCGGCGAGCTCATCCCCATCATCGTCTCGGCCGCGTCGTCGCGCCATCTGCCGCCCGCGGCGCGCGCAACCGCCTCCTTTGCCTCGTTCCAGCGCTGCTCGGAGTCGAGCAGCACCCCGTCGAGGTCGAAGATGACCGCCTCAGGCATCGGCGGCCGCGAGCTCGGGCGGAGCGCGGGCGGCCTCGATCTCCTCGAACCGCTCGGCGGGCAGGTTCCGGGCCGCCCAGAAGGACGCAAGGACGATCAGCCCGGCGAACAGGAAGGCGGTCTTGAGCGCATTGATCTGCGCCGACTCGTAACCCTCGACGACGGCATCGGTCTCGGCCGGACTCACACCCGCCTGTTCGGATGCCTGCCGGACCTGATCGGAGGAGACGAAGGATCCGCCCGACGAGAGCCGGACGTCGACCTCCTGCTTGACGTCGGCGGAGATCCGGGCGTCGGAGGCGACGTTGTTCGAGAAGGCGAAGATCAGCCCGCTGATGACGACTGCGCCGAGCAGCGCGGTGCCGAGCGACGAGCCGAGCTGGGCGGCCGTGTTCTGGAGGCCGCCGGCCTCGCTGCGATCGGCCTCGCCGATCGACGACTGGACGACATTTCCGAGCTGGGAGACCACGAGTCCCATGCCGATACCGAGCACGCCCATCGCGACCAGGAAAGAGGTCGAGTCGAGGGTGGCGTCGACGGTGTCGAGCAGGAGCAGCGTCGAGACGAAGACGATCGCGAGGCCGGTCCGGACGAGGGGCCGGGCCGGGAACCGCTTCGCGAGGGCGGAGCCGGCGAGGGCGCTGACGAACAGGCCGACCGAGGCGGGCAGCATCCGGATGCCGGTGTCGAGCGCATCGAGGCCCTGGACGATCTGCAGGAACAACGGGACCGTGAAGAAGATCCCCATCAGGATCAGGTTCTGGGCGAGCAGCATCGTCAGCCCGCCGCGAAGCATGCCGTTGCCGAACAGGCGGAAGTGGATGAGGGGCTCGTCGCCGCGAGTCTCACGGCGACGCTCCCAGGACCGGAAGCCGGCGAGCACGACTGCGCCCGCCGCGATCACGAACGGGGTCAGCGAGAAGCCGAACGGCTCGATCGGCGAGTTCAGCGGCCGTAGCCAGCCCCAGTTGCTCGCCTGCAGGACGCCGAGGACCAGCAGGGCGAGGCCGAGGGCCGAAGCCGCCGCGCCGACCCAGTCGAGCCGGGGGCGCGGCCCCTCCCGCTCGGGTTCGGGGAGCAGCCTGGTGGCCAGCAGGATCGCGATTGCGACGACAACCTCGCCGACGAAGACGACGCGCCAACTCAGCTCCGTCGTCGCCCAGCCGCCGAGGATCGGGCCGACCGCGATGCCGGCACCGGCGATGCCGCCGAGGACGCCGTAGGCGATCGCGCGGCCCTCGCCCCTGTAGGTCGCGGCGGTCAGCGCGACGAGCGCCGGCAGGACCAGCGCAGCGCCGATGCCCTCGAGGATCGACCAGCCGAGCATCAGGCTCGGCACGCTCCACGAAGCCGCCGTCAAGGCCGAGCCGGTGCCGTAGATGACCATCCCGATCGCGAAGGCCCGCCGCCGCCCGATGATGTCGCCGATCTTTCCGCCGGTCATCATCAGCGCCGCCATGACCAGCGCGTAGAGGGCGATCACTGCCTGGATCGTCGTCACGGTCGTGTCGAAATCCTCGACGAGCTGGGAGATGGCGACGTTCATCACCGCCTGGTCGAGGACCATCAGGAACTGCGCCGCACCGAGCACGACGAGGACCGACCACTTGCTCATCGACGCGGCTCCATCGACGCCCTTTCTTACAGGAAACGGGAGCGGCGGCGTTCGAATCGCCGAATCAGCGTATGTTGCCGACCGTGCCGAACGAGCAAGAGCAACGCGAGGTGGTGGTCGTGACCGACTCCACCTCCTACGTCCCCGCCGAGCTGCTCGACAAGCTCGCCGTCCGGCGGGTCAGCCTCTACGTCGGCTGGGACGGCGAGATGAAGCGCGAGGACTCCTGGGACGACCTCGGCGAGTTCTACCGCCGCCTCCGCGAGACGCCGAAGCTGCCGACCACCTCGCAGCCGTCCGTCGGAGACTTCGAGGCCGTCTACGAACCCGAGATCGCGGCCGGCCGCGACGTCGTCTCGATCCACATCGCCTCCGGAATCTCGGGCACGTGCGACAGCGCCCGCGAGGCCGCGCGCTCGCTGGCGCGGCGCGGCCATCCCGGCAAGGTCGACGTCGTCGACGCGCAGACCGGCGCCGGCGGTCTCGGCTGCATGGTCCTCTCCGCCGCCAGTTGCGCCCAGTTCGGCGCCGGTGCCGAGAAGGTCGTCGCCGAAGCGCGGGCGACCCGCGAGTCGCTCGAGATGTGGTTCTGCCTCGACACGCTCGAGTACCTGCGTCGCGGCGGCCGGATCGGCGCCGCCCAGGCGCTGCTCGGCTCAGCGCTGAAGATCAAGCCGATCCTCACGTTCGGTACCGAGATCACCCCGGTCGACAAGGTGCGGACCAAGAGCCGGGCCCTGGCGCGGATGGAGTCCTACCTCGAGGTCCTCCGCGACCGCCAGGCGACTGACTGGATCATCCAGCACGCCCAATCGCCCGACGATGCCGCCTGGCTGGTCGAGCGCGGCGAGGAGATCCTCGGCAAGCCCCCGCTCTTCTGCACCGAGGTCGGTCCGGTGCTCGGCGCCCACCTCGGCTCCGGGCTGCTCGTCGGCGGGGTCGGGACGACACCCGCCGACGCCGGCTGAACCTCAGCCCTCGACCACCGAGAGGACGTTGCCCGCGGGGTCCTCGAACCACGCGATCAACGGGCCTCCACCGCGGAAGATGCCGTCCTCGCCGGTCTCCATCTGCGTGCCCTCGTAGCGCTGGAACTCGACGCCGCGCTCGCGGAGCGAGGCGACCGTGCCCTCGACGTCGGCCACCGGGAAGTTGAGGATCGTGAACGTCGCGGGCTCGTGATCCTCCTTCGGGTAGACGAGGATCGGGTTGCCGCCCTCGATCTTGAGGCGGATCAGCCCATGCGGGGGCACGTCCTCGATCTCGATTCCGAGGGTGTCGCCGTAGAACTCCCGGGCGCGGTCCATGTCGTCGACCGAGAACCCGCTGAACGCCTTCGTCTGCTCGAACATCTCTGCCTCCTGTCTCGGGAGCTGCGCCCCCGGTTCGGATCCTTTCGTGAATTGGGACCGGACGAGACCGTCGGACTAATCGGCCTTCGGGGCGGCCTTGCCGTCGGGCCCGAGCGGCGGCAACGCATCCTCGGTCTCGAGGCCGACTCGGGGAAGGATCGTCTCCATCCATCCCGGCAGCCACCAGTTCGAGCGGCCGAGCAGCATCATCACCGAGGGGACCAGTAGGCAGCGGACGACCGTCGCGTCGATCGCGATCGCGGCCGCCATCCCGATCCCGAACTGCTTGACCGTCGGGTTGCCGTTGAGGACGAAGCTCGAGAACACGACGACCATGATCAGGGCCGCTGACGTGATCACGCGGGCGCTCGTCGCGAGACCCTCGACGACGGCCTCGTGGTTGTCGCGGTCGAGCTCGAGATAGCGCTCGCCGATCCGCGAGACCAGGAACACCTGGTAGTCCATCGAGAGGCCGAAGAGGATCGCGAACATCAGCAGCGGCACGAAGCTGACGATCGGGATCGGGTGGTCCAGCCCGATCAGCTCGACCCCCCAGCCCTTCTCGAAGACTGCGGTGAGCACACCGTAGGCGGCGGCGACCGAGAGCAGATTCATCGCCGCCGATGTGACCGGCACGAGGATCGAGCGGAAGGCGACCACGAGCAGCAGGAAGCTGAGGGCGACGACGGTGATGATCACCTGCGGGAGCTTGTCGCCGATCACGTCGGCGAGATCGACGTAGGCGGCCGTGCTGCCGCCGACGTAGGCGGTCAGGGCGGTGTCCTCGGTCGCCGGCGGGATCACGTCGTCGCGGAGCCGCGTGACGAGGTCGGAGGTCGCCTCGGCCGAGGGGCCGGTGGTCGGGATCGCCGAGAAGACGGCGGCCTTGCCGTTCTTGCTCACCTTCGCCTGTGAGGCGGACTTGACGCCCTGCGCCTTGCCGATCTGCTTCTCGAGGTGGACGAGGTCGGGGTCGCTGGCCGTCGACTGCAGATACTGCTTCTGTTCGTCGTACTGCTGCTCCTGCTTCTTGCTCGGCTGCACCTCTTCGGTGGCCTGCTGCTGGGCCTCGTCCGGAGGGACGCCCTCGGCGACGAGCTGCTGGGCGATCTCGTTCGCCTGCTGGGTCGCCTGCTGCTGTTGCTGCTTCTGCTGGTTTTCGAGCTGGTCGAGCTGCTTCTGGTCGTTGTGCGCGGGCGGCTCGAACCTGACCGCGATCAGGAACGGGCCGTTGACGCCCGGGCCGAAGCCCTTGTCGAGGGTGTCGTACGCCTGCCGGACCGTCGTCGACTCCGGGAACTGGCCGTAGTCCTGCTGGCCGAGCCGCATGTCGAGGGCGGGCAGCGCGAGCGCGATCATGATGATGATCGCGACCACGCCCGAGGACCATGGGTGGCGTCCGACGAACCGTGCGAGGCGCTCGAAGAAGGCCGACTTGTGGTCCCGCTGCTCCGGCTTGTGGAGGCGGCCGATCGGCAGCGACTCGATCCGGTGGCCGAGCAGAGAGAGGAACGTGGGCAGGAGCGTCAGCGCCACGCTGACCGCGACGACGACCACGATCGCGGCGCTGTAGCCGAGCGCGCTGACGATCGGGATGTCGGCGAACCGGAGCGACAACAGGGCGATGACGACGGTCCCGCCCGCGAACGCGACGGCGCTGCCGGAGGTCGCGCACGCTCGCGCGACCGATTCGTCGGGGTCGAGGCCGTCGTGCATCCCGCGCCGGTGCCGGGTGACGATGAACAGCGCGTAGTCGATGCCGACGCCGAGGCCGATCATCGTGCCCAGCGTCGGGGCCACGCTCGGGATCTCGATCGCATGGCCGCCGAGGGCGATCGCGCAGAGCCCGATGACCACGCCGAGGATCGCGGTCGTGATCGGCATCGCCATCGCCACCGCCGTTCCGAACGTGAACAGCAGGATGACCATCGCGGCGAGGATCCCGAGCGCCTCGCTGGCGTGGGTGGAGGGAGAGGACGCCTGCTGGCCGAGATAGCCGCCGGCGGACGTTTCGATCCCCGCGCGTTCGGCGGGAGTCGCGAGCGCGACGATCTCCTCGGCGTGCTGCTCGGTCAGGGTGTCGGGACCGGCCCTGAGGGTGAGCGAGATGTAGCCGATCCTGCCGTCCTTGGTCAGCTGCTTCTCGCCCTTGCTGGAGAACGGGCTGACGGCCTTCTCCACCCGCGGGTCCTTGCGGTAGACCGCGACGGTCTCGTCGACGGCCTTCTTGTACGCCCCCTGGTCGAGCCTGCCGTCGGTGACCTCGAGGGCGAGCGGGTTGGTGCCGTTCGCCTGCTCGGGCAGGTAGCGGTCGAGCAGATCGGTTGCCTCGGTCGAGCCGGTGCCGGGGAGCGTCAGGTCGTCCGAGGTCTGGGCCCCGACGGTCGCGACGAGCGCGATCAGGGCGACGAGCAGCAGCCCCCAGAGGCCGACGACCACCCGGCGATGACGCATGCAGAGGTGGCTCAGCCTGTAGAGCATCAGGCTCATCGCGACCGCACCCTCATCCTTGCTCGCTCCCCTCTCGATTCACGTCAGCCTCGTCGGCCAACCGGCATCTTGCCTTGAACCGTGGACGGCGTGTCGCGCCGCGGCCGGGTCAGCCGCCGGAGAACTTCTGGTTCGCGAGCGGCTCGTAGTCGCGGCACGGCTCGCCGCGCAGCGCCGGGCACTCCGGCAAGGCGGTCGGCGCGCCGCCGGGTACGACCGGCAACACGAGTCGCGACGGCTGCTTGCGCGAATGCGCGATCGCGACCCAGGGCGTGCCGTCGGGAGCGGCGTTCGCGAAGGCCCAGATCGGCTGATCGCCGCCCGGCGCCGAGACGATCACCCGCAGGCGTGAGCCCTCGCGGTAGACGTGTCCCTGGTAGTAGAGCGGGATCCGGACCTTGACCCAGCGACCCTTCGGAAGCGTCTGCGCATCCTTCTTGCGGAACGTCGGCCAGGGCTCGGTCAGTGAGCTCTCGGCCGCGTCCATCTTGCGGGCGTCGGTGCGCAGCCACCCGCCCTGGACGAAGGTCTCCTTGTCGTCGGGACGGACCTCGGTGACCGTTGCCTGAAGGTCGACGTTCTTGGCCTTCGAGCGAACCCAGACCTGGACCTCGCCGGCGCCGAGCACCGACATGTCCTTCGTCAGCGGCTTGCTCACGTAAGAGAGCGCGGTGCCCGCCGGGTTCTGGGTCCAGTCGTAGCTCGGGCTGTCGGTCCAGAGGCCGTTGGGCCCGCTGCCGGTGTCGCCGCTGAAGTCGGTCGGGGGCCGCGCGTCGGGATCCCACGAGAACTCATCGGCGCCGCTGCCGGGCTTGCCGGCCAGCTTGCCGCCGCCCGAGAGGAACCACGACTTCGGCTTCATGTTCGCCGGCGGGAAGTCGGAGTAGGAGCGCTCGAAGCCCGGGACCGGCTTGTAGGGCGACTCGCCGGCGCCGTTGTCGAACAGGATCCGGACCGGCTTCTGGGCCTCGAAGGCCGCCTTGGCCGAAGCGAAGTCGGGCTCCTCCTGGATCGGGTCGTCGGGCAGCGTGACGCCGGGGACGCCGGTGAACGCCTGGAAGAGAATCGGTGCGAGCCCCTTGACGGTCGGGCTCAACTCGGGCTTCTGCTTCGCGACGTAGATCTGGAGGAAGTCGTACCAGCGGTTGAAGGTGGTCGGATCGAGCGAGTCGACGTGGACGCCGTTGGTGAACGTGAACCACTTCTTCCGGGTCCCGGTCATCGCCCGGACGAGCGTCGGGCAGTGACCGCCGGTCTGCTCGTCCGTCCACTGGCACGCCATGAAGACCGGGACCTTGATCTTGTCGACGAACTTGACCGGCGAGAGCGGGTCGGCGACCTTCGGCCGGTAGTAGCGGTTCTTGTATGTCTTGTCGAGGAGGTTCGTCGCCTCGGGATGGAGCTTCTGGTTGTCGGCGCAGACGGTGTCGCCGCCCTCGATCCGGTCCCAGGCCCAGGGCTGTCCGGTCGTCGGCGAGGCGGGGAGCGCCTCGTCGACCCGGTCCTGCGCCCAGGCGAGAGCGAAGCCGGTGTTGAGGATGCCGCCTGGGTACAGCGTGGTCATCGTGTTGTCGATCACCGAGAGCGGCGTGATCGCGGCGAGGTGCGGCGGCTGCGTCGCCGCGACGAAGAGCTGGCTGATGCCGCCGTAGGAGATGCCGAGCATCCCGACCTTGCCGCCGGCTACCCAGTCCTGACGGGCCACCGTCTCGACGATGTCGTAGCCGTCGAGCGCCTGCAGCGGCTCGAAGTAGTCGAAGGCGCCGCCGGAGCAGCCGGTGCCGCGCATGTTGACGTCGACGACCGCATAGCCGAGCGCGTCGGCGACCGGCTGGATGCCGCTCTCGGGAGCGCCCGGTCGCGCGTAGCCGTAGCCGGAGTACTCGATCAGCGTCGGGAACGGGCCCGAGCCGGACGGCAGGTGGACGTTGATCGCGAGCTTCGTGCCGTCTCGGGTCGTCATGTACCCGTAGCCGCTGTCGAGGGTCTGGTTGTAGATCGACTTGTCGGGCGGCGCCGACTTGTTGCTGAAGACGCGGAAGGAGTTCGTCGTCGTGCCCTGCGACGTGACGGTGTAGCCGCCACCCGGCTCGACCTTGCGGAAGACGACGCCGCCGAGCTCGCCTCCGGCTTCGGAGTCGACGGCCTCACCCTTGCGCATGAGCCTGACGTCGGCCCCGGGGGTGGCGCCGGTGACCTGGACCTGCTCGGCGCTGCCGCGGGCGGTCAGCGCCGAGATGCCGGCGTCGGCACTAGGGGCGGCGGCGAGGGCGAACGCGGCGGCGCCGAGGCCGCCGATCAGCGTTCGGCGGATTCCACGGCGAACTCCCATCGAGCTGCGCATCGCTCTACTTGAGGACCCTGATCGAGCCGCGCATCAGCGGATGGATCCGGCAGAAGTAGGTGTAGGTGGTGGACTTCAGCTTCTTCTTGCCGTTCTTGGTCTTGATCACGTCGCGCTTGTTCGGGTCGTACGGCAGCGCCGGGGTCGAGTACTCGTTCGAGCCGGTCGTCACCCCCGAGCTGAAGCCCTGGCCGTAGCCGAGCTGCCCGGAGTCGAACTTGATCGGCCCGTTCGCGAGCGGGTAGCCGATGCCGGAGCCCTTGTTGCAGGGTGCCCGGCAGGACGTGATCGAGTGCCACGCCTGCTGCTCGTTCGTCTGGCCCGGCAGCGCATCGAGGTTGGTGAAGAGGACCGACTGACCCGACTGGATGGTCGCCGGCTTCATCAGGTTCGCCGGGAAGCCGTTCACCGCCGTGAAGCCGCCGGTCAGAAAGCTGAAGCTGCGGATGTCGACGCCGCCGCTCGGGACGGCCGGGCCGTTCTTCAGCTTCCGCGGGTTCGGCAGCTTCAGGTCCTTGCGGGCCTTGTAGTCGATGTTCTCCTCGAGTCGCCCGTGCGTGAGGATCCCGCCCTCGTCGTACATCGCCTTGACGTCGGCGGCGTCGTCGAACGGGTCCTTCGCGAGCGGGTCGTTGTTGCCCCCGGCGACCGCCAGGGGCAGGATGCCCATCGACTCGTACCAGGACGCGCGCTTGACGTCGTAGGTCACGTTGATGAAGACGCGGTCGCCCTGCTTGAGGCTGATCCGCCAGTCGGGGCGGGTCGCCTTCATCGCGACGTCCCAGCTCACCGCGCCCGCGGGCTCGTAGTAGCGGGCGTCCGACTGGAAGAGATCCTTGATCTCGGACGGGTCGTCGCCGGCCGTCGAGCCGGCGTCGGCGCCGTCACGCGCGGCGTAGAGGTGGACGTTCTCGCCGCCCGGGTGCAGGTGGCCGGCACCGAAGACCAGCGTGGCCCCGTTCGGGTTCGAGACGGTCCAGGAGCGGGCGTCGCTGATCTTCCCGTGCTCGCCGGCGTAGGCCGGGTCGGAGGGGCTCTCGGCCTCGTCCGGGAAGACGAACTTGCCGTCGCCGTTGGTGTCGTAGCCCTTCTCGGCGTCGAAGACCGGATAGATCTGGGGAGAGCCGGCGACGTCGAGCCAGCGGACGTTGGTTCCCCTGATGTCGGTCCTGGCCGGGGTCGTCTCCGGCACCCAGTCGATCTCCCAGGTCAGGTAGACCTGACGGTTGTCGGACTGGCCGAGGTTGTGCAGCATCTGGTTGATGAACCAGTCCTGGTCGGCGTTGACCTTCTGGCCGTAGCCCTGCGGCATCTTGACCTCGGTCTTCTCCTCACCGGAGGCGAAGGTCGGGTTGCCGTTGAGGATCCAGACGACGTGGTGCAGGTGGAGATCCCAGACCGAGGGGGTGACGAGCTTGCCGCTCGGCTTGATCTCGACCATGCTCGGCTTGAAGCGGGTGATGTAGCCCTTCGCGGAGGAGCCCGCGTTGAAGACGTCGGCACTGCCGGGGCCGCTGACGACCTCAGCATGGGGGCAGGTCTTGGTCGTCCCGAAGTCGTTGATGTTCTGACCGGGATGGATGTCGATCGCGTCCGTCCGGCACGAGTAGGTGGTCATGCCCGGATAGGACGCCGGCTGCAGGACCGGCTCGCCGGCGCTCGCCGGTGCGGCGACCACCAGTGCTGCGAAAGCCGCCAATGCGGCAGCGATGAACGACCTACGCGGAACGAGCCTCTCCCAATTCATGCTCAGCATTCTTGCGCATCCGCCCGGCGGCGGGCGCCGGTTGCCTCTGCGTCAACACCAGAAGCTGCATTCAGATGTCCTCGGGGACCATCCGGATCGCGCCGCTCGGGCACTCCGCGGCGCAGATCCCGCAGCCCTTGCAGAAGTCGAGATCGATCTCGTAGCGCTCGCCCGGTCGCCCGAGTTTGATGACCGCGTTGTCGGGACAGACGCCGAAGCAGTTGTCGCAGGAGAAGCAGTTCCCGCACGACATGCAGCGCCGCGCCTCGAACAGCGCCGTCGAGGCGTCGTGACCGGCGACGACCTCCTCGAAGTTGCTCTGCCGGCGGACGGCGTCGAGCCGCGGCCGGTGGGTGCGGCCGGCGTCGGCGTAGTACCAGGTGTTGAGCGTCTCGAACGACGCGAGCTCGGGCTCGGCGGCAGCCGGAACCTCGGCGCCGCGCAACCAGGCGTCGATACCCTCGGCCGCCCGCCGACCGTGCCCGACGGCGACCGTGACCGACCGCTCCGCCGGGACCATGTCGCCGCCGGCGAAGATCCCAGGCCGGCCGGTCATCAGCCCGGAGTCGACGGCGACGACGCCATCGTCGACCTCGATCCCGGGGACGCCGTCGACGAGCGAGAGATCGCAGTCCTGCCCGAGCGCGAGCACGACCGAGTCGGCCTCGAGCTCGTCGAACTCGCCGGTCGGCTGCGGGAAGCCGCTCTCGTCGAGCTCCATCCGCTCGATCACGAGCTTGCCTTCGTCCGCCCGCCTGATCGTCGAGAGCCAGCGCATCAGCACGCCCTCCTCGGCAGCCTCCTCGACCTCGACGTCGTGGGCGGGCATCTGCTCGCGGGTCCGCCGGTAGACCACGACGGCGTCGGATGCTCCGAGCCGCTTCGCGGTCCGGGCCGCGTCCATCGCCGTGTCGCCGCCGCCGTAGACCGCGACCGTCCTGCCGAGAAGCGGGCGCTCGCCGGCCTCGACGCCGTGCAGCATCGAAACCGCGTCGAGGACGTGCGCCGCCGATCCGGCCGGGATGTAGGCGTGCTTGCCGATCTGCGCGCCGACCGCGAGGAAGGCCGCGTCGAAGCCCTCGGCGAGCGCCGCCTCGGCGTCGGTCACGGTGACTCCGGTCTCGAGCTCGACCCCGAGGGCGAGGATCCGGTCGACCTCGGCGTCGAGGATCTCCCGCGGCAGCCGGTAACGGGGGATTCCCCACCGCATCATCCCGCCGCTCTCGGGCCCGGCCTCGCGGATCGTCACCGCGTGGCCGCGGCGACGCAGGAAATAGGCGGCGGCGAGGCCGGAGGGTCCGGCGCCGACGACCAGGACCCGTTTGCCGGTGTCGGGCCCCGGCGCGGGCAATTCCCAGTCGTTGTCGATCCCGGCGTCGCCGAGGAAGCGCTCGACCGAGTTGATCCCGACCGCCTCGTCGAGGTCGCCGCGGTTGCAGGCGGTCTCGCAGGGGTGGTAACAGACCCGCCCCATGATCGCCGGGAACGGGTTGTCCTCGACGATCCGCCGCCACGCGCGCTCGTAACCGTCGCCGCCCTCCTCGGCCTCGTACAGCCACTCCTGCACGGCCTCGCCGGCGGGACAGGCGTTGTTGCAGGGCGGCAGGCGATCGATGTAGACGGCCCGCTCGGTGCGCCAGCTGCCGGTCTTGTTGGCGAGGCTCGAACCGACGTCGAGCGTGATCGCGAACGGCTTCTCCATCACCGGGTCACCTCCCCTCCCCCGCCCCGTCGCCCGCGAGCAGTCCGTAGCGGGCGATGTTGCGGTCGGCGCCGGCCTGGATCCGGTCGATCACACCGCGGTTCTCCGTCGGCGCGAACAGGTGAGCGAAGCGCTTCTGCCGCTTCAGGTACTCGGTGACGGGCTGCCGGCGGCGGATCCTCGAGACGGCAGTGACCTCGCCGTGCTCGGCCTCGAAGACCGGGAACAGGCCGGTCTCCTTCGCCAGCCTCGCGAGCAGGATCGTGTCCTCGGAGGCCGACCCCCACCCGAGTGGGCAGGGAACGAAGGCGTGGATGTAACGGGCGCCGCGGATCGCCATCGCCCGCTCGACCTTCGCCTCGAGGTCGCGCGGCTCGGCGACCGTCGCGGTGGCGACGTACGGGATGCCGTGAGCCATCGCGATCGCCGGCACGTCCTTGCCCTGACCGAAGACGTTCCCAGGCTCGCTTCCGACCGGTTTCGTGTTCGCGGTCCGCGCGGCGGGCGGGGTGGCACCGGAGCGCTGGACGCCGGTGTTCATGTAGCCCTGGTTGTCGTAACAGATGAACAGCACGTCGTCGTTGCGCTCGAACATCCCCGAGAGGCAGGCGAAGCCGATGTCGACGGTGCCGCCGTCGCCCGCCTGGCCGACCACGCGGACGTCCTCCCGGCCCTTCGCCTTCATCGCCGCGGCCATCCCGGCGGCGACCGCAGGAGCATTGCCGAACAGCGAGTGGACCCAAGGCAGCCGCCACGACGACTCCGGGAACGGCGTCGAGAAGACCTCGAGACAGCCGGTCGCATTGGCGGCGATCATGCTGCCCCCGCTCGCCCGCATCGCCGCGTCGAGCGCGTAGCGGGCGCCGAGGGCTTCGCCGCAGCCGCGGCAGGCACGGTGACCCGACGTCAGGGTGTTCGAGCGATCCATCCGCGCCTGGACCGAGCGCTCCTCGGGATCGAGAAGACGATTGCCGACCACGAACGTGCCGGTCTGGTAGCCCTTGATCTGTTGCTCGGCCATCCCCGGCGCCTCAGTGCGGCCTCGCGGCGACGATGCCGAGCTCGCGGACGATGTTCTCGGCGTGCGGACCGGGCCGCGCGTGGCTCCGCATCCGCTCGAGCTCGCGCTCGACCACATCGCGGTCGAGATCGAGGAAGTGGAGCGTTCCGGGCTCGAGCCGGTCGGCGAAGACGTCGTCGAACAGCGACCGCAGCGAGCGCTTCGTGATCGGCCGGCCGCCGAGGCCGGCGACGACGTCGTGGACCCGGACCCCGAGGCCGTCGAGGGCGAGGCGGACGTTCTGGCCGACGATGCCGCCGGCCCCGACCGCGAACGCCTTCTCGACGACGACCACCCGCTCCGCAGCGGCGAGCGCGTCGCGGACGTCCTCGAGCGGCCACGGGCGGAAGCACTTGACACCGAGCGCCCCGGCCTTGACGCCCTGGTCACGGAGTTCGTCGACGACGTCCTCGATGGTCCCGAGGACCGAGCCGAGGGCGACCACGACCGTCTCGGCGTCGTCGATCCGGTAGCCGCGGAGGAGGCCGCCGGAGGAGCGTCCGAACTCCGACTCGAACTCGGCCGCGATCGCGGGGATCGCGTCGAGCGCCTGCAGCTGCTTTGCGTGCATCAGGTAGCGGACCTCGGTGAATGCCTCCGGCCCGACCATCGCCCCGATCGTCACCGGCTCCGAGGGGTCGAGGACCTGGCGCGGCTCGAACGGCGGCAGGAACGCGTCGACCGCCTCCTGCGCCGGCAGGTCGACCTGCTCGAAGGCGTGGGTGAGGATGAAGCCGTCCATGCAGACCATCACCGGCAGCGAGAGCTCCTCGGCGAGCCGGAAGGCCTGCACGTGGAGGTCGGCCGCCTCCTGGTTGGTCTCGGCGTAGAGCTGGATCCAGCCGGAATCGCGCTGCGACATCGAGTCGGAGTGGTCGTTCCAGATGTTGATCGGCGCCCCGATCGCGCGGTTCGCGAGAGTCATGACGATCGGCAGCCCGAGCCCGGATGCGTTGTAGAGCGCCTCCGCCATGTAGAGCAGGCCCTGGCTGGCGGTCGCCGTGTAGGCGCGCGCGCCGGCCGCCGACGCCCCGATGCAGGCCGACATCGCCGCGAACTCGGACTCGACCATCATGTACTCGCACGGCGCGAGCTCGCCGGTCCGGACCAGGTCCGAGAGCGCCTCGACGATGTGCGTCTGCGGCGAGATCGGATAGGCGGAGATGACCTCGGGCCGGCAGGCGGCGACGGTGCGCGCGACCGCCTGGGAGCCCTCGAGCTGCTCAAGCACCGACCAGCCCCCCGATCTCGTCTCCGACCCACCGATGGGCCGCCTCGGCTCCGGCGACGTTGGCTTCGCCGAGCGCCCCCGGGAAGCGCTCGCGGATGGCTTTCGCCACCGAGCCGATCGAGACGATCCCGGCGAAGGCGGCGAAGCCGCCGAGCAGGACCGCGTTCGGCAGCGGACGGCCGATGTGCTCGCGGGCCAGCGCCGTCGCCGGCACCGTCAGCAGGCGCTCGCGCCGGAACCGGTCGCCGAGGTCGGCGAGGCCGAGGCCGGCGAAGTCGCGGCTGCTGTTGACGAGGACGAAGGCGTCGGGACCGAGCCCGGAGAAGAGGTCGACCTGATGGACGAGCGTCGGGTCCTGGACGATCAGCGCGTCGGGCTCGGCGATCGGCTCGCGGACCCGGATCGGATCGTCGTCGATCCGGCAGAAGGAGACGACCGGAGCGCCGGTGCGCTCGGACCCGAAGGTCGGGAACGCCTGGGCGTGCCGGGCCTCGTCGAACGCCGCGACCGAGAGCAGCTCGGCGGCGGTGACGACGCCCTGTCCCCCTCTCCCGTGGATCCGGACCCCGAACACGGTCAGCCGGGATCGGAGCGGGCGGCCTCGAGCAGGACGCGCTGCTCGGCGGATGCGACGAGCCTGCGGGCGCGGTCGACGGCGTCGATGTTGACCGAGATCGCGTCGATCCCGGCCCGGACGAGCAGCTCCGCGTAGGAGGGATGGACGGACGGCGCCTGGCCGCAGATCGAGGTCTGCAATCCGAGCTCGCGCGCCCGCGGGATCAGCAGCCGCAGGTACTCGGCGACAGCCTCGTCGCGCTCGTCGAACACCTCGGCGACGAGTTCGGAGTCGCGGTCGGCGCCGAGCATCAGCTGAGTCAGGTCGTTCGAGCCGATCGAGATCCCGGCGATCCCGAGCTCGGCATAGCGGGGCAGGTGGAACAGGACCGACGGCACCTCGGCCATCACCCAGAGTTCGAAGCCGGGCTCGTGGAGCAGCCCCGCCTCGGCGATGGCGTCGCGTGCCGCCACCAGCTCCCGGGGCGTCCGCACGAACGGGATCATCACGTGGAAGTTGGTGTGTCCCTCGTCCCAGACCCGGCGGATCGCGTCGAGTTCGAGCTTGAAGAGGTCGGGCTCGAGCATGTAGCGGAGGGCGCCCCGGTAACCGATCATCGGGTTCGCCTCCTCCGGCTCGAAGCGCTCGCCGCCCTCGAGGCCGCGGAACTCGTTGCTGCGGAAGTCGATCGTCCGGTAGGTGATCGGCCGCGGGGCGAAGCCGGCGGCGAAGCGGTTCAGCGCCGCCCCCATGCGCTCGACGAACTCCTGACCCCGGCCCTCCTCGATCAGCTGGCGCGGATGCTTGCCCTCGAGCGCCTCGATGACCATCAACTCGGCCCGCAACAGCCCGACGCCCTCGACGTTCAGAGCCGCCGCCCGGTCGACCTGCGAGGGCTCGGAGAGGTTGACGAGGAGCTTCGTGCCGGTGACCGGTGCGGAGGGGGCGGCCGTCGTGACCGGTGCGGTCGCGGCCTCGGCCACCGCCTCTGCCCCCTCACGGACCACACCCTCCTTGGCGTCGACGGTCACCATCTCGCCGTCGCGAAGCTTGGTCGTGGCGTCGGCTGTGCCGACGACGCAAGGGATCCCGAGCTCACGGGAGACGATCGCCGCGTGGCAGGTCATCCCGCCGGAGTCGGTGACGATCGCGGCCGACTTCCGCATCAGCGGGACCCAGTCGGGGGCGGTCATGTGGGTGACGAGGATGTCGCCCTTGCCGAGGCCGTCGGCATCGGCAAGGTCGGTGACGACGCGAACCCGCCCCGCCCCGATTCCGGGGGCCGCGCCGAGGCCGCGCAGGAGGACCTCGCCGACGTGCTCGCCGCCGCCGTCCCCGAGCTGGACGCCGCCGGCCGAGGTCACGGGCCGCGACTGCAGCATCCAGGCGTTCCCCTCCGGGTCGTAGCACCACTCGGTGTCCTGGGCGGAGCCGTAGTGCTCCTCGATCCGGCGCCCGAGCTCGGCGATCTCCCGGACCTCGTCGTCGGAGAGGACCGGAGTCGCGGCCTCCTCCTTCTCGAGCTCGCGGATCACGGTGCCGCCGCCGGGCTTCGGCTCGATCACGAGCTCCTTGCGCCGGACCTCACGGGCGAGGATCGCGAGGTCGTCCTTGTGGACGATGTAGCGGTCCGGCGAGACCGAGCCGGAGACGACCGCCTCCCCGAGGCCGAACGACCCCTCGATCACGAGACGGTCGGTGTCGCCGGAGGCGGGGTCGATGGTGAACATCACCCCCGCCCGGGTCGACAGCACCTGCCGCTGGACGACTACGGCGATGTCCATGTCGGCCTGCCCGAAACCGCGCTTGGCGCGGTAGTAGACGGTCCGGGCGCCGAACAGCGAGGACCAGCAGCGCCGGACCGCGTCGACGGCGTCATCGGCCCCGGTGACATTGAGGAAGGTCTCGTTCATGCCGGCGAAGGACGCGGCCTCCGTGTCCTCCGCGGTCGCGGAGGAGCGAACCGCGACCGGCACGGCGGGGTCACCCGCCTCGGCCGCCACCGACTCGTAGCTCGCGCGGATCGCGGCCTCGACCTCCGACGGCATCGGCTCGGCCTCGACCATCTCGCGCACGTCGGTCGCGGCAGCCGACAGCGCCTCGGTGTCCTCGACATCGACCTCGGCGAGGCGCTCGGCGATTCGGGACCGGAGCCCGCCGGAGTCGCAGAAGGCGGCGTATGAGGGTGCGCCGACCACGAAGCCGCCCGGCACCGGGAGGCCGGCGGCTGTCAGCTCACCGAGGTTCGCGCCCTTGCCGCCCGCGTACTCGACGTCGGCGCGGGAGAGCTCCGCGAAGGTCCGAACGGGGTCGAATCCCTCACCCTCTCCGTCGGCTCCGGCGTTGACGGCGACGGGGGTCTTCTGTGAGCTCTCCATGACGCCACCTTCCCCGAGCGGCCCGGCCCGTTCATCCGTAGTCAGCACCGTTCGGGGGTGAAGGTTTCTGCCGATGCGAGCGCCGCGGGGCCGTCCTAGGTTGGGGGCCGTGCAGCGAGTTGGAGGTATTGGCTGATGCCCGGGCGGATCGTCACCGAACTCGAGCGCCGATACGGCCGGCCCGGCAACGAGGTCGTCGAAGCGCTGCGCTCGGCGATCGCCGCCAGTGGTCACGTCCGGCCCGAGGACGTCGACCGGATCGCCGCCGAGACCCGCCTCCCCCGCGCCCACGTCAACGCCGCCGCCTCCTTCTACTCCGACCTCGCGCCGAGCCCGCACGGCCGCCGTCACGTCCGCGTCTGCGCGGGCACCGCCTGCTTCGCGGCCAGCGGTGGCGAGCATCTCGGCGCCGCGGCGAAGGCGCTCGGCACTCCCGTCGGCGAGGTCTCCGACGACGGCTCCGTCTCGCTTCAGGCCGTCTACTGCCTCGGCTACTGCTACGGCGGACCGGCGGCGCTGGACGGCGAGCGCCCCTGCGCGGGCCCGGACCTCGCCGGCCAGCTCAGCGGTGCGGTTCCCCGCCGCGACCCCGAGGTACCGATCGCCGTCGACGTCGACGAGCCGGTCGTCCTCGCCGGACTTGCCGGCGGCGGTCCCGCAGCGTGGGAGACCTGGGAGGGCGTCCGCGGCCCCGATGCCGCGGCGGCGATCAGCCGCGAGGTCAACGCATCCGGCCTCCGCGGGCGCGGCGGCGCCGGCTTCCCGGCGGCGGTCAAGTGGCGGGCCGCCTCAGAAGCGCCGAGCGACGGCCCCAGGTACCTGATCTGCAACGGCGACGAGGGCGACCCCGGCTCGTTCGTCGACCGGCTGCTGATGGAGCGGGACCCACAGCGGATCCTCGAGGGGATGGCGCTCGCCGCGATCGCGTCGGGCTCGACCGACGGGATCGTCTACGTGCGCTCCGAATACCCGCGGGCTCGCGACGCCCTCCGGGCGGCGGTCGCGGACGCGCGCGCTGCCGGCCGGCTCGGCGGACCGACCGGCTTCGACGTCGAGGTCTTCGAAGGGGCGGGCTCCTACGTCGCCGGCGAGGAGACATCGCTGATCCACTCGGTCGAGGGCCTCCGGGGCGAGGTCGCCTCGCGGCCGCCATACCCGACCGAGCGCGGATACCTGCACCGGCCGACAGTCGTCAACAACGTCGAGACGCTCGCTTCGATCCCGTGGATAGTCAGCCGCGGTGGGGCCGCCTACGCCCGCTTCGGCATCGGCGACAGCCGCGGCACGAAGGTCGTCTGCCTGAACGAGCGGTTCCGGCGGCCGGGCGCCTACGAGGTCGAGCTCGGCACGTCGCTGCGCCGGATCTTCACCGAGCTCGGGGGCGGTCTCCGCGACGGTCGCGAGCCCGGCGCGATCCAGGTCGGGGGACCGCTCGGCGGGTTCATCGGCCCCGACGAGCTCGACACGCCGCTGACCTTCGAGGCGATCCGCGAGATCGGCGCCGACCTCGGCCACGGAAGCCTGATCGCGATCGACGAGAGGATCGGCCGCGAGGAGCTCCTGCGCCATTTCTGGCACTTCGCCGCGGGCGAGAGCTGCGGCACCTGCGCGCCCTGCCGCCTCGGCACCCGCCGCGGGCTCGAGATGGCGAAGGCCGAGGGCGATCCGGCCGGGGCCGAGGGCCGCGACGAGCTCCTGGCCGCGATGGAGCACGGAAGCCTCTGCGCGTTCGGCCGCGGCGTCCCGCCGGTCGTGCGCAGTATCGACCGGGTCTACCGGGGGCGAGCGTGAGGGTCAGCGTCGACGGCGTCGGGGTCGAGGTCGAGGAGGGCTCGCGCCTGCTCGACGCGGTCCGCGCCGCGGGCGTGGACCTGCCCTCGCTCTGCGCCGACCCTCGCCTCGAGCCCTACGGCTCCTGCCGGACCTGCATGGTCGCCGTCGACGGCGTCGTCGAGCCCGTTCCCGCGTGCACAACGCTCGCGACCGACGGGGCCGAGGTCAGCACCGGCGACGCAGTCGCCTACGCGACCGCGAGGACCTCACTCGAGCTGATCGTCCGGCAGCTCCCCTCCGCTCCGGCGGGCGGAACCGAGCTCGCGCACGCCTGCGAGCTGCTCGGCGTCCGCGAGGGCGGCGGCGGGCGAGGTCCCGGCGCCGTCGACACCTCGCATCCCTACATCGCCTACGACCCCCAGCTCTGCATCGCCTGCGCCCGCTGCGTGCGGATCTGCGACGAGGTCCAGGGCACGTTCGCGCTCGCGATGACCGGTCGTGGCGCCGACACCGTGATGACGCCGGGAACCGGCGGCCCCTGGGCCGAGTCCGACTGCGTCTCCTGCGGCGCCTGTGCGGACACCTGCCCGTCGGGTGCGATTGCGACGATCGCGCGAGCGGCGGCCGGGACGGCGGAGCGCGTGACGACGACGACCTGCGGCTACTGCGGCGTCGGCTGCACGCTCGACGTCCGCACCGCCGGCGACGAGGTCGTCGAGGTCAGGCCGAACCGCGACGCGCCCGTCAACCGCGGCCACGCATGCGTCAAGGGCCGCTTCGCCCACGGCTTCGTCCGCTCGCCCGACCGGCTGCGGCGACCGCTGATCAGGCGCGGCGGCGATCTGGTCGAGACGAGTTGGGAGGAGGCGCTCGGCCACGTTGGCGGCGAGCTCCAGCGGATCGTCGCCGAGCACGGCCCCGACGCCGTCGCCGCGATCTCCTCGGCCCGGGCGACCAACGAGGAGAACTACCTCATGCAGAAGCTGATGCGGGTCGCCGTCGGCACCAACAACGTCGACAACTGCGCCCGGATCTGCCACGCCCCCTCCGCCGCCGGCCTCGTCGCCTCGTTCGGGCTATCAGGCGGCACCAACCCGTTCGAGGACTTCGACCGCGCCGACGTCTTCCTGCTCTGCGGGTCGAACCCGACCGAGGCCCATCCGGTCGTCGGCGCCCGGATCAAGCAGCGCGTGATCGCCGGCGCCAAGCTCGTCGTCGTCGACCCCCGGCGAATCGAGCTCGCGGGTTACGCCGACGTCCACCTGCGACCCCGCCCGGGGACCAACGTCGCCGTCTTCAACGGCCTCGCCGCGGAGCTGATCAGGACGGGCCGGATCGACGAGGCCTTCGTCGCCGGCCGGACCGAGGGGTTCGAGGAGCTCCGCGAGCTCGTCGCCTCCTACACGCCGGAGGCCGTCGAGGAGATCTCCGGCGTCCCTGCGGCGGATCTCGCCCGGGCCGCGGCCCTCTACGGCGACGGTGAAGCGCGGGCGATCGTCTGGGGGCTCGGGATCACCGAGCACGCCCACGGCACCGAGGGCGTGCGGACGCTCTGCAACCTGGCCGCCCTGACCGGCAGCGTCGGGACCCCGGACGGCTGCGGCGCCAACCCCCTGCGCGGTCAGAACAACGTCCAGGGCGCCTCCGACATGGGAGCTATGCCCGACGTCCTGCCCGGGTACCAGAAGGTCGCCGACCCCGAGATCGGCGCCAGGTTCGAGGCGACCTGGGGGGTCCCGATCAGGCCCGAGCGAGGCCTCCGGATCCCGGAGATGTTCGACGCGGCCGTCGCCGGCGAGCTCAAGGCCCTGATCGTCTTCGGCGAGGACATCGTCCAGACCGATCCCGACTCGACCCACGTGCGAGCGGCGATCGACGCCTGTGAGCTCGTCGTCTCGCACGAGATCTTCCTCTCGGAGACCGCGGCGATGGCGGACGTCGTCCTCCCGGCCGCATCGTTCCTCGAAAAGGACGGGACCTTCACCAACTTCGACCGCCGCGTCCAGCGGGTCCGCCCGGCGCTGCCGCCGCCGGGGGAAGCGACGCCGGACTTCGACATCATCAACGCCGTCGCGACCGCCCTCGGCACCGACCTCGGCTGCCCTACCCCCGCCGACGCCTACGACGAGATGGCGTCGCTGACGCCGACGTTCGCCGGGATCTCCCACGGCCGGCTCGACCGCGAGGGGCCGATCGCCTGGCCCTGCCGGTCGGCCGACGCTCCCGGCGAGCGGCGCCTCTACGAGGACGGGTTCGCGACCGCGAGCGGCAGGGCGCAGCTCGCGTCGATCCCCTATCGGCCCTCGGGCGAGGAGCCGAATGAAGAATTCCCGCTGCTGCTGGTGACCGGACGGCGGCTGGAGCACTACAACGCGGGGACGATGACCCGGCGGACGGGCAACCTCGAGCTCGTCCCACGGGAGCTGCTCGAGCTCAACCCCGCCGACGCGCTGGAGCTGGGCGTGCGCGACGGCGACCCGGTCAGCGTCGCGAGCCCCCGCGGCGAGATCGAGGTCACCGCCGACGTGACCGACCGCGTCTCGCCCGGTCAGACGTTCATGGCCTTCCACTTCCCCGAGGCCGCGACGAACCTCCTCACCTCCCAGCACGCCGACGAGGCCACGACCTGCCCCGAGTACAAGGTGACCGCAGTCCGAGTCAGGAGCCGCCGATGAGCGACGAGAACCACACCCCGCCCTCCTTCGACGCGCTGATGCCGCCGCAGATCGCGGCGAAGGCGACCGACGTCGGCGCCGCCAAGGCGGGGATGCCGGCCGTGACGATCTTCGCCCTCGCGGTGCTCGCGGGCGCCTTCATCGCCCTCGGCGCGCTGTTCTCGACGACCGTGGTCGCCGGCGCCGCCGACGTGATCCCCTACGGCGTCGTCAGGCTCCTCGCCGGGCTCGTCTTCTGCCTCGGGCTGATCCTGGTCGTCGTCGCCGGAGCCGAGCTCTTCACCGGGAACAACCTGATCTCGATCGCCTGGGCCGAGCGCAAGGTCTCGACCGGGCGCCTGCTCCGCAACTGGACCATCGTCTACCTCGGCAACCTGACCGGCGCCCTCGCGACCGTCGGGCTGATGTTCCTCAGCGGCCAGTACGAGTTCGGCGACGGCGCGATCGGGTCGACGGCGCTCGCCGTCGCCGACGCCAAGTCGTCGCTCGGCTTCGGCCACGCGCTGGAGCTCGGGATCATGTGCAATGCGCTCGTCTGCCTGGCGATCTGGATGACCTACGGCGCCCGCTCGGTCACCGACAAGATCCTCGCGATCCTGTTCCCAATCACGGCGTTCGTCGCCGCCGGGTTCGAGCACAGCGTCGCCAACATGTACTTCCTGCCGATCGGCCTCGCCATCAAGCAGTGGGGCTCCGACACGTTCTGGGCGTCGAGCGGGCTCGCACCCGGCGACTTCGGCGGGCTCACGGTCCACAACGCGATCGTCGACAACCTGATCCCGGTGACGATCGGCAACGTCATCGGCGGTGCGCTGATGGTCGGCCTCGTCTACTGGGTCATCTACCTGCGGCCACGGGTCGAGGCCGGGGCCGCAGGCGCCCGCCGCTAGCGCGGGATCGTCACTTCGCGTTCGATCACGCGCCGGTTGCCGGCGTCGTCGCGCAGCCGCAGCTTCGCGGTGGCGGGGCCGGCCGGTACCGCTCGCCGAATCCGCACCTGCAGCCGATAGGCGCCCGGCCGCAGCGACCGATCGTCGGGGAAGCCCAGGCGCTCGTCCCCGCGCAGGGCGCGAAGCCTGGCCGCCACCGGCTCGTCGGTATGAAGGCGGACGCTGAGCGTGCGATGCCCGCCCCGGGTCCGGACCCGGGGCTCGCCCCGGAGCTGCGCGGAGACGGTCTCGTCGGGAGGATCGGCCAGGACCGCCGGATCGGGCTGTTCACCGGGCTTGAGCTCATAAAAGCCCCAGGGCGGGCTCGCGTTGACGAGCCTGCCGTTCTCGCAGTGCGCGAGGAAGGGCGCGACTCCGGAATCCGGGTTCGACGGGGTCATCCGGTACCAGCCGGGCGGCACCTCGACCCAGAGAACGCCCCCGTCGACCGACGAGGAGGTCTGGTTGACGTCGGGGATCACCGAGGAGTTGAAGTAGATCGGCCCGCGCGTGTTGCCCTGGACCGGCTCCATCGTCGCCGTCGATCCGGCCAAGCCGTGCGGATAGACGTCCTTGAACCCGGGGTCGAACGTCGTCGCGTCGCGGGCCTCGTGGATCGAGAACGTCGAGACGATCACGCACTCCTTGATCGTCTGCTGGTCGTCGAGCGGGACACTGAGAAGTCCGGCGAATGCCAAGTAATAGGGATCCGGCGTGACCTGAAAGTGGACGTTCTCGAGGTCCGCGCCCGAGGTGTGGAACGTCTGCAGGTAGGTGGTCCGGTATCCGGGCGGAGGATCGATGTACGGCGTGACGTTGGCGTCGTCGGGAACCTCGATGTCGTAGCTGCCGTCGGGCTCGACCGGGGCGGCCAGGTGCGGGAACTCCTCGATCCGGACGATGGCTCCGGGCATGTGGTCGTCGATGCCGAAGAAGGCGTAGGCCACGCCGCGGATGTGGACGGTGTCGGCGGCGGTCCCGCGGGCGGATGCAGCGGCGGGCTGCGCAAAGGCGACGAAGGCGATCAGTGCGACGAGGGCGGCGGCCGCGACCAGCAGCGGCGACCGCCGGGGTCGGGTGGCATGCGTCTTCAACTCGGTGGCCTCCTGGGGATCGGTTCGGTTTCGACCCCCGACGAAAGCCCGCGAACGACGGACGGTCGGAACCTATCAGCGGAAACCCGGTTCCGGCGTCAGTCAGCGGCCGCAAGCTCGCGCGGCTTGACGTAGTCGCCGAGCTCGGCGCAGGCCGGCCCGAGGCCCTCCCACGAGCCCGGTACGGAGAACGTGGCGAGCGCGCCGGTCGGGAACTTGCCGGCGAGACGCTCGCTGGCGGGACCGTCGATCGCGAGGTGCTGGGCGAGGGCGCCGATCGCGGGCTGGTGGCCGACGAGCATCACCGAGCGCTCGGCGGGCGGGACGCGACGCAGAACCTCCATCAGCCCGTCGGCCGACGCGCCGTAGATCGCCGCCTCGAACTCGACCCGCGGCGGCCGCTCGCCGGCGAAGCCCTCCCCGACGAGCTCGAGCGTCTCGCGCGTCCGGGCCGAAGGCGAGCAGAGGACGAGCCCGGGCGCGATCCCGCGCTCGCGGACGTAGGCGGCGATCGCCCTCCCGGCGCGGAGCCCGCGCGGAGCGAGGGGGCGATCGCGATCGGCCAGCGACGGGTCGTCCCAGCTCGACTTCGCGTGGCGGAGGAGGTACAGCGTTAGCGCTGCCGCGGGGTCACGAGGTGGCACGGATTTCGCAGCGTATAGGGGGTGAATCCCGGCCACCTCCGCCCACCGGAGCCGGCTCGCGCTTAGGGTCAGCGGCATGGAATTCGGCTTCGTGCTCGCGATCCTGCTCGCGCTCGCGTTCGCGGTGACCAACGGCATCCACGACGCGTCGAACGCGATCGCGACGCTGGTTGCGACGCGCGCTGCCAGGCCGCTGCAGGCGATCGTCCTCGCCGCCGTCTTCAACCTCCTCGGGCCGCTGTTCGTCGGCGCCGCGGTGGCCGACACGATCGGCGGGATCGTCACCGTCGACCCGGCAGAAGCGGCGGCGGTGATCGGGTCGGGCCTCGCCGCTGCCGTCACCTGGAACCTCCTCACGTGGCGGCTCGGGATCCCGTCGAGCTCGGGGCATGCGCTCGTCGGCGGGCTCGTCGGGTCGGCGCTCGTCGCCGGCGGGCTCGGCGCCGTCGACTGGGGCGGCCTCGACGGCATCCACCCGGTCGGCGTGTTCGGAACCCTGATCGCGCTCGCGATCTCGCCGCCCCTGGGCGCGCTGGGCGGGCTCGTCGCGATCCGCCTGCTCCGCCGCACGTTCCGTCGCGCGACCCGGCGCTGGCGCGGCCCGGTGTTCTCCGGCGAGTGGGTGATGTCGGCGGCGCTCGCGTTCAGCCACGGCGCCAACGACGCGCAGAAGTCGGTCGGGATCGTCGCCGCCCTGCTCCTCGCCGACGGGCGTATCGACTCGCTGGCCGCCCCGCTCTGGGCGACAGTCGCGTGCGCCCTCGCGCTGACCGCAGGGACCACGCTCGGCGGTTGGCGGATCATCCGCACCGTCGGCCGACGGATCTACCGGATCCAGCCGGTCGAAGGTCTCGCGAGCCAGTCGGCCTCCTCCGCCGTCATCCTCGGCGCCTCGATCGTCGGCGGCCCGACCGCGACGACCCAGGTGGTGGCGTCGTCGATCGTCGGGATCGGCGCGGGCAGGCGACGCCTCCATCACGTTCGGTGGATGATCGTCCGGCAGATGGGACTCGCCTGGCTGATCACGATCCCGGCCTCCGCCGTCCTCGCGATGGCCGCCTACGCGGTCTGGAGCGCGATCGCGTGAAGCTGACGCGCTGGTTCCTGCCCGAGGAGCCCGACGTCGTCGCGCTGCTGCGGGCGCAGCTCGCGATCACGATCGAGGGGCTCGACGCCTACGTCGAGTGGGCGGACGGCGACGTGGCCGCGGCCCAGCGCATGACCGACGCCGAGACCCGTGGCGACGTCGCCAAGCGTGAGCTGATGAACGAGCTCCGCGCGGCCTTCGTGCTGCCGTTCGAGCCCGAGGACGTGTTCGCGCTCTCCCGCTCGACCGACTGGATCCTCGACCTCGCCTGCGACCTCGTCGCCGAGGCGGAGGTCATGAAGTGCCCGCCCGACGCCGGCATCGCCGAGATGGCGCGAATCCTCGCCGGCGGCGTTCGCCGGCTCGATGAGGCGGTCGCGATGCTCGGCGAGGACGGGGGCGATCCGACGACCGAGCGGGCCGAGGCGGCGATCGAATCCGAGCACGAGCTCGAGGCCGCCTACTACCGCGGCATGGCCGCGCTGCTCGACGTCGAGGACCGCGGCCGCCGGATCGCCCTGCGCGAGCTCTACCGGCGCTCTTCGCAGATCGGCAACGTCGTCGTCGACGTCGCCGAGCGCCTGATGTACGCGGTCATCAAGCAGAGCTGAGGCGGATGGTCATCTAGGGTCCGCGCCATGAAGCTCTACACCTGCGGACAGCGAGACCACGCCGGCAAGCTCGGACACCCCTGCGGACGGGCGGCGGACGCGCTCCGCGACGCCGGGTACGAGTTCGAGATCGAGACGGTCGAGGGCTACCGGCTGATGCCGTGGACCCGCCGCGGCAAGCGCGACGAGATCCGCGCCATCTCCGGTCAGGAGAACGTGCCGGTCCTGGTCGCCGACGACGGCGAGGTCGTCAGCGGGTCGGGGACGATCGCGCGCTGGGCGCGCGAGCACCCGGCGGGCTGAGCCCGTCCGGGTACCCGTGGCCGCGGCCCGAGGGCCGCGTCAGCGCTGAGCGAACTCGAGGACCTGCTGGAACGTCGGCCGGTTCGTGGTCGGGAACCGGTTCGGAAGCAGGCCCGGCGCGAAGCCGGTCGTGCTCGCCTTGCCGCGCCAGACCGACGGATCGCTGCTGGCGAAGTCGGACTCGAGGCTGTCGGCGCTCGCGTCGATCGCGTCCCAGAGCGACGCCCGGCAGGCGTCCAGCTTGCCCTTGCCGCAGTAGCTGAGGTTGTACTTGCCCTTGACCTTGTCGCCGAGGAGCGTCCTCAGGTCCTTATCGACGTAGGACTCGCCCGACAGGCCGCTGAGCCCGCGAACGTTGTTGAGGTCGTCGAGCAGGTCGCCGAACCGCGGCTCCATGACCGCCTCGGCGATCGGCCTCCAGGTCCGGTCCATGATCGTCGGCCCCGCCTCGTCGTAGTAGGTGTCGAGATCGGCGTCGAGGCGCGGAGCGTCACGCGAGACCCAATCGTCGAGCAGGTCGACGACCGCCTGGTCGCGCGCGTTCGGGGCGGGCCCGGAGGCCAGCACCCGGCTGACGATCGGCCAGACCGGCGAGCGGACGTCCTCGGTCGCGGCGCGGTTCATGATCCCGACGTTGTCGGTGATCTTCGCCTTCCGCGGCCACTGGTCGAACAGCTCGACGCGATGGACCGAGCCGTAGGGCTCGTCGTCGCCGTGCATGAAACCCGGCGCCGACTGGTTGTTCCAGTTCAGCAGCAGGCCCTTCGGACCGCCGACGGCATGCGGGTGGTCGTTCTGGCTGAGGAAGCCCTTCCACTCGTACTTGCCGGTGCCGAGCGTCGGGAGCCTGCGGTCGAGGCCGCGAGCGCGCTTCGGCAGCAGGCCCGACGTGAAGTACGCCGTCTTGCCGCGCGAGGTGTATGCCCAGTTGAAGGTGAAGCCGAACCGGTTGGCCGTCTTCCAGAACTTCTTCGGCGTCTTCGCGTCGCCCTCGGTCATGCCCTTCAGGGCCGCGAGGTTGAGGCCGTCGCGGCCGAATGTCGAGCGCTCGCGTGAGAGCGCGAACGGCTTGCCCTTGACGGTCGCGGTCGCGAACACCGGGCCGTGGACGGTGGTGTCGTAGGCGACCGGGTCGCCGTTGAGCGTGCCGGCATCGAACGGCTTGAACGCCTTGCACTTGCCCTTGAACAGGTAGTGCGTCGAGTCGCGCGTCGGCGCCGACCCGTCGGGCTCGCAGAGCTTCTCGGCGAAGACGTCGCGGACGTCGTGGCCCGCGGAGGTCAGCGACCAGGCGTAGTTCTGCGTCCGGCCGATGAGGATGTACATCGCCAGACCCGGAACCGCGGCGCCCTGCGCCTTGATGCCGGGGCCGTGCAGGTCGATCTGCTGGACGATCTCGGGGTAGTAGTAGCCGAGCTGCGGACCCATGACCGCGAGTGCGTTGCCGGTGGCGGAGCGCTCGGGCGAGGCGACCAAGAAGTTCGAGGCCTGACGGCGGGCCGGTGCGGCCGCCGCCTGGGCGTCGGTCACGGTCGGGTCGAGGCTGGTGATCGAGCCCGGATCGACAACGACCGAGCCCTTGACCTTGCCGCCGGTGATCGGGCCGTAGTTGAAGCGCTTGTCGATCGTCGTCGGCGCCTCGGGATCGTCGGCGAGCATCACGTCGTCCCAGGCGTCGTAGCCCTTGTTCGCGCCGAGCTCGTCCTGGAGCTTCGCGAGCAGGTCGGAGTTCGCGGCCTCGCCGCCGCCGCCGGCGCCGAAGATCGACCCGATGAACGCGGTCACCGCGATCACGTCGTTGACGTTCGCGGGCGGTTGGTCGATGTCGTTGGCGTCCCAGTAGGCGTTGATGCCGTCGGCGTAGGCGCGGGCGTCGCTGATGATCTGCTTGCCCTCCTTGCCGTAGGTCTTGACGAGAAGCTTCCTCTGCTTCGAGACGAGCGCCTCGGACTGCTCACTCGGGACGTACGACTGGCCGCTCGTGACCAGCGAGAAGGCGTCGAGGTTGGGGACGTCGGCGACCGCGGCGCGGGCGGGGCCCCGGCCGAGGGTCAGCAGCAGGCCGCGGTCCCGGGCCGTCGTCCAGCCGGCGCCGAACGCGAGGTCCTCGCGGGTCTTGCCGTAGACGTGCGGGATACCGTAGGCGTCATAGACGATCCTGGTGCCGGCGCGACCGGTGTCCTCCTCGTGGGCGTCCCCGATCGGGGCGAAGTCCTCCGGCAGGAAGTGGTCGGCGATGTCGGACTTGGTGATGTCGTCGCGAAGCGGCGTCAGCCCGCTGTAGAGCGGGAGCTGATCGGTCGAGTTCGCCGTGAACGGCAGCCCGCCGAAGTTGCCCGGAGGCAGGATGTAGCGGGTGATGTCATCGCCGCTCTTGACGCCGGCCGACGCCGATGCGGGAACGATGGCGGCCACGGCCGCGACGACGAGTACGAACAGGAACGACCTGACACGGCTCACTACTGAAACTCCCTCTCTCTCGCGGCTCCCCGGCCGCGCTCTCTCCTGGGTCGCGGCGGAGTATGACAAGGCGAGCCCGGCCGCGAGCGGGTTCGGCCGGCCGGCCCCGGCTCAGCGATCGAGGGCGACGAGCAACCCGCAGATCACGGCGAGCGTGATGATCCCGGCGCCGATCGCCGGGAGCGCGCCCGCCGCCGGCTCGTCCTCCTCGCCGGCATCGCCGGCGGTTGCCGCCAGGGTGATCCGCATCGCGCGGTAGGACCGGAGTCCGGCGAACGTGAACGCGACGGCGAGCATCGCGAAGACCGCGCCCGCGGCGAGCCAGAGCTCGGACGTTCCCTGCGCCAGCGACGGAACGAGCTTGCCGGCCGCCACCGACATCGCCAGCGCGCTGATCGCGGCCCGGTACCAGGCCAGCAGCGTGCGCTCGTTCGAGAGGCCGGCGTCCTGCTCGTTGAGCCGGATGATCGTCGGCATTACGGCTTCGGGTGACGTGTCTTCGACTTCTTGCACGCCAGCAATCTATGCGCGGCGTGGGACGCGATAATCGACTGGATGGACACCGCCAAGCACGAGATCCTCATCATCGGCGCAGGTTTCTCCGGGATCGGGATGGCAGTCCGGCTCGAGGAGGCGGGCCTGCGCGACTACCTGATCGTCGAGCAGGGCGAGGACTTCGGCGGCACCTGGTACTGGAACCGCTACCCGGGGCTCGCGGTCGACATCCCGTCGTTCTCCTATCAGTACTCGTTCGCGCAGCGGCCCGACTGGTCGCGGACCTACGCGCCGGGAGAGGAACTCCTCGCCTACGCCAAGAGCTGCGCCGCCGAGCACGGACTGACCGCCAAGACCCGCTTCGGGACGACGATCGCCGGCGCCGAGTTCGACGAGAGCCTGAACCGCTGGCGCGTCGAGACGGCCGCCGGTGAGGAACTGCTGGTCCACCACATCATCGACGCGACCGGCGTCCTCACCGTCCCGAAGAAGCCGGACATCCCCGGGGTCGACAGCTTCGCGGGGCAGACGATCCACACCGCCCGCTGGGACCGCGGGGCCGATCTCGCGGGCAAGCGCGTCGGCGTGATCGGGACCGGAGCGTCCGCGGTCCAGCTGATCCCCGAGATCGCCCCCGAGGTCAGCAAGCTCACCGTCTTCCAGCGGACGCCGATCTGGTGTCTGCCGAAGTTCGACCGCCCCCTCCCCGCCTCCGTGCGCTGGACGCTCGCGAACGTCCCCGGCGCTCAGCGCGCCGCCCGCACGCTGAGTCAGTCCCTCGTCGAGCTGACGTTCCCCCTGTCGGCCCACTATCACCGGCCGCTCGGGCTCGGGACGCTGTTCGAGGGCAGGGCCAAGCAGTACATCCGCGAGCAGGTCCACGACCCGGACCTGCAGGAGAAGCTCACGCCGCGCTACGGGCTCGGCTGCAAGCGCCCGAGCTTCCACAACACCTACCTGGCGACGTTCAACCGCGCCAACGTGACCCTCGAGACCGACCCGATCGCGGAGATCACCCCGGCCGGCATCCGCACCGCCGGCGGCACCGAGCACGACCTCGACGTGCTCGTGCTCGCGACCGGGTTTAAGGTCTTCGACTCGGGCAACTTCCCCAAGTACCCGATCGCCGGTCGCGACGGTCGCGACCTCGAGGAGTTCTGGCGCGTCAACCGCTTCCAGGCATACGAAGGCGTCAGCGTCCCGGGCTTCCCCAACTACTTCATGGTCATGGGGCCCTACGGCTACAACGGCTCCTCCTACTTCAACCTCGTCGAGACCCAGAGTCGTCACATCGCCCGCTGCCTCGGCCACGCGGAGCGGATGGGAGCCAAGACCGTCGAGGTCAAGGGCGCAGCCAACGACCGCTACTTCGCGGAGATGCTCCGGCGCCGCAAGCGGCAGATCTTCTGGCAGGAGAGCTGCGGTCTCGCCAACTCCTATTACTTCGACGACCACGGCGACGTGCCGCTGCGGCCGGTCCCGACGATCGAGACGATGTGGCGCGCCCGCCGCTTCCCCCTCTCCGACTACGACTTCGCTCAGCGCGAGACGGAGACGCTTCCCTCGTCGCGTGGGCATGTCAATACGCCGAGCACGCTGTAGAGGGGACAGTTGCCGACGGCGGAGGTGAGCAGCATCACCGCCGCGACGACCAGCGCGATCACACCGGCGATGCTGCCGGCGCCGAACACGAAGAGGGCGAGGACGATCAGGACCGGGGCGACGATGAACGTCCGGACGGCTCGGTCGGCGGTTCCCATGTTCAGCTTCATCTCGGCTCCTGACGGTCCCCGATTTTCGATTTGCGAGCCAAGTCCATCGATCGGCGCGGCACGACGCATCCGGATGAAACCCGGAACCCGAGTACGTATGTCAGCCGGGAGACCGAACCCGACGCCGGACCGGTAGTGCCCACCGATGCCGGAGCCCCAGGCCTCCCGGACACTCAGCACCGCATGGCTGCGCTCCGGACTCGACACGCCTGCGGCCGCCGCCGCTCCGTCCGGACTCGATTGCTGCGGCTGGCATGGCTGATCGCAGCGGCCATCCTCACCGCGAGCATCGTCGCCCCCGCCCTGGCGATCGCCAGACCCAACGTCGTCGTCGTGATGACCGACGACCTCGACGTCGGTTCGATGCACGTGTTGAAGAGCACCCGGCGGCTGATCGCGGGCCAGGGCGTCAACTTCGTCAACTCGGTCGTGACGACGCCGCTCTGCTGCCCGTCGCGCACCACATTCCAAACCGGCCTCTACGCCCACAACCACGGCGTCCCGGGGAACGACCCGCCGAAGGGGGGCGCTGCCGGCTTCAGCCACTCGGTCAGGCCCCGCCAGACCCTCGCCGTGCGGCTGCAACGGGCCGGCTACCGCACGGGCTACGTCGGCAAGTACCTCAACCACCCCGGCAGCGACGGCCAGCTCAACGTCCCCGCCGGATGGAACCGGTGGTTCGAGCCGGCGTTCGGGACGACCTACAACATGTTCGGCGACGTCGTCGACGCCGACGGCAGGATGAAGACGTACGGGAACTCGGCGCACGACTACCAGACCGATCTCTTCGCTCGGCAGTCGACCCACTTCATCGCCGAGAGCGCGAAGCGCCAAGCCGTTCTTCCTGATGCTCGGCGCCGTGGCCCCCCACGTCGACGGCCAGCGACGCGGCAGGCCCCGCAATCCGCTCGCCGCGCCTCGCTACGGCTCCCGATTCGAGCACGCCCGGCTGCCGAAGCCACCCTCCTTCAACGAAGCCGACGTCTCCGACAAGCCCCGGTTCACCCGCAAGCCACCGCTCAGCCACGTCCGCAAGCTCGAGATCCGCGCCCTCTACCGGAGCCGGCTCAGAAGCCTGCTGTCCGTCGACGACGCCGTCCGGCACATCGTCGGCCGGCTGAAGCGGACGGGCGAGCTCAACCGGACCGTGATCGTCTTCACCTCCGACAATGGCTTCCTCCTCGGCGAGCACAGGCTGACCGGGAAGTCCGTGCCCTACGAGGAATCGATCGGCGTGCCGCTGCTGATCCGCGGCCCGGGGATTCCGCATGGGCAGAGGCGGTCCCAGGTCGTCGGCAACATCGACCTCGCCCCGACGATCCTCGATCTCGCCGGCGCTCCACGGGGCGGCATGGACGGCCGGTCGCTGCTGCCGCTGATCCACAACCCGAAGAAGGTGCGGAGCCGCAACCTCCTGATCGAGATGCTCCGGGGCAGCGGCCACCGCCCGTTCCGGGCGCTGCGCGGCAGCCGCTATGTCCTGATCAAGACCCAACGGGACCGGCACCGCGGCCTCGGCCCGCTCGGCGAGCTCTACGACCTTCGCAAGGACCCGTACGAGATGGACAACCGCTACCGCGATCCCTCCTATCGGGATCTGCGGCAGAAGCTGAGCCGGCGACTCAAGCACCTGACGGGCTGCCGCGGTAGCGGCTGTCGTTAGCGACGTCGCGATACTGATCACGATGCCCCGCCTGCGCCAGGCCGTGATCGCCGTCTCCGACCTCGACGGATCGGTCGAGTCGCTGCGCTCGGAGCTGTCGATGGGCGAGCCCTACGCGGACCCGGCGATCGCCCACTTCGGCCTCCGCAACGCGGTCTTCGCGATCGGCGACACCTTCCTCGAGCTCGTCTCCCCGACCCGGGAGGGAACGGCCGCGGGCCGCCAGATAGAGCGACGGGGCGGCGACTGCGGGTACATGGCGATGCTCCAGGTCGACGACCTGGCGGCAGCGCGGGAGCGAGCTCGCGCCCTCGACATCGCCACGGTCTTCGAGATCGAACTCGACGACATCGCCGAGGTCCACCTCCACCCAACTCAGATCGGCGGCGCGATCGTCTCGCTGAGCGAGCCCAGACCAGCGGCATCGTGGCGCTGGGGCGGCCCCGGCTGGGCCGACCGCGCCGCGACCGGGGATCTGCGCAGGCTGACCGTCGCCGTCGCCGATCCGGATCTGGTCGGCAGCCGCTGGCGCGAGGTTGCGGGAGGATCGGTTCCGGTCGACTTCGTGGCCGATCCTGACGAGCCCGGAGTCGTCGCCGTCGAGCTCGAGATAGCCGGCCGCCAGGTCACCGTCGACCCCGCGAACGTCCGCGACGCCGGCCGGTAGGCGCTCGGCCGGCTACCCGTTCTGCGAGCCGCGGACCCGGAAGGAGCCGCGCATGAACGGGTGGAGGCGGCAGAAGTACGTGTAGGTCGTGCCGCGGGCGAAGTTCCTGCCCTGCTTCCCCTTGGATGCCGGCAGCGGCGGCGTCGACCAGGAGTTCGACCCGATCGGCACGTTGACGTTGAGCCCGGAGCCGTACCCGAGCTGGCCGGAGTCGAACTCGACCGGTCCGTTCGCGAGCGGGTATCCGATGCCCGAGCCCTTCGTGCACGGCGCCCGGCAGGCGGTGATCGTGTGCCACGCCTGCTCGTCCTGGGACTGGCCGAAGAGCGCGTCCTGGTTGATGAACTCGAGCGACTGCCCGGGCTTGATCACCGGCGGTCGCATCAGCTTGGTCGGGAAGCCCGGCACCGCCGAGAAGCCGCCGTTCCCGTAGGCGAAGCTGTTGATGTCGACGCCCGAAGCCGGGGCCCGGCCGCCGGAGCGAAGCTTTCGCGGATCCGGGAGCTTGAGGTCTTCGCGAGCGTGCGTGTCGATGTTCTCCGGCAGGCGCCGGTGGGTCAGCGCCCCGCCCTCGTCGTACATGTCCCGCACCGCGGCGGCGTCGGTAAACGGATCGCGGGCGTTCGGATCGTCATTGGGAGTCCAGGCGACCGAGAGGATCCCCATCGACTCGTACCAGGACGCCCTGCGGACGTTGTAGGTGGCGTCGATCGAGATCGTGTCGCCGGGCTCGAGGTGGACCCGCCAGTCGCGCCGCGCGACGGTCAGCGCCACGTCCCAGCTGACCGCGCCTGCGGGCTCGAAGTAGTGCGCGTCCGATCGGAAGAGCGGCTTGACCTCGGACGGGTCGTCGCCGTCGATCGTCCCGGCGTCGGGGCCGTCGCGAGCGACCGTGAGGTCGACGTAGAGCCCGCCCGGGTGGAGATGGCCGCCGGCCGAGAGCAGCGTGACCCCGTCGGTGAAGGAGTCGGGGACCGTCCAGGACTGGGCATCGGAGATCTTCCCGATCTCCTCGTTGCTCGGATCGGCGGGATCGGTCGAGACGTCCTCGGGGAAGGTGAACTTGCCGTCGCCGTCGCTGTCGAAGCTCTGCTGGGCGTCGAAGACCGGGTAGGAGCCGCCGTTGGCGACGTCCATGAACACGCCGCGGACCCGCGAGATGTCGGTCCGCGCGGGTGTCGTCTGCGGGACCCAGTCGATCTGCCAGGTCAGGTAGACCTGCCGGCCCGGCTGCGCGGTCAGGTTGTGGAGCATGTGGACGAGGCCCCAGTTCGCCGTTGCGTCCATCTCGATGCCGTAGCCCTGCGGGGGCATCGCGATCGTCTTCTCCTCGCCCGCGGCGAGTACGCCGCCGCTCGGCGGCAGCCAGACCACGTGATGGAGGTGCAGGTCCCAGACGGCCGGCGTCACGATCTTGCCGCTCGGCTTGATCTCGACCATGCTCGGCTGGAACCGGGTGATGAACCCACTGGCTCCCGATCCGGCCTCGAAGATGCTCGTGTCGCCCGGCCCGTCGACCACCTCGGCATGAGGGCACGCCTTCGTCAGCTCGTACTTGTTCAGGTTCTGCCCAGGCTGCAGCGTGATCGCGTCGGTCCGGCAGTTGTAGGTCGTCATCCCCGGATAGCTCGCGGGCTTGAGCACGGGCAGGTTCGCGCTCGCCGACGAGGCGAGCATGAGCAGGACGATCCCTCCCAGGATCAGCGCGGACGAGACGCGGCGCATCACCGCCATTGTGCACGAAACCGCGGTCGGGTGTGACGGCTCGCCGGGCCGCCGGGCCCGGGGGCTCTCAGTCGCCGAGCATCAGCTTCCTGCCGATCCACTCGAAGACGCGGGCCGGCAGGAAGCGGCGCAGCAGCACCGTCGAGCGCTCACCGCGGCTGCCCGAGGTGATCCGCCGGGGCGGGCGCCTCGCCGCCACCACGCCGGCGACGGTCCTGGCGACGACCTCGGAGCCGACGGCGCCGCGCTCGTCGCGGACCATGATCTCGATCGCGCCGCGATAGGCGGTTCCGTAGGGCTCCGCGCCGGCCGCCGTCGCCTCGCGACGGCCGTCGGCGAAGTCGCTGCTGATGTTCCCGGGCTGGACCAGCGTCACGTCGACGCCGAATGGAGCGACCTCGTAGGCGAGCGTCTCGCTCCAGCCCTCGAGTGCGAACTTGCTCGCCGTGTAATAGGCCTGGAACGGGAGTGCGAAGACGCCGGCCAGCGAGCTCACGTTGACGATCAGCCCGCTCCCGGCCCTGCGCAGAGCCGGGAGCGCCTCGCGCGTCACCCTCACCGTTCCCCAGAAGTTGGTCTCGAGCTGATCGCGCGCCTCCGCGAGCGTGGTCGTCTCGACCGGTCCGGAGAGCCCGTAGCCGGCGGCGTTGACGACGACGTCGAGGCGGCCGTGCTCGGCGAGCAGGCCGGCGATCCCGGTCCGTACCGATTCGTCGTCGTCGACGTCCATCCGGGCGGCGTGAACCCCGGCGGGCGCCTCTCCCCTGCGGCTGACGCCGACTACCGCATGGCCACGCTCGGCGAGATCGCGGGCCACGGCCGCCCCGATTCCCGACGATGCGCCGGTGACGAGGACGACCGGCCGCTCCGGCGCCGGGCGCAGCCGCCCGATTGCGGTTCGCATCATGGGTCCGGAGCGGTGCGGGTCAGGCGTCGAGTTCGATCAGGCCGTAGTTCCCGTCGAAGCGCAGGTAGATCACCCGGGCACGCCCGGACTCCTCGTCGACGAAGTACAGGAACCGGTGGTTGAGCTCGTTCATCTCGGCGACGACGTCATCGAGTCGCCGCGGCTCCGGGCCGCGGCTGTCCTCGCGGACGATCCCGTCCTCGTCCGGGCCGTCCCAGCCGGTGCCCAGCGGGCCGATGACTCCGGTCCTGCCGTCGTCGCGGCGGTAGACCACCGCGTCGACCTCGGAATCGGCGTCGCGGTAGAGGTAGAAGTCGTGGTCGAGCATCTCCATCTCGGCGGCGGCCTCGACAGCGTCCATCTCGCCGAACGCGAAGCTCTTCGAACGCACGACCTCGCGGTCGCCGGACGAGCGCGGAGTGAACGCGGGACGCGATTCGGCGCGATCGCCCGCCTCCTGCTCCCCGGCTCGCCGCGCCGCCCCCCGATCCCGTTCGCCGACCCGCCTCTCGACGAACGCCCGCAGCTGCCGCTCGAGTCGCTGCGCGAGCTGATCGACCGCCGTCGTCATGTCGAAGCTGGCGACGTGCGCGCGGAGCATCCTACCGTCGAGAAGCACCTCGCCCTCGGCCCGGGCGGGCCGCTCGATTCGCGGGTTGGCCTCCATCCTGAGGACCACGTGCCCGCGGATGAACTGCGTGTTCACGTAGCGGTCGAGGGCTCCGATCTTCTCCTCCGCGAGGTCACGCGCCTCGTCGGGGACCTCGCCGCGCAGTGTGACGTCTACGTCCATCGATCCCTCAGGGGCCGGCCTTCGGAATCGCGACCGGTGGCAGACAGTTCGAGGTGACGGTGACCTTCTGGGGCTGGGCCGAGGTGTTGTTGAAGCCGACCCTCCAGCCGTCGTCGGGGATCTTGTCACCGTCCCGACCGTCGATGGGGCGGGATTCGAAGACCGGAATCGGGTTCAGATCGGGTCGGTGGAGCTGGTAGAGCATGCCCATCGGCATCGCCGGAGCCTCGCAGAGAACCTTCACGCGCCCTTGGGTGACGGGGTCGACGATCCGGGAGGCCCTGACGGTCTCGATGCGCCTGGTCTTCAGGCAGACGGCGTCGGCCGCGAAGTTGCCCGTGCCGCCGGTCGCGTCACGGACGGCGGCGGTCAGGCTGTTCCCGGACGCCGAGAGCGAGCTGAGGAAGCTGTCGGAATGGCTGATCGAGGCGCCGCCGCTGATCGGCTGGGTCTTGCCGGGGCAAGCGACGGAGAGGGAACGCTCACTCGTGGCCTCGTTCGGGGCGATCTCGCTCGCGTACTTGAGCTTAGGCGCCTTCATGCATACGGCGTAACCGGTGATCTTCGTTCCGACCGCCGAGGAGTAGCTCTCGACCTCCCAGTAGTCGTCGGCGGCGCTATCGGCGTCGACGTGATCGAGCGGACGGCTCATGTTGATGAAGTTGAACGGCTTGCTCGAGGAGAAGCCGCCCCCGGCGACACGCCAGGCATCGCCCTTGCCGGGACAGCCGGTCGGGGCGAGCGTCGAGCCGCTGTCGACGACCGTTTCGGAGTCCTTCACGTACGCGACGCCGTGCTTCTTGCCGAGCTGCACGTCGTCGATGCGCGGGTCGGCCGCGAAGCCGGCGAAGGCAGAGGAGGCGACGACGGTCGCGAGGACGACCGTCGCCGCCGTCGCGGCCAGTGTGATCGGCTTCCTCCGGCGGCTCATCAAGAGCATGCTAATTCGCGATATCGGCAGAATCCACCCTCAACCGCGCGATCATTCGTACGGCGACGGCGGACAGCGGGCCGGGAGCACGACCTTTCCGGGCTGCCGGTTGAAGGTGTCCATCACCATCCACTCGTCCAGTTCCGGGTCGTAGAGGTTCTGGACGCCGAACTGGAGCACCTGCCAGAAGATCGTCGGGTCGTCCTGATCGACGTAGATGTCCCCGAGCGCGAGCGGGAACCTGAGGAAGCTCCCCGGGGGCGCCTGGGGCCAGACCCACCCGACCCGCCAGTGGTTGACGTACCGGCGCGGGTTCCGCTGCAGGATCTCGCGGCCGACGAACCGCGAGTTGCGGAAGATCTGGTTGAGGATGTGGCGGTTGAAGAAGCCCGGGATCAGCGAGCAGGTGTGATCGGTCACCCCCGGCCACTTGTAGGTCAGCGTGTAGAGCGAGTTGTGCCAGACCACGTTCGTGAACCAGATCGGGAAGTTCGGGCCGCCGGCGGTCATCCGGAAGTCGCCGTCGCGGCCGCGCCACCAGAACGGCACCGTCAGACCCATGTCCCGGACCACCCACCGGCCACGGCCGCGGAAGTTCCGCGGCAGGTGCGGCGTGTTGGGGGGCGCGGCTCGCTCCGGCGCCGGGACTGCGGCGGGAACGCGCGCGGGGTCCGCTCCGGCGCTGCCGGGCGCCACGACGATCGCCGCCGCGATCAGCCCGATGGTGACCGCCGCCCTCAGCGCTGCACGGCTACTCGGGAACACTGATTACCTCCCCCATCGACTCGATCTCCATGTACTTGGATACCAGAGAGCGAAGACGCTTACGAAAGGATTACGCCGATGTCATCACCAGAGCCGGGCCAGGGCTTCGATTCCGTCGTGATCGGCGGTGGCGTCGCCGGTCTCAGCGCGGCGCTCGTCCTCGGCCGCGCCCGCCGCAGAACCCTCGTCGTCGACGCCGGCGGCCAGAGCAACCGGGCGGCTCATCACGTCGGCGGGCTGCTCGGCCACGACGGCACCCCGCCCGACGAGCTGTACCGGCTCGGCCGTGAGCAGGTCGGCGCGTACGAGGCGGTCGAGTTCCACGACGGGCTGGTCACCGCCGCCCGAGCCGAAGGCGATGGGCACGTCGTCACCCTCGACGGCGGCGGGGATGTCCACGCAAGGTCGCTCGTCCTCGCGACCGGGATGGACTACGAGGTTCCCGACGTCCCCGGTTTCGCGGAGCTCTGGGGAGACGCCGTCTTCCACTGCCCCTTCTGCCACGGCTGGGATGTGCGCGACCGCAAGGTCGTCGTCTACGCCGCCGGCGAGATCGCCGAGAAGCTCGCCACGCTGCTCACCGGTTGGACCGACGACGTCACGGTCGTCGACCCCGCCGACGTGACGGCGGCGCGGATCGAGGACGGGACGCTTCGCGCCGTCGTCCTCGGCGACGGCACCGAGGTCGCCTGCGACGCCGTGCTCGTCCACGCAGCGCTGAGCAGGCGCGACGGGTTGGCCGAGCAGCTCGGTCTCGAGCTGACCGAGGCCGGCTTCGTGAAGGTCGACAACGAGATGCGGACCAGCGTGCCGGGCGTCTTCGCCGCGGGCGACCTCGCGGTCGCGCCGCAGCAGGTGGCGGTCGCGCTGGGCAGCGGCCACACGGCCGGGCTCGTCGCGACCCGCGAGCTGTTGATCGGGATGTAAGGAGCCCTCTCAGCCGACGATCATCATCAGGCCCTCGGTGCTGGAGAACGTGAGCCTGGTGTTGGCGGTCGCGTCGGAGGAGCAGAGGCCGAAGTTCCACGACCCGGCACCGGGACGGGTGAATCCGCTGACGCTGTAGGGGGTCACGAACGCCGATCCCGTACGGATCGTCATCGGCGTCGCGACTGCGGTCAGCGTGCCTCCGCTCTCAGGCTGACGGCAGACGCTCACATCCACCCACGCCGCGTTGCCGTCCCACGACCAGATCGTGCCCTGGCCCTCGAGCCACAGGCCCTCGTTCGCCGCCATGTCCATCCACGTGAGGGTCGTCCCGGATACGAACGCCCACGCGGTTCCCGTGTTGCCCGGCAGATCGCCGGGGTGGGCGTCCGAGAGGGAGCCGGTGATCCCGCTGGGACCCGTCGGTCCCACAAGGCCGCGCGGACCGGTCGCACCGGTTGCTCCGGTGGCACCCGTCGCGCCCGTGTTTCCCTTCGGTCCCTGCGGACCGGTCGCACCGGTTGCGCCCTTCGGCCCCGTCGCCCCGGTGTCACCCTTGGGCCCCTGGGGGCCGGTGTCGCCCTTAGGTCCGCGTGGAAGCTCACCCGCCTTGAAGTCGTCAGCGAGCAGCGAGGCATCCAAGACCTTGCTCGCATCGACGGCGCCGTCGTGCAACTTCGCGGTGCTCACCGCTCCGGCCTTGAGCTGCCGCGTTCCGACGCTGTTCGCCGGCAACTTGACGGCGGCATAGGCGCCGGTCCCGAGCGCGATGAACAAGGCGGCCAGTGCCACGACCATCGCGGGTGACGGTCGGTCGAATCGGTGTCTCATGGCGGAACCTCCAGTGGTCGGCGATCAGCAGTCCCCGACCCCCAAAGCTAGGCGCGGTGGCCCAACGATTCGTCGCTCGAACCCACGCAATCTGGGTCGGTAGTCACAGCGGTGATCGCCCTAAGTGGCGACCGCGGGAGGCACGCTGGCAGAACCCCTGAGAACGAAAGAAGCCCGCTCACCGAGCAGGCTTCTCCAATAGCGGGGACCCGATTCGTCTCTCGCTGCGACGCACGGATCGTGGAGCGAGTCCGCCTTCCAGCGAGTTAACTCCATCGCGCGAGGGCTCTATGTTGACGCCGTGTATGTAACGGTCCCCTCGCGGTCATCGGGTCGCTTGCAGCGGAAGGACTAAGTAGATGCAGGACTTGGCTGGTATTCGTCTCGCGGACATCCCAAAGCGGTTCCCGAACTGGCTCGTCGCCGCCGACCGTAAGGCCAATGAGCTGCTTGGTCCGCAGGAATGGTTGATGCGCAAGGGCTCGGGCGATCACTGGCTCGATCAACCCACCTTCAAGGATTGGTGTCGTAACCCCCACGGGGTGGTCCTAGCGGAGACGACGCCGAAACAGATCGCCATGGCAGACGACGCGGGGTGTCGCCTCGAGCTCCTACGTGGCAGCGTCAGGATGCCTCGGGCCGCTGACGATTCACGACCGGAGAACGTTTCGCATGTTCGCGGCGCAGAGTCGAGCTGGATGCTCGTCTACGCGCCGAGTCTTGGTGGGGAAGGTCGAGCAGATCAGCCTGGTCCAGTCCCCTGAAATGGGACCTGCCAAGAATCCGTCGAACCCCAGAATCTCGCTAGTGAGCTCCGAACCTAGGACTGACGCTCCGCGAACCAACCGGGACCCTGCGGAGATCCGACGGAAGTTGGGTCTGATCCGCAGCCCCAACATCGCACCCCTTACCGATTTCGTCGAGCGGATGCGCTCGGACAAGCCCGAGGCGGCGATCCCGTACTTCGACCCGACCGAGGCCGGAACGGAGGCGAGGATCCTCCTTCTCCTCGAAGCTCCGGGGCGTAGAAGTGCGCTGGACGCAGGATCCGGGTTCGTATCCTCCGACAACAACGATCAGACGGCGGAAAACATGTGGCGGCTGCTCGAGCGAGCGGAGATCGATCGTTCGACCGACGTAGTCACCTGGAACGTGGTCCCTTGGTACATCGGCGACGGAACGAAGATCCGGCCCACCCGGTCCGCAGATCTGGACGAGGCTCGTTCCGCAACCCAAGAGCTGATCGCGATGCTCCCAAGACTGCAGGTTGTCGTTCTGCTCGGGAAGCCGGCGGCGAAGGCATGGAAGGCCCTCGGATTCGAGCGTGAAGCAATCGAGGCCCCACATCCATCGCCACTGAACCTGAACACCCGACCGGAACGTCGCGAGGAACTCCTGCGGGCCCTGGTGACAGCACGAATCCGCGTGGACGAAACATGAGCTGCATCCGTGGGTCGCAGGTAGATCCGATAGGCGACCCGATCGTTTCTCGCTGCGACGCACGGATCGTCGAGCGGTGCGCCTGGCGGTGACGATCCATCTGCAAACGGCGGTGAGTCCTTACCCGCTTCCGGGCTAGGATCAGTCGATGGACGCCGCCGAGCGGGATCGCCTTGTGATGTTCGTAGCCCAGCTGCGCATTGACTTGCCGTGGATCTTCGACGGCGCCCAGCCCTACGTCACAGCTGAGGTCTACGACCGTCTATGGCCGGCATGGGAGGCGGCCCTCGCGCGCAACGACATCGACGTAATGGAGATGCGGATCGGCAGCGGTGAGTACGACGAGGAGTTGGACCGCGCCGGCCTATCGGGTCCAGAACTGGAATTCAAGCTGACCGGATACGAGGCTGCGCGTGCCAGCGCTCGCGAAAGCACGCAGGGCCGCCCCGCACCCCGCCTTTTCAAGCGTTGGCTCGGGTGGCTTGACGTCGTGCTCGGCAGTCTGGTGTCCGTGCTCGGTGCCGGGGAGGCCCTAAAGGAACTGAAGGAAGGAGTTGAAACTGAGGTCGGCTCGGCCGACGGCGCATAGCCTCACGGAGGCTTCCCGTTAAGCGCGCAGCGGCTCCGGACGTAGCTCCGGTTTCAATGTTCGTCCTTCCAAAGAAAGCCCAGCCAAAGCGGATGGAGTCCAACTCGGAGCCATGATTTGAGGCCATGTCGGACCAGCGAATAGCCAAGTGGACCAGATGGATCGACGAGAGCCCAATCGGCCCAAACATCCACGCGATGTTCCATCGGCGGGACATCTGGAACGGCGTTCAAGAGATCGTCAAGGACAACCCTGACCTCCCTCCGTCAGCATTCTGGGAGTTCCAGTTCGAGATCTACGCCGAGGCCCAGGCCATGGCCGTGCGGCGTCAAGCCGACACACATCCCGACGTCGCCAGCTTGGCGAAACTCCTCGGCGAACTGAAGGATGATGCGGAGCGGATCACCTTCGATTGGTGGTTTGGTCTTTGGGGAGATGATGCGGACGCGCACATCCTTGGGTTGGCTCGTCAGCAGTGGGCTAACCATTACGGCGAAGGCGAGTCGCTCGACGCTGCGATTCCCGCAACGGACCTCGAGAGGATCACTGCTGCGTCGTCTTCGGTGCGCACCTATGTCAATGAGAACGTTGCCCATTCGGAGGCCCGAGGACCCATCCCACCGGAGGTGGCGGCGCGGGAAGCCGAGGACATCCCAACGCTTGACGACATCCACGCAGCGATTGACGTCGCTGGAGACCTCTACAAGAAGTACTACGGGCTGTTCACCGCCTCGACGCTGGTCGACGTGACGCCCATCGTTCAGCATGATTGGCGCGCGCCGTTCCGAATGCCTTGGATCGTGGGTCAGGCCACCTAGGGCTCGAACCGGCCGCCCGATAAGTGGGCTTATGGAGAGCAGTTGCCAGTAGTTACCTCGGGAGAGCTGTCGCCTCGAAGGCAGTCGAGCCCCTGCAGGGTCCAGGATCACGAGGCGCTACACAGCTCAGCCAGCTGCTTGAAGGAGTTGAGGGTGAGGACCCTTGCATCTCCTGCTACTCGAGCGAAGAAGGTGATGTGCCTACTGCGCGTGGCCTCGCTCGGGTCCACGATGATCACATCTTCCAGGCTGGTGCTCAGGTCGGTTGCCAGGAGGGACCTCACGAGGCCATCTGCGTCCGGCATTGAATATCCGACGATGACGAGCCGGCGCATTCGCCTCACAGCCGTACGCGCTTCGCGCCAAATGGTTCTGAACGGTTCCTCAGTTACAGGTTTGTTGGTGAGCGGCGGGGCAATAACGCCGTCGGCGACGGACTCATACGGCTCCTTCCTGAGCCGAAGGGGCACCGCGGGACCACGCCAGTTGAGCGACCCGTGGAGCTTCAGAAGCAAGATCGAGCCTTTTGCTCGCTTGCCGCGACCGCTCTTGCGCCAGTCAGCCGCCCCGCTCTGAACGTCAAGGCCGTAGCCGCCGCGGTCAGGGTCGAAGCGGAACCCTCCGTGCTCGCGGAACACATCATCCATCACGCAGTCGTAATTCAGCGAGACAACCACGTCCCCCACGTGTAGGCGCTCCGCCAACGCGGAGTGGTATTCGCACCGTCCCGTGATCGTCTCTCCCAACAGGTGCGGCAGCGCCGTTCGCAAGTTGCCGATCAGTCGGGCCGGCTCCTGCAAGATTCGGCCTCGGTCGACGTTGAACTCCCTATGAAAGGTGCGCGCAGCATCGAGATTGTTGAAAACTGTCTCGAGACCGACCTCAAGTCCAGGCCCATACACGGTACGCACGTGGTCAACAAGTGCCCGCCCTTCGGGAGTACGCCCAGCGGCAGACATTTGCAGGACCTGGAAGAAGTCACGGTCCAACGGAGGGCACACCGGGGAGTCTGGGTCCACGAAAGAAGCCCCTCGAGTCGCCCCCGCGCCAAGTATTACCAGCGTGGTCCGCTGCTTTGCGCCGATGGATGGGATTTCCATCCCTCCTAGTCTCCTCTGGACCTCGGATGTTCCTGATCGCTCTGCGAAAGCTTCTGTTTACGAGTCCCAGGACCCACCCCGTCTTTGGAAACACGCTCCACGGCGTAGTCCCGAACCGCACTTGTGTGAAATCGCCGACGACCGGCTCTGCTCAGTGGGCGGCGCTCTCGCACCATGAGCTATTCGGGGCCAAGAACTGCCATCCAGCAGACCACGCCGAGGTCGTCCACTGTGATCTTCTCGACCGGCGGCAGCGTCTCGACCTTGCGCAGGCCGAATGCCACGACGGTCTCGATGACGGCTGCTGCCGCCTCGTTGCGGCTGATCTCGGCGGCATCGAGCTTCTCCTGAACTTGACCGAGCGCCCGCCGAACCGCTGAGCTCCGCTCGACCGAGAGCGCCGCAATCGCCCGCTCGGCCCGATCGAGGCTCGGCAGAGCCACCGTCGGATCACGTAGAAGTTCGAGAGCCCAGCGCTGGCGTGGGCCGACCGACTCCTGTCTCGCCCGCAGGTCACTGCGCTCGTTGTGAGCGGCGACGATGCTCTCGGAGGCAATTGACCAGGCAGCCTCGAGATCAACGCCCTCGATCGAATCGTCCGCCTCTCCCCCGCCTGGGTCGATCACCCGGAGGATTTCAAGGTCGAGCGACATCGGCTTGCGCTCCCCGTCCTCGTTGGCCGAAAACGGTATGTGCCGCCAGTAGCGGAAACCTTCCTCGGCGTCAGCCATCGGTTTCGTTCGTGTCGCAAAGAAGACTCCTGGCGGCCCCTGCGAACGGCCATCGGGCTGCTGCCGAAAGCAAGCCCCTATCCCCCACGGCATCGCCAACACACGGGCGATCTCGCCCTCGGCGGCCGCGCGGTCAATCATCCTCCGGAGCTCCTCGCCCACGAAAGCTCCCGATTCCTCCTCAGCGTCATCGAGCAGGGACTCGTCGCCGTCCTGCAGTCGCTCGGCGAAGTTGCGCAGCTCAAGGTCGCCGTCGGAAGCGGCGTCGCCGAGCCCGTCGATGACGCCTGACTCCATTCCGTACAGGCCAGCCGCCTTGATCTTGGACTGAATGCGTGCCTCGAGGCCGAGCAGTTCCTCGAGCTCGCCGGGCTCGGGCAGCATCGTCGTAAGGAGCACCTCGTCGTGATCGCTCTTCAGCCGGATCACTCGCCCATTTCTCTGTACCACCCTTTGCGGGTTCCATGGCATGTCGTAGGAGATGACCGCTTGCGCCTGCTGGAGGTTCTGGCCCTCGCTCAGCACGTCCGTCGAAAGCAGCAAGTCGACCTCGCCTTCGGCCGGCTCGTAGTCCTCGCGCACGACCGTCCTCGGCGCGAACCGCCCGAGCGCCGCGAGCCGCTGGTCGGGCGAGGTCTCGTTGCCGATTACGGTCACTCGCACGCGGCCGCCGATCTCCTCGGGCAGGTTCTCGTCGAGGTAGCGGATCGTCGCCGCATAGGTGGCGAACACGCAAACCTTGTCCGCCGGAGAGCTCTCGAGAATCTCGCGCAATGCCTTGAGCTTCGGGTCTGAGGCGGCGTCCAGGTCTGCCAGTTCGTCGCGGATCCGAACCAGCAACTCACGGTCTGCGGCAACGACATCCGCATACTCCGGGCTGAACTCCTCCCGCGGGATCGAGTCGGCGCCACCTTCCAGCGCCTCCTCGATCCAAGCCGCGAGTCCCGACTCGTCGACGTCCGCGGCCGCCGCCTCACGAAGCGCGTCGCCAGCCAAGACCTGACCCTGCCCCCAGCCGACCAGGAACGCGTCGTGGGCACCGATCATCGTCTCGACGGTCTCCAGACACGCCCGCCAGCAGGACTCAAACCGCTTTAGGATCCCTGACCGCAGGAGGCCGCCGAGCTGAGCTTCCATCGACTGCTCCTCGCCACCGAGCCGGTAGGCGCTCGGCCGGTAGCGGGCCATTGTCAGTCCATCGATCGCTTCGACAACGGTATGAAGGAGGCCCGGATGGGCGCCGTCGAGGTCGTACCGCTCGGTAACGAGCGTCGGCTCGGGAAAACGGACCGGAGTCCCGTCCGGGAACGACGCCCCCGGGTACTCGCGCGCGATGAAGGCGCGGTCGCGGCGGACGCTGACCGCATCGGCGATCGGGTAGAGCACCTCGGGTGCGAGGCTCTCCGGATCGCGTTCGTTCGCTCCCGCGGCCAGAAACAGCTCACGGATTGAGTCGATCCCAGCGCTCGCCAGCCCGCGGTCGTGGCGAGCGAACAACATGACGAGGTTGTAGAGGTCCCAGAGGCCGTTGTTGATCGGCGTTGCCGAGAGCAACACGACCTGCTTCTCGGTCCCACCGAGCAAGCGCTCCATCGCCCGGTACCAGGTCGTGTCCTCGTTTCGCAACGCGTGGGCCTCGTCGACGACGATCAGCCGGTAGTAGTCGCGCCCGACCGTCAGCACCCGGTGTGCGTTCGCGGCTTCGGGGACGAGCTGCTCGTCAGCGGCGAGCTCGTTGAACGAGATCACTTGTGCCGAGAGCTTCGATTCCGTCACCCGATCTTGCCAGCGCTTCTTCAGCTGCGCCGGGCAGACGATCAGCGCGTAGACGCCATCCTCTTTTATCCGCTCCTCAATGAAAGCGAGCCCGATCTCCGTCTTACCGGTGCCGACGCCATCGGCGAAGACGACACCGCCGTGGGCCCGGGCGATCGCCCGGGCGCGCTCGTAGCCGTCGCGCTGGAAGTCGGCCAGTTCGAGCCCGGTCGGCTGCGTCCCGCGCGCTCGATCCTCTTCAGGAGGCCGATGGAGCTCGAGCAGCGCTCGCAAATAGACGTCACGGGGATCGACTGGGCCGTGGATCGGGAAGAGCAACCCCCGCAGGTCATCTTCAAAGGGGGTCGCATCGGCCCAGAGCTCATCGAACCAAGAGATCGCCTGGTCGGCTCCCGGAGCGCCGTAAGAGGTGAGCCCGAGCTCCATGTTCGAGTGCATACCCGCTGCGGTGAGATTCGCTGACGTGACCAGCGCGGCCCGGGGAAGCTCCTCGGTGCCAAGTAGATAGGCCTTGCCGTGCAGGAACTTCTGCGTGTAGCGGCGGACTTCGACTTCTGGACGCTGGAGCCACTCTTCGATCGCCGCCAGCCGCTCGCCGGCACGCGATGGTGGGAATCGGGAGTAGTCGCGCTCGTCGCCGAGCGCCGCAAGCTGCGCCTGAAAGAGTTCTCGCGGAGGAGGAGGTACGCCTAGACCCGGATCGGGCTCGGCGCCAAGCATCAGTCGCGTTGAGCGGCCGTCGGCAAGCTCGGCCAACTCGTGCAGCCCGCCTAAGTTCACATAGCCAGTCGCGACCGAAAGCGGGTCGCCCGAATGGTTCTCAACCAGCGACCGCAAACCATTGGCGTGGAGAGTTTCCTCGGTGCGGTTGTCGAGAATGTAGGGGAGCGCCACCGAGCACCTACTTCAGCTCGGAAAAGCGTTGCCTGACGGCTTCTCGGTAGGCCTCGGGCACCGCGTCGAGCGTGAAGTCAGAGAACACCAGCTCGAGCTCGTCGGCATTCAGATCCCAAGCGCGGGCGACTTGGGCGTCGATCTCCACTCGAAGCCCGATCCGCTCGTCTTCGCTCAGATGCCCGCATTCGACGCCGGTCGCCGCCGCGAAATCGGCGAAACGGTCGTCCGGGGAAGAGAGACGCGCCGCAGCTCCGGCGAGAGCAACGAAGCTTTCATCGTCGAGCGTTGGGAGTCGCAGGCCCTCCAGAATGAAGATGTTGAGGTTCATCTCAACGAAACGCCGTACCTGCCAGTCAAAGGCTAGGGAGTTCATAAGCGCCAAGCAGGCGGCTGTTGATGTCGCATCTCCCTTAACGAACGAGAGGTACGGCGCGGCGTTCGTAAGGAGGTGCATCGGAGGGACAAGGCACGCGAGTACCGTCCGCGAGTTGGTCCTGTTCGTCACCCGCCGATAGGCAATTCGGGCTTGGTCGAGGGTTCGCCTCACAGCTCCTCGGCGTTCAGCTAACGAGACCTCGTCGGCAAGCATTGACGATGCACCGGGACGAGACTTCCTCGCTCGCTTGAGAACGTCCTCCGTCACAGGACAAACACGCGCCTCCCTGCCATGCGGGTCGAACTGCTCGAAGCTCTCGCCCTTCCATAGCGGTCGTCCGGACTCTGCTCCTTGCCAAAGCCGTTTGTCATTTGTTTCGTGGAGGTCGCCTTCGGTTGCGAAGCAGGCCCAACGGCCTGAACCCAACGGAAATGGACTATCAGTCCCTCGCAGCTTCGCGAGTAAATCGGCGTGGGCCTGGCTTGGTAGCAGCGGCACTTCGCGTTCGGGGCCGAGTGCAGCTCGAGCGACGCGCAGACCCGGGGATTCCGCCTGTGCCTCGAACTCGGCCGCCGAGACAGCAACTCCTGCGACTGTGAATGGCTCATCCATTTCCGGCTTGCGGCGCTCGGCCGCTAGCAACGCAACGGTGTACTGCGGATGGATGTCGAAGGCCCAGTTGCGATTGTTGAGCAAGAAGTCCACCCGCTGTGGCGCGACCTCTTCGAAGAGCCAGCGGCGAAAGTCGGCTGAACCCTTTGCTACGAACGCGGAACGCGGCAAGACGACCCCGAGCCGCCCGCCGTCACGCAGTAGCTCTCGGTAGCGCTGGCAGAAGAACTTGTAGAGGTCCGGGTCCCCCGCGCCTGTTGAATACCCGGAGCCAGGTCCGAGATAGGCACGCATCGCAGCGAGCTCGAGACGCTCCGACTCGAATCGCTCGGCAAGTTCCGGACGCTCTCGCTTAAGCGTTACGAGAGCCTCCTCACGCTCCCTCGCACCGAGCGCCCGGAGCCCGGGCTTGTATCGCGCATAGAACGCCAGCTCCTCCACATCCACCTCATCCCATGGAGGGTTCCCGACCACAACATCGAACCCCGGCCGCCCCCGAGCGAACGCTTCGGCCACCTCGAGCGGCCAGTGAAAAGCATGGTTCTCCCGAGCCAGGTCCGCCGCACGCTCCGCGAGCAGGGACCCTCCTCCCCCGATGATCCCCTCGCCCTTAGCGTTGACCTCCTCTCGAGCGCCCTCGAGCCCGAGCGGCTCCGCAGTCCAGAGATCTAGGACGCGGCGAACCCCGGCAACGGCCGCGTCGAGCTTCGCCGCGGCAGCGGCGCTGGCGCGCACCTCCTCGGGCGTGCGATCCGCGATTCCTCGTAGCTTCGCCGCCTCGGTAGCCCCTGCTCTGATCGCGTCGACGATCGGGTCGCCGAAAAGTGCCTCAGTGCCTCGCTCCTCACCTGGTGGCGCCATCGCCTCCGGCCGCGCCACTCCGATCAGTGAGTTTCCGACCTGGATGTTGTGATCGAGATAAGCGAGTGAGAGGCCGGGGACGAACGTCGCGAGCCACAGCGATACCTTGGCGATCTCGGCACCCATCGGCGAGAGGTCAACGCCGTAAACACAGCGCTTGAGCACGAGCCTCTTGAGCAGGGCCGCGTCGTCGATCTCCACGGAAAGGGACGTACCGGCGGCCGCCCGCAGTTCCTCGAGTTGATCTCGAATCGCAGGCAGGGCAATATCGCCGAGCAACTCCGCGATCTGGTCGGCAATCTCGTCCGCCACCTCGACGAGGAAATGAGCAGAGCCGCAGGCGGGGTCGAGAACGTAGAAGTCGAACAGCTTCGCGGCGGCGGCAGCAGGGTCAGTCTCTGCCAGCTCACGAATCCGGTCGACGTGGTTCCGGAACGCCGGTCGAACCGAGCCGCGAACAAGGTGTCGAACGAGCTCGGTGCGGGTGTAGTAGACACCGCCCCCCTTGCGACCTCCCTCGTTGGTCAGCCAGAAGAGGTCGCCGGCAGCGACGTCAATCTTGCCGTCTTCGTCATCGGGGACGTAGCGGTCGGAGCGTTCGTCGTAGTCGAAGTCACGGTCGGCAATCGTCAACCTCAGCGACAAGAGGCCCTCGTAGATGTGACCGAGGTGGCCGATTTCGAGGCCGGAGAAGTCGACACCGACATCGTTACCGTCCTCGTCAGTGTCGCGGGCCAGTGCGACGAGCGCCTTGCCGAGCGCAGCGTCGCCGATCGCCGCACGTTCGAGCAGCTCGGCGCCCTCGAACCCATCCTCGGCGAAGAGAGCACCGTTGTAGGCGGGGACACCCCAGGCACGCTGACCACGCCTCATTGCCTTGACGAGGCCCGCGATGTCGTCCCAGAGCGACGTCGAGGCGGGGTCTGCGTTGTCGGCCTCCTCGGCAGCGCGCTGAGCTATCCGGGTCATGCTGCGCTGCTGGTACGTCTGATTGGCCATCGGAAGATGGCCGGCACTTTCGGCATAGAGCAGGAACAACAGGCGGAAGACGAAGGTGAGCGAGGCAGCTTCGAGCTCCTTCCGGGCCTCCTCGTCTGCGATGTCGAGGTTGCTAGCGGTTGCCCAACGGCCGAGTTCGCGACCAAGGATCGGGAGAACGTCTTGGCGCAGAGCGCGATCAAGCCGCAAGCGCAACTTCGCACCGTAATCACGAGCTTCCGCCAGCAGCGCGGTGAACTCCCCCTCTGCTAGGTAGACAGGGGAAAGCAGACCGAGAAGCGGCCGTCGGTCGGGTTCGATCAACGACGCGTCAAGCTCGAGAAAGCGGGTCGCCTGGCCACTCTCCTCGCCGGTAGCCCGTAGTAGGCGAAGGCGAGACCCAGCCACCATCAGCCCATAAGGAGCGCCGTGGTGTTCGCAGTCTGCAAGCAGGGCGCCCTCGGGCAGGCGCGAGCCCTCGTCGAGGCGGGCAAATTCGCTTGCGGACCCCTTCGGATGGACAACCATGATCACCCTGTCCTCATGGCGGGCCAACCAGCCACGGCGCGGGAGCCGCTCTAGCTCATAGCCAAGCTCGGTAAGGATGTCCCGCCACTCGCGCTTGCCCTCGATGGGCGCCGCCTCATCGAGAGCCGTCCATCGGTGCGAGGAGGGCAAGCGGGTGGCGAATAGGTGCTCAGTCCCAAGCCCGCGTACGACGACGCCGGCGATGCGCTCCGAATCGAGCCGGTCAATTTCGGCGGCGACAAACCGCTGCGACTCGAGGTCACCCATGCCGACGGTCCGGCGCACAAGCTCCGCGAGGCTCTCGGCTCGAACACTTCGCAACGGTCCGTCCCCAACCGGTCCGAGCACTCGTAATCCATCTCCGCTATCGCCCAGCGCGACAAGCATCAACGGCGTCGCGCCTCCGCCTTGGCGCCGCTTCCAGATGGCCCGCAGCTTGCGCTCTTCAGCGGCGCCGGAAAGCGCGTACTCGATGCCGTTTACGAGCCTGCTACGGCTGACGTCGGATCCGTCGGCACCGGCATCGCGGCTGTCATCGAGCCCGTCGAGCAGATCGAATAGTTCGGTCGCGTTCAAAGCCGCCAGCTGCGCGCGTCGATGCTCACGTCGCGAGGCTACCCAACGGGACGGCGCAGACTGGCTTGGCTGGAACCTCACATCGACAAGAACCCCGCCAGGGATTGATGCGACCCGATGCGGGTTTGAGTCCCCGACCATCCCATCGCCGACCGGGCACATCATGCTCACTTGACGCGACATGTCTGGTACTGCTTGGATCGTGCGATGAGCGGCAAGCAGTACCGCGACGTCGAGATGCCCGACCAATTCCTGCTCGAGTTCCGCACGGACGACGGAACTTGGATCGAGGAGGCGCGTTGCCGACGGGACGAGTTCGTGCGACTCGATGACGGCGCCTACATCTGCTCCTCCGGCGGCTCCGGAACCTGGATCCGCTGCGTCGAGTACCTGGACGAGGGCTTCGTCCACGTCGACGGTGGCGGGGACCGCTTCGTCTACCGCCTGGTGCCGCTGCCGCCCCTCCCCGACGCGTAGACGGGTTTCCGAGGCTCCCCGCGGCCTTCCCTCGGATTCTGGGATACCAGCGAAGGGGTCAGTACCGGTCGGGGTTGCCGAACCCGAGGGAGAGCCTTCCGTCGCCTCGACGGTTTTCAGTCCCCAAGGAGGCAGATCGGAACGAGTCCCAAGCGGGAGCCCGCGTCCGAGTCCTATGAGTTCCTCGCTGGTCCTTCCTCGTCGGTCCCTCGTTGGTACCACGGAAGTACCACGGCACGCCGATTTCAGGCCGAGAGTACGGAGGCGGGCTCGGCAGGCCGAGGGAACCAGATCCACCCGCTCGCAACGTTGAAGTCGGCAGGGGGGTGCTCAAGGCCACCCGGATACAGCCAAGCCGTGTAGGCGCTGAGGAAGGCGTCGAATGCGTCGTCGCTCCCAGTGCAGATCGCCGATAGCTCGGCGGAGACGACAGACGGAAGAGCGCCTATCACCGATTCGTAGAACACAGCCTTCGTGTCTGCTGGTGCCTCTCGCGGCGGTCGATCGTGATGTCCGAGGCGCAGGAGCGTCGCGGCCGGATAGACCTCCAACACCTCACCGCGGGAAGCCGATGCCGGCGGGATGCCCCGTGTCTCGAGCTTCCGCATCAAAGCGACTGCTCGGGCGGTGATGACGCCGAGCCCCATCGTCGGCTTCGGATCCGAGCCGGGGATGAGCTCCTTCAGCTTGAGCTCGCACTGGCGTCGGATCACCGGGTTTGACCCGACCTCCCACATCGACCTGGAAGCCTCGAGCTCGCATCCCGCGCCTGGTCCCCGGCAGTAGGGCGGGCAGGTCAGACAAGGTGGCAACGTCAGCGGCGCATCGATCGCGATTCTCGTCGGCGCGACGTCATCGATGAGCTGTAGGAGATCATCCTCCGCTGCAACGGGGGTCTTCGCCAGCGGTAGGACACCTGCCTTGGTCAGGGTCGGGTTCTGGGCGCCCTCTAGGACCGCGTAGCCGGTCGATCCGGTCACGCCAGCGAGGTCGAGACCGAGGACTCGCGCCTCCCCACCGTCGCCAGAACTAGACATATCTGGTGGTGGCATCGTCGCGGCTCTTCGACGCTGGGGGAGACATGTCCTGCCTCACGAGCTTCCCCCGTGCCTCGGTACCGTCGCGACCCTGAGCCGGTTGCGAAGCTCTTCGGCGAGGCGGTCCGGGCTGAACGGGAGGAGCAGGGATTGACGCTCGAACAACTCGGAGAGCGGATGGGCAACCCGGACGGCAAGTACCTGGGTGAGCTCGAGCGGGGCTTCCACTCCCCGACGCTGACGACGGCGAAGCGGATTGCCGACGCTCTGGACGTCAAGTTGACCAAACTGGTTGAGGATCTATGAGCGCCGCCCGCCGCTGGGGAGATCCGCCACCGCGGCTGGCTCCGATCCTCAAGGACGTCGACTGGATCCGCGTCGAGCTCGAAGATGAGCACGAACGGGAGCATTTGGCTTTCGTCCAGCACCATCCTGCATTTCCCGAAGCTCTAGAGGGGCTCCGCGGGGACTACAAGCTCGGAGGAGTCGAGGAAGCATCACCGCACCTCATCGAGGCGGCAATCGCGGACCCGAGGGCGAGCGCGAACGCCCCAGCGAGGGAATTCGCAAAGGACTGGGGCATCACGACCGCCGCAGCTCTCTACCTGGCGCTGCAGGACCCAGTATCAGTCGACACCGACTACCTGGCGGTTGAGGTGACGGAACTCGAATACGTGGTTCACATCCCGCGTCCGCTGACACCAGCCCGGCGCAATGCAATCTGCAAATGGGTCAAATCCGAGAACCGGCCGGGGCCGGCTGAAGAAGCTTGGGGCAAGGCGGGTAAACAGCGCTGGGACCCGAGCCCGCGGGCCTCGGCTGCGATTGCGTGGTTTCAGCGATGGAACGCGGGAGAAGAGCCCGCCCAGATCTACCGGGATGTCTCGAAAGAGGCGCCGGTCGCCTTCGAGACCTTCCATTCGAGCCTCGTGAGCGCTTGGAAGCGAATGAAGGCAATCTCACCTGACAAGGTTCGAGAAGAGCGCCCGAGCAAGGCTTCGGTCTAGCCCCTACCCCACCTGGCGTGCGCGCACAGTCGCACGACACCGACCATCGGTGCAGGTGTGCGCGCACATCCCGGGATGAAGGCCTGCCCTGGATTCGTCAACGCCTCTTCAATCGCAGCGGCCGATTCGGAACCTCTCCATCGACCGTAGGTAGGAAACTGGGCAGCGCGTCGTCTGCTCGGCCGGCGGACCTCATGGCATTTCAGCAACACGCGATTCCGCCGGGGAAACGTTAGTCGAGCTAGCACTTTCCCCCGACCCCTTCCTCTTGCCCCATTCTCCTCGCCCCGTCCGGGTCATCCGGCCGGATCAAATCGAGGAGCGAGCGTGGCGATGCGTAGGAATATGGACGAGAAGGCGAAGGCGGTGAAGGTCCAGGGCGTAATCCGGATCGATCCGTCGGCGGCTCTCGCGTCCAGCCAGCGGACCGCCCTGCTCGAGCTCCTCCGGACTAGGAGGTAGCGATCATGAACCACCGTCCCGATGAGTACCGGGGACTTCTCAGGTTCCCCAACGATCCCGAGGTCATCGAATTCCCCGATCCGATCGAGGAACCTGACGAGGATTCCGGCGAGCAGCGCGAGGCGCCCGATCCCGACGAGGGCGAACAGCACAGTCGGGAGGAGCTGGAGAACGCCGCAGGCGACCTCCTGGAGACGGTCGACTTCCTTCGGGAGGTCGACCGCGCTCTCGAGGGACGCTACGCCGGTCCCACCGACCCCGTGAAGTTGGCGGTGCTGTCGCTGTACTCCCGCCACCTCGACAAGCCTGTGTCCGTGGTGCTGCGGGGCGAGTCCTCGGCTGGCAAGAGCTATGCAATCAGGCAGGCGCTGGAGTTCGCCGCCCCCGAAGCCCACTACGTACTCACCGCGAGCAGCCCGAAGGCGCTGATCTACTCTGACGAGGATCTCCGCCACCGGATCCTCGTCGTCTACGAGGGCGAGGGAATCGCGAGCGATTTCACCACCTACCTCGTCAGGTCGCTGCTCAGCGAGGGACGGATCACCTACGAGGTGACCGACTGGGAGAACAAGGGGACGCTGAAGATCGACAAGGAGGGTCCCACCGGGCTGATCTTCTCGACGGCGGGCAGGATCGACTACGAGCTGTCGACCCGGATGATCTCGGTGTCGATCGACGACAGCCCGAAGATCACCAGGGAGATCCTGATAGTCGCGGCTCTCGATGCGACCGGGGCCGTATCTGTCCCGGACCTGGGCCGCTTCCACGCGATTGATCGGTTGCTCGCGCTCGAGCCCCATTCCGTCGTTATTCCCTATGCGCTGGATCTGGCGGAGCTGGCCGACAACCGCGCCGTACGGATGCGTAGGGATTTCGGTGCCCTGCTGGGGCTGATCAAGACGCACGCGCTGATTCACCATCGGAACCGCAAGATCAACGCCGAGGGCGAGATCGTGGCGGAGGTCGCGGATTATGCGGCGATCCACGGCCTCGTCTCGAGGCTCTTGGCCGATGCCTCCGGGCGGACGGTTCCCGATGCCGTCCGCAGGGTTACCGAGGTCGTCGAGCTGCTGGACGCCGAGAACTCCGCTGCGGAAGTCTCGACTCGGGCAGTCGCCGAAAGGATGGGCCGCGATCGCACCACTGCGTCCCGTTACCTCAAGCGCGCAGTCGGGATGGGATTCGTGAACGTTTCGAAGGCGTTGTGGACGCCCAACAAGATCTTCCGTCCCGGCGAGCCCCTGCCGGAGGATGTCGGCGTCCTCCCGGATCCGGAGGAGCTCGAGGACAAGTAGGTCGTCACGTCGGACTTGTGCAAGCGAATTCGGCGTGATTTTCTCGGCGGTTTCGCCCATGGTTGACAGCGATCGCCAAGTCCCCACCCCGAGCGCATCCGCGTGGTCGATCGACCTCGAGGCGATCGAGGGACCGGTGTTCATCGTCCATCGCCGCGATGAGGGCGCGGCTCGCGCCGCGCTCGTCCGCCACCTCGTCGAGATCGGTGCCATCCCCGACACGATCAGGGCCGAGCGGATCGTCGCCGCCGCCCCGATCAGCTCCGTGGGGGTGGTTTGGTGAGCCCGAAGCGCTTCGCCTTCTACGGCCGCCTGTCGACGACCGACAAGCAGGACCCGGCGCTCTCGTTCCCGAGCCAGCGCAAGGCCTGCGAGCGCAAGGTCGCCGATCTCGGCGGCAAGGTCACCTGCGAGTTCACCGACCAGGAGTCGGGCGCCAAGGCCGAGCGTCCGGGTTGGACGGCGCTGACCGCCGAGGCCCGCGACCAGGATGGCCGCCGCTTCGACGCCGTCGTGATCTACCAGACCTCCCGCCTTGCCCGCGATCGTCTCCACGCTGCACTCTTCGAGCGCGAACTCCGCAAGGTCGGGGTCCCGATCCACTACGCGATGGGCGGCGGCGATCCCGACACCCCCGAGGGCGGGCTGATGATCGGAATGCAGCAGCTCTGGGACGAATTCGAGCGAACGAAACTCTCCCGCGAGACCAAGCGCGGGATGCGCGAGGCATCTGAGCAGGGCTACCGGGCCGGCGGTCGCGCCCCCTACGGCTACCGCCGCCATCTTCAGGAGATGCCGAAGGGCCACCAGGGCAACCGCGACAAGCACCGCGTCACCTTGGAGCCCGAGCCCGCCGAGGCGAAGGTGATCGCCGAGATCTTCGACCTCTTCGTCACGTCCAAGCTGACCCCGAAGGCGATCGCCGAGCACCTGAACCGCCCCGGCGGTCCTCCCTCCCCCTCCCACGTCGACTCCTCGCGAAACGTCCTCGGCCACTGGGCGGCAAGCTCGGTCCGGGCGATGCTCCGCAACCCCGTCTACACGGGCCGGATCGTCTGGAACCGCCTCGACTTCACCGAGGCTAAGCAGGCTGGTGGCGGTGCCCGCACCCGCGCCCGCGAGGAGTGGGTCGTCTCCGAAGACGCCCACCTGCCGCTCGTCGCCGACGAGGTCTACGAGGCCGCGCAGGCCCGGTTCGACAGGACCGTCCGCTCCTCATCATCGGCCGGAGCGAAGCGCAGCTACTTGTTCTCGGGGATGGTCCGCTGCTCGGCCGGCCATCAGCCCCTGTCGATGCACGGGAAGGCCCGCAAGGGCCACCACTACTACGCGTGCGGCTATGCATGCACATACGGCGATACGGCCGCCCAGGAAGCCCACGGCGGACCCAAGACGGTTTCGGTGCGTGAGGACTGGCTCGAGCGGCTGGTCCTGAGGTTCTTCGAGCAGCGGATCTTCGGCCCAATGCGGCTCGAGAAGCTCGCGAAGCAGCTGCGCGCCCAGAGCCGCGAGCAGAAGCGCAGCGGAAAGCTCGCCGGAACGCGAATCCGCCAGCAGATCTCCGACCTCGACCGGAAGATCAAGGCTCAGGTCGTCGCCCTGGAGGAAGGGATCGAGCCGAAGCTCGTCTCGGAGCGGATCGGCGAGCTTCGCGAGCAGAAGGAAGCGCTGGAGGATGCGCTCGCCGGGATCGGTGGCGAGGACGGCGAGGCGGAAGATGAGGAGCTGCTCAGCCAGCTCGATCGCCTGCCTGACCTCACCGAAGCCCTCAGGACCGCATCTCCGCAAGTCAAGCGCCAGGTCTTCGAGTCCTTCGACCTTCAGATCGTCTACGACAAGCGGGAGTCGCGCGTCGAGATCACGGCGACTGTCTCGGAGGCCGTTGCTGAGGCCTTCCAGAACGCGAAAACCCTCCTGGCGGAGGGCTCGAGCGTGGTAGTGACGAACATAGCGGGGACCCGATTCGTTTCTCGCTACGACGCACGGATCGTCGAGCGAGTGCACTTGACCGCGTAGCCGAGCGCCGCCCTTCGTTCGGATCAGTGCTTACCCCCTGATGGCATCGGGGCATAGCAGGAGGACGATCTCGGCATGTCCCCCTGTTACCGGCGTCTCGAAGAAGAGTGGATGTGACCTGCAGTCTTGCCCCGGCCATAAATGGGCCGTTTCAAGACGCACCATGGATCGGCCAGGTGTTCGGCGCAATCATCGGCATCGTCATCCTCATCGCCATCATCGCCTGGATCTTCTTCGCCTTGGCTGACCCCTACAGCCGCCACGACATCGGGGGCGTCAAGAAATCGCTGTGGCTGGCCGCGTTACTCGCCTCGGCCGGAATCGTCTGGGTGGGGGGCTCCAGGTGATCTCGACCTCGAGCGCCGTCGCTTGGTCGGAGCCATTGGGCTCTCCTCCCGGCGCAGACCTGACTAGCGCCGATCCCATATCAGCGAACGGGAATTCGTCGCGCTACCCGAAAACCGAGGTTGCCCGTCGAGCTGTCAGGCGCACTCGCGCTGCGTGAATCGACGCGATACCGATTGCAGTACGAGGCGTGGCAGAGGTAGGAGCCGCCGCGCATGACCCGGTGCATTCCGTCCTTGGGTCCCTTCGGGTCCGACGACGGGCTGGCGGAGTAGTAATCGGGGTCGAACCAGTCGGTGGTCCACTCCCAGACATTCCCGGTCATGTCGTAGAGGCCGAAGCCGTTGGGGTCGAACGAGCCGACCGGCGCCGTTCCGGCGAACCCGTCGTCCGCCGTGTTGAGATCGGGAAACTGGCCCTGGAAGACATTCATTCTGTGGCGGCCGTCTGGCTCGAGTTCGTCCCCCCACGGAAACCGCTGCCGGGCCAACCCCCCGCGGGCCGCGTACTCCCACTCTGCCTCGGTCGGCAGGCGTGTGCCTGACCATCGGCAATAGGCAGCGGCGTCGAACCAGGAGACGTGGACGACCGGATGGCCCTCCCTCCCGGCTACCGTCGAACCGGGGCCTTCCGGATGCGCCCAGTCGGCACCCTCCACCTGGCGCCACCATGGCGCCGCGGCCACCGCACGTGTCTCCGGGAAGTCATCCGGTAACAGCCCGGCGAAGACGAACGACCATCCGAAGCTCTCGGCATCGCTCCGATGCCCGGTGGCTGCGACGAATGCGCCGAAGGCCTCATTCGTGACGGTCGTAGCTGAGATCGAGAAGGCGGAGAGGGCGACATCGTGCGCCGGCCCCTCGCCGTCCTCCGGGTATCCGTATGACTGATCGTTGCCCATCCGGAAGCCTGCGGCTTCCAGATCGACCAGGTCTCGGGGGCTTTCCGCCCGTTCTCCGGGTGGGACCTCCACGCGGGCGGGTGACCCCTCGGACGGGTCGCGCGACGGTGAGCAGCACTTGCTCACGGGGGTGCCGACCCGGGTGTCGCGGCAGTGGCCCCGTGAAGCTGCCCCTGAAGGTCTTGCGTTCCTCGCGTTGACAGCGGCACCGCCATGGCCCTGCCACCGAACCGACCCAGCGCATCTTCGATCTCGAAAGCACCGGCATCCGCGGTTACGAGGAACAACGCCGAAGTGCCCGGCTGCACCATCTCGCGAACCTGATCCGCAAACGCGTCCTCCAGGCCGATGGCGTCGACCCTGGCCATCAGATCGGTCAGCCCTGGGCCCACCGACATCCCGAGAACGGGAATGAAGAAGAGCGACCCGAAGAGAAGTTGCCAGAGCATCCCCCAGGTGATCGATGAAATGACGGGGTGGTAGCTCGTCTGCACGATGAAGCTGCCATCGCCGTCGCGGACGACGGACGCCGTTGCAGCCTGGTCGACGATCAACCTGGGTCCAGCAGCCCGCGCCTCGAGCTCGGCCATCGCAGCGGTCGACTCGTCGTTGTAGCCGACGACGACGAGCTCAGACACGCGATCAGAGCCTCGGGTCGGAGTCGGCCTCGGAGGGACAGTTCATTTCCCGGAACCTAACGTCAGGACCCGGGTCCACACATCGCCCCGACGGGGTGAATACGCACTCACGGCGGCGCACCGCTTCGGGCAATCTGGGCTTTCCTGGGCAAGTGGGCATTGACTACTGAGGGAACAAATGCATGGCGTGTGGGAGGCTGCACGCGATGGCGTCTACTCCCGTCACGCGTTTCAGCGCCCAAACCGAATCGTCACGCCCGCCGACCTTGGATCGCACACGCCTGACGAGACGTCTCCTGGCCAACAGCGAAACCTCGATGGCGGTCATCACCGCACCGGCGGGGTACGGCAAGTCGACCCTGTTGCGGCTGTGGCAAGCAACCGATGACAGACCTTTCGTCTGGGTCTCCGTCGATCGGCGCCACGACGAATCCACGATGCTGATCGGCGCCATTGCGGCCGCGCTCGATGAGCTGGAGCCGCTGGATGACCGCGTCTTCGCGCCACTCATGGCGGCGCGCCCGAACCTCTGGGCGGTGGTCATACCAAGGCTCTGTGAGGCCCTTCAGACCCGCGAGAAGCAGTTCGTCCTGGTGCTCGATGACCTCCATCGCGTCCACGACCATCTGTCACTCGAGCCCCTGGCGACAATCGCCGAGCAGATGCCGTCCGGATCGCAGATAGCCATCGCCTCGAGGGAGGATCTCGCCATTCCGCTTGGTCGGCTGCGAACCCAGCGCGCCATCGTCGAGCTTCAGGCCGGGGATCTCGCGATGACCCGCGCGGAGGTTGGGGAGCTGATGACGGGACTCGGCGTTCGGCTCTCGGAGACGAACCTGCAGCGGCTGTTCGATCGCACCGAGGGTTGGCCCGCCGGCGCTTACCTGGCGGCCCTGGTCCTGGGCGCGGCGGACGACCCCGACGCGGCCTGTGAGGCGTTCAGCGGCGACGAACGTCTCGTAGCCGAATACCTCCGCGAGGAGTTCATCGCCAACCTACCGGCTGAGCATCGTCAGTTTCTCACTGAGACTTCGATCATCGATCGTCTGTCCGGACCGATCTGCGACGACGTTCTGGAGCGGGAGGACTCGGGGTTGCTACTCAAGCGGCTATCGCGATCCAACCTCCTCCTGACACCGCTGGACAACCAGGATCGCGAGTATCGACTGCATTCACTGTTACGGGAGGTGCTCATCGCCGATTTGCGCCTCGACCCGAAGACGGAATCAACCATGCACGCGCGAGCCAGCGCCTGGTATTCACGGCAGGGAGACATCGAACATGCCATCCCGCACGCGATCGAGAGTGGCGACGAAGACCTCGCCGCCGGCCTGATCTGGGCCAACGCGGCGGAGTTCGAGAGTTCCGGGAGGGGCGCCCTGCTGCAGCGCTGGCTCGGACAGTTCAGCGATGCGCAGGTTGCAGCATCGCCGCCCCTGGCCATGGCGCGAGCCACCGGTCACGTCACTCGAGGTGACGGTGCGGGAACAGAGCACTGGACCGCCGTCGCGATGGAGGAGCTGAGGCGATCGAGCCATCCGGACGCCGAGGCGTTGCTCATCACCGGCCGGATTCTCCGAGCGACCGCCGCCGCTCGGGAAGGCGTCGTCGCGATGCGCAACGACGTGGAGGAGGCTTACGAGCTCCTCCCCGAGGACAGCCCGTGGCGCTCGGTGTGTTGCATACTCGAAGGAGCCTCGTGGCATCTCAACGGCGACCTCGAGCAAGCGCGGCGGTGGCTCGAGGAGGGACACCGCCGCGGGCTTGCGCAGGCGCCCAATGTGGGCGTGCTGTGCATGGCCCAGCTTTCCCTGGTGGCATCCGACGAGGGAGAGGAGGATGAGTCACTCCGCCTGGCGGATGAAGCGATGGAGGCCGCCGATCATTTTGGGCTCGGCGACGATTCGACATCGGCGCTCGCCTTCGCCGCCGCCGGTCTCGCTCAGGCACGACGGGGACGCGCCGACAAGGCAGACAAGGACCTGAGGGTTGCCGCCGCCCTGCTCGACGGATTGAACGATTTCAGCCCGTGGTACGAGGCCGAGACCCGAATCGTGATCGCGCGAGCACTACTGCTGCTCGATGATGTGACCGGCGCGCGGGCCCGGCTGGCCGAGGCAGGGCGATTCGTTCATCGCTCGCGGGATGCCCCCGTCCTGAACCAGTGGACCGAGGCCGCCTGGAAGGATGCGGAAGCGTCTCGAGCCGTCAGCGGCCGGTGGCCCCTGAGCCCCGCCGAGCTTCGCCTGCTGCACTTCCTACCGACCCACCTGAGCCTTCGTGAGATCGCCGGGGAGCTCTTCGTCTCGCCGAACACCGTGAAGAGCCATTCGAGAGCGGTGTATCGAAAGCTTGGTGTCTCGTCCCGGGCCGAGGCCGTGGCATGCGCTCGGCAAGCCGGTCTGTTGGACGAGGGGGCGCCGCTGCCTCGGCCTCGACAGCCGGCAGGACACCAGGACCGTCCCTGAGTGAGGTCCCGAACCGGGCTAGGCTCGAGGGCACAGCCGCCAACTCAGAGGAGCTTCGACTTCTCGCTCGCGAATTCCTCGTCGGTGAGAACGCCCTGTTCGTGAAGCTGACCGAGCTCTTTGAGCTTCTCGATCGCCTCGGCACTCATTCCAGCTGACGGTGCCGGCTGGGCCGGCGGCGGCGCGGCCTGCGCCTCCTCCGCCTGCGCATCCCTGCGATGTTTCGCGGCGGCGGCCGCTCCCCCGGCAGCTGCGAGGCGTCGTCTACGTTGGCGTCTATTCGGCATGGTCATCTCTCCTCTTCGGTGTCTGCCTTCGTTCAGGAGTCGTCGGCTGCCATCTTTTGCTGGGCATCAGCAAGCGCCCCCTTTAGTGCCTCTACGTGACGGCCCTCGGCCTCACCGATGTTCTTCTTGACCGCTCGGGTCACCGCCTGCTCGACCTTGTCCGCATCGGACTTGGGGTAGGCGACGATGAGCCCCGCGCCACCGATCGGGATCGTCTCGCCGGCCTGCTCCCCGATCTTGTCGGCCGCCTTGTGGTGCAGCAGCCCGCCGGCTCCCGCTCCGAGTGCACCGCCGATGGCGGTGGCGGCGAGCAGCGGCGGGGCGAAGAGCCCGACAGCGAAGCCGACGGCCCCGAGGCCGGCGGCGCCTTCACGAACCATGTGGTCCGTCTCCTCGACCGACAACTCGCCGTCGAGGCTCTTGCTGACGACGACGGCGCCGTGCAGGTACGCCCCGGATTCCAGAACCGCGTTGTAGTCCTCCTCGGCGGCCTCCTTCGACAGATAGCCGCCGATCAGAACGTCGATCGTGTCATGGAGCTTCATCAGGACCTCCTTGCGATCGGGTCGATCTCACGCCGAGAGCGCATGCGCGGTGTGGCCGTGGTGCACGGCGGCGTGGAGTTCGTGCTTGTCCTGCTCGGACGGATGCGGCTCGATGTCAAAGGCGACCTTCTCGATCTTGCCGGTGAACGGGAACGGCTTCCGGTCAGCGTAGGAGAGGTCGACGACGCCTCCGTTGTCGCGGCCGATGTCCATTCCCGCGTAGCCGGAGAAGCGGATCGGCACCGTGTGGTCCATCCGCCCCTCGCCCACCGGACGGTCGTCGATGAACAGCGTCACCTGCCCGCCGGTCGCCGGCTTGGCCGAGTCGGCGGCAAAGTGCATTCGAACCGTCACCTTCCCCTCGGGGAGCACCTCTTCGGCCTGTTGACGGAAGACGAACACTCCCATCATCGAATAGGTGTGGGTCAACCTGCCGTCGTCAACGAAGAGCGAGAAACCTCCCAGGTGATCCGCCTCGGCGACGATGACGCCCTCGACCCCCCCAGAGGGGACGACCAGGTCGGCGCTGATCGAATAGGAGTGGTTGTAGATGCGAGGGACCATTCCCGAGAGCACGTTCTCGACGTCGCCGCGAAACTCGTAGTGGGCGGACTCCGGGAGCGGCGGCAGCATGCCGAAGAACCCCGCAAGCGGCGCCATCAGGGGGAGGACGTTGTACTTCTCGGCCTCCTCCCAGAAGAGCTTCTTCAGCTCCTCCACCTTTTCCGGGTTCTCGGCAGCGAGATCGTGCGCCTGCGAGTAATCATCGGGCAGGTAATAGAGCTCGGTCGGATCGTCATCGGGATTCCAGACGCCCGGGTGGTAGGGCTCGAGAGCGGCCGGGGTGAGCACCCAGGGGATCCGGGCGGTCCGCATCGCGAGCCACCAGCCGTCCTTGTACATCGCCCTATTGCCGATCGTCTCGAAGTACTGCTGGGTGTGGCGCTCGGGAGCATCGGCGTCCGTCATCGAATCGGCGAACGTCTCCCCGTGCATCGGTTGCTGCTCGATTCCGTCGATGTGCGTCGGCATCGGAATGCCCGCGATATCAAGGATCGTCGGGCCGATGTCGATCACGTGCGTGAAGTGTGAGCGCAGATCGCCGCCCTCCGGGACCCGGTCGGGCCAATGGACGACGAGCGGGTTGCGGGTGCCGCCGAGGTGCGAGCCGACCTGTTTCCCCCACTTGAACGGTGTGTTGCCGGCCCACGCCCAGGCGGCCCCGTAGTGCGGCGCCATCATCTCGTTCCCCCAGGCCTCAACGCCGCCGTAGCGTTCGGCCAACTGCAGCTGCATCTCATCGGTCAGCGGGATTCCGTTCTGCATCGTCAGCTCGTTGAACGAGCCGGTGACCGTTCCCTCCATGCTGGCGCCGTTGTCGCCCCAGACCCAGAGGATCAGGGTGTTGTCGAGCTCGCCGAGCTCGCCGATCGCGTCGATCACGCGGCCGACGTTGTAGTCGGCGTTCTCGGAGTAGCCCGCGTAGACCTCCATCTGCCGGGCGTAGAAGGCTTTGAGCTTGTCGGGAACGTCGTCCCAGGCGGGGAAGGCGTCGTCGCGCGGTGTCAGCTCGGCATCGGCCGGGATCACGCCGAGCTCCTTCTGCCTGGCGAAGGTCTCCTCGCGCAGCGCGTCCCAGCCCTGGTCGAACTTGCCCTTGTACTTCGCCGCCCACTCGTCCGAGACATGGTGGGGGGCGTGGCTGCAGCCCGTCGAGAAATAGGTGAAGAACGGCTTGGAAGCATCCTGGGCGCGGATTGCGTGCAGCCAATCGATCGTCTTGTCCGCCATGTCGTCGGGCAGGTAGTAGGGGTCGTCCTCATCGGCGAAGGACTCGGGGGTGCCGATGATCTTCTGGTTCTCGGTCAGGCAGGGGTCCCACTGCCCCGACCCGCCGCCGAGGAACCCGTAGAAGTAGTCGAAACCCCAGCCGGTCGGCCAGCGGTTGAACGGCCCGGCCGGCCCTTGCTGGCCGTCCGGCGTCAGGTGCCACTTCCCGAACGCGGATGTGCTGTAGCCGTTGTCCCGGAGGATCCGCGGGAAGGGCACGCAATCGTCGGGGACGAACGCCGTGTACCCCGGAAAGCCGGTCGAGAACTCGCCGACCGAGCCAAACCCGACCGCGTGGCTGTTGCGGCCGGTGAGCAGCGCCGCACGAGTCGGCGAGCAGAGCGCCGTGACATGGAAGCGGTTGTAGCGAAGCCCCGCCTGCGCCATCCGGGTGTAGTTCGGCGTGTTGATCGGCCCCCCGAAGGTCCCGGCGTTGCCGAAGCCGGCGTCGTCGATGAGGACCATGAGGACGTTGGGGGCGCCGTCCGGAGCTTCGACGTGACCGATCAGATCCCAGTCCGGCTGTGAGCCGTCGAGCGTCCTGTTGGCGATGCCGTCGAACGCCTGCTGGCGGATCGGGAGCTTGCTTCGATCAGGCTGGCTCAACGGGTACCTCCGAGTTGGGTTCAGCGGTCACGACCTGGATCCGTCTGCGGCCTAGGCACGGTTCCGACGGTATGCCTCGAGCCCGCCCTGTGCATCGCCCGAAACGGGTGAATTAAACGGGGATGCCACTCAGGCGTCTGATTCCGCGTTGATCCGGCCAGAGTCAGCAGCCTCGACGACCGCGGCGTAGTCGCGCTCGTTCTGATCGGCATAGAGCTCTGCGAAGCCGGCCAGGGCGCGGTCGAACGAGCCGCTGCGACCGAGATATGCGGCGATCGCAACGCTGTCGCCGGCTCTGGCATGGGCGCGTGCGAGCGCGCGGCCGCAGACCTGCGCGTAGTAGGTGAGCGCCACCGGATTCATCCGCTCGACGAGCGCCGACCCCTTCGCGTCCCAGAGCTGGCGCACGTAGTAATCGCGCTCGACGCCATCGACGTCGCTGGTCCGGACCCACCCGAGCATGATGTCGCCGGCCGCCTGCATCAGACGCTGGCCCTCGACGACTCGCTGCCCGTGCTGGTCGTAGTCGCTCTCACCGAGGGACGGCTCGAGCACGGACGCCTCTGCCTCCTTGAACTGCAGGAATAGCGGGTCCCCGTCGTCGCGGCCGAGCATCAGCATGATCCAGGCACGCGTCCCGACGCTTCCGACTCCGACCACCTTGCGGGCGGCATCGACGTAGCGAAAGCGTTCGAGCAGGTGCCGGCGATCGCCGGAGAGGGTCGAGCGATACGAGCGGATGAGCGTTCTGAGCGCATCATCCATGTCCTGGTGCTGCTCAGGCTCGAACAGCTCGTGGATCGGAACGATCACCGGAGGGTCGCCGCGAATCCGCACGTCGCCGTCGACCGTCTCGGTGAGCTTTCCGAGAGCTTTGAGGCTGGTCTTCGCCCGAGCCTTGGCGATGTTCTTCTCGGCTCGCTTCAACTGCTTCTTCGTTCCCGCCTCGGCCGCACCGCTGAGGATCTCCCCGACATCGATCCGCGAGTACCAGAGATCGAGGTTGCGCTGAAGGGCGTGCCCTCTCATCGCCTCGCGATAGGAACGACCTACCTCGGCGTTGATTCGACCGCGCTCCTTCTTGCCGAACCCGCGATCGCGGCCCGCGATCGCGAAGCTTGCAGCCAGACGCTTCAGGTCCCACTCGAATGGACCCGGCAGCGTCTCGTCGAAGTCGTTGACGTCGAACACCAGACTCCGATCGGGCGCGGCAAATGTGCCGAAGTTCGACAGGTGGGCATCTCCACAGAGCTGTGTATGTAGCCCCGTCCTCGGCTGACCCATCAGGTCGGCCGCCATCAGGCCCGCGGCTCCGCGGTAAAACGTGAACGGCGAGACCAGCATCCGGCCGTAGCGGAGCGGCACCAGTTCCGGGACCCGCGTGGCCGCCTGCTCTTCGAGCAGGTCCACCGGATCGCGACGGTCCGCTGCCGGCTCCCAGTCAGCGTGGGCGCTGCGGGGAACCTCGGCCCGCGCGGCTCGGCCGAATTCGGCCCGCTCTTCAACCGATGGATGGGTTGCAATCGCTTCGCTCACCGATGGGACCTCGCATAGGAAGGATGGATGTGGATCCGCACGCTCCCAGGTGTGCATCTACGGACATCCTCCGATGAGGGTGATTCCCGTAGGAGGGAGCGCCTCAGAGGTTCACGCTGACCGGGAACGTCACCAGCCAGCAGACCGAGGCGACGAAGAGGACACAGCCGAGGGCCAGGATCGCCGTCTGGCCCGATCGCGTCCGAAGCCTGGTGCTGAGGCCCGCAAAGAACAGGCACGTGGCGAAGAGGACGACCGCGAAGACGTACTTGTCGGCGCGGTCAATGTCTTCTCCGGCGGCGGCGGCGTACGAGTTGGCCTGCGCCTCCTCGGCGTCGGCATCGGCCAGCAGTTCGGTCTGATAGCCCCTCATCACGAATGGCGAGGTCGGCGCATCGGGGTTGTCGAACGGCTTCGTGGCGATCCATGCCTCGAAGGCGGGCTGGAATCGGTCGGTGAACCTCTGGCGGTAGAAGGCCGCCAGCTCCAAATCACCCTGCGCCCGCGAATCCACCCATTGGATGAAGAGTGCTAGGTCAACCTGCGCCTCGCGATTCGCCGCATCCGCCGACCGGGTCGATTCGATCCGGGTCGCCGTCGCCTTGGCCTGGTTCTTGGCCTGTTCGCTGTGCCACCTGGTCGCTTGATACCCGGCCCAAGCCGTGGCCAGGGTCGCGGAGGCGAGCAGGACGGTGGCCACGAGGTCGAACCGGCGCTGTGAGCGATTCGTTGCTCTCCCGGCGGCAATGGATCCGGTCATGAAATGCCCGCTGCGGTCGGAAGGCCTGTTTCATCACAGGGCAGCTTGCCTGCCTGCCCCGTGATCGCCTTCTCCTGCCCGAGAATGCCCAGCGTCCGCTCCATCGCAACCGGCTGAAGGCCGCCGATCCCATCCCGATACGGATCGTCAAGGAACTGAATCAGCAGAAGCATCGCGGCGATAACCGCGGTCACCGAACCGGCGAGCATCGCTTGGCTCCTGGCGCGTTCACCACTGTCGGCGAAGAAGAGCGTGTACCCGAATATGACCAGGGCGATGAAGAGCAGCACGGCCCACAGCGGCTCCGGTATGACCCCGACCGCTCCATGGATCCTGTCCTTTCGAGCCTCTTCCCGGGTGGCGGTCAGATCGAGCCAGTGGTCGTAGGCGGACTGTGCGGTCACGCTTTGGGGCTTCGTACGCCGCAGGGTGTCGAACAGCGCCACGCCCCAAGGATTCGCTTCGTCATCCTGCTCACCCGAGTCGAGGCGGGGCCACTCCCGGTAGACGATCGACCGGGCATAGCAGACGAGTTCGGAGCTGAGGTCAGCGCGAACTGCCGCGGGGAGGAACTGCGCGGTTTCGTACTGCTGGGTGACCACCAGTGCTTCCGTCTCGGCGCCGCTCCTCGAATCGTCATAGCTGCTGAACGCAAGGAAGATGATCAGACCGAGCAAGACCGAGAATCCGGTGGCGAGCACGCCGAACCCACCGGCGGCTCGGTCGCCGTCAGCGAAGTAGCTGCCCTCGGGCGCCCTCCGGCGGACAATCAAGATCGCGACGATCGCGACGGCTGTCGCCGCGACGATGAGAAGGACTGCCAGTGCCGGGCTCACGCCGGTGGCCAGACCTGGGCATGCCGGCTGCTCGGCGCGCCGTCAACGGATGACGTGCGGATTCGCAGCACCGAACCAGCCCACCACGGATCACGTCGAGCTACATCATCCGGACTGGGTGAATCTGCTCAATCACGGGCCATCTCATCGATCGCAACGGTGAGGGCGAGCAAGAGCGGCTCGTCTTCGCCCGCGGCGATCTCGACTCCGTAGGTGTCACGCACCCGGAACCACTTCTTCGAAACCTTCGCAACGGTGTCGCCGTCACGCTCGATCTCGTACTCGTGCTGGAGCACGTTGCCGTGGGCCTTCAAGTCCTCGCCATTCTCGACATCGATCGCATACCGATCACGGATGCCCACCAGCGCTTTGTGAACGGTCGCGATGGTCTCACCGCCCCGCTCGACCTTCATCTTGTCGCGGACGCTCAGCTTCTTCTCCTGGATCTTTGCGACCTCTCGGCCAGCGGGGTCCTCGAGGATGAAGGTGTCGCGTGCGCGCATCGCCTTGCCGTTGACCTTGAAGACCCGATCGCCCTGATCATTCTCGATCCAGGAGTCGTCCCCGATCGAGACGAGCTTCTCGTGCATCTGAAAGCGGCGGCCTCCGGCCACGTCATCGCGGTTTCGCAGCAGTCCCATGTGTCTCTCCTTCGGTTGGGCTATCCAAGGCTCGCTCCTGCCGCGCGATGAGAGTAGGCGTGAACGTGGCCACGATCGTCGCCCGATTTGGGTGAACGCGAGGTGATTGCGCGGTGGTGTTGAACCGCATGGCCATGCGGTTCGCCATTAGCGGCGATTTCTAAGGCCCTCGGGAGGGTGACGGGAGAGGCGTCGCTATCGCAGTGCCCATGCGGCATTGCGACGCTCCCGAGAAGCGCGCCCGACTGGATTCGAACCAGTGACCTTCGGTTTCGTAGATCGAACGCTTGCCATTGACGCGACATATCTTGTCTTGCTTGGATCACGCGATGGGCGGCGACCGGTACCTCGACCTCGACATGCCCGAGCACTTCCTGCTCGAGGTCCGCGCCGACGACGGAACTTGGATCGAGGAGGCGCGCTGCCGGCGGACCGAGTTCGAGCGACTCGATGACGGCGCGTTCATCTGCTCCTCCGGCGGTTCCGCGACCTGGATCCGCTGCCTCGAGCACCTGGACAACGGCTTCGTCCACGTCGACGGTGGCGGCAACCGATTCGTCTACCGCCTGGTGCCTCTGCCGCCCCTCCCCAACGCATAGACGGATCTCCGAGGCTCCCCGCGGCGTTCCCTCGGATTCTGGGATACCGGTGAAGGGGTGAGTACCGATGCGGGATTCTGAAGCCGAGGGAAGGCCTTCCTTGACCTCGGCGTACGAAGGGACCTGCAACGACCCCCATCTTGCGTATAGCGATGTCATCGCGATGAAATCCCGGATATGCCACATCGGCTCAAGCAGCTCCAGGCGCGACATCACGCAGCGATCCGGATGCGGCTCGAGGGACGGTCGAGCGCCGAGATCTGTGAAGAGCTCGACATCACCCTGCGAACCCTCTACGTCTGGTTCAGCGACCCACTTGTGAAGGAGGGACTCGCCTCCGCGCAGGCCGACATGACGGATCAACTGCGCGAGAAGATCAACCAGGGAGTGCTGACGGCGATCGAGTGTCTGCGGCAGATGGTGGCTGCCCCAATCGAAGGTCCCGTCCCGGCTGCGGTCAAGGCCCAGGCCGCCCGCGCTCTTCTCGATCGCATGCCAACCGAGAAGCAGCCGGAGGCCGCCCAAGAACCTTCAGGGGTGGAAAAGGTGATCGGGATCATGAGCAGGATGAGCCCCGAGGAACGGCGGGAGTTCGGTGCTCGCGCAGCGCGAAGGCTCCTCGAGATGAAAGGGAACCGAGTGATCGAGGCTGGGTCGGCAGTAACACGGCCGGAGGGGTAGGGAGACGCGAGCTGGTCGAGTGCGACCTGGGCGAGCGGCGAGCTGAGGCGTCCTCCCGCGTCCTCGCGTCCTCACGTTGCTGAGCCCCGATCCGCGCTGATCCTGCCGCTCACGGCGCCGTCGAGAATGGAACGAGCACGAGCGCGATGCGAACGCTGAGTGCTTGAAAGCGCCTCCCCCCGCAACTGAGCCCTCACGGCGTCCAAGGCCCGTCTGAGGACGATCGCCGGATCGATACCAGGCTCGGCCTCGCTTTCCTCAGTCGCCGCATCAACGAGGAGCTCGCCGAGCCGTCGGAGATCATCACGGCGCCAGGGCATGTCCGGGTCGAGTACGAGAGTCGATGACACCGGAGGAGCGACGAAGCCCTCCCGCGGCGCCTGGGGCAGAGTGATCCGACGCTGATACCGAAGAGCGTCGTGAAGCGCTGCCGGACCCCAAGCTGCGTCCAACAGCCAGCGTTGCGCAAAGGCCTCAACGTCCGAGCAATACCGGTCGATTTCGTCCTTCGCGGCCTGATCGGTCGGCGCAACAACTGCCACCGGCACTCGAAAGCGACGATCGCCGTCCGTCTCGTCGACCTCCACGGGAAACCCCTCCCTTTGGAGGTCGCGGGCGTGCGGCAAGAGCTTCCCGAAGATTTCAAACTCTTCGGCCGAAGGCTTCGCTGGCAGGGTCACCCACGCGAGCCCGATGCTCTCGCCCGTCTTGGCCTCAAAGACGCGCTTCAAGCTCTCGAAGCTCAGGGGTGCGGCGAATTCCGGAGTTGGCTTCATCTCGTCAAGCCGATCAACAAACTCGCTCTGTTCCTGAAGCTCGTCCAGGAATCCGCTCACGCAGTGGCGCAGGTGCCGTAGCTCATCGGCGGTCAAGGCGGCGAGCCTACGCCAAGACGACCGCATAATCACGAAGCGAGGCAAGCTGCAGTCCCGTTGCACGAATCGACGGCCGCGTGCAACGCGTCTGCGACACCATCGGCCATGCGGCAGAAACGCCGCATGCAACCTGACCAATCCCGCCCCGCACGCCCCTCCCGCCGGCCCCGGGAAGTCCATCGGCTTCGCGTGGCCAAGGGAACCGCTCGCCTGGACGCGTTCGACGCGAGGCGTCAACTGGGGGCGCTGAGGGCGCTCATCTCGCTCCAGGAAGGGGTTAAACGTCATGGCCGCTGAGGTTGACCCAAGAGCCATCGAGCGCTTCCTCGGGCTCCTGTTCCCGCAGGGCAGTCAGGGGTTCACTGAGATTCGCGCCATCGCGGCTGATGGTGCCGGCGCCAAGCGCACGTTCATCCCGCTGCCCGAACTGCGGGATACGGCGAAGGTGGTCGGAGCCTGGCAAGGCACACGCAACGTCTTTGTCGGGGTCGCGGCGCGCACCCGCGAGGCGGGCACCAAGGACGCGGTCGGGCCCGTGCACGTCGCGTGGGTCGATATCGACGACGCGGGCGCGGGAGACTCGCTCAAGCAGTTTGAGCCCGCGCCGACCCTGATCGTCGCCTCGGGCACGCCGGGCCACCTGCACGCCTACTGGGCGCTGTCGGACGCGGTCGAGCCGAGCGCGATCGAGGAGATCAACCGCGCCCTTGCCGAGCGCCTCGGCGGCGATCCTGCCGTCGTGGACGCCGCCCGGGTCATGCGCGTGCCCGGCACGCTCAACTTCAAGCACGATCCCCCCGCCGAGGCTCAGATCGTCTCCAGCTCCGGCACGACATATCTCGCAGGGGAGCTGCGCGGTGCACTCGGTCTGGACGAGGCCGCGGACAAGTCAGGAGGGCCAACCGCGAAGGGGGCGCAGGCCGGAGAGGCCAGTGAGCCGGTTCGCAAAGTCATGGACCACCTCGAGGGCGTGAAGCCCACCGCAACCGGCTGGACGGCGCTCTGCCCCGCCCACGATGACCACAACCCGTCGCTGTCGGTAGCCGAGGGCGAAGACGGCCGTTGCCTGATCCACTGCTTCGCGGGCTGTTCCGCCGACGACGTGGTCGCCGAGCTCGGACTCCGGATCGAGGACCTCTTTCCCGACACCGCACAGGGCCGCAAGACCTCGACGAGGCTGATCGACCTGGCGGAGAGGACCGGGATCGACGTCTTCCGCACGCCCGGAGGGGTCAGCTTCGCGTCGGTGCGCGTGGACGATCACCGCGAGAGCTGGCCGCTCGAGTCCACCGGTTTCGCCTCCTGGCTTCGCCGCCTCCACTACAAGGCCACGGGCGAAGCGCTGCGCGACGACGGCTTGTCTGAGGCGGTCTCCACCTTCGCGGCCAAGGCGCAGTTCGAAGGCGTCGAGCGGGAGCTCTACCGCCGGGTGGCGGGCGATTCCGAGCGGATCGTGATCGACCTCGGCGACGAACACTGGCGGGCGATCGAGGTGACCGCGGACGGCTGGGAGATCGTCGAGGACCCGGGGGTCAGTTTCCTCCGCGACGCGAGCATGCTCGCGCTGCCAGAGCCGGTCAGCGGCGGGTCGATCGAAGAGCTTCGCGACTTCACGAACTGCGCGAACGAGGCCAGCTGGCTGCGCCTCTGCGGGTTCCTGGTGATGTGCTTCAACCCGTCGGGCCCCTACCCGGTCGGCTATCCGACCGGCGAGCAGGGCTCAGCGAAGTCGACGCTCTCGCGGCTGATCTTCTTGCTCGTCGACCCGCGGATCGCCCCCCTGATGATGGGCAACCCCACCGTCCGCGACCTGGCCGTAATCGGGAACAGCGTCTGGCTGGTCGGCTTCGACAACGTCTCGAAGGTATCCCCCGCCCTCTCCGACGCGCTCTGTCAGCTCGCAACCGGTGGCGGATACCGGACGCGGCAGCTCTACACCGACGCCGAGCCGTTCATCCTCGATATCAAGCGTCCTGTCCTTCTGAACGCGATCGGCAGGGTGATCGACCGCCCCGATCTGCTCGACCGGGTCGCGATGATCGAGCTCGCGCCGATCGCGCCCGAGAAGCGGCGGACCGAGGAGGAGTTCTGGGGCGCCTGGGAGCAGGCGCGGCCGCGGATCCTCGGTGCCCTGCTCGACGGCGTGGCGGCGGCGTTGGCTTCGTTCAAGGAAATCGAACTCGAGGGCCACCCGCGCATGGCGGACTTCGCCCGCTGGTGCGAGGCCGCAGGTGAGGGCTTCGGCTGGCAGCCGGGCGCGTTCACCTCGGCGATCGAGACCGGCAGGCAGGAACTGCTCGAGGGCAGCGCCGACGCCTACCCGGAGATCGGCGTCCTGCTAGCGATGATGGAGAAGCGCTCCGAGTGGAGCGGCAGCGCCTCCGAGTTGCTGAAGGAACTGACCGCACAGGCGGACGAGGGCGTCGCAGGCAGCCGGTTCTGGCCCAAGCGCCCCGACGTGCTCAGCAACCGGTTGATCCAGCACGCCCCGCTGCTTCGGACCCACGGGCTCGAGGTGACGCGCGGCCGGGAGGGCGGTGCGAAGCGGAAGCGGTTCCTGCGGATCGCGGGCAGGAAGGACGCGAGGACGCGGGAGGACGCCTCGTGAGCGCCGACTGCCCTCCGGACTTCGGACACTTGTGTCCCCGAATGCGGCGTGTTTTCCTCCCAGGTTTCGCCCCATGATTGACACCGATCGTCAACTCCCCACCCCGAGCGCATCCGCGTGGTCGATCGACCTCGAAGCGGTCGACGGACCTGTGTTCGTCGTCCTGCACCGCGATGAGGGCGAGGCACGAGCCGCGCTCGCCCGTCACCTCGTCGAGATCGGCGCCGTCGCCGACACGATCAAGGCCGAGCGGATCGTCGGAGCCGCGCCGATCAACTCCGTGGGGGTTGTCTGGTGAGCGGGGTCGAGCACTATTCGGCGTCCGCTCGTTGGATCGATCCGGTCGCCCCGTTCGACCTCGTCTACGCGACGGTCGCCGTTCGGGACGCGCTCGCAGCACCCGAGCCCGCGTACCACAACCTCGGCGGAACTTGCAGGGAAGCGGCTCGTGCTCTGGCGCTCGGGCTGCAGAGGCACGGCTGGGACGCGACGTGCCTGCCAGCATCCCGCCTCGGTGACGACCATCTGGTTGCCCTCGTCGGTGACTGGGTGCTCGATCCAACAGCCGAGCAGTTCGGGCCCGATGGGCCTTGGGTGTGTCGTATTCACGACCTTCCGCACCCGGACTATGAACTCACTCCGGACCCCGAATGGCGCATCGAGCCCACCGAGCCCGACCTGATCGAGCTGATGGCCGAATGGGGGAGCTGCGAAGAGACTCGCTCGCTCCTATCCGCCACTGGCCTCACGGCTCTGGAGGAGCCGATCTACGAACTGGACGAGGCTTTTACCGCCGAGCGTCTCGCGGAGATCACCTCAAGATGAGCCCTAAGCGCTTCGCCTTCTACGGACGCCTGTCGACGACTGACAAGCAGGATCCGGCGCTGAGCTTCCCGAGCCAGCGCAAGGCCTGCGAGCGCAAGGTCGCCGACCTCGGCGGCAAGGTCACCTGCGAGTTCACCGACCAGGAGTCGGGCGCCAAGGCGGAGCGTCCCGGCTGGACGGCGCTGACCGCCGAGGCCCGCGACCATGAGGGCCGCCGCTTCGACGCCGTGGTGATCTACCAGACCTCCCGGCTCGCCCGCGACCGTCTCCACGCTGCCCTGTTCGAGCGCGAACTCCGCAAGGTTGGTGTCGCTATCCACTATGCGATGGGTGGCGGGGATCCCGACACCCCCGAAGGCGGGCTGATGATCGGGATGCAGCAGCTCTGGGACGAGTTCGAGCGCACGAAGCTCTCCCGTGAGACCAAGCGCGGGATGCGGGAGGCCTCTGAGCAGGGTTACCGGGCCGGCGGCCGCGCCCCCTATGGCTACCGGCGCCGCCTCCAGGAGATGCCCGAGGGCCACCAGGGCAACCGCGACAAGCACCGGGTCACCCTCGAGCCCGAGCCCACCGAGGCGAAGGTGATCGGCGAGATCTTCGATCTGTTCGTCGCAGGCAAGATGACCCCGAAGGCGATCGCCGAGCACCTGAACCGCCCCGGCGGTCCTCCCTCCCCCTCCCACGTCGACTCATCGCGGAACGTGATGGGCCACTGGGCCGCGAGCTCGATCCGGGCGATGCTCCGGAACCCCGTCTACACGGGCCGGATCGTCTGGAACCGGTTGGACTTCACGGACGCCAAGCACTCCGGCGGCGGAGCCCGGCTTCGGGCGAAGGAGGAGTGGGTGGTCTCCGAGGACGCCCACCTGCCGCTCGTCGCCGACGATGTCTATGAGGCCGCGCAGGCGCGGTTCGACAAGACCGTCCGCGCACAGGCCTCTGCTCGGGCCAAGCGGGACTACCTGTTCTCAGGGATGGTCCGCTGCTGCGCGGGCCATCAGCCGCTCGCGATGAACGGCAAGGCCCGGAAGGGGCACCACTACTACGCCTGCGCATACGCGACCACCTACGGCGACAATGCCGCCCTCGAGGCCCACGGCGGTCAGAAGTGGATCTACGTGCGCGAGGACTGGCTCGAGCGGCTGGTGATGCGGTTCTTCGAGCAGCGGATCTTCGGCCCGATGCGGCTCGACAAGCTCGCCAAGCAGCTGAAAGCCCAGAATCGTGCCGAGCGGCGCAACGGCAAGCTCGTCGGGACTCGGATCCGCCAGCAGATCGCCGAGCTCGACCGGAAGATCAAGGCCCAGGTCGTCGCCCTCGAGAAAGGGGTCGAGCCCGAGCTTGTCTCCGAGCGAATTGCAGAGCTCCGAGAGCAGAAGGAGGCCCTCGAGGAGGCGCTGTCTCAGATTGGCGCCGAGCGGCAGGAATCCGAGGACGAGGAGTTGGTCAACCAGCTCGATCGCCTCCCGGACCTCACGGAAGCCCTGAGAACGGCATCTCCGCAGATCAAGCGCCAGGTCTTCGAGTCCTTTGACCTCCAGATCGCCTACGACAAGCGGGAATCGCGGGTCGAGATCAGCGCCACCGTGTCTGAGGCAGTCGCAGAGGCCTTCGAGAACGCGAAAACCCTCCTGGCGGAGGGTTCGAGCGTCACCCTGACGAACATAGCGGGGACAGGATTTGAACCTGTGACCTCCGGGTTATGAGCCCGGCGAGCTACCTGACTGCTCCACCCCGCGGCGGTGACCGAAGGTTAGCACCGTGATTCCGCCGGGCAAGCGGGCGGGAGACTCCGGCGAATGGAACCTTTCGGCGGTGTGACCGCCGAAAGGTTGACCTCGATCCCCGGCGGTCCGCGGTCGCCATCGGGAGAGGTCTACGATCGCTGCCTTGCGCGTCGCGGCCATCGACATGGGCACCAACTCGACCCGGCTCCTCGTCGCCGACGTCGCCGACGGTCGGGTCGAGACGGTCCGGCGCGAGTCACGGGTCACCGGGCTCGGCCGCGGACTCGAGATCTCGGGAAGCCTCTCGACCGAGGCGATCGAGAGCGTCTTCGCAGCGATCGCCGACTACCTGGCGATCGCCGGCGAGCTCGAGGCCGTCGAAACCTTCGCGTTCGCGACGAGCGCCGCCCGGGACGCCTCCAACTCCGAGGTCTTCCTCGCCGAGCTCCGCGAGCGCTTCGACCTGACCGCACAGGTCCTGAGCGGCGCCGAGGAGGCGGAGCTCACCTACCTCGGGGCTCGCGGGTCGTGCTCGGACTGCGAGACCGTGATCGTCGACATCGGCGGCGGCTCGACCGAGCTCGTCGTCGGCTCCGGTGGCGAGCCGACCTTCAACACCTCGCTCCAGATCGGAGTGGTGAGGCACACCGAGCGCCACCTCCACACCGACCCCCCGCAGACCAACGAGCTCGAGTCGCTTTCGGAGGACATCAGCGGCGCGATCGACGCCGAGCTCGCGACGCATCCTGGCCTCAGCGCCGACCGCGGCGTCGCGGTGGCCGGCACGCCGGCGATCCTCGCCGCGATGGACCTCGATCTGGAGGCCGTCGACTACGCGCTCGTCGAGGGCCACGAGCTCGACCTCGGCACCGTCCAGAAGCTGCTCTCGCGCCTCTCCTCCCTCCCGATCGCCGAGCGGCGGGCGCTGCGCGGCGTCGATCCCGACCGGGCGCCGACGATCGTCGCCGGGGTGATCATCCTGATCAAGGTCATGCGCGCCTTTGCGCTCCAGCGGATCACCGTCTCCGAGCGCGACATCCTCTTCGGCGCCGCCCAGCGGACGGCCGAGCGTCACGCCTCGGCCGCGGGCTGACCTCAGCTCAGGGAGCGAGCCGGGTCCAGGTCCAGGGCCCACCCGGATCGCGCTCGTAGCGGAACCGGTCGTGAAGGCGGCCGACCTGGCCCTGCCAGAACTCGATCTGGTCGGGGACGACCCGGTAGCCGCCCCAGTGCGGCGGGCGCGGCACGTCCTCGCCCGGCCACCGCTCCTCGGCTTCGGCGACCCGGCGCTCGAGTTCGTCGCGGCCATCTAGGGGCCGGCTCTGCGGGCTCGCCCAGGCGCCGATCCGGCTCTCGCGCGGCCGGGTCGCGAAGTACTCGTCGGACTCCTCCGGCCCGAGCCGCTCGACCCGGCCCCGGATCCGGACCTGGCGGTCGAGCTCGCGCCAGTAGAAGACCATCGCGGCGACCGGCCTGGCACCGAGCTGCTCGCCCTTGACCGATTGCTCGTTGGTGAAGAAGCGGAATCCACGCTCGTCGAAGTCCTTGAGGAGCACCATCCGGGCGTCGGGAGCCCCGTCGCCGTCGACGGTCGCGACGCAGACCGACTCCGCCAGCGGCACCTCCGCCGCCGCCCGCTCGTACCAGGCCGCGAACAGCTCGAACGGGTCGTCGAGGACGTCGGCCTCGCCGAACGGCGGCATGTCGGGTCGGGGCTTCGACATCGGCCGGGACTCTACGGCGCGTGCCGGTAGTCTGGCCGCCGTGGGAACCATCGCAGGGACCTGGACCGTGGAGATCGACGCCTCGCTGGAGCGCGTCTGGACCGTCGCCGCCGACGTGCCGGCGTCGCCTGCGTGGCAGCCGGCGCTGGAAGAGGTCGAGACACTCGAGACCGACGAGGAGGGCCGCGCCGTCCTCGTCGACACCTCCTCCGACGCCGTCGTCCGCAAGACCAAACAGCAGCTCCGCTTCAGCTTCGACGCCCCGACCGCGATGAGCTGGACCCAGATCAAGGGCGACGTGAAGTCGCTCGAGGGCTCGTGGGAGTTCGTCGAGCTCGCCGCCGACAAGACCAAGGCGACGTTCGCGCTCGCGATCGATCCCGGCCGGGTACTCGGAATGCTCGTCCGCGGTCCGGTCGAGGGCCGGGTCAAGGAGTTCCTGACCAAGGGCGCCGCCGAGGGGCTCAAGCAGCACGTCGAATCCTCCGACTGACCGGGTGTCGGCCGAGTCGACCGGGCGGAGGTTCACCGACCACCACCGGGTCGGCGCCGCCGACGTAGCCGCCGACGGTGGCGCGCACGTCTTCGCGGTCGCCCGCTGGCTGCAGGAGACCGCCTTCGCCGACGGGCTCGACTCGGGCTTCGGCTCCGAGGCCTTCTGGATCATCCGCCGCCTCCGCCTCGAGATCGCCCGCCTCCCGGTCTTCCCGGAGCTGCTCGAAGTGACGACCTGGTGCAGCGGCAAGGCGAAGAGCGTCGCCGAGCGGACCACGACCGTCGCCGGCGACGCCGGTGCCGAGCTCCGCGCCGAGGCGATCTGGGTCCACGTCGATCCCGAGACCCGGCTGCCGGCCCGGCTGCCCGAGGAGTTCGAGCGAATCTACGGCCCGAGCGCGGAGGGCCGCAGGGCCCGCGCCTCGCTTCGCCACCCGCCGGAACCGCCCGCGGGCGCCGAGCGGCTGGAGTGGTGGTTCGGCAACTCGGCGATCGATCTCGCCGGGCATGTCAGCAACCTCTGGTACTGGCAGCCCGCCGAGGAGTACCTCGACCTGCCGACTGCCGCGACGGAGGCGCCGGTGGTCCTCGAGGCGGAGTTCCGCTCCGGCATCGGGCACGGGCTCGCCACGGTCCACCGATCCGGCCAGATGCTGTGGATCAGCGACTCCGAGGGGACCGTCGCCGGAACCCTCGCCGTCGTCGGCGACGACGGCTGACGGCGATCAGGTCCCGGCGCTGCGGACCGTGAACTCGACGCCCACCACCCGTTCGCGCTCGCCGCTCGGCAGCGAGACGTAGACGGCGCCCTCGCGCTCGAGTCGCTCGCGCGGCTCCATCAGGGCGATGCCGTGGAAGCGGTCGTCCTCGTCGAACAGCCAGACGTGCTGTTCGGGGGTGGACTCGCGGCGGGCCGACGGCGCGGCGTCGAACTTCGCGTAGATGACGTCGCTCGCGGCGTCGTAGGTGACGTAGGTGAAGTTGTGACGGCCGGCCCTCAGACCCATCGCCGCCGCCCCGTCACCCGGCGCTCAGGCAAGGACTGCGCGCCGGGGGTAGATGACGTCCGGATCGGTCAGGACGTTGACCAGCGCCGGCTTGCCCGAAGCGAAGGCGCGCTCGAGCGCCGGCCGCAGCTCGGACGGCTCGCGGACGAGCTCGCCGTGGCCGCCGAGGGCCTCGATGACCTGCTCATAGGGCGTCTCCGGCTGGAGCTCGGCGGCGATCGAGTAGCCGTACAGGTACTCCATCGGGTTCTTCTCGAGCGCCCAGATCCCGTTGTTGCCCATGACCCCGACGATCGGCAGGCCGTGGCGAACCATCGTGTCGAACTCGAGGCCGCTGAACCCGAACGCGCCGTCGCCGAGGAGCAGGCAGACCTGCTTGCCCGGCCGCGCGCAGGCGGCGCCGATGGCCTGTCCCGGCCCAGCGCCGAGGCAGCCGAACGGACCCGGGTCCATCCACGTACCCGGCTCGAAGGTCTCGATCACGCGGCCCGCGTAGGAGACGAAGTCGCCGCCGTCGCCGATCACGATCGCGTCGCGGTCGAGCACCTGGCCGAGCTCCTCGTAGAGCCGCATCGGATGCAGCGGCGAGCGGTCGTCGGAGCGGTCGTCCGCCTCGGCGGCGCGCTTCTCGGTCTCGGCCTCGCGGAGCCGGCCGGTCCACTCGGAGCGATCGCCGGGCTCGGCCGCCTCGTTCAGGGCGGCGAGGGACGCGGCGACGTCGCCGACGAGGTCGACGTCGGCGACCCGGTTGCGCTCGAGCCGGTTCGGCTCGACGTCGACGCGGATCAGCTTCGCGTCCGCCCCGACGGCGGCGCCGAACCCGAGCCGGAAGTCGAGGGGGACGCCGATCACGATCGCCACGTCGGCCTCGCCGAGGCCCATGCCGCGGGTCCGGCTGAAGGCGTTCGGATGGTCGGCGGGCAGACAACCCCGTCCCATTCCGTTGAGGAAGACCGGGATGCCGTGGCGCTCCGAGAGCTCGCGGAGCTGGTCTTCGGCGCCGGCCCAGTAGAGGCCGGTGCCGGCCATGATCGCCGGGCGCTCGGCCGCGGCGAGGAGCTCGGCGGCGCGCTCGATGCCGTCGGCGGCGGAGGCGTCGCCACCGGGAGCGGCCGGGACGTCGGCGTCGGCATCCATGAAGACGATGTCCAGGGGGTAGTCGAGATAAGTCGGTCCGGTCGGTGCCGCGGCGGCGATGTCGAAGGCGCGGACGGTCGCCTCGGCGATCAGGTTCGGGTCCTTGACGGTCTCAGCCGACTTGACCAACGGCGAGACGAACGGGAGGTGGTCGATCTCCTGGAGGCTGCCACTGCCCCAGCGGCCCTCCGCCGCGCGACCGCCGAGGACGACGATCGGGGTTCCGTTGGCGGCGGCGCTCGCCATCGCGCTGACGCCGTTGGTGACGCCGGGGCCGGCGGTCAGGGCGCAGACGCCGGGTGTCCGGGTCGCCTTCGCCCAACCCTCCGCGGCGAAGGCGGCCGCCTGCTCGTGGCGGACGTCGATGACCTCGATGCCCTCCTCGCGGCAGCCGTCGTAGAGGCTGAAGAGGTGCCCGCCCGAAAGCGTGAAGAGGTGGGTGACGCCGCGGTCGCGAAGCGCCTTCGCGGCGAGTCGGCCACCGTGCAGGGCGCCGGGATTGGCGACCCCGCCCTTGGCCTCAGTCTGCTGTCCGGCTGCCACGGACGCGAGCGTACACCGAGCGGACCGCACCGACGGGGTCGAGCGGCAACCGGATCCCCTCCCCCGGCGGCGCGTAGAGGCGGACCGGCCGCTCGATTCCGCGCAGCGCGTGCTCGCCGCGCGAGGTCAGATCGACCTCGGCGTGCAGGCGATCGCGGGTCGCCTCGGTCAACAGCAGGTGGTCGCCGGTCTCGCGGGTCTGGGCCTCGACCCGGGCGGCGACGTTGACGGCGTCGCCGATGACGCTGAAGTTGAGCCGGCCGCCGCCGCCGATGGAGCCGGCGACGACGTTGCCGGTGTTGAGCCCGATGCCCACCTGGAACCCTCCCCCCTCCTCGCCGTGGTTGACGAGCCGGTCGATCTCGAGCGCAGCCGCGAGCGCCCGGTCGGCGTGGTCGGGGACGATCTCGGGCGCGCCGAACACGGCCATCAGCCCGTCGCCCTCGAACTTGTCGACGTGGCCGCCGTAGCGCGAGATCACCGGGACGACGACCTCGAACAGGTCGTTGAGGCAGGCGACGACCTCCTTCGCCTCCGCCGACTCGGCGAAGCTCGTGAAGTCCTTGACGTCGCAGAAGAGGATCGAGACCTCGACGAGCTCGCCGCCCTCGCTGAAGCCGTCGCTGAGGATGTGCTCCGCGACGTCCTGGTCGAGGTAGGTGCCGAAGGCGTCGCGGATCCGCTCGCGCTCGCGGAGGCCGTCGACCATCTGGTTGAACGAGGCGGCGAGCTCGCCGATCTCGTCGGCGGTGGTGATCGGGACGGCGACCTCGAAGTCGCCCTCCGCCACTGCGTCGGTCGCCCGCTTCAGGTCGGCCAGCGGGCCGAGGATCGAACGCGACAGCAAGATCGTCAGCTCGAGCGAGATCGTCGTCGCGACCGCGATCGCCACGAGCACCGAGACGCCGAGGCTGTCGGCGCCCGCGATCGCCGCGACGACGATGCCCGTGATCACGTTGATCATCGGCAGTGCCGTGAGCAGGCGCCAGCGCAGCGGCAGCGCGTCGATCCTCGTCTCGACCCGCGGCGAGACCGCGCGGTTGATGTCGATCAGGATCGGGCGCATTCCCGCCTCGATCGTCAGGTGGTGGAGGATCGCGCCGTAGCCGACCGCGACCGTGCCGGCGATGACGAGCGGGAAGAAGTCGAGCCAGGACAGGTCGAGGATCAGGACCGCGGCGATGCTCGACGGCACGACCACGGAGGTGATCGGCCAGAACAGCTCGTCGCGGACGAGCGAGAGCGGCAGGCCGACCGCCGCCCCCCAGGCGCGCTCCGTCGCCTCGTCGTCGCGCTCGCCCGCGATCCAGGCGGATATCGGCCGCAGCCGTGGGAAGATCCGGACCAGGCCCCAGACGAGCGCAACCGCCGTCAGCGCCAGCGCGAACGCCAGCAGGTAGAGGAAATCGGTGAACGAAGCGTCGTAATAGGCGGCCAGCAGGCCCACGGTCCCAGCCGTGACCAGGAATCCCGCCTGGAGCTCCAGCGTCACGAAGACCCTCGGATACCGCGAGCCGAGCTTCCCGTAAAGCCACTCGAAGGGTGCGTGAAGCACGTCCCGATTGTCCCGAAGCGGCGCCGATCAGGACGTCCGGTCCCGAGCCCGCGGTTCGGCGGTGTCAGGATTCCCCGGCCCGCGGGCAGGCACCGGCGCCCTTTCCGCGAACCAAGCACCCGTGATCTCCGAGCTCTGGGACCGCATCACCTTCGCCGCCGAGGGCCTCTGGCTCCGGCTGACGGACGCATTCGACGCGCTCCGCTACCGCCCGTGGGGGCTGCCGGCCGCCGGTGTCGTCCTCGCCGCAGTGGTCGTGGGCATCGTCCTCCTCGTGGGCGGTGGGTCAGGCGGGTCCGACGACGGGACCGGGACCGGGACGGTGGAGCCGCTCTCGGAGGCGCAGCCGCCGTCGGTCATCAACGACCCGCAGTTCGTCGAGGAGAAGGGCTTCTCGATCGCCCTGCCCGACACCTGGAAGCGGACCAAGCCGCCGGAGGGAGCGAGCTTTGCGGCCGTCTCCGACGACGGCCTCGGCGAAGCGACGCTCTGGGTCGACCGCGACCCCAAGCTCGACTTCGACGAGTTCATCGACCAGTCGCTCGCCGGCCTCGACGGGCTCGGCGACAACGCCCGCGTCACTGACCGTGTCAAGGGCCCGACCCCGGAGACCTCGATCGCGGTCCTCGAGGCGGACGTACCGGTCGACGGCGGCGTCGCCGGCCCCTACCGGGTCACGCTCCGCGCAGCCGGCCCCTACCGCTACTACCTGGCGACGTCGATCGGCGCCGGCGCCCCGCCGCGCCTCGTGGCGGACGCAGAGCTGCTGAGCACGAGCTTCCGGCCCCAGGTCGAGGTCAAGGAGAAGTAGCGGGCGTTCGGCTCGCGCCGGGTCTTGGCGCCGGGGCGGGCTGGGGTTTGGCGGTGAGGGGAGGTGGCTTGAGGGGCGGGAGGCTCACCCCGAAGGTCAATGGCGAATTACGTCCCTGGGAGGGACCGAATTCGCCATCCGTTGGCTGACCCAGGGCCTCAATGGCGCGAAACCCTGCCCTGGCGGGGACAACTCGCCATTCGCCACCGGAATGACGCCCGCCACGTCCCCTCACTGCCAAACCAACTCCCGCCCAACGCCCACGGCCCGGGCGCCGGACGGCGCGCTTTTCAGAGGTGCAGGTCCTCGTAGAGGCTCGGCATCGCCCGCTCGTCGCGGATCACGTGCGTCACCGCGTTGATCAGGGCGAGGTGGGTGAAGGCCTGGGGGAAGTTTCCGAGGTGACGGCCGGAGGCGGACTCGAGCTCCTCGGCGTAGAGGCCGAGGGCGCTGGCGTCCTTGAGCAGCCGCTCGCAGAGCTCGCGGCCGCGCTTGCGCTCGCCGATCTCGAGCAGGGCCGAGACGAGCCAGAAGGAGCAGATCAGGAAGGTGCCCTCCTCGCCCTCGAGGCCGTCGTCGGTCTCCTCGGTCCGGTAGCGGAGCACGAGGCCGTTCTCGGTCAGCTCGTCGGCGATGGCGAGCACCGTCGCCCGCACCCGCTCGTCGCCCTGCGGCATGAAGCGCACCAGCGGGACGAGGAGGTTCGAGGCGTCAAGCGCCTCGGTCTCGTAGTGCTGGGTGAAGACGCCGCGTGAATCGACGCCGTTGGCGAGGACGTCGGAGTGGATCTCGTTGGCGACGAGTCGCCACTCGTCGGCCAGGCCCTCATAGCCGCGGCGGGCGGCGAGGCGGGCGGCGCGGTCCATCGCGACCCAGCACATGACCTTGCTGCTGACGTAGTGCTTCGGCTCGCCGCGGCACTCCCAGATCCCCTGGTCGGGCCGGCGCCAGATCTCGGCGGCGCAGCGCGCCTGATCCTCGATCACCGGCCAGAGCCGCGGCGAGTTGTGCCCGTACTCCTTCTGGTGCAGGTAGATCGAGTCGAGGACGGCGCCGTAGACGTCGTTCTGGCGCTGGTCGTAGGCGTCGTTGCCGATCCGGACCGGACGCGCGCCCTCGTACCCGGTCAGATGCTCGAGCTGCTGCTCCGGGAGCGTGGTCTCGCCGCCGATCCCGTACATGATCTGCAGGCCGCCGTCCTCGTTGCGGTCGACGTCGCCGACGAACTGGATGAAGTCGTCGGCCTCCCAGCTCAGCCCGAGCGCGTGGAGCCCCTGGAGCGTGAAGGTGGCGTCGCGCATCCAGGTGTAGCGGTAGTCCCAGTTGCGCTCGCCGCCCGGCGTCTCCGGCAGCGACGTCGTCAGCGCCGCGACCATCGCCCCGGTCGGCAGGTAGGTCAGGCCCTTGAGTACGAGCGCGGAGCGCTGCAGGTGGTCGCTCCAGCGGTGGTCGGGGAACTCGCCCGAGGCGAGCCAGGTGCGCCAGAAGCGCGAAGTCGTGTCGAGCGCCGCCTCGGCAGCCTCGAAGCTGTCGGGCCCGTCGAGTCGCGATGACCAGGAGAGCGCGAAGAAGCACCCCTCCCCCGCGTCGAGGCGGCGGCGGGCACGGGCGCACCCGCCCTCGATTCCGATGTTGACGTCGGAGTGCAGGCGCAGCGTGCTCTCGCCGTCGCTGGCGTCGGCGATCCCGTGCTCGGGACCGGGCCGGCTCCACGTCGCGGGACGGGCGCCGTAGCCGAAGACCGGCTCGCAGATCTGCTCGAGGTGGACGGTGCCGTGGACGCAGCGGGCGGTCCGGACGAGGACGTGATGGGAGTCGAAGTCGGAGGGCGGTCGCGTGTGGGCGGTCGCCTTCGTCGACTCGCGGGCGCGCCAGCGGCCGACGATCAGGGCGTCGCGGACGATCATCCAGCCGGTCGGCGTCATCCACGTCGTCTCGACGATGTTCGTCCCCGGCTCATAGCGGCGGCCGACCGGGCGGCCGACGTTGGAGGGCCCGAAGCGCCAGCCTCCGGCGGAGCGGTCGAGGAGCGCGGCGAAGACGCTCGGCGCGTCGAAGCGGGGCGGGCAGAGCCACTCGATCGTCCCGTCGGGGGCGACGAGCGCGCCGGTGTGGCAGTCGGAGAGGAACGCGTAGTCGGCGATCGGCGGGAACGGCGAGGACGGCATCCGCCGCTCCATGAACGGAGTCGGCTCGGCCTCCTTGTCGGGGTCCATGCCGCCGGCCCGGCGCGGGCCCGGCTCGATCGGGCGGGGGCCGATCAGGCGCGGATCCTCGGTCTCGTTGCGGAAATCGGTCATCTGGCTGCGCGCTCCCTGAGCATCCGAAACTAGCGAGAACCGGTCGCGGGCCCGGCGGCGGCGGGCGACGCGCAATCCGGCGCCCCGCCCGGACGGCATGCCGGGGGAGGGATTCGAACCCTCAAGCCCTTGCGGGCAGCCGGGTTTAAGCCGGCCGCGTATTCCGGTTCCGCCACCCCGGCACGATCTCATTCAGGCTATCCGAGCCCATGGAGACCGGATTTACCCTTCTTGGGGGAGAAATTTAAGTTGGCGCAACTTTCCGGCTCTACCGTGTTGTTCAAGGAGGACGTCTCGTCTTGGAAGCTTCCGCACTCACACGCCGCGCACCGACCCGTGGGTTTCTCACCCGCCGCTCGCCGCTGCTGCGCCTCGAGTCCGACGAACGCCTCGTCGAACTGATCCGCGCCGGCCACGACGGCGCCTTCGAGGCTCTGTTCACGCGCTACAACGCCCGGCTGCTCGGCTTCTGCCAGTCGATGCTGAAGAGCCGCCAGGACGCCGAGGACGTCCTCCAGGAGGTCTTCACCAACGCCCACACGGCGATGCTCGGCGACGACCGCAAGATCAACGTGCGGCCGTGGCTCTACCGGATCGCCCGCAACCGCTGCCTCAACCACCTGCGCAAGCCGGTCCCCGAGGGCCAGGACTCGATGGACGTCCTCCCCCACGCCCACGGCACGACGACCGCCGAGCACGTGCAGATGCGCGAGGACCTGCGCCAGCTCATGGCCGACGTCGAGACGCTCCCGGAGACGCAGCGGACGGCGTTGCTGCTGCGCGAGATCGACGCGCTCTCCTACGAGGAGATCGCGCAGGCGATGCAGACCACCGTTCCGTCGGTGAAGTCGCTGCTGGTCCGCGCCCGGATCGGCCTCGCCGAGTCCGGCCAGGCGCGGCTGCTCACCTGCGAGGAGGTCCAGATCGACCTCGCCGAAGCCGCCGAGGGCATCGGCAAGGTCTCCGGTCCCGCCCGCAAGCACGTCCGCGACTGCGAGGGCTGCAAGGCGTTCCGCGGCCAGCTCCGCTCCGACCGCAAGGCGATGGCTGCCCTGTTCCCGGTCGGCCTGCTGGCGATGGTCAAGCAGGGCTTCCTGGCCAAGATCTTCGGCGGCGGCTCCGCGGCCACCGCAAGCACGGGCGCGGCCGGCGCCGTCGGCGGCGCCTCCGCCTCGGGCGGGATCGGCGGCATCAGCCTGCTCGGCGGCGCCATCGGCGCCAAGGCAGCGGCCGGCTTCGCGACCGCCGCGATCCTGACCGCCGGCGCCGTCGAGGTCCGCAACATGAACACCGGCGAGGCCGAGAACCCCGGCCCGAAGGTCGCGCCCGCGACCGCCGTCGCCGCCGATGCGCCGGCCAAGCCCGCTCCCGCCGTCGAGCACCTCGCCGCCCGCGTCGCCGTCCCGGCCGCGCCGGCCCGCCCCGAGCGCGCCGCGCCCGCCGACGACAAGCCCGAGCCGCAGGCTCAGCCCGACGCGCACAACGCTCCCGCGACCACGCCCGCCGAGGACGCCGCCGACGCGCCGAAGCCGGCGCCGACCGAGCCGATCGCCGGCGAGACGACTCCCGACGACGGCAACGTGGCCGTCGGCACCCCGGTCGATCCGATCACCGACGGCGGTGGCGGTCAGGACACCGGCAGCGCCCCGGCCGATCCCACCGATCCGGTGGTGACCGATCCGCCCCCGCCGGAGGTTCCGGCGACCCCGGAGACCCCGGCACCGGCCGATCCCGCCGCCGCGGCGGACTACGTCACCGGCTACTGAGCCGAACGGCCGTCCAGCGCCCAGTCGGCGCCTAAGGTCCAGCCCCCACGTGCCGATGGGGGGCTTGTGACGGCTCGACCGAACACCTGCTCGCCGTGGCGCCGGAGACGGACCACGCCGACGGGCGACCCTCTGCCCGGGGTCGGATCGAACGATTGCCGTCCGGATCGGTTCTGCCGGCGCACGATTGGCACGATCACCCGCCCCTGGACTCGGCGGGGCGCCACGGTGGACTGGGACTGACCGGTTGCACGGCGCCGTCCCCGAGGGGGCGGCGCCGGCGGCCGGGTCAACCGCTCAGACGGAGTGGGTCTGACCGGGCTCGAGCAGTACGACCTGGGCCGAGGTCGACTCTTCGACCTGCCGCTTGAACTCGCCGGCATCGGCCTCGATCGCCGGGAAGGTCCCGTAGTGCATCGGCAGGACCGTCTCGGCGCCGAGCAGCCCGCACGCATAGGCGGCGTCATCGACACCCATCGTGTAGTGGCCGCCGATCGGCACGATCGCGACGTCGAGCGGGGTCCGCTCGCCGATCAGCTTCATGTCGCCGAACAGGCAGGTGTCGCCCGCGTGGTAGACGGTGACGCCGCCGATGTTGATGACGAGGCCCGCCGGCAGGCCGATCGAGGTCCCGGTCTCGGCGCTGAACGGCTCGTCGCCCTCGCCCGGCGTCGTGTTCGTGTGGAAGGCCTGCACGAGCTTGACCCAGCCCCAGTCGAACTCGACGACACCGCCGAGGTTCGGGTCGTGGGTGGTCTCGACGCCGCGCGCGTCGAGCCACTTGGCCAACTCGACGATGGCGACGCAGGGGGCTCCGGTCCGGGTCGCGAGCGGCACCGCGTCCGCGACGTGGTCGGCATGGCCGTGCGAGAGCAGGATGTGCGTCGGCTCGACCTCGTCGGCGGTGACCGGCGCGGTCGGGCTGTTCGGCTTCAGGAACGGGTCGACGATGACCCTCGCCTCGCCGTCGCTGAGCTCGAAGCAGCTGTGTCCAAGCCATCTGATGTCCATCGTCAACTCTCTTCCTGATCGGGGATGGGGGTGGGTGGTCCGAGCTCGCCGGCGAGCGCCCAGCCGACCGCGACCCCGACCATCATCGAGATCCGCGCCTCCTCGGCGAGGAGCGTGTCGACAGCGGTGGCGCGCTCGGTCTCGTCCTCGATCGACGTCACGCGCAGGAGCTCGGCCCGGTGGGAGTCACCGAACCAGCCGCCGGCCGCGAGCGCCTCGACGAGGACGCGCTGGAGCGCCGGCGCCGCCGCGGCCACGCCGGCCTCGGCGGCCTGGAGACGATCGCCGTCGGTGAGGCGGTTGACCGCCTCCTCGAGCTCCGCCTCGGTGAATGCTGCACCGGACACGGCCTGAACATACCCAGAGCCCGTCGTGGGCACTCGTGCGACCGCGGGCGCCTCAGTCGAGGTGCTCGGCGCGGCGGGCGGCGAGCGCCCCCATCGCGAGGCCGACCAGGCCGCCGACCAGCCCGGCGACCGGATCGGCGCCGACCTCGACGAGCGGCAGGAGCAGGAGCACGACCGCGGTGACGGTCAGCGCGATGGTCTCGAGCGGTTCGCTGAAGTGGTGCTTGGCCTCGCCGCGCCAGAGCATCAGCCAGGCGGCGAGCAGGCCGAGCGCGATCGCATTGCCTCCGGCCAGGACCAGCGAATCGGTCATCCCGGCGGAGTAGACGGCGCCGGCTGCGAGCGAGCCGAGGGTGCCGGTCGCGACGATCAGGGTCGCCGTGGCGAAGGTGCCGAGGCGATGTTCGATCGCGCTTCCGAAGACCCAGATCGCCAGCCCGATGACGAGCAGGGAGCCGAGGTCGTCGTAGGCGAACGGCGCGGTGACGTAACGCCAGGCGTCGGAGCCGACCGGTCCGACGATCGCGCCGATCTCGCTCAGGCTCAGAGGCACCGCGCGGGCGGCGACGAGGAGGACGGCCGAGATCAGCAGCGTCGTCGCGGTCGCGATCGGCCGGACGCCGAGAGCGGTCGCGGCCGACCGCTCGGAAGCCCGCTCGCGGCGCAGGCGGCGGCGCTTGTCGCGCCGGCTCTCGCGGACCCGGATCTCGTCGCCCTCACGCTCGAGCCGGGGCGCCCGCTTCCGGATCCGATGCCCGCAGTAGGGGCATTCGGTCACGTAGGGGCTGACCTCGGAGCCGCAACTGCGGCAGACGACGCTCAACTCCGGTGCCTGTGCCACAGAGCGAGGATACCCCCGCGCGGGGGTATCGATCAGCGCGCGGTGAGCGCCACGGCGGCCGCGACGAGCTCGCGGAGGTCGTCGCCGTGCGCGGCCACGAAGTCGAGCTGCCGCCGGGCCCCGGTGCCGCCGGCGACGATGTCGCTCGCTCGCCGCAGCTCCTCCTTGCAACCGACCTCGGCGGCGCTCGCCTCGACCTCGGCGATCAGGCGCTCGGCCATCTCGGTCGCGGCGACGGGCCGGCGCCGGCCGAAGTCGACGAGCTCCCCCTCCATCCCGCGGACCGCGGCGCGGACCTTGTTGTCGTCGATCAGCTCGAACGGTGCCTCGACGAGCGGCTCGCCCTCGTCGAACAGCTCGGCGAAGCGATGCGAGAGCGACAGGGTCAGGGCCGCGAACGCGGCGGTGTCCTCGAGCCGCGTCGCCTGGTCGAAGATCCGGGTCTCGACCGTGCCGAGGTTCGGATGCGGTCGCACGTCCCACCAGAGGTAGGTGTAGTCGTCGATCGCCCCCGAGCCGGTCATCTGGCCGACCCGGCGCGAGTAGATCTCCCAGGAGCCGTAATGAGGCGGTACGCCCTGGCGCGGGAAGGCGCGGAAGACGGGCGTCCGGGCGGACATCATCCCCGTGTTCCGGCCCTCCCAGAAAGGGGAGTTCGAGGACAGGGCGAGGAGCAGCGGCAGGTGCCGGCGGATCCCGTCGGCGACGTAGATGGCCTTGTCGGCGGAGTCGATGCCGACGTGGACGTGGGTACCGAAGATGAGCTCGCGCTCGGCGATGAAGCCGAGGTCGGCGATCAGCTCCCGGTACCGCGGCCGCTCGACGATCGCCTGGTCGTCGCAGCGCGCGAACGGATGGGTGCCGGCGGCGCCGACGAGCATGCCGTTGCGCTCGGCGATCGAGCCGACGAGCCGGCGCAGGACCGCGAGCTGCTCGGTCGCGGTGGCGATGTCCGGGCAGGGCGTCGTCGCGACTTCGAGCACGGACTGGAAGAGCTCCGGCTTGACCTGGCCCGCGTGCTCGTCGGGTACGTCGGCGAGGATCGCCTCGATGCCCTGGGACAGGTCGAGGGTCTCGGGATCCAGAAGCATCAGCTCCTCCTCGATCCCGACGGTGAAAGGTGCGCCGTTGAAGCTGTGCTCGAGCACGTCCGGTCCGGCGATCCTACCCCGGTAACTGCCGTCTTACGCACATATACTGGCCAAACCGCCCCCCGCCGCCCCGTCGCACCGACGCAGGACGCGGCTTTCAGAAACCAAGGAGGAACTCCAAGTGGAGGTCAAGAGCATCACCGAGCAGAAGTCGCTACTCGAGACGTTGGCACCGGGCAAGCGCACCCGCCTGCACCGACTGCTGTTCGAGTTCGGCCCCGGCAACGGGACGCTGATGCTGCTGCCGATCGATCAGGGCATCGAGCACGGCCCGCGCGATTTCTTCCCGAACCCCGCTTCGAAGGACCCCGACTACCAGTTCCGGCTCGCGGCCGAGGGCGGCTACTCGGCGATCGCCTGCCAGATCGGCATGGCGACGAAGTACTACCCCGACTACGCCGGCAGCGTGCCGCTGATCCTCAAGGTCAACGGCAAGACCGACATCCCGCCGTCGGAGAAGGCGCTCTCGACCTGCAACGCCTCGGTCGAGGATGCGGTCAAGCTCGGCGCCGACGCGGTCGGCTACACGCTCTACGTCGGCTCGCCGCGGCAGGACGAGGATCTCGTCCAGCTCCGCCAGGTCCGCGAGGACTGCGACCGCTTCGGGATGCCGCTCGTCGTCTGGTCCTACCCGCGCGGTGAGGCGGTCGCCGCGAAGGGCGGGCAGAACTCGTTCTACGCAATCGACTACGCGGCGCGGATGGCGATGGAGATGGGGGCCGACATCGTCAAGCTGAACATGCCGAAGATCGATCCGGAGAAGGACAAGGACTCCCCCGCTCCCTACAACGAGGGCGGTTTCTCCGGCGAGGACGCGATCTCGCACTGCGTCGAGTCGGCCGGCCGTTCGCTGGTCGTCCTCTCGGGCGGTTCGAAGGTCGATGACGACGCCCTGCTCGAGCAGACTCGCGGGATCATGCAGGCGGGCGGCTCCGGCGTGATCTACGGCCGCAACGTCTGGCAGCGCGAGTGGAACGAGGCGCTCGAGATCATCGCCCAGATCAAGGAGATCATGCTCTCGAGCGTCCACCGCATCCCGTAGCGGGGCGCGGAGGCGACAACCGGGGTCCGGGCGGACATGGTTCCGGGCGTCAGAGGCGGCACCGCGGGGGCCCTGGCGCTCCTCGCCCTGCTCGTCTACCTGCTCCTGACGGGGGGCGGCGATGACGGCGGCGGATCGCCGAGCGGCGGCGGTCCGGGCGCAAGCTCGCGCGAACCCGTGGCCGCGCGGGTCGTCCGCGCGATCGACGGCGACACGATCGAGGTCGCGATCGACGGCGGCACCGACGACGTCCGCTACATCGGCGTCGATACGCCGGAGACGGTCAAGCCCGGCGAACCGGTCCAGTGCTACGGGCCCGAGGCGTCGGCGTTCAACCACGAGCTCGTCGACGGCGAGACCGTCCGCCTCGTCTTCGACCGCGAGCTCCGCGACGTCTACGGCCGCCTGCTCGCCTACGTCTACGCGGACGGCGAGTTCGTCAACGCCGAGCTCGTGCGGGGCGGCTACGCGCGGACCCTGGAGATCCCGCCGAACACCGCCGAGGCCGACCGCCTCAACGCCATCGAGCGGGCGGCCGCCGACGCCGGAGTCGGGCTCTGGGGCGCCTGCTGAGAACTTGAGCGATTGGCAACCCGTCTTAGCAACGGCTAATATTCCCGCCCGTGGCCACCCAGACTCCATTGGCCGCTCCGCGGATGGAACGCGACTTCGACGAGTTCGAGGAAGCATTCGAGCGTGAGCAGCAGATCGAGGACCAACGACGCCTCGAGCTGCGCCGCCGCGCCGCCAACCGCTCGCGAGCCCGCCACATCGTCAAGACCGAGAAGCGCGGCCGCGTCCGCTTCGGCGTGCTCGCCCTCTGCCTGACCGTGACCGTCGTCGTGGTCGTGGTCGTGATGTTCGAAACCCTGGCTTGGCTCGTAGGCGGCTGAGCCGCCTCCCCCGCCCGGAAGAGCTACTCGGCCTTGGAGGCGTCCTCGGACGGCTCCGCGTCCGCGTTGTCCAGGACCTCGCGGCGGAAGACGCTGATGTCGCGGGGGGCCTCGATGCCGATCCTCACCTTGTCGCCGGAGACGGAGAGAACGGTGATCTCGATGTCGTCACCGATCATGATGCTCTGGTTGGTCTTCCGGGTCAGAACGAGCATGGGCACCCGGACCTCTACCGGGGTGGAACGGCTTGGTGGCACGGCTCCCGCGCCGCAGCGGGGGCTCGACCTTAGCGAAAGGGGATTCATGCGTCCACACCCAGCGGGTATGGGCACCGGGTCACCGCCGCCCGTTGGGTAGACTCACGCGCCGCAATGGCAGGCAAGCCTCTTAGATCGCAGCTGAACCAGATCCGCGCATGGGTGCGCGAGGGCCGGACCGATGCCTGGATCGCCCACCAGCTCGATATCTCGGCCTCGGAGCTCCGCGAGTTCCGCCGCCGGCACGACCTCACCCCCGACTCCGAGCCCGACACGTCCGACGATCTCCGCGACGAGATCGAGGCCGAGGTCGAGGCCGCGACGCTCGCCGCCGCCGAGGCGGCCGACGCTTCCGACGAGGAGTCGGACGCCGAGGACGAGGACCGCGACGAGGACGAGGAGGACCGGCCGCGCCGTCGCCGCCGTCGTCGTGGCGGCCGTGGCCGCAGGCGCGGCGCCAACACCGTCGACGCGACCTTCGACCACGGCGAGGAGGACGGCTACGGCCTCTGGCTCGACCCCTCGGTCAAGGACAACTCCGTCTACTCCGAGAACTGGGCCGGCCACCGCGCGGTGCGCGTGACGATCGAGGCCGACCAGATCACGATCCGCCGTGCCGGTGCCGACAACGGCGACGGCAACAGCGGCGACGCCGAATAGGCGCCGACCTCAGTCCGATCCACCGCTCCAGACGTCGCCGTCCGCGCGGCGCAGCGACGCGAGCACGTGCTCGAGCGTGTGGAGGTCGAAGGGCTCGGCGACACCGTCGTTGATCAGCTTCTTGCCGAGCTGGTCGCGGGCCGCGATCGGTCCCTGGGCGAAGAGGTAGGCGCCGATCTGGGAATCGCGGTCGTGGTCGTCGCGGCGGGCGTAGTTGTCGGGGACGCCCGGCGCACCGCCCTCCTTGGCGACCCGCCGGAGGATCTCGACGAGGACCGCATCGGCGTCGCTGTAGCCGCCGTTGCCGTTGCCGGCGTTCCGGCGCATGCCGAGAGCGGGCTTGGCGGCCTCCTCCGACGGCAGGCCGCGGACTACCGCCCGGCGCAGTGACTTGCGCTCACGCGGCCGTAGGGCCTCGAGACCGGCCTCCGCCTCGAATCCGTGGTGAGGGCGCCGCAGGCCCTTGAACATCGCCAGCAGCGCCCCACGGTGCGTCTGAGGGACGGCGCCGAGCGCCAGGCAGAGGAATGCCCAGAGGATCACGGCGAAGGTGCCCAGGATCAGGTCGAGCACGATTCCGCCGGGGTCGATCATGCTGTGGGCGACGCCGACGACGACGGCCAGCGCGCAGCAGATGAACATCTGACGCCACGGCAGGACGATCGGGCTCCGCCCGCGCTGGGAGCGCAGGAACACGTAGACGGTCGGGATCGCGAAGGCGATCATCATCGCGACCGGCGCCGCCTTGACCCCGATCTCCTGGACGAGCAGGAGCGTCAGCCCGACGAACGCGAACATCGCGACGACCGCGCCGATGATGAACGGCACCCGCTTGTCGGCGTACTTGACCGACTTGTTGATCATCCGGTAGACGGTCGGCGCGACGAGGCCGCCCGCGACGAGCGGGATCAGCGGTGCCGCGCTCGCGTAGGACGCCGGCGCGATCCTGACCATGACGGTGGCCATCACCGTCGTCATCAGCATCGTTCCGGCGAGGACGAAGGTGAAGTAGCCGAACTGGATCCCGCGAGCGTTGCCGACGCCGTATTCGTCCTCGACGGCCCGGAACATCGGTGTCTTCTGCAGCGGCCGCAACGCCTTCCGGTAGCCGCCGGGCAACACGGCGACGAGGAAGGCCATCCGCGACGCCAGGTGGTAGGTGCCGAGCTCGGCGTGGTCGACGAAGCGGGAGAGGATGAAGATGTCGGCGTAGCCGACGACCCACATCGAGAGGACCAGCGGCACCCGGATCGCGCCCTTCTTGTAGATCGCGATCGCCTCGCGCCAGTCCCAGCAGAGCTCCCAGCTCCCGCGGAGGACGACGAGCGACATCAGCATCGCCAGCCCGGTGCCGATCGCCTGGCCGGCGATCGCGCCCTTGATCGAGAGACCCGCGATCAGCAGCGGCACCGTGGCGGCGAGGATGAAGACGGGCTTGGCGACCTCGACCGCGATGTAGGAGTACGGCCGGCGCTCGATCCAGACGGCGATCGAGGAGACCCGGTAGAGGGCGGCCGTCCCGCCGGCGAGCGCCGCGTACATCACCAGGTTCGGGTCGGCGTCCCCGAGGAGGTAGTGCGAGATCGGGTCGGCGAAGATGATCGAGAGGCCGGTGCCGATGATCGAGACCATCGTGATCGTGACCAGGCCCGTGCCGAGGCTGCGGCGCGGCGAGGTCGCGAGGTCGTCGTCATCTTCCTCGTCGTCGTCATCGTCGTCCTCGTCGTCGCCGCCGAACGTGCGCTTCAGCGTCCCCTGCTTGCTCGCCAGGGTGAAGAGGATCGTCAGCAGGCCCGAGTAGAACAGCAGGAGCCCGAGCTGGCCGAACTCGCCGGGGCTGGAGAAGTTGGCAACGACGATCGTCGCCGCGAAGGTGACGACGTTGCCGAGCAGCATCCCGATCCCGTGGATGCCGGAGTAGCGGAGGACCTGGGTGCCGAGCGCGGCGCCCGTGCCGGCGGCCTTGTCGGGACGCTTCGGGCCCGACCCGCCCTTGTTGCGGTTCTTCTTCCTCCGCCGCTTGCGGTTGCCGTCGCTCAAACCGACCAGTGGTCGAACGACCGGCCGGTCTGCGCGCGCAGCCGGTCGGCGTCCTCGTGGAGCACCTCGAGCACCTCCGGCCCCAGCGCCTCGGCGACTCCGCTCGGCTTCTCGATCGGCTTCGAGAGCGGCAGGGCGACGTCGAGCGCGAGCCAGGCGCGGCGCGGGATCCGGCGGCCGAACCGGGTCCGGCTCATCCGCTGGACGCGCATCCCGAGGCGCGTTGCGCGCTTCTTGCGCGACGTCGAGTGCCGGACCTGCTCGAACTTCGGGTGCCGGAACGTCGAATCGACCCCGGCGAAGGAGAACAGCTTCTCGAGCGTCGCCGTCCGGTCGTCGCGGAGATCAGCCTGGTCGAGGACGAGGATCTGCTCCTCGTCGAAGTGGGCGAGGAACCGCTGCAGCTGCATGAAGTACTTGCTGCGGGTCACGTAAGAGGTATTGGGATGCATCAGCGTCGCCCGCAGGTCGCCCTTCTCGCGGCGCTTGGCGAAGTTGTGGACGAAGTGGGCGGTGATCCGCTCGATCGGGTCGCGGACGATGTAGACGAGCCGGACGTCGGGCACGACCTCGGCGATCCGCTCGGGCACGCCGAGGTGCTGCGGATAGGCGGTGTAGTTCGGCGATGCCTCGCCCCGGCAGCGCGCGGTCGGATCGAAGTGGCGCGAGTACCACTCGAGGCCGCGCGGGTAGTTGCGCTCGGCGATGAAGAAGTTGAGCTCCTTCGGCGTCGACATCGACACCTCCGGGTGGAGGCTGAGGTAGTAGTGCAGCCCGCTCGTCCCGCACTTCTGGGCGCCGATCACGATCAGGTTGGGCAGCGTCAGATCGCGCGTCCCGGAACCGGGGCGCGCACGGGGGAGCGTCTCGTGGGCGCCGTCCCCCCCGACGGCGGCCGTTTCAGTCGGGGCCGGAGCCTCCATAGGCGCCCCCGAGGGTACCGCAGGGCGATTCACGATCCGCCTCCTGCGCCGGGCTCCGGCGCATCGGCGAGGCCGAGCACGTCCTCGCCGTGCTCGCCGATCGAGACCGCCCGCAACGGCCTCCTGCCGGCCAGCAGCAGGCGGACCCGGGCACGGATGTCGTCGGCCGTCGCGACCGGGCGGCTACCGGCCTCCGGCCAGGCGGGCAGGAGCTCGAATCCGACCCCGAGCGCGCGGAGCTCGCCGAAGGCCGTCGAGTCGGTGAGGACGAGGACGCGCTCCGGCGGCAGATCGCCGATCGCGACGCGCACGCGGTCCGCGAGCTCTCCAGCGGGCACCCCGAGCGCGAGGATCCCGAGGTAAGGGGAGCGACGCTCGGGATTGCGGGACAGGTCACGGGCGCCGAGGGCGGCGACGAGGGGCAGCGAAGGGCCGACGCGGTGGCTCGACAGGCGCAACCAGCGGTTGAAGCGGCCGCGCTCGCGGACATCGGGCGCCGGGCGCTCGCCCGCGAGCATCCGGACGACGAGATCAGCGGCGTCCCCGGCGCCGTTGCCGGGGAAGACGCGGACGCATGCCGCCGCGAGCTCAGCGGCGCGAACCGGGTCGGCGAGCTCCAGCAGGCGCTCCTCGAGCGCCGGGTCGCCGGCCCCGGTGACGGCCAGCCCGACCCCCGCATCAGCGGCCCAGCGCGCCCGGGCCCCCTGGTCGTCGGTGTTGCGCGACATCGGCACGAACAGCGTCGGGACGGCGAAGTCGATGAGCTCGTGGAAGGCGTTGTAGCCGGCGGCCGCCACGGAGATGTCGATCGCGGCGAAGTAGCGGCTCATCGGGAACGTGGCGTCGAGGCCGACGACGCCGGCGGGTATCTCGAGCCCGGCCGCCAGGCTCGACCGCAGCGCCGCGACCTGGAGGTCCGGAACGCCGGTCAGGACCGCGAGCGAGCGAGCGACTGCGCGATCGAGCTCTCCCCCCTGCCCGAGATTGACGAGAACGGTCCGCTTTCCCGGGTCGAGCCCGAGCTCGGCGGCCGCCGACTCGCGCGGCAGGAGCTCCTCGCGGTCGAGGAAGACGACCGGGCGCACCCGCTTGGCGTCGCGGCGGAGGCCGACCGTCGGGCCCGGGTCGCGCGTCTCGGCGAGCTCACCCGGCTCGAGGACGGCGTCGAAGGCTCCGGCTCGGCGCAGCGGGGCGAGCGAGCTGCCCGCGCGCCACATCGGCCGCCGGCACCAGATCGAGGGAGGCGCTCCGCGAGCGCTCAGCAGGTGGGTGAGCGCGCGGTAGGGATGGACTCCGTCGAAGACGACGAGGTCGGGCTCGCGCTCGGCGAAGACCTGCTCGAGCATCGCCCCGAGGCGGAGGTTCCAGGCGCGGTCGGTTCCCGACGCCGGGCGACGGTAGGAGGCGAGATAGTCGACGTCCCAGCCCTCGGCGGCGACGACCGGCGCGGCCGCCGACAGGGTGAAGAAGGAGGAGGAACAGCCCGCGGGCAGCCGCCGGGCGATCGCCATCGCCCGGTTCAGGTGGCCGAGGCCGGTTCCGTTGCTGGTCGCGAAGAGGATCCGCGGCTCGCCGCCGCGCCGAGCCGTCCGCGGGCTCACCGGCGAACCCCGGCCGTCTCGCGGTCGAGCCCGGCGCGGAGCGCGGGGGCGGCGTGGTTGCCCTCGCGCTCGAGCGCGGCGACCGTCCGCTCGTACCGGCGCTGGACGAGCGCCCTGCCGGGACCGCTGAGCTGCGAGCGCCAGCGCCCGAGGTGAGCCTTCTCGGCTGTCATCTCGGAGTCGAAGAAGGCCCGCATCGGCGGCTCGTCATCGAGGGCGAGGAACTCGAGCAGTCCGTCGTAGGTGCGCTCGCGCTCGAACCCGACTAGATCCTCGAGCAGGACGACCCGGAACTGGCCGGTCGGAATCGAGAACGGGGCGCCGTCCTCGCTGCCGCTGACACCCTCCTCGATCGCCCGCAGGCGGTCCGCCCACCAGCCGATGGCCGCACCGACCCGGCGGGGTCCCCAGGTCTTGCCGGTGACCGACGCGGCCGAGTCGCGGCCATCCCGGAGCGCATGGATGAACCGCGCCTCGGGAAACAGGCGGAGGAGCGTCTGCGCCGCGCGGATGTTGTGCGAGGACATCTCGACGAGGCCGGGCTTGCCGGCGCGGTCGGCGACCGGCCAGAGGAGGTCGCAGAAGAGGCCGCGGCATCCGGCGACCGGGTCGGCGGCGTAGGCCTCCTCGAAGCGGGAGAGCGCGGCTTCGAACTCGGACTCGCGCATCAGGTTGTAGAGGCCTCGCGGGAGCCCGTCGACGCGGACGCGGTGCCACCAGAAGCCACGCAGCTTCGCGAGGTAGCCCTGCAGCGTTATCCGGCCCTCGAGCAGGTCCGGCATCCCGCGCTTGTTGCAGTGGAACCGCGCTTCGATCGGTACATCGGCGAGGCGGCTGTGGCGGCCGAGGAGCTGCGCCAGCGCGTGCGTGCCCGATCGCCCGGTGCCGCCGACGAAGACGATCTCCCGGGTCCGCGCGTCCTCATCGGTCCGGTCGGTGCCGGCGCCGGCCGGACCGCTCACGCGGGCTGGTGCTCGTAGGCCCGCCGGAGCTGGGAGGCGCAGTGGAAGTTCTCGCGCTCGAGCCGGTCCAGCGTCTTCTCGTACTCGCGGACGAGCGCCGCCTGCTGGGCCTCGTCGAGGCCCTCGCGCCAGCGCTCCTTGTGGGCGGCGTCGGCGCTCATCTCGCCGTCGAAGAAATCTCGCATCGCGGGCTCGTCCTCGATCCCGAGGTAGTCGAGGATCTGGCCGTAGACGTCCTCGCGGTCGCCGTCGACGAGCTCGTCGAGGCTGATCGTCAGCAGGCGCCCGGGAGGCAGCTCGCGGACTCCGGCCTCGATCTTCCGCAGGCGGCCTTCCCACCAGCGGATCCCCTCGGAGCCGTCACGGGGATGGCTGCGCTTCTGGCGCTTGGAGACCTTCGAGGAGCCGGCGTCGCGCCCGTCGCGGACCGTGTGGATCAGCTTCGCGTCCGGGAACAGGCGGATCAGCGTCGGGCTCTCGGCGATCGTGAAGCAGCTCATCTCGATCAGGCCCGGCTTCCCCGCCTCGGTCGCGACCGGCCAGAGCAGGTCGAGGAAGAGGTTGCGGCAGGCGAGGTCGAGGTCGGAGGGCGACGTGCGCTCGAACTCGGCGACGGCGGCGTCGAAGCGGTCCTTCTCGACGACCTTGTGGAGTCCGCGGACCTTGCGGCCGAAGGCGATCCGCCGCGCCACCACCGGAGCGACCTCGCCTGCGCGGATCCGCCGCCACCAGAAGCGCTTCAGCTTGCGCAGGAACTGCTCGGGAGTGACCTGGCCCGCCAGCAGGTCGGGAAAGCCCTGCGGGTTGACGTGGAAGCGCGCCTCGATCGGCACCCGCGCCCACTCCGAGTGGTTCGCGAGGAGCTGCGAGACGACATGGGTCCCGGACCGGCCGGTGCCGCCGACGAAGAGCAGTTCCGGGTTCTCGGGGCGCTCGGCCGCGAGGTCGATCATGCGGACCTCCGGGACTTGACCCGGCGCAGGATCTCGACGCTGCCGACGCCGTCCTCGGCGAGGCGGTCGAGGATCTCCTCGTAGCGGGCGTCGACCTCGGCGTGCTGGCGGGCCGGGACGTCGCTGCGCCAGCGCTCGGCGTGAGCGTTGCGGACCCGGACCCGGCGGGTGAAGTAGCCGAGCATCGCGTCCTCGTTGCGGAGACCGGCGAACTGACGCATCTTCCGGTAGGTCTTCTTGCGGCGGTTGCCGGACACGAGGTCGTCGAGGCTGATCTCGTGGACGCGATCGCGGCCGACGGCGCGGATGCCGGCGTCGATCCGGCGGATCCGCGACTCCCACCACTCGAGACCCTGCCCCATCGTCCGCGGGTAGGCGAGCCACCGGGCCTGCCCGACGCGGGAGGCGGCGACGTCGCGGCCGTCGCGGACCACGTGGATGAAGCGGGCCTCGGGGAAGAGCATCCCGAGCGGGCCGGCCTCGGCGACGACGTCGCAGCTCTGCTCGATCAGGCCCGCCTTGGCCTCCTCGGTCGCGAGCGGCCAGAGCAGGTCGAAGAAGAGCTGCCGGCAGGCCGCCTCGGGCTCGCCGCCCTCGCAACGGCGCAGGAAGGCGTCGGTGGCCGCGTCGAGACGGCGCCTGGGCACGTAGCGGTGCAGGCCGCGGTAGCTGCGGCGGGCCGGCTCGAAGTTCCGCCACCAGTAGTGGCGAAGCCGGTAGGCGAAGAGATCGGGGCTGGTCCGCCCGGCGAGGACGTCGGGAAAGCCGCCGGGATCGGTGTGGAAGCGCGCCTCGTTGGGCACCTTGCGGAAGTGGCTGTGGGCACCGAGGATCTTCGAGACGACGTGGGTTCCGGAACGACCGGTTCCCCCGATGAAGAGCAGGGGCGTCGGTTCCCGCAAGTCGGGGCTGGCTGTGCGGCCGGGCACAGCCTCGGTGTCGAGTCCGGTCGGCATGGTGCTTGAAAGGGTGGCGCGGGTCGCCGGAGGACCGCTGCCGTGCCCACCGAACCCGTGCCGGAAGGTTAGTGGACCCATCGCCCGCCCGAAGGCGCGCTGTGTGCCCGATGCCGGGGGTTTCGCGCTACTTGATGCCGTCGAGGACGTAGGCCTGCTCGGAGGCGCCGACGAGGCCGAGCTTGCGCGCCTCGGCCATCACGGCGGCGTCGCTCTCGAGCGCCTTCGCCTTCCGCGTCAGCTCGGCGTTCTCGGCCTTGAGCTCGGCGAGCCTCGCCTGTGCGCCCTTCGACTCGCGCCAGCTCTCGAAGACGTGCAGCGAGGGCCCGACGTAGGAGGCGAGGACGATGAACAGCACGAGGACGAGGACGACCCGTCCGAAGCGGTCCCAGCGGATCCGCGAGCCGCGGCTCCCGCCCGCCCGTGGAGTGACTCGGGCGCGGTAACGGGGCTGGGCCACGGATGCCATTGCTGGGCGATTCGGCGCCGGGCGCCGGACCCCTTCAAGCCTCCTGCAGGTTCGGTTGCGGCTGCAGTTCGGCTCAGCGGCCGCTGAAGGCGCTCAGGCCAGGGAAGGTCGCCGCCGAGCCGAGCTCCTCCTCGATCCGGAGCAGCTGGTTGTACTTGGCGACGCGATCGGACCGCGACGGTGCGCCGGTCTTGATCTGCCCGCAGCCCGTGGCGACGGCGAGGTCGGCGATCGTCGTGTCCTCGGTCTCGCCGGAGCGGTGGGACATGACGGCCGAGTAGCCGGCCTCGCGGGCCATCCGGACCGCGTCGAAGGTCTCGGTCAGGGTGCCGATCTGGTTGACCTTGACGAGGATCGAGTTGCCGACGCCGCGCTCGATCCCGCGGCCGAGGCGCTCGGGGTTGGTGACGAAGAGGTCGTCGCCGACGAGCTGGCAGCGGTCGCCGATCGCGTCGGTCAGCGCCTTCCAGCCGTCCCAGTCCTCCTCGTCCATGCCGTCCTCGATCGAGACGATCGGGTAGCGGTCGACCTTGTCGGCCCAGTAATCGGCGAGCTCGGCCGCGCTCAGCGACCGGTTCTCGTGGGCGAGCTCGTAGGAGCCGTCGCCGTAGATCTCGCTGGTCGCCGGATCAAGGGCGATGAAGACGTCCTTGCCGGGCTCGTATCCGGCGGCCTGGATGCCCGCGACGAGCGCCTCGAGGGCCGCCTCGTTGGAGCTCAGGTCGGGAGCGAAGCCGCCCTCGTCGCCGACGGCCGTGTTGAGCCCGTTCGCCTTCAGCCAGCCCTTCAGGGCGTGAAAGACCTCGGTACCCCACCGCAGGCACTCGCCGAAGCTCGAGGCGCCCGCCGGGACCACCATGAACTCCTGGAAGTCGACCGAGTTGTCGGCATGGGCGCCGCCGTTGACGACGTTCATCATCGGCACCGGCAACACCCCGGCCTCCGCGGTCCCGTAGACGCCGCCGAGGTAACGGTAGAGCGGCTCGCCGGCCGCATCCGCCGCTGCCCGCGCCGCCGCGAGCGAGGCACCGAGGATCGCGTTCGCGCCGAGCCGCGACTTGTTCGCGGTCCCGTCGAGGTCGATCAGGGCCCGGTCGACGGCTGCCTGGTCAGAGGCGTCGACACCCTTCAGCGCCGCGGCGATCTCTCCGTTGACGTTGGCGACCGCGTTGCCGACGCCCTTACCCGTCCACTCGGAGCCGCCGTCACGCAGCTCGGTCGCCTCGAACTCACCGGTCGAGGCACCGGAGGGAACCGCCGCTCTCCCCCACCCGCCCCCGTCGAGCGAGATCTCGACCTCCACCGTCGGGTTGCCCCGAGAGTCGAGAATCTGACGGCCGTGAACGTGCGTGATTGAAGGCATGGGCGCGAGTCTATAAACGGGGGTGGGAGGCGGTGAGCGAGGGCGAAGGTGTCGTTCGGTGTGGGCTCGCGCCGGGCGCGCCAGATCGGCAGCGGTGGTTTGGCTGGGGAGGGGAACCCGGCCCGGGCGGTCATCGCCGGGACGACGAGTGGTCGGAAACCGCGAAGGTTTCGCGGTAATCGACCACTCATCCTCGCGAGTGGTCCATTCGTTCGGCTATTCCGAACCTTTGGACCACTCGACGAATTTCGCCGCCGGGTGAGCCTCCTCCCCGGCTGGGCGCGACACATATGTCTTCCCGCCCCCTACCACCGCGCCGGCCGAGGGAAGCGGACGGCGAAGCCGGAGCATTCCCTCGGAGTTATCTATCGCAACCCGTCGGCCGCCGCCCGCACCGCCAACTCCGGATCGACCCTCGCCACCCTCGCGACGTCGACCGCCGCCAGCAGCAGGCGGCCGATGGCCTCCTCGGCGGCGGCTCGGTCGGCCGGGTCGGCCTTCTCGGGGTCGGCCGTGGGCGGCGCATCGGCCACCGCCTCGGCGGCGGCGCGGAGCCGGTCGATGGCCTCGTCGCGATCGGCTGCCGGGCCGGGAAGGCCGGCGGATGCGGCGCGGCGCTGGAGCTTGCGGGCGTAGAGCAGGCCCGGGAGGTTCTCGGGGACGTCGGCGAACGGCCCTTCGGCGCCGCGGCCCTCCTGGTCGCGCTTGATCCGGTCCCAGTTGGCGCGGACGTCCTCGGTCCCGTCGACCTCGACCTCGCCGAAGACGTGCGGGTGGCGGCGGATCAGCTTCGCCGTCGTGTTCGCCGCTACCCGGCTGAGATCGCCGGCGCCGCGCTCTTCGAGCAGGAGCGAGAGGAAGTGGACCTGGAAGAGGACGTCGCCGAGCTCGTCGAGGAGCTTGGCGTCGTCGCCGGAGGCGGCGGCGTCGGCGAGCTCGTAGGCCTCCTCGACGGTGTGAGGGACGATCGAGCGCTCATCCTGGGCCCGATCCCAGGGGCACTCGCGGCGGAGCCGCCGGGTGATCGCGTCGAGCTCGGCGATCGCCTCGGCACCGGACTCGGCGCGGTCGGCGTCGGAGCTCATCGCCGGGTCAGGGGGTCGGCGGCGCGGTGCCGGTAGGCGGCGCGGTGCCGGTCGGCGGTGCCGCCGTGGTCGGCGCGGCGCCCGTGGGCGGTGCCGCCGTCGTCGGCGCGGCGCCGGTCGGAGCGCCGTTGGGGCCCAGCGGGACGGCGCCGGCCGGGACCTGGGCCTCGGCGTTCGTCGGCGGCGGCTGCGGGCCCTGCGGCAGCCCCTGCTGCGCGGAGCCGTCGATCGAGATCGTCGAGGTGCCGGGCTCGATCGGCGCCCGGGAGATCACGGCCGGCGGCGTCGGCTGACCCGGGGTCGGCTCGGCCTCGGGCGGGACGAAGTTGCTGCAGAGCTCGATCGTCTCCTCCGGCGCGCAGATCGTGCGCGGGGTCCACTTGTCGGTGAAGTCGGTCTGGAAGTCGGAGGCGATCTGCTGCTGCTTGGCGGAGGCGAGCTGCTGCTCGATCGCGGCGCTCGCCTCGGACAGCGGCTGCGTGGTCTCCGGGTTGATCGCGGTCACCTCGATCACGTAGTAGCCGCGATCGGTCTTGAACGGGCCGACGATCTCGCCCTCGGAAGCCGAGAAGGCCTGCTCCTCGAGCTGGGGGTCGCCCTGGCCCTCGGTCAGCCCTTCGAGCAGTCCGCCGCGGTCCTTCGACGCCTGGTCCTGGGAGTACTGGCCGGCGACCTTCTTCCAGCTCGCGTCGGAGTCGTCCGCCTCGAGCGCCTGCTTCGCCTGCTCGGCCTTCGCCTGCGAGGAGTTGAGGATCACGCGGACGTCGCGGCTCGCCGGCTGGCGGAAGGCGTCGATGTTGACGTCGTAGAACTTCTTGATCTCGTCGTCGGAGATGGTCGGCTTGGTGATGACCTCCTGCTCGAGCTTGTCGCGGAGGAGCGTCAGCTCGACCTGCTCCTGGACGTCCTCAGGGCTGAACTTCGACTGCTCGACGAACTTCTGGAACTCCTTCTCGCTCGAGAAGGACTGCTCCTTGATCCGCTTCAGCTCGGCGTCGATGTCGGCCTGATCGACGGTGATCCCGCGCTCGGCGGCCTCGCCCTTGACCCACTTCGCCAGGATCAGGCTCTGCATCGCCTGCTGGACGAGCGAGTCGTACTGGGGGTCGTCGGGGGCCGGGACCTTCGGCAGGCCGCTCTGTGCCGCCGCCTGGTCGAGCGCCGAATCGAGATCGTCCTGGGTGATCCCGCCGTCGTCGACGGTGTCGACGTAGGCGACGTCGCCTTCGGGAAGGCCGGGCTGCCCGAGGCCGCTGGTCGCGGCGACGAGTGCCACCGCCCCGACGAGGATCAGGGCGAGGACGATCGCAAGGTTGCGCTTCCGGGTCCGCGACACGAGGCAGAAAGATAACCAACCGGGACGCGCTCCCGCGCACCTTCGCAGCCGGAACCCCGCTCAGGCGGCTTCGGCGGCGGTCTCGCGCGAGGCGGACACGGCCTCGGCGAGCTCGGCGAGGCGCGCCACGCGCTCCGCCTCGGGCTCGTCCGAACCCGGCGCGCGCAGGGTCAGGCTACTCTCGCGGGAGCTGTAGATCGCGTCGGGAAGCCGCTCGCGGATCCGCGCCACCCGGTCGGATTCGTACTCGAGCGGCTCGGCGACGATCCGGGCGCCCCGGAGAACGAGGCTGCGGGCGCCGTCGCGGCCGAGCTCGATCCGGGCGCGCTGAATCGCCATCAGCGCCTCGATCGGCTCCGGCGGCGGGCCGAAGCGGTCGCGAAGCTCGTCGTGCAGCGCCCGCAGCTCCCCGGGCGCCCGTGCGCCGGCGATCCGGCGGTGGATGTCGATCTTGGCGGCCTCGTAGGGCACGTAGGCGGAGGGGACGAACGCCGACACGTCGGTGTCGACTCGGACCTCCTCCTCGGTCCGCTCCTCGCCCCCGGCTGCCCGCAGCTCGGCGACGGCCTGATCGAGCATCTCGACGTAGAGCTCGAAGCCGATCGCGGCGACGTGCCTGGACTGCTCGGCTCCGAGCAGGTCGCCGGCGCCGCGCAGCTCGAGGTCGCGCATCGCGATCCGGAAGCCGGAGCCGAGCTCGGTGTGGTCGGCGAGCGTCGCCAGCCGCGCCGCCGCCTCGCGGGTCACGCCCTCCTCGGAGGGGTAGAGCATGTAGGCGTATGCGCGTTCCCGAGACCGGCCGACGCGACCGCGGATCTGGTACGCCTGAGCGAGCCCGAGGTTGTCGGCTCGCTCGACGATCAGCGTGTTCGCCGCGGGGACATCGAGGCCGGACTCGATGATCGTCGTCGCGACGAGGACGTCCGCCTCGCCGCGCAGGAACGAGAGCATCGTCGTCTCGAGCTCGCCCTCGTCGAGCTGACCGTGGGCCTCGATGAAGCGGGCCTCCGGGACGAGCGCCCGCAGGCGCTCGGCGGTGTCGTGGAGGGTCTCGATCCTGTTGTGGAGGAAGAACGCCTGCCCGTCACGGCGGACCTCACGGCGCAGCGCCTCGGCCACGAGCTCCTCGTCGTAGGGGCCGACGTAGGTCCGGACCGGGCGGCGTCCCTCCGGAGGCGTCTCGATCACCGAGATGTCGCGGAGTCCGGCGAGGCTCATCTGCATCGTCCGCGGGATCGGGGTCGCCGACATCGCAAGCACGTCGACCTTGAGCTTGAGCTGACGCAAGAGCTCCTTCTGCTTGACGCCGAAGCGCTGCTCCTCGTCGATCACCAGCAGGCCGAGGTCGCGGGCGCGGACGTCGCGCGAGAGCAACCGGTGGGTGCCGATCAGGATGTCGATCGAGCCGTCAGCGAAGCCCGCGAGCGCCTTCTTGACCTCGGCCGGCTTGCGCAGGCGCGAGACCATCTCGATCTCGTAGGGGAAGTCGCGCAGCCGCTCGCCGAAGGTGCCGAAGTGCTGGGTGGCGAGGATCGTCGTCGGGACGAGGACCATCACCTGCTTGCTGTCCGCGAGCGCCTTCTGAGCGGCGCGGATCGCGACCTCGGTCTTGCCGTAGCCGACGTCGCCGCAGATCAGGCGGTCCATCGGCCGCTCCGACTCCATGTCGGCCTTGACCGCCTCGATCGCCTCGAGCTGGTCGGCGGTCTCGCGGAACGGGAACGACCGCTCGAGCCGGAGCTGCCACTCGCCGTCGGGCGAGAAGCTGTGGCCGCGGCGGGCCTGCCGCTCCGCGTAGAGGTTGATCAGCTCGCCGGCGAGCTCGCGGGCCGAGCGGCGCGCCCGCGCCTTCATCTGGCTCCAGCGCTTGCCTCCGAGCTTCGAGAGCTCAGGGTGCTCGCCACCGACGTAGCGGGTGATCTTGGCCAGCTGCTCGGCCGGGACCAGGACCTTGTCCCCGTCACGGTACTCGAGCTCGAGGTAGTCGCGGGTGATGCCGGCGACCGTCCGGGTGTCGAAGCCGGCGAAGCGGGCGACGCCGTGGTCCTCGTGGACGACGTGCTCGCCGGCGGCCAGATCCCCGAGCGAGGCGAGCCTGCCCCCGGTCGGGGCCGGTGCGGCGGCGCGGCGGCGGTGGACGAGGCGGCGAAACGGGATCACCGCGAGCCGCAGCGAAGGTGAGACGAACCCGTCGGCGACCCGGGCCTCGGCGAACAGCACCGCCGGGTCGGCCGGCGGGGGGCCGTCACCGAGCATCTTCGGGGTGACGCGGTCGAGCGCGTAGCGGGCACGCTCCGCCTCGCCGATCCGCTCGAAGGCGACGACGGTCGTGTAGCCGGAGCGGGTCTGCTTCTCGAGCTCGGGCTCGGCCTCGCCGAGGCTGCGGGCAGCCGAGACCGGGATCGACGCCCGGAAGGCGTCGCCGCCGGAGCCGGCGTCGGGATCGCCGTCGGCCACGCCGGTCAGGCAAAGCGCGGCGCGGGCGCGCAGCGGGTCGCGGACCCGGACGTAGAGCTTGGCGACGTCCTCGTCGTGGATCGCGGCGCGAACGTCGGTCAGGTGGTCGTCGAGGGCGGCGTCGAGCTCGTCGGGCGCGGCGATGACGATCGCGGTGCGGTCGTCGATCAGGTCGAGGAAGGCGCCGAAGCGGTCGGTCGGAAGGAGCTCGGCGAGCGGGCGTTCAGCACCCTCCTCCTCGGCGTCGGCGAGCGCCTCCTCGGCCAGCAGGCGGTGGTCGGGGTCGATCTCGGCGGCGGGGTCGAGCTCGATCCGATCGGTCTCGCCGAGCGAGCGCTGCGTGAAGGTCGAAAACCAGCGGATCGACTCGATCTCGTCGCCGAAGAGCTCGATCCGGGCTGCCTGGTCGACGGTCGATCCGAAGACGTCGAGGATCCCGCCACGCACCGCGAACTGGCCGCGGTCGTCGACCTGCTCGACCCGCTCGTATCCGCAGCCGGCGAGGAGCTCGGCGACGTCGCCGAGATCGATCTCCTCCCCCTTGGTCAGCGCGAACCCGGCGGGCCGGAGCGATGCGTCTGGTACCGCCTCGGCGAGGGCCACGGCGCTCGCGACCACCATCGGCGGCTCGCCGTCGCCGTCGCCCACGAGCGCGTCGAGGGCCGCGATGCGGAGCCCGACGAGGTGCGGAGGCGGCGCCAGGTGGGATTCGTACCCGGTCCCGCGCGAGGGGTAGTAGCGGACGCGGCGCGGCGCGAGGTAGGCGCCGAGCTCGGCGGCGAGGTCGCGGGCGCCGCGATCGTCGGCGGCGACGCAGAGCACCGGCCGGCCGGCGAGACCGGGGTCGGCCTCGGCGAGGGCGGCGATCAGGAACGGACGCAGGCCCGCAGAGACGGGGGCGGCGAGCTCGTCGCCCGGCTCGGCCTTCGCGACGCCGGCGGCGAGCGCCGCGAAGGCGGCGTCACCGTCGGCGATCTCGAGGAGCGAGCGGAGCGGCACCGCCCGGTCAGTCCCTGTACCCGAGGCCGGGGCCCTCGCTCTGCCACTCGACCTGGCCCTCGCCCTCGGCGCGCGAGCGATCCTCCACCCCGTCCCACGCGTGGAGCATCTCCTTGATCCGGCTGACCGACTCGGGTGGGTGCTCGGAGATCTGGGTTGCGAGCTGGAGAGCGACCTCCTCGGTCCGCGGCGCCGGCGCGACCTTGTGGACGATCCCCCAGCGGAACGCCTCGTCGACGGCGATCTCCTTCGACGTCAGCAGCAGGTACTTGGCCACCGACAGGCCGCAGAGCGTCACGAGCCGGGCCGGGCCGACGGGGACGCCGAGCCCGGCGCCGGGGAAACGGAGGCGCATGTTCGAGCCGCCGACGCGGAGGTCGCAGGAGACGGCGATCTCGGCGCCGCCGCCGACGCAGGCGCCATGGCAGGCGGCGATGGTCGGGCGCGGGAAGCCGGTGAGGCCGTCGTAGAGGTCGGCGAAGAGCTGCATCCGGCGGATGGCGCCTTCGCGGTCGAGGTCCTCGCGGACGTCGGCGCCGGCGGAGAAGCCCATGTGGTCGGTCGAGGACAGCACCAGCACGCGCAGATCCTCATCGGCGCGAGCCGCCTCGAGGTGGGCGAGGAGCTCCTCCAGCATCTGCGTGTTGATCGCGTTCCGGGAAGCGGGGCGGTCGAGCCGCAGGAGCCCGACGCCGTTGCCGTCGCGTTCGTAGGTGGTCAGTGCGTCGTCCATCTCAGTCCTCGCTGGTTTCGGTTGCGTCGGCGATCTCGTCGATCAGCCGCTCGGTCTCGTCGGCGGCGGCGGCGAACAGCGCCGCGACCTCATCGCGCCCCTCGGCGAAGCGGCCGAGCACGTGTCGGGAGACGATCTCGGGGTCGGTCGAGTCGGGGCGGCCGACACCGATCCTGACACGGCGGAAGTCGCGGCTGCCGAGGCCCCGCTCGAGGCTCTTCAGGCCGTTGTGGCCGGCGACGCCGCCGCCGAGCTTCGACCGGACCTCGCCGAACGGCAGGTCGATCTCGTCGTGGAGCGCGATGACGCGATCGAGCGGGACGCCAAAGGAGCCGCGTGCGGGGCCGGCGGAGTTCCCCGACTCGTTCATGAAGGTCTGCGGAAGCAGGATCGCGACGCGCGGGCCGCCGGGCCGGATCCGGCCGTCGGTCACGAGCCCACCGAAGCGCTTCTTGGCGCGCGGGAGGTCCCAGCGCGAGCTGAGAGCGTCGGCGACCTCGAAGCCGGCGTTGTGGCGGGTGGCGGCGTAGCGGCTGCCGGGGTTGCCGAGCCCGACGATCAGGAAGTCGGCGGAACCGGAGTCGGAGCCGCCGGTGCCGCCGCGGCGGCCGAACCGGGGCACCGGGGCCTAGTCCTCGGAGCCCGAGTCGCCCTCGTCGCCGCCGGATTCCTCGGCGGCGGTCTCCTCGCCCTCGGCCTCGCCCTCGCCGACGAGCTCGGTCGCCTCCTCGACCTCGGGCTCCTCCTCCACCACGCGGGGCGGGTTGAGAGTCGCGATCGTGATCTCCTCGGGCGCGTCGGCAACGAACTTGACGCCCCCGGGCGGGGTGACGGAGTCGAGCTGAACGGTGTCGCCGATGACCATCGCGGAGACGTCGACGACGAGCCCCTCGTCGGGGATGTCGGTCGGCAGCGCCTCGATCGTGATCTCACGGGTGACGTGCTCGAGGATGCCGCCCTCCTTGACGCCGGGAGCGTCCTCGGCGCCTTCGAGCTCGATGGCGACGTCGGCCTGGATCTCCTGGGCGAGGTCGACCTGCTGGCAGTCGATGTGGACCAGCTCACCGCGGACCGGGTGGCGCTGCTCCTCCTTGACGACGACCGGGACCTTGCCCTCGCCCTCGATCTCGAGGTCGAAGAGGGCGTGGCCCTCGTTGATGAACATCGAAAGATCGTGCGCGTCGGCCTGGAACGGGCGCGCTTCGGCGCCGCCGGTGTAGACGATGCCGGGAACGAGCCCCTGGCGGCGCAGCCGGCGCGCGGTGCGGGAGCCGAACTCGGTGCGGCCGGAGACCTTGAAAGTGGGACGGGTGGTGGCCATCGGGCAGGGCAGGATAGAGATTTCGGACGGTCGGCGTGCGGGCGCCGCGAGGGCCGACGACGATCTATTGGAGCAGGCGCGGGTCGTTGGAGACGATCCCGTCGACTCCCATCTCGCGCAGCCTCGCGACGGCGCCCGCATCGTCGACGGTCCAGGCGATCAGCTCGATGCCGAGCTCGCGGGTGACCGCGGCGAGCTGCGGCGTGGCCACGCGGTGGAAGATCCAGATCGCCGAAGCGCCGATCTCCGGCGCCCGGCGGCGGGCCTGAGCCGGGAAGCGGCGTCGCATCAGCTCGAGCGCGGCGAGGACCGCCGGCGCGGCGAGCGGCTTGCGGTCCCAGGGCCGGGTCACGAGCGGGTAGGTCCAGCCGAGCCGCAGGCGCGGCTCGAGGGCGGCGATGCGAAGGAGGCTCTCCACGTACATCGTCGAGACCATCGCCCGGTCGACCAGATCGCGCTCCTGGAGCGCCCGGACGAGCTCGTCCTCGCGACCGCGGAGCTTGAGGTCGCAGTCGATCTCGACCCGATCCAGCGGCGGGCGGGTGAACGCGTCGAGCGCCTCGCCGAGGGTGATGGTCGGTCGCGACGCGGCGTCGTGCCAGTCGTGAGCGACGACGAGCGGAGTTCGCCGCTCCGGCGGCAGGCCGGGGGCGCCGTCGCGCAGCCGGAGAACGTCGAACTCGATCATGTCGACGCCGACCTCGACGGCGCGCTCGAAGCTCGCGATCGTGTTGCCGACGACGAGGTCGGCGGCGCCCTTGTGGCCGACCCTGCGGATTCCGGGTGAGTCCGCCGAGGGTGCGCTCACCGGCGGTCGCGGCGGCGCGGCGGGCGCTCGGGCTCGCGGGAGGGCTCGTCGTCGAGCGCGAGCTGCTCCTGGGCGCCGCGGCCACCGGACGCCGGGCCGAGGCGCTCGAGCCGCTCGGTCACGAGCAGGCGCAGGATCGCCCCGGCGCCCGCCAGCAGGCCCGCGGACGTGAGGCCGCCCCCGAGCGCGCCGAGGGCGGCGATGCCGCGGCCCTGCTGCTCGAGATCCTCGAGCAGCGGCGCCGAGTTCTCGGAGCCGGCGATGACGATCGCGGCGACCACGGAGAGCAGCAGCACGATCCCGGCGATCCAGTTGAGGCTTCGGGCGAGCAGCTCGTACCACTCGAGGGTTGCCCGGTTCATGGGGCGAACACTATCCGGGCGTGTCGTCCGGGTCCGGCGTCCGCGCCAGGTCGAGAACGGCGACCAGGAAGCCGACGACGGCGACGACGGCGATCACCCGGAAGGTGGTCTGGACGCCGTGCGCGAACGAGTCGCTGACGAGCCGGTGGATCTCGCCGGCGACGCGGGCGGGCAGCTCGGCCAGGGCGCCGGCGGCGGCGTCGGTCCCGGCGAGGGTCCCGTGGAGCACGGCCTGTTCGTGGCCGGTCAGCGTGAAGCCCGTCTCGTTGCTGACGAGATCGCCGAGCTGGTTCTCCGAAGAGCTCGTGAAGATCGCCGTCGAGACGCCGAGGCCGACCGCGCCGCCGGCGATCTGGAACATGTAGACGATGCCGCCGGCGAGGCTGCTCCGGGCGGCGTCGAGGGCGGTGACCGCGGCCGTCGTCACCGAGGGGTAGAAGAGCCCGCAGCCGATCCCGATCGCGAGCAGCCCCGGGGCGACGTCGGTGAAACCGGCGTCGGGGCCGATCAGGATCGCGAGCAGGACCGAGCCGAGCGCGATCATCCCGGTCCCGGTCCCGACGACGATCCGCATCCCGACCTTGTTGTAGAGCGGGCCGGCGATGAACGAGGTGATCGCGAACGCCGCGAGCATCGGCAGCATCCCGAGGCCCGCCTCGACCGTCGAGAAGTCGAGGATCTTCTCGAAGAACTGCGGTACGTAGAGCACGGCGGAGAAGAACACGGCGGAGAGCGTCAGGACCGTCAGACAGGCGGCGCGGAATCGACGGTTGGTGATCACGTCGGGCGGGATCAGGGCCCGCTCGCCGGCGCGGCGCTCGATCACCGCGAACGAGGCCATCAGCACCACCGACAGGACCAGCATCGCGATCACACGGGCGTCGGTCCACCCCCAGTCGACGGCCTGGTCGAGGGCAAGAAGGAGGAGGACGAGCGCGCCCGAGATCGTCGCCATCCCGGCGTAGTCGATCCGCTCGTCGGAGAGCTCCTGGGGCTGGTGCACGTTGCGCCAGGTCACGAACATCGCGATGGCCGCGATCGGGACGTTGAGGACGAAGATCCAGCGCCAGCTCAGCGCCTCGGTCAGGACGCCGCCGATCAGCGGGCCGATCGCATTACCGACGCCGGCGACGCCGAGGATCAGCCCGCCGGCGAGGCCGGCCTTCGACTCGGGCAACGCCGCGAAGGTCATGCCGAGTATCGCGGGCCACATCAGGGCGCCGCCGACGCCCATGCCGACGCGGGCGCCGATCAGGACGCCGAGGTTCGGGGCGAAGGCGCCGATCGCCGAGAAGGCCGCGAACAGGATCGAGCCGATGAAGAAGACGCGGCGGCGGCCGAACATGTCGGCGATCCGGCCGCCGGAGACGATCGCCATCCCGAACACCAGCGCGTAGGCGTTGATGACCCACTGGACCGACCCGACGTCGGCGTCGAGATCGCCCTCGATCGCGGGCAGGGCGACGTTGAGAGCGGTGAAGTCGTTGGCGATGACGAAGACGCCGAGCCCCATCGCAACCAGGGCCATGAGGGTGCCGGGCGCCAGCGCGTCGTCGTCCCCCGTCACCTCGTCTGTAGCGGTGCCTCCCTGCACGGCCGGAACGCTATCGCGGGGCGTGGTCTAAAAAAGCTGATTCTCGCCGGCGAAGATCTCAGAGACCGAATCGTCGGTGAAGATGCGACGAATCGAGTCGGCGAGGGTCTGGGCGGTCGAGAGCTGGGTGATGTTTTCGGGCGCGCCGGGCGCGAGGGGGATCGTGTCGGTGACGACGATCCGCTCGATCTTCGAGTTCTCGTAGGCGAGGCGCTCGAAGGCGGGGCCGCTGAAGACGCCGTGGGTGGCGCAGGCGATGACGCGGGCGGCGCCCTCCTCGAGGACGGTGCTGGCCGCGGCGCAGAGGGTGCCGGCGGTGTCGATCATGTCGTCGACGAGGACGGCGGTCTTGCCCTTGACGTCGCCGACGACGTAGCCGATCTCGGCGACCTGCTGGGCGGGCCGCTCCTTCTCCATCACCGCCCAGTGGGTGCCGACCTTGCGGGCGAAGTTGCGGGCGACCTTGACGCGGCCGGCATCGGGGCTGACGATCACCAGCTCCTCGCCGAAGTGCTGGTCGATGAACCACTGGGTGAGCATCGGCATGGCCGTCATGTGGTCGACGGGGACCTCGAAGAAGCCCTGGACCTGGCCGGCGTGGAGATCCATGGTCAGAACGCGGTCGGTGCCGACGGCCTCCAGCGCCTTGGCGACGACGCGGGCGGAGATCGGCTCGCGGGGCAGGGACTTCTTGTCCTGGCGCGCGTACCCGTACCAGGGCATGACGGCGATGATCCGGTGCGCGGAGGCGCCCTGGGCCGCGTCGATCATGCAGAGGAGCTCCATCAGCGCGTCGTTCGGGGTCATCCCGGCGGCCTCGTTGGCGGCGGTCGACTGGACGATGAAGACGTCGGCGCCGCGGATCGACTCCTGGTAGCGGCAGTAGACCTCGCCGTTGGAGAAGGTGCGGAGGTCGGCCTGGCCGAGGTCGACGTCGAGCTGGCCGGCGATCTTCGCGGCGAGCGTGCCCGAGGCGCGGCCGCCGAAGACCATCAGCCGCTTGCGGTAGTCCTGGCCGATCGAGCTGACCGGGTGCGGCGAGGGCTCGTCTGACGGCGGATGTTCCAGGGTCATCATCTTGGTGGGACCGCTCACTTGTCTTCGTGTTCCTTGGCCTTGCGCTCGGCGTAACCCTCGATGTTGGTCTGCCGGGCCCGCGCGATTCCGAGCGCCCCCGGGGGGACGTCCTCGTCGATCACCGAACCGGCGCCAGTGTAGGCGGAATCGCCGATCTCGACGGGCGCAACCAGTGTCGTGTCAACGCTCGTTCTCGCACCGTGCCCGATCTTTGTCCGGTTCTTGACGTAGCCGTCGTAGTTGGCGGTGATCGTCGCCGCGCCGAGGTTGGTCCCTTCGCCGACGTCGGCGTCGCCGATGTAGGAGAGGTGCGGCACCTTCGTCCCGGCTCCGATCCGCGAGTTCTTGATCTCGACGAACGTGCCCGCCTTGGCGCCCTCGGCGAGCTCGGCCTTCGGCCGCAGGTAGGCGAAGGGGCCGACGTTGCAGCGGTCGCCGACCGCGCACTCGACCAGGTAGGAGTGCGGGACGTGGACCTCGGCGCCGATCGCCGCGTCGATCATCGTCGTATGGGGACCGACGACCGATCCGGTGCCGATCCGGCTCGCGCCGATCAGCGAGCAGCCGGGCTCGATCCGGGTGTCGGGCTCGATCTCGACCTCGACGTCGATCCAGGTCGAGGACGGGTCGACGATCGTCACCCCCGCGAGCATGTGGCGCTCGAGGATCTGGCGCCGGGCCTCCGCCTCGATCACCGCGAGGTCGGCGCGCGAGTTGACGCCGAGGATCACGTTCGGGTCGTCGGAGACGTGGGCGGCGACATGACCGCCGGCCGCCTTCAGCAGCGGCAGCACGTCGGGCAGGTAGTACTCGCCCTGGGCGTTGTCGTTGGACAGGTCGGGAAGAACCGCTGCCGTGGCGGCCCCGTCGAAGGCGTAGATGCCGGAGTTGATCTCGCGGATCTCGAGCTCCTCGGCGGTCGCGTCGCCGGCGCCGCCCTTGGCCTCGACGATGCGCTCGATCTCGGAACCGTCGTCGGAGCGGACGACGCGGCCGTAGCTGCCGGCGTCGTCGAGGACCGCGGTGACGACGGTGGCAGCCGCCCCGCTCTCGGCGTGGGTGGCGAGCAGGTCCGCGATGAGCCCGGCCGACACGAGCGGAACGTCGCCGCTGAGGACGACGACCGTCTCCGACTCGGCGACGACCTCGGCCGCTGCCCGCAGTGCGCCGCCGGTTCCGTTCGCCTCCGGCTGCGGGATCGTCTCGACGCCGTCGGCCAGCGCCCCGGAGATGTCGCGGTCCGGGGAGACGATCACGCCGACCCGCCCCGCGCCCGCCTCCTTCGCGGCCGCGATCGGCCAGGCGACGAGCGCGCGACCGCAGACCGGATGAAGCACCTTCGGCACCGCGGACTTCATCCGGGTGCCCTGACCGGCGGCCATGATCAGGACCGTAGGAGCGCTCACTCGGCGCATCGTATTCGCGAGGCGCCCGATCGGTTCGCTGACTCAGTCCTGCGGAGGCGACCGCCCATCGTCGACGTGGTCTTCCAGCTCGCGCTCGTAGGTGCGGACCCACTTGCGGATCGCATTGTCGGAAACGCCGTACTTACGGCCAACGGCCAGGTAGCTGGTGGCCTCGATCTCGGCCATGAGTCGTCCGTACGGCGGGCGTTCGACCCTCCGTGCACGGTGGAGCGGGCGCCCACGACGGTCCCAGCGAACCCCGCATGCATGGGAGCAGTAGCGCTGGGACCCCCTCTTGGGAACGAACTCCTTCCGGCAATGGAGACAGACCCTGGGTCCGAGGCGGTTCTTGCGGCCGCAATGGGTGTCCAACGTCGCCGCGCAGTTTGGACAAACAACTCTGAGGTTCTCGAGACGATGGTCGTCCCGGACTCCGTTGACGTGGTCGAGAACCAGTGACATCCGGCGTCCTTGCCAGATCTCGTCCTGCCCACAGATCTCGCAACGACGCTGCTTCAGCCCCTCCTCGAACAGCCGGCGCTTGAGGTGGCCACGTGAATACGTGGACGACTCAACCATGATCTCTTGGAGCGGCTGCGGACTCCTCCAGGAGCGAGCCAGCGATTCGTTCCGGACGGCGTCGGGGTCGAAGTGACCCATATCCACCCCCCAGGCCGCGGCGTACTTCTTCAGCGTCAGTCGGTTGCCCCCGGTGGCACACATGCCAAGCCGCCTGAGCGTCTCGGCGACACTCCGCGACTGCAGCACCGCAATCCGCAACTGCTCTTCGTCGTATCGGGGTGCCATGGTCGAACGTATGTTCGACGATTGATCGGACAGAACTGCGAGGCCCCGCTGGCTATCGTTGCCCCGGCACTGGGGAGTGGTGTAACTGGAAGCACGGATCCCTTTGGAGGATCAGGTTCGGGTTCGATCCCTGGCTCCCCAGTCTTTGCGAGTCGTCAGAGGCGCTACTCCCGCTTGCGGCTCGACTTCTCGCCCTTCGACCGGGCCTCCTTGGCCGGGCCGCCGGGCGGCTGGATCCCGAGCACCCGCATGGCCTTGAGGCCGAGGCCGAGCTTCTCGCGACCCTCGGTCGAGCTCAGGTCGTGGCCGCAGAGCTCGCGGACGCGTTCGAGGCGGTAGCGGACCGTGTGGCGGTGGGTGAAGAGGGTCTCGGCGGTCGGGGTGACGTTGCCGTCGTTGTCGAGGTAGGCCTCGACGGTGGCGACCAGTTCCGTCTCGTACTGGTCGTCGTAGGCGGCGAGCGGTGCGACCGTCTCGTCGAAGAAGCGCTCGAGCTCGGCGGGGTCCTCGCTCATCGCGGGCAGGAGCAGCCGATAGGAGCCGGTCTCCTCGAAGGCGAGAGGCGAGCGGTCCTCGGACTCGGCGACGTTCGCCGCCATCAGCGCCTCCTTGCCGGCGCGGTAGACCTGCGAGGCATCCTCGGCGTGACGGCTGAATCCGACGGTCACGGAGAACCCCGAGAGCGAGCGGCGGAGCTCGTCCTCGATCGCCTTGGCGGCCCGCTCGATCGGCCCCGCGTCGGGGGCGGGCAGGAGCATCGCCACCTCTCCCCCCTCCTCGCCGGTCGTCGTCGCCAGCGCCCCGCTGCTGCCGGAGCGGACGGCGCGGAGCACGAGCGTCAGGACGCGCGCGCGCCACTCGCCGGTCTGCGTCGAGTGCGGCGTGGCCCGGGCGATGACGACGCCGGCACCGCTGGCCAGGTCGCTGCCGAGTTCGCCGGCCCGCGAGACGATCTCGGCGGGATCGGAGAGCCGGCGCTCGAGCACGGCCCGGAGGAAGTCGCCGGCCGCCTCGTCGCTCGCCCACTCGGGCGAGCGGGCGCGCTCGACCTCGAGCCCGAGCAGCGTGGTCACCATCCGCAGGCCGGGCGGCGCACCCTCCGCTCCACCCCGGCGGCGGTAGCGGATCTCGCCGACGGCGACGTCGGCGACTCGGAGCTCGGCGGTGCTGACGTCAGCGGCCGCCGCGATCAGCTTCTCCTCCTCGGCGCCGGAGGCGGCGGCGACCGCGAGCACCGCGCTCGAGCGATCGATCAGCGCGAGGCTCGAGTCGAGGGCTGCGGCGGCGGCACGGGCGACCGCCGGCAGCCCGGCGCCCGACTCGATCGCCTCCGAGAGCGCCTCGAGCGAGCCCGGAGCCGCATCGCCCGTCGGCGGGGCATCGTCGGCAGCGCCCTGCCGGGACGGCGAATGTGTCGTCTTCGAAGCCACGGAAGCCACGAATAGTACGGCGGCCCCGACGGGCCACCGGCCGCCGCAAGCGGCTCCGGAGGCGGGTTCTCAGCCGCTCTCAGCCGAACAGGGTCGAGAGATCGTCCCAGTAGTAGACGATCGCGACGCCGATGGCGAGGCCGAGGCCGACGAGCGCCACGAGCACGATCAGCGACAGCGCGGCGGCCGTCGCCTTCTCCCAGCCGCGGGAGAAGGAGCCGATCGCGGGCACCAGGATCAACGTCGTGAACGCGATCAGGGTGATCAGCCCGGCGCCGGCGAAGATCATCACCTCAGCTGACATTGCGCCCATTCTGCCGCAAGTGGACGACGCTCACGGCGATCGCCGAGAGCAGCGCGAAGATCGCGGCGCCGTACGCCCAGCCGCCGCTGACGTCGCTCATCCAGTGGACGCCGAGGTAGACGCGACTGAGCCCGATCGCCGCCGTCAGCAGGATCCCGGCCACGACCAGCGCCGTCCCCCGGCTCATCCCCGGCCGGACCTTGATCGCGATCGTCACCGCGATCCACGTGTAGACGACCGAATGCGACGCGTGGCCGCTCGGGTAGGCGTAACCGTCGGTCGTGACGAGCCCGTCCGGAGGCCGCGGCCGGGCCACCGCCTCCTTGATCAGGTCGGTGCCCCAGAGGATCGCGATCGTCCCGACCACCAGGACGACTAACTCCGCCCAGGCGCGCCTGGCCGCGAGCCACGCCGCCGTCACGACGGTGGCGACGACGATCGCCTCCCACGAGCCGAGCGCGGTCAGGACTTTCGCGATCGACGTCAGCCAGTCGGTGCGGATGTTCGCGACGAAGTCGGCCGCGGTCGTGTCGCCGGTCGTCGGGCCCGGCGAGTCGTCGACGACCAGCGCGTAGCCGATCGCGATGTAGCTGCCCACCGCGAGCGCCGCGAGCGCCGTCGTGAACTCGAGACCGAGGCCGCCGGGCGTCAGCCTCGCGAGGAGGAAGCGCGCCTGCGGCTGCAACCGGCGGCCGACCGCGAGCAGGTTGCGCAGGACCGGTCGCTTCTCCATCCCCGCCGCCAGCCGCTCGCGGTTCGCCGGCACCTTGAGCCAGCGGTAGCCGACGATCCCGCCGACGATCGCGGCCACGATCACCGCGAACGCCAGCAGGGCGTGCTCGGAATTGGCCAGGACGGCGTCGATGTTCTTCGAGGCGAAGTAGCCGAGCAGCGTGAACAGCGTCGCCCACATCCCCGTGCCGAGGATGCTGTACGGCGCGAGCTGCCGGTAGGGCATGCCCGAGCTGCCGGCCACGAACGGGGCCAGCGCCCGGACGAGGCCGATGAACCGGCCGATCAGGATCGTCTTCCCCCCGTGGCTGGCGAAGTAGTCCTCGACCTGCTTGAACCGCTCCGGCGTGATCCGCAGCTTCGGCCCGTGCCGCATCACCCAGTCGCGCCCGAGCTTCTCGCCGAGGAAGAAGCTGCAGGTGTCGCCGAGGAAGGCGCAGAGCCAGACGATGCCGATCGTCAGCACGACCGAGGTCGCTCCCTGGCCCGCGACGGCGCCCGCGAGCACCACGACCGTCTCGCCGGGCGCGACGAGTCCGACAAAGGCGCCCGTCTCGAGGAAAGCCAGGAACCCGACGATCAGATACGTCCACGAGCCGAGCGAGCCGGAGACGTCCTCGAGCAGCTTCTGTGCGTCGACGTCGGGCAGCGCCCGCTTGATCAGCTGGTAGGCGACGATGATCGCGACGACGACCCCGACGATCTTCAGCCAGTCCTTGCGCTTGCGCGGCAGCTCCATCAGATGCCCTGAACCGAGCTGGCGACGATCGCCTCGTGACCGTCGGCCCGCAGCTCGGTGGCGGCGGCCACCGCCTCGTCGCGACCTTCGAACAGCCCGACCGCCGTCGGCCCCGAGCCGGTCACGATCGCGACCGGCGCGCCGACCTCCGCCAGCAGGCCCAGCGCGACGCTGATCGACGGCCGCAGCGACAGCGCCGCCGGGGCCAGATCGTTGACCAGCAGCTCCGCATACTCGAGCGGGTGCGTGCCCGGACCGGCCGCCGCGATCAGGCTCCGGCGCGCCTCGGCGAGCCGCTCGGAGTCGCGGGTC
>JAXLSX010000004.1:0-237109 GCA_046330285.1 Solirubrobacterales bacterium | reverse complement strand
GATCTCCGGGCTCCCCTCGTGTTCGAGCTGGATGCCGACGAAGCGCATGCCCGGGGTCTGTCCCTCGAACGCCCAGAAGCCGGTGAAGTAGACGGCGACCGAGATGAACCCTCCGAGCGAGAGCAGGGCGGCGAGCCAGCCGGGGATCTTCTCGTCGGTGATCAGCTGCATCGCACCGGAGAGCATCGCCGTGAACAGGGCGAAGCCGGCCGCGAGGATCCCGGCGTCGACGGCGAGTGCGACGCCGCGTCCGACGAGACCGACGTTCTCGGTCTCCTCGGCCCGCTGCGGGCGGCGGGTGATGCGCCGGACCAGGCGTTCGAGGAAGTCGTCGACCGCGCCGGCGGCACGGGAGATCTGGCGGCCGAGATCGGCGATCAGGCCGACTCCCTGCGAGGCGAGGGCGATTCGCACCTCCGGGGCCTCGGCGATCCGCTCGACGAGCATCTGGGCCTTGTCGCTGGCGAGGATGTCCTCCCAGACGCGGTCAGCGACCTCGCTGTCGATCGCCCGGCGGATCGTCTCCTCGAGCCGGTCCTGGTCGATCGACGCCTCGACGGCGTCGGCGAGGCGGCCGTCGTCGATCAGGCGGGCGATGGCACGCTCGACCACGGCGCTCTCGAGCGCCCTGACGATCGCCTCCTCGACCGCGACCTCGACGGTCCGGTCGATGCCGGTAGCGCCGGCGATCCGGCCGACGCCGCGGGCCCCGCCCTCGAGCAGGCGGCCGCCGATCGGCACGTCAGGCCGGGAGCGGCCGTTCGGGTCTTGCTCCGCCACTGCGACCGACAGGCTACTCCGGAACTACCCGGCTCCGATCCGGGGGAGCGCCTCGAGCGCGGCGGAGCCGATCCGCCCGAGGCTCTCCGGACAGACGTTGCCGAGGTCGTCCTCGGTGGTGTGCCAGTAGTCGCCGGGGATGTCCCCGGGTCCGAACTGGAAATCGATCAGGTCGACCGCGGGGATCCCGGCCTCGAGGAACGGCGTGTGATCGTCCTCGACCCCTCCCCCGCTCCCGTCGAAGAGTTCCGGGTCGGCGTCGGCAAAGAGGCCGTGGAGATCCTCGTCGGAGTTGTCCTCGCGCGGGATCGAGAGGTCGCAGTCGCCGACCATGTCGAGCAGGACCATGGCCTCGATCCGGTCGATCGGGGGGCTGCCCTGCGACGCGGTTCCGGCGAAGTCGACGTACTGGCGGCTGCCGCGGAGGCCGGAGGCGTCGAAGTCGGAATCGGGCGGCGCCTCCTCCCCGTCGAAGAGGGCGATCGCCACCGCCGGGCCCGGCATCGGGTTCGGCAGCGTGCGGGCGAGCTCGAGAACGGTCGCCACACCCGACGCGCCGTCGTTCGCGCCGACGAACCCCGGGACCCCGGCCAGGGTGTCGTGATGGGCGCCGAGGACCACGTAGCCCTCGCCCTCGCCGGGGATCACGCCGACGACGTTGCGAAGCGGCCGCTGGACGCGCACGTCGGTGACGCCGGCGGCGCGCAGCTCGCGGGCCAGCTCAGCGGTGAGCCTGCGGTTCGCCGTCGAGCCCGAGGGCCGCGGACCGAGCGCCACCTGCGATTGCAGGTCGGAGAACGCGCGAGCGGCGTCGAAGCGGGTGCCGGCGACGGTGTCGGACGCCGTCCCGGTCCCGTCGCCGCCATCGCAGCCGCCGAGCGCGAGGGCCGCCGCCGCGATCAACGCGATCACCCCGGATGCGACCGCGGCCGGGCGGTGGCGGGGCTCGGACATGCGCGATACGTTAGGGCCATGTCTCAGGGACACATGGATCGGCTGACCGCGATCGACGCCTCTTTCCTGACGAACGAGTCGGGGACGAGCCACATGCACATCGGCGGCGTGACGATCTTCGAGGGGCCGCCTCCGAGCTACGAGGACCTCCTCGACCACATCGAGAGCCGCCTCCACCTCGTCCCCCGCTATCGCCAGAAGCTCGCGGTGCCCCCGGTCGAGACCGGCCGTCCCTTCTGGGTCGACGACCCGCAGTTCAACATCGGCTACCACGTCCGCCACTCGGCGCTGCCGGCGCCCGGCGACGAGGCCGTGCTGCGCCGGATGGCAGCGCGCGTCTTCTCCCAGCAGCTCGACCGGACAAAGCCCCTCTGGGAGTTCTGGCTCGTCGAGGGTCTGCGGAAGCGCCGATTCGCGCTGATCTCGAAGACCCATCACGCCCTCGTCGACGGCGTCTCCGGGGTCGACATCGCAACCGTCCTCTTCGACGTCAAGCCCGTCCCCGAGCCGATCAAGGCCGAGCACGACTGGATCCCGAGCCCGAGCCCGTCCGGCGCCGAGCTGGCCGCCCGCGGTATCGGTGCCGTCGCCCGCTCGCCGATCGGCGCCGCCCGCCGGGTCGCCGGTGCCGTGAGCTCGCCGAAGGCGGCCGTCCGCAGCGTCCAGGACGCGGCCGAAGGCGTCGGCGAGGTCGCGTGGGAGTTCGCGAACCCGGCGCCGGACCTGCCGCTCAACACGCCGATCGGCCCGCATCGCCGCTACACCTGGGTCCGCGGCGACCTCGCCGAGTACAAGCGGATCAAGTCCGAGCTCGGCGGCACGGTCAACGACGTCGTCCTCTGCGTCGTCGCGGGCGCCCTCCGGCGCTGGCTCCGGGCCCGCAGCGTCCGCACCGAGGGTCTCGAGCTGCGGGCGCTGGTCCCAGTCTCGATCCGGGCGACCGACCAGCACGGCGAGCTCGGCAACCAGATCGCCGCCGTCCGCGGGCCGCTGCCCGTCTACGTCGAGGACCCGGTCGCGCGCCTGCGCACGGTCCGCGAGGCGATGGACGGGATCAAGTCGTCGAAGAAGGCGCTGGGCGCCGAGGTGATCTCGCGCTTCAACGACTTCGCGCCGCCGACGCTGCTCGCGCAGGCATCGCGGATCAACTTCTCGACCCGCCTCTTCAACCTGATCGTCACCAACGTCCCCGGGCCGCAGATCCCGCTCTACGTCCTCGGCCGCGAGCTGCTCGACATCTTCCCGGTGGCGTTCCTGCCCGAGAACCACGCGCTCGCGATCGCGATCATGTCCTACAACGGGAAGATCGACTTCGGGCTGCTCGGCGACTACGACGCGATGGAGGACATCAACCTCGTCGCCGAGGGGATCGAGGCCGAGGTCAAGCAGCTGCTCGAGGCGGCCGACGAGTCCGAGAAGCGCAACCGCCAGCGGCAGAAGCGGCGCAAGGGCGCCGGCTCCGGCCAGGCGACTCCCTCCGCCTGAACCGCATGGCGGACCCAGGCCCGAGCCCGTTCCGCTATCACCTTGAGCTGACCCCGGCCCAGCTCAAGGCAGTTCACGACGCGCTGCGCGCCCTCGCCGAAGGCGCCGACGACCGGACCCGGGCGATCGCCGACGAGGTGCTTGCCATGCTCCCCGACGAGGAGCACATCGCCCAGATCAGGCCGGGCGACGACGGCGGCACCGAACACGACGACGGCCCCGCCCCACCGGACCTGCTCGCCTGAGCCCCGGTTCACCCGAGCCCATGGGAGCGGGCCGCTAGCCTGCCCGCTTCCCGATGAGCCTCTCCGTCGAGATCGGACTGCTGATGGCGGTCGCGACCGCGTTCTTCGCGGTCGTCGGCTTCCTCTACAAGCACAAGGGCGCGGTCGGATCCCCTCCCGTCGAGTGGGACCGACCCGTCCGCACGTCGCTGGCGCTGTTCCGCAACCGCTGGTACGTGCTCGGAATCGTGATCGCGATCGGCTCCTGGGGCTTCCACGTCGCCGCCCTGGCCCTCGCGCCGATCTCGCTCGTTCAATCCGTGATCGCCGGCGGCCTGGTCCTGCTCACCGTCGTCGCCGACCGCCTCTTCGCCCACGACGTGACCCGCCGCGAGTGGATCGGCGTCGCCCTCGCGGCGCTCGGCCTCGCATTTCTGGCGGCGACGCTCGAGGGCTCCGCCGACGGCGCCCACTCCGACTACGAGGCGACGACGCTGGCGATCTTCCTCGCCGCGGTGACCGTGCTCGCGATCACCGTCGCGGTCGTCGGCTGGCGCACCCTCCACGCCGGCGTCGCCCTCGGCGCCTCGGCCGGCCTCTTCTGGGCGGTCTCGGACACGGCCATCAAGGCCCAGACCGGAACCTTCGGGGAGAGCATCACGACGGTCTTCATCAGCCCGCTCGTCCTGATCATCATCGTCGCCTCGTTCGTCGGGCTGACGGTCTCGGCGAAGAGCCTTCAGATCGGCAAGGCCGTGCCGGTGATCGCGATGACCACCGTCGCGGCCAACGCGCTGACGATCCTCTCCGGCCCCGTGGTCTTCGGCGATCCGGTGCCCGACGACACGCTCGGCTTCATCGCCCGGATCCTGGCGTTCGTCCTGGTCATCGGCGCGGCGGCGCTGACGCCGGCGCCGGTCCGGGCGGCCGAGGCGACCTGAACCGGCGAGTCGCGGCGTTCACCAGTGGGGCTTCTCGGGGAGGCCCATGATCCTCAGTCCCGCGTGCGTCTTGTAGCGACCGTTGATCGAGATCAACATCGGCGTCAGCGACTCGACGATCCGTGCGGTCTCGAGGGAGCCGGCGTTCACGGCCCGGAGCCCCTCGATCTGCTCGACGATCGCGGCGACCCGCGCCTTGTCGGCCTTCCTGTCGCCGCAGATCAGGACGTCTTCGTCCAGCGCTCCGCCCTCGGCGAGAGCGGCGGCGCTCACCGTGTGCAGCGCCGAGACCACCGTGACCCCTTCGGGAACGAGCTCCTGGGCCTGCTCGGCGGCGGAGCCCTGCCAGACCCCGACCGTCCGGGTCGGCTTGCCGGAGACCGCCGTCGCCAGCGGGACGGTGCAGTCCACCAGCAACTGACCGTCGCTCAGTGCCGGGGCGAGACCCTTCAGGGTGTCGGCCTGGGCCGCGAACGGAACCGTTAGCAGCACGACCGGACCCCGCCCGGCCGCCTCCGCGTTCTCGAGGCCGCTGGTAATGGACCCCGGCACCGCGGCCGCCACGCGCTCGGCGGCTTCCGCGGCTCTGCCGGCGTCGCGCGAACCGATGACCACCTCGTTGCCCGCCGACGCCAGGCGGAGCGCCAGCCCGTAGCCGAGAGCTCCGGTGCCACCGACGATCGGGATGCACTCGCTCATGCCCACCCCCCGCTCGATACGCTCCCCTGCGGCGGCCACGAGAGAGCATGCCCCGGACGAGAGCGCGCGCCGTACCCGGCCTGACGACGGCGTGTCCAGGAGGAAATCCATGCTCGACGTCCTTCAGGTGCTGGGAGCCGTCGCAATCGTCGTTCCCTTCGCGTGGTCGCAACTCGGATCACTTCGGACCGACTCCTTCCTCTATCTGTCGCTGAACCTCGTCGGATCATCGGTCCTCGCGGGACTCGCGCTTCATGACCAGCAATGGGGTTTCCTCCTTCTCGAGGGTGTCTGGGCCGCGGTTGCGGCATGGGGCGTCGCCACGTTGCGACCGGCGAGCTAGGTTCATCAGCGCTCGAGCAACGTCCCCGACCCCGAGGACTCGGCCGCTGCGAGGACCTGCCTCGCGAACACCGCGTCGAGGATGCCCATGCCCTGGTTGGAGCAGACGATCAGGCCCTCGCCGGCCCTCCCGTCGGTGATCGCCTCGGGCACGGTTGCGTCCGGATCGCGCCACCCGGCGTAGGCTCCGTCCCGCCGTTTCGACTCGAAGTCCTCGAGGTCGTCGACCAGGAAGAGGTCGCTCCCGGCGACGACGTCGGCGGCAACCGAGACGTCCTCGTCGAGCGGCAGGACGAGAGCGCTCGGCGGCAGCCATCCCGCGGCCACCGGCGGGTCGAGTCTCGTACCCAGCGGCCGTCCGGTCACCAGCACGTCGGCGCCGTCGGCAGCCTCCTCCGGACCGGCGACGAACGCCACCCGGTCGTCGCCGAGGTCGATCCGGCGACGCGAGAAGACCTGAAAACGGGCATCCGGATTCAGTTCGGACAGCAACTCGATGTGCGCGGCCGCCTGGGCCCCGTACCCGATGATCCCGAGCCGTGACCAGTCGTCCGGCGCATAGGCGATCACGCACGCCACTGATGCGGCGGCCGTCCGGGCGACGGTGATGGCCGATGCGTCCATCACCGCGATCGGCAGCCCGGTCTCGCTGTCGGCGACTATGATCAGGCCGGAGACGAGCGGAAGGCCCAGCTCGGTGTTGGACTGGAAGTCGGCGACCCACTTGACCGCCGTGACGTCGCCGTCGGAGACGTAGGCGGACATGGCACGGGCGACGGCGCCGGGGCGCGGCGATATCTCCGGCGGCGAGGGTGACTGGCAAGCCTCCTCACGGATGGCCCGATAGGCGGTGTGGACGAGTCGGAGTCGCTCCCGCAAGGGCGGAAGGTGCGCCTCCACGGTCGTCCGGGAGAGGTAGCGAATCGGGGTTTCGAGCGAAGCCATCAGAAGTGCAAAAACGTTTCGACAGACTACCGGCAACTGCAGTAGTGTGCCCCCGGATCGCGTTGACCGGAATCGAGGAGGAGCATGTGAGCGACGGTATCGGCATCGGCCTTGTGGGCCTGGGAATGGCCGGTAGGACCCACGTGCGCGAGATCGCGCACACGGAGGGCGCGCACACGGCAGCCGTCTTCGGGCGCAGCGAGGAGAAGGTCCGCGCGTTCGCCGACGAATTCGGCGTCCCCCGCACCTACACCGACTACGAAGCCTTCCTCGCCGACCCCGCCGTCGACGTCGTCGACGTCCTCACCCCCCACGGCGTGCACCGCGACTACGCGGTCCGGGCGGCCGACGCGAAGAAGCACGTGATCGTGGAGAAGCCGATCGCACTCGACCTCGACGAGGGCCGGGAGATCATGGACGCCTGCGATCGCAACGGCGTAACCCTCGGCGTCATCTACCAGATGCGATTCGGGAACTGGGCGCGGAAGCTGAAGGAGGCGGTCGACTCGGGCGCCCTCGGCGAGCTGATCCTCGTCGACGGCATCGAGAAGGCGTTCCGAAGCCCCGAGTACTACGCCCAGGACCCGTGGCGCGGCACCCGCGAGATGGAGGGCGCGGGTTGTCTGATGACCCAGTCCATCCACATCATCGACATGCTGCAGTGGCTCGCCGGCCCGGTGACGAACGTGAGTGGCTTCGTCCGGACCGCCCGCCACGACATCGAGGCGCCCGATCTCGCCGTGGCTCGGTTGACCTATGCGAATGGCGCGCCCGGCGTCCTTCACAGCTCGACGGCGATCATGCCGGCCATGCGGACCAGGGTCGAGGTCCACGGGACCAACGGCAGCGTGATCATCAACCCCGAGTACGACCACCTCTACTTCTGGGATGTGGAGGGAACCGAGGAGGGACCGGTCGAGCCAGGGCTCGAGTTCCCCTTCGTCGACACTCCGGACCCGAACGAATTCCCCGAGGAGCGACATCGCCTGGCGCTGACCGACATCCTCGAAGCCATCCGCGACGGCCGCGAGCCCTTCGTACCGGGATCGGAGGCGCTGAAGTCGCTGGCGATCGTGCTCGCGATCGAGGAGTCGGCCCGCACCGGCTGCGACGCGCAGGTCCCGCAGGTCTGAGGGCCTCGCGGGCGCAAGTCCGCAGGGCCGGGCGTCACCCGCGCGGTCGCCCGATCGGGTCGACGACGGCCTCCACCGCAGCGGCAGCTCGGAAGGCGACCGGCTCGTTGTGGCGCGGCCCGACGACCAGCACCGCCGTCGGGACACCGTCCTCGCCGGTTCCGGACGGAACGGACACATACGGATGACGGCTGCAGATCGTGAAAACGGCTCCGGTCAGGGCGCCGAGGAAGTCCGGGTTCTCCGGGACCAGGGGGAATGCCGGGACGGTCAAAGCCGGGCAGACGAATGCGTCGTATGCGGCGAAGATGCCGGCGAGCTCCGAATACAGTCGGCCTTCCACCTCGATGGCATCGCTGAAGGGCGCCTTCGCCTCCTCCAGGGCCCGGGTGACGAACGCAAGGCTGTGGTCCGCCAGGTCCCCCTCCCGGATCTGGCGTTCGAGCATCGGCAGCAACAGGTGGCCCGCGTGTCGCAGGACGGTCCCGCCGATCTCGACCGGGTCCAGATCGAGACCCACCTCGTCGACTCTCGCGCCCGCGTCTGCGAGCCGCTGCATCGAGGCACGGGTGTTGGCGCGGACGTCCGCTCGTACGTCGTATCCCCCCAGGTCCTCCGACCAGGCGACGCGGAGGCCCGATGCGCTCGGCACGAGCTTCCCGATCGGATCCGCCGGCGGAAGCGAAGAGGCGTCGCGTGGATCCGGTCCGGCCAGCTGGTCGTAGAGCAGCGCGCAGTCGGCAACGCTCCGGGCCATCGGGAAGTACTGGGAGTACGTGTCGAGGGAGAACGGAGGGACGAGCGGGATCCGACCGTACGACGGCTTCATGGATACGACGCCGCAGGGGGCGGCCGCCGTGTTGCACCCGAGTGAGTCGATGCCGCCGGCGAGCGCCGTCGAACCGATCGCGAGCGCCGCACCGGCACCGCCCGCCGCTCCGCTCGCGTTGTAGGCCGGATTCCAGGGGCAGGGCGTCGTCCCGTAGAGCTCGGAGAGCATGAACGGGCTGTAGAGCAGCTCGGACGTCGCGGTCCGGGCATGCACGATCGCGCCGGAGTCGTAGATGCGGGCCGCGAGAGGCTCCGTCTCGTGGATCTCATGGCCGACCAGGTGAATCGACGACTCGGTGAGCGGGTGTCCGGCGATCTCGAGGTCGTCGCTGACGGCGAACGGCACCCCCTCGAGCGGGCGCGGCGGCGCGCCGATCCCGCGCCACCGGCCCTCGGCTTCCCGGGCGGCCGCCGTCGCCTGCTCGTAGAAGGTGGCCATGAAGGCGTTGGCCTTGGGCTCGACCTCCTCCGCGTGAGCGATCGTCTCCGACATGACCTCGACCGGCGACAGTTCGCCGGCGGCGAAGGAGCCGATCAGTTCGGCAGCTCCGAGGAACTGGAGTTCGTCCGTCACGGAGCCAGCAGTTGTTCCGGATCCCAGCCGACGCGAGGGACGGAGGCGATCAACCGCTGCGTGTAGGGGTGCGACGGCGATGCCAGGATTTCGGCTGTCGGACCCGCCTCGACGACCTCGCCCCGCCGCATCACGATCATCGCTTCGCTGACCTGACCGACGACCGCGAGATCGTGCGAGATGAAGATCGTCGTGACGCCGGCCGATTCGCGCAGATCGGCGATCAGGTTCAGGACCTGCGCCTGGATCGAGACGTCGAGGGCGGATACCGACTCGTCGAAGACGATGACTTCAGGTCCGGCTGCAAGCGCTCGGGCGATCGCGACCCGCTGGCGCTGTCCGCCGGAGAGGACCCGCGGATAGGAGTCGAGGATCTTCGCCGAGAGCCCGACCCGCTCGAGCAGCGAAACCACCGCCTTCTCGGTGGCCTCGCCCTTCGGCTGATGGACGGAGATCGCTTCGGCCAGGGCGGATCCAACCTGCTGTCTCGGGTCGAGCGACTGATAGGGGTCCTGGAAGACGAGCTGGATCATCCGCGCCCTCCTGAGTCGCTCGGCGCGCGAAGATCCCCTGCCCGTCAGTCGCTCTCCACAAACCTCGATCGTCCCGCTGGTGAGCGTCTCCAGGCCGGCGAGACAGCGCGCCACCGTCGTCTTCCCCGACCCGGACTCGCCGACGATCGCGAACGCGGCGCCGGCGTCGACCTCGAAGCTGACATCGCTGACGGCCACGGTCTCGGCCGACCGCCGCCCGATGCCGGAGCCGGAACCGGCGAAGACCTTCGTCAGCCCCTCGGCGGCGATCGCGGGCTCAGGCATGCGCCCGCTCCTCGGCCTGGCCCAGCTCCCCGGCCCGAAGGCATGCCACGGTCCCGGCGCCGTGAGGGAGCAGGCGCGGGTCCTCCGTCAGGCAGCGGGGCTCGGCGAAACCGCAGCGGGGCGCGAACGCGCAACCGCCGCTTACCTCGGCAGCTTCGATCGGCCGGCCCTTGATGGCCTCGAGCCGCCCGGCGCGGTGACCGAGGCTCGGCCGAGACCTGAGCAGCCCCACGGTGTAGGGATGCTCGGGGTGCTCATGCAAGACCGCCGACGGCGCCTCCTCGACAACTCGGCCGGCATACATGACGGTCGTCCGGTCAGCGGTGGCCGCCGCCAGCTCGAGGTCGTGGGTGATGAAGAGAATCGCCAGCTCGAATTCTCTCCGGAGACGGGCGAGGATCGCCATCACCTCCGCCTGCGTGGTCACGTCGAGGGCCGTGGTCGGCTCGTCGGCGAGAAGCAGCTCGGGCTCGCCCATCAGCGCGCCGGCGATCATCACCCGCTGGAGCATTCCTCCGGAGAGCTCGTGCGGATAGCGCGCCACGGTGCCGCCGGGATCCTCGATCTGCGTCGCGGCGAGGAGCTCGAGGGCGCGGGCGCGGGCGGCGGAACCGCTCATGCCTCCGACCGCCGTCACCCCCTCCATCAGGAAGTCGCCGATCCGGCGGACCGGGTTTATGTGTGCGCGGGGATCCTGGAAGATCATCGCGACTCGCCGGGAGCGGAGGTCACGGAGGTCCGCGGCGGAGGCGTCGAGCACCGACTCGCCCGCGAAGCGGATCGACCCGGTCGTGGTCGCTCCATTCGGGAGCATTCCCATGACCGCCCGCGCCGTCAGGGACTTCCCCGATCCCGACTCGCCGACGATGCTGACGACCTCGCCCGCGCCGACACTCAACTCGACGCCCCGCAGAAGTGGCCGCTCTCCCCCGTCGCCGGGCACCGAGAGGCAGAGGTTATCGATCTCGAGTAGCGGCGATCTCACTTGCGCTCCTCGGCCCGATCGGTGAGGTAGTCGCCGACGACGCTCACCGCGAGGATCAGGATCACGAGGCAGACGCTCGCGTACAGGGACTCCTGGGGGAAGCCCTCCTCGATCGCCGCCTTGCCCTCCGCGACCATCGTGCCCCAGTCGGCCGTGGGTGGCTGCACGCCGAGTCCGAGGAAGGACACGGTCGCGATGTCGACGGTGGCGTAGGCGAACGACAGCGTCACCTGGGCCAGGATCAACGGCATCAGGTTCGGCAGCAGGTGCCGGATCCAGATCGCCAGGGTCGAGTGGCCCTGAGCCCAAAGCGCCTCGATGTAGGGCCGGCTGCGCTGGCGGATCGCCTCGGACCTGATCACCCGGGCGGTGTAGGCGGTGTAGGTGACGGAAAGCGCGACGGCGGCGACGAGCAACGAGGGACTGAAGACGGCGGCGGCGATGATCGCGAGCAGCAGGCCCGGGAACGCGAAGGAAACGTCGATCAGCCGCGAGATGACCGTGTCGAGCCAGCCTCCGCGCCAGGACGCGAGCAACGCGGCGGCGACTCCGATCGGCGTCGAGATCAGGATCACGATCGTCGGACCGAGCAGCGCCGTCCTGCTGCCCTCGATCAGGCGGGAGAGCAGATCGCGTCCCGACGCGTCGGTTCCGAGCCAGTGGTCCGCCGACGGCGGGAGGTACTGGTCGATGATCGAAGCCTGGTTCGGGTCGGCCGGCGTGAGGAGCGGCGCGAAGATCGCGATCAGGACGATGAAGACGATCACCCCGCCGGCGACCGTGACCCCGAGCGGGTGACCGCTGATGCGCGAGAACGGCCGGATTCGACTCAGCCGCGATGCCGCGTATGCGGTCACCGCGAGCCGGTCCTGATCCGGGGATCGAGCAGGGCGTAGCCGAGGTCGACGGCCATGTTGACGAGCAGGAAGAACGCGACGTAGATCAGGCTCACGGCCTGGACGACCGCGAAGTCCTTGGCCGTGACGGAGTCGACGAGCAGCGAGCCGAGACCGTTGAGCGAGAAGGCGCTCTCGACGACGACCGTCGCTGCGATCGTGCCGGCGATCGTCAGGCCGGCGATCGTCGAGATCGGAATCATCGCGTTGCGGAGGATGTGCCGGCGGACGATCCCCGACTCGGGCAGACCCCGCGATCTTGCCGTCTCGACGTGTTCGGATCCCGCTTCGGTGCGGACCGCGACCCTCGTGACCCGTGCGATCGACGCCCACTGCGCGAAGGCCAGGGCGATCGCCGGCAGGATCAGGTGGTAGATCTTGTCGGCGAGCCCCTCGCCCGATCCGATGACCGGGAACCAGCCCAGGCCGACTGAGAAGACCGCGATCAGAACGATGGCGGCCACGAAGCTCGGCGTCGCGATGCCCAGGCTCGAGGAGGCGCGCACCGCACCATCTGCCCTGCCGCCGCGCAGGCCGGCGAGAAGGCCGAGGCCGATGCCGGCGCTGACCATCAGTACGGATGCCATCGCGAGCAACAGGAACGTCGTCCCGAGCCGCGGCCCGATCAGCTCCCTGACGTCGGCGTTCTGGGTGATCGACGTGCCCATGTCGCCCTGGGCGAAGTCGCCCAGCCAGGCGACATAGCGGGACAGGAAGGGGTCGTCGAGGTTGTACTGCTCGCGCAACCCCTGTTCGGCCTGGGGACTGAGCTCACGACCCCCTGAGAGGACCGTCAGCGGATCCCCCGGGGAGAGGTCGAGTGCGCCGTAGATGAGAAATGACGCAGCGAGAAGGGCGAGCAGGAACGAGGCGACCTGCACGCCTATGAGCTGTGCCGCCTTCATCTAGCCTCCGGCGGCTCCAAGGTCCCGCGACCAGGGGTAGTAGATGTAGCCCGGCATCGATGCCGGGACGCCGGTCACCCGCTTGCCTAGATACAGGCGCTCGGACAGGTTCGCGATGAAGATCGACGCGTGATCCTGCCCGTAGGCGATGTCCTGGATCTGGCCGAGCAGGTCGGCGCGCTTCTCCTCGTCCTCGGTCTGGCGTGCCTGTTCGGTCAGTTTCGTGACCTTGGGGTTCTCGTACTCGTTGTCGTTGAATATCCCACCGGGCGTCAGGCCCCAGATCGCCCAGACCAGGGGGTCGGCGACGTCGATGTAGCCGGTCCCGGAGATGATGTCGTAGTCCTTCTTCAATTCGGGGTCGAAGGCGACCGCGATCGATTGGTTCGCCGGCAGCGCGACGACCTTGATCTCCAGCCCGGCCTGCTCCGCCTGCGACTCGATGTAGGTGCCGAGTTGCCGCTGGGCCGGATCGTCGGCGTTCAGCTCGAGCTCGAGCTCGCGGGGCTGGCCCTCGTCGCTCGCGTAGTCCTCGACGAGCGACTTCGCCTTCGCGATGTCGGTCGTGTTCGGCGCGGGCAACTGCTCGACTTGCTGCTTGAAGGTGTCTCGCGCATAGCCCCAGGTCGCCGGCGTGTAGTAGCTGAAGAAACCAATAGCCGACTCGTTGAAGATCTTCTCGGCGATCGCTGCCCGGTCGAGGACCAGCGACAGCGCCTCTCGGATCCGGACGTCCTGGACCGGTCCCGGTCGGGTCGAGAACGACTCGGCCGTGAACTGGGTGCTGCGCCCGTTGTAGAGCGTGCCCGCGTCGGAGGTCTCCAGGCTCGAAGGCGCGTCGTAGGCACCGTCGATCTCACCCGACTCGAGCGCCGCGGAGAGCGCCGAGCTGTCGGTGACGAACTCGAACTTGATCTCCTTCGTCTGCGCCGGGTTATCGGTGTCCCAGTAGTTGTCGTTGCGCTCGACGGTGATCGACTCGCCCGGCGTCCAATCGGACAGGACGAACGGGCCGGTGCACATGACACCGCCCTTCGAGCTGCCGAAGTCGTCAGCGTTCTGATCGAAATAGTCCTTCTCGACCACCGTTCCGGCCGCCGTGCCCATGAACTGGTTGAACATCACGTCGGGCTGCTTCAGCGTCACCTCGACGGAGGAGTCGCCCTTCGCCTTGATGTCCTCGACGTTCTCGTACCAGCTCGACCAGAACGAGCCGCTGCTCGGATCGAGGTTGCGCTCGAGGCTGAAGACGACGTCGTCCGCGGTCATCGGCTTGCCGTCGCTGAACTCGACTCCATCGCGAAGGTCGTAGATCCAGGTCGTCGGGTTCGGGTGCTCCACCTTTTCGGCGAGCGACGGCTCAACGGTCAGATCCGGCGCCGTCCGCAGCAGGCCCTCGCAGATCGATGAGAGCACGGTGTTCTCTGAGTACGAGGCGGCCTGGACGTAATCCAGCGTCGACGGCTCCCCGTAGGGAAGGCCCCAGGTGACGGTGTCGAGTTCACCCGTCGCCTCCGGCGTGGTCGTGTCCCAGCCCTCGGCGGTGGCGATCTGCGCGTCGACGTCGGATCCGTCGCTCGAGCTCGATTCGCTCGATGAGCCGCAACCCGCGGCCAGGAAGCCGACGAGCATGACCGCAGCCGACACCAGCACCAGTCTCGTCCTCGTTGTTCTCATGGTCTAGTCGATCCTCTCCATCGATGGTTGACCTTGACTCAAAGGAAGTTCGTCGCCGTCACCGCCGTTGCGATCGGTCCGCGACCGCCGTAGCGCGGCGGTCGCGTCGAGATCGACCTCGCCGGCCTCGGAGACGACGACTCCGTACTGCTTTGCCGCCGCCTCGACGCTGACGTAGCCGTCGAGGACGTCCGCCGCGACCGCCTCGATCTCGCGCTCGAACGGATCGCCGTAGCCGCCGCCGCCCGCACCGTTGATGACGATCCGCGTCCCCGCGTCGACTTCCGTATCGGAGGTCATCGCAAGCGAGCGCTCCTGCGGTGTACCGGGGTCGAGCACGAGATCGTTCCGGCCGCCCGCCGGCATGCCGCCGGCGAGGCCGAGACCGCCGATGTCCTCGGTCTTCTGAGCCTGGACCATCATCGTCATCGGCCGCTCGATCTCCCACTCGGCCAGGGATCCCAGCCCGCCGCGCCGGCGCCCCGCTCCGCCCGAGTCAGGGACGAGCTCGATCCGTCGCTTGACGATCTTCGCGCGGGTTTCGATCACTTCTCCGGAGGCGACCTCCATGCCGGCGAGGCCGAAATAGAGGAGCGCGTTCATGCCGTCGCGCTCGGGAGTCGCGCCATATCCGATGCCGGCGAGATCGTCGACGTCGACCCCACCGCCGTTGCGCCCACCATCCGGCATCCAGCCGAGGTAACCGGTCGTGTTGCCGGCGCTCTCCGCCATCCGCCGGCCGGGCATCGCAGCCGAGATCAGGTTGACGATCATCTCTCCGAGCAGCGAGGCGGTATTGGCCATCATGTAACAGCCGGCCGGTGGCGTCGCGTTGAAAACGCAACCCCTCGGCGCGATCACCGTGAGCATGCGGTGCTCCCCGCTGTTGGCGGTGATCGTGTCCTGCGTCGTCAATCGTTTGATCGCGAGCCGGCAGGCCGCCAGGGTCTGGGGCAGCGGAACGTTGACCGAGTAGGGCTGCTCCGGCGCGGACCCGGTTACATCGACCGTGACGGAGCTGCCATCGATCCGGACCAGGCACTCGAGCGGCACCGAGCCGTCTCCGTTCGGCAATTCGAGCTGCTTCGTCGCCCGATACTCGCCGTCGGGCACCTCCTCGAGCAGGTCCCTGGCTTCGTGCTCGGCGGCATCGAGCAGCTGGTCCACGGCCGCTCGATATGTGGGGAACCCGTAGCGCTCGACGAGGGCCCCGACCTTCGCGGCGCTCCGCGTCATCGCCGCCGCCCCCGATCGCAGGTTTCCGGTCACTTCGCGCGCCTGTCGCGAGTTCGCCCCGACCACGCCGAGCAGAACCTCGTTCGGCTTGCCGGCGGCGATCAGGAGCGACGGAGGGATCAGCAGGCCCTCCTCGTACATCGACTTCGCGTCGATCGGGGTGATGCTGCGGCCGCCGAGGTCGCCGATGTGGGCGCGCATGCCGCAGAAGCCGACGAGGAGCTCCCCGGCGAAGGCGGGCGCCAGCAGCACAGCGTCGGGAGGATGGGCTCCGGTCAGGTGGGATTCGTTGGCGATCAGGACGTCGCCGCGCCGCAGGCTTCCGGCCCCGCCGAACTTCTCAAGGATCGCGTCGATCGCGACCGACAGAGAACCGACGAACTCAGGAACGCCGGTCGCATCCGCGACCATGTTGAGGCGGTCGTCGAAGATCGAGACGCTGAAGTCCCGAGCCTCGTAGAGGACCGGCAGCATCGCCGTACGCTGGAACTGGGCGAAGGCCTCGCGCGCAGCCGAGACCAGTCCGGCGCGGACGACCGCCGCGTCGATCGGATCACTCATCGGCTCCACCACCGATCGTGCTGAGGACGAGATTGCGGTCGGTGTCGACCGATGCCGAGAAGTCGTGGCTGACGACGGTCGTCGCCGTCTGCTCTTCGACGATCGCGGGACCCGCGATCAGGTTTCCCGGTTCGAGCAAGGCACGGCTGTAGGTCGGCCACTCGCTCGCACCGTGCTGTCGGCTGTAGACGCGGCGGGACCCGGTTCGTGCTGCCGATGCGTCCTCCCCCGAACCTTCCGCGGTCGCGATCGCCGGCTTCGGCAATACGCCGATCGCGCGGATCCGGAAGCCGACGATCTCGATCTCGCCCTCGAGTGCGTATCCGAACATCGACGCGTGGGCCTCCGAGAACTTCGGCCCCAGCGCGGACGGCTCGGTGGCGCCGCTCCCGACCGGGACCGAGATCGCATGCTCCTGGCCCTCGTAGCGCATCTCCAGCGACCGCAGGAGCTCGACGACCCCCGACTCGACGCCCTCGCTGGCGAGCACTTCGCGAGCCTCTTCGGCGAGCCCCCCGAAAACCGACTCGATCTCGGCGGGCTCGGTCTTGCTCAGGGTGCTGATCCGGGTCCGTGAGAACTCGTGGACGATGTCGAGCGTCTGCATCCCGAGCGCCGAGAAGACTCCGGGATGCATCGGCACCAGAACCCGCCCGATCCCGAGTCGCGCCGCAAGCTCGGTCGCCACGAGCGGCCCACCGCCGCCGTAGGCCATCATCGTGAACGAGCGCGGATCGAGGCCCTGTCCGACCGTCAGCTCCTCGAGGGTCTGGGCCATCCGGGTCTCGATGATCGCGATGATCCCCGCGGCCGTCTCGTCGAGCGAGAGGCCGAGCCGGTCCGCCACGTGGACCCGCAGCGCCTGCTCGGCGAGGCCGCGGTTCAGGCCCATGCCGCCGTCGAGCAGTCGTTCGGGAAGCAGGCCGGCGACGAGCGCTGCATCGGTGAAGGTCGGGAGCTCGCCGCCGCGCCCGTAACAGGCGGGGCCCGGATCGGCCCCCGCAGAGGTTGGGCCGACGCTGAGGCCCCCGGCCATGTCGACGCTGGCGATCGACCCTCCGCCGGCGCCGATCGTGGCGAGGTCGATCATCGGCAACAGAAATCGGAGCCCGGCGAGCTCAGCCTCCTGCAGGATCTGGGGTTCCCCGCCGTGGACCACGGCGGCATCGAAGCTCGTACCACCCATGTCGATCGCCAGAACGTCGGTCCAGCCGCTGCGGGCCGCCATCGCCGCGGCGCCGCTGACGCCACTCGCGCAACCGGAGACGAGCGTTCGAAGGGCGCGGTCCTTGGCCCGCTCGCCGCCCATCACGCCCCCGTCGCTGGATGTGATGAAGAGTTGTCCGTCGAAGCCGGCGCCATCGAGACCGTCGGTGAGGCGGTCGAAATAGCGGTGCATTCGCGGACGCAGATACGCCTCCGCGATCGCCGTGAAGGCGCGATCCGTCTCCCGGTAACGGCGGGTGAGCTCGTGCGAGAGCACTACCGTCAGCTCGGGGTGACGCTCTCGGATCGCCTCACCCGCCAGCCGCTCGTGGATCGGGTTGGCGTAGGCGTTGAAGAAACAGATCGCGATCGAGTCGGCGCCGGCCGCGACCAGCTCCTCGACGCGATCGAGGACCTCATCGGCATTCAGTTCAAGCTCGACCGTGCCGTCGAAGCGGACGGCCTCCCGCACCTCACGACAACGCCGCCGCGGAACCAGCGGCTCGGGCTGGTCCCAGCCGAGGCGGAAGGGCGGCCACGAGCCGGTGCCGACGATGGGAACGTCCCTGAAGCCCTCGGTCGTGATGAACCCGACGGTCGCGCCCTTGCGCTCGAGCAACGTGTTGATCCCGATGGTCGTCCCGTGCAGGAAGCGGATGCCCTCGCGGAGGCTGAGCCCGATCTCGTCGAGGCCGTTGATGATGCCTGCGGTCGGATCCTCGGCGACGGTTGCGCTCTTGCCGACGACGACGGATCCGTCGCTCTCGTCGACGGCGACGACGTCGGTGAAGGTTCCGCCGATGTCGGCTGACACCGAGAGCTCGCTCATGGGGCCCACCTCTCATGCGGCTTCACGGCGTTGCCGTTCTGGAACACCCCCGTGACCGCCTCGGGACGGTTGAAGGCCTCGAGGTTGGAGGGATCCTCGTCGAGGATGATCGCGTCGAACGCCTGGCCGGCCGCGAGCCGGCCGCGATCGTCGACCCCGCAGAGCTCAGCACCGCCGGCGGTCGCGGCGAGAAGCGACTCGGCGGGGGTCAGACCCGCGGCCGCCAGCAGCGGGATCTCGCGAAGGTTGGGACCCTGGCGGAGCATGTCGGTGCCGAGGGCGATCTTCACCCCCGCCTCCTTCGCGACAGCGACCTGGCGTCCGGCGTCGGGCAGGATCTCGGCGATCCGGCCGCGCGAGCGGGCGTCGAGCTCGCCGGCGTCCGCGAGCTCGGCGAGCTCGTGCACGACGACGAGCGTCGGGACCAGCCAGCACTCGCGCCTAGCCATCTCAGCCGCCTGCTCCTCGGAGAGGAAGATCCCGTGCTCGATCGAGCGCACCCCGGCCCGGACGGCGAGGTCGAGACCCTCGCCGCCGTAGGCGTGGGCCGCGACCGGGATACCGGCCCGGGCCGCCTCGGAGACGGCGACGGCCACCTCCTCCTCGGTCAGCTCGGGCTTCAGCGGGTGATCGCGAACCGACGAGAGCAGCCCGCCGGTCGTCATGACCTTGATCCAGTCGACTCCGCTGCGAAGCTGCTGGCGGATGGCCTTCCTCATCTCGTCGACGCCGTCGACGAGATAGGGCGGGCGCCCGGCGTACTCGGGGACCATGAAACCCGTGATCGCCTCGGTCCCGGTCGACGGGATGTAGCCGTCGGTGTGTCCACCGGTCTGTCCGATCGGCGGACCGGAGACGTGAAGGGCGGGCCCGGGAACGGCGCCCGCGGCGAAGCCGTCGCGAATCCCGGGCGTCGATGCGCCCACGTCCCGCACCGACGTGATCCCGAGGTCGAGGAGGAGCCGGCCGTTGCGCGCGACCTCGAGAGCCCAGCGGGTGGCGTCGAAGCCCATCTGCTCCTCGAGGCTTCCGGACTCGAAGTCGAGGTGGCAGTGGCAATCGAACACGCCGGGCATCAGAAAGAGGCCGGAGCAATCGATGTCCCGCCCGTCGGTCGGGCTGACCGCCCCCGCACCGACGGCGACGATCGAGCCGTCGGCGACGGTCACGTCGACCGGGTCGCTGAACTCCCCGTTCTGGTCGAGAACGTGGATGTCTCGAAGCGCGAAGGCTGTCGGCTGACCGATGATCTGACCTCTCCTCGGAAACGCAGAAACGTTTCATCTCTTACCCTACACATTCCGGACACCTTGTGCCAACGAACTTGCCGAAACGTTTCTTCCCAATGCGCCGAAGCTCGGGCGCGGCTCCCAACCGCACCGGATGGCGTCAGGTCGTCGGCTCGAGGAGCTCGTATGCGGCTCGGGCCACTACGAGGTCCTCCCAGGCCGAGCCGACGGACTTGAAGACGGTGATCTCTTCGTCGGAGCTCCGCCCGCGCTCCCCGGACACGACCTCGGCGAGGTCGGCGGCGATCGACTCGGGCGCGAACCTCCCCTCGGCAATCGGGATCCGGAGGTCTCCGGCTTCGTCCAGCGCCGCCTCACGATCCTCGACGAACACGGTTGACCGTTCGAGCAGGGTGGTGTCGATCTCCCGGGTGGTCCGCCGGAAGGATCCGACGGCGTTCACGTGTGCCCCGACGGCCACGATCGCGCCATCGAAGACCGGCTCGGAAGAGGACGTGCAGGTGCAGATGAGGTCGGCCTCGGCGACGGCGTCGGGCCCGCCCCGAACGGCGTCGACATCGGCCGCCGCCAGCTCGCGGACGAGGGTGTCGGTCCCTGGGCCGGGGGCGACGACCGTCACGCGCTCGAGCGGGCGCTCGGCGATCAGGGCGAGACCATGCGCGCGCGCTTGAACGCCGGCGCCGAAGAGGACGAGATGCGTGGCGTCCGCCCGGGCGAGGGACCGGGTGGCGACGAGCGAGACCGCGGGTGCTCGGAGCTCCGTGATCGCCGCGCCGTCGAACAGGGCGACGGGCGTCAGCGAGTCAGGCGCGAACAGGGCGAAGACGCCCTGGATGAGCGGCAGGCCGCGGGCCGGGTTGTCCGGCTGGACGGACACCAGCTTGGCGCCGGCCCCGATCCCGCCGGCCGCCGGCATCGAGAGGAAGTACCCGGCCCCCGACCCGATCACGTTGCGCTGCGGGGCGGCCGGAATGCTCGCGGGCTCCCGCAGCGCAGCGGTGAGTGCGTCGGCGGCTGCCGCCGCGGTCAGGGTGCCGAGGAGCTCGGACCCGCCGACCCAGCGGATTCCTCCAAACTCTCGCCGTCCATCCGGATCCATCGGAACCCGATCTCCTCCACTCCGTCACCGGCGATCGGAAGGGCCGCCGCGGGCGCAACCTACAACAGCGGCGAAGGCACGAGCCGCGGATTCATCCGTGGGGAACGGCGGTCCGCATCGCTAGGCTCGGAACGATCCCCATGAACGAAGCGGGCTCCCCAAGCGATGAGCTGCAGACGCTCGTCGAGGCGCTGAGTCTCGCGATCGAGCGCCCCGTTCTACTCGACGATGCCGCGCTTTCGCCGATCGCCTACAGCCCCCAGTGGGGCGAGATCGACCAGGTCAGGGAGAACTCGATCCTCGGCCGGGGCGCGAGCCGCCACGTCCGCGACGCCCTGCTCGCCCAGGGCATCGCTCGAGCGCTGGAGCCGGTGCGCACCGAGGCGGTCCCCGAGATCGGAATGGCGGAGCGGGTCTGCGTCCCGGTGCGCGCGGACGAGACGACCGTCGGATTCCTCTGGCTTGTCGACTCCACCCACTCGATCGGCGATGAGGAGATCGAGCGGGTTCGGCAGGCGGCGGTGCGCGCCGCCGACTACCTCGCAGCGCGACCCGATGCCGACCTGACCGAGGAGACGGCACGCCTGAACGACCTCTGCTCCGCATCTGAGGACGTTCGCGAAAGTGCCCGGGTCGCGATCACAGGTGCCGGGCTCATCGCCGACCGACCGCTCGTCGTCCTGCGGATCGCCTCCGACGGCCCCTCGACGAGGCTCGGCGATTTCGCCCGGCGGATCGCTCACCGGGTCTCGGCGGGTCATGTCCTGGCGGGCCTGATGCCCGACGGCCTGTTGATGCTCCTCGACCTCGATGAACCCGCGCTCTCGGTGCTCGAGCCCGAGCTCATCGCCAGATGGGTTCACGGCGCGGCTGACGGACCACTCGCGGTCGGGCAGTCGGCGACCGTCGGCGGGCTCGCCTCGGTTCCCGAGGGCCGACGACAGGCCGAGCTTGCGCTTTCGGTCGCGCGACGGAGGCCGATCGGAGAGCGGTACGCCGCATGGGAGACCATGGGCGTCGATCGCCTGGTCGGCCAGCTTCCGGCTTCGGCGCTCGCGGACGTTCCAGCCGGCATCCGCAGACTCATCGCCGACGAGCCCGACCTCGCCGAGACGCTTGCGGTCTTCCTCGACTCGGCGGGCGACGTCAAGCGGGCCGCAGCCGCTCTCTCGCTCCACCGCAGCGGGCTCTACTACCGGCTGCAGAGGATCGAGGAACTGACTGGGCTCCACCTCGCGAACGGCGAAGACCGCCTGCTGGCCCACCTCGCGCTCCGGCTGACTGAACGATCGTCCTGACGATTGCCGACAGTCGCCTCTGGCTTCCGCCTCCGGGCACGCCTATGTTCGCGACGTGGAGGCCGAGATGGAGAGGATCGACGAAGCCGGCGCCGCCCCCGGCCGATCACCCGCGGCACGAGGGCCTGAACCCCACCTGACCGCCGAGATCGCGGAGATAGGTCGCAGCCTGGCCCGGAGGAACTTCTCGGCCGCCGCCATGAGGAGAGCCCCGCATGAGCGGGGAATGAGCCTCGTGGGACGGGATCCGGAAGTGCGAGCGGCCCTGCTCCAGCTCGTCGACGTTGCGCCCGCCTGCGAGAACGCGGCCGACCTCGCCGGCCACCTGCACTCGTACCTCAGCCGGGTCGGCGGCTCGGGTCGGCGCCCGGTCTCGATCGCATCCGGCGCCGCCCGCACCCCCGCTGCCCGCGGCGTCACCGGTCGAGTCGCTCGCGTCGCGATCAACCGGATGGCGCACCGGTTCATCGTCGGCTCGACCCCCGATCGGGCCGCGCGCGAGCTGCGGCGGATGTGGGACCGCGGCAACGCGATCTCGGTCGATCTGCTCGGCGAGGCGACGCTGACCGAAGCGGAGGGTGTCGCCTACGCGAACCGCTGCGATCAGGCGCTCAAGACGCTCGCCGTCGCGACCCGCGAGTGGGACCCGAAGCCGATCCTGGAATCCGACGCGGCCGGTTCGCTTCCGCGAGCCAACCTCTCGGTCAAGGTCACGGCACTCACCCCGTTGGTCCGGCCCCAGGCGCCCGACCGCGGCCGGCGCGACGCCGCCGAGCACCTGCGCCGCCTACTGAGGACGGCCGCCGGAGTCGGAGCGCACCTTCACGTCGACATGGAGTCGATGGACTCGCGAGAGATGGTCTTCGAGATGGTTCTCGCGGTCCTCGCTGAGGACGAATTCCGCTCCGGCCCCTCGGCCGGTCTGGTCCTCCAGGCCTATCTCCGCGATTCGGAGGAGATGCTCGACGAGATCATCGAGTGGGCATCCCGCACCGAGCGGGCCGATCCGCTGGCCGTGCGCCTCGTCAAGGGCGCGTACTGGGACCAGGAGCACATCGAAGCAACCCAGCACGGCTGGGTCCCGCCTGTGTGGTCGGAGAAGGCCGACTCGGACCGCTGCTTCGAGCGGATCACGAGGAGGCTCGTCGATTCCTTCCCGCTCGTCCGGCCGGCGATCGCGTCGCACAACCTGCGGTCACTTGCGCATGCGATCGCATACGCGCGGCACCGCCGGCTCGCCACGGGAGACCTCGAACTCCAGGTCCTTCGCGGCCTCGGCGACGACCTGGCCGAGGTGCTGGCCCGGGATGGCCACCGGGCGCGGGTCTACTCGCCCGTCGGCGACCTCGTCAGCGGCATGGCCTACCTCGTCCGCCGTCTGCTGGAGAACACGTCCAACGACTCCTTCCTCGCCGACCGGGCGGCGGGCGCAGACCTCGACTCGCTGCTGGCGAGCCCATGAAGAGCCCCGTCCCCGGCGCTCCGATGGCGGAGTTCGCGAACGAACCGATCCGCGAGCTGCGGCGAGCGCCGGAACGGTCCCGGCTGGAGGAGGCGCTGGTCGCGCTCGACCGGCGATTGCCGATCGCCGTCCCGGTGATGATCGGACCGGATGCCCGGGACGAGCCGGACTTCGACTCGGTCGATCCCTCGGACCCGGGCCGGGTCGTGGCCCGTGCCACTTCCGCGAGCCCGCGCGAGGTCGAGGCGGCCGTGCGGGTGGCCGCGGAAGCGCAGCGGGATTGGGGGGCGCGACCGGCGTCCGAGCGGGCCGCCGTGATGTCGCGGGCCGCCGCCGAGCTGCGGGAGCGGCGGGCGGAGCTCGCGGCGCTGGCGGCGCGCGAATGCGCAAAGCCGTGGTCGCAGGCGGACGCCGACGTCTGCGAGGCGATCGACTTCCTGGAGTTCTACGCGCGCGAGGTCCTCGCACTCGACGCGTCCTCTCAGCTGATCCAGATGCCGGGCGAACGGAACACGCTTCGCCACCGCGCTCGCGGAGTCGTCGCCGTGATCGCTCCGTGGAACTTCCCCTTCGCGATTCTCACGGGGATGACCGCGGCCGGCCTCGTCACCGGCAACGCCGTTTGCGTCAAGCCCGCCGAGCAGTCGCCGGCGTGCGGGCTCGCCGTCGTCGAGGCGCTCCGGAGAGCCGGCGTGCCCGACGGCGTGCTCGCCCTGCTTCCCGGAGACGGCACCGTGGGCGGCTCGCTGGTCGACGACCCCTCCGTGCAGACGATCGCGTTCACGGGCTCGAGCGCGGTCGGCCTCGAGATCCTGCGCAAGGCCGCAACCCCGGCGCCAGGACAGCGACACCTGAAGCGGGTGATCGCCGAGATGGGCGGCAAGAACTGCGTGATCGTGGACGCCGATGCTGATCTCGACGAGGTGATCCCGGCGTTGCTCGATTCCGCTTACGCCTTCGCCGGGCAGAAGTGCTCCGCCGCCTCGCGCACCCTCGTACACGAGCGAATCGCCGACGAGTTGCTCGAGCGGATGCGAGGGGCGTTGCAGACGCTGCGGGTCGGCCCCCCGGAGGACTTCGAGACCGACGTTCCCCCGGTGATCGACGCGGATGCCCGCGACCGGATCGAGTCCGCCCTTGCGGAGCTGGGCCCCGAGGCCGAGATCGACCGCGCTGCCTTGCCGGCCGGAAGCGGGTACTGGGTCGCGCCGACGATCGTCGCCGGAGCGCCGGCCGATTCGACGGTCGTGACCTCGGAGCTGTTCGGGCCGGTCCTCACGATCGAGCCGGTCGCGGGTGTCGACGCCGCCTGCGACATCGTCGACGGACTCGGACACGCCCTGACCGGCGGGCTGTTCTCACGGGATCCGGCGACGATCGAGCGGGTGATTGCGCGGAGCCCGGTCGGGAACTTCTACGTGAACCGCGCAACCACCGGGGCGATGCCGGGTCGCCAGCCGTTCGGAGGCAACCGGCTCTCGGGGATGGGCTTCAAGGCCGGCGGCGGCGAATACCTGCCGCAGTTCGTCGATTCGCACGTCGTCACCGAGAACACCGTCCGCCACGGTCTCCCGATCGAGTGAGCCTACGAGCGGATTCGCAACCGGGCGGGAAGCAGCACGTTTCCGGGCGCCTCGCCGGTGCGGATCCAATCCAGGACCATTCGCACCGCGGTTTCTCCGTGCGCCGCCCCGTCGAGCGACATGGCGCTGACCGGAGGGTCGAGCAGGCCGAGGACGACGCCGTCCGAGGCGGAGCCCACCGACACGTCGAGCCCGGCAGCGGCCAGTGCGTGGCGCACGCCGACCGCCTGGCGGTCGAGCGCAGTCACGATCAGGGCGGGTTCTCCGCCCTGATCGAGCTGCCGGAGAACGATCTCGACCACTTCCTCGGATGCATCGGGAATCTCCAGGACCTCGGCCGCCATTTCCCGATCCGCACACCACTCGCGAAACGAGTCCTCGAGGGCCTCGACGAACCCAAGCCGCTGGGGGAGCGTGACGAACCAGGCGCCGCCGTCGGCCGGTGCGAGCGAGGCGAGATGCTCGAGGAGCGTGCTCATCACCGCCCGATGGTCGACATCGACCCACGGCACGGAGGGCTCCGTGTTGCGGCCGATCGAGACGACCGGGATCCCGCCGGGAGCCACGAGGTCGTCGTTCTGGGTCGGGTCCACGACGATCTCGGCATCGACCTGATCGCCGAGCGGGCGACCACTGCGCCGGATCAGCAGGCCGTAGCCGGCCTTGTCCGCTGCCTCGGCCGCGGCATCGAGGACCTCGATGAAGAAGGCTCCCCCGGGAATCGTCGAGTCGTGCCCGAAGCGGATCCCGATGGCCATCGTCTTTCCGGTCGGGAGACCGCTCGCGCCCCGGTTCGGGACGTAGGACAACTCCTCTGCGGCCTTGGCGACGCGCGCCCGGGTGGCGCCGCTGACCCTGCCCTTGCCGCTGAGCGCGTTCGAGGCGGTGCCGACAGCGACACCTGCGGCCTCGGCGACATCAACGATCGTGGGCTTGGACGATCCCATGACGAGGGGAAGTTAACGACAGGGCGGGCCGGAGCCGCATTCCCGGCGAGCACCGTGATAGACCGCGACCCGCCCGCCCCGACGACCGGCATCAGGGGCGGGCGGGCCCACCGCAACGCGCACTGAGGAGCGAGAAGTGAAACGAGGACTCTTCGTACCCCCGTTCGACAACCTGGCCGACCCGAACCTGATCACCGAGCTCGCCGTTCGCTCGGAGGCGATCGGCTGGGACGGGTTCTTCCTCTGGGATCACATCCAGTACCCCGATCCGATCGAGGCGATGTGCGATCCGTGGGTCTGCATGGCGGCGATCGCGTCGGCCACCGAGCGAATTCGCATCGGAGCGATGGTCACACCCCTGGCCCGACGCCGGCCGCAGGTCGTGGCACGCCAGGCGGCAACGCTCGACCTGCTGAGCGGAGGGCGGATGACGCTCGGCCTCAGCGTCGGTGGCGACTCCAACGGCGAAATGGCAGAGCTCGGCGAAGCGGGCGAGATGAAGACGCGTGCGGCGATGCTCGACGAGGGCCTCGAGCTGCTCGACAGCATGCTCAGCGGGGACCCGATCGCGCATCATGGCACCCACTACTCGATCGATTCGAAGCCGTTCCTGCCGAAGCCGGTGCAGGCACCTCGGATACCGGTGTGGCTCGGTGCACGCTGGCGCGATCCCCTTCCGGATCCCCTGCCGCGGCCGCTCCGCCGAGCCGCCGCATGGGACGGCCTCTTTCCCGACGGGGTCGATCCCGACGGCATCGCGCTCCTGCGCGAGCGGACGAAGGATCTGCGCCCGCCCGGAGCGGCCCCGCTGACGCTCGTGGCGAGCACGCGCACCGAGGACGACCCGGCGCTATGGGAACGGGCCGGCGTCGACTGGCTCCTCACCGACCTCGGACCCCGCCAGCCCGACTGGGACGTGCGTCCGATGCAGCCGATCGAGGCGATCGAGGCCGCGATCGAAGCGCTCTGAGGTCGCCCCGAAGCCCTCAGCGGCGGCCGTCGATCTCCACTCCCCCTCGCGCGACCGACTCGTAGGCGCGCTCGATCAGGCTGACCACGTAACGCCCCTCGTCCGCCGTCACCCGCGGCGATCTGCCGGTTCGCACCGCCTCGACGAAGTCGTGCACGGCGGCGCCGGTCGACTCCGCCTTCCATCCCTCGATGTCGTAGGGGATGCCCGTGACCGCGGACCCGCGGAGGTCGCGGTTGCCGCGGTAGAGGACCATCGGCGGATCGAGGACCTGGTCGATGACCAGGGTGCCCTCGCTGCCGTAGATCTCGACCCGCTCCCCGTGCGGGTACTCCGTCAGCGAGCAGATCTCGAGGCTGAAGAGCTCGCCGCCGGCCATCCGGCCGGTGACGACGGAGTGGTTGTCGAGCGGGATGCCGGAAACCCAGCTCCGAGCCGACGCCTGCAGCACCTCGACTTCCCCGAAGAACCACGCGATCAGGTCGAAGAGGTGCGGTCCGCAGTCGAGGATGGCACCGCAACCGTGGGGCTCGCGCTTCCATGCCTGGGTCTCGTCCTCCTCGTCCGCCCACTCGTCGAGGACCTGGTCGGAATTGAAGGCGCGGATCATGCGGACGTCGCCGAGCTCACCGTCGCGGATCATGCGCTCGGCCTCGATGTAGGCCCGGACGAAGCGCGTGCTCTCGGCGACGCCGAGCGTCCTGCCGGCATCGACGGCCAGATCGATCAACCCGTCGGCCTCTGCCGCCGTGACCGTCATCGGCTTCGCCATGCAGACGTGCTTGCCGGCCCGCAACGCCTCCGCGCCGACCTCGTGGTGGAGCGGGTGCGGGAGCAGGATTGCGACGGCATCGACCTCCGGATCGGCGAGAACCGAGCGATGGTCGGTCGTGCCGCGAACTCCCCTCGCCTCGACGACCGGGGCGAGCTTTCTCTCCGCGACGTCGCAGGCGACCGCGAGCTCGCAGCCGGGTGCCGACGCGTAGCCGTCGAGGTGAGGCTTGCCCGCCAGCCCGAGGCCGATCACCCCGACCCTCACCGGCGTATCGGTGCTCGTCGTCATCGTGCTCCGGCGGTCACCCGCCGGCGGTACCGGCCGCCGGAGCCCGCTCTCTCCCGAGCAGGGCGTGCGGGTCCCAGCCGGGGCGCGGAACCGATGCCACGAGCCGCTGGGTGTACGGGTGAGCGGGCGCGCTGAGCACGTCCCGCGTCGGACCGGCCTCCACCACCTCGCCGTGGCACATGACCACGACCGTTTCACTCACCTGCCGGACGACGCTGAGGTCGTGGGAGATGAAGACGAACGAGATGCCGCTGTCGGCTCGCATCTTCGCCAGGAGGTTGAGGATCTGCGCCTGGATCGAGAGGTCGAGCGCGGCAACCGCCTCGTCGAGCACGAGCACCTCGGGCTCGACCGCAAGGGCGCAGGCGATGGCAGCGCGCTGGCGTTGCCCGCCGGAGAGCTGGCGCGGGTAGGCGTCGGCCGTGGACGCCGGCAGCCCCACCCGCTCCAGCAACGCCGCCGTGTAGGAGTCGACGTCGGCGCGCGTCGTCGTCTCGTGCAGGAGCGCCGCACGGCGAACCGCCTCGCCGATCCTGTTGCGGGCATTGAGGGACCCGTACGGGTCCTGGAAGATCATCTGCATCTCGTGTGCGCGTCGCCTGCGCTCGGAAGCGGAGACCCGCTCGTCGCCGCGGGGCCGCCCGCAGACCTCGATCGTGCCGGCGTCGGGACGGACGAGACCGGTGAGACAGCGTGCGACCGTCGTCTTACCCGACCCCGACTCGCCGACCACGGCAATCGAACCGCCGCGCTCGACCTCGAAGCTGACGTCGCGGACGGCGTCGACGCGCTGGCCGCGCTGGGTGAAGCTCTTCGTCAGGCCCTGGACCCTGACCGCGATCGGCGTGCTCACGACGCCACCTGCTCGGGGGTCGTCGGCGTCGCGAGATCGTGGTGGCACCGCACCCGGCCGACGCCGAGCCGGCGCTCCGGCGGAGCCTCCCGGCGGCAGATCTCATCGACGAGCCGGCATCGCGGCGCGAACGGACAGCCCTCGTCGACCTCGAACGCCGCGATCGGGTGCCCCGGGATCACGGACAGAAGCGAAGGGTCGTCGTCGAGGGTCGGCCGCGAATCGAGCAGTCCCGAGGTGTACGGATGAAGTGGAGCCGTGTGGAGCGTCTCCGCCGGAGACTCCTCGACCACCTCGCCGGCGTACATCACCGCGATCCGGTCGCAGATCGCCGTCGCCAGCTCGAGGTCGTGGGTGATGAAGAGCACCCCGAGGCTGCGCTCGACCTGGAGGTCGCTGAGGATCGCGACCACCTCGGCCTGGGTCGTGACGTCGAGCGCCGTCGTCGGCTCATCGGCCAGGAGGAGGTCGGGGCCGCAGGCGAGCGCCCCGGCGATCATCACGCGCTGCAGCATCCCGCCCGAGAGCTCGTGCGGATAGCGGCCCATGAGCTCGTCGGGGTCGTCGAGCCGGACCGCCTCGAGCAGCGTCGCCGCCTCGCGGCGTGCCTCCTTGCGGCTGCGGTCGGCGACGAGGCACATCGCCTCGGTCATGTGATCGCCGATCGTCCGGATCGGGTCGATGTGGGCGCGCGGATCCTGAAAGATCATCGCGACGCGCGAACCGCGGACCGCCTGCAGCTCGCGGTCGGACATCGCCAGAACCTCATCTCCACCGAGCCGGACGCTGCCTCCGATCTCCGATCCCCCGGGCAACATGCGGATGACCGAACGGGCGGTCATCGACTTCCCGGAGCCGGACTCGCCGACGAGGCCGACGCACTCGCCCGGATCGATCGAAAGGTCGACCCCGCGCAGGATCCGGCGCGACTCACCGTCGACGGGCAGCGACAGGGTCAGGCCGGCGATCTCGAGGAGCCCGCCGCTCATCGCTTCCTCTCGGCACGGTCCGAGAGATGGTCGCCGACGACCCCCAGCGAGAGGATCATGATCACGAGACAGGCGCCCGCACTGAGGGCCTCCATGGGGTGGCCCTCGAGGATGCCCTTCTGGCCGCTCGCGACCATCGTTCCCCAATCGGCGGTCGGCGCCTGAACGCCGAGCCCGAGGTATGAGACGGCTGCGACGTCGATGGTCGCGTAGGCAAACGAGAGCACGATCTGGGCATAGATCACGCCCGAGAGCGCCGGCAGCAGATCCCGCAACCAGATGACGCGGGTCGGCACCCCGCGCAACCAGGACGCCTCGATGTAGGGGAGCCGGCGCTGGCGCAGCGCTTCCGAGCGGACGACGCGCGCGATGTACGGCACGTAGGCGACCGAGAGTGCGACGGCGGCGACCACGAGGCCGACTCCGAACACCGAGGTGGCGACGATCGCCAGCAGCAGGCCCGGGAACGCGAGGAGAAGGTCGGTGAACCGGCTGATGCCGACGTCGAGCAGACCGCCGAACCAGGCGGCGAAGATCGCCAGGACGAGCCCGAAGAGGGTGCCGATCGAGACCACGATCAGCGGGCCGATGACGGCAGTGCGAGCACCGACGATGAGCCGCGCGAAGAGATCGCGACCGCCCTCGTCGGTGCCGAGGAGGTGGTCGACGCTCGGCGGGGCGTACGGGTTCAACAGATCGACGAGGTTCGGGTCCTGGCTGACGAGCAGCGGACCGAAGATCGCCATGAAGAGGATCGTCCCGAGCGCGGCGACGGCGATCGTCGTCGCGACCGGGAGCCGCCGCACCCGCCCGAAGAACCGGAGGCCGGCGTCGCCGGCGATCGTCTGCGCCGTCATGCGCTGGCCTTCCCGCGCAGGCGCGGATCGAGTCGCAGGTAGAGCAGGTCGACCACGAGGTTGGTGACCAGGAACCCGGCGACGAGGATCAGCGAGATCGCCTGCACGACCGCGAAGTCCTTGGCGAGCACGGACTGGACCAGCAACGAGCCGAGCCCGTCGAGGCCGAAGGCGCTCTCGACCACCACCGACGTCGCGATCAGGCCGGCGAAGGTGATTCCCGCCACGGTCGCGATCGGGATCATCGCGTTGCGGAGGACGTGGCGGCGGACGATCGCCGAGCGCGGGATCCCCCGGGCCCGCGCAGTCTCGACGTACTCGCTCGCAGCGGCGTCCTCGATCGAGACCGCGGCAACGCGGCCGATGTAGGCGGCCCCGCCCAGGGCGAGGGCGATCGAGGGCAGGAACAGGTGGTAGATCTGGTCGAAGAGGCCGGAGCCGGAGCCGAAGGTCGGGAACCACCCCAGGCTGACGGCGAAGAGTGCGATCAGGAGGCTGGCGAGGACGAAGGCGGGAATCGCCATCGCGAAGTTGGCGGCACCGTTGACGACGTTGCGCGTTCTGGTCCCGCTGAGCCCCGCCAACATCCCCAATAAGACGCCGCCGACGATGGTGATCACTCCGGCCATGATCATCAGCAGCAGGGTCGTCCCCACCCGAGGTCCGATCAGCGCGCCGACTTCCGCACGGGAGACGATCGAACGCCCGAAATCGCCCTGGGCGACGTCACCGAGCCAATGTCCGTAGCGCTCGAAGAACGGTTCATCGAGCCGGTACTCCTCGTTCAGGGTCTCGATCGCCTCCGGCGACAGCGTTCGCCCTCCGGAGAGGAAGGTGATGGTGTTTCCGGGGGCGACATAGAGGGCGGAGAAGACGAGGAAGCTGGACAGCAGCAGGGCGATCAGGGCGATCGCAACCTGCTTGCCGACCAGCCTCGCTGACTCTCCGCCGACGCTCATCGGACCGTCAGCCCCTCACTTCCGCGAGCCGGATCACCCGGTCGCGCCCAGCCCGGTCGCCCAGGGCGAGTAGAAGATCGGCGTCAACGACGTGGTCACGCCGCTGATCTCCGAGTTCATGTAGACGCGCGTCGCCCAGTTGATGAGCGGGATCGACACGACGTCCTTCTCGTAGACCTGCTCCTGGACCTTGACCATCAGCGCCGCCCGCTTGTCCGGATCGGCGGTCGCGCGCGCCTGGCTCACCCACTTGTCCACGGCGGCGTTGTCGTAGCCGGAGGAGTTGAAGACCCCGCCGGAGGTGAGTGAGAGGACGCCCGCCTCGACGGGCTCGGGCACGTCGAGGTAGGCCGACAGGCTGAGGCCCATGTCGTAGGTGTTGAACTGCTCCTGGTCGAAGGCGGCGGAGACGTACTGAGGCGCCGGCAGCTCCTTCAGCTCGATCTCGATGCCGACCTTCTTCGCCTCGGACTGGATGTAGGCCGCGAGCTGCTTGGCCGCCTCGTCGTCGGCGTTCGACAGCAGCTGGATCGGCTGCAGGTCGGGCACCTTGGCGAGCTCGGCCTTCGCCTGCTCGAGGTCGGGCTGGACGTCGGGGAGCTGGTCGTAGGCCTCCTTGTAGACGCTCTCGCCATAGCCCCATGTCGAGGGGAAGAACCCGGAGCGGACCGGCTGGGCGGTCCCGTGGTAGATCGACGAGGCGATGCCCTCCTTGTCGAGCGAGAGCAGCAGCGCCCGGCGGAAGTGGACGTTCTGGATCGGGCCCGCCTTCTGGCTGAAGTCGAGACCGGCCCACGCCAGCGTCTTGCCGAGATAGCCGTTGCCGCTGTCGGAGGAGGTCAAGGTCGGCCAGGACGACAGCGGAGCCTCGAACGTGCCGTCGATCTCACCGGTCTTCAGCGCGTCGGCCGCCGTCTGGTTGTTGGTCACGAAGCTGAAATCGATCTGCTTCGCCTTCGGCGCGTTGTCGCTGTCCCAGTAGTTGGGGTTGGCCGTCATCGTGATGCTCTTGCCGGGTGTCCAGTCGCTGAGCTCGTAGGGCCCGGCGCACATCACTCCACCCTCGGAGTTCCCGTACTCGGAGCCCTTCTCCTCTACGTAGGACTTCTCGACCACGGCTCCGGCCGCCGTCGCCATGAACTGCTCGAAGAGGACGTCGGGCTTGGACAGGTTGACCGTGACCTGGTTCTTGCCGGTCGCGTCGATCGACTTGACGTTCTCGAACCACGGCGCCCAGAACGAGCCGAGCTTCGGGTCGAGGTTGCGCTCGAGGCTGAAGATCACGTCGTCGGTGGTGACCGGATCCCCGTTGCTGAACTTCAGACCGGGCCTGAGGTCGAACACCACGGTGGTCTCGTCCGGCGTGTCCCAACTCTCCGCGAGACCGGGCTCGTAGGTCATGTCCGGGCCGAGGCGGAGCAGGCTCTCGCAGAGGTTCGCCAGCACCGTGCTGTCGGACGGCGAGAGCGCCTGGATGTAGTCGAGAGTGAACGGCTCGCCGTAGGGCAGGTTCCAGCTGACCGAGTCGATCGAGCCCGACGCGGCGGGACTCGAGGTTCCCCACTCGTCCGGAGACGAAGTGGTGCTGTCGGAACTGCTTCCACACGCGGCGAGCACCAGAGCGCACACTGCTGCCGCTGCTGCGGCGAGGAAGAGACGGTACGGATGCTTACCCATGGGGGGCGACCTTTCTTTCTGACTCGGGTTCTGGGCTCTCGTCGTCGTCAAAACCATCGACTCCCCCTGCCTGCTCTGCCCGCCGGCGACCGCGCTCGCGCTCGGTGGCCGCGTGATCGATCACGAGCGGATCGCCCGCCAACACCACGCCGTAGCTCACCAGCGCCGCGTCGATCGACACGTAGCCCTCGCGGACGTCTTCCAGGACGGACTCGGCTGGCCGATCCAGCGGGTCGCCGTAGCCGCCGCCGCCGGCGCCGTTGATCACGATCACGTCGCCGGGCCCGACGGGGATCTCGGTCCGGATCCCGAACCGCTCGTTCGTCCCGTCGGCGCGGATCAGCTCGGCCTCGTTGGTGCCGCCACCCGGCATCCCGCCGGCGAGCCCCTCCTCGACCCGATGAAAGACACGCTGCCCGGTGGTGTTGATCGACAACGGCTCGACGCCGAACCGCCAGGCGACACGCGACCCCAGCCCACCGCGGGTCCGGCCGGCTCCGCCGGAGTCGCAGACCAGCTCCGAGCCCACCTTGACCACCGGTGCCCGAGCCTCCCATGGCTCGGCTTCGGCGAGAGCGATCCCGGCGATGCAGGGATTTTGAAGGGCGTTCGGACCGTCCTGCGACGCCGTCGCGCCGAGCCCGATCGGAGCGAGGTCGTCGAACTCCGTCCACTGCCCGGCGATGTCGAGCCAGCTCGAGAAACCCGTCGCGCTGCCGGCGCTGGGGGCGGGAAGTCGGTCGGGCAGCGCCGGAGCCAGGCAGGTGACGATCATCTCCGTGAGCTGTGAGGTGGCCGAATGCAGCAGGAACGTCGGCGCCGGGCGAATCGCGTTGAAGACGGTGCCGGCGGGGGCGATCACGGTCAGCGGCCGGTGCTCGCCGGCGTTGGCCGTGAGCCCGTCCTCGGTGCTCAGCCGCTTCAGCGCCAGCCGGCAGGCTGAAACCGTGTGCGGGAAGGTCGCGTTGACCGGCCCCGGCTGCTGCGGGCCCGATCCCGAAACGTCGACGGTCATCTCGCTGCCCGCGATCGTCACCTTGCAGTGCAGCGGGACCGAATCCTTGCCCTCCCCCTGCTCGAGCCAGCCTTCGCCGAAATAGTCGCCGTCGGCGATCTCCTCGAGAACCGCACGCACCTCGTGCTCGCCACGGTCGAGAAGCTCGTCGATGGCGGCCCGGTAGACGTCGACGCCATGCTCCTCGAGTACGGCCGCGACCTTCCCGGCGCCCTGGAGGGCCGCGTTCACGGCGGCGCGGAGGTTGCCGATGCACTCACGGGGAACGCGCGAATTCGCGGCGATCACCTCGTAGAGGACCTCCTGGGCCTCGCCGCCTTCCATGATCTTCACCGGCGGCAGCAGCAACCCCTCCTCGTAGACGGAGGTCGAGTCCGTCGGGTAGGGGTCCTTCATGCCGAGGTCGCCCATGTGGCCGCGGACCGCGCAATAGCCGACCACCCGCCCGTCGAAGAAGGCCGGGGCGATCACCGCGATGTCAGGCGGGTGGGCGCCGGTGTCGAAGGGATCGTTGGCGATCGCCACGTCGCCCTCTCCGAATCCGCCCTTCTCGTCGATCTGCTCGGCCACGAACTCGACGGCGAAGCCGAGCGAGCCGACGAACTCGGGCAGTCCCGCGGCGTCGGCGACGAGGTTGAAGCGGTCGTCGAAGACGGAGACGCTGTAGTCGTGCGCCTCGTAGATGGTCGGGTGCATCGCGGCTCGCTCGAAGGCCAGGAAGACCTCCTGAGCGGTCGAGACGAGAGCCGCCCGTACGACCGCCGAGCTGATCGGATCGCCGGCACTCATCGGCTCATCACCATGTGCCCGTGGGGGTGCAGCTCCAGCTCCCAGCCCTCGGGCACGACGGTCGTCGCGGTCTGCTCCTCGATGATCGCCGGTCCCGCGATCCTCTCTCCCGTCGCGATCGCGTCGCGGCGGTAGACGGGTCGCTCCACCCTGCTCGCCGCGGCGGGGTCCCAGACCGCGCGCTGGGCCGGGACCTGCGGGTCGTCCGCAGCCCGGCGAGCTGCGGCCTCCGTCTTCGGCAGCGGGCCGATCGCCCGCACGCGGTAGTTGACGATCTCGACCATTCCGTCGTCGGTGAAGCCGAAGGCCGCTTCGTGAGCGGCATCGAAGGCCGTCCGCAGTGCCGCCGGGCCACCGTCTCCGAACGGGACGACGAGTGCGTGACCCTGCGATTCGTAGCGAAGCTCGAGCGACCGGAGCAGGATCGTCTCGGCGGGGTCGAAGCCGTCGCCCCGCAGCCACGCGGCGGCCTGCTCGAGCAGCGGCGTGAAGCGGTCCGCCAGCTCCGTCTCGTCGGCGCCGTCGAGCGGCCCGAGCGAGGTCATCGCGAGCTCGTGGACGACGTCGAGGCTCTGCATCCCCCAGGCGGAGAAGACCCCTGCGTGCTCGGGGACCACGACGGTCTTCATGTCGAGCTGTTCGGCCAGATTGGCCGCGACGAGCGGGCCGCCGCCGCCGTAGGCGAAGAGCGTGAAGTTGCGCGGGTCGAGTCCCTTGCCGATGGTCAACTGACTCAAGAGCAGGCCCATCCGCGCCTCGATCACGGTGAGGATCCCCGCTGCCGCGTCGTCCACCGACATCGCGAGGGGCTTCGCGACCTCGCGCTCGACCGCGGAGGCCGCCGCAGCGCGCGAAAGCCCCATCTCACCCGAGAGCAGCGCCTCCGGCAGCAGGCCGGCCACGAGCGCGGCATCGGTGACCGTGGGCATGGTTCCGCCGCGCTCGTAACACGCGGGTCCGGGTCTCGCGCCGGCGCTCTCGGGACCGACGTGAAGGGCACCGACCGCGTCGACCTGGGCGATGCTGCCTCCCCCGGCCCCGATCGTCGCCAGATCCAGCATCGGCACCAGGAACTCCTGATCCCCGATCCGCGCGGTCGTCGCGACCTCGGGATGGCCGTTGCGGATGACGGCGGCGTCGAAGCTGGTGCCGCCCATGTCCATCGCCAGGAGGTTGTCCCAGCCGGCTGCAGTCGCGACGGTGGCGGCTCCGGCGACGCCGCTGGCGCAACCGGAGACAAGCGTCCGCAGAGCCCGGTCGCGGGCGTGGTCGAGGCTCATGACGCCGCCGTCGCTCGACGTGATGTAGATGCTGCCGCCGAAGCTCCGCTCCTCCATGCCGCTGGAGAGGCGTTCGAAGTAGCGGCGCATCGACGGCCGCAGATACGCCTCGCCGACCGCGGTTGTGGTCCGCGAGAACTCGCCGAATCGCTGCCCGATCTCGTGGGAGAGCGTGACGACGATGTCGGGATGCCGCTCGGCGATGACCCGCCCGGCCGCGAGTTCGTGTTCGGGAGCCAGGTAGGAGTTGAGGAAGGAGACCGCAATCGCCTCCACGCCCGCGGCGATCAACTCGTCGATGGCCGCATCGAGGTCGTCGAGGTCCAGGGGCTCGACGACCCTTCCATCACCCGCGATCCGCTCGTCGACCTCGCGGCAGAGCCGTCGCGGAACGAGCTGCGGCGGCGCCTTCCAGGTCAGCCGGTAGAGCGGCCAGGTTCCGCGACCGATCGCGAGCACGTCGCGGAACCCGCGCGTGGTCAGCAGTCCGATCGTCGCGCCCTTGCGCTCGAGGAGCGCGTTGATCCCGAGCGTCGTTCCGTGGAAGAAGCGCTCGACCTCGGCGATCTCCACCCCCGCGGAGGAGAGGCCGCCGATGATGCCGCCGACCGGATCGTCGGCTCTGGTCGGGCTCTTGCCGACGGCGATACCACCGCCGGCGCGATCGAGAGCGACCACGTCCGTGAAGGTGCCGCCGATGTCCGCGGACGCGGACAGGTGGGGCGCGACCGTGGTGCCGCTCATCCGATGGTCACCTTCGGCATCGGCAGCTGCGCGTCGCGCCAGCGCTCGTGCGGGCGGACCGCGGCGCCCGCCTGGAAGACGCCCGTGACCACGTCGGGATCGCGGAAGATCTCGAGTTCGCCGGGATCGCGGTCCAGCAGGATCGCGTCGAACACGTACCCGGGCGCGATGCGCCCTCGGGTCTCGCCTTCGCCGAGCAGCTCGGCACCTCGTGCCGTAGCGGTGAGAAGGACCTCCTCGACGCCCATGCCCGCCTCGTGGAGGAGCGGCAGCTCGTTCAGGTTGGCGCCCGGCTTGTAGAGGTCGCTGCCGAGCGCGATCTGAACTCCGGCAGCGCGAGCAACCTCGACCTGGTCTCCGGAGAGCGCTTCGACCTCGCGGACCTTCTCGCGGGTTTCGGGGGTGAGCTCATCGGTCTCGAGCAGAGCCGCAAGTTCCTCGACCGAGGCCAGGGTCGGTACGAGCCAGCAGCCCCGCTGCGCCATCTGCTCGGCCTGCTCCTCCGTCAGATGGAGCCCGTGCTCGATCGAGCGCACGCCGGCGGCCACCGCCGCCTCGAGCCCGGGGCCGCCGTAGGCGTGCGCGCAGACCGGGATGCCGGCCCGGTTCGCCTCGGCGACGGCCATATCGATCTCCTCGCGGCTGAACTCCTGCTGCAGGGGATGGTCGCGACGATCGGAGACCAGGCCGCCGGTGGTACAGAGCTTGATCCAGTCGACGCCGAGGCGGGCCAGCTCCCGGACCGCGGAGCGCATGCCCTCGATCCCGTCGGCCCGGTACGGCCCGCGGTTCGGATGCTCCGGGACGAAGAACCCGCCGTACGCCTCGGCCCCCAAGCTCGGTACGTAGCCGTCGGTGTGTCCGCCGGTCTGACTCAGTGCGGTCCCCGACACCCGCATCGTCGGCCCGGGCGCGGCTCCGGCCTCGATCCCGTCGCGAATCCCGGCGTCGCAGCTCCCGGGATCGCGCGCCAGGGTTATCCCGAGCGCAAGCAGCTCGCGCGCCGCCCCGAGGGCGCCGGCGGTCCACCGCGTGATCGACGCGGCCATCATCTCGCCGGCGTCCTCGCCGCAGTAGGAACCGAGGTGGGTGTGGCAATCGACGATCCCCGGCGTCAGCCAGAGACCGGAAGCATCGAACGAGGCGGCCTCAGCGGGCGCGGCGCCGCCGACAGCGGTGACCAGCCCATCCTCGACGACGACGTCCGTGGGCTCGGTGAAACCCCCGGACTCGTCGAGCGCACGCACACCGTGCAAGCAGAACGAGCCCGGCGCGCCCACCGTCAGCCGTTCATCTGGCGCCGGACGCGCCGCACATGGTTGAGGGCCTGGGCCGCAGCGACTTCCACGTCACCCTCGATCACGCCCTGATAGATCAGGCGATGTTCGGCGGCATGGATCTCGACCCGCCCAGGAACGGCGATCATGTCGTCGCGGAGACGCCGCCAGAGCGGCTGGTCCATGAGCGTGGTGATCCGTTCCGCGAGCGCGAGCAGGACGGGGTTGCCACTCAGCACCGCGAGCTCGCGGTGAAAGAGGCGGTCGGCGTCGCTCCAGCGGTCGCGCTGCAGCGGATCGGCCAGATCGACCGAGTTCATCCGCTCGAGGAGATCCTCGGCGCGGGCGCTCCCGGTCCCCCGCTCCGCGGCTGCGCGGACGATTCCCGGCTCGAGAGCCTCGCGCGCCTGAAGGACCGCGAAGGGGCTCGCATCCGGGTCGTCGCCCTGCGCGCCTCCGACGGGCCGGGAGCCGAGGGCGGCGGCACGGCTCTGGGCTCCCGCGGCCACGAAGGAGCCCGACCCCGGCCGCGTCTCGAGCAGTCCCTCGACCTTCAGGGCGCCGATCGCCTCGCGGACCGAAGAGCGCGAGACCTCGAAACCGAGGGCGAGCTCCCGCTCGGGCGGAATCCGGTCGCCGTCGCGCAGTCGCTCCGAGGCGATCCACTGGACGAGACGGGAGGCGATGAGCTCGTAGAGCTGCGGCTGGTTGAGCGGCTCGAGAGCGCCGTTCCCGAAGCCGGGCGACGGAGCAATGGACTCTTGCGGTTCCGCGGAGCGCTGGCTCATTGGTGGTGCGACCATACCGGAAAGTGCCATGAAAGCGGTCTTAAGTCCAATCCAATACCATCAATAGGGCCCGAGGCGGTCTGCGCAGCAGGCTGCTGAAACGTTATTCCACCGGAAGAAGGGTGTCAATGAAGCGCGGTCTCTACATACCTCCGTTCGATGACCTCGCCGATCCGCAGGTGATGGCCGATCTGGCCGTCCGCGCCGAGGAGGTCGGCTGGGACGGCGTCTTCCTCTGGGACCACATCCAGTACCCGGAGCCGATCAGGGCCATGGCCGATCCCTGGATCTGCCTCGCCGCGATCGCGGCCCGGACGGAGCGGATCAAGATCGGCATCCTCGTGACCCCCCTCGCCCGACGCCGGCCCCTGGTCGTTGCCAGGCAGGCCGTGTCGCTGGACCGGCTCAGCAACGGCCGGATGGTGCTCGGCATGAGTGTCGGCGGCGATCGCAACGGCGAGATGGAGGAGCTGGGCGAATCCGGCGACATGCGCGAGCGGGCAGCGATGCTCGACGAGGGCCTCGGCCTGATCGACCGGGCGATGAGCGGCGAACCGATCGAGCACGAGGGTGAGCACTTCCCGGTGAGCTCGAAGCCCTTCCTTCCGACACCCGTTCAGAAGCCGAGAATCCCGATCTGGCTCGGCGGCATGTGGCGCTCGCCGTTCCCCGAGAAGACACCGCGCCCGTTCCGCCGCGCCGCGGAATGGGACGGCATCTTTCCCGACGGCATCGATCCGGCGGGGGTGAGCCTCCTCCGCGAGCGGATCGCCGCGATCAGGCCGGCGGATGCGGGGCCGTTCACGTTCGTGGCCAGAACCCGGGCCGAGGACGACCCGAAGCGATGGGAACGCGCCGGCCTCGACCTGCTGCTGACGGACGTCGGCCCGCGGATGCCGGACGGAAGCATCAAGCCGATGGAGCCGATGGCCACCATCAGGGCGACGATCGAGGAGGTAACGCGATGAGCGCGACGGAGAACCGAAACCCCACGGAGGGACCGGTCGTCCGCTGCGTCGACCTTCACACCGCCGGGGAGCCGTTCCGGATCATCGTCGACGGCGCCCCGGAGACGGTCGGCGAGACCGTCGCGGAGCGCCGCGCATACGCACTGGAGAGCGACGAGGTGCAGGAGTTCCGGCGGTTGGTCTGCCACGAGCCGCGCGGCCATGCGGACATGTACGGCGGGATCCTCGTCGAGCCCGACGACGACGGTGCTCAGATCGGCGTGCTGTTCTGGCACAAGGACGGCTTCTCGACCGCATGCGGGCACGGCACGATCGCGCTCGGCGTCTGGGCCGTCGAGGAGGGAATCGTCCCGCCGGACGACGACGGCGTCGCCGTCGTCAGCATCGACGTCCCGTCGGGACGCGTGGACGCGCGCGTCGTCTGCGACGCCGGAGTGCCACAGTCGGTCATCTTCCGGAACGTCCCCGCCTACGTCATGTCCCGCGACGTCGAACTCGAACTGGGCAGCGGCAGGGTGACGGTCGACATCTCGTTCGGCGGGGCGGTGTACGTCTCGGTCCGAGCTGCCGATCTCGGGCTTGCGGTCGAGCCCGCCCAGGTCGACGCGCTGATCGCCGCCGGCCGGGAGATAAAGGCCGCGCTGAAGGACTCCGAGCTCACCCGTCACCCGAGCGACGACCGGCTCTCCGGCGTCTACGGCGTGATGATCTACGACGAGCTCGGAGACGACGAGCTCGGGCCGCGCCAGCGCAACGTGACGATCTTCGCCGACGGCCAGGTCGACCGCTCGCCCTGCGGCTCCGGGACCTCAGCCAGGATCGCCCTGCTGGCGGCTGAAGGCCGGATGGCCGAGGAATCGGTCTTCCGCAACCTCTCGATCATCGACGGCGAGTTCCACGGGCGGATCGTCGAAGCGACGACCGCCGACGGTCACGACGCCCTGATCACCGATGTCGAGGGCATGGCGTACCGCACCGGCAGCAGCGAGTTCGTGCTCGATCCGCGCGATCCGATCGGCATCGGCTTCGTTCTGCGCTGACCACGGCCCCTAGCGGCTGGAGGCGGATCCGGCGGCGAGCACCTCGAGACCCGTCGGTCGCAGCGGCGACCGGGAGGTGAAGCGCCCGACGCTCTCGATCGGCACCGCACCCGCCGCGCACGTGAGCTCGGCGACCGCCGCCTGACAGGTTCGGCCCTGACACAGGCCCATCCCCGCACGGGTCGCCCGCTTCACGGCGTTGACGTCGGGCGCCGATCTCGCCGCCTCCCGGATCGCGCCTGCGGTCACGTTCTCGCAGCGGCAGACGATGACGTCGTCAGTGGTGCGCTCGTACCAGGCGGGACGGGTCGGGAAGGCCAGCGACAGACGCCGCGACAGGCGCAGCTCGCTCCCGCGCGCGTCGGAGAAGGGGGCCGGCGGGCCACCGATGAGCTCGCGAGCAGCCGCGCGGCCGGCCGATCGTCCCGCAACCGCCGAGAGGCGGGCTCCAGACCACGGTTCGGTGCAGGCGCCGGCTGCCCAGACACCGTCCGCCGCGGTTGAACCGGTTTCGGCATCCGCCGCGACGCTCCACGTCCGCGACAGGGCCTGGAACCGGACGGAAGCGCCCGCGAGCTCCGCGAGCTCCACGGACGGCACGAACCCGTCCGAGAGGCAGACGGCATCGCACTCGATCGACTCCTTCGTCCCGCCGACCGGTCGCCCCTCGCGGTCCAGGCGGGTGATCTCGACCCGGAGACCGCCGGCCGACTCGCGAATGCTCGACACACCCCACCCCGTGCGCAGCCTGACGCGGGCCGCGCTCAGCGCCCAGAGATGCCCGGCTGCCTCGCGGATTACGTCGACGCTCGAACACGCGGCGGCGACGGCGCGACGCCCGAGACGCTGCGCTTCGAGGACGCCCGCGACTTCGGCGCCCGCGCGGATCAGGGCGGCGCCGACCGGGAGCAGGAACGGGCCCGACCCGGCCACCAGCACTCGGCGCCCGACGGGCTCGCCGTGCATCTTCACGAGCGCCTGCGCGGCCCCGCACGTAACGACTCCGGGAAGCGTCCAGCCCGGCAGGGGCACCACCCTCTCGGTCGCGCCGGCGGCGACGAGCAGAGGTGACGCCAGGGTCCGGTGCGCCCCCGCCTGCTCGATCTCGATCCCGCCCGGCCCGGCCCCGTACGCCGTTGCCGACGACGACGTCTCCGCTCCCGAGACATCGAGAGCCGCAATCGCTTCGGCGCCGCCCCGCGCCGAGCTGTCGGCGATCGAGGCGGCCGCCTCGCCACGAGGCTGGCGGAGGTACTGGCCGCCGAGCCGGTCGTTCTCGTCGACAAGCAGCGTCGATGCGCCGGCGTCGCTCGCGGCAGTTGCGGCGGCGAGGCCGGCCGGACCTCCCCCGACCACCACGAGGTCGGTCACGACGGCCCCGCTTCGTCGCCCGCGGTTCGGATGCGCATCCCCTCGCGAACGGTGGTCATGCAGGTCCGGGTGAGAGGCCGTCCGTCGATTTCGGCATGACACTCGAAGCAACTGCCCATGCCGCAGAAGAGACCGCGACCCGAGAGCTCGCCGCTGTAGCCGATCCCGGCTCTCAGCAGGGCCGCCGCGACCGTCTCGCCCGGGTCGGCCTCGATCCGGCTTCCGTCGACGTCGATGCCGATCGTGCCCGAGCTCATGCTGCAGGCTCCTCGGCCCGAGCCGGGCCGAACCGACCGGGGAGGAACGCGTCCGGGATGGCCGGTGCGCCGTCCGTGACCGCTGCCGCGATCAACTCCGCGGTCGCAGGGGCGAGGCCGATGCCGGCCCCCTCGTGCCCGGCGGCGACGAGGAGCCCGGGGATCGATTCGACCGGGCCGATCGCCGGCATTCCGTCGGGGAGCGTGGGACGGATCCCGGCATAGGAGCGCAGGATCTGCAGACCCGCCAGTCCGGGGGCGAGCTCGAGCGCGTGCCGGGCGAGCTTCGCGTCGACGTCCGGCTCGGGATCCGCCGTCGTCTCGCGAAATTCCCGGCTGGCGCCGATCAGCACGTTCCCGCGCCGGGTGGTCTCGAGCACGGTCGCCACCTGGACCGATGCCGCCTCCTGTTCGCGGACGGTCGCTCGATACCCGAAGTCATAGACCTTGTGCCGGATCAAGCCCGGCGCCGGCGCGCTGACGAGGATCTGACCCCTGCGCCCGGTCAGCGGCAGCTCCTCCCCCACCGTCTCCAACAGCCTTCTGGCCCCCACCCCCGCCGCGACGATCACCGACGAACAGCTCACCCTGCCCGAGCTCGTCGTCACCGCAGCGATGCGGCCGTGCTCGACTTCGATCGACTCCACCCCGCAGTTCCGCAGCAGCTTCGCGCCCTGCCGCTGCGCCGCCAGGGCGAACGCCAGGACCAGTCGCATCGGGCAGACCTGCAGGTCATCGGCGACGAGGAGTCCGGCTTCGACGCTCGGGTCGAGCACCGGCTCGGCCTCCAGCACCGCGCTCGGGCCGAGGCTCTCGACCTCCAGCCCCGCCTCCCCCATCCACGAGGCCTCCTCGGCGAGCAACTCCGCCGCCTCGGCGTTCGGAGCAACGAGCAGGCTTCCCTTCTCCTCCCGCTGAACGTCCGCGCCGAGGCGCTCCTCGAGGTCCGCGAACAGGGCGACGCTGCGGAGCGCGAGGTCGAGCTCGGGTCCCGGGGACTTGTCCGAGACGAGCACGTTCCCCTCGCAGGCTCCGGACGCGCCGCTCCCGAGCTCGCCGCCTTCGATCAGAAGGGTCGAGACTCCGGCCTCGGCGAGGGCGTGTGCGCAGGCGGCACCGATGACCCCACCTCCGATCACGACCACCTCGGCGCTGGCAGGCAGCTCCACGGAGGGCGGAACGGCGATGTCGGCCGTCAAATCTCGAAGCCCTCCGGGAACGGGTCGGTCGGATCGAGGGTGTACTGACCCATGCCGGTGATCCAGGCGCGTCCTTCGATCACGGGCAGCACCGCAGGCCGGCCCGCGACCTCGGTCTCTCCCGTCAGGACCCCCTCGAACCGCGTACCGATCAGCGACTCGTTGACGAAGGGCCGGCCGACGGCGAGCTCGCCACGGGCGTGCAACTGGGCCATGCGAGCCGATGTTCCCGTGCCGCACGGGGAGCGATCTATCCATCCCGGGTGGACGATCGTCGCGTTCGTGGCGTCGGCGCCGTCGCTTCCGGCCGCTGCAAGCACGACGTGCTTGCAGCCGGTGATCCGCGCGTCCTCAGGATGCACGGGCCGGCGCTGCTCGTCGATCGCCGCCATCACCTCGAGGCCAGCGGCGATCAGCCCCTTGCTGGAGCCGGGCGTGATCGCCAAACCGAGATCCTCCGCGCTGACGATCGCGTAGAAGTTCCCGCCGAACGCCATGTCGTAGGGAACCTCGCGGCCGTCGGCGAGAGTCACCGAACAATCGAGAGCGTCGACGAAGGAGGCGACGTTCCGGAGCTTGACTCGCGTCGGCTCGCCCGGAGCCACCGTCACCTCGGCTTCGACCCTGCCGGCGGGAGCGTCGAGCCTGACCGTCGCCGTGCCGTCCTCGACCGGGACCATCCCGGTCTCCGTGAGGACGGTGGCGACGCCGATCGTCCCGTGTCCGCACATGGGAAGCATTCCCGAGACCTCGATGAACAGGATCCCGAAGTGGGCGTCGGGCGTGGCGGGCGGCTGGAGGACCGCGCCCGACATGGCGCCGTGGCCCCGGGGCTCCCGCATCAGCATCAGGCGGACGTCGTCGAAATGGCGCTCGAAATAAGCCCGCCGGTCGAGCATCGACTCGCCGGGTATGTCGGGGATCCCCCCAACGATCACGCGGGTCGGCATCCCCTCCGTATGGGAATCGATCGCGTGGAAGACCTTCGAGGCCCTCAAACGGCGACCTCACTCCCCTCGAGCACGGCGACCGCGGAGGTGACGTCGGCCATGTCCTCGTCGGTCAGCTCCATGCGCGGAGCGCGCGGCACGCCGAGGTCGCGGCCGAGCTCACGGCAGGCGGCCTTGAAGTACTGGACGAGCTTCGGGCGCATGTCGAGCCGGGCCAGCGGCAGGAGCGCCTGGTAGGTGGCCCGGGCGGCTTCGACGTCACCGCGCTCGCACTGCTCGTACAGGTCCGCACAGGCCCGCGGTGCGACGTTCGCGACTCCCGAGACCCATCCGTGGGAGCCGGCGAAGAAGCCCTCGAGGGCCCAGTCGTCGCCGCCGATGAGGATCTCGGCACCCGCGCCCTGGAGGGCGGCGATGCGACGGGCGTCGCCGGAGCACTCCTTGACGGCGACGATCTTTTCGACGCGGTCGATCAGAGCTGTGATCGTATCCGCGGACAGGTCCCCCGAACCGCTCGCCTTCGGGTTGTTGTAGAGCATGATCGGCAGCTCGATCGCCTCGCCCACCGTCGTGTAGAAGCCCGCCAGCTCCCGCTCGTCGGCCTCGTAGACGACCGGCGGGAGCAGCATGACGGCGTTGGCGCCGGCCTCCGCCGCATCGGCGGCGTATGCGATCACCTCAGCCGGGGTCTGGGCCGAGACGCCGGCGACCACCGGCACGCGGCCGGCGACGAAATCCGCGACCAGACGGGTTACGAGGCTGCGCTCATCGCGGGTCATCGAGCCCGCCTCGCCCATCGTTCCGGTCGTGACCAGCCCGTGCACCCCCTGATCGAGCATGAACTCGGCGTGGTCGACGAGCCCCTGCTGGTCGATCTCGCCGCTCTCGTCGAACGGCGTCAGCACGGCGGGCAGTACGCCAGGAAACAGCGTCATCGGTTTCTCCTATTGGTCGAGCGCCATATACCGGCGCACTCTCTTGATGTGTTCGCGACCGTGGAACTCGGCCGCGTCGGGGTCGCCGGAGGCAATGGCCTCGTAGATCATCTGATGCTCCGCCTCGAACAGGCGCACGCGATCGAAATCCGTCAGCACGCTGTCGCGCAGGTGCTGCCAGAGAACCTGGTTCATGGTCTCCGAGATCTCACCGCAGATCGACCCCATGATCGGGTTGCCCGTCATCTCGCCGATCTGGCGATGGAAGAGCCGGTCGCGGTCGTTCCAAGCGGCACGGGCGGCCGGGTCGCCGAGGTCGAGCGGCTCCGGCTGGGGCGTGAGCAGGGATTCGGCCAGCTTGTCCCGCTTGCCGAGGGATGCAGCGCGACGCGCAGCTGCCGGCTCGATCAGCTCGCGCACCTCGAGCAACGCCGCAGGGCTCGCATCCGAACGCTCCTCGCGCACCGTGCCCTCGGTGAATTCGAGGCGCTCGAGGGCATCCTCGGCCACGACCGAGCCCGCGCCCCGCCGGGTCTCGACGATCCCTGAGACCTGCAGCGATGCGATCGCCTCGTGAACGGTGGTCCTGCCAACCTCGAGCTGCTGGGCCATCGTCCGCTCACCGGGAAGACGGTCTCCCGGCTTGAGCGCACCGGCGCGGACCTGCGCCGCGATCTCATCTGCCACCCGCTCGTAGAGCTGGCGCCCCCGGAGTGGCTCGAAGTCGAAGGTGCCGTCGGGCGCGACGCTGCCTTGATCGTCGATGTTCGCTGTGCTCTCTTCGGATCTGGTCATGTCTGCATTGATCTCCGGGCTTTTCCTAATAGTATTGGTTTGGAAGACAGAGCGCTAGTGCAACTTTCCGTCGATATTGACCTGAGGAGCAGACCAGTTGATCAGTCGAGATCTTGAACCATTGACCGAAGCGGCTGATGCCGCCCATGCCGACGCCGGTCTCGCCCGGCCCGAGGACCGCTCGAGCCTGCTCGCGGCGATCGCCACGGCGCTCCGTGATCGCGACGACGACGTCGTCGAAATCGCCCGCCGCGAGTCACACCTCCCCGAAGCCCGCCTCCGCGGCGAGCTCGAGCGGACCGCGCGCCAGCTCGAGATGTTCGCCGGCATCGCCGTGGAGGGCGACTTCCACGACGCGGTGATCGATCTGCCCGATCCCGATGCCAAGCCCATCCCCCGTCCCGACCTGCGGCGGGCCCGGCTCGCGAGGGGCCCGGTCGCGGTGTTCGGCGCCGGCAACTTCCCCCTCGCCTTCGGCGTCGCCGGCGGAGATACCGCCTCCGCCCTGGCGACCGGAAGCCCGGTCATCTCGAAGAGCCATTCCGGGCACACCGGAACCGACGAGCTCGTGGCGACGCTGATCGACGAGGCGATCGCTGAGCTCGGACTCCATCCCGGCGCCCACTCGCTGCTGCATACGGGACACGACGGAGCCGAAGCCTTCGTGCAGGCGCCCGAGGTGACGGCGGTCGCGTTCACGGGTTCGACCGCCGCCGGACTGATCCTCGCCGAACACGCCGGCAAGCGGGCCGCGCCCATCCCGGTGTTCGCCGAGATGGGCAGCTCGAACCCGGCGATCGTCACGCCCGCCGCCGCGCAGGATCGCGCGGAGGAGGTCGCCGCGCTCCTCGCCGGCGCCGTCGTCAACAGCGCCGGCCAGCTCTGCACCAAGCCGGGCCTCGTGCTCGTGCCCGCCGGCGACGCCGGGATCTCGTTCGCGGAAACGCTTGCGGCCCGGGTCGCCACATCGGACCCCGGCCCCCTGCTCAGCGCCTCGACGTCCGACCGTTACGACAGCTCGGTCGCGGAGATGAACGCGATCTCCGAGCTGAAGTCACTCTCGGGCGGCGGCACGGATCAGTCCGGGGACGACGCGACCCCGCATGTGTGGCTGACGACCGCCGCCAGTGCCGCCTCCGTCGATCGGATCCGGGAGGAGGTGTTCGGACCGGCCGCCGTCCTGATCACCTACGAGGACACCGACGAGCTGCTCGAGTTCCTCAGCGGCACCGAGGGGCAGCTCTCGGCCTCGATCTTCTCCACGGACGACGAGGACGACCTGCGCCGAAGCCTCGTCGAGCAGCTCACCCCGATCTGCGGACGGATCGTCTTCGACGCTCCGACGACCGGCGTGGCCGTCTGCATGGCCCAGCAACACGGCGGTCCCTACCCGGCGACGCTCGACGACTCTTACACCTCGGTCGGAGGCCGGGCGACGGATCGGTTCGTGCGCCCGGTGGCCTTCCAGGACTGCCCCGACCAGTTCCTGCCGGAAGCCCTTCGAGACGCAAACCCGCTCGGCATCTGGCGCCTCGTCGACGGCGTCCGCACGCGCGATCCGATCAGCGCCGGCTGACCGGGGAGGACATTCTCGGGCTCGACTAGCCCTTGATCGGGAGCTTCACCTTGAGCTTCTGCTTCGAGGTGTTGCCGAACTCGTCGGTGAGCTTCCCCTTCAGGGTCGCCTTCGCCGTGCCGGGGGCGAGCTTCTTCGCCTTGCTCTTGCTGAGCTTCAGCTTCAGCTTCTTCGTCTTGCCGGATTTCACGGCCTTGGACTTCGCCTTCAGCGGGAGCGACTTGCCGCCCTGCTTGACCTTCCCCTTGACCTTGGCCGTGAGCTGCTCGCCGGCCTTGACCTTCACCTTGACGAGGACCTTGCCGGGCTTCTTCTGCTTCTGAGTCTTCTTCGCGCTCAGCTTGCCATCGACCTTCGAGTCGACCGTCACCTTGTGCGAGACGGTGGCCGTCGGCGATCCGTTGCAGTAGAGGGCGTTGCCGACCGAGGCCACCTCGCCCGTGAAGACGGCGTCGGACGCGCAGTCGTTGTGGACGGTCAGCTTGACCTTGTAGGTGCCGTCGTCGAGGTAGACGTGGGTCGGCTTCGGGCCACCGTTGCCGAGCGTGAAGCCGTCGCCGAAGTCCCAGTCGTAGCGCGCCGGGAAGCCGCCGGCGACGGTCGTCTTCGAGGCGTTGAACGGAAGTGGATCGTTGGCCTTGCCGCCGGTCGCCTTGAAGGCGGCATCGGGCGTCTGGGTCGGCGTCACCGCAGCGCTGAAGAAGTTCGGGAAGGCCCCGCCGGTCGGGAACGGGCTGCCGGCGAGGGGCGTCAGCGCGGTCCCGGCGACGGAGAAGCCCGCCACCGCGCCGGGGTCCGAGAGGAACGAGGCGTAGAGGAACGCGGCGTCGGGGCTGACCGCGACCGAGCGGACCTGCTGCGGCATCAGCACGGGATCCACGTTCTGGGTCAGCGATCCGGTCGTCGGGTCGATCGAGAAGCCCTCGACCGACTTGCCGAACAGCTCGCTGACCCAGAGCTGGTCGCCGTCGGGCTCGATCGTGAGCTCGTTCGGGCTGTTGCCGGCGGTCAGGAACGGCGAGCCCGTCATGACGCTCGGCGCGCCGGTCGTCGGGTTGAGGTCGAAGGCGTTGATCTTGTTCCCGTTCGACTGGGCGACGTACAGGTGCTTGCCGTCGGGGGTCATCGAGGCGCCGAAGCTGTTGACCTGGCCGGGGAGGTAGAGCGGGCTGCCGGTGATCGTGTGGAGGCTTCCGTCGGGAGAGATCGTCAGCGCCGCGATCGCCGTGTCGGCGTTGCTCGCCGGCGGCCCGAGCGGTCCGCGGCGTCCGGTCACGTAGACGAAGCGGCCGTCGGGAGAGACCACGACCGCGCGCGGGTCCGTGATTCCGATCGAGACCGGCGAGGACGGCACCAACGTCAGCTCGCCGTCGCCGGCCACCGAGAAGACGGACATCGACGGCGCCGCATCCGTGGAATCGCGATTCGTCGCGAGCAGGAACTTCCCGTCCGGGGTGAAGGCGAGGCCCGTCGGCTGGTTGCCGCCGTCCGGCGTCTCGCCGAGGGCCGTCAGGGACCCGTCGGCATCGATCGCGTAGCCGCCGATGGTGTCGTCGCCCGTGTTGGCGACGTAGACGTGACGGGCATCGGGGCTGACCGCGACGCCGTTGGCATCTTCGCCGGCGGCGAGCGGCGACCCGGACAGCGCCGTCAGCAGGCCGTCGGAACCGGAGTGGAAGGCGGCGAGGCTCCCGTCGCCGCTCTGGCCGCTGTTGGTGACGTAGACGCTGCGATCGGCGCGCGCACCCGCCGGCACCGCGAGCAGAGCGAGGACGAGCAGGAACGCAAATCGCGCACGACGGACCGCCATGGCGAGCAAGCTAACCCGGACAGCGTTTGCGCGCAACCCGGGCCCCCGGCTCGCCTTCCTACTCGACGACGAGCAGGACGTTGCCCTCGGGGTCACGCAACCAGAACATCGGCGGCACCGGGTCGCCCATCCGGCTGATCTCCTCGTCGACGTCGACGCCGGCGTCCTTCAGCCTCGCGTGGAACGAGTCGATGTCGGCGGTCCGGAAGCTGATTCCCGTCTCGCGCCCTCCGGCCGCGTCCTCGCTACCCGGAGGCGGCGGCGCCAGGGCGATGTTCGTCTCGGCCCCCTCGGGCCCGACCTCGATCCAGCGGTAGTCGCCGCCGAACGGCACGTCGACCCGCTTCTCGAGACCGAGCTTCTCGGTGTAGAAGGCGAGCATCGCGTCCGGATCCGAGACCGGGATGATCGTCGCGTGGATCTTCTCGATCCGGGTGGCCTCGTCAGTCATGTAGTTCCTCCTCGGGTGGTTGTCACCGGCTGAGACCGGTACCGGGGGAGAAACTAATCGGCCTCAGAACCCGAGCGCATCCGGCCGGTCGGCTGAACCCCGGCCGAACTCCGAGATGACCTCGTCGAGCATGGCCAGCGACGGTCGCCACTCGACCCGGGCGCGTGCGGCGGCAAGTTCGTCCAGGTCCAGGAGCCCGAGATCCCTGGCGTTTGCGAAGCACTCGCGCAACTCCATCCCGTCCATCACCTCCGCAAGATCGATCAGCGTCCGCGAGGGTGACGTCGTCGGAATCCCGTTCACGACGCATACATCGTCCGGATGGAGTTCGGGGACGTAGTGGACGATCACTCCCTCGGGGATCTCGCGAGGAGCACGGGGATCGTCGGGGCTGCAGGGGACCGTGATGTGAATCGGGTCGAGTTCGGACATGCCCGCACCCTTGCCGCGTCGAGGCCACCGATCAAGACCACCGCCTAAAGAAGGGCGACGAGAATGTGCCCGAACGGTGACCCGGCACCTGTGCATACGATTGGGGCGATGAGCAGTGGCGTCGAGTCGGAGCTGCGTGCCATGGTCGCCGAACGTGACTGGGACAAGTTCCACTCCCCTGAGAACCTCGCGAAGAGCATCGCGATCGAAGCCGGCGAGTTGCTCGAGTGCTTCCAGTGGTCGAAGGCGGCTGAACGAGACAGAGTGGTCGACGAGCTCGCCGACGTGCTCACCTACTGCCATCTGCTGGCCCTGAAACTGGGCGTCGAAGCGGACGAGATCATCTCCGCGAAGCTGGACGAGACAAGGAAGAAGTACCCACCCGACGCGTCCCGCGGGCGAAGCACCAAATATGACCAGCTTTAGGGTCGAACCGGTTCGGTTCAGCGAGCGGGGCCTGGAGGTGCTGGCAATGCTGGGCGATGATCGGCTCTCCAACTGGCCGGTCGTCTACACACTCGACAGCGGTCGGTCCATCTACGTCGGCGAGACCGGTGACGCGATCAAGCGCCTGAAGGATCATCTCGCCTCTCCCGGCAAGCAGGGCCTACGGAATGCTCGGATCGTCGTTGGCGACACCTTCAACAAGTCGGTATGCCTCGACCTCGAGTCGCGCCTGATCAACCTGTTCGCCGGGGACGGGAAGTTCGAAGTCCTCAACGGCAACGGCGGCCAGGCCGACCGCGACTATTTCCGGCGTGACGAGTACCGCAAGGCCTTCGCTGAGGTCTTCGACGCACTACGTGACCAGGGTCTCTTTGAGCGCTCACTCCCTGAGATCGAGAATCGCGACCTTTTCAAGCTCTCCCCGTTCAAGGCTCTGACCCCGGATCAGGCGAACACGGTTGACGAGATCGTCGAGGGGCTCGTGCTCGGACTTCAATCGAGGACGTCGACGATGTCGGCGATCGAGGGCGATCCGGGCACCGGGAAGACAGTCGTGGCCATCTACCTGATCAAGCTTCTCCGCGACATCGGGCGCGCCGATCCCGACGATCCCGTCGATGCGGATGCGCGTTTCGCTGAGCTCTTCGATGCCGAGCACATCCGGGTACTGCAAGACCTTCGGATCGGCTTGGTCATACCCCAGCAGTCGCTGCGCAAGTCGATCGAGCGGGTCTTCAGCAAAACGCCAGGGCTGGAGAGGTCCATGGTCTACACCCCCTTCCAGATCGGCGCAGGCGATGAGCACTTCGATCTGCTGGTGGTCGACGAGGCACACCGACTCAATCAGCGAGCTGCGCAGGCGTCGGGTCCCCTGAATGCAATGTTCAGGGACATCACGGTCGACCTCTTCGGCACGGATGATCTGACCAAGACTCAGCTCGACTGGCTTCGCGCCAAGAGCGACCACCAGATCCTTTTCGTCGATACCGAGCAAACCGTTCGCCCGGCCGATCTGCCGTCCGATCACCTAAAACGAGTCACCGCCGAGGCCGAGAAACAAGGGCGCCTCCACCGGCTTCGCACGCAGCACCGCATCCGGGCAGCGGGCGCTGATTACGTGGGCTACGTGAGGGCGATCCTGGCCGGCGATCCACAGGAGCCCGCTCCCGCCCGCTTCGCCCCGTACGACCTGCGGTTCTACGACGACCCCGGCGCGATGCGCGACGAGATTCTGCGACTCGACCGATCTGAAGGCCTGGCCCGGCTGTTGGCAGGCTACGCGTGGGAGTGGAAGAGCAAGACCAATCCGAACGCTCACGACATCGAGATCGGCGGGCTGAGGCTGCAATGGAACGGGACCGACAAAGACTGGGTGGCATCGGAGCGCTCCGTTGAAGAGGTGGGTTCGATCCACACAATCCAGGGCTACGACCTCAACTACGCCGGGGTGCTCGTCGGACCCGACCTGAGCTTCGACGTTAAAACGGGACGGGTCGTCTTCAACCGGGCGAGCTACTTCGACAAGCAGGGCAAGAAGAACAACAACAGGCTCGGAATCACTTACGGCGACGAGGAAGTCCTCGCCTACGTTCGCAACATCTATGCAGTGCTCATGACCCGGGGAATCCTCGGCACCTTCGTCTACGTCGTCGACCCGGCCCTACGCGAATACATGCGTCCCTACTTCGACGCGACCGCTACCCCGAACGCGGTTCCGTGGCATCCGAGCGTCGCCCGGGCCGGTCGCCGGGCGAGATCAGCCGACTGAGCAGTTGGGGTCGGCGACCCGGCGTTCGCGGCCTCAGAAGCCCAGCGCGAACTTGGCGTCCTCGGTCATCATCTCCGGGGACCAGGGCGGGTCGAAGATCATCTTCGGGTAGACCGCGTCCACCCCGTCGATGTCGCCGACGAACTCCTTCATCTGCTCCGAGACCTGGGGGCCGATCGGGCAGGCGGGGGTGGTCAGCGTGAAGGTCACGTAGACCTCGCTCGCGTTCTCGATCTCGACGTCGTAGACGAGACCCAGCGAGACGAAGTCGAGACCGAGTTCGGGGTCGATGACCTCCTCGAGCGCCTCGTATACGTCTTCCTCTGTCACCTTTACTGCGTCGGTCATGGGTCCAAGTTAGCGGACGGCGTGGCCCGACTCGCGAAGGGCGTTCTCTAGGCTGGACGTGATGTTCATCGTCCTCGTGCTGCTCTTCATCTGCCTGCCGATCGCGGAGCTCTACGTGATCATCCAGGTCGGCGGCGCGATCGGCGTGCTGCCGACCATCGCCCTGCTGCTGCTCGACAGCTTCCTCGGCGCATGGCTGCTGCGTTCGCAGGGGCGCAACGCATGGCGCCGGTTCCAGGAGGCGCTCGGCCAGTCGCGCCTGCCGGCGAAGGAGGTCTACGACGGCGCCGCGATCATCTTCGGCGGTGCGCTGCTGATGACGCCCGGATTCATCACCGACATCTTCGGCTTCGCGCTGCTGATCCCGCCGAGCCGTGCGGCGCTGCGGCGGGTGCTCACCGCGACCGCCCGCCGAGTCGGCCCGGCGCGGACGGCCTTCTTCATCTACGACCGCCGCCCGAACAACTGGCGGACCGCCGGCCGAACGCCTCCGCCCGGCGGCGGCGCCGGCCCAGCACCGGGGACCCCTCCCCCGCGCCGTCCCTCCCGCGACTACGACTTCGACGGCAGCGCCCGCGAGATTCCCACCGAGGGCCCCGAGCTCGACTCCGGCAAGGAGCACGCGCCCTGAGGCTGATCTCGTTCATCGACGGCGAGCGGGGCTACTGCACGCTCGCTGACGGGCCCGAGGGCGCCGCGGCGCTCCGGCTCGGGGCCGGCGAGCCGCTGCGCGCGACCTCCGAGCAGCCCGCCGAAGAGGGCCGCGCCCGCCTCGGCGGCGACGGCGGCGAGCTGGAGGTCTCGTGGAGTCCGGCCGGTCCCGTGCTCGAGTTCGCGATCGACGACGCGGTGCTGGCGATCTACGCGGTCGCCGCGAGCGGTTCAGGCCCCGACGGCCCGATGTCCGGCCCCGGGGTCGCCTGGGAGCTGCCCGAACACGGCTGGTCGGCCGCCCGGTTCGTCTGGGCGATCACGGCGAAGAGCCGCCTCCTCGTCCTGGTCTCGCTGCGGCCGGAGGACTCCCGCGAACACGGTGAGGAGATGGTCGGCGCGGCCCGGATCGAGCCCCGGGGGGAGCCCAGGGCTTACGTCGAGCCGCTGCTCTCGACCGAATACGACGAGGCGGGCGCGCACACTCGCGCGACCCTCGAGCTCTGGTCCGAGGAGGAGGACTTCGCCGATCGCGGAGCCGGGAGGCGGATCGCCGGCGACGCGATCGCCACCCCCTACGGCCGCCTCCAGGCGGCCCGGTTCGCCTGGGGCGTCGGCGGCTCGCCGGCGGTCGGCGGCTACGAGATCCTCACCCCCTGAAGCCGGGGCGCCCGGGGCCCCCGGGAGGTTTCGGGCAGAATCACGCCTCGTGCCCATCCGCGCCGTCATCTGCGACTTCGGCGGCGTACTAACCTCGCCGCTGCTCGGAGCGTTCGCGCGCTTCCAGGAGGACACCGGGGTCACGCTGGAGCAGCTCGGTACGGCGATGACGGCGGGCGCATCGCAGCTCGGCGGGCGCCACCCGCTGTTCGAGCTCGAGTGCGGGCGGATCAGCGAGGACCGGTTCCTCGACATCCTCCGCGACGGCCTCGAGCCACTGATGGGAGAGCGCCCGGCGCTGCACCGGTTCAAGGAGACGTACTTCGACGGGCTCGACCCGAACGAGGAGATGATCGAGCTGATGCGCGAGCTGTCGGAGCGCGGCCTGCGGATGGCGATCCTGACCAACAACGTCCGCGAGTGGGAGGCGGTCTGGCGGGCGAAGCTGCCGGTCGACGAGATCTTCGAGACCGTCGTCGACTCGGCCTTCGTCGGGATGCGCAAGCCCGACCGCCGGATCTACGAGCTGACGCTCGGCCGCCTCGAGGGCGTCGCCGCCGAGGAGTGCGTGTTCATCGACGACACCGAGGTCAACTGCACCGCCGCGAACGAGCTCGGGATCCGCGCCGTGCACTTCCGCGACAACGCCCAGGCGATTCCGGAGATAAGGTCGGCGGTCGATGAGTGACGTGACCGTCTCCCCCGTCTCCGGCCGCTCCGACCTGCGCGAGTTCATCATGCTGCCGTTCCGCCTCTACGAGGGCGTCGACCAGTGGGTGCCGCCGCTGATCAGCGAGCGCCGCAGGCACCTCGACCGCAAGCACAACCCCTACTTCCAGCACGCCGAGGCCGAGTACTTCCTCGCCCGCCGCGACGGCCGCGTCGTCGGCCGGATCTCGGCCCAGGTCGACGACCGCTTCAACGAGGTCCAGGACAACGACTGGGGACAGTTCGGGTTCTTCGAGTGCGAGAACGACCCGGCCGTCGCCGGGGCCCTGCTCGACGCCGCCTTCGGTTGGCTCCGCGAGCGAAAGCGCGACCACGTGATCGGCCCGCTCGACTTCTCGACCAACCACGAGTGCGGACTGCTCGTGCAGGGCTTCGAGCTGCGGCCGCAGATCCTCGAGAACTGGCACCACCCCTACTACGCCGAGCTGCTCGAGGGCTACGGGCTGACGAAGGCGATGGACCTCTACAAGTGGAGCCTCCACGTCAGCGGCAAGAGCGAGGTGATGCCGGTGCTGTTCGAGCTCGCCGAGAAGCTCGAGCCCGAGCACGGGATCACGATCCGCGGCATGCGGCGCAGCGACATGAGTGGCGAGATCGCTCGATTCATGGAGATCTACAACGCGGCCTGGGAGAACAACTGGGGCTTCGTGCCGATGACCGACGACGAGGTCAAGGGATACGCCAAGGAACTGAAGCCGATCATGGACGAGAACTGGGCGATGGTCGCCGAGACGAAGGAGGGCGAGACGGTCGGCGTCGCGCTGACCCTCCCCGACTACAACCAGGTCCTGAAGAAGCTGAACGGGCGCCTGCTGCCGTTCGGCTGGATCACCGCGCTACGCGAGCGCAAGAAGATCGACACCGTCCGGGTCTTCGCGCTGGGCGTCAAGCCCGAGTACCAGCACACCGGCGTCGCCGCCGGCCTCTACGCCCGCCACTACGACATGGCCGCCAAGACTCCCCAGCACGGAGGCGAGACGGGCTGGATCCTCGAGACGAACGTGCCGATGAACCGCGGCATGGAGGCCATGGGCGGCGAGATCGTCAAGACCTACAGGATCTTCGAAGCCGACCTCTAGGCCGGCCGCGGCCTCAGCCGGCTAGCGAGGTCCCCCAGAACAGGCAGTTGTTCTCGTCCGGGTTGGCGCTCGGGAACGTCGCCGTCGAGCGCGCGGCCCAGTTGATCGTCGTCACCGCGCCGTCCTGGGTCAGCGAGTTGATCGTGCCGTTGAAGCTGACGCCGGCCTCGTTCCCGTCGAGGACGACGATTCCGCCTGCGGGCAACGTTCCCTGTCCGCCGCCCTGGAGCGTGTCGGAGTCCAGCCCGGTCACGGTCGAGACGCGGGTCGTCTGCGGCGGCGCTCCCGGCGCCGGAACCACCGTCACCTGCGGGCCGCTCGACGCGTCGCATCCGAACCGGATCTCGAGCGTACCCACGGTCTTCACCTTCGCCAGCGCGGCCGGCGGGGCGACCCGGGCCGAGAACGACGCCGGCGTCAGTCCGCCGGCCGTAGCGGCGCTGGGGACGGTCTTGAGGCTGCTCTCCTTGACCGCCTTGCCCGTGACCGCGTCCTTGGCGATCGCCTTCTTCGTGACGGCGCCCTTCGCCAGCTTCTTCGCGGTCACGGCGCCGTTGTCGAGATCATCGGAACCGATCTTCGACCCCGCGTAGGCAGCGCCCCCGAGCGCGGCAACGAGGGCGACGACGGCAACGACCATGGCGGGACTGGGAATCAGGCGACGCAAGGAACTCCTCCGGACGAAAGAAACAGTTGCCCGGAAACCTACTGCCCTGAAGACAGACGCCCGCCGAGGAATTGCGAGGCTAGTTGTCCGAGCCCGCGCGGTCCCAGAGATAGAGCTCCATCGCCTCCACGGCCAGTTCCTCCTGGCGCTGGGGCGAGAGCCACTCGAGGACCGTTTCGAGGGCGCGTTCCTCGGTGAGGCCGCGGTCGACCGCCTCCTCGCCGCGGAACCCGGCGGCGAGCTTCAGCGCCTCGCGGCGATGACGGCCGAGCGAGCCGAAGGCGTTGATCAGGAAATCGCGGTTCGGGATCGGGTGCGCGATGTCCATCGAGGCGTGCCAGGCGGCGAGCATCGAGATGTCGTGCTCGTCGAGTTCCTGGATCGCCTTCGAGTAGTGGGCCTCGAGCTCGTCGTCGGGAATCTCGTCGACCCAGGCGCGCACGGCCTCTCCGAGAAGCTGGCGCCGGGCCTCGCGTCCGACGGAATCGGCGACCACGCGGATCGCATCGGCCGGGTCGATGAAGCAGAGGGGCACAGGGCGAAGATAGACAGGCCCCCCGACGGCAAAACGGTGCATGCAACCGGGCGCCCGCCGCATGGATGCGCGGCGTCGCGAAAGTCAGATGGAGCGCCCGCGGCGCGACCTATGCTCAGTCGATGCCGCACCGAACCACACGCGCGAGGCTGGGTTGAGCCTCGACGTCATCGCCGGTCCCCCCGGCTCCGGCCGCGGCGCCGCGATCGTCGCCGCGTTCCGCGACGCGCTCGACCGCGAGCCGGTGCTGGTCGCGCCGACCAGCGACGACGTCGACCGGCTCGAGCGTGAGCTCTGCGCGGTCCCCGGCGGCATCCTCGGCGGCACGATCACGAGCTTCCCGGGCCTGTTCGGCGAGGTCGCGCGAGCGGTCGGCCTCGACGCCGCGCCGCCGCTGACGACGATCCAACGGGTGTGGCTCGCCCGCGAGGCGGCGGCCGCAACCGACCTCCGCCGCCTCGCGCGCTCGGCGACGCACGAGGGCTTCGCACCGGCGCTCGAGTCGCTGCTCGGCGAGCTCCAGGCGGCGGGTTTCGACGCCGCCGCCCTCGGCGAGGCGATCGCCGCGGCCGAGGCCGGCCCCTACGAGCGCGAGATCCAGGCCCTGTTCTCCGCCTACGAGCGCCTGCGCGACGCCTCGCGTGGCATCGACGAGCACCAGCTCGCGGCCCGGGCGACGGCGTCGCTGCGCTCCCGCCCGGAGGCGTGGGGAGAGCGGCCCGTCCTGCTCTACGGCTTCGACGACCTGACCCGCGAGCAGATCGAGCTCGTCGGCGCCCTCGCCGGCGCCGCCGCGGTCACCGTCACGGTCACGTTCGAGGACCGCCAGGCCCTGACGGCCCGTGCCGAGCTGCTCGGCGTCCTCCGCGACGAGCTCGGCGCCTCGGTGACCGAGCGGACGGCCGCGGCCGATCCCGAGCGGCCCCTCCTGCACCATCTCGAACGCAATCTCTTCGAGCCGGACTCCGGCCGGATCGCCCCGGACGGGTCCCTGCGCCTGCTCGAGGGCGCCGGCGAGCGCGGCGAGGCGGAGCTGATCGGCCGCAAAATCGCCCGGCTGCTGGCCGACGGCGCCGACCCCGACGAGATCGCGATCGCCGTGCGCAGCCCCGACCGTCAGGCGCCGCTGATCGCGAGGACCCTCGCCCGCATGGGCATCCCGCTCGCGCCGGAGGCGAGCCTGCCGCTCGCCCGGACGGCGACCGGAGCCGCGCTCGGGGAACTGCTCGACATCGCCGGCGGCGAGGGATCGGCCGCGAGCGTCGTCTCCTTCCTCCGCCGACCCTCCCGGGCGAAGCCCGCGGCGGTCGACGGCCTCGAGCTCGCCGTCAGGCGGGACAGGATGCAATCGGCGGAGGACGCGCTCGCGAAGTGGGCGGGCGACTTCGAGGAACCGCGCCGCATCTGGTCGCTCGACGACCTCGCCGCCGCCGTCGACGACCCGGCGGCGATCGCCCGGGTGCTCGCCCGGACCGCGGCCGACGTGGCCGAGCGCGAGCACCTCCGCTCGGGGCTCGTCCCCTCCGGCGGCGCCGCGATCGAGCTTCGCGCCGCCAGCGAGGTCGACCGGGCGCTGAGCGAGGTCATCGCTCTCGGCGCCGCGGCGCCGCGGACGCTCGCCGGCTTCGCCGAGCTCCTCGCCCACATCCGGGTCCCGCTCTGGCGCGGCCCGACCGAGGGCCGGGTCCGGATCCTCAGCCCCTACCGGCTCCGGGCGACCCGGGTCTCGCACCTGTTCGTCGCCGGCCTCGCCGACGGTTCGTTCCCCGCGGCCGGCGGCGGGGACCCGTTGCTGAGCGACGAGCGCAGGCGCGCGCTCGGCCTCCCCGGCTGGACCGACCCCGCCGCCGAGGAGCGCTACCTCTTCTACACGTGCGTGGCGAAGCCCGAGAGCCGCCTCCACCTCTCCTATCCGGCGAGCGACGAGGCCGGCGGAGAGGCGCCGCGGAGTCCGTTCGTCGACGAGGTCCGCGACCTCCTGGATCCGCCGCCCGCCCCCGCCGCCGGCGACGATCCGCTCGAGCTCGACCTCGTCGAGCGGGCCTCGCTCGCCGACTTCGTCCCCGCCCCCGAGGACGCGAGCACGGCACGCGACCTCGCCCGCGCCCTGGCCGCATGCGGCGCCGATGCCGGCAGCCGGGCCGCCGGGCTCGAGCTGCCTGAAGGAGCCGCCGAGCGCGCCGTCGCCGCGGTTGAGCGGGCGATCGAGCGATTGGGGGCGGCGCGTGAGCCCGGCCCGCTCCGCGACCCGGCCGTGCTCGCCGAGCTCGGCGACCGCGACCTGTTCGGCGCCTCGACGCTGGAGGAGTACCTCGGCTGCTCGTACCGCTGGTTCGTCAATCGCGAGCTCCGCCCGCGCCGGATCGATCCCGATCCGGAGGCGCTGGAGACGGGCGGCATCGTCCACGAGGCGCTCGAGCGCTTGTTCCGCGAGCAGCCGGGCGGCGAGGCCCGGCCGACCGAGACGGACTGCGGCGTCTGGGTGAAGCGGGCCGGGGTTCTGGTCCGCGAGGTCGCGGTTGAGCGCGGCTGGGACCTCGAGTCGGCCTCCGCGTCGATCTCCCTGGCGCGGCTCGACGCTGTGGTGGAGCGCTTCCTTCACCGCGACGCGACGACGGGCGGGCCGCTCATGCCCGATCCGGATCTGCTCGAGGTGCGGTTCGGCGAAGGCCCCGAGGCCGACTTCGGCCCGGCCGACTTCGGGACGTTCCGCCTCCACGGCGCCATCGACCGGATCGACGTCGCCGGCGGACATGCCCTGATCCGCGACTACAAGCTCAGCACGAAGGCGATCCCGGGCGCGAAGCTCTCGAAGGAGGGGCGGCTGCAGCTCCCGCTCTACATGCTCGCCGCCCGCGGATTCGGCCTGGACCCGATCGGCGGGCTCTACTCGCCGCTCGCGGCGACCAAGGACGACCGCCCGCGCGGGTTGCTCGGCAAGGAGCACCGCGAGTCGCTGATCCCCGGCGGCCGCGACTTCCACGTCAGCACCGACTTCATGGAGGCCGAGGACCTCGAGGCGACCCTGGAGACGGCAGTCGAAGAGGCCCGCGAGGTCGTCGCGGACATCCGCGCCGGCCGGATCGCCCGCAATCCCCGCGACGGCAAATGCCCGACCTGGTGCATGCTCGCGCCGGTCTGCAGGGTCGAGCGCGGGATCCCGGCGCCGGACGACGAGGACGACGAGGAGGAGCTGTGAGCGACCCGCACGAGCAGCTCGTCCTCGGCGGCTCCGAGCCGGCGGAGGAGCAGGCGCCGGCCGAGCCCGCGCCGCCTGCGGACGGCCCCGCGCCGACCTCCGAGCAGGCGGCCGCGATCGGCAACCGCGATCGCGACGTCTTCCTCGAGGCCGGCGCCGGCACCGGCAAGACGCGGGTGCTCGTCGAGCGGTACTGCGAGGCGGTCGCAAGCGACGGGGTCGAGCCGGAGCGGATCCTCGCCTTCACCTTCACCGAGAAGGCGGCGGCGGAGATGCGGCGGCGCGTCCGGGTCGAGCTCACCCGCCGCGCGTCGGCCGCCGCCGACCCCGGCGAGCGCTTCCGGCTGCAGGCGGCCGCACGGGCCGGCGAATCCGCCCCGATCACGACCATCCACGGGTTCTGCCGCCGCCTGCTCGCCGCGCACCCGGTGGCCGCCGGGCTCGATCCCCGCTTCCGAGTGCTCGACGCCGACGAGTCCTCGAGGATCGCGCGAGCGGCCTTCGACGAGGCCCTCGCCGACCTGGCGGGCGAGGACGATGCGGTCGCTCTCGCCGCCGCCGGCTATCGCAACCGGCTCGGCGGGTTGATCCTCGCGGCTCACTCCGAGCTCCGGAACCGGGGCGCCGTCGAGCTGCACCTCCCCGACATCGACGTCACCGCCATCGACGGCCGTGAGGAGCCGGCGACGCCCGCCGAAGCCGAGGCGATCACGCAGAGCTACGAGGCGCTCAGGCGGCTGCTCAGGGCCTTCGGCGAGCGCTTCGGCGTTCGCAAGGCGGAACGCTCGGCCGTCGACTTCGACGACCTCCAGCTGCTCGCGCTCGAGCTGCTCCGCGGCAGTCCCGGGGTCCTCGAATCCCAGCGCGGGCGCTTCGACCACCTGCTCGTCGACGAGTTCCAGGACACCAGCCCGATCCAGGTCGAGCTGGTCGACCTGCTGGCGGGCGAGGAGACGCGCACGTTCAGGGTCGGCGACGCCGCCCAGTCGATCTACGGGTTCCGGGGGGCCGACCTCGAGAGCTTCCGCCGGGTCCGGGCGGAGCTCGCCGCCGGCGGCGACACCGCGATGCTCGGGCTGACCGGCAGCTTCCGCTCGAGCCCCGACGTCCTCGCCGCGGTGAACCTGATCGGCGCCGAGCTGCTCGGGGACTTCACCCCGCTCGCGGTCGGCCGCGAGCCGACGCCCCCGGCGGGTCCGGACGTCCCCGCGGTCGAGCTGCTCCTCACCCACGCCAGGGGATGGGGCGAGGAGGAGGACCGCACGGTCATCGCCACGGTCGCCGCCGACACGCCGCAGAGCCGGGTCGCCGAGGCTCGCGGGCTGGCGGCGCGGCTCCGCGAGCTCGCCGACGCGGGCGTCGACCCCGGTTCGATGGTCCTGCTGCTGCGGGCGTTCACACACGTCGACGCCTACGCCGAGGCGCTCGAGCTCGCCGGGCTCGACCCCTACGTCGTCGGCGGGCGCGGCTACTGGTCCTCGCAGCAGGTCACCGACGCCCTCTGCCTGCTCGGATGCGTCGCCAACCCGCTCGACGACGAGTCGCTGCTCGGGGCCCTCGCCTCGCCCGCCGCCGCTGTCTCCCCCGACGGGCTCTGGATGCTGCGCCGGATCGCCGGGGGCCGGCACCTCTGGCGCGCGATCGAAGAGCTGACCGGCGCCGGCGCCGGTCCGGAGGCCGCTGGAACGCAGACGGAGCCGGCGGAGCCCGAGGATCCCGAGGCAGCGGCCCGGCTCGCCGAGCAACAGCGCTGGCGCGAGGCGCTCGGAGCTCCCGACCGCGAGCGGATCGCGGACTTCCACGACAGGCTCGTCGGGCTGCGGTCCGGAGCGGCCCTGCTGCCGCTCGACGAGCTCGTCGAGCGCACCCTCGAGGAGTTCGGCTACGACCTCGCGGCGCTGATGATGGACGACGGTCTGCGCCGGACCGCGAACCTGCTCAAGCTCGTCCGGCTCGCCGCCGAGTTCGAGAGCCACGACGGCCGCGACCTCCGCGCCTTCCTCGATCAGGCCTCGGACCGGACGGCGCTCAGCGACCGCGAGGCGGAGGCGGCCGTTGCGGCCGAGGACCACGCCGGCATCCGGGTGATGACGATCCACGCCGCCAAGGGCCTCGAGTTCGACTGCGTGGCGGTCGCCGACCTCGGCCGGAAGCTGTCGAGCGGCGGTCACCCTCCCTCCCTTCGCCTCGCCTACGACGACGACGGGGAAGCACCGCGGGTCGGCCTGCGGCTGGCGCGAGCGGGAGCCGCCACGATCGACCTGGCCGGATACCGCGAGCTCAACGACCGGGCGGCCGACGCCGAGGCCGAGGAGTCGGGGCGGCTCGCCTACGTCGCCGCGAGCCGGGCACGCTCGCGACTGCTGCTCTCGGGCACCATCGACCCCGAGAAGGAGCTCGAGCCGAAGGAGCTGCCGTTGCGGCGACGGTCGGTGCTCGGGGCCCTGATGCCCGAGCTCGGCGTCACCGGAGAGGACGGGCAGATCGTCCGGGCCGAGGCGCCCTCCGCGCTTCCGGGCGTCGAGTCGGGGCCGTTCGAACCGGCTCCGATCTCGGTCCGGGTCACCGGCGCCGGCGCCGAGACGGCTGCACGGCTCGCCTACGACCTGCGTGGACGCGGGACCGTCCCCGCATCCGGCGGGGGCAGACCGCCGATGCTGGCACTCGCCGAGCGCGGCGCCGCGGCGGCGCGGAGCCTGTCCTACGCGGCCCTCGCCGACTACGAGCGCTGCGGCTACCGGTTCCTCGCCGAGCGGGTGCTCCGCCTCGGCGCCGGCGCCGATCCGCTCCCCGGCGACCCGGAGGCGGCGGGGCGGCCGTCGGGGATGGGGTTCGGCCGGGCCGTCCACGAACTGCTCGAATGGTCGGCGCGGAACTCGTGGCGGCAGCCGGAGCCGGAACGGATCGCCGCCGCCGTCGGGCGCGAGGGCTTCGGCGATCGCGAGGCCGCGCGAGCCGGCGAGATGATCGCCGCCTGGACCGGCTCGGAGCTCCTCGCCGGCCTCGTCGCCGACGACGCCTCGTTCCGGCCCGAGGTGCCGTTCCGGATCGGCCTCGGCGAGGAAACGGTGATCCGCGGCACCATCGACCTCCTCGTGGAGCGCCCCGGGAAGCCGCCCCTGTTCGTCGATTACAAGACCGACCGCGTCGACCCCGGCGACGAACCGGAGCTTTCAGGCGCCTACGAGATCCAGCGGCTGCTCTACGCCTCGGCGATCGCCGAGGCGACCGGCGCCGAGCGGGTCGAGAGCGCCTACTGCTTCCTCCAGTCCGCCGGACGGCCGGTCACCGGTAGCCACGACGCCGCCGAGATCGCGGCCGGGCGCGAGCGGATCGGCCAGCGGGTCGCCCGGATCCGCGGCGGCGACTTCGCTCCGACCCCCATGCCCGGGCCCTCCCTCTGCCACGACTGCCCGGCGCGGGCGCGGCTCTGCCCGTATCCGCCCGAGCAGACGATGGGAACCGGCTAGGCGCCGGTGCGCCAGTCCTGCGCCCAGTCGTAGAGCGCGCGCAACGCCGGGACGAGCGCCTCGCCGGACTCGCCGAGCCGGTAGGAGACGCGAGCCGGCGAACCCTCGTGCACGGCGCGCTCGATCAGGCCCTCTGCCTCGAGCTCGCGCAGGCGCTGCGACAGCAGCCGGTCGGACACCCCGGGGACCGCGGCGGCGACCTCGCTGTAGTAGCGGGGTCCGTCGATCAGGCTGAACAGGATCGCTCCGCTCCAGCGCCGGCCCACGAGCTCGACGGCCTCGTGGTAGCGGGAGCAGACGGCGACGGGCGGCGGGCCGGCGGGCGGGGTGGCCGGCGGTTCGGTGCCTGCTGCGGCGGAGCGGGCTTCCACCGGGTCAGCCTAGCGAAGCGCTCACCCGGGCCCGCGCGGACGAAGCCGGTCGCGATGCCGCGCCCGGAGCGGGGATGAATGGGTGCCGACCGCCCCCCGGCGCAGTAGCCTTAGCGGTCTGCGATGAGCTCACCCTGCTTCGAAACCGGCTGATCGCGGAACACAAGTGGACAAGAACTCGAGCTCGGTAGCCAGGCGGAGAAGGTTGCTGCTGATCCCGCTTGGGATCGCGTGCGTCGCTGCGTTCATCGCCGGGGCGGCCGTGGCGGGCGGATCCGCTGAGAAGGACGCCGTCGAGCGGTTCGCCGCGGCCTGGCAGGACGGCGATTACGGCGCCATGTACGACGAGCTCAACGCCGAGTCCCAGGGCAAGTACTCGAAGGAGGACCTCGAGGCCGCCTACGCCGACGCCGCCCACACCGCGACGGCCACGAGCGTGGCAGTCGGCGACGCGAGCGGCCCCGAGAGCCGCGACGGCCAGGACGTCGTCATCGTCCCGACCACCGTCCAGACCTCGGCCTTCGGCGAGGTCAGCGGCGACATTGCGGTGCCGGTCGCCGACGAGGGCATCGCCTGGCAGCCCAACCTCGTGTTCCCCGGCCTCGCCGAGGGCGACGAGCTCCAGGCCGATACGAAGTTCGGCAAGCGGGCTCCGATCCTGGCGGCCGACGGGGGCGAGCTGGCGAGCGGCCCGGCGTCGGCCCGAACCACGAACGGGAGCGGCGGCATCGTCACCGGCGAGACCGGCCAGCCCGGCAAGAAGCTGGCGGCCCAACTCGCCGACCTCGGCTACCCGGAGGGCGTCGAGACCGGGACGAGCGGGCTCGAGCTCGCCTTCAACGACGTCCTCGCCGGAACGCCCGGCGGCAAGCTCCTGGCGGTCGGAGACGGCGGCAAGGCAGTGCTGGCCCAGCGGCCCCCGACCCCCGGCAAGCCGCTGCGCACCACGATCGACGCGAACCTCCAGGACGCGACGGCGGCCGCGCTCGGATCCACGTTCGGCGGCGCGGCAGTCCTCGACGCGAAGAACGGCGACGTCCTCGCCCTCGCGGGACTCGCCTTCTCGGCCCCCCAGCCCCCCGGTTCGACCTTCAAGGTGATCACCGCCAGCGCCGCGCTCGAAGACGGGAAGACTTCGCTCGACGAGCAGTTCCCGGTGCAGACCTCGACGGTCGCCGGTGGGCGCGAGATCGCCAACGCCCACGACGAGTCCTGCGGCGGCGACCTGGTCACGAGCTTCGCGCTCTCCTGCAACACCGTCTTCGCCCCGCTCGGCGTCCGGGTCGGGGGCGACAAGCTGGTCGAGGAGGCCGAGCAGTACGGCTTCAACTCGCCGCCGACGATCTACAACCCGAAGTCGCTGGCGCTGACCCAGCCGCCCGACAGCACGATCCCGAACCCGCTCAAGGACGACGTCAACGTCGCCGTCAGCGCGATCGGGCAGGGTGAGGTGCTCGCGACCCCGCTCGAGATGGCCTCGGTCGCGCAGACCGTCGCGAACAAGGGCGTGCGCTCGCCGACGGCGATGGTCAAGAGCCCCGAGCTCGCCGGCGACTACCCCGACGTCGAGGTCATGAAGCCCGACGTCGCCGACGAGGTCAAGAAGATGATGATCGAGGTCGTCAACTCGGGGACGGGGTCGTCGGCGTCGCTGCCGAACGCCCAGGTCGCCGGCAAGACCGGCACCGCCGAGCTCGGGACGACGACCAATTCCGATCCGGTCCCGCCCGGTGAGGAGCCCGAGCAGGACGTCGATGCCTGGTTCACGTCGTTCGCCCCCGCCGACAAGCCGAAGCTGGTGGTCGCGGTGATGGTCGTCAACGCTCCCGGCGACGGCGGGACGGTCGCCGCGCCGATCGCGCGTCAGATCTTCGAAGCCGGTCTCTGATCGGACGCCGGTCCGCCCGGCTCAGTAGCGGGAGGGGAATCCGAACGCGGCGCCGGTGATCACGACGATGCCCCCGACGAGTGCGATCAGGCCGCCGACGGACTCCGTCGCAAGCGCGAGCAGGGCCCCGAGGACCGAGAGGATCGCCCCGACCGCGAGCAGCGACCACCAGCCGTTCCCCTGGCGGCGGCCGGCGGGCGCGGTGAGGACCGCCCCGACGACGATCGCGGCGAGGCCGGCCACGTCGGCTGCGGTGCCGAGGACCCCGAGCAGGATCACGACGGCCCCCGCCCCGGCGATCAGGAGCGCGACCTGGGTGAGCCTCGTGCTCACGTCGCCGCGGCCCGGTGTCGCCGCACGGCCGCCGCGGGCCTAGAGGTCGAGGACGATCTCGCCGACCTCGTCAGGTCCGGGGACCTGGAGGACGAGCGGGCGGTTCTCGTTCGCCGCCTCGTCGATCGCGAAGAGGATCAGCGATCCCTCGATCGGGCCGTTCTTGGCGGGCGTCTCGGGCCCGGGGACGGTTTCGTCGGGGAGCACCGGGGTTCCCGGCTTCAGGGCCCACTCGTTGTCGAGCGGAACCTGCTCGTAGATCCGGCCCCGGGTGTCGACGATCTTGAAGGGATCGGGCACGACCGCGGCCTCCTCGCCGTTGTTGGTCACCTGCATGAAGACACCGAGGTACTCCTGGCTCGGGCGCAGGCGCGGCGCACCCGCGAGGTAGGCCGCGTCCTCGGGCGAGAAGCGGTTGAGCTCGCGCGTGATCTGGATGCTGTACTCGACGTCGCCGAGCTCGAGGGGCTCGCCCTCCTTGGCTTCGGCGGTCGGTTCGTCGCCGCACCCGGAGGTCGCGGCGGCGAACCCGACGAGGGCGAGGACGAGCAGCGGGATGATCAGAAGTCGGCGGCGCATCGGCGGCGGAAGTCTATCGGCGCAGGCTCAGAACTGACTCGCCCCGGCCACGTGGAGGCGCTCGATCCGGGCGTCGGCCTCGACGAGATCGCGGAGGCGGATCAGCGCCCGGCGCCAGCGGCGGCGGTGCCATCCGTCGGGACTCAGCTTGTCCTTCAGCTTGTCGACGTGATGAACCGGCTCGGTCCAGAAGCTGACCCGGACCTCGGTCATCCCGCCTCCGGCCTCGGTCAGCTCCCAGGCGGTCCCGACCGGCATCCGGTCGATCCTCGCTCCCCGGCCGGCCTCGACGATCAGGTGCGGCGCCTCGATCTCGGTGACGACGGTCTCCATCCAGAAGTGGAAGAACGTCGGCTCGAGGTGGAAGCGGGCCGCGGCGCCGATCCCGGCCGGATCGATCCGCTGGAGCCTGAACTCGTGCTGGAAGTGGTCGCAGAAGGCGGGCCTGTTCGAGAGATCGGCGAGGACGTCGAACACCCGCTCGCGCGGGGCGTCGATCGTGATCTCGGCGGTGACCGGGCCCATCGCGGGCGAGTTTATCCGCGGGGCCGGAGCCGGCGGCGGCAGGAGGGCGGGCCGTCGCGGCGAACCGGTCCGGATGGAAGCGGCCTCGGCGGACACCCACGGCAAGCTCTCCGGCCGCGTGCCGGCGCCGGGCCCGATCGTCCACCGCGACGAGCATCCGATCGACGGCGTCGTCCGCTGCGCGGTCTGCAAGCGCTTCCCGCTGGTCGGCGAGCAGGTGACCCGTCACGAGGGTCACGGCGACGGCGAGTGGGCCTGTGAGACGTGCGAGAGCTCGGGCAGGAGCGCCCGCCTCGGAGCCGCGACGCGCAGCGACCGCGTCCGCTCGATCGGCGGCGCCGCGAACGTCCACCGCGCGGCCTAGGGCTTCCGCCCGTCCATCCCGGCCTCCACCGTCCGTCTATAGTCGCGGCCGTGCCGGCCACGCGGGAATCGGGAGCTGAACGCCCATGTCGGTGACCATCGCCGTGCTCTCCCAGAAGGGCGGAACCGGCAAGACGACGACCGTCCGCTCGCTCGCCGACGTCCTCTCGCGAACCGGCCTCGACGTCCTCGCGATCGACGCCGACCCGCAGGGCAACCTGTCCGACTACTTCGACGTCGACCCCGAGGCGGAGCCGACGCTGGCCGAGGTGCTGGCCGGCCAGGCCAAGGCGGTGGATGCGGTCCACGGCCAGGTGATCCCCGCCAACCTCGGGCTCGCGGAGTCCGAGCTGATCCTGGCCGGCAAGATCGGTCGCGAGGTCACGCTCCGCAACGCCCTGCGCGAGGTCAAGCGTCGCCACGACGTGATCCTGATCGACTGCCCGCCGACGCTCGGGCTGCTGACGGTCAACGCCCTCGTCGCCTCCAACCACGCGCTGCTCTCGACCCAGGCGCAGCACTTCTCGCTCCAGGGGGTCGAGCAGGCGATGGAGATCTTCGACCTGGCCAAGGACACGCTCAACCCCGAGCTCGAGCTGCTCGGCGTGCTCCTCAACATCGCCAACATGCGGACCAAGCACGCCCGCCAGACCCTGGAGGCGCTCGACGAGCGATTCCCGGGCAAGGTCTTCAACACGGTCATCCGCCAGTCGATCGCCTACGCGGAGTCGGCCGAGCGGGCCCGCCCGATCCTCGAGTACCGGCCCGAGCGCGGCGCCGACTACATCGCGCTCGCTGAGGAGGTCCTCTCCCGCCTCGGGATGGAGGACCGCGCCCGCCGGCTCGAGCAGGTCAAGCGGGACACCCTGCCGGCCCGGTTACTAACGTAGATACCTACGCCGGCTGCCGGACGCGCAGTCGAGCGCGGCGGAGCCGCGCGAGTCGCGCAGGTATCTCTATCCGCCGGCGGCCTCGGCTCTGCGCATGCCGGTGACGGCCCAGAGGCCGAACAGGAGGATCAGCGCGCCGCCGCAGAGGAAAGCGAGCAGCAGGCCGTCGTAGGAGCCCGCGATCAGGTTCCGCGACGACTCGACGATCGGGGAGATCGGGTTGACCGAGGAGACGCTCTTGACCCACGAGGCGAGGAGGTCCTGCGGAACGTAGACCGGGGTCAGGAAGAGGATCAGGAAGACAGGTGTCTGCATCAGCGGGCCGGCCTGGATCGAGCGGAAGCGAAGCGCGATGCCCGCCGCCCACATCGCGATCCCGAGGTTGATCACGAGCGCGAGGCCGAGCAGCGAGAGCAGCTCGGCGGCGTTGCTCGAGAGGTCCATGCCGACGATCAGCGCGAGCCCGAAGAGGAGCGCATCGACCATCAGCGCCCGCGACAGCCCCGCGATCGCATAGCCGCCGAGGATCCCGAGGCGGTTCGGCGCGGCCAGCATCAGCCGGCGGCCGAAGCCGCTCTCGAAGTCGCGGGCGATGCCGAAACCTGTGAAGACGCCGCCGAAGGCCGAGGCCTGGATCAGGACAAATCCGAACTCGAAGGCCGTGTAGCCGTTCGGGTAGTCGAATCCGGGGGTGCTGTCGACCCCCGAGAGGCCGCCCGCGAACGCGCCGAAGAAGAACAGCGGGAAGATCATCGCCGGGATGAACAGCGCCGGGTTGGTGACGAAGTTGTGCGTGCTCCGCCAGCCGACCGCCTTGGCGACCGTCCAGAACCGCGTCAGCGCGCCGCCGCTCATGTCCGCACCAGCGTCGTTCGCAGGCTCGCCGTGGCGAGGCTGAGGAAGATCGCGATCAGCAGCGCCGAGATCCCGAACGCGAGCGCCAGGGCCTCGCCGTCGATGCCGGTGACGTAGAAGCTCCGGATCCCTTCGATCAGGTACGAGAGCGGATTGATCGTCGCCACGACCTTGAACCAGTCCTGCTGGATCAGATCGCGGGGCATCGCCATCGAGGAGAAGAAGAGGAAGACGAAGAACACGGGGAACATGCTCTGCATGGCCTCGCTGTTGCCGAGTCGCAGGGCGGTGAAGGTGCCGATGCAGCTGAATGCGAAGCAGATCGTCAGCGACAGCAGGAACAGGAGCGGGACGCCCGCGGCGCCGGCGGCGAAGTCGGCGCCGACCGCGAAGCCGACGGCGATGTAGAAGACGGTCTGGATCACCGCGATGGCCATCGCCCCGCCGAGCATCCCGGCCAGCAGCGACGGTCCGCCGAGCGGCGTCATCGCGAGCCGGTTCATGAACCCGGTCTCGATGTCGGTCGAGACGTCGGTGCCGGTGTTGAGCAGCGAGAAGGTCCCGCCCTGGATGAACGGGACCGCGAGCGCGAACGTCACGTAGGAGTCGGTCGGGAAGCCGGGCAGGTTCGTCGCCGCGTCGAGGCCGGCCGAGTTGACGGCCACGAGGAACAGCGGGAAGACGATCGCCGGCACGAATGCCGCGGGCTGGCGGATCGAGCGCAGGAACGACCGCCTGGCGACCTCGTAGATGGATTCGAGCTGCGGGCTCACGCCGCGGCCTCCTCCGGGACGGCCTCGTGCTCACCGGTGTTGTCGCCGGCTCCCTCGAGCTTGCGCCCGGTCTTCTCGAGGAAGACGTCGTCGAGCGTCGGCTCGTGGAGCTGGAGGTCGGCGATCCCGACGCCGGCCGCGTCGAGCTCGCGGACCACCGCGATCAGCCCGCCGGAGCCGGGCGCGAGCCGCACCCAGGCCTCGCCGTCGCCGTTCGCGCCGGCGGAGGCCGCCCCGAAGCGGCCGAGCACCTCGACGAGGCGCTCGCGGTCGGCCGGGTCGGCGGCAGTCGCCTCGACGCTGGGCTCGCCGATCTCCGCCTTCAGCGACGCCGGCGTTCCCTCCGCCACGATCTTGCCGCGATCGATGATTCCGACGCGGTCGGCCAGGCGATCCGCCTCCTCGAGGTACTGCGTGGTCAGGAACACCGTCATCCGCTCCTCGGCGGCGAGCCGCTCCACCTCCTCCCAGAGCGAGCTCCGGCTCTGCGGATCGAGGCCGGTGGTGGGCTCGTCGAGGAAGAGGATCTTCGGCCGGTGCACGAGGGCAAGAGCAAGGTCGAGCCGGCGCTTCATCCCGCCCGAGTAACCGCCGACCTTGCGATCGGCGGCGTCGGCGAGCCCGACGCGCTCGATCAGCTCGTCCCCGCGACGGCGGCGCTCCGCCTTCGGGACGCCCTGGAGCGCCGTCTGCAGGCGCATGTGCTCGCGCGCGGTCAGGTGCATGTCGAGGGCGGCCTCCTGCAGCGCCGCCCCGATCACCCCGCGGACGCTTCCGCCCTCGGTGGCGATGTCGTAGCCGCCGACGATCGCGCGGCCGCCGGTCGGCGGCAGCAGCGTCGTCAGCATCAGCACGGTCGTCGACTTCCCGGCCCCGTTCGGCCCGAGGAAGCCGTAGATCTCACCAGGATCGACATGGAGATCGATGCCGTCGACGGCCAGCGGCCCCTTCTTGAACTTCTGCGACAGGCCCTCGACTTCGATGGCCCGCTCCGATGCACTCTCACTCATGCGCGGCACCGTAGCACATTTGCTTTATGGACCACCATTATCTAGGCATTGCAATTATCTACGTAAGACAATAGAATCCCCTCTGGCGATGGGAACCCGCACGAAAGACGAATCCGCGGCAGCGGCGTGGCGCTCGGTGATGAGCCTCGTCGGCTGGGGCTCCGGCCGGCCCCCGCGCGTGCCGGCGGTCGCCCAGCAGTTCGGGCTCTCGCCCAAGCAGCTCGTCCTGATCTGGCGCCTCTCCCCCGACAGCACCGTCTCGATGCGGGCCATGGGCGACAAGCTCTCCTGCGACGCCTCGTTCATGACCGGCATGGTCGACCGCCTCGAGGAGGACGGGCTGATCGAGCGCCGCCCCGATCCCGGCGACCGCCGCGTGACGCTGATCGCGCTGACCGAGAAGGGCGTCGACTTCCGCGATCGCGCTCTCGCCGCCCTCCACGAGCCGCCGGCCGAGTTCGACGTTCTCGACCGCGCCGAGCTCGATCAGCTCGCGAAGCTCCTCGGCAAGGTCACGGCCTCCGCCTGAGGGTCAGGGAATCTCGACCCGCGCACCGCGCGGCGAGAACTGCGCCCGGCGGACGTCCGCCCAGCCCGCCGCGAACTCGCCGAGGCCGTCGAGCAGGCCCTTGCCGGACTGCCAGAAGGTCCAGACCAGGACCGTCGGTCCGGCACCGGAGATCGTCGCGCCGAGGGCTCCGAACTCCGCCGCCCGCTCGACCAGCTCCATCGACCGCGGATAGAGCGACGCTCGGTGCGGCTGATGGACCCGGTCGGCGAGGCCGGAGCGGATCAGGTCGAGGTCGGAACGTTCGATGCCGAGCACGAGCTGTGCCGCGGCGGCGACGTTCGCGGTGACGTCGGCGAGTGGATAGGTGGCCGGCAGCGCCGCCCGGGCGGCGCTCGTCGAGACCTCCTCGTGGGGGATCACGAGGATCCCCTCGACGCCCTCGGGGGGCGCGAGGCGGACGGGCGCGGGCTGCGCTTCGCCCGCCGCGGCCGGCGGGCACAGCGTGATTCCCCCGTAGAGCGCCGCGGCGACGTTGTCGGGGTGGCCCTCGATCTCGGTCGCCCGGGCGAGGATCTGCTCGCGGTCGTTGGCGAGCTCGAAGAGGTGGTCGGCGGCGAGCAGCCCGGCGAGGATCGCCGAGGCGCTGGAACCGAGGCCGCGGGCGAGCGGGATCTCGCTGCGGACCCGGAACGAGATCCCGTCGGCGGGATGGAGGCTCTCGAAGGCGCGGACGATCAGGTTGCTGCGATCGGTGGGAGCGTCGAACCCCTCGGAGGCGATCTCGAACGTCCCGGTCTCGGTGACCTCGAGCTCGAGCTCGGACGTGAGCGCGGCCCCGAGGATGTCGTAGCCGGGGCCGAGGTTCGCCGTCGAGGCCGGCACCCGGACGATCCGGCTCCGCGAGGTCACGCCTCCGGCCTCACCAGTCGCCCGACGCGAGCCGGGCGGCGTCGCCGGCGATCCCGCGCGCGAGGACCCCGCCGTCGGGAACGACGGCGCCGGGAAGCAGCAGCGCCTCCTTGACCTGCGCTCCAGCCCCGATCGAGGCGCCGGCGCCGATCAGCAGCGGCCCGGTGAGCGACGCTCCGGCGCCGACCTCGCACCCCGGGCCGAAGAGGACCCTGCCCTCGACCTCGACGTCGCCGGGGATGCCGAGGCCCTCGGGGACCTCCCCGTCGCCGATCTCGCCGTCGAGCCGCGGCAGCTCGACCGCGCCCTCGACGGCGTCGAAGTTGCCCTGCAGGTACTCGGGCAGCGTGCCGACGTCGTTCCAGTAGGTCTCGATCTCGTGCACGTGAAAGGGAACGTCGCCGTCGAGCAGCGCCGGGAAGACGTCGTTGGCGAAGTCGACCGGATCGGGCATCTCGTCCCGTGGGAAGAAGTCGAAGATCTCCGGGCTGAACGCGTAGATCATGCAGTTGCAGAGGTCGGACAGGGCCTCGGCGGGGTCGGGCTTCTCCTGGAAGCCCTGGACCCGTCCGTCGGCGTCGGTGACGATCACCCCGTACTCGCTGACGTCGGCGACCTTCTTGACGCCGAGGGTGGCGACCCCGTCGTTGGCGCGGTGCGCTTCGTAGAGCGCCGTCAGGTCGGCATCGGTCAGCGCATCGCCGGCGAGCACGATGAAGTCCTCGCCGGGTGCGGTCAGGAAGTCGGCGACGTTGCGGACCCCTCCGGCCGTGCCGAGCAGCTCGTCCTCGTGCTCGTAGGTGATCTCGACCCCGAGCTCGGACCCGTCCCCGAGCCGGCCCCGGACCTGTTCGGGGAACCAGTGGAGGTTGGCGATCACCTCGTCCGCTCCGTGGGCGGCGAGCAGCCGCACGAGCTGCTCGACGATCGCCACGTTGCCGACGGGGACGACCGGCTTCGGGATCGCGTGGGTGATCGGCCGCAGGCGGGTTCCGAGCCCCGCTGCCATGACCATCGCCCTCATGGTCTGCCCAGGCGGTCCTTGAGGTTCTCGATCACGTCGACCGGCGTCGGGTCGACGGCCTCGCGCGCCGCGAGCTCGAGCGAGATCAAGTCGCCGAGCATGACCGCCCAGAGGAGCCGCTCGGTCCGCGTCTCGCCCTCCGTCTCGATCCGGATGACGTCGTGAGCGCGATCGGCGATCAGCTCGGCGGTCAGCTCGACCCGCTGACGCTCGCGCGGATGCTGGTCCTGGTCCTCGAGGAAGACGGCCGTGAAGGCGCCCTGCCCTCCCCCGGCCCAGCCGACGATCTCGTTGTGGTCGAGCTCGGGCAGCGAGTGGTCGAACGCCGGCAGCTTGGCGTTCTCGTTGACCTGGCACTTCCAGCGGTAGGCGACCGGCGTCGTCAGCCCGCAGCCGTAGAGCAGCGGCACCGACCCGTGGATCCGGGCGGCGATCTCCTCGGCCTTCGCGAGCAGCGAGTCGCGCGCGGCCTCGAGGTGGGCGGCGGAGCTGTCGATCTCGGTCCGGAGCCCGGGGCCGGCGCCGACCAGCGTGGTCACCTCGGCGGCGATCGCGAAGGTGTAGCCGACGGCGGCGCGGGGCTGCAGGCCCGCGGGCATGCCGATGACCGGGACGCCGTCGCGGCGCGCGGCCTCGCCGATCGTGCCGCCGGTCGTGGCGACGATCCGCTGCGCCCCGACCGCCTCGGCGGCGGCGTAACAGCCGAGCGTCTCCTCGGTGTTGCCCGAGTAGCTCGAGCAGAAGATCGCGCGGTCCGGCGGAGTCCAGGACGGCACGCCGTAGCCGCGGACGACGTCGAGCGGCTTGCAGAGGCGGGAGCCGAGGGCCGCGGCGGCGAGGTCGCCGCCGATCGCCGATCCGCCCATGCCGCAGATGATCAGCCCGGTGGCATCGATCGGCTCGAGCGAGGCCGAGCCGAAGCGCCAGAGCGCGTCGCGCAGGTAGTCGGGCAGCGAGAGCGCGGCGTCGAGCTGATCGCCCGAGTCGACGGCCCCGATCCGGCTCGCGAGGTCGCCGCTCATGCCCGCTCCCCCGGATCGACGCGGGCGCCGGGTTCGAGCCCGGCGTCGGCGGTGATCGTTGCCCCCGAGCCGATGACGGACCCGTAGGGGACGAGCGCGCCGGCCTCGACGACGACGTCGGAGGCGAGGATCGAGCCGCGGACGACGGCGCCGTCGCCGACGAAGCAGCCGGGGTGCAGGGCCGAAGCCTCGACGAGCCCGCCGGAGCCGACCTGGACGCCCATCCCGAGGACCGCCTTCGGGCCGATCTCGGCGTCGGGGCCGACGTTCGCGTTGTCGTCGACGAAGCTGTGCGCGGCGACCTCGGCCGTCGGGTCGACGATCGCGCTCTCGGCCACGTAGCTGCCGTGGTCGTCGACCATCTCGCCGGGATCGGACTCGACCCGGCCCGCGAGGATGTCCCAGCAGGCGTCGAGGTAGCGCTCGGGCGTGCCGATGTCCATCCAGTAGCCCTCGAGGCGGCGCGAGTAGAGACCGTTGCCGACGAGCTTCGGGAAGACCTCGCGCTCGATCGAGACGTCCATCCCGGCGGGCACGAGGTCGAGGACCGACTTCTCGAGGACATAGGCGCCGGCGGAGACCTCGTCGGTGTCGATGTCGGCGGGATCGGGCTTCTCGAGGAACTCGGTGATCTCGCCGTCGGGCTTGCGGCGGACGAGCCCGTAGTTGGTCGGATCCTCGACCGGGTAGAGGGCGAGCGTCGCCCGGGCGTCGCTCGATTCGTGCTGTTCGAGCAGCGCCGTCAGGTCGAGGTCGGTGAGAACGTCGCCGTTGAGCGCGAAGAAGCGGTCCTCGAGCAGGTCCTCGGCGAACTTGATCGCTCCGGCCGTCCCGCGCGGTTCCGGCTCCTCGACGTAACGCAGCCGGGGGCCGCCCGGGATCCCGTCGCCGAGCACCTCGCGGATGTCGTCGGGGCGGAAGCCGCAGGCCATGACGATGTCGTCGACGCCGTGGCGGCTCAGCCAGTCGATCATGTAGCGGAGGAAGGGGCGGTCGACCAGCGGGATGATCGGCTTCGGCAGGGTCAGCGTGACCGGGCGCAAGCGCGTTCCGTGGCCGCCGACGAGGATCAGCGCCTGCATCGGGTCTCCTCCTTCGCGGCGATCATGGAAGGGGGTTTCTACACCGTCGGCCGGTCGCGAGGCCGCTCGGGGCGGGCGCGCCCCGGGAGGCTCAGCGGCCGATGCCCTCGTAGGCGAACCCAGCGGCGCGCAGCACCTCGGGATCGAGGAAGTTGCGGCCGTCGATCAGCACCGGGTTGCGCATCGTCCCCGCCAACTCGCGCCAGTCGAGATCGGCGAACTCGGCCCACTCGGTGACGAGGATCGCGCCGTCAGCCCCCGACAGCGCCTCGGCGGCGCTGGCGGCGAACTCGGTCGAGGTCAGCAGGCCGGATGCGGCGTCGGTCGCCACCGGGTCGTAGGCCACGACCTCCGCCCCCTCCCCCTGCAGCCGCGCCGACAGGACCAGGCTCGAGGCCTCGCGCATGTCGTCGGTGTTCGGCTTGAACGCCAGGCCGAGCAGGGCGATCCGCTTGCCGACGAGCGAGCCGAGGTGCTTGGTCAGCTTGCCGATCACGCGGCGCTTCTGGAGCTCGTTCACCTCGATCACCGAGTTCAGGAGCTGGAAGTGGTAGCCGGAGTTGCCGGCGAGCTGCTTCAGCGCCGAGACGTCCTTGGGAAAGCAGTTGTGGGTGACGAGTCCCCCCGTCGCGACGAACTGATGGGGAGCGGGAATCTCGAGCGAGAACACGCGGCCCGTAAAGCGTCGTCTCGTGATTCCGGTGACACGGACAGCGGAGGACCCCCGGGGTCCGCGGCGGTAGCCGGTCGATCTGATTCGCCGCTGGAGACGTCCGAGGGACTCCTGAATCTCGTCACGCTCGGACGGGTCGACCAGGAATGACGCCCGCTCGACCTGATCGGCCCCCGAAACCCGAAGCCAGTGCGTATCCACCGTCGACTTCGCGACCCGGCCAACCCGGCGGCTGGCGACGATGCCGTCGAGCTGAAGCATCCTCATCATCCCGTCGGCGAGCTCGGCGCTGACAGTGCCGTACTCGAGCACCACGCTGTTGCCCCGGTTGACGCGGGACCAGGATCCGTCGCCGGCCCAGAGACCGCCTAGAAGTGCTTGCCGCTCGACGGCAGGCCGGGACCACGCAATGTCGGGTATGCGCTTCGAATAGGCGTCCACTCCCGTCCGGAGATGGTCGAGGAACCAGCGTGCGATCAACTTCGAGGAAACCGAGACGATCCTGGCTGTGGAACCGTCAGCAACGGAGGCCTTGACGCCACGGTCGCGCCAGTAGGAGGCGACGAAGTCGACCAGATGCTCTTCCTCGGTCGGGTGGAACGACCAGCACAGGCGATGTCGATGATGTCTGCCGTCGATCGAGCAATGCCCCTCGGCCAGGTAGAGGCCGAGCACCCGCCAGAAGTCCTCGTCGAGTTCGAATCCGATCGGAACGTAGGTGCCGTTTCGCGCCGTCCCGACCGTGCCTCCTTCGAGCGGGATGCGCAGCTCGAGTGCCTCGTTCAGGCGCAACGCGCCACTGCGCTTGACGTCGCCTGACCGCTGCGCCACACCGCGAGGATGCTCGGCGAAAGCGCGACGGCGATCCTCGATCGGAAGCGAACCGAGCGTCGATGCGACATCCGGAGCAGGGCGGAAGATGAGTTGGTCGGCTGACAGGCCCGCTGCAACCCCCGCCGTCGTCGAGGAGAAGCGAGCGGGGCCGGGATCGATGGCAGCGGGACCGGAGGCGAGCGGCAACCAGCATTCCTCCGTCAGGTCACCAGCGAGAGTGAGCTCGGCGGCCGACTGCTGATCATCGGGATCGACCACCGCAAAGGGGTGATCGGCGGTCGTCGTCAGCCTTCTTCCCATCTTCGTCCTCACCTCGACGACCTCGCCGTCGAACGGGCGTGAGGTCACCGCATAGATGGAGCTCCAGATCATGCTTCCGTCCTCGCTGCGCGCGAGTACCTGGAGACCATCGGGCCAGACGACCTCAGCATCGAGTGCGGCATCCGTCTCGAGCGCAACGCGACCGAACAGGTCGTCGAGTCGCGTCAGACCGATGTCCTTGCCGCGACGGATCAGGACGGTCTCCTCGCCGAGCAGGCAACTGCCGCCGTAGCCGATCCCCGCCTTCAGGAACGCGCCGCCGATCCGCTCGTCGAGGCCCATGCCGCGGGCGACCTCGGTGACGTCGGCGCCGACCTCCTCGCAGACGTTGGCGATCTCGTTGATGAACGAGATCTTCGTCGCGAGGAACGCGTTCGAGGCGAGCTTGATCATCTCGGCGCTGGCGACGTCGGTGCGGACGATCTCGCCGCCGAGCGGCTCGTAGAGCCCCGCCACCGCGTCGGCGGCCCAATCGTCGCCGTCGTCGGCGCCGACGACGACCCGATCGGGGTTGAGGAAGTCCTCGACCGCGGAGCCCTCCTTGAGGAACTCGGGGCAGGAGACGTACGAGAGGCCGGGCAGATCGCGCCGGATCGCGGCCCCGGTCCCCGAGGGAACCGTGCTCTTCATCACCAGCGCGTGCTCGGCGTCGTCCGGCAGGCGGTCGACGACCGCCCGGACGCGCGAGAGGTCGGCGTCGCCGGAGTAGGTCGGCGGGGTGTCGACGCAGCAGAAGAGCAGCCGCGCGTTGGCAAGCAGCTCGTCCATGTCGGTCGTGAAGTGGAGGCGGCCGGCGTGCTCGGTCACGAGCTCGGCCAGGCCGGGCTCGTGGAAGGTCACCTCGCCCGCCGAGAGCTTGGCGACCTTGGCCTCGTCGACGTCCATCGCCCAGACCTCGTGGCCCTGCGAGGCGAAGCATGCTGCTGTGACGAGGCCGACCCAACCGACCCCGACCACCCCGACCGGTTCGCTCACTTGATCTCCTTCATGGACGCGGCCATCGCGAGCATGTCCGAGTTGTCGATGGTCTGCACGAGGGTGTTGCTGATCCAGTAGGAGTTGCCGTCGTCGTCGTGCCAGGCGATCATGCGGATCCGGTCGCCGTCGTAGTAGATGTCGAAGTCCTTGCCGCCGATCTCCTGGGTGTCGTGGCTGTCGCGGAGAATCGGCGGGTCCGTCCAGGTGGTCCCCTGGACGCCGTAGTACTCGGGCAGCCGGTCCGGCGCCGTGTACTCGATCACCAGCTTATAGGCGGGCTGTTTCTTGTCGTCCTCGTCCTTGATGTCGTACTGGCGCGAGTCCTCGCTGTACTCGGAGCCCGGCACGACCTCGGTCGGGACCCAGATCGGAAACGGGAGGCGGCGCGACGACGTCTTGCCGAAGGCGTCGAACTTGTTGATCCCCGTCTCGGGGTCGAGGACGTCGGAGGTCGGGATCAGATTGGCGTCGTCGGTCGGATCCTCCTCCGGCTTCTTCTTGTCCTTCGAGCCGCCGGAGCCGCCGGAGGATCCACCGCCCGAGTCGTCGGGCTTGGTCGCGTTCTCGCCGCCGGTCGGGCCCGGGGTGTCCTTGCCGTTGAGGAACTCGTCGACTGCCTTCTGGATCTGTTCCGGCGTCGCGGTGACGTAGCTCGGGCCGAGCTCGCCGTCGAAGCTGATCTGGTTGATCGGCACGTCCTTGACCGCGAGGAAGGCCTTCAGCGCCCCGATCATCTGCGCCGGGTCCTTGACGTCGGAGGACGTGTACTTGGTGAAGATGTCGATCAGGTCGCTGCCGGTGTCGCCCCCGACGATCGGCAGGACCTCGCTGATCGGCACCTGCTGGCGGGCGTTGCGGAGGAAGTCCTGCTGGCGAGCCGCGCGGACGATGTCGGTGTCGGTGTGGCGGTAGCGGACGTAGTCGAGGGCGTTCTGGCCGCAGAGCCGTTGGTAACCGGCGTTGACGTTGATCTCGGCGAACGTCTCGAGCGAGCTCAGCGCCGTCGAGTTGTCGTTGAAGTAGTGGCGGTCGACGTCGACGTAGACGCAGCCGATCGCGTTAACCGCCTCGGCGAATCCGAAGAAGTCGACGTTGACGACGTGGTTGATCTCGAGACCCGTCAGGTCCTGGACGGTCTCGAGCGTCTTCTTGACACCCCCGTCGGCATAGGCCTCGTTGAGCTTGCCGGTGCCGTAGCCGGGGATCTCGACCTCGAGGTCGCGCGGCAGCGAGAACAGCGACAGCACCTGCTTGTCGGGGTCGACGCGCAGCAGCATCGTCGTGTCGGAGCGGCCGGGGTCGCCCTCGATGTTGGTGCGCTTGTCGGAGCCGACGATCAGGATCGTCTGCGGATCCCCGGGGCCGATCTCCTTCAACTTGTCCGCCAGGCCGGGAATCGGCTGGAGCTTCGCCGCGACATCGGTCAGCAGCAGGAGCGAGGAGACCGAGACGGCGGTTGCGATCGAGACGACGATCAGGACCGACGCCATCAGGAAGCGCCACCAGAGCGCCGGCGTCTTGATCTCCGGGTCCTCCTCGGGCTCGCCGTAGCCGCCGGCGGCGATCGGGACCGGCGGCGGGCCGCGGCGGACGACCGTGTGCTCGACGTCGTCGGCGGGCGGCTCCTCGGCGCCGGGCGGCGGCACCGAGGCCCATTCCTCCGACTCGCCCTCGACCACGGGCGCGTCGGCTTCGGGCTCCTCGTCCACCGGCACCTCGGCGGGCTCAGCCGGCTCCGCATCGTCTTCGGCGGGACCGTCGAGCGCCCACTCCTCGGTGTCGCCCGCCGGAACCTCGGCAGCGGGCTCCTCGGGCCCGGGCGTCTCCGCCGCGGGCGCCGTCCACTCGCCGGCGGCCGGGCCGGCGTCGTCGTCGAGGTCGGCGGGACCGGCGTCGGCGGCGGGAGCCTCCCCGGCCTCCGGCGCCTCCGATTCGGCGGCGTCCGGCTCGGGCCCGGAGACCTCGCGGCGGATCTCCTCCTCGAGGCGGGCGAACTCCTCGGTCAGCCCGAGGCCCTTCTCCTCCTGATCCTCGGGCGGGCCCGCCGCCTCGTCGTCGCGCTTCTCCTCGTCGCTCATCCGGCGATCCTCCCGGCGGCGCTGCGGTCGACGGGTGCGGTCCGGGCGAAATCACAGAGGGTGTTGCGGTAGGCCGCAAGCGACGCGACGGAGACCCACTCCTCGGGCCCGTGATGGCCGGCGCCGACGGGGCCGAACTCGACGGCCGGCGTGCCGGCGCGGATGAAGGCGACGGCGTCGGAGGCCCCGTCGCGGCCGACGCTCGTCACCTCGTCGCCGTGGTTCGGGCGGGCGGCGTCGCCGAGCGCGCGGACGAACGGCGAGGCCGGGTCGACGTCGATCGGCGGCCAGCGGAACGTCGCGACGACGTCGGTGTCGGGAATCTCGGCGATCTGCCGGAGGATCTCATCGGGGTCCTGTTCCGGCAGGTAGCGGATGTCGACGTCGATAACGCAGGTGTCGGGCACTTTGTTCAAGGCGTCCCCGCCCATGATCCGGCCGAGGTTGATCGAAGGGCGGTCGAAGAGCTCGGAAGATTGAAGCGAGAACGGTAGCGACTCGATCCCGCGGAACACCGAGATCGCCTTGATGATCGCGTTGTCCCCCTTCCACGGCGTCGAGCTGTGCGCGGCCCGCCCCTCGACCTCGATCCGCAGGGCCAGGACGCCCTTCGCGGCGACCCCGATCAGCATGTCGGTCGGCTCGCCGGTGATCGCGAACTCGCCCGTGTAGCCGGCGTCGACGAGCACCTCGGTGCCGCGGTCGAACTCTTCCTCGGTCTCCTCGTCGGGGACGAAGGCCAGGACCACCCGGACGTCGCGCTGGTCGCGGAGGTCGGCGAGCGCGAGCATCATCGCCGCGGCAGCCCCCTTCATGTCATAGGCGCCGCGGCCATAGAGCCGGTCCCCGTCGAGCAGCGGGTCGAACTGCCCGGGTCGGCCGGGAACGACGTCGATGTGGCCGTGGAAGATGACCGGCGGCAGCTCCGGCGGTCCGACCTCGGCGATCACGATCGGCAGGTCGCGGACGGTCAGCTGCCGAGTCGGGATGTCCCGCGCCTCAAACCAGCCCTTGATGAACCCCGCGCAGAGGCGGACGCCCTCGGGATTCGAGGTGTCGTAGCCGATCAGCTTCTCCGCGAGGAGGCGCTCCTGCATCGGGAAAGGGTAGAACGCGAGCGGATTCCGGGGGTCCGGGAGGCCCGGGATCCGGCTACCGCCGCCTCAGCCCGTGGGCGTGCAGTCGGTCCGCTCGCCGGGCGGGTTGTCGCTCGCGTCGGCCGGATAGGCGTGGGTGACCTCGAGGAAGCCGCCGGGCAGGACGTGGACGACCTCACCGGGCTTGGCGGCCATCCGCGACGCGGCCGAGACGACGTTGACGTAGTGCCTGCCGGCATCGACGTCACAGGGCAGGATCGTCGTGATCGCCGCGGCGGCCTCGGCCTTGCAGCGGCTGTCGCAGTTGCCGCCGGCGTTGCCGGTCTTGCCGGGGTCGTAGGAATCGCTGATCAGGAACCGGCCCTTGATCCCCGTCGGGCTGTCGCTGAGGACGATGTAGGAGGCGATGTCGGGCGCCTGCGGGAGCTGTTCGCGGATCGCGCCCTTGGCCGCCAGTTCGTACTGGCGGCCCTCGATGGCGCTCGTCGACCCGTCAGGGGCCAGGTCGACGCTGTAGACGACGCGCCTGACCTTGTTCTTGTTGCTCTTGTTCGGGAGGACGTCAAGCGTCCTGACCGCGGCCGTGCGTTCGGCCGCCGGGACGCTGTCCTCGGGCACGTCGGGATCGGCCTGGATCCAGTACATCGCCGTCCCCTTCTGGGTCTCGACCGCCATCACGTTGCAGCCCTTCGCGGTGGGGGGCTTGCAGCCGACGGCCTTCGGCGAGGTCGCCCTGGCCTCGAACACCAGCCACTTCCACTTCGAAGCGTCCTTGATGTCGGAGCCCTCGAGGACCATCTCCTCCTCCTGCCCGATCGTGCAGTGGTGGATCGCGGTGGTGCAGCGGGTGTGGACCGGCTTGCCGAGCGTCATCGACGGCCCGGTCAGATCCGGCTCCTTGCCACCGCCCACGAGTGCGAAGCTCGTCTCGACGTCAACCGGGTCGTAGCTGTACTCGCGGGTGCCCTGACAGGCGGTGTTCTCGCGGTTGTGCGGGATGTAGTCGGTGATCGCGCACTTGGTCAGCGTCACGTTCGCGATCGCGTGCAGCCGCATCCCCTCCTTGAGCTCCCGGGCGGGCGCGCGATAGATCGCGACCGGCGTGCCCGAGCCGGTGATCGGGATCCGCTGGTTCTGGTCGCCGGAGGCGGCGTCGCCGCGGACCAGCACCGGGTCCCCCTTCGGGCCCGTGTCGCTGCTGATCGAGACCTTGCCGCCGGGATCGTCGTCGCCGCCGCAGCCGGCGAGCACGCAGACGATGAGCGCCGCGAGGGCGCCTCCCGTCAACTTCCGTCTGCGATCTCCAAGAATGCTTCGGCCCTGACCTTGTCCTGCTCTGCCGTGCGGTAGGCGGCCGAGTCCTCCTCGGCCTCCCCCAGCCTCCCTTCGGCATCTTCGATCCGGGCCTTGAGGTCGGCAACGTCCAGCGATGACGGATCGACCGCCTCGGTGACGAGCACCGTGACCTTGTTGGCGAAGACCTCGAGCCAGCCCTCGGCCGCCGCGTAGCGCTTGGCGCCGTCGGAGGAGCCGAAGTCGGACTCGGTCTCGAACAGACGCATCTCGTGCGGGACGAGGCGCGCCAGCATCGGGGCGTGACGGGCGCGGATTCCGACCTCGCCGATCACGGTCCGGACCGAGACCTGGAACATCTCGCCGTCGTAGACCTTCCCGTGCGGGGTCAGGACCTCGGCCCTGAACGTTGTCGACTCGTCGGCCATGGATCAGGCGGCCGCGCCGGCCTCTTCCTTCTCGGCCTTCTCGGCCTGCTCGGCGGCCTCGTTGTCGGCACCCGCGGTCTCGTCCTCGCCGCGGCCCTTGGCGGCGTCGAGCACCTGCTCGATCGAGCCCTTCATGTAGAAGGCGCCCTCGGGGATGTCGTCGTGCTCGCCGTCGACCAGGCTGCGGAAGCTGGCCACGGTCTCGGCGACCGGGACGACCTCGCCCGGCGTGCCGGTGAACTGCTCGGCGACGTTGAACGGCTGGCTCAGGAAGCGCTCGATCTTGCGGGCGCGGTTGACCTGGAGCTTGTCCTCGTCGGAGAGCTCGTCGATCCCGAGGATCGCGATGATGTCCTGCAGCTCCTTATAACGCTGCAGCACCTCCTGGACGTCGGTCGCCGTCTTGTAGTGCTCCTCGCCGAGGATGTCGGCCTTGAGGATCGTCGACGTCGAGTCGAGCGGGTCGACGGCCGGGTAGATGCCCTTCTCCGAGATCGACCGCGACAGCGTCGTGGTCGCGTTCAGGTGGGCGAACACCGACGCCGGGGCCGGGTCGGTGAGGTCGTCGGCGGGGACGTAGACGGCCTGGATCGAGGTCACCGAGCCCTGCTGGGTCGAGGTGATCCGCTCCTGGAGCTGGCCCATCTCGGTCTCCAGCGTCGGCTGGTAGCCGACGGCGGAGGGCATGCGGCCGAGCAGCGCCGACACCTCCGAGCCCGCCTGGACGAACCGGAAGATGTTGTCGATGAACAGGAGCACGTCCTGGCCGCCGACCTCGCGGAAGTACTCCGCCATGGTCAGGCCGGTCAGCGCGACGCGAAGGCGCGCCCCGGGGGGCTCGTTCATCTGGCCGAACACCATCATCGTCTTGTCGATGACGCCGGACTCGGTCATCTCGACGTAGAGGTCGTTGCCCTCGCGGGTCCGCTCGCCGACGCCGCAGAAGGCGGAGAGACCGCCGTGCTCGGTGGCGATGTTCGCGATCAGCTCCTGGATCAGGACGGTCTTGCCGACGCCGGCGCCGCCGAACAGGCCGACCTTGCCGCCCTTCGCGTACGGGGCGAGGAGGTCGATGACCTTGATCCCGGTCTCGAGGATCTCCTGCGTCGGGGTCAGGTCCTCCGCGGTCGGAGCCGGGCGGTGGATCGGCCAGCGATCCTCGCCGGAGACGGCTTCCTTCTCGTCGATCGGATCGCCGAGCAGGTTGAAGATCCGGCCGAGCGTGTCCTTGCCGACGGGAACGGTGATCGAGGAGCCGGTGTCGACGACGGGATCGCCGCGGCGGAGGCCGTCGGTGGCGTCCATGGCGACGGCGCGGACGCGATCGTCGCCGAGATGCTGCTGGACCTCGCAGGTGAGGCTGATGGCGTTGCGGCCGTCACCCTCGGGGATCTCGATCGTCAGCGCGTTGTAGATCTCCGGCAGGCCGTCGGGGAAGACGACGTCGACGACGACGCCGATCACCTGCTCGACGGTGCCCTTGTTCTGTCCGTTCGTTTCAGCCATTTGGTGTCTGTTTCTCCTTGCTCAGTCGTTTCAAGCTTCGAAAGTTCGTCCTGCTCAGCCCGATCCGAGGGCCTCGGCGCCGCCGACGACCTCGAGGATCTCCTGCGTGATCTCGGCCTGGCGGACACGGTTCATCTCCAGCGTCAAGCGGTCGATCATGTCGCCGGCGTTCTCGGCGGCGTTCCGCATCGCGGTCATCCGCGCGCCGTGCTCGGAGGCGGCCGACTCGAGCAGCGCCCGGTAGACCGAGAGGTTCACGTACTCCTCGAACAGCGCCTGCAGCGCCTCCTCCGGCTCCGGCTCGTAGATCCACTCGGCCCGCTGGTGGGCCTCGGCGAGCTCGGGGTCCTCGGGCTTCTCCGGCTCCGGGACGCCCTCGCCGAAGACCTCGGCCTCGGCAAGCGGCAGCAGCGTGTGCCGCCGCACGTACTGGGTCAGCGGCGAGACGTAGCGGTTGTAGATCAGCTCGACCCGGTCGATCTCCTCGTCGACGAACGAGGCGGCGAGCCGGTCGCCGATGTCGCGCGCGTTGGCGAACGACGGCTGGTCGGTGAACCCGGTGAACGAGTCCTCGATCTCCTCGCCGCGGAAGCTCAGCGCCGAATTGCCGCGGCGCCCGACCACGTAGTAGCGGACCTCCTTGCCCTCGGCCTCGAGCTCGCGCTGAAGCTGGGTGCCGGCGCGGATGATCTGGGTGTTGAAGGAGCCCGCGAGGCCGCGGTCGCCGGTCACGAGGATGATCCCGACGCGCTTGACCTCGTCCCGCTGCTTCAGCAGCGCGACCCGGTTGCCGGCCTGCCCGGCGGCCTCGGCGACCTGCTGGGTGATCCGGCGGATCGCCTGCGCGTACGGGCGCATCCGGTCGATCCGCTGCTCGGCCCGGCGCAGCCGCGCAGCGGCCACCATCTCCATCGCCCGCGTGATCTTGCGGATGTTCTTGACGGATGTGATCCGGTTCTTGACTTCCTTCTGCGTCGCCATGGTCTAGACCGTCGCGGCCTCTTCCTCGTCCGCGGTCTGGTCGGCGCCCTCGGCCTCTTCGTCGGCGACGGTGCGACCCGGGGCCGAACGCTCGGACTCGTCCTTGATCCGGTCCGACTCGCCCTCCTCGAGCTCGTTGCCCTCGGCGTCGAAGTCGGGTCCGAAGTCGTCGATCATCTCCGCGATCGCGCTGCCGAGCTGCTCCTCCTGCTCGTCGGAGAGCTGCCCGTCGTCGTTGATCGAGTTGACCAGGTCGGCCTGCTCGGACCGGAGCCGGTCGCGGAGGTCGGCGAGGAACTCGGGGACCCGATCGACCTTGATGCGGTCGAGGTAGCCGCCGGTGCCGGCGTAGATCGACGCGACCTGCTCGGCCACCGAGAGCGGCTGGCGCTCGCCCTGGTTCAGCGCCTCGACGAGGCGCTCGCCGCGGGACAGCGTCTTCTGCGTCTCGGGATCGAGCTCGGAGCCGAACTGCGCGAACGCCTCGAGCTCGCGGTACTGCGAGAGGTCGAGGCGAAGCTTGCCGGCGACCTTCTTCATCGCCTTCGTCTGCGCGTTGCCGCCGACGCGGGAGACCGAGATGCCGACGTTGATCGCCGGGCGGACGCCCGAGTAGAACAGGTCCGACTCGAGGAAGATCTGCCCGTCGGTGATCGAGATGACGTTGGTCGGGATGTAGGCCGACACGTCGGAGGCCTGCGTCTCGATGATCGGCAGCGCCGTCAGCGAGCCGCCGCCGAGGTCGTCGGAGAGCTTGACCCCCCGCTCGAGCAGGCGCGAGTGCAGGTAGAAGACGTCACCCGGGTACGCCTCGCGGCCCGGCGGGCGCCGCAGCAGCAGCGACATCTGCCTGTACGCGTAGGCGTGCTTGGTGAGGTCGTCGTAGATGCACAGGGAGTGGCCGCCCTTGTAGGTGAAGAACTCGGCCATCGCGGTGCCGGCGTAGGGCGCCATGTACTTGATCGGCGCGGCCTCGTCGGCGGGAGCGGCGACGATGATGGTGTTGTCCATCGCGCCGGCTTCCTTCAGCGTCTCCATCAGCTGGACGACGGTCGCCATGCGCTGCCCGATCGCGACGTAGACCGAGACGACGTCCTTGTCCTTGTTGTTGATGATCGTGTCGATCGCGATCGCCGTCTTGCCGGTCTGGCGGTCGCCGATGATCAGCTCGCGCTGGCCGCGGCCGATCGGGATCATCGAGTCGATCGCCTTCAGCCCGGTCTGCATCGGCTCCTTGACGCCCTGGCGCTGGATGACGCCGGGGGCCTTGAACTCGGCCGGGCGGGTCTCGGAGGTGCGGATGTCGCCCTTGCCGTCGAGCGGGCGGCCGAGCGGGTCGACCAGGCGGCCGAGGAGCTCCTCGCCGACCGGGATCTCGAGCAGGCGGCCGGTGCGCTTGATGGTGTCGCCCTCGACGATCTTGTCCCACTCGCCGAACAGCACGGCGCCGACGTTGTCCTCCTCGAGGTTCAGCGCGAGGCCGGTGACGTCGTGGGGAAGCTCGAGCATCTCGAGCGACATGCAGTTGTCGAGGCCGTGGACGCGGGCGATGCCGTCGGCCACGGAGAGCACGGTGCCGACCTCGGCGAGGTCCGCGCTGCCGGTGTCGAGGCCTTCGATCCGCTGGCGCAGGATCGAGGAGATCTCGTCGGGCTTGATTTCCATCTTGCTCTAACGCTCCTTGTTAATCGAAGTTCGTACTGAAGTTTCCGTGGCCGGTCAGGCCGCCTGCGCCACCTCGCGGCGCAGCTTTTCGAGGCGGTTGCGGATGCTGGCGTCGAGGACCCGGTTGCCGACCTGGAGGACGAGGCCGCCGATGATCGACTCGTCGACCTCGCTCCGCAGCTCGATCGTCTTCCCGGTCTTGCGCTCGATCTCGGCGCCGACGGACTCGACGACCGACGGGTCGAGCTCGACGGCGCTGGTCAGCGTCACCTCGAGGCGCTGGTTCTCCTGATCCCAGAGCTCGTCGAAGCGCCGGCGGATCCGGAACAGGGCCGGCATCCGGTGCTTCTCCGCCAGCAGCTCGAGGAAGTTGACGAGCTCGGGGTTGGCGCCGGTGATCGTCTTCTTGATCCCGTCCCGCTTCTCGGTCGACGAGAAGTAGGGGCTGAAGAAGAAGACCTGCAGGTCCTGGTCCTTCGCGATCACGTCGGTGACCTCGCCGAGCTGCTCACGGATCTCGTCGAGCGAGTCGTGCTCCTTGGCGACGTCGAACAACGCCTCGCTGTAGACCCGGGCTACCTCTTCCATCGTCCTAGTTCCTCGACGCTCCGCTGGTCTCGTCGCCGGCGAGCGCCGTGAAGTCGACCTCGGAGAGGGCGTCCTCGACGAGGCGCTTCTGGTCCTCCGGCGTCAGCGACTTGCGGGCGACCTTCTCGGTCGCGAGGACGGTCAGGTCGGCGACCTCCTTGCGGATCTGGTCCAGCGAGCGCCGGGTCTCGGCCTCGATGTCCTTGCGGGCGGCGGCCACGAGCTCGTCGTGCTTCGCCTTGCCCTCCGCGGTGGCCTCGGCTTTCGCCGCCTCGCTCGACTTGCGGGCGCGAGCCATGATGTCGTCCGCCTGCTCGCGGGCCTCCTTGAGGCGCTCCCGGTACTCGGTGAGCAGCTCGTCGGCCTCGGCGCGCAGGCGCTCGGACTCGTCGATGTTCTGATTGACCTTCTCCGCCCGCTCCTCGAGAGCCTGCTGGATGCGCGGGAAGGCGAACTTCGAGAGCACCCACATCGTGAGCACGAAAGCGACCAGCGTCCAGATCATCAGGCCGATGCCCGGCTGGACGAGGAAGCTGCCGCCTCCCTCTTCGCCGCCTTCGGTGGCGGCCACTACGAGGGCGGTTATGTCGCCGGCGAACTCCACAGGCCTAGAGGAAGAACGCGATCAGGCCGAAGATGAACGTGTAGAAGGCGACGGCCTCGGTCAGAGCGAAGCCGAGCCAGCGGATGCTCTGCAGCTCGTCCTTCATCTCGGGCTGACGGGCGACGGCCTGGATCTCCGAACCGAAGATCACGCCGATGCCGATGCCGGCGCCGATCGAACCGAGTCCAGCGCCGACGCCGAGCGCGATCGCCTTGCCGGCGTCGGTGACTCCGGTGTCGGTGACCGTGTCCGCGGCCTGTGCCAGAAGCACTAGATCCATTTCAGTTGACTCCTTTTCCTAGTGACTCTCGGAGGTCGCGCCCCCGAGATAGATTGCGGTGAGAATCGCGAAGATGAATGCCTGAAGACCGGCGACGATGACGATCTCGAAGATGTAGAAGGCGAAGGCCATCGGGAACGTCAGCACGCCGAGTGCGGAGATCCCGAGCAGGACCGCGAGGCCGCCGCCCATGAACAGCAGCAGCAGGTGGCCGGCGAGGATGTTGGCGAACAGTCGGACGGAGAGCGAGACGAGCCGGACGACGTTGGAGACGACCTCGATCGCGAAGACGAAGGCCTTGAAGAGGAAGGGCATGTCCTCGATCCCGGCCGGCAGCAGCGTCTTCATATAGCCGAAGAACCCGTGGGTCCTGACGCCCTCGGCGTTGTAGCCGATCCAGACGACCAGGGTGAGGACCAGCGGGATCGAGATGTTCGCGGTCGCCGCGTAAAGGGCGAAGCTCGGGACCGAGACGCCGAAGATGTCGACCGGGTGCTCGGTGTTGGTCGGCAGCGGGATCAGGCCGATGAAGTTCGAGAAGAGGATGAAGAAGAACAGGGTGGCCAGGAACGGGAAGTACTTGGCGGCCATCTTCGAGTCGAGGTTGTCGTTGACGATCTGGCTCCGGATCAGGTCGTAGAGGCCCTCGACCGCGATCTGCGTCTTGTTCGGCCGGTCCTGCATCCGCCGCGCGATCCAGATCATCGCGAAGCAGGTGATCACCGACGCGAGGACGATGTAGAGGACGGCCTTGTTGATGCTGAGGTCGATCCCGCCGATGTGGATCGGGACCCAGTTGTCGAGCTTGAACTCGTTCTGGGGCTGGAACTCCTCGTTCTTGCCGTCGCTGCCGAAGATCAGCCCGAGCGCGATCAGGATCACGGCGTAGCCGCCGAAGACGAGTCCGAGCTTCTTGCCGGTGCTCACTGCAGGCTCCCGTCTGCTTCGGGGTCGAAGAGGTGGGTGAGGAAGGAAGCGCAGAGGTGGGCGGTGACGAGCGCCAGCGCGAGGACCGCGGCGGCGAGGCCGGCCGCGCGGGCGGAGAGCAGGCCGACGAGCAGGATCGCGAGGGCGAGGAGCCAGACGCGGCCCATGACGGCCATCGCGGTGACGCCGAGCGCGGCGTTGCGGTTCGAGGCCGCGAGGGCCGTGCGGCGGCGGCGGGCGGCCAACTCCATCCCGATGCGGCCGGCGATCCAGGCGCCGCCGGCGACGAACCAGGCGATCAGCGGGGCGCCGACGAGGATGAAGACGGGAAGCGCGGCGAGCAGCACGAGCAGGTCGATGTTGCGGAGGGCTTCCATGTTCAGGGGGCGGGCTGCTACCGGCACGTCAGTGGCCGGAGGCGAGCACGGCTCCACCCCCCCGTCGCGCCGGGCGCGGCGTAGACCTCTGCGGGGCAGCGCTCGTCGCGCTTGCGGGGCCGCTCGACCTTGGCGCCGTCGAATGACGGGCCGCCGGCACGGCGGTGCCGGGAGGGGTCGCGGTCTCCGGGGTTGTCGAAGTAGGGACTTTCCACGTCAGGTGTTCCGAGTCTTGGACTTGCCGGCGGATGAAACTTCTCTCCCAGGCCGGCGACTCGGGAGCGGGGTCCGCGAATATACCCGATAGGGGACGCTCCGAGAGGCCGCCCGGAAGACCCCCGCTCAGGCGGGCGGATCGACCTGCTCGAACTCGCCCGTTTCCGGATTCGGCTCCCGGAACTCGCCGGTCTCGAGTTCGTGCTCGACCTCACGATCGACCGCGTCGAGGACGGGCGGCGCACCGGTCGCGGCGACCTGGCGGAAGCGGAACCGGCGCAGCTTCAGAATCTCGAGGACGTAGATGACGTAGAAGCTGGCGCCGACCGCGAAGGCAAGGATCGCGATCATCACGACCGTCCAGAACGGGTCGAAGTTGCCGCGGTCGTCGCTGTAGGGGACGAAGCGGAGCGCGAGCGCGACGCCCGCCATCACCATCGTCCAGCCGTAGAGATACGCGAGCGTCCGCCGCTGCGAGAAGCCGATGTTCGCCATCCGGTGGTGGAAGTGCCAGGCGTCGGCCTCGTAGATCGGACGGCGGTACTTGAGCCGCTTGGCGACCACGAACCCGGTGTCGAGGATCGGCACGGCGAGGACGAGCATCGGGAACGCGAGCGCGACGACGGCGTTGGTCTTCAGCGCGCCCTGGACCGCGGCGACGCCGAGCAGGTAGCCGAGCAGGTTCGACCCGGTGTCCCCCATGAAGCTCGAGGCGGGGGGGAAGCCATGGCGGAGGAACCCGAGCGCCCCGCCGGCGGTGATCGCCGCCAGGATCCCGGCCGGGTTGCGTTCGAGCGAGAGCGCGATGATCGCCAGCGTCGCGGCGCTGATCAGGCAGACGCCGGAGGCGAGGCCGTCGACGCCGTCGATCAGGTTGACGACGTTCGCCATCGCGACGATCCCGATCACGGTGCCGAGCTCGCCGAGGTCGACGTGGCCGACGAGCGGGAGCTTGAAGAGCTCGGTCCCGCCGGGGTCGACGCCGCCGAAGAAGGGGAGCGTGAAGACGTCGACGGTGACGCCGGCGGTGACCGGGATCACGGCGGCGACGATCTGGCCGAGCAGCTTGACCCCGGCCGGCAGGTCGAAGATGTCGTCGACCATCCCGACCATCGCGATCACGATCGCGCCGAGCAGGATCGCCCGGGTCTGGTCGTCCCAGGGGAGGAAGATCGCGCCCGAGGCACAGACCGCGATCAGGATCGCGATGCCGGACAGGCGCGGCGTCGGGACGACGTGGAGGCTGCGCTCGCTCGGCAGGTCGATCGCGCCGATGCGCCAGGCGAACGACTCCGCCACCGGCACCAGGAGCCAGGCGATCGCGGCGGCGGCCACGAACGCGAACAGTGCGTCCAGGGTCTCCGGCATCTCAGCCCTTTCCGGCCGCCTCCAGGGCGCCGTCGGCGAGGATCGCGGGATCGCGGGGGTCGACCGGGCCGACCGGGCCGGTGCGCTTGACCAGCTCGAGGTCGGCGGCGTCGCTGAGCTCGCCGAGACGCCCGTCGGCGATCAGCCGCTCGTCGACCGCCCCCATCCGGCCGCTGAAGATCGTCAGGACCGGGACGCCGAGGGCGACGGCCTCGCGGTTCATCGTCCCGCCGGCGCTGACGACGAGGTCGGAGTGGGCGATCAGGCTCTGCGCGTCGATCGCCGCGGCCGGCACGATCAGCGACGGGTCGGCGCGCTGCTCGGCGGCGCGGTGCTGCTGCTCGGTCCTCGGGATCAGCACGGTCAGTACGGAAGGATCGCCGCAGAGCCGGTCGATCAGGCGCTCGTAGAGCGGATTGTCGGCGTGGTAGGCGGATGTCTCCGGCGGTGGGCGGACGACCACGAGGACGCGGTCGTCGGCGCCGCGGTCGGCCGCGACGCCCAGCGCGTCGAGCCCGAGCTCCGTCAGCACCGACGGATCCGGCACGAAGTCGGCGAGGTAGTAGTCCTCCTTCAGGCCCGGGTAGCGGACGAGCTTCGAGGCGCGTGCACCCGCCGCCTCGAGCCGCTCGATCGGGATCGCGTCGGGGACGATCACGCGCCGCGCCGAGCGCCAGGCGAGCTTGCGCTGGAGGCCGGCGAACTCGTAGTCCTGCATCTGCGCCTGCGGAATCCGGAGGGCGGTGCCGACGACCGCGACGTCGACCGATCCGTGCGCGATCGCGAGGTCGAAGCGGTGCGGGCGGGCCCAGCGGGCGAGCGCGGCGCTGCGGCGGCCGACCGCCGCGGCCTTGCTGCCGGTGCCGCCGCCGACGTGGCTGCCGAACGACTCGTATTCGAGGCCGAAGCGCTCGAGCAAGCCCTCCGTCTGCCCGTAGTCACGGGCGGTGATCGAGACCTCGTGCCCCCGCTCCCGCAGCAGCGCGATCACCGGCCGCAGCACGACCGGGTGTGCCGCGGCGGTGCAGTCGACCCAGATCCTCAAACGGTCGCTGCCGAGAGCTGCGGATACAGCGGATACGCCTCCACGAGCGCGCGGGTCCGGGCCTGCAGCGACTCGCGCTCGTCCTCGTAGGAGTCGGAGAGGGCGGTGCAGATGATGCGGGCGATCTCGCGCATGTCGTCGGTGCCGAGGCCGCGGGTCGTCAGCGCCGGCGTCCCGATCCGGAGGCCGGAGGGGTTCATCGGCGGCCGCTCGTCGAACGGGATCGCGTTGCGGTTGACCGTGATCCCGATCTCCTCCAGCCGCGTCTCCGCGGTGCTGCCGTCGTAGCCGGCCGCGGTCACGTCGACGAGCACGAGATGGACGTCGGTCCCGCCGGTGAGGACATCGAGGCCGCCGGCGATCAGCTCCTCGCCGAACGCCTTCGCGTTGGCGATCGTCTGCCGCTGGCGGGCGCGGAACTCCTCGGTCGCGGCGATCCGGAAGGCCACGGCCTTGGCGGCGATCGCGTGCATGAGCGGGCCGCCCTGGTTGCCGGGGAAGATCCCGCGGTTGATGTCCTTCGCGTACTCCTCGCGGCAGAGGATCATGCCGCTGCGCGGGCCGCAGAGCGTCTTGTGGACGGTGGTCGTGACGACGTCGGCGTACTCGACCGGGTTCGGGTGCTCACCGGCGGCGACGAGGCCGGCGAAGTGCGCCATGTCGACCATCAGCAGGGCGCCGACCGAATCGGCGATCTCGCGGAAGGCGGCGAAGTCGAGATGCCGCGGATAGGCGGACCAGCCGGTGACGATCATCTTCGGCTTGTGCTCCTTCGCCAGCGCCGCGACCTCGTCCATGTCGACGAGCAGGGACTCGCGGTCCACGTGGTAGGGGACCGGGTCGTAGAGCTTGCCGGACACGTTCAGCTTCATCCCGTGGGACAGGTGCCCGCCGTGGTCGAGGGCGAGGCCGAGGAAGGTGTCGCCGGGCTCGAGCAGGGCCGAGTAGACGGCGTTGTTGGCCTGCGCTCCCGCGTGCGGCTGGACGTTGGCGTGCTCAGCCCCGAAGAGCTCCTTGGCGCGGTCGATCGCGAGTTGCTCGGCGACGTCGACCTCCTCGCAGCCGCCGTAGTACCGCTTGCCCGGGTAGCCCTCGGCGTACTTGTTGGTCAGGACCGAGCCGGCCGCCTCGAGCACCGCCTGGGGGACGAAGTTCTCGGAGGCGATCATCTCCAGCGTGTTCTGCTGGCGCTCGAGCTCGCGGTCGAGCACCCGCGCGATGTCGGGATCGACGGCGCTCAGCGGGGCGGTCTGGAAGTCGTCGGGGAGTTCGGTCATCGGTCAGCCTCTCTGTGGTGTCTCCTGCTCGGCGGCGCCGGCCTCGATCGCGGCGATCTTGTCGACCCGGCGGGCGTGGCGGCCACCCTCGAAGTCGGTCGCCAGGAACGTCTCGACGATCGGCCCGGCCGCGTCGGCGTCGAACCGCCGGCCGGCCAGCGTCAGGACGTTGGCGTCGTTGTGGCGGCGGCTCATCTCCGCCTCCTCGGGGTCGTGCGCGTTGACGGCGCGGACGCCGTCGACCTTGTTGGCGACGATCGCGACCCCGACCCCGGAGCCGCAGACGATCACCGCCCGGTCGGCCTCCCCATCGCCCACCAGCCGCGCCGCCGCGGCCGCCGGATCGGGGTAGTCGACCGACTCCGGCGAGTCGGTGCCGACGTCGATCAACTCGTGCCCGGCAGCGCGCAGCGAAGGGGCGACTGCCTCCTTCAGCTCGTAACCGGCGTGATCGGATCCGATCGCGATGCGCACCCGATCGAGCCTACGCGATCGGGTCGACGTGACGGGTCCGGAGGGAGCACTCAGGCGTGCGGGGCGGGAGCCGATCGGCCGGCGGGGGGTGGTTCGGCTGAGGAGAGGGGGTTTGGCGCATGCCGGCGTACGGCTCGAGCGGCGTCGGTCGGCACTGGGCCGGATTTGGTGTCCATACGACACCAAAGGCGGCCCGCTGAGATGCACCGATCGGGATCGAGGTTGCTGTGCAGCCCCGATCCCGATCAGTGGCTCGATCGGGACGCCGCCGGACCAACCACTCCCCCTCCCCAGCCCGTCGAACCGTCCGCCCGGCCGATCGGGCCCCGCCCGCCGAACTAGCCGGCCAGGCCCGCCGATCGCAGCCGCTCGGACAGCTCGTCCGCCGGGACCGCGCCCTCGCGCAGCACCGTCCAGACCCCGCCGGACTCGAGTCCGGTCAGGTCGACGACCGTCGACGGCTCTCCGGTCAGCTCGCCGCCGTCGATCGCCAGGTCGACGGCCCCGAGGATCGCCGGGTCGACGTCGGCGAAGCGCGACGGTGGCGGATCGCCGCTCGGGTTGGCGCTCGTCTGGAAGATCGCGCAGGAGGCCCCGGCAAGCGGCCCGTCGAGGAGCCGGACGCCGAGCCGGGAGCGATCGTCGCGGCAGGCGAGCGGATAGCGCTCCTCGGGATTGGCGAGGACCAGGGTCAACGCGCCCGGCAGCAGCGCGGCGACCGCCTCGCGGCTGCGCTCGCCGAGGCCGGAGAGGAGCTCGCGCATCGCCAGGGGCGAGAAGTACATGACCGCGGAGGGCTTGCCGTCGTCACGGCCCTTGATCGCGTGGATGCGCTCGATCGCCGCCGCCCGGAGCGGGTCGCAGGCGAGGCCGTAGAGGCCGTCGGCGGGGAACATTGCGACGCCGCCGGCGAAGACGCAGCGGTCGAGGGCGGCGCGCGCCGCCGCGGCGCCGTCGCGCTCGATCGAGACGACCTCGGCGGGTCCGCTCATCGCCGCCCCACCACCGCCCGCTCGATCCCGGCGAGGTCACGACGCGTCGCGACATCCGCGAAGCCGGCGTCGGCGACGAGCCCGGCGACCTCGGGGGCCTGACCGACTCCGACCTCGAGCGCGACGGCGCGACACGCGGGCCCGGGGCCGCCGGGGGCCAGGGCAGCGAGCACCTCGCGGATGACGGCGAGACCGTCGGGCCCGGCGAACAGCGCCTCGGCGGGCTCGTGGTCGCGGACGTCGGGGGGCAGCGCCGAACGCTCGTCGTCGCGGACGTAGGGAAGGTTGGCGAGGACGAGGTCGAAGTCGCCCGCGGCGACGGTGACCGGCCCGAGGTGGAACTCGATCCGGCGCTCGAAGCCGAGTGCCGCCGCGTTCTCGCGGGCGAGCTCGAGCGCGGCGGCGGAGACGTCGACGGCGACGACGTCAGCCGCGGGCAGCTCGTCGGCGACCGCGAGCGCGATCGCGCCGCTGCCGGTGCCGACGTCGAGCACCCGGCCGGGCGCTAGCTCGAGCGCGACCTCGACGAGCAGCTCCGTCTCTGGGCGCGGCACCAGCGCCCGCGCGTCGGTCCGGAGCTCGATCCGGCGGAAGCCGCGGCAGCCGAGGATGTAGGCGACCGGCTCGTGGGCGACACGGCGGCGGACAAGCGCGCCGAACTCGCGGGCGTCGGCGGCGGCGACCGGCCCTTCGGGCTCGATCGCGAAGCGCTCCCGCGTGGCCCCGGTCGCGGCGGCGAGCAGCAACTCGGCGTCGAGCCGGGCCGAGTCCGACCCGGAGGCGGCGATCGCATCGGTTGCAGCGGCGAGGGCCTCCCCCACCGTCCCGGCGGCCGCCACCCTCAGCCGGCCGCGGCCTGCGCCTCGAGCTTGCGGCGCTTCTCCTCGGCCGCGAGCGCGTCCGTGAACTCGCGCAGGTCGCCGTTGAGGATCTCGTCGAGCGCGTGGCTCGTGAGCTTGATCCGGTGGTCGGTCACCCGGCCCTGGGGGAAGTTGTAGGTCCGGACCTTCTCCGAGCGCTCGCCGGTGCCGACCTGCGAGCGCCGCTCGGCGGAGATCTCCGCCTGCTGGTCGGCGATCGCCTTTTCGAGCAGCCGCGCCCGCAACACCCGCATCGCCTTGTCGCGGTTCTGCAGCTGCGACTTCTCGTCCTGCATCGAGACGACGATCCCGCTCGGCCCGTGGGTGATCCGGACCGCCGAGTCGGTCGTGTTGACGGACTGCCCACCCGGCCCGGAGGACCGGTAGACGTCGACCTGGAGGTCGTTCGGGTCGATGTCGACATCGACCTCCTCCGCCTCCGGCAGCACCGCGACCGTCGCGGTCGAGGTGTGGATCCGCCCCTGCGACTCCGTCTTCGGGACGCGCTGGACGCGGTGGGTGCCGCCCTCGTATTTGAAGACCGAATAGGCGCCGTCGCCCTTGACGGCGAACGTCACGTCCTTGAACCCTCCGACCTCGGCCGGGCTCTGGGAGAGCACCTCGGTGCCGAAGCCGCGGAGCTCCGCGTAGCGGGTGAGCATCTTGAAGAGGTCGCCCGCGAACAGCGCCGCCTCGTCGCCGCCGGCGCCGCCGCGGATCTCGACGAGCACGTTCTTGTCGTCGTTGGGGTCGCGCTCGACCATCGCGAGCCGGATCTCCTCGGCGATCTCCTCGAGCTGGCCCGGCGCCTCGGCGACGACGCGCCGGAGCTCCTCGTCCTCGCCGTCGGCCAGCAGCTCGCGGGCGCCCTCGAGGTCGTCGTTCAGGGTCCGCCACCTCCGCGCGAGCTCGTGGGCGGGCTCGAGCTCGCGGTACTCGCGGCCGACGGCGGCGTAGCGCTCGCGATCGGCGATCACGTCCGGGTCCGACATCTCCCGCTCGAGGCCGGCGAACCGCTCCTCGATCTGGCTTACGAGCTGCTCGATCACCGGCCGGAGTCTGACGATCCGCGGTCGGCCACTTCGACCTGGAGCAGCTCGTCGGGATGGCGATGCTCGACCTGGAGCGTCGTGTGGTCGATCCGGAAGCGCTCGTGGATGTCGTGCTCCAGCGCGAGCCGGATCGCGTGGCAGTCGTCGCCGGGGCCGACGAGGACGTGCGCGGAGAGCGCCGGGAAGCCCGACGTCACCTCCCAGACGTGGAGGTCGTGGACCTCCTCGACGCCGGACACGGCGGCCATCGCCGATCCGATCTCGTCCGGGTCGAGGCCGCGCGGCGATGCCTCGAGGAACACCCGGCCGGACTCGCGCAGCAGGTGGAAGGACGAGTTGAGCATGATCGCGGCGACGATCAGCGAGGCGATGCCGTCCGCCTGGTCGAAGCCGGTGGTCAGGATCACGAGGCCGGCGATCGCGGTCATCACGAACGCGGCGAGGTCGGTCAGGATGTGCTGGAAGGCGCCCTCGACGTTGAGCGAGTCGCGGTTGGCCTTCGACAGGGTCCACGTGGCCGCCAGGTTGACGACGATCCCGACCAGCGCGACCACGAGGACGATCCCGCCCTCGACCGCGGGCGGGTCGATCAGCCGGCGGATGCCCTCGACGACGATCAGCAGGCCGAGCACGAGCAGCGTCGCACCGTTGAACTGGGCGCTGAGGATCTCGGCGCGCTTCCAGCCGAACGTCATCGAGCCCGCCGCCGGACGCTTCGCGAGCCGGATCGCGACCAGGGCGAGCGCGAGGGCGCCCGCGTCGGTGAGCATGTGGGCGGCGTCGGAGAGCAGCGCCAGCGAGTTGGCGACGATGCCGACGACGACCTCGACCGCCATGAAGCCGACGATCAGGGCGAGGGCGATCGCGATCTTGGTGCGATCGGCATCGGCGGAGACGCCGTGGGTATGGCCACCGTGGCCGTGGTCGTGGTCGTGGGCCACGACCCGGAGGCTACGCGACGATCTCGATGGGACTCTCGTCGCGGCCGAGCTCGGTTCCCTCGACGGCCAGAACCTCCTCGAGCGAGGCGATCGCGACGGCGAGCTGCTCGTGGTCGGGCTCGCGCGTCGTCAGGTTCTGGAGCATCAGCCCCGGCCACATCAGGCTCCGGACCCACGCCTTGCGCCGGTTACGGCCGGCCCACTTGATGACCTCGTAGGAGAGGCCGGCGATCAGAGGGATCCCGACGATCCGGGTGACGACGAGCCAGTACCAGGCGGGAAGCCCGATCGGCGCGAAGACGAAGATCGCCAGCACCATGACGATCAGCAGGAAGCTGGTCCCGCAGCGGGGGTGCAGGCGCGAGTAGCGAGCCGCCCGTTCCGGCGTGAGCTCGTCGCCGGCCTCGAAGCAGGAGATCGTCTTGTGCTCGGCCCCGTGGTACTCGAAGACCCGCCGGAGATCGGGCAGGCGGCTGATCGCGGCGATGTAGCCGATGAAGATCGCGGTGCGGAGGACGCCCTCGACGAGCCAGAAGAGCACCGCCGAGCCGAGCTGGTCCTTGATCAGGCTCGTCAGCCCGACCGGGACGACGAAGAAGAGGCCGATCGCGAGGATCAGCGAGAAGGCGACCGTCAGCCCCCAGGTCAGCCCGCCGATCGGCTCCTCGTCCTCGTCCTCGGCGATCTGGGCGTTGGCGGAGAACGCGAGCGCGCGGAAGCCGATCTTCAGCGACTCGCCCAGCGCGACGACGCCGCGGATCACCGGCAGGCGCAGCACCCGGTGCCGCTTCGCCCAGGAGACGATCGGCTCGGAGCTGACCTCGATCTCGCCCTCGGGCGTGCGGACGGCGGCGGCCCAGGTCGAGACGCCGCGCATCATCACCCCCTCGAGGATCGCCTGACCCCCGACCGGCGCGTCACGCGACGCGACCGGCTTGCCGTCCGGCATCGGCTGGGCAGCCTCGTGAAGCTCGCTCACGGCTGCCCCGCCGGGCGGGCGCTCAGGACTTCTTGGCCGCCCTGCGGCGGAAGCGCTCGACGCGGCCGCCGGTGTCGACCAGCTTCTGCTTGCCGGTGTAGAACGGGTGGCACTCGGAGCAGATCTCGACGTGGATCTCGGGCTTGGTGGAGCGGGTGTAGAACTCGTTGCCGCACGCGCAGCGCACGTGGGAGAGGCCGTACTCGGGATGTATCTCGGTCTTCATCTGCACCGAGTCTAGAGAGCCTGTCCAGGAGGATGCCCGCCCGCCCGCGTTAGGCTGCGCCGATGAGCGAGAACGACGCACCGCACGGGTTCAAGGAAGGCGACAAGGTCTGGGTCGAGGACGGCGACGGCCGCCACCACCCCGGCATCTTCGTCGGCGACAACGAGGCCGCGGGCTGGTTCGGCGGCGGCCCGAGCGCGTACGTCGTCCATCCCGAGGCCCACAACGCCGAGGTCGTCTCGATCTTCCGGATAACGGCCCGGGACGAGTAGCCGACGAGGGGCCGGGCGATGCGGGCGATGGTCTTCGAAGCCCCCGGCCGCCCGCTCCGCGAGACCGAGATGGACCCGCCGGTCGCCGGTCCCGGCGAGCTGCTGCTCGAGGTCCGCGCCTGCGGCGTCTGCCGCACCGACCTCCACCTGATCGACGGCGAGGTCCGAATCGCCGAGCCGCCCCGGGTCCTCGGCCATCAGATCGTCGCCGACGTCGTCGGGGAGGACCGCCGCGTCGGGGTGCCCTGGCTGGGCTGGACCTGCGGCGAGTGCGAGTACTGCCGCTCCGGCCGCGAGAACCTCTGCCCGCGCGCCCGGTTCACCGGTTGCGACATCGACGGCGGCTTCGCCACGCACGCGGTCGCCGACGAGCGCTACTGCTTCCCGATTCCCGACGCCTACCCGGACGAGCAGGCCGCGCCGCTCCTCTGCGCCGGATTGATCGGCTACCGCTCGCTGCGGATGTGCGGCGACGCTCGCCGGATCGGCTTCTACGGATTCGGCGCCGCGGCTCACATCCTCACCCAAGTCGCGATCGCCGAGGGCCGCGAGGTCTACGCGTTCACCCGCGCCGGCGACGAGGAGGGGCAGCAGTTCGCGCGCAGCCTCGGCGCGGTCTGGGCGGGCGCCTCCGAGGACGGCCCTCCCGAGCCGCTCGACGCGGCGATCATCTTCGCTCCGGTCGGCTCCCTCGTCCCGGCAGCGCTCGCCGCCGTCGCCCCCGGCGGCATGGTCGTCTGCGGCGGCATCCACATGAGCGACATCCCGTCCTTCCCCTACGAGCTGCTCTGGGGCGAGCGCACGGTGCACTCCGTCGCCAACCTGACCCGGGCCGACGGCGAGGAGATGCTCGCCCTCGCCCCGGGGATCCCGGTCCGGACCGAGGTGACGACCTACCCCCTCGAGGCGGCGAACGAGGCGCTCGACGATCTCCGCAACGGCCGCTTCCTCGGCGCGGCGGTGATCGTGCCCGGCGCGAGCACTCCGTAGTGACTACGTAGGGCCGCTGCGGTCCCGTCCGGATCTGCGCGACGGGTCGCGGAAGTAGTGTTCCCCGCACCGTGGGAGCGGAGACGGAGGAAGACAGGGTGACGATCGTCCTCGCGGACGATCACGAACTGGTGCGCGCGGGCATCCGCAAGGTGCTCGAGGACGAGCCCGGGTTCGAGGTCGTCGCCGAGGCGGGCGACGCCGAGACGGCGGCCCGATACGTGCTCGGGCACAAGCCTTCCGTTCTCGTGCTCGACCTGAGCATGCCGGGCCTCCCCAGCCTCGAGGCCCTGCCGAAGGTCTTCGAGGCCTCGCCCGACACGGCGGTCGTCGTCCTGACGATGCAGAACGAGCCCGCCTTCGCCCGCAAGGCGCTGCAGGGCGGCGCCAAGGGCTACGTGATCAAGCACTCGGCCGCGAGCGAGCTGGTGACCGCGATTCGCGCGGTGATCGGCGGCGGCACCTACATCAACCCCGAGCTCGGGGCGCGGCTCGCCGCCGAGCCCGACAAGCCGGACGGCCCGCCCGACGAGCTGACGCCGCGCGAGGTCGAGGTGCTGGGCCTGCTCGCCCTCGGCTACGTCAACCCGGAGATCGCCGAGAAGCTGGTCCTGAGCGTCCGGACGGTCGAGACCCACCGCGCCAACATCCAGCGCAAGACCGGCCTCTCGACCCGGGCCGAGCTGATCGCCTACGCGATCGACAACGAGCTCGTCGAGCGCTGAGCGCCCCTTTCACCGCGGTCCGGTTCGGTAGCCGCTACCGAGCCGAATCCGGAAGTCGATCCTGACCGGAGGCCGCCTCCGCGTCCCTACCGTTGGCGGCCCATGAGCTCACTCGAACTCGCACGCTGGCAGTTCGGCATCACGACCGTCTACCACTTCCTCTTCGTCCCGCTGACGATCGGGCTCGCGGCGCTCACCGCCTACTTCCAGACCCGCTGGTACCGCACCGGTGACGAGCACTGGCGCCGGGCGACCCGCTTCTGGGGCAAGCTGATGCTGATCTCCTTCGCGCTCGGCGTCGTCACCGGGATCGTCCAGGAGTTCCAGTTCGGGATGAACTGGTCGAACTACTCGCGCTTCGTCGGCGACATCTTCGGCGCGCCGCTCGCGATGGAGGGGCTGGCCGCCTTCTTCGTCGAATCGACCTTCCTCGGCCTCTGGCTGTTCGGCTGGGGCCGGCTCTCCCCGAAGCTGCACCTGACGACGATCTGGCTCGTCGCCGGTTCGACGGCCCTCTCCGCGTTCTTCATCCTCGCCGCGAACTCGTGGATGCAGCACCCAGTCGGCTACGAGATGGTCGACGGCCGCCCAGAGCTGACCTCGATCTGGGCCGTGCTCGGCAACAGCACCGCGCTCTACGCGTTCGCCCACACGATCCTTGCGGCGCTGATCACCGGCTCGATGATGGTCATCGCGATCTCCGCCTGGCACCTGCTCCGGAACAGCCAGACCGAGGTGTTCTCGCGCTCGATCAAGGTCGCGCTGCCCCTGCTCGCGGTCGCGGCGACCGTCACCGTCATCGTCGGCCACTTCAACGGCGTCCTGATGAGCGAGCAGCAGCCGATGAAGATGGCCGCCGCCGACGCCGTCTTCGAGACCACGGACGGGGCCGGGCTGTCGCTGTTCGCGACCGGCGACTTCAAGTCCAACCCCGAGGGCCTGAACCGGAACGTCGAGATCCCGAACCTCCTCTCCTTCATCAGCACCGGCTACCCGCAGGGCGAGATCCAGGGCATCAACGACCTCAACGCCGAGTACCAGCAGAAGTACGGGCCCGGCGAGTACGCGCCGGTGGTCGCCATCGCCTACTGGTCCTGGCGGGCGATGCTCGGGATCGGCTTCCTCGCGGCGGTGCTCGGCTACGCCGGCTGGTGGCTGTCCCGCCGCGGCAAGCTGGCCGGCTCCCGCCGCTACCTGAAGCTGATGGTCCTCGGCGCCGCGCTGCCGTTCCTCGCGAACACGGCCGGCTGGATCTTCACCGAGATGGGCCGTCAGCCCTGGGTGGTGTTCGGGATGCTGAAGACGAACGACGCGGGCTCGCCGGCCGTGAGCACAGCAGAGGTACTGATCACCCTGGTCGGCTTCACCCTGCTCTACGGCGTGCTCGCCGTGATCGCCGGGCGGATCTTCCTCGAGAAGGCGCGCAAGGGCCCCGACTCCGAAGACGACATCGAAAAGGAGGAAGGCGAGCCGGACCTCGGCCTCGCCTACTGAGATGGACGACGTCACCTTCCTGCAGGGTCTCTGGTTCGTATTGATCTCCGTCCTCTGGCTCGGCTACTTCGTGCTCGAGGGCTTCGACTTCGGCGTCGGCATGCTGATCCGCCTCGTCGGGCGCGACGACCGGGAGCGACGGGCCGTCATCCACACGATCGGCCCGGTCTGGGACGGCAACGAGGTCTGGCTGCTCGTCGCCGGCGGGGCCACCTTCGCCGCCTTCCCGCAGTGGTACGCGACCCTGTTCTCCGGCTTCTACCTCGCGCTCTTCCTGATCCTCACGTCCCTGATCGTCCGCGGGGTCGCCTTCGAGTTCTGGGGCAAGCGCCCGGACCGGCGCTGGCGGTCGCGGTGGGAGTGGTCGCTGATCATCTCCAGCGCCCTCGCTGCGCTCCTCTGGGGCGTCGGCTGGGCGAACATCGTCAACGGCGTCCCGATCGGCGCCGACGGCGAGTTCAGCGGGACCCTGTTCACGCTGCTCAATCCCTACGCCATCCTCGGCGGCCTGGCGACGCTGACGATCTTCTTCGCCCACGGCGCCAACTTCCTCGCGCTCCGGACCAAGGACGAGGTCGAGGAGCGATCGCGGACGCTCGCCCGGCGCTCGACCCCGCTGGCCGCGACCCTCGGGACGGCCTTCCTCGCGTGGACGCTCGTCAACCAGGCCGATATCGAGGTGGTGTCGGCACTGCTCGCGGTCGGCTCGGTGGCGGCCCTGTGGGGAGCGGCGCTGCTGACCCGGCGCGGGATCGCAGGCTGGGCGTTCGGCGCGACGGCGGGCGGGATCGTCCTCCTGTTCACGAGCCTCTTCGCCGACCTGTTCCCGAACGCGATGGTGTCGAGCACCAGCTCGGCCTACGACCTGACCCTCAGCGCCGCCTCGTCGTCGGACTACACGCTGACCGTGATGACGGTCGTCGCGGTGGTCCTCGTGCCGGTCGTCCTGCTCTACCAGGCGTGGACCTACTGGGTCTTCCGGCACCGGATCGGCGCCGACGACTTCGACGAGCAGCCGACGCCGATGGACGTCATCGAGAAGCGCTTCGGCCCCGGCGAGAACGCCTAGTCGCCGACGCGATCACGTGCGGGCAGGATCGCCCGGATCAGCGTGCCGCCGCCCTCCCGGCCCTCGAACGAGATCTCGCCACCCGCCATCTCGACCCGCTCGCTCATGCCGGTCAGCCCGAATCCGCGTTTGACCGAAGACATGTCGAATCCGTTTCCGTCGTCCTCGACGCGAATCGTCACGAATCCGTCCCGCTCCTCGATCGCGACCCGCGCCCGGGTCGCGTCGGCGTGCTTGATCGCGTTGGTCAGTCCCTCCTGGACGAGCCGGTAGATCGTTCCCTCGAACTCGGGCTCGTGTCGTGAGGACTCGTCGCCACGCTCGTAGGCGAGGTCGATGTCGGTTTCGAACCTGAGGTCCGACCGCGACGCGAGTCGCTCGATCAGCGCTTCGATCGCAGCCTCGACTCCGATCTGGTCGAGCGCGGCGGGGCGCAGCTCGGCGATCAGTCCCTGGAGGCCGGCGACGGTTGCCTCGACCTGCTCGTTGGCTCCCTTCAGATGCTCGCGAGCCTCCTCGAGCGAACCGGCGCGGGCGGCGTTCTCCTGCATGATCCGCAGGGCTCCGAGCTCCTGCAGGGTCTCGTCGTGGAGCTCGCGGGCCCAGCGGCCGCGCTCCCGCTCGGAGGAGGCGATCGCCAGCTTGGACTTCTCGTCCTCGATCGCGTGGGCGGCGGCGATCGCGTTGGCGGCGCTCGTCGCGAAGGACTCAAGAGTCAGCTGCTGATCGGCCGAGAAGGCGGGGTCGTCGCCGAGGTGGTCGACGACCATCAGGACGCCGAGGCCCTGCCCCCGTGAGCGCAGCGGCACCGCCAGGCCGGCGCGGGACTCGATCCCGAGCTCGGCGAGCGACTCGGCGGCGGCCGGCCCGATTCGCTGGCTGGCCTCCATCCCGAGGAAGTCGGCGGTACCCGAGCCCGGCCCGATCGCGCGGCCGAGCGAGCGCGCCCCGCACTCGCCCGCGGCGCCGCGGACGACCATCTCGGGGCCCTGGCGGAGCAGCACGAAGCTGGAACGCGCCTCGAGCAGCGCCCGGGCCCGCTTCGTGACGAGCTCCAGCACCCGCTCGAGGTCGGACTCGCCGCCGAGCTCGCGGCTCAGGGAGGCGGTGGCCTGCAGGCCCTGGACGAGGCGCTCGAGATCGGCGCGACCGCGGCGCAGCTCCTCGTGGGTGCGAGCGTTGTTGATCGCGACCGCGCTCCACTCGGCGAGCACCGTCACGAGGTGCTCGTCGCCCTCGTCGAAGGGCTCTCCTCCCTCCTTCTCGGTCAGGTAGATGTTCCCGAAGACCTCGCCGCGGACCGTGATCGGGGTGCCGACGAACGTCGTCATCGTCGGGTGCTCGGAGGGGAAGCCGTAGGAGCGCGGGTGGTCGCCGATGTTCTCGAGCCGGAGCGGGCGCGGGTCCCGGATCAGCTCCCCGAGGATCCCGTGGCCGCGCGGCAGCGGCCCGATCCGGCGACGCATCTCGTCGTCGATCCCGACGTAGAGGAAGCGCTCGAGCTCGGTCTTGTCGGAGTTCAGGACCCCGAGGGCGGCATAGCGCGCCCCGGTCAGCTGGCGGGCGGCGTCGAGCACGTTCATCAGCACCGTGTCGAGGTCGAGCTCGGAGACGAGGCTGCGGCCGACCGCAAGCAATCGCTCGAGCTCGCCGCGCTCGAGTTCGGAGGCCTCGGTGCTCATCGGGGCCGCCTCCGCCGATCGGGGTTGACTACCGAGCAGGTTGGCGAGTCCATCCGGATGCTCGGCACCCGCGGCGACCCTAGATTCCGGCTCGTGGAACGCCAGATTCTCATCGGCTATCAGGATAGTCCCGAAGGCCATGACGCATTGGCCCTCGGGCGCGTCCTTGCCGAGGTCTGTGGCGGAACTCTGACGGTCGCGACGGTTTACCCCTGGCCGCGCGGCCTGATGACCCACGAGGATCTCTCGAACGCCCTGGCGGTCGAGAGTGCTGACACGTTCGCGAAGGTTCGAGGCCTACTCCCGGGCATCGACATCGAGACCGTGCCGGTAGCCGAGCAGTCGATCTCCAATGCGCTCGGCAAGCTCGCCGAGGATCGTCACGCCACCGTGCTCGTCGTTGGCTCATGCCATCGCGGCAAGGTTGGTGAGACGGTTCTCGGGAGCACCGGTGCCTCGCTCCTGCACGGAGCGCCGTGCGCCGTCCTCGTCGCGCCCCGCGGCTACGCGGAGCGCTCCGAGACCCCGATGCTGAAGATCGGAGTCGGCTTCGACGGCTCGCCCGAGTCGTGGGCCGCGCTCGAGACCGGGATCGCGATCGCCCAGCGCACGCACGGGAAGCTGCTCGTGCTCAGCGTCGCCGACTACCCGAAGTACGGGTACGCGACCGTCTGGACGGTGATGACCGCCGGCGAGTTCCAGGACGCCGAGCGGAAGGAGATGCAGCGGACCCAGGAGCTGGCCCTCGGTCGCATTCCGCACGGGGTCGAGTCCGAGGGACGGCTGCTGACCGGCTCGCCCGGCGCGCTGCTCGCCGACGCCTCCGGCGAGGTCGACCTGATGATCGTCGGCTCGCGCGGCCACGGGCCGTTGCGGAGGACGCTGCTCGGCAGCACCTCGCGGGCGCTCGTCTCCGGCGCCGCCTCCCCCCTCCTCGTCGTGCCCCGCGGCACCTCGATGGACCCGCTCGGGCTCCGTCGCCAGCAGGCCGCAGCCGCGGCCTGACGACCGCTCAGATCGCCGCGCCGAGCCGGTCCGCCCGCAGGCGCCCGCCCCGCGTGGGGGCGAACGTGATCGCCCGCCGCGTCACGCCCTCGGGCCTTGCGCCCGGCCGCGGGCGCAACCGCCGCGCGGCCAGGACCGCCCGGATCACGATCTTCATCTCGAAGGCGGCGAAGCTGGCGCCGAGGCAGCGACGGATGCCGCCGCCGAACGGGATCCACTCGTAGGTCCCGGGCGGGTCGTCGAGGAAGCGCTCGGGCCGGAAGGCGAGCGGCTCCGGGTAGAGGTCGGCGCGGCGGTGCATGAGGTAGATCGACGGGGCGACATTGACGCCGGCGGGGAGCTCCCAGCCGCCGAGCTCGATCGGGGCTTGCAGGCAGCGCACGACCGCCGGCACCACCGGCCGCAGCCGCAGGCTCTCCTTCACGACCGCGTCGAGGTAATCGCCGTCACCGGCGGCCTCCGCCGCGATCAGGCGGTCGAGGACTCCCGGATTGCGGGTGAGCTGCTCGAACGTCCACGCGAGCGCGGTCGCAGTCGTCTCGTGTCCGGCGAGCAGCAGCGTCATCAGCTCGTCGCGGAGCTCGGCGTCCGTCAGCGGCCGTCCCTCCTCGTCCCGGGCCGCCAGCAGCATCGAGAAGATGTCGTCGCCCTCGTCCCCGTGCGGGTCGGCGCGGCGAGCGCGGATCTCCTCGTAGAGAAGCGCGTCGGCGCGCTCGCGCATCGCGGCGAACCGGCGCCACGGGCTGAGCGGGCCGCTGCGCCCGGCGGTCAGCGCCAGCGCGAGGACGCGGGGACGGCTGCCGACGGTGTCGAGCAGGCTGCGCAGCGGTCCGCCGATCCGCTCGCGGCGTTCCGCGTCCTCGAAGCCGAATACGGCCCGCATGATCACCTCGAGCGTGATCGCCTGCATGCTCGGGAGGACGCCGAACTCGCGGTCATCCGGCCACTCCGCGACCCGGCGCTCCGCCACGTCTTCCATCATCTCCCCGTAGGCGCGCATCCGCTCGCCGTGGAACGGCGGCAGCAGCAGCCGGCGGTGGCGGAGGTGCTCGGGGCCGTCGAGCAGCAGGACCGAGCCCGGGCCGAGCAGCGGCGCCAGCGTGATGTTCCCCTCGCCCGCGTAGAGGACGTCGGGATCGCCGGTGAAGATCGCCTTGACGGCTTCCGGATCGCAGGTGACGACGAGCTCGCGGTCGGGGGTCGGGCGGAGCGTGAAGTAGTCGCCGCAGCGCTCCCGGCAGGCGTCGAGGAACCGGGTCGGCGTCAGCATGAAGCCGACGCTCATCATCAGGTTCGAGAGGTCGGGCCGGGGCGGCATCCCCCCGCGGGGAGGAGCCGCCGGAGCCGATGTGGCGCTCGCGGTCACCGGCGAAGGAGCTTACGCGAAGGCCTCGGCTGCCCCGCGGTCATTCGTCGTGGACCGCGATCAGCATCTCGACGCCGCCGAGCTGCAGGGTCAGCGAGCCGTCCTCGTGCGCGATCGCACCCCGGTAGACCTCGCGGTTCAGGCTCAGCGATCCGGTCTCCCGCCCGGCGTCGAGGCGGATGAAGATCGCCTCGTGCTCGCTCGGCTCGCCGCCCGTCATCGAGTGCCCGGCGCGGAGGATCCCGCCGAAGGTGGCCACCAGGTGCGGGCTCTCCCCCGCCGAGACGACGTGCACCTCGACCCGGCGCCCGACGAGGGCGAGGAGTGCGGAGAGCGCGTCGTCGAAGGTCACGACCCCCCTGATATCACCCCGGCGCTCAGCAGGCGTCGAAGACGTAGCGCTTCTTCCCCGGAGTGCTGACCAGCCGGTCGCGGAGGACGACGGCGATGTCGTCGCCGACCGAGGCGCAAGCCCGGCGGAAATCCTCGCGCCGATACTCGATCGCGACGACCTCGTCGCCGTAGACACGCCGATAACCGCCGCACTCGTGCCAGCGCCCGCACTCCTCCGCGATCGCGAAGTCGAACCCGACCCGCTGCGACTCTCCCTTCGTGATCTCGACCGTGTTCTTCTGGCCGACGGCCATGTCGAGGGCGTGGGCGCGATCGGCGAGCATGCCCGCGTAGTCGAGCGCCTGCGGCTTGCCGAACGGAACGCGATCGGCGAGCGGCGTGCCGCGGAACCGCGTCCACGAGTCGAGGTTGTCGAACTCGACTGCGTCGAATCCGGCGTCGGCACAGCCGGCGATCATCTGCTGGACCCAGCGGGCCGCGGCCTTTCGCTTGCCCTTCGTGCTCAGGTCGACGAGGTACTCGCCACCCCAGTGGGGATCGTCCCCGAGCCGCTTCAGCACGAGCTTCCGCGGCCAGTTCGAGAGCTCGTCGGGCCGATCGGTCCCCGCCTCGTTCGCCTGTGTCTGGAAGCCGTTGACGTAACAGATCGAGTAGCTGCCGCCGGCGGCAGGGCGCCCGCTGAACCAATCGCGGGAGACGACCGAGACGCCCGCGGGCAGCGGATAGTCCCCGCCGATCTGGTAGTCGAAGCCTGCGTCGGGCGGTGGCGGCGCGAAGGCGCCCGCGACCGCGGGGACGGCGAGCGAGAGGGCGACGACGAAGGCTGCGAGGGCCGGGCGGAGGCGAGCCATGCAGCCATGGTCGCACGCCGCCCGCGCCGGCGGGACGGGTCTCGCTCAGACCCAGCTGACCTCGATCGGCACCTCGGCGAGCTCGTGGTAGCGGTTCCGGCTCAGCCACAGCGAGATTGCCTGGAAGAGCTGTTGCGCCGGCTGCCACATCGCCACCCAGCCGAGCACCACGAGGCCCTGCGAGATCCCGACGAAGACGGTCTCGTTGTCGGTCCACTTGTCGAACAGGCTCGAGGCGACGAGGCAGACGACGAGGAAGCCGAAGGCGACGTACGCCTCGCGGCGTTCGCTGCGGGCCGGGAAGATCAGGAACTTGCTGCTCGCCTCGTAGGCGGCGCGGAGATCGTTGCGGACGGCCGCCTGGACCAGCGGGGCGAGCTCGTCGCGGCGCTCCCCCTCCGGCAGCTCGACCGTCAGGTACTCGGGGCGCTCCTCGCGGGTGTCGATCCAGACGCGGAGGATCCGCTCCCTGACCTCCTCGCGCAGGGGCCGGTCCTCGAGCGGCTCGGTGCTGAACGGATCGAAGAGGTCGGCGACCGACGGCGCCCGGATCGCGAATTGAGCCACGGGCGGAAGCTACGGCGGGCGCCGGACACCGACGACACCGACTAGAGGGCGAGCCCCCGCAGCAGCGCATGGAGGCCCGAGGAGGCCCGCTCCCGCGCGGCCTCGGAGTCATCGGCGCGAGCGAGCTGCAGTCCGGCCTCGGTCAGCGCGCCGAGCAGCATCAGCGCCAGCTCCGGCACCGGCAGCGCCGCGATCTGGCCGGCGTCGATCGCGGCCGTCAGGCCGGCTTCGATCAGGCCGAGCCCGTAGCGGCGCTCGACCTCGTGCCAGGCCTCCCAGCCGAGAACCGAGGGGCCGTCGATGAGGACGATCCGCTGCACCTGCGAGTCGAGACTGAGGTCGAGGAACTGGTCGATCGCCGCGAGCAGCACCGCGAGGGGGTCGCCGGCGTCGAGGCCGGAGAGGTCGAAGCTCGCGGTCAGCTCCGCTTCGACTTCCTCGAAGACGGACGCGAAGAGCCCGCGCTTGCCGTCGAAGTGGTGGTAGAGGGCGCCGCGCGTGACCCCCGCGGCGGCGACGATCTCCTCGCTGCTTACGGCCTCGTAGCCGCGATCGGCGAAGAGCGGGCGGGCGGCTTCGAGCAGCGCCGCGCGCGTCGCCTCGCGGCGCTCGGCCTGCGTGCGCCGCGTCGTCACCGGGCGCTCCCGATTTGACATACAACCTGTTCGTATGTTAAATACATGGTGTTCGTATGTAATCTACCAGCGGCGACGGCCGCGGCAAGGCGGATCGATCATGAGTGCAAGCGGCGACGGATTCACGGCAGGCAGGGTCATGCTCGGCGCCGGGCCGATCCACTACCGCGAAAGCGGCTCCGGGCGCCCGATCGTCTTCGTCCACGGCGCGATCGCCAACGGGCGGCTCTGGGACGGCGTCGCGCCCTCGTTGGCCGGCGGGAACCGCTGCATCGTCCCGGACTGGCCGATGGGCTCCCACTCCGAGGCGATGAACCCGGACGCCGACCTCTCCCCTCGCGGCCAGGCGCGGCTGATCAGCGAGTTCCTGGCCGCGCTCGACCTCGACGACGTGACCATCGTCGCCAACGACTCGGGCGGGGCGGTGAGCCAGATCCTCGTCACCGAACGGCCCGAGCGGATCGCGCGCCTCGTGCTGACCAACTGCGACAGCTTCGAGCACTTCCCGCCGGGGACGTTCAAGACGATGGTCTGGATGGCGCGCGCCCCCGGCGGCTACGCGGCGCTGGTCGCCTCGATGCGCCTGCGCGCCCTGCGGACGTCTCCGATCGCCTACGGCGCCCTGACGAGCGGCCCGCCCGACGACGAGCTGCTCCGTGCGTTCACCGAGCCGCAGGTCCGCGACGCGGGGATCCGCCGCGACGGGCGGAAGTTCATCGCGGCGATGCGCCCGGCCGACACGCTGGCTGCCGGGACGAAGCTGCCCGGCCTCGAGATCCCGGCCCTGCTCGTCTGGGGAACCGACGACCGGTTCTTCAAGCTCGACCACGCTCGCCGGATCGCCGCGGCGATCCCCGATTCGAGACTGGTCGAGATCGCCGGGGCATCGACGTTCGTGATGCTGGACCGTCCCACCGAGGTGGCGGCGGCGATCGAGGCGTTCGTGGCCGATTAGATTCGCGGACACCCGCGGTCACATCCACCGGGTTGCGATCGCAACCGCGAAACGACGAGGCAAAGGAGCGCACCATGGGTCATCCGGTCGTCCACTTCGAAGTGATCGGCAAGGACGGGAAGGCGTTGCAGGACTACTACTCACAGCTGTTCGGCTGGGGGATCGACGCCGACAACCCGATGAACTACGGCAGGGTCGACCGCGAGGAGAACCTCAGCGACGACGGCGTCGGGATCGGCGGCGGCGTCGCCGGCGGCCCCGAGGGCTACGAGGGACACGTCACCTTCTACGTCCAGGTCCCCGACGTCGAGGAGTCGCTCGCCAAGGCCGAGCAGCTCGGGGGGTCGCGGATCTTCGGGCCCGAGGAGATGCAGTCGATCGGCTTGATCCTCGGGCAGTTCACGGACCCCGAGGGTCACGTGATCGGGGTCATCTCTCCGCTGGGCTGATCGCCTCCGCGATCCGGTCCGCGACCGCCGCCGGCTGCTCGCCCTCGGTGCTGAAGACGAGGTCGATCCCGGACAGGTCCCTGATCGAGGCTGCGAGGCGCTGCGAGGCGTTGAGGAGCTCGGGCAGGCCCTGCCAGCCGGCGGGCTCGCGGGCGAGGATCCGGTCGCGGAGGGTCTGGACGTCGGCCTCGAGGGCGACGAGGGTCGTCTCCTCGGCGCCGGTCGCCGCGAGCACCGCGCGCCGGTGCTCGTCGTCGACGAGGGTGGCCGTGACGAGCAGGAGCGCGCAACCGAACTCGCGGTAGGAGTCGGCGAGCATCCGCAGATGGCCGACCGACCGGTCGCGGTCGATCGGCGGATGCGACCGTTCCACCTCGTCGCACTCGACCAGGGCCGCGTCCACCCCGGCCTCGCCGAGCAGGTCGTGGAGCGAGGCTGCGACCTCGCTCTTGCCGGCTCCCGGCGGACCGGTGATGACGACCGCTCTCACGCTCTCAACCATGGCAGGACCGCATGGCCAGCGGGGTCCCGCGTTCCCGTCCGGCCCGGCACCAATCATGCCGCGCTCCAGATGACGGGCGGGACCCAGACGACAGCCACCGCGACGGCGGGGGGAGGCTCCTCCTCCGCCTTCGCCGACCCCTCGCTGCGGGCGTGGCAGCGACGCGCTCTCGGCGCCGCCGAGAGCTGGCGTGGTGGCCCGTTCCTGATCGCGGCAGCACCCGGGGCGGGCAAGACCCGTCCGGCGCTGGTGCTCGCCCGCGAGCTGCTCCGGCGCGGCGAGATCGACCGGGTCGCGATCGTCTGCCCGACGGCGCCGCTGACCCGCCAGTGGGCCGCGGCGGCCGCCGCCCAGGGCCTCCAGCTCCAGCCCGACGCCGCGAACCTGCGGACGACGCGCGACTTCCAGGGGATCGCCGTCACTTATGCCCGCACCGCGGCGGCTGCAGCGACGTATGCGCGCGAGTGCGGGCCGCGGACGCTCGTGATCGCGGACGAGGTCCACCACCTCGGCGACGAGCTCGCCTGGGGGGCCGGCTTCACGAAGGCGTTCGCCGCCGCCGAGCGCCAGCTCCTGCTCTCCGGGACCCCATTCCGGAGCGATGACGCCCCGATCCCCGGCATCTCCTACGACGCGTCCGGGTTCGCCGAGCCCGACATCGCCTACTCCTACGCGGAGGCGATCCGCGACGGCGTCTGCCGCCGCGTCACGTTCGTCCCGTTCGACGGGACGCTGGTCTGGCAGAGCGGCGAGGACACGATCGAGAGCTCGTTCGCCGAGGAGCTTCCGGCCCGCGAGCGCGGCCGCCGCTACCGGACGGCGATCTCGACCGAGCTGCCGGAGGGGCTGCCGCGCATCCTCAGGCAGGCCGACGAGCAGCTCAGCCGCGTCCGCGCCGAGGGCCACCGCGACGCCGGCGGCCTCGTCATCGCCGCCGACAGCGAGCACGCCCGGGTCGTCGCGACGGCGCTCGCCGACATCGCCGGCGAGAAGCCCACGGTCGTGCTGCACCAGGATGCCGGCGCCCATCGCCGCCTCCGCGAGTTCGCGACCGGCAAGGGGCGCTGGATCGTCGCCGTCAACATGGTCTCCGAGGGCGTGGACATCCCCCGGCTCCGCGTCGGCGTCTATGCGACCGCGGCGAAGACGGCGATGATCTTCCGCCAGATCGTCGGCCGGTTCGTCCGCGTCGGCTCCGGCAGCGGCGATCGCAGCTGGCTCTTCCTCCCCGCCGAGCCGGTGCTGCGCGCTCACGCCGCGCAGGTCGAGGACGAGATCCACCGGGTGCTGCGGCGCGACCGCGGCGAGGAGGATGAGGGCTGGGACGAGCTCGACGAGCAGGTCCAGACCGAGCGGTCGGATCCCGATCTCGGATTCGTTCCCGTCGCCGCCGACGTGGTGCCGCAGATGAACCTGTTCGGCGAGCCCGGCGACGTCGCGGTCCAGCCGATGGCGGCGCCCGTCCCGATCGCGGAGCCCGTCCCGGCCGAGGCGGCGGAGCCGGCGCCGATCCCCGCGTTCGAACGCCGGCGGATTCTCCGTGCGCGCCGCCACAGCCTCGTCTCCGAGCTCGCCCGAAGCCGCCGCTGCGGCCATCGCGAGGCGAACCAGTGGATCAACCAGAAAGTCGGCCTGCGCCGGGTCGACGAGGCCACGATCGAACAGCTCGAGCGCTCCTGCGACCTGCTCGTCGCCGAGCTCGCGCGCAGCCGCTGACGGCCTCGGTCAGACCTCGCGCTCGTAGACGTACATCAGCTCCTCGCCGCTGCGGTTGGTGAAGCCGAAGCGCTCGTAGAGCCGGTGGGCGTCGGCATCGCCCTCGTCGGTGCCGAGGAACACGTAGTCGCAGCCGCGCTCGCGACAGAGGGCGAGCGCCGCCTCCATCAACGCGCTGCCGAGGCCGCGCCTGCGCGCCTCGCCGACGACGTAGAGCTCGGCGATGTAGGCCTCGTCGAGCCGCGACCAGATCGACGGCTGGAAGCGGACGATGAGGATCCCGTCAGGCCCGTCGCCGGCGAGGAGCACCGCCGTGTCGCCGGAGGCGATCAGCTCGCGGATCCGCTCGGCAATCGGCCCGGGGCCCGGGCTGGGCTCGTCGTAGTCGGAGTTGAAGCGGTGCAGGAGGACGCCGATCGCGTCGGCGTCCGCCCCGTCCGCTCGCCGGACCCGGCCTGCGGCCCCTTCCACGTCAGCTCCGTTCACGCCGTGACCGTATCGGGACCCTACGTCCGCGTCTGGTCGTCGCCGCCGCTCCCGCCGCCCTTCCCGTCAGCCGGCGGCTTCGGTCGCACGGGCCGGAAGTGGTCGTTGCCGAGCCGGTCGCCATCGCCCGTTCCGAGGGTCGCGATCCTGTCCTCGAGTTCGTCCCCCCGCTTGTCGAGCCGGCGGCTCTGCTTCTGGAGGCTCGAGTTGGCCGCGAACTCGAGGACGTACCGGGTCCCGCGATCCCGAAGCCGCTTCGTGTCCGAGAGCAGGTCGGCGTCGGCTTGCTCGAGAGCGGGCACGCTCAGCTGCTCCAGGCCGGTCTGGATGTCCTCGTAGTAGTCGATGACGACGTTGAGCTCCTCGATCGCCTGCTCGTGCAGTTCCTTCGCGTCAGCCGGCGGCTTCAACGCGAGGAGGTCGTGCCTCAGCTCCGCGTTGAACTCGACTTCGTCGGCGACCGTCGACTTCAGCGTCTCGATCGGTGCATCGGCCGCCAGCTCGTCGATCGGCCGGGGCGCGTAGGTGCGGCGAATCACGTCGATCAGGCGCCGGTCGTAGCGCGCGAACCGCTCGAAGTCGCGGAGGTAGGGCGTGGCGGCGCGCCGATACGCGTCGTTGATCTCGACGACCTCCGCGGCCTCGGACAGCGGGTCCGAATCGTCGAGCATCCACGAGGACGGAACGTCCCGAAGCGGTGCCTGCGCCCGCTTGATCCGCTTCCGCTCGGCGTCGATCGCCTCCTCGGCGTGCCGCAGGGTCGCATCGGTATCGTCGAGGACGGGCAGGATGCGGCGCCTGAGCTCCGCGACGTCCTCGGCGTTCTCGAGCGACCGCCTCGGCACCGTGCTGACGGCGAGGTAGCGGTCGAAGCTCGCATTGACGCGGTCCATTCCGCTCGTCATCCCGTCCGCCGCCTTGCCGGCGTCAGCGCGGTAGTCGTCGGCGAGCTTCTCCGGTACCTCGTTGAAGTAGTAGAGCCCGGCGGCGATCGCCGCCGCGATCACCAACAGTCCGAGCCCGGTCAGCACGCGACCGCGCACCGACTTCGGCAACACCCGTGTCATCCCCTGCACTCTCCCCTATGGACGTTCGACTTCCGATCGTCCGGCCGCCCCGCTCCGAGGAGCGTCCCATGGGCGTGGACGTCCAGCCCAGATTACCCTGCCGGCCGGGGTCTGGCCCCGGCCGGGCCGGGTCAGACCTCCTGGTAGAGCGGCCCGTCGCCGCCCTCGGGCATCGTCAGGCGCCCGCCCTTGGCGTTGATCGCGCCGCACTGCACGCAGTTGGAGGCGGTGACGTGGACGTCGACCTCGGCCGCGCCGTTGTCGAGCTGGTCCTCGGGGATCTCGTAGACCTGCGCCGGGCACATCGAGACCCAGGTCTGCGCGACCTCGCGCGGGACGTGCGTCTGGATTCGGACGTGGTTCGGAGCATCGTCACGGGTCGCGTTGCCGCTGAGGAACACCGAGCCGAGCTTGTCGAAGGTGAGCTCGTTGTCGGGCTCGGGGTAGTCCTCCGAGGCGGTCCCGAGATGAACCTCGACCTCGGCGTCGGCCTCGCTGACCTTGTGGCCGGGAGGCAGCGCGCCGCCGGAGAGCAGCCAGGCGTTGGCGATGGCGCCGAAGGCCACGAAGCCCTTGTCACCGTGCTGGCGGACGTTGCGCGCCTTGTAGAGGTCCTTCTCGATCTCCGAGCCGCGGACCTTCGTCTCGTAGGCGGAGAAGTCGACCGACTCGGGGTCGGCCTTCAGGCTCTCGACGATCGCCTCTGCGGCGAACATGCCGGCGTGCATCGCGAGGTGGATGCCCTTCAGGTAAGGGACGTTGACCATCGCGACGTTGTCGCCGCACATGACCATGCCCGGAACCGCGAGCTTCTTCGGCATCGACCAGTAGCCGCCCGACGGGATCGTCTTCGCGCCCCAGCCGACCCGCTTGCCGCCGTCGAGGAGATCGCGGACGAAGGGATGAGTCTTGAACTGCTGCAGGAGGTCGTGGCAGGAGAAGGTCGCGTCGGTCGTGTCGAGACCGGCGACCATGCCGATGCAGAGCTTGTCCTCGCCCATCGGGTAGATGAACGAGCCGCCGAACTCGTTGTACTTCGGCGACTTGCGCATCGGCCAGTTCATCGTGTGGATGACACGGTCGAGCGGCTTCGGGACCTCCCAGACCTCCTTGACGCCGATCTCCCAGCGCTTGGCGTCGCCGGCGAGGTCGTAGTAGTCGATCGCGCAGTCGGTCAGGTGGCCGAGGGTGCCCTCGGCGAGCACGGTCGCCTTCGCCATCAGGTCGGAGCCGGGCTCGAAGTTGCCGAGCTCCTGGCCGTCCTTACCGCGGCCCTTGTCGCCGGAGCGGACGCCGCGGACGATGCGGTCTTCGACCAGCAGCTTGTCGGCGACGGTCTCGGTCAGCAGGTAGGCGCCGGCCTCCTCCGCACGGTCGGCGAGGAAGCGGCTCAGCTTCGAGACCGAGGTGACGTAGTTGCCGTGGTTGCGGAAGTTCGGGGGCGGCGGCTTGAGCGGGATCGCCTTCGACTTGGTCAGCAGATAGACGGCGTCCTTCTCGACCTTCTGGTAGACGGGCCAGTCGTCGGGGTCGAGGTCGGGGAAGAGCTTCTCCATCGCCGACGGGACCATGTTCGCGCCGCTGAGGTTGTGGGCGCCGCAGACCTTGCCCTTCTCGATCACGGCGACGGGGATCTCACCGAGCTTCTCGGTCAGCTCGGGCTCGTCCTCGAGCAGCTGCATGACCCGGTTGGCGCAGGCGAGGCCGGCGGGCCCACCGCCGACGATCACGATGCCCGCTTCGAGCCGCTCGTCCTCGGCATCGGTCGGCGGCCCGACGTGCTTGCTCGGGTCGAACGGCGGCGGGAACTCTGAGGGAGCTACGGACATCCTGCTTGGTGTTCCTTTCGGATTCTGAGCGGCGAAGCGGGCGCCCCTGCGGCGGGGCGCCCGTCGTTCTTCGCCTGTGGCTGAGCGGGTCTGCTCAGCCCTTCTTCGCCTTGATGGCTTCGGTCAGCTTCGGCAGGATCTTGTGGAGATCGCCGACGACGCCGAGATCTGCGTACTCGAAGATCGGCGCGTTCTGATCCTTGTTGATCGCGACGATGTTCTCGCTGTTCTGCATGCCGACCTTGTGCTGGATCGCTCCGGAGATGCCGGCCGCGAGGTACAGCTTCGGGGCGACGGTCTTGCCCGTCTGACCGATCTGGGTCGCGTACGGAATCCAGCCGGCATCGACGATCGCGCGGGTCGCGGCGACTTCGCCGCCGAGCGCGCCGGCGAGATCGCGGGCGACGGAGAGGTTCTCCTCGCCGCCGAAGCCGCGGCCGCTGCCGACGAGGATGTCGGCGTCGGCGATGTCGACTCCGCCTTCGTCACCGGCTTCGCCGCGGGTGACCATCTTGGCCCGGGTGGAGAACTCGGACATCTCGACGTCGACGTCCACGACCTCGGCGTCACCGCCGCCGCTCTCGACCGCGGTGAACGCGTTGAGGCGGCCGATGATCACGGCGGGCTCGGAGACGTAGCCGACGTCGACGATCGCCGAGTCCTGAAGGACCGGGCGCTCGGCGATCAGCTTGCCGCCGTCCGCCTTGACCGCGGTGACCTCCATGGTCACGCCGGCGCCGAGGCGGGCCGTCAGACCGGCGCCGATCTCGAACCCGAGCAGGCCGCCGCCGAACAGGGCGTAGGAGATGTCGTTCTCGGTGATGACCTTGGCCATCGCGTCGACGATCGGCTGGGCGAGCCCCTCCGGGACCGACTTGGCCCGGTAGACCTTGGTGGCCCCGTACTTGCCGAGGGCAGCGCAGGCGGCGTCGTCGACGTCGCCGACCACGAGGGCCGCGGCTTCGCCACCGACCTCGCCGACCAGCTTCGACGCCTCTGAGATCGCGCCGAGCGAGTTCGCGTTGAACTCGTTGTCGTCGCTGTGGAGGGCGTAAACCAGAATGCCAGCCATCTAGATCAGCTTCCTTTCCTCGAGCCAGGCGACGATCTTCTCGACCGTCTCGTTGGTGTCCTCGTCCTCGATGATCTCGCCGGCCTGCTTCTCGGGCGGCGGGTTGATTCCGAGGACCTGGGTCTGCGAGCCGGACTCGCCGACCTTGTCGGACTCGATGCCGACGTCGCCGGCACCCTTCGTGTCGAGCGGCTTCTTCTTCGCGCCCATGATCGCCTTCAGCGACGGGTAGCGCGGCTCGTTGATCGCGTCGCCGACGCTGATCACGGCCGGGACCTGGATCTCGACGGTGTCGTACCCGTACTCGGCCTGCCGCTTGCAGGTGAGCTTGTCGCCGTCGACGTCCATCTCGATGACCTGGGTCAGCGACGGCATCTTCAGGTGGTCGGCCACGACGGCGCCGATCGTGTAGCACTCGCCGTCGTCGGACTGCTGTCCGAGCAGGACGAGGTCGGGCGACTCGCTCTCGAGCACCTTCGCGAGGGCGTAGCCGGTGGCGCAGACGTCCGAGCCGGCCAGCGAGCCGTCGGTGAGGTGCACGGACCGGTCGGCGCCGAGGGCGACGGCCTTGTGCAGGGCGCGCTGGGCGGTCTCCGGGCCCATCGTCACCGCGACGATCTCGTCGACCTCGACAGCTCCGCCCTCGCGGATCTGCATGGCGGCCTCGATGCCGTGCGTATCGAACTGGTTCAGGGTCTTCTCACCCGAGCGGTCAAGCCGCTTGGTGGCCGGATCGAGCCGCTTCTGCACGGCAGCGTCCGGGACCTCCTTCACTAGACAACAGATCTTCAAAGTGGGTGCCTCCTTGGGGGACTTGCGGCCGCGAATGCTAGCGATTCAGGCGGTTGACTGACTAGTCAATCGGTGCGGTAGCCAGGTGTTCGGCTCACGCCGGGCCCGGCGGTGGGTGGGAGTTGGTTTTGGCAGTGAGGGGTCGCGGTGGGAGTCATTCCGGGGACGAACTGCACGTTGCTGACCACTGTGGTCAGTAACTCGCGGTTCGTCGGCTCAGTCGGAAGGCGAATGGCGAGTTGTCCCCGCCAGGCAGGGTTTCTTGCCTTCCGTCGGCTGGGAGACATACACATGTCATCCCGTCACGTTCACCGCGCCGACCGGGGAGACCGGACGGCGAAGCCGGAGGATCTCCCCGGAGTTATCCCCCTACGCCGGCGTCGCGACGTGGCTGCGCAGGAACTCGACGATGTCGTCGGTCGGCGCGCCGGGCGTGAAGACCTCGGCGACGCCGAGGCGCTTGAGCTCGGGGATGTCGTCGGCCGGGATCGTCCCGCCGACGGTGACGAGGACCTCATCGGCCCCCTGCTCGCGGAGCATGTCGACGATCTTCGGGACCAGGGTCATATGGGCGCCGGAGAGGATCGAGAGGCCGACGGCGTCGGCGTCCTCCTGGATCACGGTCGCGGCGATCTGCTCCGGGGTCTGATGAAGGCCCGTGTAGATGACCTCCATGCCGGCGTCGCGGAGCGCGCGGGCGATGATCTTGGCCCCGCGGTCATGACCGTCGAGACCGGGCTTGGCGACTACGACTCTGATCTTCCGTTCGCTCATTGCCCGGGAAGGGTATCCGGCGGGGGCTCGGGACGGGCCTGACGACTCAGCCGCTCAGCCGCTCAGCCGCAACTCGGCCAGGGCGAAGAGCCCGAACGCATCTTCAGCCGGACCGCGACGAAGGCCTGGGTCTTGTAGCTGTAGTCGATCGGATCGCCGCCGGGCGAGCGCGGCGAGGTCTTCCAGGTCGAGCGCATGAACTGGAAGGCGCCGCGATAGGTGCCGCCGCCGCCGATCGCGTTCGGGTTGCCGCCGGACTCGCAGGCGGCGACGCGCTTGGCCCACTTCTTGTTCTTCTTCGAGACCTTGCGCTCGAAGACGCCGTCGAGGGTCCGCTTGTGGGTCCCCGGCGCGTGGTGCTTGGAGGCGGGCGCGGTGACGGCGCCGAGCGCGAGGACGAGGAGCAGCGCCGCGGTGGCGGCGAGCAGGACCGTGAGCATTCTGTTCGGGGTGCTGACCATGAAGGCGGGCACCCTAAGGATCCGGTTAGCGAACTGTTAGCCCTCGACCCGGGGCTGCAAGATCCCGCCCAGATCGGGCCTCGGCGAGCGGGGTCGGGAGGAGTCGGGCGCGAGGCGGCGACGGCCCCGCGGCGCGCCTACGGGCCGTTCGTGACGCCGGTGACGACGACGAGAACTGCGATGACCGCGATCAGCAGGATCACGCCGATCGCAACCGTTCCGGCACCGAGCAGCGTCTTCTTCGCGTCGAGCTCCTCCTCGGGGCCCTCGCTGAAGACGTCCTGGCGGACATCGATCGCGTCGGCGGTGCCGCCGCTGTGGTGTTCGGCCTCCTGCTGGCGCCGGGCGGCCTCCTCCGCGAGCTCGCGGGTCGCATAGTTGGAGAGGGCCTGCGCCTCGCCGGTACGGCGGACGTCCCAGCCCTCGACGTCGCTCTGGACAACCTCGAAATCGCTCATGCCGGACCCCTACCCGAAACAGCCGTCCTCAATCCGAGGGAGCAGTCGAGCAGCCCGGAGGGCGGCGGTTGTCCGGCGCGCAGTCGAGCAGCCCGGAGGGCTGCGAGTCGCGCAGTGATCTAGTAGACGGGAGTCTCGGTGTAGGTGCCGAAGACCCGCTGCATCGCCGCGATCATCTCCCCCTCGCTGACCCGGGCCCGGGCGCAGTCGACGAGCAGCGGCATCAGGTTGCGGTCCTCGGCGGCAGCGCTCTCGAGCGCCGCGAGCGCCGCGGCGGCGGCCGCATCGTCGCGGCGCGCCATCGTCTCGGCGAGGCGCTCCTTCTGACGCGACTCGGCGGCGGGGTCGGGGCGGTGGATCTCGGTCAGCTCGTCGTCCTCGACCCGGAAGGCGTTGACGCCGACCATGATCCGCTCCTCCTTCTCGAGGGCGGCCTGGTGCTCGAAGGCGGCGTCGGAGATCTCGCGCTGCGGGAAGTTGGCCTCGATCGCGGCGACCATCCCGCCGAGCTCGTCGATCCGCGCGAAGTAGTCGTAGGCGGCCGCCTCCATCTCGTCGGTCAGCTTCTCGACGAAGTAGGAGCCGCCGAGCGGGTCGACGGTGTTGGTGACACCGGATTCGTGCGCGATCACCTGCTGCGTCCGGAGGGCGATCCGGACGGCCTCCTCGGTCGGCAGCGCGAGCGCCTCGTCGTAGCTGTTGGTGTGCAGCGACTGGGTGCCTCCGAGGACGCCGGCGAGCGCCTCGATCGTCGTCCGCACGATGTTCACGAGCGGCTGCTGGGCGGTCAGGCTGACCCCTGCCGTCTGGGTGTGGGTGCGCATCAGCATCGACTTCGGGTTCTTCGCGCCGAAGGTGTCCCGGAGCTCGCGAGCCCAGATCCGGCGGGCGGCCCGGTACTTGGCGATCTCCTCGAAGAAATCGATGTGCGCGTTGAAGAAGAACGAGAGGCGCGGCGCGAACTCGTCGACGTCGAGGCCCCGCTCGACCGCGCGCTCGACGTAGGTGAGCCCGTCCTTGAGCGTGAACGCGAGCTCCTGCTGGGCCGTCGATCCGGCCTCGCGGATGTGGTAGCCGGAGATCGAGATCGGATGCCAGCGCGGCATCTCCTGCGCGCACCACTCGACCATGTCGGTGACGAGGCGCATCGCCGGCTCGATCGGGAAGCACCACTCCTTCTGGGCGATGTACTCCTTGAGGATGTCGGTCTGGATCGTCCCGCCGAGCTTGTCCGGCGTGATCCCCTTCTCCTCGGCGGCGACGACGTAGAAGGCCAGCAGGATCGCTGCGGGCGCGTTGATCGTCATCGAGACGGTCACCTCGTCGAGCGGGATCCCGTCGAACAGCGTCGCCATGTCGTCGACGGTGTCGAGGGCGACTCCCTCGACGCCGACCTCGCCTAACGACCGCTCGTGGTCGGAGTCGAGACCCATCAGCGTCGGCATGTCGAACGCGGTCGAGAGTCCGGTCTGGCCGTGGTCGAGCAGGTAGCGGAACCGCGCGTTCGTCTCCTCGACCGTGCCGAAGCCCGCGAACTGGCGCATCGTCCAGAGCCGGCCGCGGTACATCGACGGGTAGACGCCGCGCGTGTAGGGGAACGAGCCGGGGAAGCCCTCGTCGCGCTCGGGGTCGTGGCCGGCGAGGTCGTCGGCCGTGTAGAGCGGCTCGATCGGGTGTCCCGAGAGCGTCTCGAAGGGCACGTCGCGCTCGCGCTCGCGCGCGTATTCCTCCTCACGCCACTGATGGGCTCTCCGCTCGGACCCGGGCTCGATCGCCATGCCGGGAAGGCTACCGGCGCGGCGGCGCCCCGATCGGCGCCGCCCGGATAGGTTCTGCCCGTGGGAATGGAGTGGCCCGAATCGGTCGACGAGGTGCTCGCCGGCGACCTCGCCGCCGGCCTCGCCTACCTGACGCCGGCGCGAGGCGTGGTGATCACCCCGATGGCGCCGCTCGGGCTCCGCGATCGCGAGGCCGGGACCGTGACGCTGTCGACGTCGCTAGGGCTCTGGAAGAAGCTCGAGCGGATTCGCGCCAATCCGGGTGTCGCCGTCGCCTTCCATGCCCGCGACCACGCCGACAGCGACCGGCCCGAGTTCGTCCTCGTCCAGGGCGAGGCGACGGTCCAGTCCGCGCCCGACCGGGCCTGGCTCGACTCCATCGGGCCGCAGTGGGAGCACTTCCTCGGCAAGCGCAAAGAGGGGCTGCTCGGCCGCTGGCAGCACGTCTATTACTACGAGCGGGTGGCGATCACGGTCGCGGTGCGCCGCATCCTGGTCTGGCCGACGCTGGACTGCGCCGGCGAGCCCGTCGTCCACGGCGAACCGCTCCCGGACCCGCCGGCGCCCCAGTCCCCGCCGAAGAACGGCACCGGGCCACGGACCGATGCCGCCCGTCTCGCGGCCGAAGTCGGGCGCCTCCCCCACTCGCTGCTCGGCTGGGCCGGCGGCGACGGGCTGCCGATGGTCACCGCCGTGTCGGCGACCGGCGCCGGCCCCGGCGGCGCGGAGCTGATCGTCCCCGCCTCCGTACGACCTGAGGGTGGTCGCCGGGCGGGGCTGACCGCACACCGGTTCGAGCCGCGCATGGTCGGTCAGGAGCAGCGCGTCTACACCGGCTGGCTCGAGGTCGACGGCGACCGCGCGACCTACGCGCCGCACACCCGCGCCGGCTACCGGCTGCCGGCATCGAACGCGCTGATGATGCTCGGTAGCGGGGCGTCGACGCGACTCGGGCTCCGCAAGGCCCGCGAACGCGGCCAGGCCTGACAGCCGAAGCCCGCGCCCGCCGCTCAGGGGGTCAGCAGGACCTTGAGCTCCTCGGTGCCCGGCCGGCGCAGCTCCGTGAAGCACGCGGAGGCGTCCTCGAGCGGGTGCCGCGAGGTGACGAGCTCGTCGACCGGGACCTTCCCGGCAGCGAGCAACGCGACGGCTTCGTCGAAGTCACGGGGCCGGTAGGCGAACGAGCCCCGCAGGACCGCCTCCTTCAGCATCACGTTGAGCTGGGAGATCGGCACCGGCTCCTCGAGCATGCCGACGAGCGCGACGGTCCCCTCCGGGGCGACCAGCTCGACCGCGAGCCCCGGCGCGGAGACGTGGCCCGCGCACTCGATCACCGCTTCGGGGGCGCGACCGCCGAGAGCACCGAGGACGGCCTCGTGGACGTTCTCCATCCCGCTGACGTGAGGAGCTCCGAGGCGCTTCGCCAGCTCGCGGCGCCCGGGATTGGGCTCGACGACGACGATGTCCTCGAAGCCGCGGCCGCGAAGGCCGACGAGGGTCATCGCACCGATCGGCCCGCAACCGAGCACGCAGACCGGCTGACCGGGCTCGGCGCCGGAGACGTCGATGCCGTGCAGGCCGACGGCGAGCGGCTCGACGAGCGCGCCGTGCTCGAGCTCGATCTCCTCCGGCAGCCGCCAGAGCATCTCCGCGTCGCAGACCATCCGCTCGGCGTAGCCGCCGTCGTTGGTGCCGAGGCCGATCCCGCTCGACATCGCCAGCGGGATGTCGAGCTGGTCGACCGGTGCGAACGGGTAGACGCAGACGCGGTCGCCCTCCGACCAGCCCTCCACCCCGGAGCCGACGCCGGCGAGCGTCCCCGACAGCTCGTGACCGAGCACCGAGCCCTCGGGCAGGACGCCGGAGGGAAGCATGTGGAGGTCGGAGCCGCAGATCCCGCACGCGGCGACGTCGACGAGGACCTGCCCCTCACCGGGATCGGGATCGTCGACCTCCCGCACCTCGAGGGTTTGCTCGGGACCGACTGCGACGACCTTCACGCGTACTCCTCGGGGACGCGCTCGGGCCATCGGATCTCGGCCTCGAGCTGGGCGGCGAGTGATATCAGCAGGTCCTCGCGGTTCGGCGGCGCGATCAGCTGCGCGGCCAGCGGCAACCCGCCGGGCGACTCCGGTGGCAGCGGCACCGAGGCGGCGGGCTGGCCGGTGTAGTTCCAGGCGATCGCGCAGGGATAGGAGCGGGAGATGCTCATCAGCGTCCGCAGCGCCCCCCGGCCCGCCCAGCGACCGGACGGCGGCGGCGTGATCCCGATGACCGGCGTCAGCAGGACGTCGGCCTCCTCGAAGACGCGGTTGAGGCGCTCGGCATGCCCGGCCTCGGCGGTGCGGGAGCGGCGCACCAGCGGGCCCGGCAGCATCGAGCCGAGCCTGATCATCCCCCGGGTCCGGTCCTCGAGCCGCTCGCGATGGGGGACGTGACGGCCCTCACCGGCGATGCCGCCGAGGTAGCGGGGCGTGATGTCGTCGCCGATCCGGCCCCAGTCGGGGTCGCGTTCGAAGACGGTGTGACCGAGCGATCGCAGGATCTCGCCGAACCTGGCGATGCCACCCTTGACCTCGTCGCTGATGATCGGCGGCGCTGCCGGGCGCGGCGCGGTCACGGTCGTCGCGATCCGCAGCGTTCCGGGTGCCGTCGCGGCCGCCTCGACGTAGGGCCGATCGGGCGGAGGGGGCGTGTCAGCGTCGCCGGGCTCGGGGCCGGCGGCGACGTCGAGCCAGAGCGCCGTGTCGATCACCCGCCGGCTCAGGCACCCGGTGACGGAGAGACCGAGCCAGTGCTCGTGCTCGGGCATCAGGCTGATCCGGCCGCGCTGCGGCTTCAGCCCGAACAGCCCGCACTGGGCTGCCGGGATCCGGATCGAGCCGCCGCCGTCGGACGCGGACGCCGCGCCGACGAGCCCGGCAGCGACGGCCGCCCCCGACCCACCACTCGAACCTCCGGCACTGTGCTCGGGGTCCCACGGATTGCGCGTCCGTCCCCAGGTCTTGCTCTCGGTGAACGGCCAGATCGCGAGCTCGGGCAGGTTCGTCTTGCCGATCAGCACCGCACCCGCCTCGCGCAGCCGCCGGTAGTGAGCGGAGTCGGCGGCGGCCGGATCGTCGTAGGCGGCGGTGCCGTTCGTGGTGATCTCGCCGGCGACGTCGACGTTGTCCTTGACCGCGATCGGCACGCCGAGCAGCGGCGCGGCCTCCCCCGCCGCGATCCGCCGGTCGGCCTCCTCGGCCTCGGCGAGAGCGCGCTCGGCGAGGACGATGCGAAAGGCGTTGAGCCGCCCGTCGAAGCGCTCGATCCGCTCCAGGTAGACGTCGACGAGATCGCGCGAGCTGACGACGCCCTCCCGGAGGAGCTCCGCCTGTCGGTGAATCCCCGCGAAGGCGAGCTCGGAAGCGTCCATCGCGGGCGATCCTATTCGCTGGTGCGCGGCGCGATCAACGTCGCGCCGGCCGCCCCCGGGGCACGGCGGCGGCGCGGCGTCTGGCGACCATGCTGCCACCGCCGACGACGGTGGCGACCGCGAGGACGCCGGCGGCCGCGAGGGTGCGGCCGAGCTTCTCGAAGCGCATCACCGGCCAGCCGCGCTCGGCCGCGATCCGGGCGAGCGGGGCGTCGGGGTTGACCGCGACCGGGTGGCCGACCAGCTCCAGCATCGGCAGGTCGGAGACCGAGTCCGAGTAGGCCCAGCTTTGGGCCAGATCGATTCCGTGATCGGCGGCGAACCTGCGCATCGGCTCGATCTTGAGCTCGCCGTAGTTGAGGCCGCCGATCAGCCGGCCCGTGTAGAGGCCGTCCTCGTCGACCTCGTAGCGGGTGCCGATCCCGCCCTCCATGTCGAGGACCCGGGCGAGGACCTCGACGACCCCGTTGCTGGCGGCGCTGACGATGAACGCCGGCCGGCCGGAGTCCTGATGGCTGCGGACCTCGGCGAGCATCTGCGGGTAGATGCGCGGCAGGATCCCCTCGAGGAGGTCCGGGAGCATCCGCCGCAGCGTTCGGGCCGGCACCCCGCGCAGCAGGTCGTTGACCGCCGCGACGAGGGCGTCGGTGTCCGCGTCGCTCGCGCCCCGCAGCCGGAAGCGGAGGTGGTCCACTCCCCAGCGGAACACCTGCGCCCGGCTGACCAGGCCCGCCCGGTAGGCGGCGCGCCCGAACTGGGCGCCGCTCGACCCGGACATCAGCGTCCGGTCGAGGTCGAAGAAGGCTGCGCCTCCCGTCAAACCTCGATCAGGATGGCGTCGCCCTGCCCGCCACCGCTGCAGATCGCGGCGCAGCCGAGGCCGCCGCCGCGGCGGCGCAACTCGTGGACGAGGGTGCCGATGATGCGGCCGCCGGAGGCGCCGATCGGGTGGCCGAGGGCGATGGCGCCGCCGTTCACGTTGACCTTCTCCTCGTCGATGTCGAGCATCCGGATCGAGTTGATCGCGACCGAGGCGAAGGCCTCGTTGAACTCCCAGAGGTCGACGTCCTCAGGGGTCTTTCCGACCTTCTCGAGAGCCTGGCGGGCCGCCTTGGCGGGGGTCCGGGCGAGGTAGGCGTAGTCGTCGGCGATGTTGCCGTAGGCGATGATCGTGCCGAGCGCCTCCTTGCCGTTGGCGGATGCCCACTCCTCGGAGGCGACGACCACGGCGGCCGCTCCGTCGTTGACGCCGGGAGCGTTGCCGGCCGTATGGGTGGCGTCGTCGCCGCCGATCGCCTTCAGCTTCGCGAGGGTCTCGATGCTCGTATCGGGGCGGATCGCCTCGTCGACCTCGACGACGGTCTCGGCCTTCCTCGACTTGACGGTGACGGCGACGATCTCGTCGGCGAGCCTGCCCTCGTCGGTCGCCTGGGCGGCGAGCTGGTGGGAGCGGGTCGCGAAGCGGTCCATGTCGGGCCGGGTGATCTCGAGCTCGTTGCCGACCTCGCTGGCCTCGTTGATCATCTGCTTGCCGGTGAACGGGTTGGTGAGGCCGTCGTGGGTCATCGCGTCGACCGCCTTGACGTCGCCCATCCGGAAGCCGAAGCGGGCGCCGGGAAGCAGGTAGGGGGCGTTCGACATCGACTCCATGCCGCCGCCGAGTCCGACGTTGACGTCGCCGGCGCGAATCGCCTGGTCGAGCAGGCCGACCGAGCGCATGCCCGAGGCGCAGACCTTGTTGACGGTCTCCGACGGGACCTCCTTCGGGATGCCGCCCTTGATCTGGGCCTGCCGCGAGGGGATCTGACCCTGGCCCGCCTGCAGCACCTGTCCGTAGACGACCGCCTCGACCTGCTCGGGGGCGACGTCGGCGCGCTCGAGAGCGCCGCCGATCGCGTTGCCGGCGAGCTCGGGCGCGGCGAGCGAGGAAAGCGCTCCGCCCATCTTCGCGAAGGGGGTGCGGGCGGTGGAAAGAATCACGGTCTTCGGCATTCGGGGCGTTCTCCTGGGTGGGACGAGGTGACGGTGCCCGGGAATCGTAGAGGCCGGGCCACGCAGGCAGGCGTTCCACGGCAGCTATCGTGGCGCCTCCGATGCGCCTCGAGCTCACCGACATCGACCCCGCCGCCTCGACCGCCGGGCTGCTCTGCGTCGGCGTCCACAACGGCGAGGAGCTGCCCTCCTGGCTCGCCGAGGCCCCCGGCGCCGGCGACGTCCGGACCGGCTGGCGTGAGCTGACGCTGCTGCGACCGGGGGCACCTGAGCGGGTGCTGGTCGTCGGCCTCGGCGACCGCGACGCGTTCGATCCGGAGCGCGCCCGTGTGGCCGCCGCGCTCGCGGTCAAGCGCGCCCGGCGCTACGGCGCGGCCGAGCTCGCCTGGGTGGTCCCCGCTCACGAGCGCAAGGCGAGCATCGCCGCGGCCCTGACCGCCGGGTCGATCCTCGGCGGCTACCGCTTCGACCGGCTCAAGCGCGACCGGGACGAGGACGACGGCAGCGACTCCGGCCTCGAGGCGCTGACGCTGATCGGCGCCGAGGACCCGGATGGATTCACGACGACCGCGAAGGCGGCCGCCGAGGCCGCCAACCGCGCCCGCGATCTCCAGAATCTCCCCGCCAACTACGCCGACCCCGCGTTCATCGCCGCCCGGGCGCTCGAGATCGCCGACGCCCACGAGAGCGTGACTGCCGAGGTCCTCGGCCCGGCCGAGCTCGAACGCGAGGGCATGGGCGGAATCCTCGCGGTCGCCGCCGGGTCGGCCAAGGACCCGGCGCTGATCGTCCTCCGCTACTCCGGCGGCGGCTCGGCGCCGCTGCTCGGGCTCGTCGGTAAGACAGTGACCTTCGATTCCGGAGGGATCTCGCTGAAGCCGTCCGGCGGCATGCACGAGATGAAGATGGACATGTCCGGTGGCGCGGCCGTGCTCGAGGCGACGGCGGCGATCGCCGAGCTCGGGCTCCCCGTCGACCTGATCGCGGTGCTGCCGGCCGTCGAGAACATGCCGAGCGGGACGGCGACCCGCCCCGGCGACGTCATCACCCAGCTCAACGGCCTCACCGTCGAGGTCAACAACACCGACGCCGAGGGCCGCCTGATCCTCGCCGACGCGCTGACCTGGTGCGCGCGCCAGGGCGCGGAGCGGATCGTCGACGTCGCCACCCTGACCGGAGCCGTCGTCGTCGCGCTCGGCTCGACCTACGCGGGGCTGATGGCGAACGACGACGAGTGGGCCGAGGAGGTCGCCGCCGCCGGCGCGATCGTCGGCGAGCTCGCCTGGCGACTGCCGCTTCATCGCGAGTACACCGCCCTGACCAAGGGCAAGGTCGCCGACCTCTCGAACGCCGGGACCAAGCGCAAGGCCGGGACCCTGTATGCCGGTGCGTTCCTCGAGCAGTTCGTCGAGGACACGACCTGGGCCCACCTCGACATCGCCGGCACCGCCTGGGACGTCGGCCGCGAGTACGTCGGCAAGGGCGCCAGCGGATACGGCGTCCGTCTCCTCGTCGAGCTCGCCCGCCGTCACGGCGAGCGGAGCTGATCGCCCCCGTCCTGAGAGAATCGCCGCCATGGATTTCGAACTGAGCGACGAGCAACGCCTGCTCCGCGACACCGTCAGGGACTTCGCCCGCAACGAGGTCGCGCCGCGCGCGGCCGAGCTCGACGAGAAGAAGGAGTTCCCCTACGAGCTGGTCGCCAAGCTCGGCGAGCTCGGGCTGATGGGGATCCCGTTCCCCACCGAGTACGGGGGCGGCGGCGCCGACAGCCTCTCCTACGCCCTCGCCGTCGAGGAGCTCGCCCGGATCGACTCGTCGGTGGCGATCACGATGGCCGCCCACACGTCGCTCGGCACGATGCCCATATATCTGTGGGGCGACGACGCCCAGCGCGAGGAGTGGCTGCCGCAGCTCTGCTCGGGTGAGCGGCTTGCCGCATTCGGGCTGACCGAGCCCGAGGCGGGATCGGACGCCGGCAACACGCGGACGCGAGCTTCACTCGACGGCGGCGACTGGGTGATCGACGGCGCCAAGCAGTTCATCACCAACTCGGGCACCGACATCTCCGCCTGCGTGACGATCACGGCGCGCACCGGCGACGACGAGATCTCGAACATCATCGTCCCGAACGGAACTCCCGGCTACGAGGTCGGCGAGGCCTACCGGAAGATGGGCTGGAACGCCTCCGACACGCGGCCGCTCAGCTTCGACGACTGCCGCGTCCCCGAGAGCAACCTGCTCGGACCGCGCGGGCAGGGCTTCAAGCAGTTCCTGCAGATCCTCGACGGCGGCCGGATCGGCGTCGCCGCGATGGGGCTCGGGCTCGCCCAGGGCGCTCTCGACGAGGCGATCACCTACGCGAAGGAACGGCGTGCGTTCGGACAGCCGATCTCGAGGTTCCAGGCGATCCAGGCGAAGATCGCCGACATCGCGACCGAGATCGAGGCGGCCCGCCTGCTCACCTACCACGCGGCGATCCTCAAGGACCGCGGCGAGAACTTCTCGCTGACCGCGGCGCAGGCGAAGCTGAAGACGGGCCGGCTCGCGGTCCGCGCCGCCGAGGAGGCGGTGCAGATCCACGGTGGCTACGGCTACATCGAGGAGTACCCGGTCTGCCGCTTCTACCGCGACGCGAAGATCCTGACCATCGGCGAGGGCACCGACGAGGTGCAGCAGATGGTCATCGCCCGAGCGCTCGGTTGCTGACAAGCGCTTAAGCCGCGTTTTCCGCTTTTCGCTCGTCCATTCGTCCAGGGCGCGCCGAGGGGTGGGATAAGGTCCGCCGCGCCCGACCGAACCGGTCGGCGAACAGGGCATGAGCGACGAGGGAACAACACCGCAGCACCACGATCCGGTGGGCGACGAGGCCGCAAGCGCGCCGGCCCTCGCCTCGGAGATCTCCCGTCGCGTCGGCGCCATCCTCGACGCCGTCGAGCGCGAGGCCACCCGGCTCCGCGAGGAGGCCCGCTCCGATGCCAACCGTTATCTCGACGACGCCCGCCGCCAGGCGGACGCGCTCGTGGCCGAGCGCCGGCAGCGGATCGCCGAGCTCAGCGACGAGCTGGTGGCGAAGTCGGAGGCGGTCGTCTCGCGCCTCGACGACGCCGAGCCGGTCCGCGGTGGATTCGAGAACCTGGTTCGCGCTCTCGGCGACGCCGCCGAACGGCTCGCGGAGGAGGCCGATCCGGAGGCTCCGGTGCCCGCAGTCCCGCCCGCCGCGCCGCCGATGCCGGCCGCCCCCGCCTACGAACCCGCGCCCGGGGCCACACCCGCGACGACCTTCGCCCCTCCCCCTCCCGCCCCGCGGCCCGAGTACGCGACTCCGTACCCGCCGTCCGCGCCCGCGCCCCCCGCCCAGCCCGCGGCACAACCCGTTGCTCCGCCGCCCGAGCCGGCGCGCCCCGCCGCCGCCGGCTCCTTCCGCGAGCAGCCGCACCCGGCGCGAGCCCCGGCACCGGCCGGATTCGCTCAGCCCCGCGGCACGACCTGGCGCGAGCTCGACGACGCCCGCGTCGTCGCCATTCGGATGGCGAGCGGCGGCAGCACCCGCTCGGAGGTCGGCGACCATCTGCAGCGCAACATGGGCGTCGCCGACCCGAGCCGGACGCTCGACGAGGTCTTCGGCCAGGGCAGTGGCGACGGCGAGCGGGTCCCGTGGACCGGGACCGACGGCTGAACCGGCCCTCAGGGCCCCCCTAACCCTCGCAAACAGCGGGATTTCGCATTCCCGATTGCCGCCGGACGCAAACCTAGACTTCTCGCGGTTCGACCTCCCGGAGGAGGTTGGGCGCAACCACCGAACCGCGAGAAGGAGCAAGCATGGCCGATCACCAAGGGCCCGCGCCGAGGGAGCCCCGCTCTCCCGGCGAGCGGTTCGGCACGGCCGCGGGGACGCCTGCATTCGATCTCGCCGCGGCCCTGGGCGATCTCGACCGGGCCACCCGCAACTTCGCTGAGCGCCTCGGCGCCCAGCGCGACGCGGACGCAGCGGCGGCGATGGAATCGCGGTTCGGCCGCGAACCGGCGGCGGCGCCCGCCGCCCCGCCGCCGGCACGCGGCGAGCAGGCTCGCGGCACGTTCGACGACCGGATGCGCGAGGCAGAGCGCGAGGCGGGCGAGTACCTCGAACACGCCAAGCGCCGGGCCGACAGCCTCGTCAACGCAATGGTCGGAGCCGTCGAGCGCGAGGCCGCGGAGATGCGGAACGAAGCCGAGGCGGGAATCCGTGCGCGCTGGCAGGCGGTCGAGGTCGACGCCGCCCGGCACGTCGAGGAGGCCCGCCGGGTCGCCGATCGGATGGTCGCCGAACGCCAGCAGCGGATCGCGGCGCTGAGCGACGGCATCGCCGGCAGGGCGCAGGCGCTGACGGCGGGCATGGAGGATGCCCAGCGCGTCCGCGAGCAGTTCGAGACATTCGTCCGTGCCCTCTCCAACGCCGCCGATCGCATCGCCACCGCACGGGAGCCGGCCTCCCGCGGCGAACGGGACGATCAGGACGGGCCCAGGGCGATCGCGGCCTAGGTTCGTGCCGCCGGCGTACCGAGCTCGGAGTGCCAGGATCGCAGCGGCCGCGCTCGCGGTCCTGCTCGCCTCCGTCCTCGCCGCCTGCGGATCGACCGACTCGACGACGACCGTGACCGAGTCCTCGGCGCCGGCGGACGGCGACGCGGCCGCGACGGTGGCGGGCACCGATGCCGCGGGCGCGATCCCGCCGACCACGACGACGGCGACTTCGACTGCGACCACGACCACGCCGGGCGCGACCACGGATACGACCGCGCTCCCGGAGACGACGACCACCATTCCCGCGACGCCGCTGCCGGCGACCTCGGGATCGGCCTCCACGGACGCGGTCCTCGCCCGTCCCTTCCTCTCCGACAGCCCCTGGAACACCCGCGTCTCCGGCCGGCCCGTCGACCCCGACTCGCGGCGGATGATGCGCAAGGCCCAGCTCCGGGTCGCGACGACCGAGACCCCGAACGGCAAGATCAAGCAGCAGAAGCGGCGGATCAAGGTCGGGCTGACCGTCAACGTGACGCAGTGGACGGTCCCGGTCTTCAGCAACAACCAGCCCGGCGCGATCCCGCGGATCGCCGTCTGCCGCCAGCTCGACTGCGGGCCCGACGCGGTCGACTCGATCACGATCCCGGCCGACGCCTGTCCCGACCCCCGCTACGACGGGTGGATGACGGCGCTCGACGTCAGCGCCCGGATCGCCTACGACTTCTGGCGCGGACGCTGCGAGGCTGACGGCTCGCTCTCCTACCACTACGTGAAGGCGTGGCCGCTCGACGGGCCCGGCTTCCAGCAGCCGACCGGGGTCAGCGCCCGCGGCTCGGGGCTACCGCTCTTCGCCGGGCTGATCACGCCCGAGGAGGTCCGGTCCGGCCGGATCGACCACGCTCTCGCGATCTCGGTCCCAGGCGCCGCACAGCGACGCTACGTCCAGCCGGCCTCGCGCACCGACGGCACCGGCGATCTCGGATCGGTGCCCGAGGGAGCGCGCCTGCGCCTCCGTCGCGGCGCCGAGAAGCTCCTGACCAAGACCTTCGTCCGCAACGGCACCGAGCGTGCCACCGCCAGGACCATCATCACCGCCCTCGAGCGCTACGGGGCGATCGTCGTCGACCGCTCCGCGGCGCCGACGATGTACGCGCAGCGGAACGCCGACTGGCGCGGGATCCTGCCGCTCAACCTGCTTCAGGACATCCCGCTGAAGCGCTTCGACGTCGTCGACCTCGGCCGCACCTACCTCGACCCGCCGAAGGCCGGCGAGGAACCGGCGCTCCCGCCGGGTACGCCGGGAAGCGTCCCGAGCACGACGGGCGGGACCGCGAGCTCCACCGCCTACGCGGCCCCCAGCACCGACTTCGGGCAGGTGATCCCGTGAGCGCCCGGCTCGCCCGCCGCGCAGCGGCCGCCGCTGCCGCTGCGCTCGCGGCCGCAGCACTCGCGGCGTGCGGAGACCTCGAGACCGGCGGCGACAGCTCGACCGGTGCCGGAGCCCTGACCGAGGGGACGTCGACCACCGCGGCCGGCGACGCGAAGCCCCAGCAGGACCTTCCCGAAGCGACCACCGGCGTGGTCCGGGTCGACGGCTCGCTCGACGGCTCGCTGACCGACGACGCGATCGTCCGGTTCGGGAACGAGGCGACCCAGAGCGGCCTCGCGGTGACCGTCGACGCCGGGAGATCGGGCGAGAGCGAGGCGTTCACGAGGCTCTGCGACGGCGAGATCGACATGGTCGACTCCTCCCGCGAGATCAGCGACGCCGAGGCCGCCGCCTGCTCCGCCAACGGACTCCAGGTCGTCGACTTCCGGATCGCATTCGACGCCGCCGTCATCGTCACCCGCAACGAGAGCGACGTCGGCGCCGACTGCGTCAGCTACGACCAGCTCCGGGCGATGTTCGCCGCCGGCTCCCCCGTCAGCTCCTGGAACCAGGTCAACCCGAGCTTCTTCCCGATCCGGCTGACGACGACCGGTCCCGAGCCCGGCAACAGCGACTTCACGCTGTTCGGCCAGGAGGTGCTCGGTGTTCCCGACCCGACGCTCGGCGACTTCCGCTCGGATTACGCGGCCCGTCCCGAGGACCGCCAGATCCGCCGTCAGGTGGTCGGCGGATCGAACCAGCCGGGTGGCGCACCCCCCGGGGTCGCGGGCATCATCGGCTTCTCCTACTACGAGCTCTACGAGGAGGAGCTGCGGCCCCTCGAGATCGACGGGCAGAACGGCAACCGCTGCGTCTTCCCCTCCGAGGAGACGATCGCCAGCGAGCTCTACCCGCTCGAGCGCACGCTGCGGATCTACACGACCCAGCGCAGCCTCAATCGCCAGGAGGTCCAGGAGTTCCTCCGCTCCTATCTGCGCAACGCCGAGGATCTCGCGACCCGCAAGGAGCTGATCCCGATCGGCGACGACATCCGCAGCCAGGAGCTGAAGCGGATCGACGATCCGACCGCCTACGACAAGGCGGCGTCCGGCGCGGTCTCCGAGCCCAACGGCGGAACCGAGGCGACGACGACTACGGCCCCGAGCGGCTCGGCGCCGCCGACGACCACGACCACCTCGACGACGACGGAGACGACCGGTGGCTGATCACGGCGATCGCATCCCCGGCGATCCGGGCGAGCTCGACGGCATCGCCGGGCTCCAGGAGCGGCTCGACGAGCTGCGCGACAGCGTCGAGCTGCTGCGGACCCAGGGTGTCTGGAACCGCGGCCCGGTGCCCGAGCCGATCCCGGCCCCGCGGCCGTCGATCATCCTGCCCCCTCCCTACGACGGCGGCCGGCCGGCGCCGGCCCAGCCGCCTGCACCCACCGCCCCGGTTGCGCCGGAAGCTCCGGCGGACGCATCGCCGCCGCTCCCGCCGCCGCCGGTCCCGGCGGCATCCGGCACCGCGACTAGCGTCGCGCACGTGGACGCCGGACCATTCGCCGACCTGATCGAGCTGCGCCACTTCGAGGACGACCTCGAGAGCCTGACCGCGGTCGAGGAGGTCCGCGTCCGCCGCTTCGGTCACGGCCGCGCCGAGATCGAGGTCGGGATGACCGGTCCCTACGACCTGGCGCTGGAGCTGCCGCGATTGGGCCTGCCGATGGAACTGGCGGCCGGCCCCGAGGGCGAGCTCCTGGTCGAGTTCGCGCCGCCCGCGATCGACCCCGCCGACGCCGCGTCCGTGCCGGCGGACGAGCGCGATCCGAAGGCCCCGGAGAAGAGCCCGGCCGGCCGGGAGACCGCCGCGTGATCATCGCGCTGCGCAGCATCGTCTTCGCCAGCCTGCTGCTCGTCGGGCTGGCTCTGTTCTTCGTCGGCTTCGTCCTCGCCCCGCTGATCGTGCTCGCGGTCGGCTACGTGATCTTCATGGTGGCCGCCCCCGACTGACCCGAGGCAACTCTCAGCTGATGAACCCCACGCATTCCCCCTACCTCGAGGCGACGTCGACCGGAGTCCCCTCCGTTTCGCTGGAGCCCGACCCGGCGCTCGCCGGCGGCGATCCGGTCAACCCGGTGGCCGCCCAGATGCTGCCCGAGCAGGTGTGCCGCCACTTCCGGATGCTTCCGGTCTCCTACGACGGCGGCACCCTGATCGTCGCGATGGCCGACCCGGCCGACGAGATGGCGCGCGACGTCGCGCTCGCGCTGACCTCGGAGGAGATCGAGGTGGTGCTCGCCCCGCCGAGCCAGATCGACGCGGCGATCGAGCGGATCTTCGGCGATCTCGGCCACTACCCCGGATTCGACGCCGAGGCCCCCACCCACGGCCCGCCCGAGCCCGGCTCGGTCGTCGCCCCCGGGCGGATCGGCGAGATCCTCGTCGGCCGCGGGCTGATCAGCGAGGACGATCTCGTCACGGCGCTCGAGATCCAGCAGCGCACCGGCAGCCGGATCGGCGAGATCCTCTACTACGAGGGCCTGATCGCCGAGAGCGACCTGGCCGCGGCACTCGCCGATCAGCTCCGGGTGCCGCTGGTCGACCTCGAGGGGGTCCAGCCGTCGCCGGAGGCGCTCGAGACCGTCCCCGAGGCGCTCCAGCGGGAGGGACGCTGCATCCCGCTCGAGGTCGACGACGAGGCGCTCTACATCGCGATCACCGATCCGCTCGACGACGAGACCTACGAGGCGATCCGCGAGCTCACCGACCTCCGGATCCGCAGCTACATGGTCACCCGTTCGGACCTCGACGGGCTGCTCCGGCGGATCCACCTCGACGAGCACGTCCGCGCCGCCCGGACCGAGCTGCTCACCCGCTTCCCTGAGGATTGCGCCAACCGCGTCCTCTCCGGCGGACAGCGCGCGTTCTTCATCACCTTCCTCGTCCTCGTCTGCGCCGGATTCGTTCTCTCGCCGATGAACACGGGGATCTTCCTCGTAGCGCTCTGCGTGCTCATCTACCTGCTCGCCTCGCTCTACAAGTTCAAGCTCTTCTACGACTCGTTCGGGCGCCGGCAGGAGTTCGACTTCACGCCCGAGGAGGTCGCGCAGATCGACGACCGCGACGTTCCGCGGTACACGATCCTCGTGCCGCTGTTCCGCGAGGCGGCGGTCGTCCCGCGGCTGACGAAGAACCTGACCCGCCTCGACTACCCGAAGGCGAAGCTCGAGATCCTCCTGCTCTGCGAGGAGGAGGACGACACGACGATCGACGCGATCCTCGAGGCGAACCTGCCTCCGTACTTCCAGCTCCTGATCGTCCCCGACAGCCAGCCGAAGACGAAGCCGAAGGCGTGCAACTACGGGATCCAGCAGGCGACCGGCAAGTTCGTCGTCATCTACGACGCCGAGGATCAGCCCGACCCCGACCAGCTCAAGAAGGTGCTGCTGTCCTGGGAGCGCTCCGAGGACAACGTCGTCTGCGTGCAGTGCAAGCTCAACTACTTCAACACCGAGCAGAACCTGCTGACGAGGTTCTTCTCGACCGAGTACGCGCTCTGGTTCGACCTGCTGCTCCCCGGCCTCGACGCCTCGGGCTCGCCGATCCCGCTCGGTGGCACCTCGAACCACTTCAACCGCGAGGCGCTGGTCGAGCTCGGCGCCTGGGACCCGTTCAACGTCACCGAGGACGCCGATCTCGGCCTGCGGCTGCACAAGGCCGGCTACAAGACCGTGGTCCTCAACTCGAGCACGCTCGAGGAGGCCAACTCGCAGCTCCACAACTGGATCCGGCAGCGCTCCCGCTGGGTCAAGGGCTACTTCCAGACCTACCTCGTCCACATGCGCCACCCGTTGCGCCTGATGCGCGAGATCGGGTTCGGCTCCTGGTGGTCGTTCCAGTTCATGATCGGCGGCACGATCATCTTCGTCCTCAACCCGATCTTCTGGGTGCTGACGACGCTCTGGCTGTTCACCGAGTCGGGGCTGATCGAGAGCCTGTTCCCGGGGTTCGTCTACTACGCGGCCTCGCTGCAGCTCTTCGTCTTCAACTTCGTCTTCACCTACCTGGCGGTGGCGGGCTCGATGCAGCGGGGCCTCTTCCACCTCGTGCGCTACGCCCTGTTCAGCCCGATCTACTGGGGTCTGATGTCGATCGGCGCCTGGATGGGCTTCTACCAGCTGTTCACCAAGCCGTTCTACTGGGAGAAGACCGAGCACGGGCTCGACGCCGGGGGTGAGCACTGATGGAGTCGGCAACCGCCGGAATCGGCGGCGTCCCGGTCGAGAGCGGCCCAGCCTTCGACGAGCGATCACGCACCGGTCCCCCGGTCGTCACCCGCGAGGAGCCGGTCGCGGCGCCGGCCACTCGCCTGGAGTCGCTCGCGATCTTCTTCGGCTTCGGGCTCGTCTACACCCTGCTCGGGTTCCACATCGTCGCCGACCTCCACGTCGTCAACTTCGACGCCCTCGACCGGCTCACCAGGGCGTTCATGGTCTGGTACAACGACCCGCCGAAGCTCGCGGCGATCGGCTTCTCGCTCGCTCCGCTCGCGACGCTGGTCCTCGTCCCGTTCGCCGCCGTCAAGGCGCTCGTCACCTCCGGCCTGGCGCTGCCGCTTTCCTCGGCACTGTTCGGAGCGGGAGCACTCGTCTTCTTCGACCGGATGTTCGCGATGGCCGACATGGTCCGCGGTCCGCGCCTCCTGCTGGTCCTGTTGATCGGGATCAACCCGATGTTCGCGTTCTACGCGATGAACGGGACCGGCGACGCGGCCGGGCTGATGTTCGCCGCCTTCGGCCTCTTCTGCCTGCTCGGCTGGGGCCGCAACGGATCGCCGCGGTACCTGATCGGAGGCGGGCTGGCGTTCGCGCTCGCGTGCCTGACCCAGTACGAATACATCTTCTGGGCGTTCTTCATCGCCTTCCTGATCTCGATCACGCTGAGCAAGCGGGATCGCGACGAGGTCGAGGTCGAGGGCTCGGTGATCGCCTTCCTGGCGCCGATCATCTACGCGATCGGGATCTGGATCTTCTTCAACGCGATCGTCCTCGGCGACCCGTTCGCCTGGGTCTCGCAGGCCGGCAACTCGGCCCCGGTCAACGCCGCCAGCAGCGCCGCTCCGGCGTTCGACGTCGCCGACGCCGTCGGCAACGTCCTCCGGATCCAGCTCGTCTTCCCCGTCGCCCTCGTCGCCCTGCCGCTGCTCCTGTTCGCCGCACGCGACGCGATCGGCTACGGGCTGGCGTTGCTGATCGCGATCACGCTCGGCTTCCCAATCGCCTCGGCCGCGATCGCCGGCTCCGTCGACGTGATCGAGCTCCGCAGCGCCCTCCCGGCCTTCGCCGCCGGCGCCGCGGGCATGGCCTGGGTCTACTTCCGGGCGGAATCCATGCGGGGCCTGATCTGGGCCCTGACGGTCGCTCTGTCGGTGCTCGCGCTGCCGCTCGGCTGGTCGCAGATGGAGTCGTTCCCGCATCAGAACCTCGAGCAGGCGTTCACCCGGGCGATCGCCACCAACAGCGACCAGGAGGGCACCAGCTCCCGCGGCGGCTTCGTCGTCGGGATCGCGCCGGAACGGTCGATGGCCGACTACATCGAGGAGCAGGGCATCCCCGACAACCAGATCCTCACCGACAACGCCCGGACGTTCGGCGTCATCTCGCTGACCGGCCAGCCGCAGCTCTTCTTCGACCGCGTCGACAAGGGCGACGAGGAGTGGCGGGGCGTCCTCGACAACCCCGATGGCAAGGTCGGATACATGCTCGTCCAGAAGACCGACGCCGACCTGATCCTGAGCCGCTATCCGAACGCGGACACCGGCAACGTCCCCGGCCTGGTCCCGGTCGTCTCCAACGACCGCTACTCGCTCCTGAAGGTGACCGGAGCATCCGACGGCTCGGTCGCCGACGAGCCCGTCGCCACCCCCTGAACGGCGGCCCGCTCGGTCTCGGCGCTCCCTAGCGCCCGTAGTGGGCGCGGAGCCGCTTGTCCAGCGCCGGCGTGAGGAGCTCGCGCCCGCGAATCACCGGCGAGCTGCGAACGAGATCGCGCTGGTGCGGCAGCCAGACCTGACCGCCGCCGGCCGTCGCGCCCTCGAATGGCACGAGTCGGTGCTTGCCGCTTCCGAAGCGGCCCTCGCGGATCAGCAGCCACGACGGCTCGCCGGAGTCGTCGACCCAGACGTCCTCGAGGCGGCCGAGGCCGCTGCCGAGGCTGTCGGTGACCCGGGAGCCGATCCACGACTGGGCCTCCGACAGGTTCGGAGGCGTCGCTCCATAGAGCCGATGTGTTGTCCGCGCGGTCGCCATATCCGGATGAATGCCCTCGTCGCGCCACACCTGGAACGGAGCGCGACGATCGCGGTTCAAGGTACCACCCGCGCCCGCGGATGGCGCCGCAGGAGCTAGCCGGGGTAGCCGGTCCCGCCCTCGGGCGGGACGATACGGATGTGGCGGAGCTCGCCGCTGATCGTCAGCGTGCCGGAGAGCTCGATCTCGATCATCTGCCCCGGCGGAAGGCTGGAAAGGATCGCCAGCGGGTCCGGGGCCGGCGGTGGCGGCGGGGGCGCCTGCTGCTGCGGTGGCGGCTGGTACGGGTAGGCGGCGGGCGGCTGCCTGTAGGCGTACTGCTGCTGCGGCGGGGGCTCGGGACGGTTGTAGGCGTAGGGCTGCTCCGGCGGCACCTGCGGGGGCGCGGGCGCTTCGTACCCGTAGTCGGGCGCCGGCGGCTGCTCGCGGGGCGCGGTGACGGGAGGCGGCGGCCGGTCGGGCATCCGCGGCGGAGGCACCGGCTCCGGCGCGGGCTCGGCCGCGAGACGGACCGTGGCACGCGTACCACCCTGCTCCGGCGGCCGGACGGCCTGCGGCTGGGGTGCCTGCTGCGCCTGCGGAGCCCGGCGGGGGTCGCGGGCCGAGCGGGCACCCTGGGCGACGGCTGTGCTCGCGTTCGCGGCGTAGTGGTTGCGGAGGGTCGCCTCGACCTGCTGGGTCAGCGGAGCGCCCGGCTCGATCTGCGGCGCCTCGCGGACGACGTCGCGCTCGTACGGGACCCAGACGTGGCCGGCACCGGCGGTCGCGTCACCGAAGGGCACCAATGTGGAGCGGCCGCCGAAGCGCCCCTCCTTGACGAGGAGCCAGCGCGGCGCGCCGGTTCCGGGATCGATCCAGACGTCCTCGAGCCTGCCGATCGCGGCCCCGTAGATGTCGTCGACCCTGGAGCCGATCCATCCCAACGCCTCGTTCAAACTTGGCTTGTTACCCCCGCGCAGCTCCGCTGCGATCATGATCCATCCATCCTCAATGCCGGGACTCCTTCCCAGCGTCCGCGGGACCGTACCACCAATAGCGGCTATCAGGTGCCAGATTCGTTTCTGCGACCTACCCCGCCGCTACAGTCGCCCCCGCAACCCGGGATGCCCACGTGGGTTAAAGGTCTCGGGAAATGGGGACGATGAATCACGCGTACATCAAGACGAAACGCGGCCCGGCGGCCGCGGCACTGCTCCTCGCGGCGGTGGCGGCCCTCCTGCTCAGCGGGATGGCAGGCGGCGGCGCGAGCGGGCCCGACCGTGCAGACGCCGCCTGCGGCTCGCTCAACGTCCAGTCGAGGGTCGTCTCGAAGTTCCCCAAGGTGTTCGCAAACCAGTACGACAAGAAGATGAAGATCGCCGTCACCCGCGGCGGTCATTCCGTGCGCCACTGGCGCGCCGAGCTCTACACGTTCGGCGGCTACCTGCTCGGGCGCTCGAAGTGGGACACGAAGATGGCCCGCGACGATCGCACCTCGCTCAAGCTTCGCGTGCCGATGCAGCCGGGCCGCTATACGCTGGTCGTCAAGGGTGAGGTCAAGGGCTGCGGCGAGCTCGAACGGGACATCGTCGTCAACTTCCGGGGCTGCCTCAACAGCCTGCCGATCAAGTTCATCCGCAAGCCCGGCGGCACCGCCGCCGACTACGGCCGCTGGCTCTCGGTCAAGATCGCCCCGAAGCCGGTCTGGGCGCCCCTGAAGGACATCCGCGGAACCCTGTCGAACTTCGAGGGTGACGTATACGGCACCGCCGAGCTCCCGCGCGGCAGCCGCAAGCTGATCGGCGAGCAGGTCCTCGACTTCAAGCTCAAGCAGGGCGGGCTCCAAAAGGGCGGCTACTCGGTCTACGTCACCGGAAAGGCGCGACAGCCCAGACGATGCGGCAACCTCACCAAGACCACAAGCCTGCAGTTCAAGTGATCCTCGCGGTCGCGCTCGCGGCCCTGTTCGGACTCGCAGCCGTGGCCCAGGGCCGCGGCGACGGCGCCATGGGCGCGAAGGTCGCCGCCGCCGCGACCGCGGCGAAGCAGGCCGAGGGCAGGCGCGGCCCCCGCGGGCCTGAAGGCCCCCCCGGCCCCGACGGCTTCCAGGGCTTCACCGGCCCCGACGGCAGGCGCGGCGCACCGGGCCTCGACGCCGGCCCGGCTCGCCGATTCATCGCGATCGACTGGCAGAACAACCGCTACGCGGGCCGCGACGTGCAGTCGTTCGACGCCCCCGGCATCGGCAGCGGCGAGGTCCAGTGCATCCCGCCATGGGCGCCCGACGGCGGCCAAGAGGGAAAGATGCGGATCCAGTTCTGGCAGTCCGACGGAGTCCTCCAGCGTCCGAAGAAGTGGGCGACCACGATGTGGGTGACCCGCTTCGGGGGCAACGCCGACGACCTCAACCGGGAGCGCCGGATGGTCGTCAAGACGAACCGGATCAGGGCGATCGATGACAACCGCAGCTCCTTCCACGAGGACATGGACACCGCGCCGATCGGCCAGTACGACCCCGAGAGCATGGGCTCGTTCACAGGGCTGATCACGACCGAACCCTTCAATGACACGACGGCCGCACAACCACCGCCGGTGAGCTTCCAGCTCTCCTGGTACTGGAACTTCCGGAGCCAGGACAGCGCCCGCTGCTACGTCACCGGCTCGTTCGTGACCCAACCACAGTGAGGACGGCATGAGACATCTGATCGACAGGCTGGGAACGACGATGACGCTGGCGATCGTCCTCGTCATCGCGCTCGGCGGCATCGCGCTCGCTTCGGCGATCGGTGGCGGCGGTGACGGCAACCCAGGAGCCGGCGCCGGCCGCGACGCCGCCGCACGCTCCGCCTCCTCGGCGGCGAACCGCACGGTCGTCGTCCACGGCAAGCGCGGCCCTCGCGGCCCGCGAGGCCCCCGCGGGCCCCGCGGCAGGCGCGGGCCCGAGGGCGCCCAGGGGGCGACCGGCCCGGCCGGAGCCAACGGCTCGAGCGACGAGCACGTCCTCCAGATCGGGGTCGACTGGGACGGATCCGACTCGACGCCGGCTCAGACCGCGAACAGCGACTCGGTCGAGCTGCCCGGCATCGGCACCCTCGCAGTCGCCTGTCCGACGACGGACCCGGAGAACTACACCGACGGGCCGCGGCGACTGACGCTGAGCTTCGGCGCGGGCGCCGGCAGGCGCACGGTCGCGACACTGACGACGATGCAGGGCAGCGACGCCTACCCGGACAACGTCGACAACGTCCGCCGCGCTACGACGTCGGACCCGATCGTCTTCCAGCTGCCGAACAACGGCATGGTCACGGGCACCTTCGCGGCCGAGCCCGTGACCGGCGACGGCAGCGACACCGGCAACATGCCGAGCGCGCAGATCACCCTCTCGAGCTGGTGGAAGACCAACGATCTCGAGGACCCGTCGGCCAACTACTGCCACCTCAGCGGCCAGGTGATCGCCGAGGGCGTCGGCTAGCGGAGACCCCGGAGGCGCGCCTCAGGGCTGCTCCTATACTCGCCGCACCTTGACCGGAGCGAGCGACGAGACCGAAGACGACGAGGGGGGCGACGCGGGGGCGGAGCCCGGTCGTCCTGAACGCCCGCGCCTGCGCCGCAGCCCGCTCGGTTACCGTCGCGCCGACGTCGACGCGGCCCTGGAGAAGCGCGACGACGAGCTGACGGAGCTCCGCCAGGACGTCGCGGCACTCTGGCTCGCCTTCGCCCAGCACGACCGGGTGCTGCGGGCCCTGAGCGAGGGAGCCGTGGCGCCGCCGTCGGCGCCCCAGATCCCGGAGCCGGAGCGTGAGGTCAGTCCGGCCGCCGAGATCGAGCCGGGGCCCGATCAGGCGGAGATCGCCGCGGAGGCGGCGTCGATCGGCGAGCAGCTGTCCGAGCTCGACGACGTGCTCGCCGCGATCGAGATGGCCACGCAGACCCTCGAGCGCACCTACGCCGACGAGATCCGCGGAGCCGGGCGCGGCGGCTCGTCAGAGGCGCCCGCGAAGCCCGGCGAGGGCGAAGAGCCGCCGGCTTCCTGAGGCTCAGTCGTCCGGCACCGAGCTCGGCTCGCCCGCGGGGCGGCCGGCCAGATCGGCGCCGCGACCGGATTCGAGCGGAATCCCGTAGTGGGCGAGCAGCCGGCGCTCCTCGTCGGGCGTCAGACCGCGGCTCGGCTCGATCTCGGCTGCGCCGCGGATCCACGAGCGCGGGAATGCCGCCCAGGCGTGGCCGGCAGCGCCGGCGACGAAGCGGGCGGGAACCGCGGCGCGGCGCCCGATCCGCCCGAGCTTGACGACGAGCCAGGTCGGGGAGCCGTCGTCGGCGTCGACGAGGAGGCCCTGGACCCGGCCGACGTTGCCGCTGCCGATCTCCTCGAGCCGGGCGCCGACGCAGTCGCGGGCATCCGCGAGGCCGAACTCCGACGAGGAAGCGGGCATCTCGGCGGTGCCGCCGCTCTCAGCCATCGCTCTCGCTCCCGCGGCTGCGCTCGAGGAGCTCGGCCGCGGCGGTCGCTGGATCGGTCTCGCGCCTGACGACGCTCTCGAGCAGCCGGGCGACCGACTCGTCCTCGGCGATCCGGACCTCGAGCTCGCGGCGCATGCGGGCCGCCGCCAGACCCAGGACCTCGCTGCGGAGGTTGCGGGCGCGGCGCTCCTCAAGCGTTCCCGTCTCCTCGACGTGGGCGCGATGCGACTCGATCGCGTCGAGGAGCTCGGGGATGCCGCGACCCTCCGAGGCGACGGTCTTGATGATCGGGACCTTCCAGTCGCCGCTCGGCCCGAGCGAGAGCGCGGTCCGGACCTCGCGGACCATCGTGTCGGTCAGCGGATGCTCGGCCTTGTTCACGACGATCACGTCGGGGATCTCCATCACGCCGGCCTTCAGGGCCTGGATCGAGTCGCCGGAGCCCGGCATCAGTGCCAGGACGACGGTATCGGCGTGATCGACGACGTCGATCTCCGCCTGACCGACGCCGACCGTCTCGAGCAGGACGTCGTCGAAACCGGCCGCGTCCATCACCAGTGCCGCCTGCAGCGTCGCTTCGGCGAGGCCGCCGAGCGCGCCGCGGCTGGCCATCGAGCGGATGAAGACGCCCTCGTCGAGGAAGTGTTCGGAGAGCCGGATCCGGTCGCCGAGCAGGGCACCGCGGGTGAACGGGCTCGAGGGATCGATCGAGAGCACGGCGACGCGGCGGTCGCGGCTTCGCAGCTCCTTCACGAGCGCTCCGATCATCGTGCTCTTGCCGACCCCCGGGGGTCCGGTGAAGCCGACGATCCGGGCCTTGCCGGTACGCGGATAGAGCTCGGAGACGAGCTCGGCGCCCGCCGGGTCGCCGTTCTCGACCAGCGAGATCGCCCGGGCGAGGGCCCGCTTCTCGCCGGCCAGGAGGCGTTCGACCAGGTCGCTCGATGTCGTGCCTGCGCTCACGAGCGGCTGATCATGCCACGCCCGAGCCTATGATCCGGTCCGGTGGGCGCCGAAGCCTTGACAGAGACGCGCGAGGGTCATGCCGCGCCACCGCAGAGCGGCGCCGTGCCTCCGCTCGCGCCCCGGCGTTACGGCCTCGCCGTGCTCCGGTTCGCAGCCGCGCACGGGATGCTGAGCCCGAAGTACGCGGCGCTCGCACTCCGCTTCTTTCGCCGCCGCCTGCTGACCGTCGCCGGCCGGCGCTGGCGGACCGACGGCATGCTCTTCCTCGGCCCGCGGCTGCAGATCCAGATCGGGCGCGGCGCCCGGATCCGGTTCGGCCGGTTCGTCTGGCTCGGTCACGGCACGAAGATCCGCTGCCACGAGGGCCGGGTCGAGATCGGCCCGAAGACGGTGCTCGGGCAGGAGTGCACGATCTCGGCCTACCAGCGGGTCAGCATCGGCCAGCAGTGCGTGATCGCCGACCGGGTCATGTTCATCGACTTCGACCACACCGTCACCGATCCCGAATTGCCCATCCGCCGCCAGGGCATCTACAAGCGCGACGTGGTCGTCGGCTCGAACGTCTGGATCGGCTACGGCGCCCAGATCCTCCGCGGGGTCACGGTCGGCGACAACGCCATCATCGGCGCCAGCGCCGTCGTCACCCGCGACATCCCCGCGAACGCGGTCGCCGCAGGCTCCCCCGCCCGGGTCGTCCGGATGCGGCCGGCACCGGAGCGCCTGCGCTGGCCCGACCCGGTCGAGCCCGAGGGCTACGGTCCCTCGGGCCCGCGCTGAGGCCGGGCGGACACTCAGACCCGGCGCTCCTCCGTCTCGGCCGTCCGCGGGTCGTGATGGGCCGATCGCTCGGCGTCGCCGTCGGGATCGACCTCGGCGGCGTGCTCGTGGTGCGCCTCGGCGGCCTCGCGCTCGCGGCGCGCCTCGTGGGCGCGTTCCTCGGCCTCGGCGGCCTCGCGACGCGCGCGCGCGGCCTTCTCGTCGGCCTCCGCCTGGTGCTTGTCGGCCTTCGCGTGGCGCAGCTTCGCCTCGTCGCGATGGTGGCCGGCGATCTCACGCTGCTCGTCGCGCTTGCGAGCCTGGCTGCGGCTCGACGCGACGTAGATAAGCGCGATCACGATCAGCGCCACGACGACGATCGCAATGATCAGTCCGGTGCTCATTTCTCCTCCTGTGGGTTCGGTTCTGAAACCGCTTCAGGAGGGACTACCCGGTGATGCCGGGCTGAACCCGAAGTCAGCTTCCGGGGCGTTCGCCGTAGAAGCTGTGGATGCCGAGGGCGTTGCCGCTCGGATCGGCGAAGTAGGCCTGCAGGCAGAACCCGCTGTCGATGACGTCGGTCTGGAACTCGACGCCGCGTCCCTCGAGGATCGGCTTCGCTTCGTTGACGTCGTCGACGTGGAGGACGATCGCGTTCGGGTTCGGGCTGTTCTCGCGCCCGAAGGCCGTCCAGTCGACGACCGCGATCGTCAGGCTCCCGGTCTCGAACTCGGTGGCGGGCAGGGTCCCCCAGGACTTCGACCGCTCGAGCCCGAGCACGTCCTCGTAGAAGCGGGCCGAGGCGTCGTGGTCCTCCGCACAGACGGTCGCGAAGTCGACACCGTTGACGAGTCGGTCTGCCATGCGCGCAGGCTATCCGAATCGCGTCTACGCTCTCCCGCCGTGGCCGAGCCTCGCCTGCCCCTCCTCCCTCCCGGCACCGGCCCGAAGCTCGGCCGGGCCCTCCTCGACCTGCTCGCGGCACTGCTCTGGTTCGTGCTCGCGCTGATCTGCGGCTCCGACTCGACCGATCTCTTCGGCGAGTCGGGAGGAACAAACGACGTCTTCGCCTACATCGCGATCGCCGGCGCCCTCACCGTCGGCGTCGCGTTCGGATTGAGGATGGCCTCGGTCGCGCTCGACCGCGTTCCGGCCTGGGTGGCCCGGGTCGAGATCTGGACCTGGGTGGCGCTGCCGGTCTGGTTCGGGCTCGCGGTGCTCGCGGTGCGGATCTAGCGCTGCTCGGCGGTCGCCTCGGCGACCGCTGCCGGGCGGACCAGCTCGTCGTAGACGGCGGCGGTCCGGCGGGCGACGTCGGCCCAGTCGAAGCTGAGGACGTGCTCGCTCGCCTCGGCGATCAGGCTCTCGCGCAGCTCCGCGTCGGTGAGCACCCGCTCGACCATGCCGCCGAGGGCCTCGGGGTCGCGGGTTCGGAACCGGAGGCCGACCCCGCCGTGCGGGACGACCTCGCGGAGGCCGCCGGTGTCGGCGACGATGCAGGGACAGCCGGAGGCCATCGCCTCGAGGGCGACGAGGCCGAACGGCTCGTAGATCGAGGGGACCACGCAGACGTCGGCGATCCGGTAGAGCAGGTGGAGGACGTCGTCGCCGATCCACCCGAGGAAGGTGCCGTGCTCCATCAGCCCGAGCTCCTTCGCCTGCTTCTTCAGCTCGTCCTCGTGAGTGCCGGATCCGGCCACCAGGAAACGGGTGCCGGGGACGCGCTCGATCAGCTCCGGCATCGCTTCGAGCGCGATCTGAAAGCCCTTCTCGTAGACGAGCCGGCCGATCAGCAGCACGAGCTTCTCGTCGGGTGCCGCGAACTCCGAACGCAGCCGCTCGAGCTCCGACTCCTCGCCGAGCGGCAGGTCGTCGGGATCGATGCCGTTCGGGATCACGGCGATCCGGGCCTCGGGCACCTCGAAGATGTCGGAGATCTGCTCGCGCATGTAGCTCGAGCAGGCGATGACGCGGTCGGAGCGGTTGGTGATCCAGCGCTCGACCCCGTGGATGTAGGACTGCGGGTGCTTGTCGACCCAGCCCTGATGGCGGCCGTGCTCGGTCGCGTGGATGGTCGTCACGAGCGGGGCGCCGAAGCGGCGCGCCAGGTGGTCGCAGGCGGCTGCAACGAGCCAGTCGTGGCCGTGGACGAGGTCGAACTCGTAGCGATCGCCGAGCTCGACGCCCGCCGCGAGCATGTCGGCGTTCATCCGCTCGATCCAGGTCACGAACTCGCCGAGGTCGCGGGGCCGGGACGGCTCGAGGACCCGATGGACGTTGACGCCCGACACGACCTCGGTCCGCGGCGCGTCCTCGCTGCCGCGGGTGAGGACGTGGACCTCGACGCCGAGCTCGACCAGGCCCTCCGAGAGCTTGCGGACGTGGCGGGCCAGCCCGCCCTCGATCAGCGGCGGGTACTCCCAGGAGAGGACGAGGACGCGGCTCACGTGCGGGTGGGGCTGAGGCTCAAGGTTCGAGCAGAGGCGCCGGCGTCAGGTCTGGTGCGAGGCTGCGAAGCGCCGGTTCGGTCGTCGCGCATTCTATGGCCTCGAACAGGGCGCGTGAGTGGCCGAGCGCACGCTGGAAGGGGTAGTCGCCCGTCTTCCGTCCGTAGTCGAGGAACGCCCAGTCGCTCGACTGCAGCGCGAGGAGCTCGCGGGCCGCGCGCTCGAGCGCCGGCCCCCGAAGCCGTCCCGCGCTCGCCTCGCGCAGCACGACGAGCTCGGCGCGGCGCATCCCCCAGGTCAGATCGGCGACCGCGGGCGAGTCCCAGGTCCGGCGATCCTTCCCCTCGCCCCAGGTGCTCGCGGCGAGCGGCCGCCGCTCCGGCTCGGCGGAAGCGAGGGCGTCGCCCAGCTTCACCATCCGCACCCCGGCGGCGGGCAGCGCGGCGACGACCTCCTCGAGCCAGATCGGGCCCTCCCACCACCAGTGGCCGAGCAGCTCGGTGTCGATCGCGAAGACGAGCAGCCCGCGGCGGCCGCTCGCGGCGTGGTGCGACTCGAGCCGGGCGGCGACGTCGCGAGCGAAGTTGCGGGCCTGCTCGCGGGCGCGCTCGGACCCCGCCCCGGGGTCGTAGGCGGCGCCGGAGATGGCCCAGGGCCGGCAGCCGCGAAGAGACTTGACGTGGAAGTCCGCGTAGGAGGGATCGGAGGGATAGCCCGACCACGACCAGAGCCACTGGACGGCCTCCCAGTCGATCGGGAAGGCGACCGGCCCCGCCCCGGTCGCGATCGGGCGGAGAGCCGCGGACGGCGGCTCGTGCGCCGACTGGTCGGTGCAGAAGTAGTCGAAGCCGAGCTCGGCGAGGAGGAGCTCGAGACCGGGCTCGTACGCGCACTCCGGCAGCCAGATCCCCGCTGCCGGACCGAAGCGGCGGCGATGCGACCGGATCGCGGTCTCGAGCTGGAGCATCCGGCCCTCGCGGGTGGCGATCAGCGGCAGCAGCGCATGCGTCGCGCTCGATGTCATCAGTTCCACCCGCCCCGACGCGCCCGCATCGCGGAAGGCGCCGAGCGGGTCGTCGCCGAGCCGCTCGAGCTCCGCGAGGGCGCGCCCGTAGCGCTCGGCTTCGGCCCGGCAGGCCGGCGCAAGCTCGGGCTCGACATCGGCGGCGTCGAGCTCGGCCGAGCCGACCCTGTACTCGCGGACGAACTCGCGCATGCGCTCCGCGGCCGCCGCGTCCTCGAGCTGGTCCGCGAGCACCGGGGTGATGGTCATCGTCAGGTCGCGGGCGACCGCGAGGACCGGCAGGTGCGAACGGGCGAATGCGTCGAACAGCCACTCCTCTCCGAACGGGTAGGTCCCGAAGCCCTCCACGTAGGGCATGTGCGAATGCAGGACGATCGCGATGTCGCCCACTCCCCCGCCCGGATCGCTGCCGGCTTCTCCCTGCTGTCTGCCGTCCGCTGTCGGCGGCGCCGTCATTCCCTGCAGACGGCCACGAAGTCCAGCGCCTTGTCTAGGTCGGCCTCGCTCTCGCTCTTGAGCGCGAAGTCGGAGGCGCTGATCGCCGGTGTGAAGCGGTCGTAGAAGGGCTTGGTGATCCGCAGCAGCGAGTGGACCCGGTCCCAGCCGAGCGCGATCGCACGCTCGTGGACGGCGAGCTTGCCGGCGTGGAAGAGCCCGAGGATCTCGACCGAGCCGAACGCGGGCTCGAGGACCTCCCGGTACTCCCCGATCGTGTACTCGCGCAGGTGCCAGGGGTTGTCCGACTTCTCGGCGCCCTCCGGGGCCAGCGTCAGCCGGTTCGGGGTCGAGATGAAGGCCAGCGGCGCCGCGCCCGCGATCGCCCGCAGGAGGGCCGGGACGTCCTCGATGTGTTCGATCGTCTGCAGGAAGACGACCGCATCGAGGGGACCCGAGACGTTCTCGACGAGGTCGCGCTCGAACCGCAGGTTCGGCCGCACGTACCGGGCCGCGGCATGAGCGTGGGCGTCCGGGTTGGCGTCGATCCCGACCACGTCGGCGGCGGTCCGGGCGAGGATGTCGGAGCCGTAGCCCTCGCCGCAAGCGAGATCAGCCACGCGGAGCCCCCCAACCCGCTCGCCGATCCACTCGTAGACGGCGAGGTGGCGCCGGTACCAGTAGTTCTCCTCGGGGACGTCGGGCAGGGTCCGCTCGCCGGTCAGCTCCAGCGGCGGAACGCCGTCCGGCTGATCGGCCTGCACGTAGCGCTTCGGGGTGGAAGAGGGCACGGGTCGGCGGACGGTACAGTCCCCGGCCATGCCAGCGGCTGCTGACGCCAGCGCCGAGCGGATTCGCGACGTCAACACCAGGTACCACGACCTCGCGGCCGACTCGTACGACTCGAAGTGGGGAATCGACTTCGCCGACACCGGGCGCGCCCAGGTGACCTCAAAGCTGGCCAAGGCGCTCGGGCAGGAGCCCGGCACCTGGGAGCACGCGCTCGAGATCGGCGCCGGCACCGGCTACTTCTCGCTCAACCTCCTCGCCGCCGGCACCATCGAGCGCGTCACCGCGACCGACATCGCCCCGGGAATGCTGCGGGCGCTGGAGACGAACGCGGACGAGCTCGGGCTCGAGGTCGAGACCGTCGTCACCGACGCCGAACGGCTCCCGTTCGAGGACGAGACGTTCGACCTCGTCCTGGGTCACGCCGTGCTCCACCACATTCCCGACCTCGATCGCGCCGCTGCCGAGTTCTTCCGCGTCCTCAAGCCGGGCGGGACCGTCGTCTTCTGCGGCGAGCCCTCCGCCTACGGCGACCAGATCGCCGCGATCCCGAAGCGCGCCGCGATCGCCGCGGCGCCGCTCTGGCGGCGGGCGGTCGGCGCGGGCAAGCGCAGCGAGCAGGGCGGCAGCGACCCCGACTACGGCCATGCCCTCGAGGCCGAGGTCGACGTCCACGCCTTCGACCCGGGCACGTTGAAGCGGATCTTCCGTCACGCCGGTTTCGACGACGTCCGGATCCGCGGCGAGGAGCTGCTCGCCAACCTCTACGGATGGTGGCTGCGGACGGTCGAGTCGACCGCAACCCCGGACGAGGTCCCGGCCCGCTGGCGCATGTTCGCCTTCCGCAGCTACCTGTCGCTGCAGCGGGTCGACACCTCCCTGCTCGAGCCCCACCTGCCGCCGGAGCTCTTCTACAACCTCGTCTTCTCCGCCCGCAAGCCGGGCTAGCCGAACGTGAACGCGTAGCCGCTGACGCCGGGCTCGAACCTGAGCGACAGGGTGTGGCGGCCCGCCCGCGGCAGGTCGACGAGCGAATAGAGCCGCTGGCCGCCTACGGTCAGCACCCCGTCGCGCACGTCGTCGCCGGCATCGGCCGCCGCGATCGGCTTGCCGTCGAGGAGGACCTCCACATTCCGGTCCTCGTCCGGCGAGCCCAGGACCAGGAAGACCCGGCGCGCCGTGAAGGTGGCATCGATTCCGGCGTCAGCTCCGGCCGTGGCACTCTCACCGCTGATCTTCCAGGCCCCCGAGTAGGCGAATTCGTTCGGCGGCGGCGGCGCGCCGGGCGTCCCGAAGTCCTGACGTCCGGAGCTCACCGGCCGCGTCCAGCCGTCGGCCCTGGCCGAGCCGAGGTAGGTCTCGGGGGTCCGCAGACCGGGATCCGGGGTCTGGACCGCGACGTCGCCCGCCCGCGGGCCGACATCGCCCCCATCCTCGGCGAGCACCTCCCTGATCGCGTTCTCCGTCTGTTCGTAGTCGCCCTCGCCGAAGTGCGCGTAGCGAACCCGGCCGCGCGAGTCGATCAGGTACTTGGCCGGCCAGTACTGGTTGCCGAAGGCGTTCCAGGTCCCGTAGTCGTTGTCCTGGACGACCGGGTACGTCAGCCCGTTGCGCGCGATCGCGTCGGCCACGTTCCCGGTGTCCCGCTCGAACGGGAACTCGGGCGTGTGCACGCCGAGGACGACGAGCCCGTCCTCCCGGTAGCGCTCGTACCAGGACTCGACCTCGGGGAGAGTGCGGATGCAGTTGACGCAGGTGTAGGTCCAGAAGTCGACGAGGACGGTCTTGCCCTCGCGCGTCAGATCGCCGATCGAGACGGGCTGCCCGTCGGCGGTGTTGAAGAACGTGCCCGGCTCGACGAGGTCCGGCGCCCGCCCCAGCACCGGCAGCGCACCGCCGGAAGCCGCGTCGTCGCCGGTGCTTTGCCGGATCGGGCTCCCGGCGCGGGGCGTGAGGTCCGCGAGCCTGGAGGCGACGGCGTCGGAGCGCTCGATGTCGCCCGTCGGATTGACGACGAAGGCCGGAAGGTCGTCGGCGATCGCGTTCTGAAAGCGCACGTCGAGGTTCGTCGCCATCAGCACCGCGACGGCGACCATGATCGCTCCCGTCGCGAACTGGATCTGGCGCTGATGACCGCGAAAGCGGTCGGTGAAACGGCGGCCGAAGCGCATGATCGCGTAGAGGACGGCCCCCGACCCGGCGGCGTAGGCGAATGCGATCAGGAGGCGCCCGACCGCGAAGTCCTGCGCCGCCGAGACGGTGATGACGCCGGCGAGGATCGGCCCGGCGCAGGGGAAGTACGCGAGCCCGAGCGCCCCGCCCAGGAGCAGGCCGGATCCGAACCCCTCCCCGTCGCGGACCCGCGGGGCGCCGACGATCCGCGAGAGCCAGGCCTCGAGCCGGTCGCCGACTGGCGGGATCATCAGGACCACGCCGAAGCCGACCAGCACGACGATCGCGACGATCCGCTGGATGTCGTCGGGCAGGCCGAGCGCGTCGATCACGTAGACGAGGGCGACCGCGGAGAACGTGAACGAGAGCGTCAGCCCGATGACGATCCCGAGCGGGCGGCGGCCGCCGCCGGAGACTCCACCGGAGAGGACGGCGGGCAGGATCGGCAGCACGCAGGGCGAGAGGGCGGTCGCCGCTCCGGCGAGGACGGCGAAGGCCGCTAGGAGCAGCATCTCAGGAGGCGTTCAGGGCCCAACTGCATGTCCTGCGAGACATGCCCCGATTCGGATCACTCGCGAGGCGTCTGCTCGTCCGCGTCGGCGCGGCGGCAGCGGAACAGCTCGACCGAGCCGGAGATGCCCTTCAGGTGCTTGCGACGGGCGCGCGAGAACGCGAACTCGCCCTCGTCGGCATGATCGCGGATCTCGGCGGTGACGAGGACGCTGCCGGGACGGGCCGTCTCGGTGATCCTGCTCGCGAGGTTGACCGCCCGGCCGTAGTAGTCGCCCCCCCGCGTGAAGACGGGGCCGTACGCGAGCCCCGCGCGGATCAACGGCAGCTCCTCGTCCTCGTCCCCCTCCGCCATCCGCTCGACGAGCTCGTGCGTCGAGTCGAGGAGCGCATCCGTGTCCGAGGAGGCGAACATGGCGGCGTCGCCGATCAGCTTGACCAGCCGGACCGGCCCGTGGCTCACGTCGCGGGCGAGCTCCTCGAGGCGACCGGTGATCTTTCCCAGCTCCTCGGGCGGGAGCTGCTCGCCGAGCTTGGTGAAGCCGACGAGATCCGCAAAGCAGATCGCAAGCGTTCCCGCGTCGGGGGGAGCACCGCCGATCGTGCCCTCGGCGACCTCGTCGAAGGCCGCGTGGCGGAGCTGCTCGCGGAGGTGGAGGCGGTAGACGTAGTCGAGCGTGGGACCGACCGTGGGGATCAGGCCGCCGGCGCCCTCCTGGACCCGGTCCGAGACCTCGCGCTCGTTGCCGCCGTCGCCGACGAACGTCTGGCCGACGACCTGGCGCGAGGCAGCAGCGAACTGCGACATCGCGACCGCGATCGTCCGGCTGAGCTCGGCGAGCTGGTCGGCGTCGAGCCCGGCGTCGAGAATGCCCCGGATCCTGTCGGCGGCGTCGAGGTCCTCGGCGCTGAGCACGACCTCGTCGCGATCCGGCACCGCCACGCCGATCGAGCGCCACTGGCGCTCGAGCTCATCGATCGGGATCCCGGAGCGTTCGGCCACCTCCATCGGCGTGTACCGGGGGCGACCCGCGAGCATTCGCTCGAGGGGCAGCAGCGCCAGCCGCCCGTCGGCCACGGCCGAACGGAGCTCCTGGAGTGTGCAGCCGTCGTCGGCGAGACGGCCGAGCAGGCTCAGCCTGCTCTCGCGCTCGTCCCCCTCGAGCCCGTCGAGCAGCCCCTCGGCCTCGAAGTCGATCTTCTCGCTCATCGCCGACATTCTCCCGTCCTCGGCCGACGAGCGCCGGTCCATATGATCGCTGGCGTGGATCAGCCCCCCCGGAGCGAGCTCCCGATCTTCGAGCTGCCCCTTGCGCTGGTCCCCGCCGAGCGGGTCCCGCTGCACATCTTCGAGCGCCGCTACCGGCTGATGATCGCCGACTGCATCGAGCGCGACACCCCGTTCGGGATCGTCCTCCGCGACGAGGACGGCGCCCGCGCCGTCGGGTGCACCGCCCTCGTCGCCGACGTCGTCGAGCGCCACGAGGACGGCCGGATGGACATCGTCGTGCGGGGCGAGTCGCCGTTCCGCGTCCTCGATCGCTTCGAGGCACCCGACTGGCCCGCGGCGTCGGTCGAGATGATCGAGGTCGACGACTCCACCGCCGGGCTCGGGTCCGAGCTCGAGGAGGCCCGCAGGGAGTTCGCGAAGCTCCTCGAGGCGGTCGGTGCCGACCCGGAGCGGGCCGACGCCTCCGAGTCCGCCTACCCGATCGCGGCGCAGATCGAGATGCCCGCGGTCGACAAGCAGCTGCTGCTGGAGGAGCGCGACGAGCGCGAGCGCCTGCAGGCCCTCGCCGGCTCGCTGCGGCGTCTCCTAGCCGGCCTCCAGCGTGCCCGACAGGATGCCGAGCGCGCCCGCAGCAACGGCCACAAGCCGGGAACGATCCCGAAAATCGACCCCCCCGAGACTTCCTGACTCGGGCCGTCAGGCGTAGGCGACGGCGCCGCCTCGGCGTGGATCTCCCGCGCCCTCAGGGCGGTCGTCGCCGGCGGCGACCGCGTGGACGCCGCCGAAGAACAGGTTCGGGGCGCGCCAGCGGACGACGCGGTGGCCTCCGGCCTCGAGCTGGTCGAGCGCGACCGGGTCGATCCCGGGCTCGGCGTGGACGATGCCCGCCTCGAAGTGGAGCCGCGGCGCGCGGACGGCGTCTTCGAGCCCGAGCCCGTCGCCGAGGTAGCGGATGATCGTCTGCGAGACCGCGGAGCGGATCCGGTTCGATCCGCCGCTCCCGAGCCCGAGGACGAGGCGACCGTCGCGAAGGGCGATGGTCGGCGACATCATCGAGGGCATCCGCCGGCCCGGCCGGGTGGCGTGGAAACCGAACGGGTTCAGGTCCTCCTCGCCGAGCATGTTGTTGAGCTGGATCCCCGTCCCGGGCACGAAGACGCCGGAGCCGGAGCCGTTCGAGCAGGTCACGCTGGCGCAGCCGCCGTCGGCGTCCAGCGCGGTGATGTGCGTGGTCGAGCCGAGCCGGTCGGTGAGGAAACGTGCCTCGAACCCGGGCTCGTAGAGCCCCTCGAGGAACTCCTCCGTCCGCGCCGCTTGCGCCCGCTCCATCACCTCGACGACGCTGACCGGATCGGTTGCGCCGCCGGCGCGGGTCAGGAGCTCGAGCGCGTATGCGATCAGGATCCCTCCGGACGACGGCGGAGGGTTGGTGAGGATCTCGCAGCCCCCGTAGCCGGCCCGGACGGGCTCGCGGACGACGGTCTCGTAGCCGGCGAGGTCCGGGGCGCTGAGGGTCCCGCCCCCTTCGCGGACCGTCGCGGCGATGGCCGCCGCGATGTCGCCCCGGTAGAAGGGCTCGGGCCCGTCGGCGCCGAGCCGCTCCAGCGTCTCGGCGAGCTCGGCGAAGATCAGCCGCTCGCCGTGGCCGAGCATCCGTCCCTCGGGGGCGTAGACGGCGGCGCCCGCCGGCTCGCGGGCGAGGATCGGCGCGAGGATCTCGAACAGGTAGGCGTGCTGCGGCGTGATCTCGAACCCCTCGCGGGCGAGGCCGACCGCCGGGACCACCAGGTCGGCCAGCGGCATCGACCCGAATCGCTCCGCCGCCGCCGCGAGGCCACTCGGGACGCCGGGGACGCCACACGACGCCGGTCCGATGTTGAAGACCTGGGTCGTGTCGCCGAAGTCGATCTCGACCGGCTCGAGCTCGGCGCCGCGGTCGAAACCGCCGAGTCCGCCCGCGGAGACGAAGAAGTCGAGCAGCGTCGCATCACCACCCGGGGTGTGGACGAGCATGAACCCGCCGGCGCCGAGCCCGGTCAAGGGGCTCTCGGTCACGACCGAGGCGAGCACCGCTGCGATCGCGGCATCGGCGGCGTTACCGCCCTCGCGCAGAGCCCATGCGCCCGCCTCCGCGGTTGCCGGATGACCCCCGGCGACGACGCCGCGGCTCACGGGCTGCTCACAGCCTGCCTAGTTGGGGATGAACTCGGGAACGTCGATTCCGAGGTCGCCGGGGCGCTCCTCGTAATCAGGGACGCGCCGCGCGCCGGACGTCTCGCCGCGACGGGCGGAGGGACGGGCGGTCGAGCGATGGACCCCGGTCGACGAGCCGTCGGCACGGCGGCCGCGGGCGTCGAAGCGGGTCGCGATCACCGTCACCCACATCTGCTCGTCGAGGGTGTCGTCGACGTTGGCGCCGAAGATGATGTGCGCCTCCGGGTGCGCCGCCTCCTGGATGACGCGAGCCGCCTCGGAGATCTCGACCAGAGACATGTCGCTGCCGCCCGTGATCGACAGCAGGATCGACCGCGCTCCCTCGATCGAGGTCTCGAGCAGCGGCGAGGAAATCGCACGCTCGGCCGCGAAGGCCGCCCGGGTGTCCCCGGTGCCCATGCCGATTCCGAGCAGGGCCGGGCCGGCGTCGCGCATCGTCGTCCGGACGTCGGCGAAGTCGAGGTTGATCAGCGCCGGCAGCGTGATCAGGTCGGAGATGCCCTGGACGCCCTGGCGGAGGACGTCGTCCGCGACGCGGAACGCCTCGACCATCGAGGTGTTGCGCTCGAGCACCGAGAGCAGGCGGTCGTTGGGGACCACGATCAGCGTGTCGACCTCGCCGCTGAGGGCGTCGATGCCCTTGTCGGCCTGCTTGGCGCGACGCGTTCCCTCGAAGCCGAAGGGACGGGTGACGATGCCGACGGTGAGCGCACCGACGTCGCGGGCGAGGCGGGCGATCACCGGGGCGGCCCCGGTACCCGTCCCGCCGCCGGCTCCGGCGGCGACGAAGACCATGTCGGAGCCCTTCAGCATCCGCTTGATCCGGTCCTGCTCCTCGAAGGCGGCGCGGTAGCCGAGCTCGGGGTCCGATCCGGACCCGAGGCCGCGGGTGACGCCGCCGCCGATGTGGATCGTCAGATCGGCGGCGCTCTGCTGCAGCGACTGGAGGTCGGTGTTGACCGCCATGAACTCGACGCCCGTGATGCCGGCTTCGACCATCCGGTTGACGGCGTTGACGCCGCCGCCGCCGACCCCGACCACGCGGATCAGCGGGTCGTTGACCTGGGGCGGCGCGGTCGCCGGGGACCGTGAGGACTCGGAGCGGCCGTAGGCGGGCTCGCGATCGGCGGGGTCGCTGCTGAAGACGTCGCGGAGACGGTCCTTCGCCGGGCGCGCCGCGCGCGGCGGCTCGTCGCGTCCGTACGTGGGCGCGGCCTCGGGCTCGGGTGCCGGCGGCTCGGGAGCGCGCTCGGGCTCGGCGGCGACGGGCTCGGGGTCCGGCTCCGGCTCGGAGCGGCGCGGCTCCGGGCGGGCCGGGGGCTCGGGCGGGTCCTCGGGAGCGTCCTCGGTCGACCGGAAGAGGTCGGCCAGGGGACCCTCGCGCATGCTTGCCCGCTTATTCCTTCGAGCCATGTTCCAGGACCTCCTCAGCCAGATCGCGATAGCACTGGGCCGCGTTGCTCTGCGGATCGTACTTCAGGACGGAGCTGCCTTTCACAGGCGCTTCGGCGAACTTGATCGCCTTCCGGATCCGCGACTTGAACACGAGCTCCCCGAAGTTCTCCTCGAGGATCTCGACGGCCTCCTTCGCGTGGATGGTCCTGGTGTCGAGCATCGTCGGCAGGATGCCCTCGATCTGTACGTCCGGGTTGAGGTTCTCCCGGATCATCTCGAGGGTGTTCTGCAGCTGGACGAGACCTCGCATCGAGAGGTACTCGCACTGGACCGGCACGATCACCTTGTCGGCGGCGGTCAGCGCGTTGATGGTCAGCAGGCCGAGGCTCGGCGGCGTGTCGATGCAGACGTAGTCGTACTCGTCGGCCACCTGGGCGAGAGCCTTCTGCAGCGACCGCTCGCGGCCGATCTGCGTGCTCATCGCGATCTCGGCGCCGGCGAGGTCGATCGACGCCACGGCGATGTCGACTTCGCGGTGCTGGATGATCTCCTTGATCGGCATCCGCTCGACGAGCACGTGGTAGAGGCTCTTCTCGACCGTGTCCGGGTCGATCCCCTGGCTCATCGTCAGGTTGCCCTGCGGATCGAGGTCGACGCAGAGGACCCGGTGTCCGGACTCCGACAGCGCCACGGCGAGGTTCAGCGTGGTCGTCGTCTTCGCGACCCCGCCCTTCTGGTTGGCGAAGGCGAAGACCTTCATCGTCTTCTCGGCAGCCGGCTCCTCGGGCTCGGGCGCAAAGGGGTGGCGGCGCTTCAAGGTCGGTCCGATCAGCTCGTCGGCGGAGACGCGGCCGTCGTCCTCGGGCTCGGCGTCGGTCCCCTTGACCGCACGGCGCAGCTCCTCCTTGTCGAGCTTGCCGGTGGAAGGCTCCGAATCGGTCACCGCGGCGGCGGGCGCGGGCTCAGCGGGCTCCTCGACGACCTCGACGGCCTCGACGGCCGGCTCGGCGTCGGCCACGGCCTTGCTCTCGAGCTCGCGGAGCTCGTCGCCGTACGGGTCGGCAGCGGGCGCGGGCTCTTCGGCTCGCGGCGCGGCGGCCGGTTCCGGCGTCGGGGCCGGTTCGGGATCGGGCAGCTCCTCCGCCCTGATGGCGACCTCGGCCTCCGCCTCGGTGCTCTTCGGCTCGCGGGAAGCTTCGCTCTCCGCGGTACGCCCTTCCGGATTCTTCCTGTTGAACAAGCCCATGGTGACCGCTTATTCGGCTATCGCAGCCGGTTTCCTCCCGGCGTCTCCGAAGCCGTGACGGGCGGCTTGCGAGAATGGGCCGATCGCCGGCCTGCTCGACAAGCGGCTCGCCTTCGTCACGGGCAAGGGCGGAGTCGGCAAGACGACCGTCGCCTACGCGCTCGGCCTCGCGGCCGCGGCCGCGGGCAAGCGGACGATCGTCTGCGAGATCGCCGGGCAGGAGCGCGGCTCGGAGCTGTTCGGCCGCGATCCCATCGGCTTCAACGAGACCGCCCTCGCCGAGAACCTCTGGGCCATCTCGATCGACCCCGACCGGATGGTCCGCGAGTACCTCGAGGTGCTGCTCCCGGTCCGGGCGATGGCCTCCCTGCTCTATCGCAGCAACCTCTTCAGCTACCTCGCCGCGGCGACCCCGGGACTGCAGGAGGTGGTCTCGATCGGCAAGGCGTACGAACTGACGCTCGACGTGCGCCGGGCCCCCGGCGACGGGCGGGTCTACGACCTCGTGATCGTCGACGCGCCGGCCACCGGACATGGGATCGGCTTCCTCGAGGCGCCGGGCACGTTCCGGAGGATCGCCCGCGGCGGGCCGCTGGCCGACCAGGCGTCGCGGATCGAGCGGATGATCACCGACGAGAGCAAGAGCGGGGTCGGAATCGTCGCGACCGCCGAGGAGATGGCGGTCAACGAGTCGGCCGATCTCGCGGCCGGCCTCGAGGAGGCGGGCGTCGCCCTCGACGAGCTGTTCGTCAACGGCCTCTTCCCCGAGCGCTTCTCCCCCGCCGAGCTCGACGAGCTCCGGCTTGCGCGCGAGCGGCTCCAGTCGGCGGCGCTCGACGCCGCCGTCGCCGAGGCCGAGCGCGCCGGCGCCCAGCGGATCGAGCTCGAGCGCCTGCGCACGGTCCTGCCCGGCGTCCCCGTCCACGAGCTGCCGTTCCTGTTCGCCGCCGAGATCGGCGAGGCAGAGCTGCGCGAGCTCTCCGGGGTGGTGACGGCGTGAGCGCTCACCTCGACGCGATCCTCGCCGGCCGGTCGATCGCGATCTGCGTCGGCTCCGGCGGGGTCGGGAAGACCACGACGTCGGCGGCGATCGCCGTCGCGATGGCGCACCGCGGGCTCAAGGTCGCGGTGCTGACGATCGATCCGGCGCGCCGGCTCGCCGACTCGATCGGCCTCGAGGAGCTGGGCAACGTCCCGAGCCGGGTCGAGACCGGCGAGCTCCCAGGAGGCGGCGAGCTCTGGGCGATGATGCTCGACCCGAAGGCGACCTTCGACGAGGTGATCCAGCGTTACTCGCCGGACGAGGAGTCGCGCCGCCGGATCATCGACAACCGGATCTACCAGCAGATCTCGGGCGCCCTGGCCGGCTCGCAGGAGTACATGGCCATGGAGAAGCTCTACGAGCTCGATGAGGACGAAAACTTCGACCTGCTGATCCTCGACACGCCGCCGTCCCGCAACGCCCTCGACTTCCTCGATGCTCCCCGCCGCGTCACCCAGTTCGTCGAGGGCAGGGCGATGCGGCTGTTCATCCGCCCGACCGGCTTCGGCGCGCGGATCGCCGGTCGCGGCTTCTCAGTTGTCTCATCGGTGCTGCGGCGGGTGACCGGCGGCGACCTGATCGCCGACCTCTCGGAGTTCTTCTCGGCGATGGCGGTGCTCCTCGGCGGCTTCCGCGACCGGGCGGAGCGCGTCGAGGGCCTGCTCCGGGACGAACGGACGACGTTCCTGATCGTGACCGGGCCCGCCCGCGTGCCGATCGAGGAGGCCGGCTACCTGCGCGGCAAGCTCGACGAGGGGGACCTGCCGCTGGGTGCCGTGGTCGTCAATCGGGTCCACGCGACCACGCCCCCGGGCGAGGACGGCGCGGACTCCCGTCAGGCGCTCGCGGAGGTGCTCGGAGACGAGGACCTCGTCGAGCGCGTCCTCGCGGCGCACGAGGCCCGCAGCCTTCTTGCAGCTCGCGACGGCGAGAACATCGCGGCCCTCCGCGCCGGGTCGCCCGGGGTGCCGGTCTTCGAGGTCCCGGAGCTCAACGACGAGATCCACGACCTCGACGGTCTGCGCGAGTTCGCGCAGCTGCTGATGCCGGAGGAGTAGGTCCCCGGCTCAGCCGGCGGCGCGGCGCGGCGCGCGGCTGCCGACGGTCCAGTTCGTCTCGGTGCGCGGGAAGAGGTACTCGACGCGAGCCTTGACCTCCTCGCGGTCCATCGGCGGACGCGCGAGCTCGCTGAGGTGGTTCGGTCGTGCCGGGAAGTCCATGGTCGCGCCGTCATCGACCTCGTCGAGCCAGCCGGCTCCGGCGGCGGTCCGCGACGGCTCGCGAGGCTCCTCGGTGATCTCCTCGTCGAGGAAGGTGATCGAGCGGGTCGGAGCGAGCTCCTCCTCGGCTTCGGCCTCGGCTTCCGCCGTCACCTCGACCTCGGCGGCGATCTCCTCCTCGCCGGGAACGATCAGGGGCAGGTGGACCTGCTTGCGCTCGGGCATCGGCGATTCGGCGACGGGCTCGGGCACGTCGATCTCCTCGATCTCTTCGATCTCCGCCACGGGCTCGGGCGCGAGGTCGTACTCGAGCTCGGGCATGGCGCCCGGCTCGGGATCGGGCTGGATCCGCGAGGCGATGATCTCCTCGCCGTCGCGATCGAACCCGAGGTCGAGCTCGTTCTCGGTCGTCTCCGGCTCGGCGGCCATCTCCTCGACCTCGATCGCCTCGAAGTCCCATTCCGTGTCGGTCCCCATCTCGGAAGGGGATCCCTCGCCGAAGGCGAGCCCGTCGGCGAGCAGCGCCTCGTCGGCGGCGGCGCGGAAGTCGGTGCCGATCTCGCCCGTGACTCCACGGCGCAGGATGGTCCGCAGGAGCTCTTCGACGTGTCCGGCGATCTCGGAGGGGCCGGGGGCGCCCTCGGCCCGCATCGGCTCGCCGCTCCAGAGCTCGCGCTCGAGCGAGATCGCCTGTTCGACGACCTGCTTTGCCTCGTCCCGGTCCTCGCCGTCCTCGGCGAGCGCGGCCACGCGCATCGGCAGGCCGACGCCCGCGGGGCCCTCGCCCTCGAGCAGGAACCTGAGTGCCAGCAGGTGGTCGTTGAGGGCGTCGACGGCGCCGCGGCGGTCGAGCCCGGCCTCGAACCGGAGCAGGGCCCGGCGCAGGCGGGAGACGCGACGCGGGTGGACCGCGACGGTACGTGAGAGATCGGTCAGCTGGTCGAGGTCGTCCTCGGTCAGGCGGTAGCCGCCCGGCCGGGGCTTGCCCGCGCCGGTCGCGATCCGCCGCCAGCGGTCTCCCGCTACCCGGACCCAACCGTGCGGGCCGAGGCCGACGCCGCCGGGCTTGTAGAGACGCAGGGTCATGACGACGCGCTCGAAGGTCCTGGCGACGCGGTCGCCGGCGCCGCCGAGACCGCCGTCGTCGTCGAGCTCGACGCGGGCGCTGATCAGGAAGGTGGGTTCCCAGGCCGCTCCGCCCGGGCGCTCGCCGCGGGCCGCCTCGGAGGGGACGTCGACGGCGTCGGCGCGGACGATCGAGGCGCCGCAGAGATCGAGCCGGTTGGCAGGCATCTGAAAGCCGACCAGGGGAACGATCGCCTCGACCTCGCCTGCCTCGGGCTCGGCGCAATCCTCGATCTCGGCCACCGCGGAGGCGAAGCGCTCGTCGTCGATCGCGAAGTCGGCGCAGCCGTCCCAGAGGCGCGCGAGGAAGTAGGTGACCGCGAGGTTCGACTGCTCGACGGCGTCGACGGGAGGAGCGATCCCGGCCTCCTCGAGGTAGATCCCGGCGATCTCGGTCCGGCGCATCGTCTCGGTGGCCTCGTGGAAGCTCTCGAGCTCGCGGAGCTCGGTGGCGTTGTCGCGAACGAACCGCGCCGTCAGCGGCTGGTAGTGACAGAAGGCGAAGCCGTCACCCGCCTCCCCGATCTCGTAGGGGATCTCCTGCCCGCCCTCGACGAGGTCGGTGAAGACCTCGGAGGCGTCCCGGGCCAGAGCGGTCAGCGTGTGTCGGAGGTGAAGGTCGCGCACAGGGGCCGTCTTCGCCCACGCACGCGACCTTCCTCCCTGCAACTTCCGTTGCAGGGAGGACAGCGCCTACGATCACCCCGTGGGGCGCAGTCTGTTCGCAGGGATCTCGGTCTCCGACTTCGCGGGCGCCAAGGCCTGGTACGAGCGCCTGCTCGGCTCCGAGCCTTCGTTCCTGCCCCACGACACGGAGGCCGTCTGGGAACTCGCCGACGGCAGCTACGTGTTCATCCTCGAAGACCCGGCCCGCGCCGGGAACGCACACCTGACGATCTTCGTCGACGACCTCGACACGCTGGTGGCCGGCGTGTCCGATCGCGGGATCGAGCCGGCCGACCGCGAGCAGTACGGCAACGGCGTCCGCAAGATGACCTACCGGGACGCCGACGGGAACGAGGTCGGCTTCGGAGGCGGCCCGGCCTGAGCCGCCGGGCGCCTAGGCGGCGACGGTTTCGCGCTTGTCGGCGGGTTCCTCGCCGACGCCGAGCCAGCGGGAGCCGTATTCGCGCATGTCGTCGATCAGCGGCGAGAGGGCCCGGCCCTTCTCGGTCAGCGCGTACTCGACCCGCGGCGGGACCTCGGGGTAGGTGTGGCGCTCGACGACGCCGCATTCCTCGAGCGCGCGAAGGCGCAGCGAGAGGGTCCGCGGGCTGATCCCGTCGAGCGAGCGCTCGAGCTCGCAGAAGCGACGGTTGCCGGCGGCCAGGTCACGGATGACCAGCAATGTCCACTTGCCCGAGATGATCTCGGCACAAGCGCAAACGGGGCAATCTGTGTCGGTGTTCGCCATGTCCTCGCGGAGCGCGCGACGGTCGTTCCACCGGGCGCTTCCACCCGGAGAATAGCAATACTTCAGGAAGTGAAGTAGGGGCTACCGGGGCGGCGGGGCCGAGACCGCCTGCTGCTGCTGCGGCTGCGGCGGGCCGGGAACCTGGCCGGGCTGCTGAGGGACCAGCGGCGCCGGCTCGGCATCCGGCCTGACGGGGACCGGCTCGGGTCCGGGCTCGCCCCCGAGCTGGGAGATGTCGCTGGCCCGCTGGCCCGAGGAGGCCAGCATCAGCTTGAAGTCGTGCGGGCTCGACGCGTAGTCCATCGCGACCTTCTCCGAGACCCTGCCCGACTCGACGTGGCCGAGCAGCGACTGGTCGAACGTCTGCATCCCGTAGTAGTCGCCCTCGGCGATCACCTGGCTGATCTTGCCCGTCTCCTCGGGGTTGAGGATCAGGTCCTCGACGCGACCGGTGACGATCATCACCTCGCTGGCGGCGACGCGGCCGTTGCCGTCGACGGTCGGAACCAGGCGCTGGGACACCGCCCCGCGCAGCGTCGACGCGAGCATCACGCGCGCCTGCTGCTGGAGATGAGGCGGGAAGAAGTCGATGATCCGGTTGATCGTCTCGGTCGCGTCGAGGGTGTGGAGCGTCGAGAGCACGAGGTGGCCGGTCTCGGCGGCGCTGAGCGCGGTCCGGACGGTCTCCTCGTCGCGCATCTCGCCGATCAGGATCACGTCGGGGTCCTGGCGCAGGACCCGCCGCATCGCCCGGGCGAAGCTCTTCGTGTCGGAGCCTACCTCGCGCTGGTTGACGATCGAGCGCTTGTCGGCGTGGAGGTACTCGATCGGGTCCTCGAGCGTGATGATGTGCTCGGCCCGGCTCTCGTTGATGTGGTCGATCATCGCCGCCAGCGTCGTCGACTTGCCCGAGCCGGTAGTCCCGGTCAGCAGGATGATCCCGCGGCGTTCCTCGGCGAGCGCGCGGATCGCCGGCGGCAGACCGAGATCCTCGATCGTGCGCACCTGGTAGGGGATCGCACGGCAGACGATCGAGATCGACCCGCGCTGGCGGAAGGCGTTGACGCGGAACCGCGAGACGCTCGGGATTGAGTAGGAGAAGTCGGCCTCCCCCTCCTCGTCGAACTCGTTCCGCGCCGGCAGCGCACCGACCAGGGTCCGCAGCGCCTCCTCGGTCTCGTCGGTCGACAGCGGCCCGTAGCCGGGAATCGGCCCGAGCGAGCCGTGGATCCGGGTCATCGGCGGCGCCCCGACCTTCAGATGGAGATCGGATCCCTCGCTCTGGACCACGTACCGCAGCGCATCATCGACCTGAAAGGGCATCGCCCCTCATATCGGCGCGGTCCCGAATGCCTTGAACCCCGCAAGAGAACGCAAGAAACAAAAAGAGCGGCATCCCCGAAGGGATGCCGCTCAAGTCAAGGTCCTGAGACCGCGCCTCAGGAAGGTCGGCGCTTCCTCGCTTTGCGGACTGCGCCGATGGAAGCGCGGGCGGCCTTGGCGATCTCGCCCTCGGTGCGGTCGGGATCGCGGGCGATCTCGAAGTCGACGACCGCGGCGGAGCGCAGCTTGGCGCGGTCAGCGGTGCTGACGCTCTGACCGCCGGCCTTCTCGACGGCCTGCTCCATCGCGCGCTCACGGCGGCAGACGAGGCAGTAGTAGAGGCCCTTCTCCTTGACCCAGTTCGGCGGGGTCGCGGCGCCGAGGCCCTCGGTCCAGCGGCTGGTCACCTCGCAGCGCGCGCAGGTGAACTCGACGACGTCGCTCTTGGTGGGTCTGGTCTTGGTGGCGGTGCTCATTCTGTTTCTTGCTCCGTTCGTACTCGTGGGACGCCGGGCCATGCAGCGGCCGCGTCCTTGGTCTGAGGTCTTCTTTTCCGGCGGCCCCGGGGGGGCCGCGCGCCCGGCTCGTGCCGGCCGGGCGACTTGAGCGCTACGCGACTTCGCGCAGCTTCTGCGCCTCGGCAAGCGTCTGCAGCTTCTTCAGCGACTGGTTCTCGATCTGCCGGATGCGCTCGCGGGTGACGTTGAACGTCCGCCCGACCTCGTCGAGGGTGCGGGGGTGCTCCCCGCCGAGCCCGTAGCGAAGCTCGAGCACGCGGCGCTCGCGGTAGGAGAGGTTCTCCAGGGCCTCGCGCAGCGCTTCCTTGGTCAGCAGGTCGGCGGCCCGGTCGAACGGCGACTCGGCCTTCTCGTCGGCGATGAACTGTCCGAACTCGGACTCCTCCTCGTCGCCGACCGGCTTCTCGAGCGAGACCAGGGCCTGCGCGGAGCGCTTGATCGAATCGACCTCGTCCGGCTCGATGCCGGTGACGTCGGCGATCCTCGGCGTCGGCTCACGGCCGAGCTCGGTGACAGCGGCTTCCGCTCGGCACGGCCGATCTTGTTCAGCTTCTCGACGACGTGGACCGGGATCCGGATGGTCCGCGCCTTGTCGGCGAGCGCACGGGCGATCGCCTGGCGGATCCACCAGGTGGCGTAGGTCGAGAACTTGAAGCCCTTGCGGTAGTCGAACTTCTCCGCGGCGCGCACCAGGCCGAGCGTCCCCTCCTGGATCAGGTCGAGGAAGGGCAGGCCCTGGTTGCGGTAGTTCTTGGCGATCGAGACGACGAGCCGCAGGTTGGACTCGACCATCTTCTCCTTCGCCGCGAGGTCGCCGCGCTCGATCCGCTTCGCCAGCTCGACCTCCTCGGCGGCCGTGAGCAGACGGACCTTGCCGATGTCCTTGAGGAACAGCTGCAGCGAGTCGGTCGTCATGTCGGGCTTGAGATCGATCGTCGTCTTCGCCCGGCGCTTGCCGCGCTTGCCGTCGTCGCGCTCAGGCGCGGAGGTCTGGGCGGGGTCGACGTCCTCGACGAGCTCGATGCCCGACCGCTCGAGGTGCCCGTAGAGCTCCTCGATGTCGCCCTCGTCGACGTCGACCTCGGAGACCGCGGAAGCGATCTCGCCGAAGGTCAGCACACCGACCTGCTGGCCCTTGCTCAGCAGGTTCTTTACTTCTTCAAGTTCCTGAAGCTCAGCTACAAGCATTCCGCGTCCTCTTGCTCCGTTCTGTTCTTACGTTCTCGGGGTCCGTGCTCTGATTGGGCCCGCATGGGTTCATCGGGCGCCGATCGTCTCGGCATGAGCCACGGCTGCAAGATCTCGGACCCGCCGTCCGGTATCTGCCGCGTTCGTATGTTCCGCCGGCGTCAGGCGCAACCCCGCGAAGTGGCATTGTATGTACTTTACTTTCTGAAGTCAAGCCGGATTTGGCGGTCTTCACCACACCGATCCAGGGTCCGCTACACCGGATCACATACCCGGTTACTCCCTGAATAACGCGTGAGAATGCGGGTAGTTGCGGTCCGGCAGCGCGTGACGCCTGCAAACCCTGTGAAATAGCCATATGACCGGCACCGAGCGCGACAGCGAGGGAACGGCGGGCGAGCCCCGAAAGGCCGCCGACGCCGATCCGCCCCCACAGGCTGGGGTCCTCGGCAACCTGCCGAAGAAGCGCCCGGCGGTTCGCAGCCCGCGCCGAGCCGAAGCGAAGGCGAAGGCCGACAACGCGTCGAAGCGGGCGCCGAAACAAGCGCCGAAGGCCGCCCCGGAGCCCACCGGGACGCCGCAACGGGACCGGAAGCCGCCGCGCGCCGCGAGTGCCGGCGAACGGACGGAGTCGCCGCCGGAGCACTCCGCCGCCGCCGACCTCGAGGGCCTCGCCCGCGGCGGGATCGCGATCGCGGGGGGTGCGGCCTCGCTGGGGCTGCGGGTCGCGGGCCGTGCCGCGGCAGCCCTCCGTGATGCCGTCGAGCGCCGTTGAGGCAGCGCACCAACCGATCGCTGACCGCCTTCTGGCGGCGCGCCTACGAGGAGAACATCACCGGCATGGCGGCGATGGTCGCCTACAACCTGATGCTGTCGGTGTTCCCGTTCGCCCTGCTGCTGCTGTTCATCACCGGCAAGCTCCTGCAGAGCCCCGACGTCCAGGCGACGATCCTCTCCGACCTCGGCGAGCTCTTCCCCTCGACGGAACAGGAGACGCTGCGCTCGACGCTCGACCAGCTGCGCTCGAACTCGACCGAGATCGGGATCGTTGCGATCGTCGCCGGCCTCTGGATCGGCGCCTCCTTCTGGGGCGCGATGGACACCGCGTTCTGCCGGATCTACCACGTCGAGTGCCGCGGCTGGCTGGCGCAGAAGCGGTTCGCGCTGATCATGCTCGCGGTCGTCGCCTTCTTCCTCGCGGCCAGCGTCGCGGTCCCGGCGCTCGAGTCACTGCTCGTCTCCGGCATCGAGGACCTGCCGTTCGGCCTCGAGCGGGTCGACTGGCTGCTCAACGTGATGGTGATCGCCGGCGGCCTGGCGATCAGCTTCCTGCTGCTCTGCCTGATCTACTGGGCCGTCCCGAAGGGGCATCTGCCGTGGCGCGCTGTCTGGCCCGGCGCCCTGTTCATGGCGATCGCGGGCGGCATCGCCAACTCGATCTTCCCGATCTACCTCGTCAACGTCTCGACCGTCGGCGAGTTCGGCCGGATCGTCAGCTTCGTCCTGATCGCGCTGATCTGGTTCTACGCGCTCGCGCTCGGCCTGCTCGCGGGCGGGGTCATCAACGCGCTTCGCTTCGAGCTCCACGACACCGGCACGCTCCGCGGCATGACCGCCGAGTTCCCGGCGCAGCGCCCGGCCGAGGCCGAGGAGCACGACTGGCTCCCCTGAGCCGGGCTCAGAAGAGCTCGGCGACGGCCGTCCGCATCGCATCCTCGAGCGGCGTCGGCTCGACGTCGAACAGCTCCATCCCGCTCGGGTCGTTGACCACGGTCTCGGTCGTCAGCCCCTCGACGAGGGGCCGGGCAACGCCGGCGTCGACCGGCGTCACGAGTCCGATCCAGTGCGAGCTCAGGCCCGGCGAGAGCAGCGGGACGCCGATCCGCGGCCGCGGCCGCTTCCCCTGCGCGCGGGCGCAGACGTCGAGCAGGCCGCCGTACGTCGTCACCTCGCGGCCGCCGATCTCGATCTCGCGGCCCTTCGACTCCTCGGCGTCAAGCGAAGCGGCGAGGTAGGCGACCACATCGGCCGCGGCGATCGGCTGGGTCCGGGTCGACGTCCAGCTCGGCGTGACCATTGCCGGCAGGCGGCGGACCAGGTAGGCGATCGTCCGCAGCGACTCGCTGCCGGACCCGATCACGATCGCCGCCCGGAAGTAGGTGAGCGGCACCCCGGTCGAGGCGAGCAGCTCCGCCGTCTCGTGGCGGGAGCGCAGGTGCGGCGAGGTCGCGTCGCCGAGGCCGCCGAGGTAGACGATCCGCTCGACCCCGGCCGCCGCGGCCGCCGCGGCGAAGTTGCGAGCCCCGCGCCGGTCGCGCTCCTCGAAGTCGGAGTCGCCGCCGCGGCCCATCGAGTGCACGAGGTAGAAGGCGACGTCGACCCCCGCGAGGGCGTCGTCGAGGCTGGCGCGGTCGAGGACGTCGCCGCGGACGATCTCGCTGCGGCCGTCGAGCTTGCCCGCCGCCTTGTCGGGGTCGCGGGCGAGGCAGCGGATCTCGCGCCCGTCCTCAGCCAGGCGCGCGGCCAGGAGGCCGCCGATGTAGCCGGTGGCGCCGGCGATCAGGTGCATGGGTCACCGGCTACCCGTAGAGGCCGCCGGTAACCTCGCGCAACTTGCTGCCGTCGTGGCGGCCGCTGACCCGCCGCACCGTCCCCGAGCGGGAGCGCATGACCAGCGACTCGGTCGTCGCGTAGCCGGCGCCGTGGTAGCGGACTCCCTGGAGGAGGTCGCCGTCGGTGACGCCGCTGGCCGCGAAGAAGGCGTCGTTGCCGCCGACGAGGTCGTCGACCTCGAGGATCCGGCCGAGGTCGTAGCCGGCGTCGATCGCGGCCTGCTTCTCCTCGTCGTTGCGAGGCCAGAGACGGCCGAGCATCTGGCCGCCGAGGCACTTGATCGCGGCCGCCGAGATGACTCCCTCGGGCGTTCCACCGATTCCCCAGAGCAGGTCGACTCCGGTTCCGTCCATGACCGCCAGCAGGGCGGCCGACACATCGCCATCGGTGATGAACCGGATCCGGCTGCCGGCCTCGCGGATCTGCCGCACGCCCTCGGCGTGGCGCTCGCGATCGAGGATCACCGTCGTGATTTCCGTCGGGCTGACGCCGCGGCGTTCGGCGACGCGCTTGACGACGTCGCCGACCGGCTCCTCGAGGCTCAGGCAATCGGCGATCTCAGGACCGCCGGCGAGCTTCTCCATGTAGACGCAGGGCCCGGGGTCGAACATCGATCCCCGCTCCGAGAGCGCGATCACCGCGAGCGAGCCGGGGCGGCCCTGGGCGCAGAGTCGGGTCCCCTCGAGCGGGTCGACGGCGATGTCGACGCGGGGCGGGCTGCCGTCGCCGATCTCCTCGCCGTTGTAGAGCATCGGCGCCTCGTCCTTCTCCCCCTCGCCGATCACGACGATGCCGTCCATCGGGACGGTGTTGATGAGCAGACGCATGGCGTCGACGGCGGCGCCGTCGGCGGCCTCCTTGTCGCCGCGGCCGACCCAGCGGGCGGCGGCGAGCGCCGCCGCCTCGGTGACCCGGACGAGCTCCAGGGCGAGATTGCGGTCCGGCGTCGAGCCGGGACGGTTGTCCTGGGAGATCACACCCATTCGTTTCAGCCTCTCAGACGGTTCCGGGCGCCTTGCGGGGGGCGTCCTTGTTCACTTCCATCGCCCGGCCGATCCCCGCGATCGCGATGCCGAGTGCGGAGAGGAGGGCGACGTAGTAGCCGATCTCCTTGGTGATACCGATCTCCTGGTTGCCCGAGCCCGGGGGATCGATGATCCCGTTGTAGGCGATCAGGACGAACGCCGTGAAGCCGACGGTCATCGTCAGCTCGCCCGGAGGCCACGAGAGCTTGTTCCCGCGGACGACGATCCAGGCGAGGATCCAGGGAGCGGCCGCGGCTGCCAGCAGCAGCCAGCGGAGGAGTCCGAACGTCTCGAAGCCGGTGCAGGTGAACTGGCCGTCGCCGCAGAGGAACCCGTCGCCGCCGGGGGCGCGCGAAGGACCCTCGGCGAGGTCGAACCAGGGCAGGAACAAAACCGCGACGACGAGCAGAGCCGAGGCCGCGAGCCCGAGCCATTCCGACCGCGAGAGCTTCGAGAAGTCCATCCGCAGGCGAGCCTATCCGAACACGAGAGGCCGACGGCACGGCGAGGCGGCGGGCCCGGCGCCCCGGGTCCCGCCGCCCACTCGCCGCGGTCGTCTACTCGGTGTAGCCGGCCTCCTGGAGGTACTCGGCTGCGACGTCCTCGGGCTTCTCCTTGTCGACGTCGACGCGGGCGTTGAGCTCCTGCATGACCTCGAGCGTCAGGCCCTCCTGGACCTTCTCGATCGTGGCCTGGTAGTCGGGCCCGGCCTCATCGACGACCTTCTGGTCGGAGATGAAGATCACGTTGCCCGCCGGCAGGACGCCCTTGTCGTCCTCGAGCAGCGTGTACTTGTCGCTGTCGACGAACAGCTGCGCGTCGCTCGTGAACAGGATCGACAGGTCGGCGTCGCCCTTGTCGAGGACCTCGTACCGGAGGCCGATGTCGACCGGGGTGAACTTGCCGAACTGCAGGCCGTAGTACTTCTCGAGACCGGCGAGGCAGTCGATCCGCTGACGGCACTCCGGCGAGCCGGCGAGCGTCAGATCCTCGGACTGGCCCTCGAGGTCGGAGATCTTGGTCGCCCCGAGCTCGTCGGCGGTCGTCTGCAGCAACCCGACAGCGTTGGCGTCGGCGAACGGCGTCGGCGCGAACGCCTCGAGGCCGAGATCGCCGAACTGGTCCTGCGTCTGATCGACGGCCTCCTGCGCGTCGGCCGGCACGTCCTCCGGCGCGGTGTCGAAGAACGAGGTCAGCGCGGTCGAGGTGTACTCGGGATAGCCGCTGATCTCGCCGTTCTGGAGCGCCTTCAGGGCGACCTGCTCGGAACCCAGGTTGAGGTCGGTCGAGACGTCGTATCCGGCCGCCTCGAGCGCCTGCGCGTAGATCTCGCCGAGGATGAACTGCTCGGTGAAGTTCTTCGAGCCGATCGTCAGCTGGACCCCGTTGTTGTCCGGGTTGTCCTGGATCAGGTTGTCGCTGCTCGCGGCGGTCGAGTCCGCCTCCGTCGACGTCCCATCGTCGGATCCGCACGCCGCGAGCGCGACGGCCGCGACGAGCAGACAGAGCAGTGCGAGGACTCCGCGAAGGCGGGTCTTGCTGGACATTGGTCTGGGTTCCTCCCGTGTGGTTTGGCCGCGGCCCCTCCGCGGCTCGACGACGATCCTATGCACTTGCCCGGGCGGCGGCGCGTTGAAGCGCGAGCCCCCGCGGGGTCAGCGTCCGCTGGATGGCGGCGAGTATGAGCTCGAAGGTGAGGGCCAGCAGGGCGACGACGATCGCGCCCGCGATCACACCCTCCTCGCCGTAGGTCGCCTGGCCGAGGATCAGGTCGCCGAGCGTCTTCACGCCCGCGATCGAGCCGATCGTCGCGGTGGCGATGATGTTGACCGAGGCGGTCCGGACGCCGCCCATGATGGTCGGGATCGCGAGCGGCAGCTCGACCCGGCGGATGATCTCGAGCTCGGTCATCCCCATCCCGCGGGCCGCGTCGACGGCTCCGCGGTCGACCTGGCGCATGCCGACGAATGCGTTGGTGAGGATCGGCGGGATTCCGAGGACCGTGACGGCGATCGTCACGTTGAGGACGCCCGTGCCGATGAAGGCGACCATCAGCGCGATCAGGGCGAGCTCGGGGATCGCCCGCCCGGCGTTGCCGATCGCGACCGCCGCGAACTCGCCGACGCCGCGATGGCCGAGCCAGAGCCCGATCGGGAGCGCGATCGCGATCGCCAGCAGCAGCGCAAGGATGCTGATCAGCATCTGGTTGGCAAGCAGCTCCCAGATCTGGTCGAGGCCGCCGATCGGTTCGCCCGCCTGGACGGACTCCCGCTGGCTGAAGATGAAGTCGAACGCCCCGCCGAACGAGCCGAGGAAGGCCGGGATCCCGAAGGCGGCGCTCACAGCGCCCTGACCTTCCGCCACGGGGCCGCGTAGCGCTGGACGAGTACGAGCAGGCCGTCGAAGGCGATCGCCAGCCCGACCGCGAGGATGCTGCCGAAGACGATGTTCGTCTTGAACACGCCGCGCTGGATGCCCTCGTTGTAGAGGATCTCGCCGAGGCCGCCGGCGCCGGCGAAGATCGCCAGGGTCGCGATCGCGACCGTCGAGACGGTGGCGATCCGGACGCCGGCGATGATCTCCGGCAGAGCGAGCGGCAGCTCGACCTTCCAGAGGAGCTGGCGCTTGGTCATCCCCATTCCGGTCCCGGAGTCCCGCGCCGACGCGGGGACGTTGGCGAGGCCCGAGTTGGCGTTGCGGTAGATGATCTGGAGGTTGTAGAGCGAGAGCGCGATGATCGCCGTCTCGGTGCCGCGCCCGGTGATCGGCAGCAGCAGCAGGAACAGCGCGATGCTCGGGATCGTGTAGAGGACCCCCGTCGTCCCGATGAAGACCGGGATCAGCCAGCGGCGCCCGTGCGAGAGGATCGCCAGCACCATCGCGACGAGGAACCCGGCCAGCACCGAGGCGAGGACGAGCACGAGGTGCTCGAGCACCGGCGAGACGTAGTCGTCGATGTTGTCGATGACGAAGCTCGGGCAGAAGGCCTCGTTCTTGCCCTCGCAGGTCGTCGCTCCCGTCCCCGCCTCGCGGATCTGGACCTGGGCGAGGACTGCGGTCAGCGTCGCGAGCACGGCGCTCCGCTCAGGTCTGCGGCCGGTCGGCCGCCGCGTGCTCCTCGACCTTCGCCTCGTCGGAGGCGAGGAAGTCGGAGATGACGTCGAGGGAGAGGATTCCCGCGGTCGCGCCGGAGGCGTCGACGACGGGCGCGTAGTGGGTCTGCGACTGCAGCAGGTCGGAGAGAGCGTCGCGGAGGACGTCATCGCGGTCGAGGACCGGGTCGGGCGAGATGTCGGGGCGCTCGGGAACGGTGCCGGCGGCGAGGTCGCGCTCGGAGAGCCAGCCGATCGGGGTCCGGCGCGAGTCGACGAGCAGCGCCCACGGCACCTCGGCGCCGGCGAGCTTCGCGCGGACCTCGGCCGTGTCCTGGCCGACGAAGGCGAGCGGCGCCTCCCAGAGGTCGATGTCTGAGACCCGCATCAGAGCGAGCCGCTTCAGCGCCCGGTCGGCGCCGACGAAGTCCTCGACGAACTCGTCGGCGGGATCCATCAGGAGCTCGGCCGGCGTCGCGAACTGGGCCAGGTGGCCGCCCTCGCGGAGGACGGCGATCCGGTCGCCCATCTTGATCGCCTCGTCGATGTCGTGGGTGACGAACAGGACCGTCTTCCGGATCTCCGCCTGGAGCCGCAGGCACTCGTTCTGGATCCGCTCGCGATTGATCGGGTCGATCGCGCCGAACGGCTCGTCCATCAGCATCACCGGCGGATCCGCGGCCAGCGCGCGGGCGACCCCGACGCGCTGCTGCTGGCCGCCGGAGAGCTGCGACGGATAGCGGTCAGCGACCTCCGGCGGCAGCGAGATCAGCTCGAGCAGCTCGTGGACGCGTTCGCGGGTGCGCTGCCGGTCCCAGCCGAGCAGCGACGGGACGGTCGCGATGTTCTGGGCGATCGTCCGGTGCGGGAACAGGCCGATCTGCTGGATCACGTACCCGATCTCGCGCCGCAGCTGGGCGGGCGAGCGGTCGGTGACCGGCGTCCCTCCGATCTCGATCTCGCCCGACGTGATCTCGACGGTCCGGTTGACCATCCGCATCGCGGTCGTCTTCCCGCAGCCGGAGGGGCCGACGAGGACGCAGATCTCGCCCGCGGGCACCTCGAGGCTGAGCTTGCTGACGGCGTCGGAATCGGCGCCGCGGTAGCGCTTGGTGACGTCGCGAAATGCAACGGACGCCGCCGCGCTCCCCACTCCCCCCTCTGCCGCCTCCTGCCCGGTCAAAGCGAGACGACTCTATTACAAGGGCCGCGCGAGGCTGAGCGCGTAGAGACCCTCGCTGTCCGTCCACCAGTCCGTCAGCTCGAGCCCGGCGTCGGCGTAGCTCGACTCGATCCGCTCGCGCGTGAACTTCGTCGAGATCTCGGTCCGCATCTCCTCGTTGCGGGCGAAGTGGGTCCGCATGTCGAGCGACCGGATGTCGACGAACTGCTCGGCGAGCGCGCGGAGGCGGATGTCGATCCACTCGTTCTCGTCGTCCCAGAAGGCGACGTGCTCGAAAGCGTCGAGGTCGAAATCGGCGCCGAGCTCGCGGTTGAGGACGTTGAGGACGTTCTTGTTGAACTCGGCGGTGACCCCGGCGGCGTCGTCGTAGGCGGCTTCGAGGGTGGCGCGGTCCTTGACGAGGTCGGTGCCGAGCAGGAAGCGGTCCTCCGGGTACATCAGCGTCGCGATCCGCGCCAGGAACTGACGCCGCGGCGCCGGCCGGAAGTTGCCGATCGTGCCGCCGAGGAATGCGATCAGCGCACCCTCGGGCCGGGGGATCCGCTCGAGGTGGGTCTCGTAGTCGCAGACGATGCCCTCGACCGCGAGCCCCGGGTACTCGCCGACGAGCTCGCCGGCGACGCGACGGGTGATCCCCTCCGAGATGTCGACCGGTACGAAGCGCTCGAGCGTTCCCGCGTCGCGCATCGCGTCGAGCAGGACGCGGCTCTTCGTCGCCGCCCCGGAGCCGAGCTCGATCAGCGTCCGCGGCTGCGCGGCGGCGACTATCTCCCCGGCCCGGACGTCGAGGATCTCGCGCTCGCAGCGCGTCGGGTAGTACTCGGGCTGCTCGGTGATCCGCTCGAACAGCTCCGATCCGAGCTCGTCGTAGAAGTACTTCGGCGGGAGCTCCTTGAACGGGCTCGACAGCCCCTCGCGGACGACCTCGGCCATCCCCGCGAGGACGCCGCCGTCGGGAAGGTCGACGGCGATCTCGACGGCTCCCTCCCCGTCCATCACGCGTCCTCGGCCAGGCGGATGCCGGCGAAGATCTGCCGGCGCTCGGCGAGATCCCAGTTGCGGAAGCTGGTCCTGATCACGTTCCGGCGGGTCGCCCAGGAACCGCCCCTGAGCACGCGATAGCCGCGGCCGAAGAAGACCTCCGAGTACTCGGGATAGGGAAATGCGCGGAACCCGGGATACGGGTTCAGTTCCGAACTCGTCCATTCCCACACGTCTCCCACCATGCCCAGGGCGTTACACCCCGAACCACAGTCGGCCCCCGGCGAGCGGGTGCCGAAGGCGTCGTGATCGAGGTTGGCCGATCCGGGGTCGGAGCCGACGGCGGCGACCTCCCACTCGGCCTCGGTCGGCAGTCGCTTGCCCGCCCACACGGCGAACGCGGTCGCCTGGCCGTGGTCGACGTGGATCGCGGGCGCGTCCGGTTCGAGCTCGGCGCGGCGGCCGAAGCGGGTGTCGGCCCACCCGCCCTCGCCGTCGGGTTCCCAGTAGAGCGGCGGCTCGGCGCCGGTCTCGGCGACGAACGCCGCGAAGGCGGCATTGGTCACGGGCAGCCGGTCGATCCGGAAGGCTTCGAGTTCGACCGCGTGGCGGGGGAGCTCGTTGTCGTAGGCGAAGCCGCGGCCGGGCGCGCCGATCTCGTATCTGCCGGCGGCGACCTCGATCGACTCCGGCCCGCCCCCCGGCGACTCGGCCGCGGGAGGCGGCGCCAGCGGCGGCTCGTAGCCGTCGATCATCTGCAGGAGCTGCAGCATCGTCTCGTTGTGCTGGTGCTCGTGCGCGATCAGCATCTCGTAGACGAATCCGTCGCGGAGCTCCTCGCTGGCGGGATCGTCGAGGTCGATCCCGTCGAGTACCTCGAGGGCGCGCTCGCGCACGTCCGCCATGTAGGCGCGGAGCTCGTCGCCGCGGAGGATCGGCAGGTCGTTCCGCCCGGCTCGGGGATTCTCGATTGCGTCGTAGAGACGGCCGAGCTCGCCGTCGAGCGGCTCGCGCCCACCGGCGCCCTGGACGAGCCAGAGCTCCTCGAAGTTGGCGATGTGGCCGAGGTCCCAGGCGAGCGGGCTGAGCAACGGCGAGTAGACGGTGTTGAGCTGCTCGTCGCCGAGCTGCTCGACCAGGAGCAGCGTGCGCTCGCGCGCCTCGGTCAGTCGCTCCGCGATCTCCGCCCTATCGGTTGCCTGAGTCGGCGCCGGGATCGGATCAGCTTATCCAGAGGCCGAGCCGGTCTCGTGAAGATCATGTTCCCATCGACTCCGGGAGCCGCCAGACCTCCTTGCGCCAGGGCGGGCTGACCGCGAAGTCGGAGCCGTCGGCGGCGGCGACGGGTTCCGCCGGGATCAGGACGAGATCGCCGGCGCGGATCGCGCGGCTGTCGCCGATCGCCGGCGCCGTCGTGCCCGCGTGGCTGCCGGAGGCGACGTGGAGGCCGCCGCTCCACGGCTCCCATGCCGGGCGCGGGCCGAGGCCGGTGTCGCTGCCGACGCTGCCGAGCCCGCCGGCGGCGCCGTTGTAGCCGTGATGGGAACTGGCTCGCGCGGCGACCTCGCCATCGGGCCCGATCCGGACCTGGAGCGACTCCCAGTCGTCGAGATGGAAGCCGCCGAGCCGGCCGAGCCCGTGGGTGAGGCTGTCGGGGTAGTAGAGCCAGTACTGCAGGTAGAGGCCGCCGCGGGCGCCGGCGCAGTCGTAGTCGGAGCGCTCGGCTGCGGCGGGGTCACGGCAGTCGACGACGTGGGTGAAGGCGACCGGCGCGAGCCCCGTCTGCGTGGCGTGGACGCGTCCCGGGCGGATGGTGTCGGCGCAGCTCCGGGAGCGGCAGCGGCGGAAATCGACCGGGAGCGAGACGAAGTCGTCGCGCTCGAAGAAGATCGACGGGGCGTGCTCGGCGACGAGTTCGGCGACCTCCGCTCCGTAGGCCTCCTCGAGCGGCGACTCCGGCGCCGGACCGCAGTCGCCGTCGACCGCGCAGACGAGCGCGTGCAGGATGGTGCGGGCGATGCCGGAGCCGGGCGGGCGGACTCCGGCGAGGGCGAGCAGCGCCGCGATCAGGACGGCGATGAGGGCGATCAGCGCGGCGTACTCGACGGTCGTCTGACCGCCCTCGCACCGCACCCTCGGTGACCGCATCGCCGCCATGTCCCGACGCTAGGGACGGCCGCGTCACGTGTGGCACCGCGACTGTGCCGAAAGGCGCTAGGGTCGCAAGGAATGAGCGATCGACCGCATCGCGGGGCCGCCCCGCTGCCCGGCCAGAAGCCCTCGAAGCAGCGAAGCTGGCGCTTCTACGCGGCGATCGTCATCGCCGCCATCGCACTGCTGTTCATCGTCCAGAACTCGCAGAAGGTCGAGGTCGACTTCATCGTCGCCACGACCAGCACTCCCCTCTTCTTCATCCTCCTGATCACGTTTCTCGCCGGCTTCCTCGCCGGCTGGCTCTGGCCGCACGTCCGGCGCGACCGCAAGCGCGAGCGCGACTGAGTCGCGGGCCCGGCCTCAGGCGGCGCGATCGGCGTCGGCGCGGCCGACGTAGTGACTCAGCAGGCGGCGGTCCGCCTGCGGAGTGAACCTGGCGCCGACCATGCTCGCCGTGGCTCGGATCCGCTCCCGCAGGTGCGGGCACCAGACCCGACCGGACCCGCCGACAGCGTCGCCGGCCGGGATCACGAACCGCCGGCCCTCGCCGAAGCGGAACTCGCTGACGATCAGCCACAGCGGCCGGCCCGTCGAATCGAGGCGAATCGACTCGACCCGTCCCATCATTGACCCGTGCACGTCGTCGACGCGCCAGCCGATCCAGGTCTCGACCTCGGCGAGGTCGGGACATCTCGGCCCGCCGAACATCACGGGACTGGTGGCACGGGTCTCCATGGAGCCGGGGAATCTACGCCCGGCGTCGGTCGGCTTTCGAGGCGCCGCGGCTGCGCCGCGCTGGCCCGCTGAGGAGGATCATGCCCGTATACGGGCATGGATCGGGGTCAGCGGTCCACTGGGCCGGGTTGTGGGTCGTATGGCCACCGAATCCGACCCAGTGCCGGGAACGACCCCACTCCCCAGCCGAACCCCCACCCACCTCTCGGCGAGCGGGTTCGGCCCTGGAAAGAGGTGGCACCGAGACTGACGAGGTCCGGGGCCGCCGAATCAAGGACGCAGGAGGCGAAGCGGCCTTCAGGCCGTGAGCCGACGAGGACGCCGAGTCGGCGCCCCCGGGCCCGTCAGAGCTTCGTTACTTCGGCGGCGATTTCTTGCGCCGCCTTTTTGGCGTCGTCGAAGAGCATCGCGGTCTTGTCGAGGTAGAAGAGGTCGTTGTCGATGCCGGCGAAGCCGGGACTGAGGGAGCGCTTGATGACGATCACCTGCTGGGCGTCGGCGACCTCGATGATCGGCATTCCGGCGATCGGGCTGTCGGGGTCGTCCTTGGCAGCGGGGTTGGTGACGTCGTTGGCGCCGATGACGACGGCCACGTCGGTGCGCGGCATGTCGGGGTTGATCTCCTCCATCTCGACGAGCTTGTCGTAGGAGACGTCAGCTTCGGCGAGGAGGACGTTCATGTGACCGGGCATGCGGCCGGCGACGGGGTGGATCGCGTAGCGGACCTCGACCCCGCGCTTCTCGAGCTCGTCGGCCATCTCCTTGACGGCGTGCTGGGCCTGGGCGACGGCGAGACCGTAACCGGGGACGATCACGACGGAGTCGGCGTAGGCGAGCGAGATCGCCGCGTCCTGGGCGGTGACGGAGCGGTGCGGCCGCTCCTCGCCGGAACCGCCGGCACCGCCGGCCGGGGCGCCGCCGAAGCCGGCGAAGAGGATGTTGGGGACGGAGCGGTTCATCGCCGTCGCCATCTCCATCGTCAGCAACGTGCCCGAGGAGCCGACGAGCGTGCCGGCGACGATCAGCGCGACGTTGTCGAGCGAGAAGCCCGCGGCGGCGGCGGAGAGGCCGGTGAGGGCGTTGAGGAGGGAGATCACGACCGGCATGTCCGCACCGCCGATCGGCAGGACGACGAGGTTGCCGAGCAGCGCCGCGGCGATCAGGACGCCGATGAAGAGACCCTGCGAGGGGCCGCTGTCGTGGTCGACGCCGAGGACGATGCAGGCGCCGATGATCACGACCAGCAGGATCACGTTGATCACCTGCTGGCCGGGGACCGCCAGCGGCCTCGTCGGGATCAGGTCCTGGAGCTTCGCGAAGGCGATGTTCGAGCCCCAGAAGGAGACCGAGCCGACGACGGCCGAGAAGAGGATCGGGATCAGCTCCTCGAGCGGGAACTCCCCGCCCATCCCGTGGCGGAACTCCGACCAGGCGATCAGGGCGACCGCGCCGCCGCCGACGCCGTTGTAGAGGGCCACCATCTGCGGCATCTCGGTCATCTGCACCCGGATCGAGGCGATGACGCCGATCGCGCCGCCGACGAGGAGGCCGCCGAAGATCACGCCCCAGTTGCCGATGCCGTCGAGCAGCAGCGTCGTCACGACCGCGACGGCCATACCGACGGCGGCGATCATGTTGCCGCGCTTGGCCGTGGTCGGCGACGTCCCCTGCTTGATCCCGATGATGAACAGCGAGAAGGCGAGGACGTAGAGGAGGGTCGACAGATCGCCGCCCGGCTCGAGCACTGCGGTCAGCATCGGCCGGTCAGCTTCCCTTCTCGCCGTCGGCCGGCTTCGGCTTCTTGCGGCTGAACATGCCGAGCATCCGGTCGGTGACCATGAAACCGCCGACGATGTTGATCGCGCCGAAGGCGATCGCGATGAAGGCCAGCGTCAGCTCGAGAGCGCCCTCGGCGTAGCCGGCGACGATCAGGCCGCCGAGCATGACGATGCCGTGGATCGCGTTCGTCTGCGACATCAGCGGGGTGTGCAGCGTCGCCGGGACCTTCGAGATCACCTCGAAGCCGACGAACGCGGCGAGGACGAAGATCGTGAACTCGGTTACGAGGTCCATTGCTCAGCCGCCCTCCACGACGCTCTTCGCGCGCTCGTTCTTGATCTCGCCGCCGTGGGTCAGGCAGGCGCCGGCGACGACCTCGTCGTCGAAGTTGAGCTCGAGCGCCCCCTCCTCGGAGGTGATCAGGCCGATGAAGTTCTCGAGGTTCTTGGCGTAGAGCTGGGAGGCGTGCGCGGACATGTCGCTCGCGAGGTTCGTCGGGGCGAGGATCTTGACGCCGTTCTCGACGACGACCTCGTCGGCCTTCGTCAGCTCGCAGTTGCCGCCGCTCTCGCCGGCGAGGTCGATGATCACCGAGCCCGGCGCCATGTTGCGGACGCCGTCGGCGGTGATCAGGATCGGAGCCGCGCGGCCCGGGATCTGCGCCGTGGTGATGATCACGTCCTGGCGGCCGGCGTTCTCCGCCAGCGCCTCGCGGACCTTCTCGTTCTCCTCGTCGGTGAGCGGGCGCGCGTAGCCGCCCTCGTCCTCGGCGTCGGGGATGAAGTCGAGCTCGAGGGGCCGCCCGCCGAGCGACTTGATCTGCTCCCAAGCGGCGCGGCGGATGTCGAAGCCGCTGACGACGGCGCCGAGGCGCTTGGCCGTGGCGATCGCCTGCAGGCCGGCGACGCCGGCGCCGAGGACCATCACCTTGGCCGGCGAGACGGTGCCGGCGGCCGTGGTCATCATCGGGAAGAAGCGGCCGGCCTCGCGGGCTGCGAGGAGGGTCGCGGCGTAGCCGGCGACGTTGGCCTGAGAAGAGAGGGCGTCCATCGCCTGCGCGCGGGTGATCCGCGGGATCGCCTCGACCGCGAACGAGGTGACGTTGCCGGACGCGAGCGCCCTGGTCGTGTCGGTCGCCGTCAGCGGCGAGAGGAAGCCGATCAGGATCTTGCCGTCGCCGACCCGGCCGATCTCCTCGACCGTCGGTGGTGCGACGTGGAGGACGATGTCGGCGCCCCAGGGATCGCCGATCGTCGCGCCCGCCTCGGTGTACTGCTCATCGGGGTGCCCGGCGCCCTCGCCGGCTCCGGACTCGACGATCACTTCGAGGTCCTTCGCCGTCAGCGACTTGACGGTGTCGGGGATCAGCGCGACTCGCCGCTCCCCTGCACGGGATTCTTTCGGGACGCCTAGCCTCATGGACGGGCGGGGAATGTATACAAGCGCCGCGCATCGGCGGTCTCTCGTCTTCGGATGGCGCTAGCTTCCGGTGTCATGAGCGCAGCGGGAGAGCGCCAACAGACGGCGTCGGAGCTCAAGGAGCAGATCGAGATGGAGCGGCTCGGGATGCCGCTGCTCGTCTATCGCGACGGCGACGACGTCCAGCGGATCGAGTCGATCAGCGGCGACCGCGGCGAGCTCTGGATCGGCCGCAGCCCCTCCGCCGACGTCAGCCTCCCCGCCGACGGCGAGGTTTCGAAGCTCCACGCCCAGATCGAGCACGTCGGGACCGACTGCACGCTCGTCGACGACGGGCTGTCGCGCAATGGCTCCTTCGTCAACGAGGAGCGGATCAGCGGCCGCCGGATGCTCCGCGACGGCGACGTGATCCGGGTCGGCAGGACGCGGATCCGGTTCCGGGCCGCGGCCACGGGCGGCGGCGACTCGACCGTCATCTCCAGCGACCTCGCCGCCGCGGCCGGCGTCTCCCCCGCCCAGCGCCGCGTCCTCGTCGCGCTCTGTCGCCCGTTCAAGGACGGCCCGGCGTTCGCGAGCCCGGCGACGAACGCCGAGATCGCGGCCGAGCTCCATCTCAGCGTCGACGCGGTCAAGACGCATCTCAGGGCACTGTTCGAGAAGTTCGACCTCGCCGATGCGCCGCAGAGCCGCAAGCGGGTCGACCTCGTCCAGCGGGCGATGCAGACCGGCCTGATCACCGAGCGCGACCTCTAGCCGCCCGACACCGGGGGGTGAGCGGGACGACCCCGCCCGGGAGGCGGCTCCCGCCCGCGGGTGGCTGGGCGCAGGGTGGCGGCCGGGCGATGGTGGATCCACCGCGGCGCGGAAGCAAGCGCAGCGGTCCCAACCGAAAGGAAATCCGATGTTCAACCGCACCAAGACCACCATCGCCCTCGCAGTCGCCGCCGTCGCCATGATCGGCGGGCCCGCCGCGGCCTCGGCCTCGGCCTCCAACTTCGGAGCCGACGTCAAGCCCGACGTGCAGCCGTCCAACGCCGGCACCCCGCACGACTGCAACGGCTTCGAGGGGAAGACCTGTACCTGGGTCCTCAACGACGCCTACGGCAATCCCGGCGGCGAGAAGGCCCCCGAGGACGGCAAGCTGAAGCAGATCAAGCTGATCGCCGGCGCCCCCGGCAGCTTCAAGCTCCAGCTCGTCAAGGTCACCAACAACCAGAAGGCCAAGGTCGTCACCCAGGGCCCGCGGATCCGCTACGACGGCCAGACCGGTCCCGACGACGGCTCCTACGACGTCGAGAAGTTCAAGGTCGACGTCCCCGTCCACGAGGGCGAGCAGATCGCCATCAAGACCAAGAAGACCAGCACCCTCCGGTGCAGCTCCGGCGGCGACAACACGCTGCTCTACAACCCGGCGCTGAAGGTCGGCAACGCCCTCCAGAGCCTCGGCTCCGACGACGGCTGCTGGCTCCTGATCGAAGGCAAGATCAAGTAGCCGCCACTCGATCGGACGACGTCCCGAGGCCCCGCTCCGGCGGGGCCTCGTGTCGTTCCGGGGCCGCCACGATCAACGAGACGTCAGAAACTCCACCCCAGCGCAACTTTCTGACGCCTCGCCTGGTTCCGGCCCACGAACCTGCAGAAACCCAACACCACAGCCGGTTTCTGCAACCTCGCGAGCCGAGGTTCAGACGGGAGTTATTCGGCGGCGCCGGGGTCGATCCGAACGACCGAGCTGCCGGAACCCGTGGTGACCCAGACCCGATCGGTGCCGATGGCGACGTCCTCGGGCGAGCCCCCGACCTTCACCGACTGGACGGAGTTGTCGCCGGGGTTGATCGCCTGAACCGAACCGTCCCCGTTGGCAACCCAGACACGTCCGAAGCCGAACGCAAGCAGGCGTGGGTCGCCACCGACGTCGATCTGGCCGATCTGTTCGCCTTCGCCGTCGAGCCGGACGACGGTGGCGCCGTCGGTGTTGGCGACCCAGACCGAGCCGTCGTCGGAGACCGTGACCCCCTTGGGATTCGAGCCGGTCCCGAACCCCTGGGCCTCGGACGGGTTATTCGGATCGACGCGGAAGACCTGGCCGGCTCCGCGGTCGACGACCCAGATCACTCCGTCCCCTGGCGCGAGCTGAGCCGGTTCGTCTGCGGCCTCGACAGGGATCGAGCTGACGGATAGATCCGAGGTGTCGATGGATGCGATCCGCCGCTGCCCGGGCTCTGCGGCCCAGACCGTCCCGTCATCGGGGGCAATGCCGTAGGCGGCTCCGCCGACGTCGATCTCCTCCCGTTCGCTGCCATTGACCTTTGCGGTGACGACGGCCTTGGCCGGAGGCACGGTCGCCCAAAATGCTCCTTCACTGAAAGTGACGTCCTCCCCCCGTCCGGGAAGCGATACCGAGTTCCCGGTCGGCTCGCCCGTCTTCTCGCTGAACAGCGTGACCGACTGCCCCTCGCGCGTCGCAACCCCGACCGTTCCCTCCCCGACCGCGATGCCCACCGGCATCCCGTCCAGCGGGACCGGATCGCCATCGACTTTCGGCTGGGCGTAGGCGATCGTCTCGTCCCCTCCCCCGCCCAGCAGCAGCACGGCTGCGACCGCCACCACGGCCACCGCCGCGAGCGCGGCGGCGATCCGGCCCCAGCGCGGGCCCGATCCCCCGCCATCGGAGGCGCGCTTCGCCGGCGGGTCGGAGGGCGGCGTCGGCGTATCCGGGATCGGCGTCGCCGGTGCGGTCATGGCCTCGGTCGGCGGGGCCTCGTGGGGCTCGGTCGGCTCGGGCGCTTCCATCGCCTCGGTCGGCGGCGGGCCCGCGGGCGGCTCCGACGGCGGCTCGGCCGCGCCGCCAGCCCCAGCCTCGGTCTCGATCGTGTCGGCGATCGGCGGCACGTCCGGTTCCTCGGTCTCGGGGGCGGCCTTGCCGGTCGCGACGCTGCGCTCGGCCGAGCGCAGGAGCTCGTCGCCCTCGAGCGCGGCGGCGGCGGCGCGGGCGAGGTCGCCGGCGGAGGGAAAGCGGTCACCCGGCTCCTTGGCGAGGGCGCGGGCGAGGACCTCGTCGAGCGGGCCGTCGGTGTCGCCGGGGAGCCACGGCGGCTCGTCCTGGAGGTGGGCGTAGATCTTGGCGACGTTCTCCTCGCGGTCGGCGAACGGGGCGCGGCCGGAGATCGCTTCGTACATGACGCAGCCAAGGGCGTAGACGTCGGTTCGGGCGTCGACCCGGTCGCCGCGGATCTGCTCGGGCGCGACGTAGTCGAGAGTGCCGACGAAGGCCCCGGTCCGGGTCAGCGCGCCCGCCTCGGTCGCCCGATCGAAGCGCTTGGCGAGGCCGAAGTCGGTCAGGTAGGCGTGGTCGCCACCCGAGCGAGGATCCTCCTCGACGAGGATGTTCCCGGGCTTGATGTCGCGGTGGACGAGGCCGCGGGAATGAGCGACGTCGAGCGCCGATGCGACCTGGCCGACGATCTCGGTCGCGCGGTCGGCGGGCAGGGTGCCGTTGGCGATCAGCATCCGCCGCAGGTCGGGGCCGTCGATCAGGTCCATCGTCACGAACAGCAACCCGTCCTCCTCACCGGCGTGGTGGATCGGCACGACGTTGGGGTGGCGGAGCGAGACGGCGATCCGCGACTCCGAGCGGAACCGCTCGCGGAAGGCGTCATCGGCGGCGAGGTCGGCGGCGATCACCTTCAGCGCGACGACATGGTCGAGCGCCAGGTGGGTGGCCCGGTAGACCGTTCCCATCCCGCCGCGGCCGGCGATCCCCTCGATCCTGTGACCGGCGAAAGTGGTTCCCGGATTCAGGTCCGGCATGAACTCGTTATACCCCCGGCGCCCAGCATCGGGCGAGCGACGTCAGTCCGTTGCAGGCGCGCCGACGATCGCCGCGAGCCGCTCGATCGTGTGCGTGCGCTCGCCGGCGTCGAGATGGACGGGCGAGCAGATCAGCCGATCGATGCCGACCGCGGTGAACCGCTCGATCCGCTCGGTGACCTCGGCCTCGGTCCCCACGAGCGACGTCGCGTCGACGAGCGCGTCGGGGATCGCCTGGAACGCCGCGTCGCGCTTGCCGTCGAGGAACAGCGACTGGACGTTCAACGCTTCCTCCTCGAAGCCGAAACGGCAGGCGAGGTCGACGTAGAAGTTCGTCTCGCGGCTGCCCATGCCGCCGAGGTAGAGCAGCAGGCCGGTGCGGACCACGTTCTTGGCCACCTCGAGGTCGCCGTCGATCGCGACCTGGATCGACGGGCTGATCTCGAGGTCGGAGCGCTGGCGCCCGCCCTTCTCGAAGCCGGCCGCGAGGTGCTCGCCCCACGTCTCCTCGAAGGCGTCGGGGCTGAAGAAGATCGGGATCCAGCCGTCGCAGACCTCGGCGGCCATCTCGACCGACTTGCGGCCGATCGCGCCGACGAAGACGGGAATCTCGTTCCGCAGCGGGTGGAAATTCAGCTTCAGGGCCTTGCCCTGGCCGGTGCCGCCCGGCATCGGCAGTTGGTAGTGCTCGCCCTGGTGCTCGAGCGGGCCACTCCGGGCGATGATCTCGCGGACGACCTCGATGTACTCGCGCGTGCGGCCCCACGGCTTCGCGTAGGGAACGCCGTACCAGCCCTCCGACACCTGCGGGCCGGATGGACCGAAGCCGAACATGAACCGGCCGCCCGAAAGCATGTCGATCGTCGCGCCCGCCATCGCGGCGGCGGCGGGCGGCCGCGCCGGCACCTGCATGATCGCGGCGCCGAGCTTGATCTTCTCGGTCTGGGCCGCCAGCCAAGCCAGGACCGAGACGACGTCGGAGCCGTAGCTCTCCGCCACCCAGACCGACTCGAACCCGTTCGATTCGGCCGTGCGGACGAGATCGACTGCCTCCTGGCCCTGCGGGCCGATGCCCCAGTAACCCAGGTTGATTCCAAGCTTCGGTGCCATGGCGGGGCAGCCTATTGAGAACGGCCCCGACGTGCGATTCGTGCAATCTTGGTTCGACCACAGGGGATCGGAGGTACGCGATGAGCGACTACACGATCAGCAGACGCGGCGACGCAACCGACTACATGGCGTCGTACGAGGGCTTCGGGGAGATGCTCTCCTACGGCGATTCGCTCGGAGCCGAGCAGGTCGCGCTCACCTGGCGGCGGATGCCGCCCGGCACCGGCGGCCGCGGCAGCTACGGCCATCGCCACCTCACCCAGGAGGAGATCTACCTGGTGACGGCCGGGACGATCACGTTCAAGGTCGGCGACGACGTCTTCGAGGCCGGTCCCGGAACCGCGGTGCGGATCGCTCCACAGGCCCTGCGCTCGATCCACAACGATGGCGAGACGGAGGCCGAGGTCGTCCTCTGCTCGGTCCGGGTCGACGACCTCGGGCCCGAGGTCGTCACCGAAGACGAATTCTGGATCGACTGACCTCGCGCCACCGCCGCGGGCGGCTGCTTCATCCTGTGGGGGATGGCGGACCCTGAGGCGAGAACGGAGATCCTCGGACTGAGCGACGGGGAGGCCGCAGCGCGGCTGCGGAAACTAGGACCGGCCGAGGAGGACTCGAGCCGGTCGGTGCGCTCGATCGTGCTCGCGAACACGCTGACGCTGTTCAACGGGATCATCCTCGTCTTCTTCATCCTCGTCCTCAGCCAGGGGCTGTGGGCGGACGCGCTCTTCGGCGTGATCGCGATCGTCAACTCGGCGATCGGCATCCGCCAGGAGATCAAGGCCAAGGAGACGCTCGACAATCTCGCGCTGCTGGTCGCGCCGCACGCCGAGGTGATCCGCGACGGCCACGGCGTCGAGCTGCGGGCGGACGAGATCGTCCCCGGCGACGTGATCCGGGTCGAGCCCGGCGACCAGCTGATCGCCGACGGCGAGGTCGTCGACTCGCGCGGGCTGACGGTCGACGAGTCGCTGCTGACCGGCGAGGCCGACGGCATCCGCAAGCAGCGCGGCGACCGGATGCTCTCGGGCGCGTTCGCCGTCTCCGGGTCCGGTCACTACGAGGTCGACGCGGTCCGCGAGGACTCCTACGCGGAGAAGATCGCCGGCCAGGCCAAGGAGTTCCGCCACCCGCCCTCGCCACTGCAGCTCGAGGTCAACCGGATCCTCTGGGCGACGACCATCGTCCTCGTCCCGCTGGCGATTCTGATGCTCGGCGGCTTCATCGTTCGCGGCGTCGACTTCACCGAGGCCGCGCAGACCGCGACGGCGGGACTGATCACGCTGATCCCCGAGGGCCTCGTCCTGCTGATGAGCGTCACGCTCGCGGTCGCCGCAGTCCGCCTTGCCCGGATGGAGACCCTCGTCCAGCAGATGAGCGCGACCGAGGCGCTGGCCGCCGTCGACACGATCTGCGTCGACAAGACCGGAACGCTGACCGACGGCAACCTCGAGCTGATCGACGTGGTCAGCGCCGATCCCGAGGGCACCGGCAACGCCGAGCGCGCGCTCGGCCGCTTCGCCGCCTCCGCCGGCGAGCGCAACCGCACCCTTGAGACGATCGCCGAGGCGTTCCCCGAGCCCGCCGCCGGCGTCACCGCCGAGGTCCCGTTCTCCTCCCGCTGGAAGTGGAGCGGGCTGACCCTGAACGGCGAGGGCCGTCCGCGCAGTTACGTGGTCGGCGCGCCCGACGTCCTCGTCGGGACGGGGGCGATGACCCTGCCGGCGGATCTTCAGGCGCGACTCGACGACGAGGCCGGGCGCGGGCGCCGCGTCATCGCCTTCGGCGAGGCCCACGGCGGCCTGCCCGCCGATCCCGGCGCCGAGCCCCCGCCAGCGCTCGAGCCGCGCGCCCTCGTCGTCCTCGAGGAGACCATGCGCCCGGACGCCGCCGAGACGATCGAGTTCATGCGCGAGCAGGAGGTCGACCTGAAGCTGATCTCCGGCGACGCCCGCCAGACCGTGACCGCCGTCGCCTACGCGCTCGGCGTCGATCGCGACGCCGGCGTCGTCGAGGGACCGTCCCTGCCCGAGGATCCGAAGCAACTCGCGGCGGTCGCCGAGGAGAACACGATCTTCTGCAGGATCACCCCCGATCAGAAGAAGGCCCTGGTCGGCGCCCTCTCCGACTCGGGAAGATTCACGGCCATGATCGGCGACGGGGTCAACGACGTGCCGGCCCTGAAGCAGGCCCGGCTTGCCGTGGCGATGGGCTCGGGGAGCCAGATCACCAAGGGCATCGCCGACATCGTCCTGCTCCGGGATCAGTTCTCGATGCTGCCGCGCGCGGTCGCCGAGGGCCGGCGGATCGCCCGCAACATCCACCGGCTCGGCCGTCTCTACCTGACCAAGACCGTCTACGCCGGATTCCTGATCGTCGCCGCAGCGCTGATCGGCTTCACCTTCCCGTTCCTGCCGCGGCAGCTGACGGTCGCCGCGATGCTGACGATCGGCATCCCGTCGTTCGTGCTGGCGCTGGCCCCGAGCGAGGGCCCGCTCTACCGCGGGCGGCTGCTGCGGGCGCTCGCGGCGTTCGCGGTGCCCGCCGGAGTCGGGATCGGGATCGGCTCGCTGCTGTCGTTCGCGCTCGTCGACGGGATCTTCGGCGGCACCCTGAACGAGGGCCGGACCGCGGCGACGACGACGCTGATCGTGCTCGGCCTCGCCTTCATCCTGCTGCTCGAACGCGGCCCCGGTCGCGAGCACATCGCGATCCAGAGCTACATGCTCGCGATGGTGACCGCGCTCGGCGGGCTCTACGCCGCGATCCTCGCGCTCGAGCCGCTGCGGAACTTCTTCGAGCTCGAGCTGCTCTCGGCCGGGCAGTGGTTCGTCTGCATGCTCTCGGTGGCCACCGGGCTCGTCGTCGCGAGCGCGCTCTGGCGCCTCCCCTACATCCAGCGGCTCGAGCTGGAGCCTGACGCCGAACCGGAGGCGACCTGATGGCCGACCACCGGCGGACCAAGATCGTCGCGACGGTCGGCCCCTCATCGCGCTCGCCGAAGATCCTCGAGCGGCTGATCTCGGCCGGCGCCGACGTTTTCCGCCTGAACTTCTCCCACGGCGACGAGGACAGCCACGCCGAGAACGTCGAGCGGATCCGCGCCGCGGGCGAGCTGATGGGCAAGTGGGTCGGGATCCTCGGCGACCTGCCCGGGCCGAAGCTGCGCCTCGACGAGGTCGAGAACGGCTTCATCCAGATCGAGGAGGGCCGCGAGCTCACCCTGACGACCGACGACGGTCAGATCGGATCGGCCGAGCTGCTCTCGGTCGGCTGGGACGGCCTCACGACCGCGGTCGACGAGGGCGATCCGATCTACCTCGCCGACGGACGGGTCAGGCTGCGCGCGCTCGAGGTCGAGACCGCCGAGATCCGCTGCGTCGTCGAGGCCGGCGGCCGCGTGGCCTCCCACCAGGGGGTCAACCTCCCCGGCAGCAGCTCGGCCATGCCAGCGCTCGGAGCCGCCGACATCCGCTGGGTCGATTTCGCGATCGACCACGAGATCGACCTGCTCGCGGTCTCGTTCGTGCGCTCGCCCGAGGATCTCGAGCCGGTCACCGAGCGACTCGCCGAGCGCCACTCCGACATCCCCCTGATCGCGAAGATCGAGAAGCCGCAGGCGGCCGAGCAGGCCGAAGCGATCGTCAACGCGGCGACGAGTGGAATCATGGTCGCCCGCGGCGACCTCGGGATCGAGCTTCCGATCGAGGCTGTCCCGGCGACCCAGAAGCACCTGATCAGGCTCGCCGGCCGGCGCTCGAAGCCGGTGATCACGGCGACGCAGATGCTCGCCTCGATGGTGGTCAGTGACCGCCCCACGCGCGCCGAGGTGACCGACGTCGCCAACGCGATCTACGACGGGACGGACGCCGTGATGCTGTCGGAGGAGACCGCGATCGGCGACCACCCCGTCGAGGCCGTGGCGACGATGGACCGCGTCGCCCGGGCAACCGAGCAGGACCTCCCCTACGGCGACTGGCTGCTGAACCGCGTCGAGATCGGCGGCGAGGACGTCTCGACCGCGGTCGCGCAGGGTGCGGTCGGGTCGACCTACCGGCTCGGGCTCGCCGCGATCGTCGTCCCGACCCAGAGCGGTCGCACGGCGCGGATCGTCTCCGCGTTCCGGCCCGAGGTCCCGATCCTCGCGATCTCGCCGCGGCCCGAGACGGTCCGTCGCCTGAACCTGCTGTTCGGCGTCCGCTGCGTCCTCCACGAGCAGTGGGGCGAGTTGCGCGACCTGCTCACGGACTGCGCGATGATCACCCGCCGCGAGGGAATCGCCAAGCCCGGCGAGCTGATCGCGGTGACGGCCGGCCTACCCGACCAGGAACTGGGAACGAACCTGTTCGAGATCCACCGGGTCCCTTGGTAACTGGACAACTGCGCGACTCGCAGCCCTCCGGGCTGCTCGACCGCGCGCTCTACCCCCGGGGGTGATCGTCGACCCGACGCACCCACTCGTCGAGATGGGGATGCGCGTCGGCCCGCAGCAGCTCGGCGAGGATCGCGTGGAACGCCTGGTCGTCGCCGGGCTCGGGGTCGAGTACGGCGTACTTGAGGAACGGGAAGACGCAGACGTCGACGATGCCGAGGTCGTCGCCTCCGAAGTAGTCGCGCTCGCCGAGCAACTCGACGAGCCAGACCGTCCAGCGGCGCGAGCGGGTCCGGAGGGCCTCGGCGTCGGGCGGCTCGGGACCGTCGAGGGCGTTCGGCGGGCCCTTCCAGACGCGGTCGAACCAGTCCATCGTGATCTGCGCCGCGGCCCGCTCGGCGGGGTCCGCCGGGACGAGCGGCGGCTCCGGGTGCTCGGCCTCGATCCGCTCGACGATCCGCATCGACCCGCGGACGGTCTCGGTGCCAAACTCGGCGACGGGGACGAGCCGCTGACCGCTGAGCTCGACGACCGCCGACCGGTCCTCGTCCGGGTGGTCGACCCACTCGACCTCCACGCCCTTGTGACCGGCCGCGAGAGCGACCCGTTCGACGTTGGTCGAGAAGGGGACCCGGTGAACCCTGATCATCGCCCCGGCATCATGCCGAGGCGGCGATTCGGCCGGGCTGCGGCCGCTCGATCCGGCTTCGCTCCGGCACCCGGGCCGCGAACATCCGGTAGCCGCCGACGGGCGGATGGGCGTGGGCCGACTCGAACCCGGAGCTCGCCAGGCAGTCGAGCAGCTCGCCGGGGCTCATCGCTCCGCCTCCCCAGAGCCGCGCCCGGACCCGGCTCGAGGCCGCCGAGACCGGATCGGCCTCGGGAACGTCGACGGCGAGCACCAACAGCCAGCCGCCCGAGCGAAGCGCCCGGCCGACCCGGGCCAGGCCGGCGGCGAAGGCGTCGGGCGGAAGGAACGGCTGCGGCACGACGGCGAGGTCGTAGCGGCGGATCGCGTCGAGTTCCTCGACCCCGCGGGAGAGGAACGAGACGCGGGCGCCGAGACCGGCGCTGCGGACACGGTCGCGGCCGATGCGCCGAGCGGCCGGATTCGGCTCCAGGCACTCGGCGACAACCTCCGGATAGACCATGCAGAGCTCCGAGCTGATCACGCCGACGCCGGCGCCGACGTCGAGGAACCGCGCCCCGGGACGCTCGAGCGCCTCGCGGAGGCCTTCGAGCGACGGCAGCACGTACTCGGCGGAGAGCCGGAAAAGTCCGGCCGTCTCTCCCTGCGCGACGAGGACGTCGGGATCGAGGTGATCCCAGCCCGACTGCAGCGCGCCGGCGCGGGCGCGGCGCAGCGCCTCCGCGGTCTGGAGGTGATCGCTGCGGATTCCGGCGCGGGTGACGCGGCCGAGCGATCCGGCGCGGAACGTCTCGAACGAGGGCGTGGCGACGAAACGGTCGCCGTCGGCTTCGGCCGCTTCGAGCGCGACGAGGACGCCGAGCAGGTCCTCGACGAGGTCCTCCTCGAGGTCGAGCCGGCGCGCCAGCTCGGCGGCGGTGACGGGCGCGCCGATCTCGGCGGCGATCCCGAGCTCGAAGCAGGCGGAGAGACTCGCGTACGTCCAGGCGGCGGAGCTCAGCCCGGCGATGTTGTCGAGGATGTCGGGGCCCCTGGCGACCTGGTTCATGAGAGTCCGTGGTCGCCGAACGGCTCGTCGCGGCGACGTACCGCTTCCCTATACCCGTCCTCGGCCGCCTCACGCGCGAACTCGTATCCCTCCGGCGTGTGCCGGGCGATACCGTCGAAGAAGACGCTCATCACCTGGTTGCCGTAGAGACCCTGGCTCAGCAGCGGCGCGTTGATGGCGAGCTTGTGCATGACGAGCTGGTTGACAGGAAGCCGCGCGACCCGCTCGAGCAGAGCCTCGAAGACGCCGTCGAGCTCGGGCAGCGGCGCCGCCTCGGACGCCAGCCCCCACTCGACCGCCGTCGTGCCGTCGATCGAGTCGCCGGTCAGCAGCAGCCGCCGCGCCCGCTCGAGGCCGATCCGGTGCGCCCAGAGCATCGACGTCGGCACGCCCCAGACCCGGGCGGGCGGGTAGCCGATCTTGACCCGGTCTTCGGCGACGATCAGATCCGAGCAGAGCGCCATGTCGGTGCCACCGGCGACGCAGAAGCCGTGGACCTTGCAGATGACCGGCTTGTCGGAGTGGAACAGCGACATGAAGCCGCGCAGATTCCGCGACATCATCTGGAAGTCGGTGACGGGATCCCAGGTCCGGCCCGGGTCGTGGTTGGCCGCGACGGTGGCGGGGTCGTCGGGGCGGCCGCTGCCCGCCTCGCCGGGGCCGCCGCCGAAGGTCTCGGCGGCGCCGAGGTCGTAGCCGCCGCAGAAGCCGTTGCCGTTGCCGGCGAGGGCGATCACGTGGACCGCCGGGTCGAGGTTCGCCTCCTCGACGGCGGCCGCGAGCTCCGCCGGCATCGCCAGCGTGATCCCGTTGCCACGCGTGGGCCGGTTCAGCGTGACGCGGGCGATCCGTCCGTCGCGCTCGTAGGTGAGTGTCTCGGGCTTCCCCATTCCCTCCTGCAAACGTATCGGCACCGTCGCCGGATCATCGTTCGGGCCCGGCCCGCCGGTGAGTACCGGGCCGGCCCGGACTACGCTCCGGCAATGGCCCGAGGAGCTCTGACGGCGGCGATCGCGACGGCGGCGATCGCAATCGCTCCGGGAGCCGCCGGCGCGGCTCCCTCCTATCCGCCCGACGGTCCGCTGGTCACGGTCCCGACGCCGAAGGGCGTCGAGCGCCCCGGTTACCTCGATCCGATCACCGATCCGTCCCTCGGCACCACGATCACGAGGATCTCCGACCGGCGGACGTTCGATCAGCCGCGGGCGACGTCGATCCGCCACGCCTATGCCAAGAACCAGCCGTGGAACGCCGACGGCAGCCTGCTGATGCTCGACTACCACTACCCGGCGCCGCTCCTCGACGGGGAGACGCTCGAGCTGGTCGGCGAGGTCCACCAGCCCTCCGAGGCGATCTGGATGAACACCGACCCCGGCCACATGATCGGGATGTCGGGCCGGACGAAGCTGATCGCGTGGGACGCGGTCGCCGATCATCGCAGCGCGGTCCTGCACCGCTTCCGCGGCTACGACCGCGTCGAACTCGGTAACGGCGAGGGAAACCTCAGCAACGACGACCGCTTCGCGGCGCTGCTGGGGACGAGGGGCTCGGCGCTCGACGTCCTCGTCTACGACACGGTGGCCGGCGAGGTCGTCGCGAAGCGGCGGTTCGAGCAGGCAACCAGCGGCGACGGCGACGCGACGATCAACAATGTCGCAATGTCGCAGAGCGGCGAGCGGGTGCTCGTCGAGTTCAACCGCCGGGGCCGCGGGGGCCGGCGAGGCATCGTCTCCTACGACCGCTCGCTCGGCGACCCGGTCCCGCTGTCGGCGAATGGCGGCAGCCACTACGACTCCTGCGTCGAGGCCGGCGGGAACGAGGTCGTCGTCGCCCAGGCCGACGGCAGCTCGGCGCTCGTCTCAGCCGACCTCGAGGACGGAACCCGGACGCGGTTGCTGCCGGCGGACCGGATGGGCTACCCCATCCACATCTCCTGCCGCAACGTCGAGCGGCCCGGCTGGGTCTACGTCAGCGAGTTCGCGGATCGTGGCGCGCCGCGGCTGGCGAACCGCGATTCGCTGCTCGCGGTCAGCCTCGACGGCTCGGGGACGGTCGAGCGGTTCGGCCACGAGTTCCGCTCGAACCGCTCCGCCTATGTCCGGGAGCCGCACGCGGTCCCGAGCCGCGACGGCTCACGGGTGTTGTGGGCGAGCGATTGGCAATGCCCGCACGGCCCGGTGTACGCATACGTGGCCGAGGCCGGCGGCTAGGTCGCGACGCGCGCGACCCGGACCTCAGCGCCGTACCGGGGAACCATGGTGATCCCGCGGATCACGACCGGGTCGGGCTCGTCCCGGACCGGCTCCAGGTCGACCCGCTCGACGACGGTGCGGATGACCTCCGCCATCTCCGCCTGCGCGAGGGCGGCTCCGATGCACCGGCGGATCCCGCCGCCGAACGGGATCCACGAGTACGGCGGCGGGTCGCCCGCCAGGAAGCGCTCGGGGCGGAACCGTTCGGGCTGCGGATAGAGATCCTCCCGGTTCTGAACCGCCAGGATCGCGGGGTAGACGCGAATCCCCGCCGGAAGCTCCCAGCCGCAGATCGTCCGCGGCTCGGCGAGCGTTCGCTCGGCGGCATCGAGGACCGGGCGCACCCGCATCGTCTCGGTCACCACCGCTCGCAGATAGTCGTCGTCCCCGCCGGCGATCTCCTCGCGAAGGCGTCCGAGGACCTCGGGGTGGCGCGGGAGGAGGTCGAACGCGAACGCGAGCGAGGTGGCGGTCGTCTCGTGCCCCGCGAGCAACAGCGTCATCAGCTCGTCGCGGAGCTCCATGTCGCTCATCGGTCGCCCGTCCTCGTCGCGGGCACGCAGCAGCAGCGACAGCACGTCCGAGCGTTCCTCGAGGCCCTCGTCCCGGCGGCGACGTTCGATCTCCTCGTACAGCAGGGCGTCGGCCGCACGCTTGCGACGCCGGAACGCGGCCCACGGACCGACGCCGCGGAAGTCGCGGCGGAGCGGGCCGGGGACGAGCAGGACCGTCTGCGAGTCGATGACCTCGACGAGAGCGGCCCGCAGCCGCTCGATCCGCGCCGGATCGGTCACCCCGAAGACGGCTCGGACGATGACCTCGAACGTGAGCGACCGCATCCGGTCGCGCATCCGGAACCGGTCACCCTCCCTCCAGCGGCCGACCTCCGCCGCGGCCACCTCGGCGATCACCTCGCGGAAGCCCTCGACCGCCGATCCCTGGAACGGCGGCAGCAGCAGGCGCCGCTGGCGGAGGTGCTCGGGACCGTCGAGGATCAGAACCGACGACGGGCCGAGGACGGGGGTCAGCGGTGCGTTCGCCTCTCCCGCCCGCAACGTCGACTGATCGCCGGTGAACATCGCCTTGATCTCGTCGAGGTCGGAGACGTAGACGCCGGTGCCGAAGACGAGCAACCGGACGGTGAAGATGTCGCCGTAGCGCCGCCGCCAGCCCGTCATCGACTCGAACGGTCGCTGGACGAGCCGCAGCGTGTTCAGCGCCGCCGGGCCCCGCGGCCCCGGCGGCATCGGCACTTTCGAAGACCCGACCAGCATTTCTACCTACTGGTCCAGCTGGTCGATCGTGCAGGCGCCGGGCTCCTTGTCCTCGCGCCAGCGGAGAATCTTGGCGCCGTGACGGATTCGGCCGGCGCTGACGTGGTCGAAGCTGACCTCGATCACCAGCTCGGGGCGCAGCGAGACCCACTCGAGGTCGCGGTCACCGGCCCAGCGACTCGGATCGGCGGAGCCGCGATCGCCGGTCTCGTAGGGCGCGAGGGTCGTGACCAGCTCCCGCTTCTGGGCAGCCTTCAGACCGGACGTGTGGCCGACGACGCGGAGATCGTCGCCGTCGTAGAGACCGAGCATCAGCGAGCCGACCGTGTCGGGCTCCTTGCCCGGTCGCCAGCCGGCGACGACGGCGTCGATCGTCCGCAGCCGCTTGATCTTGACCATTGCCGTCCGCTTCCCGGGCGAGTACGGCGCGTCGAGCTGCTTGGCGATCACCCCCTCCCCGGTCTCGAGCCAGGGCGCGGCCGCGTCGGCGTCGAGGGTCAGCGGGGTCAGCTCGATCGACCCGGCGGTCCAGCCGCCGGGCCCGGCCTCCTTCGCCTCCGGAAACCCGGAGATGAGCTCGACCAGCGCGGCGCGGCGCTCCGCGAAGGGGCGGTCCATCAGGCTCTGCCCGTCGAGCGCGATCAGGTCGAAGGCCCGGAACCGGGCCGGCGTCTCCTCGGCGAGGCGGTTGATCCGGGACTCCGCCGGGTGGATCCGGTTCTGGAGCGCGTCGAAGACCTCGGCGCCGTCGTCGTCGAGGATCACGAGCTCACCGTCGACGACGTAGTCGCCCGCGGGGAAGTCGAGCTCGGGGAAGTAACGGCCGAGCGGCTTGCCGCCGCGCGACTGGACGTAGGGCTCCTCGTCACCCCGGAAGACGAGCGCGCGGAAGCCGTCGTACTTGGGCTCGTAGGCGATGCCGTCCCCGGTCGGCATCTTCTTCGCCGAACGGGCGAGCTGCGGTTCGAGGGGCGGTTTCGGCGGTGCGCTCACCGCCCCTTTCCTATCACCCCGTGGTCCGGACCTCGGGCTCGGCGTCGGCGGGGATGCCGTTGAGCTCGTTCGCGACGCCGAGCACGTCGCCCTCGTTGTAGTAGTCGACGGCGATGATGTTCGGCTCCATCCCCCGGACGCGCGCGCAGACCCGAGCCCGCTCGCCGAGCGTGTCGAGGGCGTTGACCTTGGCCTGCAGCTGCGGGTCGCGCGGCACCTTCTCGATCCAGTTGTTGATCTGGAACAGCGGGTTGCCGGGATCGCCACGGTTCTCGCGGCAGCTGTGCGGCCCGGTGATCTGCTCGACGTTGTCGAAGGTGTAGGGCGTCTCCTGGATCAGGTCGAAGGCCTGCTGGTACCACGGGAACTTGCCGTCGCCGTTGTCGCGCTCGGCCATCACGAGCAGCCGCTTGTCCTGCTCGATCAGGCTCCCGAGGGTCGGCCAGACGGTGTTCGGATCGGGCGTGTAGGCGTAGCGGAGCAGTCCAGACCGCTGGAACGCCTGCGCGGTCTCCTCCGGCGAGACGACGTCCTCGATCACGATCACGAGGAACTCGTCGGGGTGGGCCGACATCCAGTCGTAGATCTCGCCGAGTGCGACATCTAGCTTCGTCGCCCCGAGCTCGCACAACACGTGGCAGAGGTACGGCTCCGAGTCCCCCTGCGGCTCCGCCCCGAACCGGAGCCTGCCGACGAGCTCCTCGGCCCGCTGGACCGTCTCGGAGCCGAGCTCCTCCTCGACCTCCTTGCGGGTCTTGTTCTCCTTGCCGAGGTCGGTGATGACGCCGCCGAAGCCGCGACCGGCGGTGCCGACCCCGTAATGGGTGTCGATCAGCAGGCCGCGGATGCCGTCGTCGAGCTGGCGGACGATCCCGTAGCGCTGGTTCGGCAGGAACCACCCCGGCTCCGCGGCCGCGGACATGGCGTTGTGGGTGGCCGGGATCGTCACCTGGTCGATCCGCTTGCCGCACAGCTCCGGATAGCCGTTGCACGCCTCGGGAGGACCCGGAGGACGCGCTTCGGTCCGCCCCTCGCCGCCGAGTGTGAACACGGCGATCAGGATCGCCGCGACCACGCCGAACGCCATCGCGAGGCGCGCGGGACGGAAGGCGCGGCGGGTGCCGTCGGCGCCGGCCTCGACCGGCGCCAGGATCCCGAGCAGCTCGACGATCGCGACGTAGACCAGCCAGGCCCCCGCGAACACGCCGGCCGTCGAGATGACCGAAAGCGGAGCGACGATCAGCCAGACGCCGATCGCTCCGATCAGCAGGCCGCGGAGGACGCCGTAACCGGGACGGGACGGATGCCGGCGAGCGAGGGCGGCGCCGCGGTGGAGCGGCTCGAGCAGGTCGATCTCGGCCGCTCCGAACCGGGCGGCGGCGGCCAGCAGTAGCGCCAGCACGCCGATCCCGACCGTCCAGACGAAGAGCCCGCCGAGGAGCGCGTCCCACGTCGCCGCCGCGGCGTCGCGGAACAGGGGGTCGTCGATCTGCCCGAGCGCGAGCGACCGTCCGACGATCAGGATCACGAGGCCGGCCGCCGCCGCGGCGCCGATCGCGATGCCCGCCCGTTGAACGCCGCGGCGGCGGACCGGCGCGACGTAGACCGAGAGCGCCAGCAGCAGAATCGCGAGGATCGGCAGGACGATTCCGAAGAAGTCGACCTCGCGGACGAATCGCAGCGGCGTGATCGTGATCTGGGAGCCGAGGATCGCCGTCTTGACGTCGGTCAGCTCCTTCGGCACGTTCTTGCCGACTTCCGGGGACAGGGCGTCAAGCGCCTTCGCGGCGATGACCGTCGCGTCGGTCAGGTTCAGCAGCAGCGAGTCCGGAGTCCGGTTCGCGAGCTTGGTGTCGATCGCCTTGACCGCCTCGGTGAACGCGGCCTTGGCGGGCGGCGTACCGAGGGCGGAGACGACGATCGACTCGATAAGCGGCCGGGCGTTGACGAGCTCGCCGGAGCCGGAGTCGACGATCCCGTCGACGATCGGCTGCGCGATCGCGAGCCGCGTGCGCTGGTCGTCGAGGGCGGTCCGAGCGTTGGCCGCGAGGTTGTCCGGCTGGAACAGCTCCTGCCGGGCGTAGAGCAGGAAACCGCCGACCAGGGCGAGGATCGCGCCGACGACGGCGAGGGCGATCGACACCCCGCGGTTTCGCAACACGCCGCGATTCTCGTCTCCCATGTCCCCGATTGAACCAGCGACGGCGGCGATGCGCGCAATACCGTTGCCTCATGGACGTCGCCGCCCCGACCCGAACCGACATCTGCGTGGTCGGCGGCGGGATCGTCGGCATCGCGACGGCGCGCGAGTTGAAGCAGCGACATCCCGACCTCGAGGTGACGGTGCTCGAGCGCGAGACGGAGCTCGCCGTCCACCAGAGCGGCCACTCGAGCGGGGTGATCCACGCCGGCATCTACTACTCGCCGGGCTCGCTCAAGGCGCGGCTCTGCGTCGAGGGCGCGCGGCGCCTCTACGAATACTGCGCCGAGCGCGGCATCGACGCCCGCCGCGACGGCAAGGTCATCGTCGCGACCGACGAAAGCGAGCTGCCGCGGCTCGACGAGCTCGAGCGGCGGGGCACGGCGAACGCCGTCCCCGGGCTGCGCCGGATCGGCCCCGGGGAGCTGCGCGAGATCGAGCCCCACGCCTACGGCATCGCGGCGCTCCACTCGCCGGCCACCGGCGTCGTCGACTACCGCGCCGTGACCCGCTCATTCGCGACCGACTTCGAGGGCGCGGGCGGGCGGATCGCCGTCGGCTGCGAGGTCCGGGCAATCCGCCCGGAACCGGCCTCGGTGACGATCGAGCACTCGTCGGGCCGGACCGAGGCCGGCAAGGTCGTGCTCTGCGCCGGGCCCTGGGCCGACCGGCTCGCGGTCGCGGCCGGCGCCGACCCGGACCCGCGCGTCGTCCCGTTCCGCGGCGCCTACCTGAAGCTCCGCCCGGAGCGCGCCGACCTGGTGCGGGCGAACATCTACCCCGTCCCGGACCCCGACCTGCCCTTCCTGGGCATGCACCTGACCCGCGACCCCCACGGCACCGTGCTGCTCGGACCGACGGCGCTCTTCGTCGGGGCCCGCGACGCGTACCGCCTTCGTCGCGTGGTCCCGCGCGATCTGGCCGAGAGCCTGCTCTGGCCGGGCACGCGGCGGATGATGCGCAAGTTCTGGCGCACCGGCATCACCGAGATGCGGCACGCGGTCAGCATCCGCTCGTTCGTCGCCGAGTGCCGTCGCTACGTCCCAGAGCTCCGGCGTGAGGACGTCGAGCGCTCGACGCACTCCGGCGTCCGCGCCCAGGCGATCGCCCGCGACGGGTCGCTGATCGACGACTTCGTCGTATCCGAGACCGAGCACGCGGTCCACGTCCGCAACGCGCCCTCACCGGCGGCGACGTCATCGCTCGCCCTCGCCGAGCTGATCGCGGACCGCCTCGACGCGGTTTCGCAGCCCCGCCCAGCCGGGTAGGTGGGGGCGAAGTCGTCGACTACGCTCGACGGACCGGAGACCAGCCCGACCGGAGGTACCCCGCATGGAGTCCAGCGTCGTCGAGAAGCCCGAGAGCGGCGAGGCCGCATCGTCCTTCGCCAAGTCGCTGCTGCTCGGCGAGATCCACGAGGAGATGGTGTTCCCGTGGCCGCAACCGGACACCGAAGAACAGGTCAAGGTCCGTGAGCTCTGCGCCCGGGCGCGGGCGATCGGGGACTCGATCGACCACCGCAAGGTCGAGGAGGACCGCTGGATCGGCGACGACGTCATCCGCGAGCTCGGCGACGCCGGCCTCTGCGGCCTCTACGTCGACGAGAAGTACGGCGGCCAGGGCCTCTCGCAGACCGGGTACGCGCGGGTCTTCGAGACGTTCGCCCAGATCGACGGAACGCTGTCGATCATCCTCGGCGTCCACCAGTCGATCGGCTACAAGGGCATCGCCCTGTTCGGCACCGACGAGCAGAAGGAGCGGTTCCTCCCCGACCTCGCCGCCGGCCGCAAGCTCGCCGGCTTCGCGCTGACCGAACCCGAAGCGGGCTCCGACGCCTACCACCTGCGCTCGCGGGCGGTGCTCCAGCCCGACGGCTCCTGGGTCCTGAACGGGGAGAAGCGCTACATCGGCAACGGGTCGAAGGGCGACGTCTTCACCGCGTTCGCCCGAGCCGAGGTCAACGGCGAGGATCGCCACATCGCGCTGATCCTCGAGAAGGGGATGGACGGGTTCGAGGTCGGTGAGCGCTACGACACGATGGGCCTGCGCGGCAACGACCTCAGGCGCCTCTACTTCAACGACGTCCGGGTCCCGCCCGAGAACGTCCTCGGCGAACCGGGCGACGGCTTCCGGATCGCGATGTCGATCCTCAACAACGGCCGGATCGGCCTCGGCACGGGCTCCGTCGGCGCCGCCAAGAAGCTGCTCGACCTGACGATCGACCACACGAAGGAGCGACGGCAGTTCGGCCACTCCCTGGCCGAGTTCGAGCTCGTCCAGGAGAAGATCGGCTGGATGGTCTCCTACCTGTTCGGCCTCGAGTCGATGGCGTATCTGACCTGCGGCCTCGTCGACCAGGGCGTCGAGGACTACTCGCTGGAGTCGGCGATCTGCAAGGTCTCGGGGACCGAGTTCCTCTGGTACGCGGCCAACCGGGCGCTGCACCTCCGCGGCGGCGAGGGCTACATGCGCACCGAGCCCTACGAGAAGATCATGCGCGACATCCGGATCTTCCCGATCTTCGAGGGAGCCAACGACGTCATGCGCGCGTTCATCGCGCTGTCGGCGATGAAGCCCGTCGGCGAGCGCCTCTCCGAGCTCGGCGAGATCGGCCTCAACGATCCGATCCGCTCGATCGGCGTCCTCGCCGACTACGCGGCGGGCCGGGTCAAGCGCGAGGTCCGTCCCGACCGGATCTCGATGGCACACCCCGAGCTCTCCGAGCACGCCGACGCCGTCGGCGATCAGGTCAAGGAGCTCGCCGCCGCGACCGAGGGCCTGATCCGCCGGCACAAGAAGGAGGTGACGCTGAAGCAGCTCGCCCAGAAGCGGCTCGCCGACGCCGTCGCCGACGTCTACGCGCAGGTCGCCGTCCTCAGCCGCGTCAGCTCGATCTTCGAGCGGGACGGCCTCGACGCCTCAGAGCAGGAGCGCTACATCGCCGACACGTTCTGCGCCCGCGCCACCCGGCGCGTCCGGGCGAACCTCAACGCCCTCGAGCACAACGACGACGAGCGGATGACCGCCATCGCCAAGCTGGCGTCGAAGCGCGGCGCCTACGGCTACGCGCTCTTCGAGGACTGATCTAGTTCGACTTGACGTCGAGCAGGTCGATCACGAAGACGAGCGTCGCGTCGGGACCGATCGCCGGCGGCGAGCCCTGCGCGCCGTAGGCGAGGTCGGGCGGGATGACCAGCTCGCGGCGGCCGCCGACCTTCATTCCCGTGACGCCCTGATCCCAGCCGGGGATGACCTGCCCGCCGCCGAGCTGGAAGGTGAACGGCTGGCCGTTGTCCCACGACGCGTCGAACTGCTCGCCCGTCGCGTAGTCGACGCCGACGTACTGGACCTTGACCGTGTCACCGGTCTCGGCGACGTCGCCGTCGCCCTCGACGATGTCGGTCGACTCGAGGCCGGTCGGCGGATCGCCCTCCGGCACCGGGACGTCCGGCTTCTTCGAGAGGTCAGTCGAGACCGCTGACGCGTCGGCGGAGCTGCCGCCGTCGTCGCCGCCGGAGCGGACGATGAGCACGACGGCGACCACGGCGACGAGCAGCACGAGGGCGCCGACCAGGACCTTCTTGGCGTGGGGAGAGCGTTCCATGGGCGCGTCAGGCTATCGACGGCGTCTCGGGGAGGTTGGCGAGCGCCTGCTCCATGTCCGACTCCGAGAACTCGAGATCGGTCAGCTCGCCGCGGTGGTAGGCGTCGTAGGCCGACATGTCGAAGTGGCCGTGGCCGCACAGATTGAAGAGGATCACCCGCTCCTCCCCGGCCTCGCGCGCCGCCTCCGCCTCGGTGATCGCTGCCCGAATCGCGTGCGACGGCTCCGGCGCCGGGAGGATGCCCTCGAGCCCGGCGAACTGGACCGCGGCGGCGAACGCGCTCGTCTGCGCCACCGCCTGCGCCTCGACCGCTCCGGCCTTGACGAGCGCGCTGACCAGCGGCGAGTCGCCGTGGTAGCGGAGTCCGCCCGAGTGCAGCTCCGGCGGGACGAAGTCGTGGCCGAGCGTGTACATCGGCATCAGCGGCGTCATCCCGACGGTGTCGCCGAAGTCGTAGCGGTATTCGCCCTTCGTCAGGGTCGGGCACGCGGCCGGCTCGACGCCGATGAACCGGGTATCGCCGCCCTCGCGGAACTTGCGGCGCAGGAACGGGAACGCGACGCCGGCGAAGTTGGAGCCGCCGCCGACGCAGCCGATGACGACGTCGGGGTACTCCCCCGCCATCTCGAGCTGATCGAGGCACTCCTGGCCGATCACGGTCTGGTGCAGGCAGACGTGGTTGAGGACGGAGCCGAGCGAGTAGTTGGTGTCGTCGGCGCCGGCGGCGATCTCGACCGCCTCGGAGATCGCGATCCCGAGACTGCCGGAGGGGTGCGACGCCTGCGAGCGGCCGGCCTCGGTGAGGTCGGAGGGGCTCCGGTGCACGGTCGCGTCCCAGGTCTCGATCATCGCCCGGCGATAGGGCTTCTGGTCGTAGGAGACGCCGACCATGAACACCTCGCACTCGAGGCCGAACAGCTTGCAGGCGAGCGCCAGCGAGCTGCCCCACTGGCCGGCGCCGGTCTCGGTGACGAGCTTGCGGATCCCGGCCTCGCGGTTGTAATAGGCCTGCGGGATCGCCGAGTTCGGCTTGTGCGAGCCGGCCGGCGAGACGCCCTCGTACTTGTAGTAGATGTGCGCCGGGGTATCGAGCGCCTTCTCGAGCCGACGGGCGCGGAACAGCGGCGTCGGCCGCCAGAGCGCGTAGATCTCGCGGACCTCTTCGGGCACCTCGATCTCGGGCTCGCCCGAGACCTCCTGCTCGATCAGGGCCATGGGGAAGATCGGAGCGAGGTCGGGCGGCCCGGCGGGCTCCATCGTCGCCGGGCTCAGCGGCGGCAGCGGCTCACCGGGGAGGTCCGGCATCAGGTTGACCCAATGGGTCGGGATCCGGTCCTCGCCGAGGACGTACTTGGTCTGCTCGCTCATCGATCTTCTCCTTGGTTTCCGGTCAGCCGCCGAGCAGCTTGCCGAGTCCGCCCGCCGCGCCCCCGCTGCTGCCGCTTCCCCCTGCGGCCGTCCCCGTCACCCTGCCCTCGGACGGCTGGATCAGGACCCAGCCCTGCCCCGAGAAGCTGATCTGGACGGTCTCGCCAGAGCCACGCCCGATCAGCGTCTTCATGTTCACGTCGGCCTTGACCGAGGAGCTCACGCCGCTCGACCAGGTGATCGCCGCCTGCGGGTCGGCGAAGGTCGACTCGCCGTTGACCTCGATCAGGACGGGAGGGCCGTCGGAGATGATCGCGACGAAGCCGGTCCCGGACAGGTGCATGTTGTAGAGGCCGCCGCCGAGCATCCCGGAGACGCCCTCGACCTTCTTGATGTCCCACTCGATGCCGTCCTCGAACGCGAGGACGTTGGCGCCGTTCGCGGTGATCGACTCGTTCTCGAGCCGGAGCAGCTGGATGTCCTGGCCGTAGTCGGCGAGGAAGACCTCGCCGGTGCCGGTGACCTTCATCAGGTCGGTGCCCTCGCCCGTCATGGCCTTCTTCATGAACCGGCCCATGCCGCCGCTGCCCGCGTGCTCGAACTTGACGTCGCCCTGGTGAGCGACCATCGAACCGAGCTTCGCCTGGACCGTGGCGTCCGCAAGCTCCACCTTCAACATCTTCGAGTTCTGGAGCGAGAAGGCTCCTCCGCCCTCGGTCTCCTTCAGCCCTGCCAGCGACTGCTCAAGCGACATGTCCGCACCTCCGCGATTCGGGTTTCGCGGGAGCCTATTCCCTCTCAGCAGTCGGCCAGCGCCTTGGCGTAGAAGCGCATGTAGTCGGACCAGTGGGCGTTCCAGTAGTCGCCCTCGTGGCCGCCGCTCCAGCCGTGGGTCTCGATCCCGACCCCGGAATTCTCGAGGGCCGCGGAGAACGCGTCGTCGCCCGGCACGAACGGGTCGGAGTCGCCGCGGTCGAGCCAGAGGCGCGGTCCGTCCAGGCCCCCGGGGTCGCCGCTCGCGGCGGTGACGATGTCGTGGGCCGCGAAGTCGTCGGCCGAGTCGAACGCGCCCTCGGCGGTCTCGCCGGCGGTCGCCCAGATCGCCGGCGAGTGGCCGCCCACGGCACAGAACTCGCCCGGGTTGAGACGGGCGATGTCGTAGGCGCCGAAGCCGCCCATCGAGATCCCGCCGATCGCGACGCGGTCGGGATCGGCGCCAGTCTCCTCGACCGCGCGCGGGATCACCTCGTCGACGACGTACTTCCCCCAGTCGCCGGTGCTGCGGTCGTGCCAGTAGGACGAGTCGCCGCCGTCCGGGAAGGCGACGACGGGCGCGCGGTCGCCCTGCTCGGCCAGCGCGGCGAACATCGGATCGGTGAGGGTCGAGTTCTCGTCACTGCTGCGGCCGTGGAGGAAGACGAGCAGCGGCGGATGCTCGGCGTGCTCGGCCGGAGTGACGATCGACACCGGCTCGGTCTGCCCGACCGCCTTCGACTCGATCTCGACGTGAGCCACGTCGGCCCCCTGGCGGTCGGCCTCGAACAGGCCCCGGACCGACCTGTAGACCGCCCACGTGGCGAGGGCCAGGACGATCAGCCCGGCGAACAGGACGAGCCGGCGGCGACGGTAGTCGGGACGGGCGCTCACGGCACGCCCCGGCGTTCGCGGTTATGGCCGCGGAGCCGGACCCAGCCCGGGCGGACGACCTTCTTCCAGAGCAGCAGCATCAGCAGACCGCCGCTGATCAGCAGCACCGCGGCGATCAGCGCGGCGAGCTCGGGGTACTTGATCGCCAGCACGGTGACGACCGCGACCGTCCCGTCCTCGGCGAGGCTGACGAAGATGTTCGACGCCGGCTCCGGCGACGTGTTGACCCCAAGGCGAAGCCCGGCCTTGACGCAGTGGCTGGCGAGCGCCGTCAGCCCGGCGACGCCGCCGCCGAGCGCCTCCTGGATCCCGTCGACCCCGTGCTCACCGGCGAACGAGAAGCCGAGGACGGCGCCGATCAGCGGCCGGACGACCGTGTGGAACGAATCCCAGGCGGAGTCGAGGAACGGGACCTTGTCAGTGACGAACTCGACCGCGAACATCCCCGCCGCCGCGTACAGGACCCAGTTCTGGTCGAAGCCCTCCGGCACCTCGCCGACCCCGGCCCGCCCGAGCAGGCAGAGGACGAGCACGGTCGCGTAGGAGTTGACCCCCGACGCCCATCCGGTCGAGAAGATGGTGGCTCCCAGATCCACGCGCGAGAGCCTATTCGCGGTTCGAGACAGCGGGCTACGGATCGGGATCGTGGCTGCTCAGCAGCCCGAATCCCGATCGGTGACGCGCCCCGCCAGCTCATCCCCCACCCCTCGAGGGCCGGAACCCCCTCAGAACGTAGGAGGGGCGGCGGGTGCGGGTCCCACGGGCACTCGGCACTCGCTCTGCGAGTGCGCCCGTGGGATCCGTACCGGCCGCCCCGGTCCCGAACGCTTTAGTTCAGGCGCTCGACGACCATCGCCTCGCCCTGCCCCCCGGCGACGCACATGGTCTCGATGCCGACGCTGTGATCGTCGGTCTCCATCACGTTGAGGAGCGTGCCCATGATCCGGGCGCCCGTCATGCCGAACGGATGGCCCAGGGCGATCGCGCCGCCGTGCGTGTTCAGCTTCTCGAGCGGGATGTCGCACTCGTCCATGATCGGGATGACCTGGGCGGCGAACGCCTCGTTGAGCTCGACGGTGTCGATGTCGCCGATCGTCATGCCGGCACGGTCGAGGACCTTCTTGACGGCACCGATCGGGGCGACGCCCATGTACTCGGGGTTGTTGCCCTCGGTCGCGGCGGTGATGATCCGGGCGCGCGGCTTCAGGCCGAGCTCCTTCGCCTTGGTGTCGGACATGATCAGGACCGCGGCCGCGCCGTCGTTGAGCGGGCACGAGTTGCCGGCGGTGACGCCGCCGCCGCCGAAAGCCTCCGGCAGCGAACCGAGCTTCTCGCGCATATCGCCGCCGTCGGCCCGGGGGCCGTCGTCCTTGCTGACCTCGCCGTTCGCGGTCTCGACCGGGACGATCTCGCGATCGAAGAAGCCGGACTCCTGGGAGGCGACCGCGAGGTGCTGGGAGCGGAGCGCGTAGTCGTCCATGTCGTCGCGGCTGACGCCGTACTTCTCGGCGACGTTGACGGCCGTGACACCCATGTCGATGTAGACGTTCGGGTAGCCGTCGACGTCTCCGGTCAGCTTCTCGTTGCGGTCGTCGACGCCGGCGACCTCGCTGCGCTCGTTGAACCGCGAGACGAACTCGACGCCGGCGGCGATGTAGGCTTCGCCCTCGCCGTTCTTGATCGCGTTCGAGGCGTGGCGGATCGCGTCGAGAGACGACGCGCAGTAACGCGAGACGGTGACGCCGGTGACGGTCTCCGGGAGGTTCTCGGCGAGCAGCGACATGATCCGGGCGATGTTGAAGGCCTGCAGGCCCTGCGGCATGCCGACGCCGGCGACCACGTCCTGGATCAGGGCGGGATCGACGTCGGGGTTGCGCTCGAGCAGACGGTCGATCACGAACGCGCCGGTCTCCTCGGGACGAAGCTGCGCCAGCGAGCCCTTGAATGCGCGGCCGATGGGCGTGCGCAGGGTGTCGACGATTACTGCCTCAGGCATCGAGTAACTCCTTGGTCAGGACGAGAGGGGGACTCTCGGTGGATAGAGAGGTGCCTGCAGAATGCTACGCATCCGGTCGATGGCGGGCCTTCGGACGGCGCCCAGCCTCTATCCTCGGCGACCGCAATGACCTCCGAGACCGTCGAACAGGACATCGAGATCGGCCCCGCCGAAGCCGCCGACAAGGTCGCCGCCGGCGCCCTGCTCGTCGACGTCCGCCAGGACTTCGAATGGGACGCCGGCCGGATCCCGGGCGCCGAGCACATCCCGCTCGAGCAGCTTCCGGCCGCCTCGGAGCGGTTTGAGCGCGGTCGCCCGATCGTCTTCCAGTGCCGCACCGGCAGCCGCTCCGCGATGGCCTCGCAGATCTTCAGGGCATCCGGGTTCGAGGCGTACAACCTCACCGGCGGCCTCGAGGCCTGGGTCGCGGAGGGCCGCGAGATCGAGCCCGACGGGGGAATCGTCGCCGGGCCTCGCCCGGACGCGAGCTGAGCTCCGTGGAGGGACGCCCGCCCGCGAACCCGCCGCCCCCGCCCGAGGGCGCTCCGCCCCCGCCGCCAGCCGCTGCCACGCCGCCGCAGGCTCCGCCGCCGCCTGAGGCCCCGGCTCCCCAGGCGCCGGCCCCGCAGGCCCCGGCCGCGCAACCCGCTCCTCCGGCGCAGAACCCTCCGCCGGCACCGCCGCAGGCGGACCCGCCGACCGAGGTCCACCCGCCGCCCCCTCCCGCGCCCGCGGCCGGGGCTCCGGCGCCGGGTCAGCCCGCCACGACCGCTCAGCCGCAGCCGGGGCAGGCCCAGACGGCGCAGGCCGCCGCCCCGAAGACCGGCGTCCGCCGACCGATCACCCAGCCCGGCCGTCCCGTGACGGGCGCCGTGCCGGTCCGGCCGCCGACCGAGATCGAGGGCCTGCGCTCGTGGGTCGCCCAGCTCGACCGCAAGCTCGGCCTCCGCACCTACCTGACGCTGGCCGCGGCGCTGCTGGCCCTCGCCTGCTCGATCGTCGCCGTCATCCTCGCGATCGACGCCCGCGACAACGCGGCGAGCAGCGACGACATCGCGGGCCTCGAGCAGGAGATCGCGACCCTGCAGGGCGCCGCCACCTCGCTCCCGGCCACCGCCGGCGCCGACACCACCGCGCTCCAGGACCAGGTCGACCAGCTGGAGGGCAAGGTCGACGACCTCAGCGCCGCCCAGGACGCCACCGACAAGCGGGTCGGCGTCATCGAGGACGACATCGACGATCTCCGCAGCCAGATCGCCGACCTCAACGGAGGCGGGGCAGGCAACTAGACCGGCTTCCGGACGGTGACGTCCGGAAACGGCTCTACAGTGCGGGCAAGTCGGGATTGTGCCGACCGGCACGATCGCCGCCTCGAACCAGGGCGCGAGCGCCCGGAAGGAGACCGACATGCCCGAGGGTTACTGCGTCAAGGAACGCAAGAAGGTCGAAATCCAGAACGCCGAGCAGATCACGATGAAGAACGGCCGTCCAGCGATCACCGGCACGTGCCCGGATTGCGGGACCAAGATCTTCAAGATCGGCAAGATGAGCTGACCCTCCCCGGGGCTCGCCCCGCGAGGAGAACCCGCGGGCGGTACGGCGCCCTCGGAATGGTCGCCCGTTTGCCGGGCGGCACCCCTTGGTGACGAAAGTCGCTATCGGTGGAACAATGCTGCGACCGATGTCCGGTCCGCAGAAACCGCTCGAGCTGATCCTGGCCCGGAACCTGCTGACGAGCGTGACGACCCCGGCCTTCCTGGTCGCCAAGGACGGGACCCTGCTCTTCTACAACGAGGGTGCCGGCGCGCTGATCGGCCGCCCGTTCGAGGACACCGGCCAGCTCGACCTCGAGGAGTGGACGCGGCGGTTCGGCCCGTTCGACGAGAACGACGAGCCGCTGTCGTTCGAGGAACTGCCGCTGACCCGCGCCCTGCGCGAGGGCCGGCCCGCCCACGACGAGTTCTCGGTCCGCTCCGCCGACGGCGTCATGCACCGGATCGCCGCGAGCGCGATGCCGATCGTCGGCGCCGCCACCGGTGCCTCCGGCGTGATGGTGATCTTCTGGCCCGTGGACGAACAGGTGGCGCGCGAGGTGACGACGGGTCGCCACGAGGTGACCCGATGAAGGTCCGGATCTGGGGCGCGCGCGGCTCGGTCCCGGCACCCGGGCCGGAGATGAACCGCTACGGCGGCAACACCTCCTGCGTGGAGCTGACCCTCTCCAGTGGCGAGACCCTGATCCTCGACGCCGGCACCGGCATCCGCACGCTCGGGTTCTCCCTCCCGCCCGACATCCCCCGGATCAACATCCTGCTCACCCACCTCCACCTCGACCACATCCAGGGGCTGATGTTCTTCCCCCCCTGCTTCCGGGCCGAGTCGAACATCCGGATCTTCGGCCCGAGCTCCCCTGAGGCCTCGCTCGAGTCCCGGATCGCCCGCTACATCTCCGCGCCGCTTTCGCCGGTCGAGGTCCGTGAGCTCCCCTGCGACGTCTCCTTCCTCGACGCGCCCGCGACCGAGTGGCAGATCGGCAGCGCCACCGTCCGCGCCGAGGCGGTCACCCATCGCGGCCCGACGCTCGGCTACCGGATCACCGACGGGGACACGACGCTCTGTTACATCCCCGACCACGAGCCGGGCCTCGGCGCCGACCTCGCGAAGCTGAGCGAGGAGTGGATCTCGGGCTACAACCTCGCCCGCGATGCCGACCTGCTCATCCACGACTGCCAGTACACCGACGAGGAGTACCCGGGCCACGAGGGCTGGGGGCACTCGCCGATCACCGAGACGGTGACGTTCGCGCGCCGGGTCGGCGCCAAGCGGACGCTGCTGTTCCACCACGACCCGCTTCACACCGACGGCTTCCTCGACGACCTCCACCGCAGCGCCCGCCGCGCCTGGCAGGACCTCGGCGGCGACCCCGAGCAGATCGGCATCGCCGCCGAACGCGCCGAGCTGAACATCGGCGCACCGGCGGCGGCGACGCCGGCGCGTCCCCGGATCGCAGTCTGAGCGGACCCCGCCCTCGCGGCGGATCCCTGAGAAACCGCTCCTGAAGCGGGATTCGAACGTCGCGGCTCCCCCGGGTACAAACCGGCGGGGGTGAATTTTCGACGCCGGTACAAACACGGCGCGCTTGCCCGATCCCACACTGGTTTCGTTGGCAAACCCACTCCCGCCGGTCAGTGCTGCCCGGCGGCAAGGAGGAAACACGAATGACTAAGAGGCTCAGCCTCACAGTCCTGTTGGCTTTGGTCGCCGCCCTGGTGATACCGGGCGTCGCGTCCGCGCAGGACGGAGCGAAGCTGTTGGAAGCGAAGTCGGTCGAGCTGGACATGGTCTGGGTCGCGGTCTCGTGTGCCCTCGTCTTCCTGATGCAGGCAGGCTTCCTGTTCCTGGAGATCGGATTCAGCCGCGAGAAGAACGCCGGAGCCGGCGTCGGCAAGATCCTGATCAACCTGGGCATCGTGACCATCGCCTGGTGGGCGGTCGGTTACGGGATCAGCGGATTCGGCAACAAGGTGTTCGGCACCGACGGGTTCTTCTTCCACTTCGGCCAGACGATCGGCGACGGGGTCGATGCGTTCAACGTGGCCGGGTCGGACGCGATGCTGATGCTCTACGGGTTGGCGTTCGCGGCGGTCTCGCTGGCGATCGTCTGGGGCACGACGCTCGAGCGGATCAAGTTCAGCGCCTACGTGATCTACGCCGTCATCTTCGGCGCGATCATCTACCCGATCGTCGCCCACTCGGTCTGGGGCGGCGGCTTCCTCTCCGACGTCGGCGGCAAGCCGGTGATGGACTTCGCCGGCTCCTCGGTGGTCCACCTGACCGGTGCGGTCGGCGGCCTCGCGGCACTGCTCCTGCTCGGAGCGCGGCGCGGCAAGTACGCGGCCGACGGTTCGCCTCGCGCGATTCCGGGCCACTCGATGCCGTTCGTCGGCCTCGCGGTGATGATCCTCTGGATCGGCTGGTTCGGGTTCAACGGCGGCTCGACGTTCGGCACGGCCGACTCGTTCTTCGGCGAGGTCATGTTGAACACGCAGCTCGCCGCGGCAGCGGGCGTGATCGGCGCGGTGCTGATCTGTTACCTGAAGACGAAGTCGCTCGACGTCGGCATGGCCGGCAACGGCGCGATCGCGGGCCTGGTCGCCATCACGGCGCCCTCCGGGTTCGTCGAGTACTGGGCGGCCCCGATCATCGGGTTCCTCGCCGGAGTGTTCGTCGTCTACTGCGTGATCGCCATCGAGAGGCGTCTCGACGATCCGGTCGGCGCCCTGTCGGCTCACGGCATGGCCGGCATCTGGGGCACGATCGCGGTGGGGATCTTCGCCTCGCCCCGTCTGGTCTCGGACGGTGCGGCGCCGGGGATCTTCTACGGCATCAAGGACGGCGACTTCGCCAACTCGCTCGGCCAGCTCGGCGTCCAGGCGCTGGCGGTGGTCGCGACGTTCACGTTCGTGTTCGTCGTCTCATACGCGGTGTTCGCGGCGCTCAAGGCTACGATCGGTCTGCGGGTCTCCGAGGAAGAGGAGCTCGCCGGTCTCGATATCTCCACTCACGGCATGTACGGCTATCCCGAGTCGTTCATCCCGCGGGAGGAGTACCCCGGCTCGGGGATGTACGAGCCGAGCGTGGCCGGAACACCGATCGCGACGCCTACGGCGGCGGCGAGCCCGCCCCCGTCCGGCACAGCAGCCACCCCGAGCGCCTAGGAGGAGGTGAACCAAATGAAGAAGATCGAAGCATTCATCCGCCACGAGGCGTTCGAGCCGATCCGCCAGGAGCTGCTCGAGCGGGGGATCCCGTCCCTCTCGATCTCCGAGGTGAAGGGATCGGGCCGCCAGAAGGGCGTCGTCGAGCACTACCGCGGAGCGAGTCTCACGGTGAACGTCCGGCCGAAGCTGAAGATCGAGTGCGTCGTCGACGACTCCGAGCGCGAGATGGTCGTCGAGACGATCCTCAAGCACGCGAGGACCGGCTCGATCGGCGACGGCAAGATCTTCGTCCTGCCGGTGGAGGAGGCGATCCGCATCCGCACCGGTGAAGAGGGCGAGGACGTGTTGCAGGCCCACGAGGGGCCGGAGGTCCCGGCCTAGCGAGGCCGGAGGCGAGCACAGGGGTACGCGAGCGGGCCGGCCACGACGGCCGGCCCGCCGCGTCTTTCGGGAACAGGAGGAGGTGGAACCAATGGACGACGACGCGAAGATCGTGCGGTTCCCGCACGCCGACGAGCGCCAGATCGTGGCCTTCGGCGGCGGCGGGTTCTCGATGGAGGCCGGTAACCCTCTGCTCGACGACTACGTGCTCGAGCTCGCCCGGGCCCGCCGCGAGCGCCCGCGGATCTGCTTCCTGCCGACGGCGAGCGGCGACGCCGACCACTACATCGTCCGCTTCTACCGGGCGTTCGGCGGCAGCGATTGCGAGCCCTCGCACGTCTCGCTGTTCCGGCGCGACCGGGGAGCCGCCGATCTTCGCGAGCACCTGCTCTCGCAGGATCTGATCTACGTCGGGGGCGGCAGCGTGATCAGCCTGCTCGGGACCTGGCGGGCGCACGGGATCGACTCGATCCTGGCCGAGGCCTGGCGCCGCGGGGTCATCCTCTGCGGGCTCAGCGCCGGCTCGCTCTGCTGGTACTCGGAGGGCGTCACCTCCTTCCACGGCGAGGTCCTGCGGGTCCGCGGGCTCGGCCTGCTCCCGTGGAGCAACTGCGTCCACTACGGCAGCAAGCAGGGGCCGCGCGAGCCCTACCACGCGATGCTCAGCCGCGGGATGTGCCCGGGGTACGCCGCCGAGGACGGGAGCGCCCTCCACTTCCGGGGCTCGCGGATGGTCGCGGCGGTGGCGTCGCGCCCGGACGCGCGGGCCTGGTGCGTCGGCGACGGCGGCGACCGGGTCATCGAGACCGCGCTGCCGACGCGCTATCTCGGCGAGGAGCGCGAGGCCGGCGACGACGAGCTCCATGCGGTCGCCTGACCGGCGAGCTGGCCCGCGGAGCGCGCGACCGAATCCGCGAAAATAGGCCGATGCCCGGTCCGATCGTCGCCATCGGCGGCGCCGAGTTCCAGATGCGCCCCGAGAACGAGGCGCTGCACGACTACATCGTCTCCCTGCTCGAGCCGGCCCGGCCGCGGATCTGCCTGGTGCCGACGGCGAGCGGCGACCCGCAGGACCAGATCGCCGCCTTCCACGCGGCGATGGAGCGGCGTGGCGCCGAGGCGAGCTCGATGTCGCTGTTCCGGCTCGGCGACTTTCCGGTCGACCCCGGCGAGCACCTGCTCCGCCAGGACGCCATCTACGTGACCGGCGGCAGCATGGTCAACCTGATGGCGCTCTGGCGCGAGCACGGGATCGACCGGCTGATGCGCGACGCCCACGACCGCGGAATCCTCCTCTGCGGCTACAGCGCCGGCTCGATGTGCTGGTTTCAGTCCGGCATCTCGAGGGGCGGCGGCGTCCCCGCCCCGGTCGCCGGCATCGGGCTGATCGCCGGCAGCCACTGCGTCCACTACTCGCAGGACCCCGACCGCCGCGACGCCTATCGCCGCGCGGTCGCCAACGGCGGCATCGGTCCCGGGCTGGCGCTCGACGACCACGCCGCGGCGCTGATCCGCGACGGCGAGATCATCGAGGCGGTGCGGGCGACCGAGACGGCCTCGGCGTTCCGGGTCGAACGCGGCGAGGACGGCGATGTCCGCGAGACACCGCTCGAGGCACGCCTGCTCCCGGCTTCCGGACCCGATCCGGAACCGGCGCTCGACGAGATGCGCGAGCTCCGGCGGCTGCGGTCCGAGCGCGCGTCCGGTCCCGGGCGCCTCGGCCGGCGCGGCTGAGCGCCGCTAGCCGAGCGCTTCGCGGCGGGCGCGCTCGGCGGCCTGCTCGGCCTCGCGGGCGGCGCGGGCCCTGGCGTCGCGGGCCAGCTCCTCGCGGCGCTCGTGCGCCTCCGTCTCGGCCTGCTTGGCGAGGCGCGCACCCTCGAGCTCGGCCTCGCGGGCGGCGCGCTGGCGCGCCTTCTCGCCGCTGACGAGCGCTTCCTTCTTCAGCTTCTCCATCTCGACCGCGAGCTTGCGCTCGGCCTCGGCCTTGGTCCGCCGCTCGGTCTCGTCGGCGAGTCGTTCGGCCAGGTTCTTGAGGCGTGCCTCGGCGAGGTTGAGCTTGCCCTCGACCTCCTTGCGGGCCTCCGCCTCGGCGGCGACCTTGCGACGACCGTCGTCGCGGACGCGCTCGAGCTCGTCCTCGAAGCCGTCCTCGCGCTCGGCGATCCGGGCGTCGAGCTCGCGGGCGCGGTTCTCGATCCCCTCCTCGAGCTGCTTCCTGCGGGCCTCGATGTCAGTTTCCGCCTTGCGGCGGCGAAGCTCCATCCGCTCCTCGAGCTCCGCCTTGCGGCTCTTGAGCTCGGCGCTGATCTGCTCGGCGCCGGACTTCTTCATCGCCGCGATCGCCTCCTTGAGCTTCTGCTCGGCCTGGGCCCGCAGCTCCTTCCGGGCCTCCTCGAGCTTCTCCTCGTAGCTCTTCTCCGCGGCCTCGATCCGCTCGGTCGCGGATTCCTCGGCCCGCTTGGCGCGCTCGGCGGAGGCATCGCGCTCGGCGATCGCGCGGCGGGCGATCGACTCGGCGCCGGCGGCGCGGAGCGCCGACTCGCGTGCCTCGGCCGCGAGCTTCTTGACGTCGCCCGAGAGCGCCGTCACGTCGTCCGCGCGGGCGCGCTCGATCTCCTCCTGGAGGCCGTCGGTGGCGGCGCGGGCGCGGCCGGTCTCACCGGAGGGTTGCTCGTTGGCGCTCGATTCCATCAGGTCCTCCTGTCCGCTTCGAGCCTACCCCCTGGCGGGCTCACGGGGCGCGCGCTCACGGCTTCACCTGCGGCGCCGTGCCGTCATAGCTGAACGAGACCAGGATCGCCAGGATCGAGCTGAGCAGGACGAACAGGATCGCCACCGCGAGCAGCCTCGGCATCTTCGCCGCGTGCGCGTAGACGCCGACGAGGAAGCCGGCGCCGATCATCAGCGCGTAGGGACCGGCATCGTCGCTGAGGGCGACGAGCATGGCTGCGACCACGGAAGGGCTCACAGCGCCATTATCATCGACCCGCGTGAGCCCCCCGCCCCCAGCCGCGTCCGGACCCGGCCCCGAACACTCCGGTGGAGCCGGCCTCGAGACGACCCGTGACGCGCTCGAGCAGGCGGGATACCTCGCCGACGACTCGGCGGCCCTCGTCTCCCACCTCGCCCAGCAGCTCGGCAAGCCCGTGCTCGTCGAAGGCCCGGCGGGCGTCGGCAAGACCGAGCTCGCGAAGGCGCTCTCGCGCGCGACCGGCCGCGAGCTGATCCGCCTCCAGTGCTACGAGGGCCTCGACGAGGCCAAGGCCCTCTACGAGTGGAACTACCGCAAGCAGCTGCTCCGGATCCAGGCCGAGGCCGGCGCCGGCCCCGACGACGACCCCGCGGGCGATGCGGTGATGGAGGACATCTTCGGCGAGGAGTTCCTGCTGACGCGACCGCTGCTGGCGGCGATCGCCTCCGAGTCGCCGGTCGTCCTGCTGATCGACGAGATCGACAAGACCGACCAGGAGTTCGAGGCGATGCTGCTCGAGGTCCTCTCCGACTTCCAGATCTCGATCCCCGAGCTCGGCGTCGTCGAGGCGCAGTCGATGCCGATCGTGCTGCTGACCTCGAACAACTCGCGCGAGCTGACCGAGGCGCTGAAGCGGCGCTGCCTCTACCTCTGGCTCGACTACCCGTCGATCGAGCGCGAGGTCGAGATCGTCCGCCTGCACGTCCCCGACCTCGACGCGCAGCTCGCCCACCGCCTCGTCGAAGTCGTCGGGATGGTCCGCGAGCTCGATCTCAAGAAGCCCCCTTCGATCGCCGAGTCGATCGACTGGGCACGGGCCCTGCTCCTGCTCGGGGCCGATCAGATCGACACCGACACCTTCAACCGGACGATGAGCATCATCGTCAAGCACCGCACCGACCTCGACCTCGTGGCCGAGCGGGTCGGGATGCGCCTTCCCGCTGCCGATCGCAGCCGCAACGGCGACGCCGGGTGAGGCCGTGGCCTCCCCCGCTCCGAACGACCTGATCGCCGACCAGCTCGTCTCGTTCTGCGACGAGCTCCGCAGCGAGGGGCTCGCGATCGGGACCGCTGAGATCCTCGACGCGTTCGCCGCGGTCGAGCACGTGCCGTGGAGCGAGCGGAGCCAGTTCCGCGAGGCGCTGGCGGCGACGCTCGTCAAGTCGCAGGAGGACCGGCACCTGTTCGAGCAGGTCTTCGACCGCTGGTTCTTCCGCGCCGCCGAGCTCGAGGCGATCGAGCGCGACCGCGCCGGCGAGGTCGACGGCGCCGAAGGCGCCGAGGGAGAGGGCGGCGAACCGGTGGACGGCGAGCGGATCGACGTCGACGAGCTTGCGGAGATGATCCGGCAGGCGATCGCCGACGGCGACGAGGCCCGGATGCGCGACCTCGCCCAGCTAGCGGTCGCCGCCTTCGGCCGTCGCGGCGAGGGCTCGGGCGTCGTCGGCGTCGACGTCCAGCGGATCCGCCGTTCGCTCGGGCTGATCCCGGGGTCTCCCGATCGCCAGGCGCCGGACGGGGCGACGGAGGACGTCGAAATCGACCGCGACGGGGTCCGCCGGTTCGAGTCGCACCTGCGTCGCGAACTCGAGCGCAAGCTGATCGAGCGGACCGGAAACCTCCCTCCGGCACGGCCGCTCGCCGACCTCGACCGGGCGCTGCCGACCAACCCCACCCAGGATCTGGCCGCGGTCCACCGTTCGGTGACCATGCTCAAGCGGCGGCTCGCGACGCTCGGCAACGAGCAGCGCGGCAGACGCAAGGGCAGGGTCGTCGACGTCCGCCGGACCATGCGCAGCTCGCTCGAGACCGGCGGCGTTCCGCTGACCCTCCGGTATCGCCCGAAGCGCCCGCGCCGGCCCGAGATCTACGTCCTCTGCGACGTCTCGACGTCGGTCACATCGGCGAGCGTCTTCTTCCTCAGCGTCCTCCATGCCCTCCACGACTCGTTCCGGAAGCTCCGCAGCTTCGTCTTCATCGAGCGGATCAGCGAGGTCACCGAGACCTTCGAGCGCGAGCGCGACTTCCGCAAGATCAGCGAGCGGATCAGCCAGGACGGCGGGGTCGCCGACATCTCCGGCTACACCGACTACGGGCGGGTCTGGCTCGAGTTCCTCGAGGAGATCTCCGCCGATCTCGACCCGCGCTCGACTGTGATCGTGCTCGGCGACGCCCGTACGAACGGGCGCGATCCCCACGCCGCCGCCTTCGCGCAGCTGACCGAGCGCGCGGGCCGGACCTTCTGGCTCAATCCCGAGCCGCGCCTCTACTGGAACTACGGCGACTCCGTGATGGCCGCCTACGAGCCGCACGCGACCGAGGCCTTCGAGTGCTGGACGACCAAGCACCTCGAGCACTTCGTCGACGTCGTCGCGAAGCCCTGACCGATCGCCAAGCGGCGGGCTATGATCGACCCCGTCAAGGGGTGCTCGCGGGCAGCGGGCTGAGATAGCGTCTCCGGGACCTCCCCGCCCGGCGCTGACCCTCCGAACCTGTGCGGTAATTCGCGCGAAGGGAAGATCGTCATCGCCGAGAGGCAGCCAGTCGCGGCCACGGGAGCCGCCGAAGCAGAAGGGGCACCGGCGCCGGCCGGGATCGAGGTGCGCGGCGTTCGCCACGCCTTCGGGCCGACCGAGGTCCTCGCCGGGATCGACCTCGACGTCGCGCCCGGCGAGACGCTCGCGCTCGTCGGCGCCTCCGGCTGCGGCAAGTCGACGCTGCTGGAGCTGATCGCAGGGCTCACATCGCTGCAGGCCGGATCGATCGCGGTCGCCGGGGCCACATCCCCCGACGCCCGGATGGCGTCGTCGGCCTGGATGCCCCAGAGCGACATGCTGCTGCCATGGCGGCGAGCCGCCGACAACGCCGCCGTAGCGCTGCGGATGTCGGGTCACGATCGCGGGTCGAGCCGGAAGCTCGCCACCGCCATGCTCGAACGGCTCGGGCTCGCCGGCTTCGCGGGCTCCTATCCGGACGAGCTCTCCGGCGGCATGCGGCAGCGGGTCGCCTTCGCCCGGACGCTGCTGGCGGGAACGCCGGTCCTGCTCCTCGACGAGCCGTTCGCCGCGCTCGACGCGATCACCCGGGCCGAGCTCCAGGGCTGGCTCGTGGCGGCGCTCGCCGGCGAGGCCCGGACGACGATCCTCGTCACCCACGACGTCGAGGAGGCGCTGTTCGTCGCCGACCGGATCGTGCTGCTGACGCCGCGGCCCGCCTCCGTGCGAGCGGTGATCGGTTCCCCCCGCGCCCCGGCCGGCGCAAGCCGCGCCGAGGCGATCGCCATGGCCGAGTTCGTCGCCGCGCGGACGGAGGCCCTCGAACTCCTCGGAGCGGGCCGTTGAGCGGCCGGCGGCACCCGATCCTTCGGCTCTGGCCGGCGCTCGTGGTCGTCGCGGCGCTGATCGGTGCCTGGCAGCTCGCCGCGTCGAGCGGCGTCCTCGCCGACGCTCTCGGCCTCGACTCGTTCCTCGTCCCCTCGCCGGCCGAGATCGGCAGCTCGCTCTGGGAGGACCGCTCGCTGCTCGCCGACAACGCGTGGGTCACGTTCGTCGAGGTGCTGGCGGGATTCGCGGCTGCGCTCCTCCTCGGCACCGCCTGCGCCGTGCTCCTCCACCTCTCGCCGCTGCTGCGGCGCGTCTCCTACCCGCTCGTCATCGCGTCGCAGACGATCCCGGTGATCGTCATCGCGCCGATCCTCGTCGTCTGGTTCGGCTTCGGGATCGGCCCGAAGGTCGCGATCATCGCGCTGATCTGCTTCTTCCCGATCACCGTCAACGCGCTCGACGGCCTCGCGACAGTGCCATCCGATCAGCGCAAGCTGATGCGCTCGCTCGGCGCCGGCCGGCTCCGGGTGCTCAGTTCGCTCGAGGCGCCGACCGCGCTCCCCTTCCTGCTCAGCGGGGCGAAGATCGCCGCCGCCGTCGCCGTGATCGGAGCTGTTTTCGGGGAGTGGGCCGGAGCCGACGAGGGGCTCGGGCACCTGATGCTCGTCGACAACGCCAAGCTCGAAGTCGCGCGGCTGTTCGCGGCGATGGTCTGGCTGTCGGCGATGGCGCTCGTCCTGTTCGGGCTCCTGACGCTGATCGAGCGCCGCGTCGCCTGGTGGGGGACCGGCCGGGACGGCGCGTCGTGATCGTACGGCTGGGAACAGCCATCGCCGGCCTGTTCGCGGCGCTGGCGCTGGCCGCCTGCGGCGGCGGCGATGGCGGTCCGGGCGGCGAGCCCTTCGGCCTGACGCTCGACTTCTACGTCAACCCCGATCACGCCGGGATCTACACGGCCCTCGACCGCGGCTACTTCGCCGACGCCGGCCTCGACGTCGAGCCGCAGGTGCCGTCCGACCCGTCGGCACCGATCAAGCAGGTCGCCGCCGGCCGCGCCGACCTCGCGATCTCCTACGAGCCCGAGGTGGTCCTCGCCCGCGATCAGGGCCTCGACGTCGTCGCGGTCGCGGCGCTCATCAACGGTCCGCTCACCTCCCTGATCTCGCTGCCGGAGGCGGGGATCGGCTCGGCCGGCGATCTCGCCGGCAAGACCGTCGTCACCGCCGGCATCCCCTACCAGGCTGCCTACCTCGACACGATCTTCGGCAGCGCCGGAGTCGACCCCGGGTCGGTGGACCAGGTCGACGTCGGCTTCAACCTGATGCCGCCGGTGATCTCGGGACGGGCCGACGCGATGTTCGGCGGGTTCCTCAACGTCGAGGGCGTGGATCTCGCCGAGCGCGGGCTCGATCCGCGGGTGGTCCCGGTCGACCGCCTCGGCGTCCCGACGTACGACGAGCTCGTGCTGGTCGCCGACGCTGAGCGGGTCGCCGAGGATCCGGAACCGATCCGCGAGTTCCTCGCGGCCCTCGAACGCGGAACCGACGCCGCGGCGAAGGATCCGCAGGCGGCGACGGACGCGCTGGTCGAGGCCGGCGACGGGCTAGACCCGGAGCTGACGAGGGCCGAGGTCGACAAGACGCTGCCGCGGCTCGTGCCGCCCGGCGACGAGGCGTACGGCTGGATGGACCCGGAGCGCTGGCAGCGTTTCGCCGACTATCTCTACGAGGCGGGACAGGTCGAGACGAGACCGGACGCCGGGGAGCTGCTGACGAACGAGTTGCTGCCGCGGGGCTGACGGCGGGGAGGCTCACGGCGGGGCCCGCCGGCGGGGTGCGAGTCGGTCTGACTGGGGAACGGGATGTGGTGGGCGGCTATCGGCCGGCGCAAGAGCTGGTGGATGGCAGGAAAGGGACCTGTGAGGTCCGTTTGCTGCCAGTGGGCGTGGATGGCGTTCCATAGGAACGCGAAACACGCCCGGTGGCCCACCGTCCCTACGCCGCTTCGAACTCCGGGTTCGCCGGGTGGTACTTCAGCTTCGGCTGCTCCTTCAGCTGCTCGCCGAGGCCGGCGAGCATGAAGCGGCCGGCTAGACCGCGGAAGGGCTCGTAGGGGAGGAAGTACTCCTCGACCTCGGCGACCGTGGCGCGGCGGCCGAGGGCGGCGAGGTGGCCGACGAGCTTGACGTAGGCGAGATCGCCGGCGGGCAGCGAGTCGAAGTCGCCGCGGCCGTTGAGCGCGAGGACCTGCATGGTCCAGGGGCCGATCTCGCTGATCGCTCGTAGGCGCTTGTCGCCCGCGGGGTCGGCGGGGTCGCAGCGGCCGGAGGCGACCTCGCGGGCCGCCTTCGTCAGCGCCAGTGCCCGCTTCGGGGCGAGGTCGAGGGCCGCGAGCTCGGCGGGCGCCAGGCCGGCGATCGTGGTTGCGCAGGGGACGTCGGCGAGCGGGCGCGCTCGCCCCCCGAAGCTCAGGACCGGGCCCCAGTTGCGGACGATGCGGCGCTGGATGGTCGCCGCGCGCGTCGACTCGATGAGCTGTTCGGTGACGGCCCAGGCGAACGCCTCCCAGGCATTCGGGGTGCGCTTGACGCGGTAGCCCGGCATCCGCCTGATCAGGGGGCGCAGCAGCGGGTGGGAGCGGAAGCGCCGCATGAAGGGCCGCATGTCGTCGTCGACGCCGAGCGCGTGGCGAATCCGCTCGATCGCGACCTCGAGCTCGGCGCGCGAGGCAGGTTCGCGCTCGTTCCCGGCGAGCCAGGAGGCCGGCGCGGGCATCGCCGCAATCGACACCTCGCCGCGATTGCCCTCCCACGCTCGGGTCAGGACCGGGCGCCCGGCGACGTGGAGGAAGCGCTCGTACACCCCGTCGCGCGAACGCGCGACGGCGTCGGGGAACCGGCGACCGCGCGGAAAGCGGAAGAGGCACGGCGGGCGCACCTCGACGACCAGCGACCCTCCCGGGCCGCGGGTCAGGCGATCTGAACCCGGCATCAGCGGCCGAGCAGGTGAACGTCGACGAGGAAGGAGCGACTCGCGATCACGTCGCGGTCGTTCCGGCCGCGCCGGACCGGACGACGGCTGCGTCCGCCCGTCATCGCCTTCGCGGCGCTGACCGCGGCGACCGTTGCGGCCCCGGCCGCGAGGCCGCCGGCGGCGACGACAGCGATGGCACGGACCTCGCCGCGCCAGGCGCTGAGCTCGGACGGCGTCCGGCGCTCGGCGAGCGCCCGGACCGGCGCCTGGGGCGTCCCGGCCTGCTCCTGATCCGCCTCGCCGAGCGGCTCCTCGACCGCTTCGGCGTCGACAACGGGTCCCGTGCTCATCGGCGCCAGTCTACGCACCGCCCCGGCGCTGCGAGGGGCACAAGTGGAACACTTGGGGCATGAGCGAACAGCTTTCCGCGCAAGGTCCGAGAATCGAGTCGGACGTCTTCGCCAAGGCCCGCGACCACGATCGCCGCGAGATCCTCGAGCTCGCCGAGAAGGCCGACATGATGCCCTACTTCCGGCTGCTCACCTCGCAGGCGGGGCCGGTCGTCGAGATGGAGGGCCGCGAGACGCTGATGCTCGGGTCCAACAACTACCTCGGGCTGACGGGCGACCCGCGGGTCAAGGAGGCGGCGGCCGACGCGCTGCGCACCTACGGCACCGCGCTGACCGGCTCGCGGCTGCTGAACGGGACCATCCCCCTGCACATCGAGCTCGAAGAGGAACTCGCGGACTGGATGGGTACCGAGGCGGCCATCGTCTTCACCACCGGCTACCAGGCCAACGTCGGCTGCATCGGCACGATCCTCGGTCCCGGCGACACCGTCATCTGCGACTCCGGCGACCACGCCTCGATCCTCGACGGCTGCAAGCTCTCCGGGGCGAAGCTCCGGCCGTTCCGCCACAACCGGATGGACAAGCTCGAGCGGATGCTCGAGCGGGCGGCCGGGGACGGCGGCGGCGTACTCGTCGTCGTCGACGGCGTCTTCTCGATGGAGGGCGACATCGGCCCGCTGAACGAGATCGTCGCCCTCTGCGAGCGCTACGGGGCGCGGCTCATGGTCGACGAGGCGCACGGGGTCGGCGCGCTCGGCGCCCGCGGCGCCGGCGCCAGCGAGCTGCTCGGCGTCGAGGACTCGGTCGACCTCCGGATGGGGACCTTCTCGAAGAGCTTCGCCTCCTGCGGCGGCTTCATCGCGGGTCCGGCCGAGGTGATCGACTACCTGCGGATCGCGGCGCGCTCGTTCCTGTTCAGCGCCGCCGCAGTTCCGGCCGCCGTCGGTGCCGCCCTGGCGTCGCTGCGGATCATCCGCGACGAGGGGCCGGAGCTGATCGCGAAGCTGCTCGACAACGCCGCCTACCTGCACGGGGGCCTCACCGGCCTCGGCCTCCGCGTCGTCGAGCCGACGACTCTGCCCGACGGCAGCGAGGCGCTGACGCCGATCGTGCCGGTGATCATCGGCGAGGACGTCCGGGCGGCGATGCTCTGGAAGGCGCTCTTCGAGGAGGGCCTCTACACGAACGTCGCCCTCCACCCGGCCGTGCCTCCCGCCGGGGCGCTGCTGCGGACGAGCCTGATGGCGACGCACGAGACCGAGCACCTCGACCGGGCGCTCGCGATCTTCGAGCGGGTCATCGAGCGCTCGCCCGAGCTCGTCGCGGGCTGACCCGCGGAATCCGAACAGCGGCTACCTCTGTCCGGATTCATTACCCCTCTTCGGGTAGTTTCGGCTTGTCCGTTTACTCACAAGACCGAATCTGCGGTCACCACCCCCCAAAAACATGCTCTTAGCGGTCGCCGCGGACGGAATCGGGGGGTCGAGGGGGGCATGTCCCGGCCGCGGTCACTAGGGTGCCCAACGCACCGAACGCTACCGGGGTAGGAGCGAGTCGGAGGGTCCTCCTGAGGGGCTCCCGAATGCCGCGATCCACGTGTGGATCACCCTCGTTCGGTGTGGAAAACCTAGTCAACACACCACCGCTCTCAAGCAGGAGGAGGAGTGAGTATGGAAGCTGCCTCGACGGCTGCACCCGCCGCTGTGCCGCAACATATCCGTGCCCTCGAGCACGCCAACCGGGTCCGCCTGGCGCGGGCGGCCCTGAAGCGCTCGGTCCGGGCCGGAGACCTCCCAGCGGAGCAGGTCGTGCGCGCCTGCCCGTGGGAGGCGGAGACGATGACCGTCTCGGAGTTGCTGCGCAGCCAGTCGCGATGGGGCCGAACGAGGACCCGCAAGTTCCTGGTACCGCTGGCCGTGAACGAGAATCGTCAGCTCGGCCGGCTGACTCTGCGCCAACGCGAAGCTCTCGCCGGTGCGCTCGAGGATAAGCAGGCCTCACGCCGCTGATCAGGTCGTCCAGTCGCCGGCCCGGGCAGGAGAACCCGGGCCGGCGGCGTTGCCTCCGGCCTCACTCCTCCCCCTCCCTCTTCACTCAGCTCAGCGCCGATTACGACGGCGCAGCGGGGCGAAGCGATAGCGATCGCCTCCCGAGCGGCTGCTGAAGATCTTCATCAACACCGCCGCAGCGACGGCGAAGACGGCGATCCCGATCGCGGCGCGGGCGAGCTGCGGCAAACCGGCGGGCGCCAGGTAGAAGAGCAGCCCGAGGACGATCAGCGCCGGAACGCCGGCGAGCACCGCGGTGTGGGACTGATAGCCGGCGAAGTGCTCGCGGATGCTGAGCTCGAGCCCGCCGATCGAGCCGAGCGCGAGACCGGCCGCGATCAGGATCGGGCCGCGGGAGCCGCCGACGACGAAGAAGCCGAGGATCAGCATCACGATCGAGGCGAGCACGCAGAGCTCGACCAGCGGGAAGCTCCCCCACGGTGCGGGCGGCGGCTCCTCCTCGGCGCTCTTCGCCGCGCGTGCGGGCGCCGGACGCGTCGTGCGCTCTTCGACGGGGGCGTCCGCAGCCGCCGGGGCTGCGGCCGAGCGGGCGCGGCGCTTGCGGCGCTTACGCGACTTCGACGAGGCCATCGTCGTCTCTCACCGGTCGACGGGACCGATCGGAGATTGGGGCGGGACGCGCTCGGGGCACGCCCCGCAGGCTAAGGGACAGCCGGAGGAGAGCTTGACCCGCCACCACCCGGCGATCATCCCGAGCAGGCCCCAGCGCGGGCGTACGTGCCAGTGCTTGCAGCTGCGCTCGCCGACGTCCTCGCTGCGAACCCGGGTCCAGCGGTGGGCGGCGGGATCGGCGATCATCCGCTCGACCAGGGCGCGGCTCTCCTCCTCGGCCTCGGCCCGACGGGCGATCTCCCCCCGCGCCCCGGCGAGCCGATCGGCGAGGTCGTCGCGGATCCGCTCGAGCTCGGCCAGCCCGAGCACCCGCGGCCCCCCGGCGGCGCCGACGCGCCAATCGATCCCGTGGCGGTGCGAGGCACTCGCGAAGAGCTCCGAGAGGTCGCGCTCCATCCGGGCGATCTGATCGCGGAGCGAGCGCCTGGCGTCGCGAACGGCGACCTCATCGGCGACTCCGATCCCGCTCGAGGGCGCGCGGGAATCCGCGAAGGTCTTGGTGCTCCCTGACTTCGGATCGTGCTCGAGAAGCTCCGTCATCGAGCTCCTTTCCGGATCGACGCTGACCATTGTAGCCGCGATCGGCGACCCGATCCGGCGGTTCCCCTCCCTCCCCTCATCCCGCCTCGAGGATCTCGGCGACGATCCAGAGCGCCTCCTCGACCGCGATCTCGGGCACGCCGGCGACGCCGACCACGACCAGCGCGGTCCGCGCCGTCGACGGTGAGACGCCCCGCCCCGCTGCGGTTGCGCCGAACAGCAGCGCGAGCGGCCGGGTCTCGTCGGCGAGGACCAGCGTGCCCGCTGGGAGCTCGCCCGGCCGCCCCTCGAGGCCTTCGCCGGCGGTCGTCGGTCGGATCCCGATGCCGCCGTCGATCCGATCCGCGTCGAAGGCGAGGACCGGGACGCCGGACTCGATCATCGCGATCGTCAGGGCGTCGTCGAGGAGGTTGCGGGAGACGAACCCGCCCTTCAGCATCCGATCGAGCACTGCCTGCTCGGGCGGGGTCGGCTGCTCGTCGGGGTCGAGGCCGATGTGCCGGAAGAAGACCCGATAGGCCCAGGGGATCGGCTTCGTCCTGAACGTCACGGCCTGCGGCCCGGCGAAGCGGTCGGAGAGACCGGCGAGCCGCTGCTTCAGCTCCCGCGGCGAGCGGCCGGACCCGTGGTCGACCACGATCCACCGCAGGTAGAGGCCCGGGTGCTCTTCGGCGAGGGCGGGATCGATCGCGCCCCGGGAGGCCTCGTCGCCGGCGGACACCTCAGCGCACCTCGGCCTCGCGTTCGCGGGATGCCGTAAGCAGGCGCCCGGCGAGGTCGTCGATCTCGCCGGCGTCGAAGTTGCCGGCGCGGATCGCGGTGTCGTAGACGATCCCGCCCGGATAGGCGAGGACGATGGTCGGGCAGACGCCGACGCGATAGAGGTTCGAGACGGCCCCGTCGCGGTCGAGCCCGACGGGCACGTCCCAGCCGTTGTCGCGGACGATCCCGGCGACCGTGTCGGGATCGTCGCGGACGTCGACGCTGAGGAAGTTGACCCGCCCCCGATAGCGCCGCGCCACCTGGTCGAAGGCGTTCTGGGTCGGGATGCAGTCGCCGCCGCGGGTGAACCAGAACGAGATCGCGAGCGGGCGGTCGAACAGGTCGCAGACGCGGATCGCCCCCTCGGTGTCGATCCGGCAGGCGGGCGTGCGGCTGTCGCCCTCCGGACAGGGGTTGCGCGAGCTCTCGCAGTCGTCCTGGGCGATGTTGGCGTCGGCGTCGATGCCGGCGAGCGCATCGGGTACGGCGAACTCGGCCAGCGGCATGCCGCGCGCAAGCTCGATCCCGGCGTCGTCGTCGTTGAGCAGGTTCAGCAGGGCGACCACGATCAGCGCGACGAAGGCGAGGCCGACGAACATCGAGTAGCGGCCGCTCGGCCGCGGCCGGTCGCGACTCTCGAGGCCGCGCGGCGGGCGGCTCGGCTCGCGCTCGCGCTCGCACGGCGGCGCGGAGGGCTCGTCGTCCCGCTCGTCCGGCCACCAGCCGCCGCCGCTGCCGCGATCGTCGTTCATCTCACGCCGGGGCGTCGGCGCTCCTGCTCGCCCGCGAGGAGCGGAGCCGGCGTCGCACCGAGGGCAGCGGGTGGAAGCCCTGCTCGGCCCAGACGAGGGCCGCCGGCAGGACGAGCATTACCCCGGCGAGGGCGACGGTCAGGTCGACCACGGTGACGATGCCGAAGTCGCGGAGCATCGTGATCCGGCTGAATGCGAGCACGCCGAAACCGGCGATCGACGTGACGCCCGACGCGAGCACGGCGGTCCCGGTCCGGGCGTAGGTCGAACGCAGCGCCTCGCCGACGCTGAGCCCACGGCCGCGCTCCTCGTGGTAGCGGGCGGCGAGGATGACGCTGAACTCCGTCGCGACGGCGATCACGAGCGCACCGAGCGTCGCCGACATCGGGTTGAGCGGGATGTCGATCGCCTCGAGGACGAGCGCCGACCATCCGGTGGCGAGGGCGATCGGCAGCAGCGGGACCAACGCTCGCGAGACCGACCGGTAGACGGCGAGGAGCACGAGGCCGACCGCGAACAGGCCCGCGACCGCAAGCCAGTAGCGGGAGCCGGAGAGCTCGGCGCTCGCGTCGGCGGTGAGGACCGGCAGGCCGACGACCTCGGCGTCGACGCCGTCGGGCGGATCGAGCTCGGAGCGGATGTCGGCGACGAGCTGCTCCTGCTCGTCGAGCGGCATCACCGGGATCAGGAACGACATCGCCGCGACGTCGCCCGAGTCGGAGCGCGACAGGATCGCCTGCGAGAAGTACTCGGGGACCGCCCCGAGGACGGCGTCGATCCGGCCCTGATCGACCGGGGCGCCGGAGGTGAGGTCGAAGAGGTCGGAGAGCGCCGGTCCGGGACAGAGCTCGGCCGACTCCGACAGGCAGTTCGGGGTGTCCGGGCCGTACCCGTGCTCGGACAGCACCCGCTGCTTGAAGTCACTCATCCATGTGATCGCCGCCGGCGACGTCACGTCCCCGGAGAGGACGACGTCGAGCTCCTGCGAGACGCCGGTGGCGGCCTGAAGCCGGTCGACGGACTGCAGCGCCGGCAGATCGGAGGGGACGAGCTCGCGGATGTCGGAGACCACCTTCGTCCCCGTGCCCGCGATCCAGCCGGTCGCCGCCAGCAGCGTGGCGACGATCAACACGCGGCCGGGCTGCTGGATCGCGGCGGCGAGCGCCCGGCTCCAGACGTCGACGCCGCGCCGGCGCACCGTCCCGGCGATCGCCGACGCGCGCTCGCGGACGGCGGCGAGGGATTGCCCGGCGTCGCCCCGCGCCCCCTCCCCGCGCCGACGCGGTCCCTTCGCGCCGGGCTCGGGAGCCCGGGCCATCGACAGCGCCGCCAGCCCCGCCGTCAGCGAGATCGCGAGGGCGGCGGCGATCCCGGCGACGAGAGCGATCGCGAACTCGCGCACCATCGGGATCGGCGACAGGGTCAGGGTCAGGAAGCCGACGCCGGTCGCGAGGGCGGCGGTGGCGATCACGGGCCCGCCACGGACCGCCGCGAACACGGCGGCGGCGGGCGGGCGTCTGCCCTCGGCGGCGGCCTCGCGGAAGCGCGCCTGGAGCTGGATCGCGTAGTCGACGGCCAGTCCGATGACGACCGGGAGCACCGCCACCGAGGCCATCGTCAGCGAGCCGCCGAGCAGCGACAGGAGCCCGAACGCGAAGCCGGCCGAACCGACGGCGGTGACCAGCGGCAACAGCCGCAGCGGCGGGCCGAACACCATGAGCAGCACGAAGGCCATGACGACCAGAGCGGCCGAGAAGAGCAGTGCGATCTGCCCGCCGAGCTCGTCGGCGAGGCCCTGCACCACGACTGGGATGCCCGAGATCTCGTAGCTGCCGTCCTTCAGCGCGAACTGCTCGTCCCCGATCGCCTCGCGGATCAGCGCGATCGCGTCGCGGCGCTCGGATTCGGAGACGTCGGGCTGGAGGCGGATCGAGATCAGCGCGCCGCGGTCGCTCGGGAACAGGTATCCGAACTTCGACTTCGGCGGAGCGCCGGGCAGGGTTTGGTCGAAGACGATCGAGGAGACGAACTGGGCATTGTCGATCGAGAGGCCCTGCAGCACCGTCGCCGGGTTGAGCCCGGTCCGGAGGAACTGCTGCAGCGCCTGCTGCTGTTCGGCGGGCGAGGCGCCCTTGAGCGCCTGGAGCTGCTCGGCGATCGCCTCGTTCGAGCGCGCCGCCGCCTCGTTGATGAACGTCGCGGGGCCGAAGACGACCCGTGTCGCCCCGAGGTCGGCGATGTCCTGGCAGACCGGGGCGGCGAACTGCCCGCTCGCGTCGGGCCGGCCCGCCAGGCAGGTCTCGAGCGCGAGCAGCCGGTCGACGTCGCTCGTCAGCATCAGCTTCTTCAGATCGCCCTCGGCGAGGACGACGATCGCATCGTCACCGAAGCGCTCCCTGAACTTCTGCGTCCCCTCGTAGGCCGCCGAGCCGTTGTCGACGAGCTTGTCGGTCCCGGCGTCCGGCGACAGCCGCAACGCCCCGACGACGGCGACGATCGCGACGACCGAGACGACACCGGCGATCGCCGCACCCGGATGGGTGACGGACCACTCTCCTATGCGCCCCAGAACCCGCCGCATGCTCAAAGGTTAGGTGCCCCGCCGTCCGACTTCGCTTCTAGGCGAGTCCGCCTAGTTGGCCGTGAGCCGCCCGATGACGCCGAGCAGCGCGTTCCCGCGCCGCCAGGCCTAGTCCATTGCGAGGGGGCCTTCTACTTCTGCGTTGAGGAACTGGCGGACGAAGTCGTTGTCCGAGTTGAACAGCTCCTCGCTCGGGCCGCTCTCGACGATCCGGCCCTTCCAGAGGACGGCGATGAAGTCCGCGATCCGGCGGGCGGTGCCGAGGTCGTGGCTGATCACCATGTAGCAGCCGCCGTTCTCCTCGTGGACCTCGCGGATCAGCTCGCAGAGCAGCGCGGTGCGGACCGGGTCGAGGCCGGAGTCGGGCTCGTCGAAGAAGACGATCGCCGGATCGAGCACGAGGGCCCGGGCGAAGCCGGCGCGCTTGCGCATGCCGCCCGAGAGCTCGTTCGGCATCTTGTAGTGAGCTTCGGCGAGGCCGACCTCGCCGAGTCGCCGGTTGACGATCTCGGAGATCTCGTCCTCGGACTTGTCCGTGTGCTGGCGCAGCGGGAAGGCCGTGTTGTCGTAGATGTTCATCGAGCCGAACAGCGCGCCGTCCTGGAACAGCAGGCCGAACTTCTTGCGCATCTCGAAGAGCTCGTCGTCGGTCATGTTCGGGACCGACTCGCCGTGGACGAGGATGTCGCCCGCGTCCGGGTAGAGCAGGCCGACGATCAGTTTGATGAGCACGCTCTTGCCGGTACCTGACGGGCCCAGCACCATCGAGACCTCGTCGTCGGGCAGGCCGAGGTTGAGGCCGTTCTGGATCCGCGTCGAACCGAACTGCTTGACGAGGTCGATGACCTCGATCGCGTCGGTGCCGCCGTGGTCGCGCTTCTCGCCCGTGTGCCAGCGGTAGGGATCCGTGTCGTCGGGCTCGACGCCCGGGATCGTGTAGTCGACGTTGAGCTTGCCGAGCTCGGGAGCCGCCGAATCGGGGTCGCCGCCGATCGGCCCGCTCGCCGGCGCCTGGGCGGGCGGGGTCGGGACCGGGCGGCCCTCGTGCATGTGCTGCTCCGTGTTCTCTTCAGCCATCGTTCTCCTCCTGCCTCAGATTCTCTCAGCCGCCGATCGGGGCCCTTGGATTCGCTCCCCAGAAGACCAGCGTGCCCATCATTCCGATGATGTGGACGAGCACGATGTTGAGCACCATCGACTTCGCGGTGGCCGTACCCACTCCGACCGGGCCGCCGGAGGCGGTATAGCCGTAGTAACAGCCCACGAGGACGATGGCCGTCGCCATCATCATCCCCTTGATGACGCTGAATATGAGGTCGGGTGGGTTCTGGAACATCCAGAAGATCAATAAGTAGCCGCCGCTCGACGTGTCGCCGATCTGCTCGACGACGGCGATGTAGGAGGCGACGAAGCCGACGCCGATCGCCGCCAGGTACATGAAGGGAAGCGTCATCCAGGCGGCCAGCAGGCGGGTCGCGGCGAGGAACGTGACCGGCTGGATGCCCATCACCTCGAGCGCGTCGATCTCGTCGGAGATCCGCATCGCGCCGAGCTCGGCGACGATTCCGGTGCCGACCTTGGCGCTCATCATGTAGCCGAAGGCGTAGGGGATGACCTCGCGGAGGTCGCACCAGGCGGCGAAGTTGCCCGCGTAGGCGGGAGCGCCGACCGAGCGCGTGAAGTACGCCCCCTCGATCCCGCACTGGAGGCCGAGGATGAAGACGAGGCCCCAGATGACGATCGTCGAGCCGAGGATCAGGACGCCGGCCTGGCGCAGCGCCTCGCCGAAGAACTGGAAGACGCGGCCCGAGTAGACGAGGCCCATGACCCGCAGGCAGAACCGCGAGATCTCCCCCATCGAGGTGAGCCACTCGCGTGGAATAGCCAGCCAGCCCACTACGCCCGCCTCGTCACTTGATCGTGCTGATTTCGGGGTGCGTTGCGAGCAGCGTCTGGGTGAAGACGTAGTTGAACGCGAATACGCCCATGAAGGCGATGACGACCGCCTCGTTGACGGCGGTGCCCACGCCCTGCGCACCTCCGGACGCATTCATCCCCTTGTAGGAGCAGACGATCGCGACGATCGCCCCGAACAGAGTCGTTTTCAGGACCGACCCCCAGAGGTCGGTGACGGAGGCGTTGTTGAAGAGCGTCGCGAAGAACCCGCCGAGCGGCTGCCCGTAGGTCAGCTCGGCGAAGATGCCGCCGCTGATCCCGAACAGGAGGGCGTAGATGTTGAGGAGCCCGGTGATCAGCATCAGGCTCAGGAACCGGGGGACGACGAGGTTCTTGATCGGGTCGACGCCGAGGACCATCAGGGCGTCGAGTTCCTCGCGGATCTTGCGGGCGCCGAGGTCGGCGGTGATGGCCGTGCCCGCGACGCCGGCGACGACGACCGCGGTCACGAACGGTGCGAACTCGCGGACCGAGGCGAGGATGAAGAAGCCACCGAGGCGGTCGAGGGCGCCGAACAGGGTCAGGAAGTTCGCGGCCTGGAGGCCCGGCGCGCCGAACCCGAAGGCGACCGTGCTGATCAGCAGCGGGAACCAGCAGAGCTGGAGGGCGAAGAGGAACTGGCTGACGAACTCGCCTCCGTACGGGTACGGAGGCTTGACCGTCGCCACGATCGTCTTGCCGGTCAGGATCATCATGTTCCCGACCTGCTCGAACAGGCTCTTGGCGGGTAGGAACGCCCTATCGGCTGCGGATCTGACCATCTCTCCTGAGAACGGAACGCCCCTGCGCGTCGTCCTCGCGGTGAAACTTAGTCCATCGCGAGGCGCAGCGCCACCCGCAGGTGAGCGCCACGGGTGGGAAACCGCTCCGGGACCCGGGTGACCCCGTGGTATGTTGCCCGCGCTTTGGGGAGGAGACCCGATAGGCAAGGCGGGACGGACCGATCCGCGGCGGCGACGAAGCGGAGCCGGCGCCGGATGGCGGCGACGATCGCCGCCTCGATGCTCGCGGCCGGGCTGCTCGCCTCGTGCGGCGGCGACGATTCGACGAACCAGCAGAACGCGAACGAGCCCTCCGGCGACTTCCCGGTCGAGGTGACCAAGGCGAAGTTCCCGACCGAGCAGCGGCTCGCGCTCACCTCCGACCTCCTGCTCGGCGTCAAGAACACCGGCGACGAGCCCCTCCCGGAGCTCGCCTTCACGATCGAGACCGACGACGGCGACGCCGACGGCTCCTTCTCGACCCAGATCGACGACCCGAACGCCTCGAACCCGAGCCGGCCCGTCTGGATCCTCGAGGACAAGTACCCGCGGGCGACCGACGATCCGATCCCGAAGGGCATCTCCGGCGGCCTTCGCGCCCAGACCAACACCTTCGGCTTCGGCCCGCTCGACCCGGGCGAGGAGAAGACGATCGTCTGGAGGGTCACCGCCGTCGAAGCCGGTACCTACACTCTCCACTACCGCGTCGAGGCCGGTCTCGACGGGCAAGCCAAGGCCGTCACCGCCGACGGCGGAGAGGTCAAGGGCGAGTTCGTTGTCACGATCGACGACAAGGCGCCGAAGGCGACCGTCAACGACAAGGGCCAGGTCGTCACCCACGGCGAGTAGCGCCCTCGTCGTCCTCGCCGTGCTGGTCGCGGCGCTCGTCACGGGATGCGGCGGCAGCGACGACACCGGAATCGACACCGCCCCGCCGGGATCGATCGCGACGACCCCCGAGGGCGACGTCGGCAGCGGCCGCGGCGGCGTCCGGCTGACCGAGGTCGGCGAGTTCGACCTCCCCCTCTACGTCACCCAGCCGGCCGGGGACGGCCCCGACATCTACGTCGTCGAGCAGGGCGGGACCGTCCAGCGCGTCGCCCCCGACGGCTCTTCGAGCACTTTCCTCGACGTCTCCGACGACATCGTCAGCGGCGGCGAGCAGGGTCTGCTCTCGATCGCGTTCGCGCCCGACTACGCCGACTCGGGTCTTCTCTACGCCGACTTCACGAATCGCGACGGCGACACCCGGGTCGTCGAGTACCGCGCCGAGGGCGGAAGCGTGGACACCTCGACCGGCCGCGAGATCCTCGCCGTCGATCAGCCCTACCCGAACCACAACGGCGGGCTGCTCCTCTTCGGCCCCGACGGCGACCTCTACGTCGGGCTCGGGGACGGCGGTTCCGGCGGCGACCCGAATCGCAACGGCCTGGACCTGACGACGTTGCTCGGGAAGATCCTCCGGATCGATCCGACGCCCGACGGCAAGTCGCCCTACACGATCCCCCCCGGCAACCCGTTCGCCGACGACTCCGACGCGCGCCCCGAGATCTACTCCTACGGGCTTCGCAATCCATGGCGCTTCTCGTTCGACCGCGAGACCGGCGACTTCTCGATCGGAGACGTCGGCCAGGACACGCTCGAGGAGATCGACCTCGTCGGCCGCGGCGAGGGATCGGGCGCGAACTTCGGCTGGTCCGCGTTCGAGGGCGACCAGCGGTTCAACGACGATCAGGATCCCGACGGCGCGATCCCGCCCGTGCTGACGGCTGCACACGCCGACGGCAACTGCTCGATCACCGGCGGCCTCGTCGTCCGCGACCGCTCGCTGAAGACGCTCTACGGGCGCTACCTCTACGGCGACCTCTGCAAGGGTGAGCTCCGCAGCTTCACCCCGCGGCCGGGCCGGCCGGCCACCGACGACGTCGCGCTCGGTCCCGACGTCGCCCGGCTCGCGAGCTTCGGCGAGGGCGCCGACGGCACCGTCTACGTGGTCTCGATCTCGGGACCCGTATACGAACTGCAGCCGGCGCGTTAACCCCGCGATACCCTGCCGCGATGCAATTTCACGGCATCCGGCGCGGGGGCAGCGCCATGGTCATCTCGCTGCTCGCGGCGGTTCTCGGACTGCTGATCCTCGCCGGTCCCGGCTGGGCCAAGCCGCCGAAGACCGGCGACGGGACCGGGGGCGTCAAGCTCCAGCG
>JAXLSX010000003.1:0-329469 GCA_046330285.1 Solirubrobacterales bacterium | reverse complement strand
CCCGTCTCGCCTAGAAGTGCGTCAGGTCCTTGAACGCGGCCACGCGGGCGTCGATCTCGTCGCGCTCGAGGCGGCGGACGCGCTCGGTTCCGAAGTCCTCGACGTTGAACGACGCCATCGCGGAGCCGCGGACCATCGCCTGGCGGAGCTCGCCGTTGCTGGGACTGTGAGCGCCGAGCCCGTCGAGGAACCCGAGGAAGCCGCCGGCGAAGGAGTCGCCGGCACCGGTCGGGTCACGGACCTCGGCGATCGGCAGGGCCGGCATCGCGAACGTGTCGTCGCCGGTGAACAGGGCAGCGCCGTACTCGCCCCGCTTGACGACGACGATCGTCGGGCCATGCTCCATGATCTTGTGCGCCGCAACGACGAGGTTCGGCTGGTCCGTCAGCATCCGCAGCTCGGCGTCGTTGAGAAGGACGCAGTCGATCATTCCGATGACGTCGAGAAGCGGCTCCTTCGCGGTCTCGATCCAGAGGTTCATCGAATCGAGGGCCACGAACTTGGCACCGTCGGCCTCCTCGCGGACCTGGCGCTGGAGATCCGGCTGGATGTTGCCGAGGAACAGCATCTCGGCCCCGCGGTTCTCCTCGCAGAGCTTCGGGACGAAGTCGGCGAAGACGTTGAGCTGGGTGTCGTCGGTGTGGGCGACGTTCATGTCGTGGTCGTAGTGCCCGCGCCAGAAGAACGTGCGGCCGCCCTCGACGTGCTCGACATCGGCCGTCGAGACGCCGTGTGACTCGAGCACTCCGATCTCCTCGGCGCCGAAGTCGTCGCCGACCGGACCGACGACCCTGACGTCCGTGAAGAAGCTGGCCGCGAGCGCAAAATGGCTCGCCGAACCGCCGAGCATGCGCTCGCGCTCGCCGAACGGGGTCCGCACGGCATCGAAGGCGATGGATCCGACGACGGTCAGGGCCACGGCCGCGGCACTCTACCTGCACGGGCCGCGAGAGGCCCGAATACGCTTCCGGGAGTGGGGCGGAGGTTTCTCGCACTCGGTTGCCTGGCGGCGCTGACCGCTGCGCTCGGCGCCGCCTCGGCCCCCGCGGCGAAACCGCGCTTCGACTCGGCTCCGAACGCCCGGATCGTCACCAAGCGGCTGTTCGACGTCGGCGTCGCCGACGCCGACCACGACGGCAACCAGGACATCTTCACCACCAACCACAAGTTCCGGTCCGTCTTCCTCCGCAACCTCGGCGGCCGGTCCTTCCGCGACGAGATCAACCTGATGGGCCTCGGCCCCGACCCTCAGTTCCCGGGACTCGACCTCCTCCGCGAGCCCCCCGACGCGGCCCCGGGCGTCTACATCTGGCCGACGGACGAGCCCGGGGACGCGGGTCAGCTCCACATCTCGTCGACCGCGCTGCCGGCATCGGGGCAGATCAGCCTCTATACGCGCCGCGTCAACGTCCGCAGCGCGGAGGGCGCCGACGTGGCCGTCTCCTACGACGAGGACGCCCGTCCCGTGGTCGATTTCGACCTCGCCGCCGGAGGTGGCTTCGTCCTCACCTCCAACGGCCTCGCCGACCTGCCGATCGTCTTCGACTTCGACGGTACGGGCCCCGCGGCGGTCAGCCCGGGAGAGGTGAAGGTCGGCGCCGACGCGGTCTCGCCGGCCGAGCTCCGGTTCCAGTTCAAGCTGCGCGACCGCCACGGCCTCGCCTTCGCCGACGTCGCCGGCGACCCCGACCAGGACGTGTTCGTGACCACGGGCGGCCTCGGTGGGGGAATCGCGTCGCCGAAGTTCTTCGGGATGGTCGCCGACCAGATGCTGGTCTCCGATCCCGCCGGCTACACGGACGAGATCTTCGTCAGCGGGATGACCAAGGGGAGGTGTCGCGGGCGGTCGGTCTCCTACGGGGACGCCGACGGGAGCGGCAGGCCCGTCCTCCTCGCGAGCTGCGAAGGCGACATTCCGAAGCTCTTCGCTCAGGCGTTCCGCGGCGGGTTCGTCCAGTTCGAGGCGCCGAGAGCGATCGGCCGCGCCTACCGATGGGCCCAGCTCGGTCGTGGCGGGATGGAGCTGCTTGTCTCGACGAGACGGGGGCTCGAGGTCTGGCGCTTCGAGCGGGGTGGCTGGGTTCGCCTGCAGAGGCTCCAGGGCGGACGCCAGGCGGAGCAGATCGCGCTCGGCGACTACGACAACGACGAGACCCTCGACGTGATGACCACCGGCTCGACGGGCATCCACCTGTTCTCGAATCGGAACGGGGTCCTGCGCCCGGTCGATTCGCGGCTCGGCCTGCCCGGACACGCCGCCGCCGCCTCGTTCGTCGACTACGACAACGACGGCCGCCTCGACGTCAGCCTCGCCCCGCAGGGCATCTATCGCCGCGACGGCAAGCGGTTCGAGCGCACCGGCGCCCTCAACACGAGCAGGATCGGCTACGCGATCGTCGAGTGGATGGACTACGACAACGACGGCCGCCGCGACCCGCTGATCGCCACCTCCAAACGCGAGTTCTCGCCGAGCAGCCACGTCATCCGCAAGCGCAACGTCACCCGGGCCGGCCACTGGCTGGAGGTCGAGCTCAGCGGCGGCCCCGAGAACCGGGAGGCGATCGGCGCCTGGGCCACGGCCCGGCTCCCCGGCGGCAAGACCCTGACCCAGTGGGTCGGCCAGAACGACGACGCCCGCCACTCGCAGGGCCACTACCGGCTCTACTTCGGCCTCGGCGGCCGCACGCGGGTCCAGCGCCTGGTCGTCCACTGGCCGGGGGGCGGCAGGTCGACGAAGCGGCATCTCGCAGCCGACCGCCTGCTGCGGATCTCCCGCTGACCGGGCGCCCCGCCCGCGCCGAAGTCCGCGAGGCGTCAGACTCTGCCGCCGATGCGAGCCGTCCAGATCAAGGAATTCGGTGGGCCCGAGGTGCTCGAGGTCGTGGACATCCCCGATCCCGAGCCCGGTCCCGACGAGGTCGTCGTCGAGGTCGCCCGCGCCGGGATGAACTTCGCCGACACCCATCAGCGCCAGAACCAGTACCTGGCGAAGGCCGAGCTGCCGCTGATCCCCGGCGCGGAGATCAGCGGTCGCACTCCGGACGGACGCCGGGTGGCAGCGGTCATCACCGACGGCGGATACGCCGAGAAGGTCGCGGTGCCGCGCCGCGCGCTCGTTCCGGTCCCCGACGGCGTCGACGACGACCAGGCGGCGGGCGTGCTGCTCCAGGGGCTGACGGCGTGGGCCCTGCTGCGGATCAGCGGCCGGCTCGAGCGTGGCGAGAGCGTCGTCGTCCAGGCCGCGGCGGGCGGCACCGGCACCCAGGCCGTGCAGCTGGCCAAGCGGTACGGAGCCGGCCGGGTGATCGCCCTCGCGTCGACCCCGGAGAAGCGCGAGCTCGCGGTGCGCCTCGGCGCCGATGCCGCGGTCGACTCGCGTTCGGAGGACCTCGCCGCGGCGATCCTCGAGGCGAACGGCGGCGATCAGGTCGACGTCGTCCTCGAGATGTCCGGCGGCCCGGCGTTCGACGACTGCCTCTCGATCCTCGCCCCGTTCGGCCGGCTCGTCACGTTCGGGATCGCCTCGCGTGAGCCGAACCAGGTGATGTCCCAGAAGCTGATGAGGACCAGCCGCGCGGTCGTCGGATTCTGGATCGTGCACCTGCTCGAGCGGCCCGACCTGCTCGGTCAGGGCATAGGGGAACTGCTCGAAGCCGTCGCTTCCGGCAAACTCGAGGTCGTGATCGGCGGCAAGTACGGACTCGCGGACGTCGCGGAGGCGCATGTCGCCCTCGCCGGCCGCGCGACCCACGGCAAGCTCCTGCTGGATCCCACGCAGTGACGACCTTCCGAGACCTCGGCCTCAACGAGGACATCTGCCGTGCGCTCGACGAGCTCGGCTACGAAGAGCCCTCGCCGATCCAGGAGCAGGCGATCCCGGAGCTGCTCGCCGGCTACGACATGATCGGACAGGCCCAGACCGGCACCGGCAAGACGGCCGCCTTCGGGCTGCCGCTGCTGCAGTACCTCGACCCGGCCGACGACGAGACCCAGGCGATCGTCCTCACCCCGACCCGCGAGCTCTGCATCCAGGTCACCCAGGCCCTTCGCTCCTACGCCGAGCATCTCGACGTCAACGTCGTCGCGGTGTTCGGCGGCACCTCGGTCCGCGACCAGGCGGCGCGCGTGCGCTCCAAGGCCCACGTCGTCGTCGCGACCGTCGGCCGGATGAAGGACCTGATCTCGCGTGGGGCGCTGGTGTTGACCGGCACCCGCTACGTGGTCCTCGACGAGGCCGACGAGATGCTCGACCTCGGGTTCATCGAGGACGTCGAGAAGATCTTGAGGATGTGTCCGGGCGGCCGCCAGACGATGCTCTTCAGCGCGACGATGCCGCCGCCGATCGCGCGGCTCGCCGAGTCCTACATGTACGACCCGGTGACGATCTCGATCACGCCGAAGAAGCTCACGGTGGACGCGATCGAACAGGCCTACGTCGAGGTCGAAGCCAAGCGCAAGACCGACCGCCTGATCGAGGTACTGAAGGCGGAGGAGCCCGAGCAGGCCATCGTCTTCTGCCGGACGAAGATCGGAACCGCGCGACTCGATCGCGCCCTCCGCGACCGCGGCCTGCAGTCGAAGGCTCTCCACGGGGACATGAGCCAGGGCCAGCGCGACGGGGTGATGATCTCCTTCAAGGAGCACAAGTCGCCGTTGCTGGTCGCCACCGACGTCGCCGCCCGCGGGCTCGACATCGATCACGTCACCCACGTCATCAACTACGACCTGCCGAACAACAGCGAGATCTACGTCCACCGGATCGGTCGCACCGGCCGGGTCGGCCGGACCGGCCGCGCGATCACCTTCGTCACGCCCAAGGAGCGCGGCGAGATCGAGCAGATCGAGCGCGACGTGAAGACGTCGATCGGCGAGTGGGAGCCTCCCGAGGAGCGCCTCGACCATGCGCCGCGACCGAAGCGCCGGCACGAACGCCGCCGTCGCCGCGAGCGCGAGGACGAGCCCGCCGCCGAGCGCGAGGCCGAGGTCGATCCGGTGATCGCCGAGGCGGAGGAGGAGACCGGGGTGGAGGTCGGCGGCGAGGCCAGCCCGCCCGAGGCTCCCGATCCCAACGGCCACGTCAAGCTGTTCATCAATCGCGGCTCGCGCAGCGGGATCACCGACGACGACATCCGCTGGGCGCTCAGCGAGGGAGCCGTGATCCCCGAGGGGGCGGTCCACGACATCCGCGTCCTCGAGCGGTTCACGTTCGTCGACCTCGACGGCGATCAGGCCGAGAAGGCGCTCGACCGGCTCGACGGCACCAAGCTGAAGGGCAAGCAGATCCGGCTCGAGTACGCCAACGGGTAGGTCCCCGTGGGGGTCGCGGCGAGGAGCCGACCTGGCCCCGTGATCCTGCTCGCGGCCGGCCTCGCCGCCGCATCGAGCGCCGTCTACCTCGCCTGGCAGCCGCAGCCCCTCGATCTCGCCGCGCAGGTGTTTCGCGCCGACCTCTGGGACGCGCACGGCTGGGTCCTCTACAACGACGCCTGGTACGCCGGGCACACGGTTCCCGGCTACAGCCTGCTCTACCCGCCGCTCGGCGCGTGGCTCGGGCCCGAGGCCCTCGGGGTCGTCTGCGCGATGGTGTCGGCGATCGCGTTCGCGGCGATCGCGTTTCGCGCCTACGGCGAGCGGGCCTGGCTCGGGGCTCTCTGGTTCGGCCTCGGGTCGACCGTCGCCCTCTACGGGGGCCGGATCACGTTCGGCCTCGGGCTCGCGCTCGGACTGCTGGCGGTGCTCTTCCTGCAGCGCCGACGGCCGGTCCTCGGCGCCCTCGCCGCGCTCGCGGCGGCGCTCGCGAGCCCGGTCGCGGGCCTCTACACGGTCATCGCCGCCGCCGCCGTCCTGATCGCCTCGCGCCTCGGCCCGATCGGCACCCCGGCGCGCCGGAGCCTGAACCGGGCGGCGCTCGCCGTCCTGCTCGCGGCCGGCGCTGGAACCGCCGCGCTGGCCCTCGCCTTCCCGACCGACGGCTTTCAGCCGTTCTCGACCGACTCGTTCGTCTGGATCCCGATCGCCTGCGCCGTCTGCTTTGCAGTGCTTCCGGTCGGGGAGACGACCCTGCGCGCCGGGATCGCGCTCTATGCGCTCGTCGCGATCCTGGCGTTCTGCTTCGAGACGCCGCTCGGGAGCAACGCGATCCGGCTCGGCGCGACGTTCGCCGGCCCGCTGATGGCGCTCGCCCTCTACCGTCGCCGACCGGTGGTCCTGCTGCTGTTGGCGGCGCCGCTTCTGTGGTGGCAGTGGGGGGCGACGGTGAAGGACGTGGAGGCCGCCGCCGGCGACCCGGCGACGGAGGCCGCCTTCTACGCGCCGCTGGTCGCCGAGCTCGAGCGGCTCGGAGACGGCCGGCCGATCCGGGTCGAGATCCCGCCGACCCGTAGCCGCTGGGAGGCGGTCTACGTGGCCGAGCACGTGCCCCTGGCCCGCGGCTGGCTGCGGCAGATGGAGTCGGGCGATCTCCGGCGGTTCACCGACGATCGCCTCACCGCGGTCGCCTACGCGAAGTGGCTGCGCTCTCACGGCGTCGGGTACGTGGCGGTCCCCGACGCAAAGCTCGACTTCCTCGCCGAGGACGAGGCGGCGCTCGTTCGCAGCGGTCAGCTCTCCTACCTGCACGAGATCTGGTCGAACGACGACTGGGTGCTCTGGAAGGTCGATCCGGGCGACCGGCAGTCGGTGCCGCTGGACTCGGTCGCCCCCGACGGGTACGCGCTGACCGTGCCGGGTCCGGGGCGCTACCTGGTCAGGATGAGGTACTCGCCGTATCTGCGGATCGTCGCCGGCGAGGGCTGCCTGGAGCCGCAGGGGGCGGAGTCGACGCTGCTCACGGTCCCCGACGGCGCCGGACCGCAGCGGATCGAGGTCCGGGCGTCGTTCTCGCTCGGCGGCCTGCTCCGGCGCGAGCCGACCTGCGGCGGGACCGGCTGAGGGCTCCTAGCTCTTCTTCGGCTTGGACACGGTCCAGCTGTATGTCGCCGGACTGGCATCCGAGTTCCCGGCGACGTCGGTGGCGACCACCTTGAACGAGTGCTTCCCCTTGCCGACCTTCCTCGAGAAGGGTGAGGTGCAGCCTGAGAGCGGCTTGCCATCGAGGCTGCACTTGAAAGTGGCGGGCTCGCTTGCCTGGAACGTGAATTTCGCGGTCTGCGATTTCGTCTTCTTGTCAGGAGACTTCGTGATCGTGGTCTCGGGCGGGGTCGTGTCGGGAGGAGCCGCGACGGTAAATGCCCGCGAGGCGGGCGAGGGGTCGACATTGCCCGCCGAGTCACGCGCCCGAACCGAGAACGTGTGGGCTCCGACGGCCAGCGTCGGCGTCGTAAGCGGGCTCGTGCAGGCGGCGTAGGAGCCCCCGTCTACGGAACAGGTGAACGTCGAGCCCGGTTCCGTCGAGGTGAACGAGAACTCGGGCGTTGGGTCTGAGATCGACGATCCGTTCGCGGGTCCGGCCGTGATCGTCGTGTCGGGCGGAGTCGTATCGGCTAGCTCGTACGCGCCGATGTCGATCGCTGACCCCTGCGGTCGAGGTTTCCCTTCGAGGTCGGTGGTCCCGGTTTGCGCATCGGTGGTCCCGGCGTCCACCGTCGGCGAATTGGCGGCAGGGTGGAAGTTCGCGTCCGAGTAGATCGGCGCCGTCGACTGGTTGGCGTTGGCCGTCGGCGCGGTGATCGTGGCGACGCCATTGCGATTCACGTTCGCGAAGTTCGAGTTCTGCATCGTGACCGTGACCTTGTTGGAGGAGCCGTAGATGTCGATTCCGTCACCCCGGGCGATGACGTTGCGCGCGTCGACAGACGTCGTTTGGCTCCCGGCGGTGACCTCGAGCCCTCCGGAGCCTGACCCGGTACCGATGGCGTTGACGTTCCGCAGCGTGAGCGTCGCCGCGGTCGAGGACGTGATGAATGCCAGGGCGGTCCCGTCGGTCGCCGACGACGCACAGATGCTGTCGCGCATCGTCGTCGTCGCGCTGATCCGGCAGGCCTCCGTGGCGGAGGTGCGCACCTCGACTCGATTGAGAGTCGCGGTTTGGCGGACGTAGAGGCCCGTGGCCGGGGTCGCTCCCGTGACGTTTATCCGCAGGTCACTGATCGTGGTGTTCGGTGCCAAGGCCGTGACGTCGAGTGCAACAGGGTCGGCCGTCGAATTGATCACCGGCCTGCTCGCCGCAGACTCACCGTGGATCGAGATGTTGGCGGCCGCGACGGCGAGGTTGCCGGCCGAGTAGGTGCCGGGGCCGATGATCACCTCGGAGCCGGCCGGCGCCGAATTGACTCCGGTCGTGATGCTGCACGGCGCCCCGGAGGTGCAGGCCGTTCCCGTGCCCGTGGGCGATACGAACCGCTGTGCGGCGTCGGCGCCCGCCGGCGCGACGAGGGCGAGGAACGCTGCAACCGCGCCCATGATGACCCCCCGCCTCGCGGCTGAGGGCGCCTCCCAGCAGGTTCCTTCCACGCGCCTGAACCTACAGACGCGTGCTGTCCGGCACAAGAGAGGTTCTCCATTGGTTAGGTGACTATCCAGGCGGGAATAAGTCGTCCATGCCGGAAGTGATCGTCGGTCCGATGCTGCGCTACGTGGGTGAGACGGAGGCCACCGTGTGGGTCGAAACGGACGCTCCCTGCGAGGTCGAGGTCCTCGGCTCGAAGTCGCCGACGTTCACGGTCGAGGACCACCACTACGCGATCGTGGCGATCGACGGGCTCGATCCGGCGGCCCACCACCCCTACGAGGTCCATCTCGACGGCGAGTGCGCGTGGCCGCCCGCGGGTTACGAGTTCCCGCACCCCGCCATCCGGCCGATCGCCGCCGACGGCGACCTGCGGCTGCTGTTCGGCTCCTGCCGGACGTCGGCGCCGCACCGGCCGCCCCACACATTCCAGCGGTGGTGGCACCGCAAGGGCCGCGGGATCGACGCGATGCACACCTACGCGCTGCGGATGCTCCGCCGGCCGAAGGCGAATTGGCCGGACGCGATGGTCATGCTCGGCGACCAGCTCTACGCCGACCAGCCGCCGAAGAACGTCCGCGAGATCGTCGCCCCGCGGAAGGTCCATTCCGACGGCCCCGTCGAGGTCCTCGAGGACTTCGAGGAGTACACGGTCGGCTACCGCGACATCTGGACCTACCCGGTCGTCCGCTGGATGCTCTCGACCCTGCCGGTGTCGATGATCTTCGACGACCACGAGATCAATGACAAGTGGAAGACGTCGCAGGCGTGGCTCGAGGAGAAGCGGCAGACCGACTGGTACGAGGGCCGGGTGATCGGCGGGCTGATGGCCTACTGGGTCTACCAGCACCTCGGCAACCTTTCGCCGTCGGAGCTCGACGAGGACGAGACCTACTCGCGGATCCGCGACGGCGGCGACGGCACCGAGGCCGTCCGCGACCTGGCCCGCCGGGCCGACACGCAGGAGGGCCATTCCCGGTTCAGCTTCTGCAGCGACCTCGGCCCGGCCCGACTCGTCGTCGTCGACTCGCGAGCGGGTCGGCAGCTGGAGGAGGGGAGGCGGCGGATCGTCTCCGAGGACGAGTGGGAGTGGGTGAAGGACAAGGCCGACGGCGGCCGCCCGCACCTGCTGATGGCCAGCTCGCTCCCGTTCCTGCTCCCCTACGGGATGCACGACGTCGAGGCGTGGTCGGAGGCGATCGGCGAGGGCGCGTGGGGGAGGCGGTTCAAGCCGTTCGGCGAGAAGGTCCGGATCGCCGCCAACCTCGATCACTGGGCCTGCTTCCAGCGTTCCTACAGGGAGATGGAGGACCTCGTCATCGATATCGCCTCCGGCCGCTGCGGCGACCCGCCGGACACGGTCGTGATGTTCGGCGGCGACGTGCACCACTGTTTCGTCTCGAGGGTGAACCTGCCGGGCGACGTCGGGACCGTCCACTCGAAGGTCTGGCACGCGGTCTGCTCCGGCCTGCGCAAGGAGCTCCAGCTCAACGAACGCCTCGTCCTCGGCTTCGGTCACACGTGGATCGCCGCCAAGCTCGGGCGGATGCTCGCCGCCTCGGCCAGCATCCGCCCGCCGCGCCTGAGCTGGGAGATGACCACCCGCCCCCGCTTCCGCAACCAGATCGGCACCCTCGAGATCGCCGGCGGCGAGGTCGGGATCAGGATCGAGCAGGCGACGGGAAGGTGGACGAACCCGCAGCTGCGGACAGTGATCGAGGAGAAGCTGCTTTAGCACCCCCGGCGGAATGCTCCGGCTTCGCCGTCCGCCATGAGATAACCGCGCATATGTGCTCCGGGCCTTCGGCCCGTCCGCCACATGCGGTCGTTGCCGGGCTCCGGCGGCGCTCAGATCACGGCATCCCCCTTCGGGGCTGCCGGACATGCTGCGCCGCCTCTTCGGCCGGCATCGGGTTGCGTGTGACCCTCAGACCGGCAAGCCGTTGTCTTGCTTTCCCAGGCGCTCTCAGGCCGCTATAGGTATTCCCAGCAGCCGTTCGAGCTCTTGGATCGTGTGCTCCGGGTCGCGGTGGAGGATCGCCGTCATTCCCACCGCCTCGGCGCCGGCCACGTTCTCGCGGAGGTCATCGACGAAGACGCATGCGGCCGGCGTCACGCCGATCCGCTCGGCACCCAGCTGGTAGATCTCCGGCTGGGGCTTGTGCAGGCCGACGTCGCCGGAGATCACGGTCGCGTCGAAGATCCGCAACGGCGCGCGCTCGTAGATGCCGGTGCCCCAGGAGTTCGAGATCAGGCCGGTCCGGATGCCGGCCGAGCGGGCGGCGGTGACGGCGTCGATCATCGCCTGCTCGGGCGCGAGGCCCCCGAACAGGCGGTCGATCAACCCGTCGGGCTCGACTCCGAGGATCTCGCCGAAGTCGCGCTCGAACTCGCCGTCGGTGACGGCGCCCCGCTCGAGCGAGCGCAGCAGCGCGAGCGCCTCGCCGTCGCCGCGAAACAGCTCCAGCACCGTTCCCCGCTCCAGTCCCTCGTTCTCGCAGAAGGCATCGAAGCTGTCCCAGATGTTGGTCGTCAGGACGCCGCCGAAGTCGACGAGCAGCCCGCGCAGTTCGGTATCCGCCATGGCGCCATGATGTCAGTCGCGCTTCAGCGAGCGCAGCACTGTTTCCGGGTCGGCGACGACTCCGACGTGCTGGAGCTTCTCCGGGTTGACGATCCCGTTGATCGTCCTGATCTGGGACCCGTCGAACTCGAGCTCGATCACGCTCACGATCTCACCGTCGGCCGTCGTGAACGTCGCCCCGGGATTGCCGTTGACGCTCCGGAGCTCGATCTGGAACGCGCCGCGACGCGCCGCCTTGCCCCAGTTGACGAGCGTCCGTGCGACACGCGAGCGACCGGCGATCGAGCGCGCCAGGGCGGGGGCTTTGCCGCCGCCATCGCCGTGGAGCTCGACATCGCCGGCCAGGAGCGCCTCGAGCTCGCCGACCTCACCCTCGCCGACCGCGGCGAAGAACCGGCTCGCCAGTGCCTCCTGCTGCTCGGTCCCGGCCTCGAACCTCGGCTTGCGCTCGTCGACGTGCCGGCGGGCGCGGGTCGCGATCTGGCGGACGGCGGCCGGCCGCTTACCGAGGATCTCGGCGATCCGCTCGTACGGATAGTCGAAGACGTCACGGAGCAGGAAGACCGCTCGCTGCTCCGGGGACAGGGTCTCGAGGACGACGACGAACGAAAGCGAGAGGGCGTCGGCGATCTCGACCTCGCGAGCGGGGTCGGCCGACGGATCGGCGACGAGCGGCTCCGGGAGCCACTCGCCGACGTAGACCTCACGCTGCGCCCGCGCCGACCTCAGCTCGTCGATCGAGAGCCGCGTAACGAGCGTCACCAGATAGGCCTCCGGGGACTCGATCCGCATTCCCTCGACGGCGCTCTGACGGTGCAGTCGCAGGTAGGCCTCCTGGACCACGTCCTCGGCCCGGCCGACCTCACCGAGCATCCGATAGGCGATGCCGATGAGCTTCGGCCGGTACTCCTGGAGCTCCTCCGTGCTCATCGCGCTCCCGCGAGCGTCGTGCGCCAGCTCGGGTGCGCCGGCGTCCAACCGAGCTCACGCTTCGCCTTCTCGTTCGAGAAGCCCTGCACGTCGGTCATCATGACGGCGGCGAGCTCCCCAGCCGCGAGTCTCCCAAGCCACCTCGGGATTCGTCGAGGCGGCTTCGCTCCGATCCGCGCGGCGAGCTTCGGCAACCATTCGCCGACGGGTGCGGGGTCGTCGTCGACGATGTTGTAGATGCCCGGCGCGCCGTGGTCGAGGGCCGCGACGGTCGCGTCGGCGGCGTCGCCGACGTGGATGAACGACCAGACCCCTGAACCGCTGCCGATGATCGGGAACTTCCGGTTCGCGATCGCGTCGACCTGCGGGCCGGGGGGTTGCACCTGCATGCCGGTGCCGGGCCCGTAGAAACCGCCGTAGCGGAGGACGATGCCGTCGGCCCAGTCGAGGTTCCCGACCGCCTCCTCGAGGTGGGAGATCGCGTCGATGGACTCGCCCATGAGCGTCCGCTGCGCGGCGGCGAGAGTCGGGTCCTCCTCGGTCGCCAGCCCTCCGCCCGCCGGTGCGTTCGACCAGCCGCCGAAGCTCTGCGCGATGAACCGGCTGATGCCGGCGGCGCGCCCCGCGGCGAGGAGATTGTCGGTGCCCTCGCTCCGCAGCCTGTTGGTGACCGCGAAGGTGCGATCGAAGTGACGGATGTCGAAGTCTCCCGCGAGCGCCGTCGCCTCGTGGATGATCGCGTCGGGAGCCGCCGCCGCGACGATCGAGCCGACCGCCTCGGCGTCGAGGACGTCGGCGACCACGGGTTCGGCGCCGAGCTCCGCGAGCATCGACTTCTTGGCCGGCGTCGTAGTCAGACCGGTCACCGAATGGCCGGCCTCGACCAACCTGGGAACGATCTGCCTTCCGATTGCGCCGCTGGCGCCGCTGACTAGAACCTTCATCGTCTTGCTCCTTTCGATTGTCATTACCCATGAGACGAGCGAACGACCCCGGCTGTGACAGTCCGAATATGGTGCGGCGCATGGCGGAGGAGACCGAGGTCCCGGAGGGCATCGACGGCGAGCGCGTCGGCGGCTGGCTCGAGGCGAACGTCGCCGGGGCTCAGGGCCCGTTCACCTACGAGCGGATCGCCGGCGGCCGCTCCAACCTGACCTACAAGGTCGCCGACTCCGCCGGCCACACCTGGGCGCTGCGCCGCCCGCCGATGGGCAAGGCGCTCGGATCCGCCCACGACATGGGCCGCGAGCACCGGGTCGTCTCGGCCCTGGCGCCGACGCCGGTTCCTGTCGCCCCGATCGCCGGCTACTGCACCGACGAGAGCGTCAACGAGGCGCCGTTCTACGTCATGGACTTCGTCGCGGGCCCGATCCTCCGTCTCCGCGCAGACGCCGAGCAGTTCGGCGAGGACGAGCGCCGAGCGATCGGCGAACGCGTCGTCGACACCCTGGTCGAGATCCACGCCCAGGTGCCCGACGAGGTCGGGCTCGGCGACCTCGGCAAGAAGGAGGACTACGTCGCCCGCCAGCTCCGCCGCTGGGGCAAGCAGTGGGAGGGCTCGAAGACGCGGGAGATCCCGCTCGTCGAGCGCGTCCATGAGCGGCTGGCGGAGCGCATCCCCGAGCAGGGACCGGCGACGCTCGTGCATGGCGACTACCGGCTCGACAACATGATCCTCACCCCCGGGGGCGAGGTGGCCGCGGTCGTCGACTGGGAGCTCTGCACGCTCGGCGACCCACTCGCCGACGTCGGCCTGCTGCTCGTCTACTGGGGGCAGGAGGGGGACACGCTTCTGCCGCTGTTCGAGCCGGCGACGATGGCGCCGGGCTTCCCCGGCCGGGAGGAGGTCAAGGCCCGCTACGCCGAGCGGTCCGGCCGCGACCTCTCCGAGATCGACTTCTTCGTCGCCCTCGGCTACTGGAAGCTGGCGATCATCCTCGAGGGCGTCTACTCCCGCTACGCCAAGGGCCAGTACGGCAAGCCCGAGGACGGATTCGAGGAGTTCGGCAAGAACGTCGGCCGGCTCGCCGAGGCGGCCGATCAGGCCGTCGACCGCCTGGGGTAGGGGGTCCGGGCGGCCGGCGTTTCGGCTCGCGCCGGGGCCGGTACGGCCGTCGGCACGGTTTCTTTGCAGTGAGGGGGAGTGGGCCGCCCACGCGTGCGTGGTCGACTGGCAGCGTCCTGTCCGTGGCGGCTCGTGGGCGGAAATCCTCTGATAGTCAGAGGAAATCTGCCCACGAGCGCCGGGAAGAGCGGCTGGCGCGCCTGGCTCGGCGCCAGCACTCCGTCGTCAGCCGGAATCAGCTCGTAGGTGCCGGATTCCTCCCGGGAACGGTCGACGACCGGCTCGCTCGCGGGCGCCTCCATCGCCTCCACCAGGGCGTCTACTCTCTCTTTCCCCCGCCCTACGGCGTTCGCCAACGCTGGATCGCCGCGGTCCTGGCTTGCGGCGACGAATCAGGGCTCTGTGGGTCCTCCTCCGCCGCTCTGCAGGACATCGCCGACCTTCCCGGCCTGCCGGCTCACGTTCGCTCGCCGTCGCGGGCCGGCCGCGACCGCCCGGGCATCGTCGTCCACCGCGGCGCGATCGATCCTCGTGACCTGCGGATCGTCGACGGGATCCGGTGCGTCTCCGCCGACCTCGTCCTCGTCGACCTGGCGCCCGTACTCGCCGAGGCGGAGCTCGAGGTCGTCCTCGTCGCCGCCGAGTCGAAGGGGCTGTTGAAACGGAGTCGGCTCGGAGAGCTCGTCGCTGAACGGCACGGCCGTCCGGGGATGGCGAAGCTGGAGCGGCTGCTGGCGCTCGAGCCGGCGCTGGTCCGTTCCGAGCTTGAGCTGCTGATGCTGCCGATCGCCCGTCGCGCCGGGTTCGCGCGGCCGTCGATCAATCACCCGATTCCGGTGCCCGGCCGGGAGCGGCCGTTGATCGTCGATGCCGCCTGGCCGGAGCTGCGGATGGTCGTCGAGGCCGACAGCCAGCGCTTCCACGGCGACTGGGAGCGTGCGGAGGTGGATCGGGAGCGCGATCAGCTCCTCGCCCTCGCGGGCTGGCGCTGCCACCGGTTCAGCCGTAGCCGGTTCCGGGAGCCGGAATGGATGGCGGCGCGCCTCGCGGCGCTCGCCGCGTCCGGCCCTACGCGTACTTGTTGAGCTCGCGCCGGGCGATGACCATCTTGTGGACCTCGTCGGGGCCGTCGGCCACCTTCAGCATCCGGCTGTAGCGCCACATCGCCGCCAGCGGGGTGTCGTCGGACATCCCGAGCGAGCCGTGGACCTGGATCGCGCGGTCGAGGACGTCCATGACGACGTTGGCGGCGACGACCTTGATCATCGAGATCTCCCGGCGCGCCTCGCGCTTGCCGGCGGTGTCCATCAGCCAGGCCGCCTTGAGGGTGAGCAGGCGCGCCTGCTCGGTCTCCATCCGGCTCTTGGCGATGAAGTCCTGGATGAACTGCTTGTCGGCGAGCTTGGAGCCGAACGCCTCGCGCTGGTTGGCGTAGCGGCTCATCAGCTCGATCGCCCGCTCGCAGGTGCCGATCGCCCGCATGCAGTGGTGGATCCGCCCCGGCCCGAGCCGGTCCTGGGCGATCACGAAGCCGGCCTGGCGGGGCCCGAGCAGGTTGGCCTCGGGAACCCGGCAGTCGCTGTATCGGATCTCGCAGTGGCCGGGGCCCTTGTCGTGGCCCATCACCGAGACCGAGCGGACGAGGTCGAAGCCGGGGTTGTCGGTCGGGACGATGATCATCGACGCCCGCGCGTAGGGGGCGGCCTCGGGGTCGGAGACGACCATCGCGATCGCGAAGTCGGCGCCGACGGCGCCCGAGGTGAACCACTTGTGGCCGTTGATCACCCACTCGCCGGCGTCCTCGTCGAGCTCGGCCCGGGCCTGAAGGGTCGTCGGGTCCGATCCCGGCACCTCGGGCTCGGTCATCGAGAAGCAGGAGCGGTGATGGCCGTTCAGGAGCGGCTCGAGCCAGCGCTCCTTCTGCTCGGGAGTCCCATGCTCGGCGAGGATCTCCATGTTGCCGGTGTCGGGAGCGGCACAGTTGAACGCCATCGGCGCGACGACCGGGCTTCGGCCCATCTCCTCGCAGAGCATCCCGTACTCCCAGTTGGTCAGGCCGGCGCCGTGCTCGTCGTCGGGGAGAAACAGGTTCCAAAGGCCCTCGGCGCGGGCCTTCTCGCGGATCCCGACGATGATCTCGGGGTAGGCGACCCCGGGCTTGACCTCGTCGTCGAGGGCCTGCATCGCCTCGGCCTCGACCGGGTAGACGTGTTCGTCCATGAAGCCGCGAACGCGGCCGAGCAACTCTTCGAGGCGGTCGCCGAGGGAGAAGTCCATGCGCGCGGGAGCCTATCCGAGTGGCTCGGCCGCCACGGGCTCAGGCCGGCGTCTTCGGCTCGTCGCGGCCGCCCTTGTCCTTGCCGGCGCCGTTGGATGTTCCGGCCTCCGCCTTGGCGTCCTTCTCGGCCCGCGCGGCGGCGATCTGCTTGACGTGGTCGGGACGGGCCCACGGGAAGCTGACCAGCTTCCAGGCGCGGATGCCTTCGCCGTGCGGCAGCTTGACCTCGCGCCGGAGCACGTAGGTGAAGACGACGCCGAAGATCAGCGACACGAAGGCCGCGGTGACCATCACGACCTGGCCGTCCCCCTTGGCGATCAGAGCGATGCCGGAGGCGATCAGGACCAGCGACAGCAGGGTGCGGAGCAGATTCTTGCCGCTCTTGAACGCGAGGCGGCCGCCGACGAGAACGCCCGGGACCGAGCCCACCAGGATGTTGCCGGCGAGGCCGAAGTCGACGTTGCCGCCGACCCAGTGGGCGATGCCCGCGGCCCAGAGCAGGACGGCGGCGTGGAAGATGTCGGTGCCGACCACGCGCTGCGGCGTCAGCCGGAAGACGGCGATCAGGATGATCGCGATCAGGGTTCCCGAGCCGGCCGAGGTGAGGCCGATGACGAAGCCGGTGACGACGCCCGTGGCCACGGCGGCGATGATGTGGCGCCGCTGGAGGTGCAGCGCGTAACGCTCCTTGATGACGTCGGGGATGAAGAGCGTCCGCAGCGCCGTCGAGATGCCGACGACGAGCAGGGTCGCGCCGAGGATCCCGAAGACGATCCCGTCGAGCTCGTCCTCGCCGACGGTCCGTTGCAGGTAGTCGATGACGCCGACGCCGGCGATCGCGGCCGGAACGCTGCCGGCCGCCATCCAGAACGCGATGCCCTTGTGGACCGTCCCGGCCCGCAGGTGCTGGATGCCGCCGAAGGTCTTCGTGACGGCCGCATAGAAGATGTCGGTGCCGATCGCCGTGACCGGCTGGATCCCGAAGATCAGGATCAGCAGGGGCGTCATCAGGGAGGCGCCGCCCATGCCCGTCATGCCGACGAGCAGGCCGATGCCGAAGCCGAATGCGACGATCGCGGGATCCATGGAAGCTTTGGGGAGGGAAGCGGGGGAGCCGGCGGGCGGGTGGCTTATCCACCTTCTCGACCGGATCGGTCCAGATTTCGGCTCGCGATGCTACCGGAAACGACGGTCAGCGGACCACGTCGTGAGTACCGGTCTCACGAACCGACCACGCCTCGGGTACGTCGAGAAGCGAAGTGACGGCGGGGGGCAGCTTCTTGTTGGCGAGCTGCTCGAGGGTCACGTTCTCCAGCACCTCGCGGAGGTTCTGGCGAACTGCGATCCAGACGTCGCGCAGGCGCTCGGCGGCGCCGACGTACTTGGTCTCCTCGGGGGCGAGGTCCTGGATGTTGGCGAGGGGCCCCTCGACGGCGCGGATGACGTCCGCGACCGAGACCTTGGCCGGATCCTCGGCGAGCCAGTAGCCGCCGCGGGCGCCGCGCTTGGTTCGGACCATTCCGGCGCGCTTGAGGTCGAGGAGGATGTGCTCGAGGAACTGGAGCGGGATCTCCTGGGCCTCGGCGAGTTGCGTCCCCTTGATCGGCTTCCCGTCCGGGGAGGAGGCGAGCTCGAGCGTCGCTCGCACGGCATAGTCGGCTTTGGCGGAGATTCTCATCGGTGCGTCCGGCTTTCTTGACCGGGATAGGTAAGAATGGCAGACATGATCGATCTCCAGTCACACTCGACCGTCTCCGACGGCCAGCTTCCGCCCGCCGACGTCGTCCGCTCCGCCGCCGAAGCGGGGATCACCGTCATGGCCCTGACCGACCACGACGGCGTCGCCGGCGTCGAGGAGGCGAACAGCACCGCCGCCGAGCTCGGCATCGAGAACGTCCCGGCGGTCGAGATGTCCTGCGTCCACAAGTACTCCGAGGACCTCCACATCTGCGGCTACTGGGTCGATCTCGCCAAGATCCAGCCCGCCTGCGACCGCGCCCAGCAGGAGCGCGTCGACCGCGCGAAGCAGATCATCGCCAAGCTCAACGAGCACGGCGTCGACGTCTCTTTCGAGGACGCCGTCGCCAAGGCCGGAGCCGCCGACGCGATCGGCCGCCCGCACATCGCCAAGGCCGCCGGCGCCGGTCCCGACCTCGGCCCGTTCTTCGAGGAGTACCTCGTCCCCGGCGCCAAGGCGTTCGTCTCCCGCAGCTGGCCGAGCGCCGAGCAGGCGGTCGACCTGATCCACGAGGCCGGCGGCGTCGCCGTCGTCGCCCACCCCTACTGGGACGTCAAGGATCCCGACCAGGTCCGCGACCTCGTCGAGAGCCTCGTCCGCGACGTCGGCCTCGACGGCATCGAGACCTTCTATCCGCCCCACACCGAGGAGCAGACCAAGCACTGCCTCGAGCTCTGCGAGGAGTTCGGCCTCGTCCCGACCGCGTCGTCGGACTTCCACGGCCCGACCCACAAGACGTTCAGCAAGTGGGGCGACTACGACACCTACGGGCTCGGCGAGCCGCAGGTGCCGGCGAAGCCGTAGGGGACGATCCGGCCGCGGCTCGGCGGCACCCGAATAGGATCGCGGGGACTCAGCCGCTTCCCGGGATCCGATAGGAAGCCGACCGGCCGTTGCTGCAGACCCCGAGCCAGGGTTTGCGGAGCCCCCGAGCCACGGCGAACACGTGGCCGCGAAGCGTTCGACCGGTGCGGATGAACACCTCCGTGGTGCGCTCGCCGATGGCGTCGTAGGCCGGGTAGCTGAGCTCGGCGGCCTCCACCAGCTCGCGTCCACGGCGTTCGTACAGACGAATCTCGCGCTCGTCCAGACAGCGGTTGTCGGCGGACACCGAGACGACGGCTCCCGCCAGTCGGCCGGGCTTGTTGCCGGCACTCCATCTCGTGATCTCGACGGATGTGGGGTACGCCGGGCAGCCGGATCGGGAGGATCCGCTCCGGCCGGGGCAGCGGTCGCTCGCGCCCTCGACGCCGTCGGCGTCCCGATCGGAGGAATCCCCATCGTCCAGTCGGAGGCGGGCGATCAGCTCCGACTTGCCGCCTGCGGCGACCAGCAACCGGTTCGGAGGGCGAAGCAGCATCGACGGCTGCCACAGGGATCCGTCGTGGTAGGTGATCGACCACCCGTCGTCACCGAAGTCCGCGTCCACGCTGCCGTCGTCGAGGAGGTGACCGACCACCAACGCCGATATCGGTCCCCACCCCGCACCCGCCACGAAGAGCCCACCGGACGGGTCCGGGTAGACGCTCGATATCCCCCGATCGCTCAGATCGACGACGCCGTCGACGCCGAAGCTCGAATCCGTGCTCCCGTCTTCGTTCAGCCTTGTCAGCGACCCGTTGGTGAACTCGTAGATGTGTCGACTGCCGTCGACCACCAGTCGCGGGCTCTCCGGGTATGGGAAGCCGTCGATCGGCTTGACCACCTGCAAGGTTCCGCCGGTACCGAAGCTGGCGTCGGGCTGTCCGTCGGGCATCAGTCGCGTCACCTCGGAGATCGACTCGGAATGACCCTCGAGCAGTCCCCGGGCGATCCCGTTCGAGATCAGGATCCGGTCCTGCGGATCGACCACGAGGTCGTTGACCGCCCGGGAGCGCTCAGACGGGGTCGCGATCACGCCGTCCGTGCCGAAAGACTGGTCGAGCGTTCCGTCGGTGCCGAACTTGACCAGCAGGAGCTTCTCGTCGGACCCGGTTCCGGCGTGGTCGATTCCGGCGAGGATGACCGATCCGTCGCTGAGGACCGCAACGTGCGGATCGCTCGGGAATCGGTTCGTGCCTGCGATCGCGAACGATGCCATGCCGTCACCGGAGAAGCTCGGATCCGGGGTGCCGTCCGGGCTCAGGCGGGCAACCGAGAACGACTTGTGGTCGGGACCGATGCCGGCGACCACGATGCTCCCGTCTCGGGCGAGCGCCGCTGAGGGCACGGAGCGGTAAGGGTCGATCTCCTCGGCCAATCCCAGGCCGCCGATGACGAAGCCGCCCGTTCCGAAGGCCGGGTCCAGGGTGCCGTCGTCGTTCAGCCCCGCCGCAGCGAACGTCACGTTCGTTTCCATGAACGAGTGAGCGATGTACTGGTAGCGAACCACCCCCGCCAGGACGGGGGATCCGGACGGCTGGGCTCCGATCAGCGAGCCGACCGTCGAGTAGTGCGGCGCATCCTTCAAGTTGACCCGCTGCACTCCGTTCTCGCCGAAGGTCGGATCCAGGTCACCGGGAGTGGCGAGCGCCCTGCCGTTCAGGGCGAAGAACGAGGCAACGACAGCAATGCCGATCAGCAGCCTTCCTCGTCTCGAGCCTCCCCCGCTCATGCGGACCATGGTCGCAGTTCACGAATAGGATCGCGGCGATGAAGATCCACCTCTCCGCGCTCTATTGGCCCTGGTACTCGTTCGAGGAGCAGATCGCTCTCGCAACCGCCGCCGACGAGGCGGGGATCGAGTGCGTCTGGGTCTCGGAGGCGTGGGGGCAGGACGTCGTCTCGGTGCTGGCGGTGCTCGCCGACCGGACCGAGCGGGTCGGGATCGGGTCGGGGTTGATGCAGATCCCGGCGCGGCAGCCGACGGCGGCGGCGATGGCCGCGGCGACGATCGACACGATCTCCGGCGGCCGGATGCGGCTCGGGCTCGGCGTCTCGGGCCCGCAGGTATCGGAGGGCTGGTACGGGGTTCCGTTCGAGCGCCAGCTCGGGCGGATCCGCGAGTACGTCGAGATCGTCCGGATGGCGTGGGCGCGCGAGCCGGTGATCCACGAGGGCCGGAACTTCCAGATACCGACGAGCGAGGGAATGGGGCTCGGCAAGCCGCTGAAGCTGATGGCGAAGCCGCCGCAGGAGCATTTGCCGATCTACGTCGGCGCGATCGGACCGAAGTCGGTCGAGCTGACCGGGGAGATCGCCGACGGCTGGATCCCGGCCTTCTTCGATCCCGAGGACGGCGCCGGCCTGTTCGGGTCGCTCGAGGCCGGGCTCGCGAAGGCCGGGCGCGACCGCAGCGAGATCGACATCGCCCCCACCGTCCCGGTCGCCGTCGACGACGACCTCGACGAGGCGCGGAACGCGCTGCGCCCGCTGATCGCCTTCTACCTCGGCGGCATGGGCGCCAAGGACAAGAACTTCTACGTCGACCTCCTCGCCGCCAACGGCCTCGCCGACGAGGCCCACGAGGTCCAGGACAAGTTCCTCGGCGGCGACCGGATCGGCGCCGCGATGGCGCTGTCGTCGGAGGTGATCGACATGTGCGGGATCGCCTGCACGCCGGGCGACCTGGAGAAGCGGGTCGGGCGCTTCGCCGACTCCGGAGCCGACTCGATGATCGCGATCGTCTTCGGGTCGGACCGGCCCGGGACGATCCGGCGGCTGGCGGCGCTCGGCGGCTGATTCGGTTTACGAGTGCCCCCGGTGGGGCTGCACTCGCCGGGGCAACGGGCTTCGCCCGTGCTCGAGTCCCGTCGAGCCCAGCCCCACCGGGGGCTTCTCGACGTTCAGCAGAAAAGAAAAGCGCCCCCTGGCCTTGGCCGGGAGGCGCTGATCCGAATGCTCTTTGGCTCAGCCCTTGGCCGGGATGAGCTCCTGGGCCTCGAGGTACTCGAGCACCTGGGCGGCGCTCTCCTCGGGGGTCTTGTCGTGCGTCTCGACCCGGATCTCCGGGTTCTCCGGCTCCTCGTAGGGATCGGAGATGCCGGTGAACTCCTTGATCTCGCCGGAGCGGGCCTTGGCGTAGAGGCCCTTGGTGTCGCGCTCCTCGCAGTCCTCGAGCGAGGTGGCGACGTAGACCTCGACGAAGGTCGCGTCGGTCGTCTCGTGCATCTGCCGGGCCTCGTCGCGGATCTCGCGGTAGGGGGAGATCGCGGCGGTGATGACCGGGACGCCGTTGCGGGAGAGCAGGTCGGCGACGAAGGCGATCCGGCGGATGTTGATGTCGCGGTCCTCCTTCGAGAAGCCGAGGCCCTTCGAGAGGTTCTCGCGGACGACGTCGCCGTCGAGCACCTCGAGCGGGATGCCGCGCTCCTCGAACTCGTCGATGAGCACGTCGGTGATCGTCGACTTGCCCGAGCCCGAGAGGCCCGTCATCCAGAGGGTGAATCCCTTGTGTCCTGACATTGCTTGAAGTTTCTCCTTGATTGCGTGTACGTATGCGGTCGGTTCGGTCCGTCGAGCCGGTCGGCCTACAGGTCCTTGTAGGCCTCGATGAGGATCTCGGCGACCTCGGGACGGGAGAACTCGTGCGGCGGTGCCTCGCCGTTCTCGAGCATCTCGCGCACCTTGGTGCCGCTCAGGAAGAGCCGGTCCTCGGGCGTGTGCGGGCAGGTCTTGTGGGAACCGAGCCCCTCGCACTTGTAGCACCAGAACGTGTGCTCGAACATCAGCGGCCGGATGCCCAGCTTGTCGATGTCGACCTCGTCGAAGATCTTCTGGGCGTCGTAGGTGCCGTAGTAGTCGCCGACGCCGGCGTGGTCGCGGCCGACGATGAAGTGCGTCGCGCCGTAGTTGCGGCGGACGACCGCGTGGAAGATCGCCTCGCGGGGACCCGCGTAGCGCATCGCGGCGGGGTTGACGCCGAGCACCACCCGATCGCTGGGGTAGTAGTCCTCCATCAGGACCTCGTAGCACTTCATCCGCACGTCGGCGGGGATGTCGCCCTTCTTGGTCTCGCCGATCAGCGGGTGCAGGAAGAGGCCGTCGCAGACCTCGAGCGCCGCCTTCGTCAGGTACTCGTGCGCGCGGTGGATCGGGTTGCGGGTCTGGAAGGCGACGATGCGCTTCCAGCCGCGGTCGGCGAACTCCTTGCGCGACTGCTCCGGCGTGAAGTAGCGGCGCATGAACGCCTCCTCGTGATCGGGCATGTCGTCGGCCTCGATCTCGCCGGCGATGCAGCGGCTGCCCTCCTGCTTGGTGGCGGCGACGCCGGGGTGCGCGTCGTCGGTCGTCCGGTAGACGTTCTCGCACTCCTTCTCGACGTCGCGCTCGAAGATCTCGCTGACCCGGATCCGGCCGAGCTTCTTACCGTTGTCGGCGCTGAGCTCGACGACATCGCCCTCGCTGACGTCGAGATCGGTCGCGAGGACCACCGGGATCGGCCAGACCTCGTCGCTGCCGGCCAGGGTCATGGTCTCGACGACCGATTTCCAGTCCTCAGAGCCCTGGAATCCCTTCAGGGGGGCGAAGCCGCCGTTGGCGAGCAGCTCGAAGTCGGCGGTCTGGCGGGCGGAAAGGGTCAGGGACTTGTCGCTCATGGTCGGGTGGGCTCCTCGGTGGAAGTGTTCAGGATCTGATCTCTGGCTTTGTGCGGACGGGAAAGCTACAGATCAAGTGCCGTCCGGTCAGCCGTGCAGGCCGCACTCGGTCTTGTGGGCATCGGCCCAGCGGCCCGATCTCGAATCGCCGTCCGCCCCCGGCGGCCGGGTGCAATGGGTGCAGCCGATCGACGGATAGCCGGCGTCGTGCAGTGGGTTGTAGGGGATCTCATGCTCGTTGATGTAGTCCCAGACCTCAGCCTCGGTCCAGTCGGCCAGCGGGTTCAGCTTCCAGAGGCCGAACCGCTTGTCCCAGCCGAACTTGGCCGCTCCGGCGCGCGTCCGGGAGTCCTCGCGTCGGATTCCCGACACCCAGCAGTCGATCCCGGTCAGGGCCGATCGCATCGGCTCGACCTTGCGGATCCCGCAGCAGGCGTCGGGCTGGCGGGCCCAGAGGCTATCGCCGTAGAGGTCGGCCTGCTGTTCGAGCGAGATCCCGGCGAAGCGCTGGAACTCGATCCCGTAGCGGGCCGACAGGGCGTCCCGGGTCATGTACGTCTCTTCGAACAGCACGTCGGTGTCGAGGTAGAAGAAGTTGGCCGGCTCGGCGCCGGCATCGGCGGTGATCCGGCTGACGATGTCGACCGTCACCGAGCTCGTCTTCTGAAACGACGCGGCGAAGCGGAGGCGCGGGTGGAACGTCTCCAGCGCCCACGCGATCGCCTCGGCGGCGCCCAGGCCCTCGAGGCGGGCGTTGACCTCGCGGGGATCGATCGTCTCCCCGTCGACCGTCGTCAGGTTCGAGGCCTGCGAGCGCGGCTCCGCGGCGTGCGGAACGCGCTCGACCTCGATCGCCGGCAGCTCTGCGCCGCCCGTGGCCACGGTGCTCAACCCCGCTCGCATGGGCTGCTCAGATCGCGCACTCGCCCTCACCGCGCTGCACCTTGTAGGGGTCGCGCCGGCTCCAGTCGATGAACTGGAGCATGTTCTCGAGGTTGAACTCCGAGGCCAGCGAGATCTCGCGGATCTCGTCCTCGAACCGCCCGGTCCCGACTCGCGATGCGTAATCGACGAACTCCTCGCCGTCGTCGCGCTCGGCCTCGTACATCCGCAGCCACCGCTCGACGGCGTCGGGTACGCGCTTGGCCGGGATCCGGATCTTCAGGCGGCTGCCGAACACGACCTTGCCGCCCTCGCCGATCCCGCCGATGTGCGGGATGTAGGCGGGGAGCGTGTGCTCGCCGACCTTGATCGAGGCCCCGTAGAAGCCGATCGTGCCGATGTGGTGCTGGCCGCACCCGTTCGGGCAGCCGCTCATCTTCAGGTGGATCTTCCGGGTCAGCGGATCCGTGATCTGCATCTCGTCGATCCGCTCGTCGATCGCGCGGTTGAGCCCCATCGACGAGGTGATGCCCATCTTGCAGGAGTCGGTGCCGGGGCAGGAGACGACGTCGTCGATCGTGCTGACTCCGGACTCGGCGAGGCCGAGGTCGCGGAGCCGTGAGTAGACGTCGTAGACGGACTCGTTCCGCACCCACCGGAGGACCAGGTTCTGGTCGATCGTCGTCCGGGCGTTGCCCCCGCAGAACTCGCGCATGATCGCCCCGAGTCCGCGGAACTGATCCGGCGTGAGGTCGCCGCGGGGGATCTTCACGTGGACCGTGGAGAACCCGTCCTGACGCTGCGGATCGACGTTGTCGGCGCAGAAGGCGTCGAACTCGGTCCGGTCGCCGTTCGGCGTACCGGGCTCGGCGACCGGCGCCGGGGCCGCTCCCTCTTCGTCGAGGTGGGGGAGGAGGCGATCGATCGAGAAGTCGCGCTCGCCGACCCAATCGCCCTCGAGCTCACGGTCGACCATCCGCCGGAACTCGTCCATGCCGACCTTGTCGACGAGGACCTTGATCCGGGCGCGCGCCCGGTTGACCCGGAGCCAGTCCTGACGGTCGAAGATCCGCAGGGCGGCCTCGGTCACCTTCAGGTACTCGCCGTCGTCGGCGGCGACGAACTCGTAGAGCGTCGGCGCGACTCGCGGCATGATCGACGTGCCGCCGCCGACGACGATCCGGAAGCCCTTGACGCCGTCTCTGATCACCGGCACGAACCCGATGTCGTGGATGCCGACGATCGCGCGGTCGGCGTCGGAGGACGAGAACGCCGTCTTGATCTTGCGCGGCATCAGCTGCGTCGTCGGGTGCCGGACGAAGTAGCGGACGTAGGCGATCGCGTACTCGGTCGGATCGAAGGTCTCGTCGAACGCCACGCCGGCCCAGGGGTCGCCGGTGACGTTGCGGACGGTGTTGCCGCAGCCCTCGCGGGAGGAGAGGCCGACGGAGGAGATCTCCCGGATCAACTCCTTCATCTGCGTCAGCGGCACGTGGTGGATCTGGACGTTCTGGCGGGTCGTGATGTGACCCTTGACCAGCGGCGCGTGGCGTTCGACGACGTTCGCGAACGCGTCCATCTGGTCGGGCGTGACGCCGCCGAGCGGGAGCTTGACGCGGACCATCTGTACGTCCGGCTGGCGCTGGCCGTAGACGCCCTGCTTGAGCCGGAAGCCGATGAACTGGTCCTCCGGCGTCTGGCCGTCGAGAAACTTGTCGGCCTCCTGGTCGAAATCGTCGAACTCGTCGGCGAGGATCGGGATCACGTGGCCGGGGACGTTCTCGTAGACCTCGGGGTTCTCGCGCGATCCGACGGGGCCCTTGCCCTTCTGGACCTTGTTCGCGTCCTGGTCGAGGTCTGCTTCGGTGGCCTTCGGCTTCGCCGCGGCCGCGGAGGTCGGCTCCATGGTCCCTTTCGATCGCGCACGGGGGCCGTGCTCTCTTGCTGCCTGCTCACTTGAAAGTAGCAAATCCTGATTGGAAATCAGGTATTTAGCCCTCGGGCGCGTTCGCGGAGGGCCGCGCCGACCTCGAGGACCGCCGCCGCCCAGCGCGCGTCGGGATCGGCGCGGAGGACGCCGACGGCGTAGACGCCGCGATGGACCCGGTGGAGCCTTCTTCTCGCTTCCGCTCGCGCCACCGACCCACCCTCACTGCGGAAAGCGCAGCGATCAAGGCGTAGGTGTGGCGTGAGCCGAACGAACCCGGGCCGACTTCGGGGCGGCGCCTCGGGGCGGCCGCCCGCGCAGCTCAGTCGACGTCGTCGCTGATCTCGGAGCTTTCGACGACGAACGCGACGCGGACGTGCGCGCGGTACTCGTCGAGGTTCTCGCCGCGGAGGCCGGTGCTGACGATGTCGACCGCACGGATGTTGCGGATCTTGCGCTGGGCGCTCTTCAACGCCTGGCGGGCGGCGTCGTCGGTCGAGACCTTGGAGCTGCCGACGAGCTCGATGATCTTCACTACCGCCACGCGTCCACCGTCCTTCCGGGACCGAAGATCTCCTTCGACGCGACGCCCTCCATCAGAGCGGCCCGCTGCCATGGTTTGGCTGCCGTTGTGGGCGCCGGGGCCGGGGCCGTGTCGGCCAGGAACTGCTCGACGGCGGCGATCACCGCGGCCGCCTCGCGCGGTTCGGCCGGACCCAGCATCTCGATGCGCGGACGCGGCGGGCGGCGGTTTCCGTTGCTCGACACGGTGTGAACCCTAGCGGCGCGCCGGCGATCGGCGGCGGGCGGGCTCGACCGCGACCCTGCGTGATTGGCCGTGTTCAGACGGGGGATATGGCAACCATGGGATCCGTCCTGCGCCGCCCTGTCCGCCTCCTGCTGATTGCGGCGGCCGCCGTGGCTGCCGCAACCGCCGGTACCGCCCCCGCATCGGCCGCGAAGCCGAGCTTCGAAGCGCGCGGCGGATCGGAGCTGCAGCCGGAATTCCGCTGGAGGGTGCGTGACTACGCCGCCCGCTGCGACTCCGGCCTGCGGCTGCGGGTCGCCGGCGCCTCGGGTTGGCGCACGCAGCTGCCCGGCGCCGCGCCCCGTCCCGGGAGCTTCACCCATCCGACGCCGCTCGACCCCGGCGAGGGCACGACCGTCGCCTTCGAGCGCCGGGACGGCCGGGCCTCCGCCCGGTTCCACGTCCGTTGCCTTCCCGCCGACTTTCCCGAATATCGGTTCCGGCGCATCGGTCCGGGTGGAGCGAACCTGTTCATGGTCCAGATCCCGAACCGCTACGCCGCGATCTTCGACGGCGACGGGGTCCCCATCTGGTGGATGCAGGCTGACGGCACCGCTCTCGATGCCAAGCTCCTCCCCGACGGCACCGTCGCCTGGGATTCAGTCTCCACCGTCTCCGGCAGCGGGACCGGCGCCTACGACGTCCTCTCGCTCAGCGGCAGACCGCTCCGGTCGGTGGGGCGAGAGGACACCACTGACGTGCATGACCTCCAGGTTCTTCCCAGCGGGAATTACGTGATCGCCCGGCAGACCTACCGATCCGGCGTCGACACAACCGCCTACGGCGGCTCCGCGAGCGCGCTCCTGCTCGACTTCGACATCGAGGAGGTCACACCGGACGGCGACGTCGTCCGGACCTGGAGCACCGCCGACCACATCGGCCTCGACGAGACCGGGCGCTGGTGGGAGGCGATCACCGGTGGGCTCGGCTACGACATCACCCACTGGAATGCCGTGGAGGTCGACGGGCGCTACATGTATCTGTCGTTCCGCCACCTCGACGCGATCTACAAGGTCGACCGACGCACCGGCGAGATCGTCTGGAAGCTCGGCGGGACCGAGACGCCGGAGAGCCTCGAGGTCCGCGGGGATCCGCGCGAGTACCCGATCGGCGGGCAGCACGACGTCCGCGTGCAGCCGAACGGCACGGTGACGATCCACAACAATCGGACCAACCTCGCCGATCCGATTCCGCGGGCGGAGCGCTTCCGGATCGACGAGGAGGAGGGGACGGCGAAGCTCGTCGAGTCCATCACCGACCCGAAGGTCCCGACCGCGCAGTGCTGCGGATCCGCCCGCCGCCTCGGCGACGGTACCTGGCTGGTCGCGTGGGGCCGGAACGAGATCGTCGGTGCCTATGGACCAGACGGCGATCCCCTGTACCGGTTCCGCGTGCCGGGCTCGTTCTCCTACCGGGCGAACACCGTGCCCGAGGACATCGGAGCCGGCGAGTTGCGACGGGCGATGGACCGGATGGCGGCGCGGGCTGCCGGCTAGCCGGAGGGCGCTCCCGGGCAGATCCTCGCCGGTGCCGTGAAGGCGATCGATGCCCGCCAGGGTTGCGACGCCGCATCGGCGGCGAACCGGAGGGACCCCGCCGCGGGGAGCGGCGCGATCGGAATCGACGGCGGCAGCAGGAACCGGCCGACGGAGAGCGAGCTCGGCGGCCGGGTCGAACGGTAGGAGAACCCCTCGGCCGGGACGTCGAGCTGGGCGCCGAACGGCCCCGGCGACGACGGAGACAGGCGCAGGCAGGAGCCGATTTCCACGGCATCGGCGTTGAGTGCCTCGATCGCGCCGAGGTCGCCCACGGGTCTGCCTTCCGCGGGCGGCCCGACCGCGACTCCGAGCGCCGACACCAGCAGCTGATCCGCCGCCCTGCGGGCCTCGGGCGCCGCCGTCGCGATCTCGGCCGGCGTGTCCGCCGGCGAGCCGAAGCGATCGACGGCGTCGAAGTACTCGCGGGAGTAGAAGGTCAGGTCGCGGTAGGGGACGACGGCGAAGCCCGGGCCGCCCTCCGGCACGAACTCCGGATCGGCCCGGTCGCGGACGAGCTCGAGCGCGCCGAGCTCGGCCTCGTTGTAGGCCGACTCGTCCTCGAAGAACCTGCCGCCGGTCCGCATCTGGGCGACGTTGGCGAGCAGGGAGAACGCCAGTACTGCGAGCGCGGCGTAGAGCCACCCGCGGGCGATTCGCAGCCCGGCGAGCAGGTCGGAGCCGGTCAGCAGCAGCAGGACGGTGAGCATGTAGGCGTAGCGGCTCGCGGTCGCGTGGCGGACCTCGCTCAGCCCGAGCGCGACGAGTGCGATGTAGACGGCGACGATCGCGAGCGCCCCCCAGGCGGAGGCGCTCATGCGCGGTCCACGGGCGATCCGCCACACGACGGCGGCACCCGCCAGGACGACCACCGCCGCGGTCCTCGTCGTGTCGATCTCGAGCGCCACGGGGAGCGCGGGGTGGCCCACGGCCCGGAACAGCCCGGTGATCCCCGCGGCAGCCGCGTTGAGCTGGTCGAAGACCCCGGCGCCGAGCGAGCCGACGTTCGAGGCGGCGATGCTGTCGGTCTGCTCGTAGTGCAGCGACCAGGCGAACCAGGCGACGTAGAGGAGCAGCGGGATCGCCGGGACCAACAGCCGCCGGAGCCCGGCGAGCCGGCGCTCGAGCACGATCCGCACCGCGGCGCCGACGATGAACGCGAGGCCGAGCGAGAAGGAGGTGACGGATGCGACGAGCAGGACGCATGCGGCGACATCGCCGCCGCGGCTGCGACGGTCGAGCGCCAGCATCGCCGCGAGGCCGGTGGCCATCGACACCTGGTTCGGCAGCGTCGCCGAGCTCAGCAGGATCTCCCAGCCGGCGCCGTAGAAGAGAACCAGGACGGCCGGGATCAGGGCCACCCAGGAGCCGAGCCGGCGTGAGCAGTACGCATAGAGCAGGCCCGCGACGAGGCACTGCAGCGCGATCGTGATCAGGGTCAGGGGCGTGTGCGAGTCGGCGCCGAAGGCCGAGAACGCCAGGTTGTAGAGCACGAGGCCACCGGCGATCAGGTGGCCGAGCGTGGGTCGCAGCAGCACCTCCGGGTCCCAGTGGCTGCGCTGGAGCAGGTACTGCCACTCGTCGATCACGAACGAGCGGTCCCCGGCCCAGATCCAGGCGAGCGCCGCCGCGCAGAGCATCGCCGCAGCGAGCGTCAGCCAGGCGATCCTGCGATCGAGCCCCCCCACAGCATCGACGATCCGGTCCGCCTGCTCCCGCACGGGGCCGGAGTCTATGCGCGTGGGCCGGTACCCGGGTCCGGCGGCCCGGACTCGCCGGCTGTGCTATCAGCCATCGCGTGAAGATCATCGGGATCATCTGGGTCGTCGCCACGCTGGTCGCGGGATCCACGGCCGGCCCGCCGCGGGACGAGCCGCCGACGAAGCCGCCGGTCCTGCTGATGTTCCACTCCGGCGCGTTCTGGCTCGGCAGCACCGAGTCCCTACGGACCGCCGAGGCCTTGGCTCGCGAGGCCGGATTCAAACCCGTGCTCGCCGAATACCCGCTCGGTCACCTCTCACGTGCGGTGAAGTGGTCCCGTTCCCTCGCCGACCGCTACGGGAGAACCGGCCGTGAGGTGTACGCCTACGGCGAGTCGGCGGGCGGCACGCTCGCTGCGCTCCTCGCCCAGCGTGGCGAGGTTCGGGCCGCGGCCACCTATTCCCCGATCGTCAACGTTGCCGCCTATACGAAGAGCCAGGACGACCCCGATTACTACGCCGCCCTGATCGACGCCGGCTACGGCGAGATGCGGGACGCCTCACCGACGTCCTACGTCGGCTCGACGCCGATCCTCGGGCTCACGCCGGAGGGTGACTATCCGGTCCTGCACCGGACCGCCAAGGCCTGGGATGCGAGAGCGCGCAACTTCCGCAGCGTCGATGTGCCCGGCGGGCATCCGTCGTTCGAGACCCCGGCCGACGTGTACGGGGCGAACGCCGAGCGAGCGATGCGCTGGCTCGTGCGGCAGCGGGATCGCTAGAGCGGGATGTTGCCGTGCTTGCGCTGCGGCTGGGCGACGCGCTTGGTCTGCAGCGTGCGCAGGGCGCGGATCAGCTTCGGGCGCGTCTCCTGCGGCTCGATCACGTCGTCGATGTAACCGCGCTCGGCCGCCGAGTACGGGTTGGCGAACCGGGCCTTGTAGTCGTCCATCAGCTTCTGGCGGCGCTCCTCGGGCGTGGGTGAGCTCGCGAGATCCTTGCGGTAGATGATGTTGACCGCGCCCTCGGGCCCCATGACCGCGACCTCCGCGGTCGGCCAGGCGAAGTTGAAGTCGGCCAGCATGTGCTTGGAGTTCATGACGTCGTACGCGCCGCCGTATGCCTTGCGGGTGACGACGGTGAGCTTCGGCACGGTCGCTTCGGTGAACGCGTAGAGGAGCTTCGCGCCGTGGCGGATGATCCCGTTCCACTCCTGTGAGGTGCCGGGTAGGAAGCCGGGGACGTCGGTGAACGTGACCAGCGGGATGTTGTAGGCGTCGCAGGTACGGACGAAGCGAGCCGCCTTCTCCGACGACTCGATGTCGAGGACGCCGGCGAGGTGCATCGGCTGGTTGCCGACGATCCCGACCGGGAAGCCGTCGAGGCGCGAGAAGCCGCAGATGATGTTCTTGGCGAAGTGCTCGTGGACCTCGAAGAACTCGCCGTCGTCGACGATCAGCGAGATCACGTTGCGCATGTCGTAGGGCTTCTGCGGATCGGCCGGAACGATCGAATCGAGCTCGGGGTCGCGGCGCTCGGGATCGTCGAACGGCTCGACCCTGGGCGGCATCTCGAGGTTGTTGGACGGCAGGAAGCCCATCAGATAGCGGACGTCGTCGAGGCAGCTCTCCTCGTCCTCGGCCGCGAAGTGGGCGACGCCGGACTTCGAGTTGTGGGTCATCGCGCCGCCGAGCTCCTCGAACTCGACCTCCTCGCCGGTGACCGTCTTGATCACATCGGGTCCGGTGATGAACATGTGCGAGGTCTCCTTGACCATGAAGATGAAGTCGGTCATGGCCGGGGAGTAGACGGCGCCGCCGGCGCAGGGCCCCATGATCACGCTGATCTGCGGGATCACTCCCGAGCACTGGACGTTGCGGACGAAGACGTCGCCGTAGCCGCCGAGGGAGACGACGCCCTCCTGGATCCGGGCGCCGCCGGAGTCGTTGAGGCCGATCACCGGCGCGCCGACCTTGGCGGCCATGTCCATGACCTTGACCATCTTCTCCGCCATCACCTCGCCGAGCGAGCCGCCGAAGACGGTGAAGTCCTGGCTGAAGACGAAGACCGTGCGGCCGTCGATCTCGCCGTAGCCGGTGACGACGGCGTCGCCCCACGGCCGGTTCTTCTGCATGTCGAAATCGAAGGTCCGGTGGCGGACGAAGGTGTCGAGCTCTTCGAAGGTCCCCGGGTCGAGCAGCTTCTCGATCCGCTCGCGAGCGGTCAGCTTGCCCTTGGCGTGCTGCTTTTCGACGGCCGCTTCCGATGCGGAGTGCACGGCCGCTTCGCGCAGCTCGCGGAGTTGGCCGAGCTTCTCTTCGAACGTCTCAGGATTCTTGGCACGCATCGGCGCGGCAGTCTAGACGGCGAATCCGAACGGCGGCTGGAACCGGGAGAATGCCTCGCCTTGGACGAGACGCCGAAATCGGGAAGTCCACGCGCGAACCTGGGCGCGACCCTGGCGCTGACGATCGCCGGCGTCCTCGGCATCGTCCTGTTGCTGATCCCACCGATCCATGCGGCGCTGCCGGAGGTCGTGCTCGAGCCGCTACTCGCCAACCAGCATCAGGACGCTGAGACGGCGCTCTTCGCACTCGCCTTCCTGGTCGTCCTGCCGGCCTCACTGCTCCTCGCTCCCCGACTCGCCGATCGGATCGCCGCCGGCCCGAACGGCGATCGCTTCGGATCGGTCTCGGCTCTCGTCTCCGTCGGCCTGCTCGTCGCCCTCGCTCTCGTCAAGGTCTCCGAGCGTCTGCCTTGGGGTGGCGGGCTCGGCGTGCTTCTCGCCATCGTTGCGGCCTGGGCGGTCGCGGCCGGGATTCTGCTCGGGCTCGCTGCTCGGCGGCCGCTGCCGTTGCCCCGGGCCACGACGATATGGGCCGCCGGCGTCGCACTCGCCGCGATCGCCCTGCTCTCGTTCGCCTTCCTCGACTCGATCTCGATCGCGGTGCTCGCCATCGCGCTCGTCGTCTCCGCCATCGCGCTCACGGCCTACGATCGGTCGTGGGTTCGCGGGGCACAGCGACCCTGGGGGCCGATCATCGACACCATCGTCGTCGTTCTCCTCCTGCTGGCCGTGACGAACGTGGTCATCTTCCGCGTCGGCGATCCCGACCCGGCGGCTGCGTTCGAGACGTCGATCCTCCATTTCCATCAGGACCTGTTCCTCGGCCCGGCCAGCCACGTCGTCGGCGGCGGGCCGATCCTCGTCGACACCTTCTCCCAGTACGGGGTCGGCTCGATCGCGTTCATCGCCGGCTGGTTCGATCTGGTCGGAGTCAGCAACGGGATGCTCGGACTGCTCGACGGGCTGCTCTCCGCCTGCGTCTTCGCCGCCGCCTACCTGGTCGTCAGGGCGGTCGGCGTCTCGCGTCCGCTGGCCGTCGGCGGCCTCCTCGTCGCGGTCCTGGCTCTCGCCTGGGGGCTGGTCTACCCGGTCGGCGGTCTGCTCCAGCACGGCGCGATTCGGTTCGGGATGCCGATGCTGGTCCTCGTCGGGGCGGCGCTCGAGGCCAGGGGGGGCAGGGGCAAGCGGGCGGGGGTCGTGATCGAGGTCGCCGCCGTCGGCATATCCTCGATCTGGGCGTTCGAGGGGTTCGCCTATACGGCGCTCACCTACGTCGGGGTTCTCGTCGCGGTGTGTGCGCTGGGTCCGGAGGACCAGCTGGTCCGTACCGCCTTCCGGCGGCTGCTCGCAGCGGTGGCCGCCTGCGTCGGCGCCCATCTGGCCTTCGCGTTCGCGACCCTGATCGCCGCCGGCGAGCTGCCCGAGTGGGGCGATTATCTGAGCACGCTCGGCGAGTTCCTGTTCGGCCATGTCGGCGACTTCAATTACGACTTCGGCCCGTGGTCGCCGGGGCTCGCCGTCGGCGCTCTCCTGCTCTCCTCGGTCGCCGCGTTCGTCCTGGTCCTCCGTCGTCGTCCCGACCTCGCCGAGGCCGAACGGGCCAAGCTGATCCTGGTCGCGGGCTCGACCGCCTACGGAATCGCTCTGTTCACATATCTGGTCAATCGTTCATCGGACCACATCGTCGCCTACGTCTCACTGCCCGCGGTCATCGTCGTCCTCCTGTGGCTGTCGATCGTCCTCGCTCGGGCCAACGGTGTCGCCCGTCCACCCCGGCTCGTCGCCCTCGGCATCGCGTTGGCGACCGGGTCGCTGCTGATCGCGGTCGCGTGGTCGGGGGTCGGCCTGCGCGTGTCGCAGTCGGCGATCGCTCATGTGATTCCCGGCGGCCGGTCGCTTCCCGATGCGATCGACCGGCTTCACGACACACCGCCGTTGAGCCCCGGCGCGCCGGAGGCGGAGCGCCTGCTCGAGGAGCGGATGCCGGGCGAGAAGGAGAGCCTGGTTCTCGTCGACTCCGATCTGGGCATCGAGGCGCTCGCCCGGACCGGCCGGATCAACCTGCTTCCGCTCAGCAATCCGTGGGAGGACAGTCTCGTCCCCGATCAGCGGATCGACGAGCTGAACGCCTCGATCGACGCGGTCGAAGCGGGCACCCTCGCGTTGGTCTCCGACCGGGCCCTCGAGATTGCGGCCGAAACACGTGGCAAGCCGACCGTCTCACTCGAGAACTGGGGCGAGTGGTCCGGCACCGGACTGACGCCCCTTCAGGTCTACGCGCTGCAGCGACTCGCCGAGCGTTTCCGCTTCCGCACCGTCGCGGCGGGCGGCGATGGGCTCGCGGTGATCGAGCTCGAGGAACGCGGCGGGTCCTGAGTCAGCGCCGGTACTTGCGGGAGGGCAGGATCCCGTTGCGGTTCAAGAGCACCCGAACCCCCTGCCAGACCGTCTTCAGCCCATAGACCACACCGGTCTTGAAGCCGACCGAGGACGCCTCTTCGAAGTAGCGGCAGCGCGCAGGCACCTCCTCGATCCGAAATCCGAACTCGGCGGCTTGATAGAGCAGCTCGGAATCGAAGGAGAAATCGAGTGCGTTGCGGAGAAACGGCACGGTGAGCAGGAGCTCGCGAGAGTACGCGCGGTAGCCCGTGTGCGCTTCCGAGAGGTTGGTTCGCATGACCCGGTTCTGGATCCCGGTCAGGAAGCGGTTGGCGACGAACTTCCAGCGCGGCATGCCGGCCGCCAGGGCGGCTCCCGGGATCAGGAGCCGGGAGCCCATCACCAGGTCGGCCTTCCCAGCGACGATCGGCTCGACCATGTCCGGAATCAGGCTCGGCTCGTACTGCCCGTCGGGGTGGAGCATCACGACGACGTCCGCACCGCGCTGAAGTGCCTGCAGGTAGCAGGTCTTCTGGTTGCCGCCGTAGCCGACCTGATGGGGGTGCCAGACCACGTCGAGTGGGAGCTCGCGGGCCAGCGCGACGGTCTCGTCGGTGGAGGAGTCGTCAACGAGGAGGATCTCGGCGACGAAGTCGCGGGGGATCTCGTCGAAGGTCTCCTTGAGAGTCGCGGCCGCCTGCCTTGCGGGCATGACGACGACGACCTTGGCGTCATTCGCGGCGGTCATCTCGGCCCGGCGGTGCAGATCGCGATCAGATCCAGCGCTTCGTCGAGTTGGTCCTCACCGAGGTGGAAGTCGCCGATTCCGATCGCGGCCGCGCGCGGATCGGAACCGCGGCGCTCGCGGGCGAGCTTCCAGTCGTAGAGGAACTGCCTGGTTCGCAGGGGCATCAGGCGGCGGAGCTTAAGGGGATCGATCCGCAGGAGCCGATCGAGCTTGCGCCGTTCTTCGTCGTGGAGCTCCATGTAGCGGTCGGAGCCGAACAGCCCGCGCATCTCGACGTGCGCGAAGTGCGGCTCGCAGAGCGCCCGCAACTCGGCCTGGTCGAACTCGACGAAGTGATACGGATCGATGATCTCGTCCGGCCGCCCGAACGTGAGCCGGTTCGGGGTGACGATGACGACGGTGCCACCGGGCGCGACCACGCGTGCGGCTTCGGTCACCACCCGCTCGGGGTCCGGAACGTGTTCGATCGAGTGCGACGAGAGGACCGAGCTGAACTCGCCGTCGGCGAACGGCAGGGAGCGCATGTCGGCGACGACCGTCCGACGGCTCTGTCCCTCGAGTGCCTGCGGCTCGATGTCGACGCCGACGGTCTCCCGCGGTGCGAGCAGGTGGTAGCTGTGACCGACCCCGCAACCGAGGTCGAGGACCGTCCCCGGTGGCAGGAACGGTTCCGCGAGGAGGTACTCGGCGGAATGGCGCTGCCAGGCCGGGTTGAAGCCGCCCTCGGCACTCATCGCTCGCTCCCCGGTGATCTTGGTGTCCATGCTCATGCCCGTTCGCTCCTGGTGGCCTCCGCTCACCGGATGCGGAAGCATGGCAGGCCTGCGCCGTGAGACCCCGCTCGATCGCAACCGGCGGGCGCGACCGGCTGTTAGCGTCAGGGCCGCAACCCCCTGGAACCGATCGGAAGGCAGCTCCCGATGATCTTTCGCAAGCGCAGAGACGATGAATCGACCGCGGTCGCCGACGCCGGCGCCGGCGTGGGAGGGGTCGCCGAGCTCGTCGCCGATGGTCGGCTCGACGAGGCGATCGCCCGACTCAGCGAGGCGAATCGCCGGGAGCGCAACCTCGAGATCGAGATCGAGATCCGGCGCCTCCGCAACCTGCGAGGGATGGAGCTCCTCGCCGATCCGGCCGTCGATCCCTCCTACATCGAGCCCGGCGGCGAGATCCCGCCGCTCGGCGATCAGACCCGGATTCCGGAGCTGACCCCGGACGAGCTGACTCCCGAGGTGCTTCGCGCGTCGATCCTGCAGTCCGGGTGCCTGCTGGTGCGCGGGCTGATGAGCACCGAGAGCGCCGAGCGGCTTGCGGCGGACATCGACCGATCGTTCGCCGTCCGCGACGAGGTGGGTCGCGGGGGAAGCGATCCCGACGGCTACTACGACGAGCTCGAGCCGGAGGCACCGTTCATCATCGGCGAGCGCGCATGGATCCAGGAGGGCGGCGGCGTTCTCGCGGTCGACTCGCCGCGGATGCTCTTCGACATGCTCGAAGCGTTCGAGGCCGCCGGGCTGCGGAGCGTGATCGAGGGTTACCTGGGCGAGACACCCGCGATCTCGGGGCAGAAGTGCACGCTGCGGAAGGCGACCCCCGACGTTCCGGGAGGATGGCACCAGGACGGCAAGTTCATGGGACCGGTCCGCTCCCTCAACGTCTGGGTCTCGCTGTCACGCTGCGGCGACGTCGCGCCGAGCATGGATGTGGTCCCACGCCGGCTCGACGACTACGTCGCCGTCGGTGGGGAGGGCACGATGCTGGACTTCCAGATCGGCGAGAAGGACGCCGCCGAGGCGGCGGGCGACGCGGGAATCGTCCGGCCGATCTTCAACCCCGGCGACGCCCTGCTCTTCGATCACCTCTTCCTCCACAAGACCGGCTCCGATCCGTCGATGCCGAATGCGCGGTACGCGATCGAGAGCTGGTTCTTCGGCCCCTCCGCCTATCCCGAGCACTACGTGCCGATTGCCTTCTGAGGCCCTTCCCGGGGACGGCGAGTCCCCCTGGTCAGACCGCAGGCTCCTCTGGCTGGTGGCCGGGCTGACCGTGCTCGCGCTCGCGCTGCGCCTGAACCGGTTCGGCCAGCCGTTCCTCGGCGACGAGATCTCAACGCTGTACATCGTTCGCAACGACGATCTCGCGGGGACCGTCTCGGCGCTCGCCAGCGACCGGGAGATCTCCCCGCCGCTCTACTTCCTGACCGCCTGGCTCTTCTCGAAGCTCGGCTCCGCGCCGGAGCTGATCCGCGTCCCGTCGCTGATCGCCGGAACGCTTTCGATCCCGCTCGTATACGCGCTCGGCGCCAGGGCGGTGAGTCGAACCGCCGGCATGCTCGCCGCGGCGGTGATGACGCTGATGCCCTTCATGATCTTCTACTCGGGCGACGGTCGGACCTATGCGATGGCGATCGCGCTCCTTCTCGCTTCGACCCTCTCGATGCTCGCCGCGGTCCGGACCGGTCGCCGCCGCTGGTGGGTCGCCTACGGGGTGCTCACGGCGCTCGCGATGTACACGCACTACACGGCGGCATTCGTGCTCGCGGCACAGCTCCTCTGGCTGCTCTGGGCGCACCCCCGGGTGTGGAAGCCGGCAGTGCTGGCGAACGTCGGGGCGGTCGTGCTCTACGCCCCGTGGATCCCGAGCATGCGCGCCGACTTCGACTCGCCGACCATCGACATCCTCTCGGCCCTCCAGGGCGATGGCTTCGCGATCAAGCGCCTCGCCGTCGAAACGTGGTCGATGGGATATCCCTACGTCCTTCCCAAGGAGGTGCCGGGCCGGGCGGCGATGGTGATGATCGCCGGTGCGCTTGCGGTCGCCGCCGTCGCGGCGCTGGTCCGCTGGTATCGCAAACGTGACGAATCGCGGCGGCTTCCTCCTGTCTCGAGGGGCGTGGTCCTCGTCTTCGCGATTGCGCTCGCCACTCCGGTGGCCGAGGTGCTGATCCTGATCGTCACCGGCAACGACCTCTTCGGCGCCCGCAACCTGAGCACATCTTCCGCCGGTCTCGCGTTGGCGATCGGCACGACCCTGGCCTCCGCCGGCCCGCTCGTGGGCGTGGTCACCGCGGTGATCGTCCTGGCCGGGTTCTCGGTCGGCACTGCGCGAACCTTCAGGGACGGCTCCGACGCACTTCGCTTCGACCTCGCAGCCGAGTTCATCGCGGCGGAATCACGGCCGGGCGATGTCGTAATCGATGCGATCTCCGCCGCGACGACACCGGTCCCCCTCACGCCTCTCGATATCCATCTCGACGACAAGCCCCCGACCACCAACCTCTTCTTCCCGCAGGGAGATCCACCGTTTCTGCCGTTCAAGTCAGATCCGCTGCCCCCGACGCCGGAGCTCGAGAGGGCGTTCAGCGAGGCCGCCCCGGACGGCCGGGTATTCCTGATCACGACGGACTCGCCGGTCACGGTCGCGCCGCCGGGAGGCGAGCCGGCCGTCGACAACACCGATCCGAAGGAGACCAGCTTCGTGCTGCCGCCCGGATCGCGGATCGTGGACCGGGTCGAGTATCCGGGAGTCGTGCCGTTGGACGTGCTCGTCGTCGAACCCGGGCGCGGTCCCACGGGCGGATCGGAATAATGGCTCGATGTTCGCTTTCGGCTGCGCGATAACCAGCGAAGAGATCTACGACCGCTGTGCGGCACCCGGCTTCGAGCTCGCGAAGGAGCCGGATACGCCGATCATCGCCCGTCTCGCCGTCGGGTCGATCTTCCGCAGCTACAACATGCTGCTCGACGTCGCGAAGGAGCAGTACCCGGACCTCGAGGCGCTGGTGATCGTCCATCAGGACTCCGAGATCGTCGATCCGGACTTCATCCCCAAGGTCCGGGAGGCGCTCCGCGATCCGGACGTCGCCCTGGTCGGCTGCGCGGGCGCGATCGACGTTCGCAGCATCGCCTGGTGGGAGGGCGCGGTCACCTGGGCCTCGTTCACTCATGTCTTCGACGACTTCGGCGGTGGCGAGATTCCCGGCATCAGCTGGGCGCCCGAGAAGATTCCGGTGTATGCCGAGACCGGCGAGGTGCAGACGATCGACGGATTCGTGATCGCGTTCTCGCCCTGGGCCATCGAAAACCTCCGCTTCGACGAGTCAATCGGCGGAGTCCTCCACGGCTACGACTTCGACATCTGCATGCAGGCTCATCTGGCCGGCAAGAAGGTCGTCACGGCACCGATGCGCGTTGCCCACCACCACTCCCTCATCCTCATCAACGAGGCGGAGACCTGGATTGCGGCCCATATGAAGCTGGCCGAGAAGTGGGACGAGCAACTGCCCGCCGTCAACGCGAGCTGGGAGGAACGCGCTCGCCGAGCCGAGGCCGAGCTCTCGGCGACCCGGCTTGCCGCGGGTTCAGGCCGGTTGATCTGGGAGATGCGCCTCGGTCAGCTCGAGGAGCGGATCGAGGAGCTCGAAGCGCGCAACCGGGCGCTCGAAGGAAGCCTCTCCTGGCGGCTCACGAAGCCACTGCGGAAGATCACGTCGCTGATCCGTGGGGGCAACCTCGACGAGCAGCCGCCGACCGGGGCCGACGTGTCGGAGGATCGCCCGGCGTTACCGGCGAGCGCCGCTCCCTCTCACAATCTGCCGTCGCCCTCTCCCAGCAGCTCGGTTATCTCCGAGCGCGAGAAGGCGGGCTTGCCGCGCTGACGCAGGGCCGAGATCTTCTCGGCCAGAGCGAACGACCCCGAGCCCTCGAGCCTTCTGAGCAGCTCCACCTGGCGGGCGCAGCGAGCTTTCGTGGCCTCGTGCTCGTGGTAGAGCTCGTCGTAGGACTCCTTGAGGGCGATCAGCTCGCGAGCTCGTCCCTGGCCGGCCACGAGGTGGTCGACCCGGTTGTTCTCCATCCGCTCCAACACCGGGTTGCGGTCGTAGGGGGCGACCCGCTCGGCGATCGCCGCGGCCCAGGGTGCATCCTCGTGCCAGATCAATCCGAAGCCGAAGAAGGCGGGAACGATCGCAAGTCGAAGGCCCGGCCGGGATGCCATGAAGTCCTCGATCGCCGTCAGGGTGCCGTTGCCGGGGCCGCCCTCCTCGAGCGCCGCCCAGATGAACGGGAGCCCGCCTTCGCTCACCCCCGGGTTGCCGGGGGCCAGCCCGACGTTGTTCCCGAGCGGCTGACGATGCTCCTCGGGGATCCGCTCCGGGGCGTAGTAGGTGTCGCGGCGGGCATGCGGCCAAAGGAGGTCGTGAAACATCAGCAGGGGCATGTCGGGGCCGGATGCGATCCCGTCGATCAGCTCGAGCTCACGGCTCAGCGTGAAGTAGTTGTGGTCGCCGTCGATGACGACGACGTCGGGGAGGGAGTCGAGGGCGGCCAGATATTCGTGGCTCGTCTCCTCGATCAGCACGAGCTCCGGACGCCTCTCGGCGAGCTCGCGAAGTCGCGGAGGGGGAAGCGGGTCCATCCCCGCCACGGACGCCCCTGAGTCCTCGGCCCAGTCGAGGAGGGCGGCAGTCAAGTCGCCTTCGAACGCACCGATCTCGAGGACCGATCGGGCGCCGACGGCGTCGAGGCAGGGAATGAGGATTTCACGCACGTTCGCGAGCGAATAGCCCCACTTGAGGGGGTCGTCAACCTGTTCCGGCGCCGTCTCGCTCACGATTTCACCGCGGGCCAATCTATAGGGTTCGGCACGGATGCCCGCCGAGCCCGGAGACGCCGCCAAACGCGAGTTCATGCGTGGGATCCGAGCGCGTTTCCCCGGATTTCGCGAGGCCGTGCGCGGCGACGCCGAGGCGAACGCGTACTTCCGGGGCGAGCGGTCGGAGTTTCGCTCGTCGCTGGACGCGCTGGCCCAGATCCTCCGGCTCTGCTGGGTCAGCGATGCATTTCTCGCCCAGGTCCTCTACCGGGCGAAGGCCAGCCTGCAGCGACGCGGCGTACCGTTGCTGCCGCGGATCGCCCATAAGCTGGCGATGGCGACCGCGCAGATCTCGATCGGCGATCCGGTCATCGTTCAGCCCGGGCTCTACGTTCTGCACGGCCAGATCGTCATCGACGGCATCGTGGAGGTGGGTCCCGGGGTGACGATCGCGCCCTGGGTGACGATCGGGCTGCGGGCCGGGAACGTGCAGGGGGCGACGATCGGCCACGGGGTGTCGATCGGTACCGGCGCGAAGGTCGTGGGGCCGGTGACGATCGGTCCCCGAGCGCAGATCGGGGCGAATGCCGTGGTGGTCGGCAATGTGCCCGAGGGGGTCACGGTTGTCGGTGCTCCCGCGGCACCGCCGGCCTCCGGCGGCGACTAAAGTATTCGCCCCCGAGACAGTCATCCCCGGCGGATCCCCCCCAATGATCTTCAAGAGGAAACCCAGGCCCGACACGGCGTCGGCGGACGAGATTCGCGCCGAGATCGCCGCGCTGATGGCGGCCAACCGCGAGGCGGGCGATCGCGACCGCGAGCGACGGATCCTCGAGCTCCGCCATCGCGCCGGCATCCGTTATCTCGAGGAGGCCGGCGAGGTGCCCGAATACGCCCAGCCCGACTTCGATTCGCTCCCCGCCGGCCCGTTGCCGCCGATCGCCCCCGAGGACCTGACGGCCGGCATCGTTCGCGCCGGGATCCTCCGCGACGGCGCTGTGCTGGTTCGTGGTGCCGTGCCCTCCGAAGCAGCACGGGCCCTCGCCGAGGGGATCGAGCAGGCCTTCGCGGATCGATCGGCCCACAACGCCGGGATCGACGACGACGACAGCCTCTACGAGGAGTTCGTCCCCGAGCCCGGATTCGCCCAGCTCAGTGAGCGCAACTGGATCGAGGCTGGGGGCGGCGTCCTCGCCGCCGACTCGCCGCGGCTCGCCTTCGAGATGCTCGATGCCTTCGAGCGGATCGGCCTCGGCGATGTGATCCGCGAGTATCTCGGCGAGCCCGTGGCCGTGTCGGCCGAGAAGTGCACGCTCCGCAAGGCCAGTCCCGAGATCGGCGGAGCTTGGCATCAGGACGGCAACTTCATGGGCGACGTCCGCGCCCTCAACGTCTGGCTGTCGCTCTCGCGGTGCGGCGATGTGGCACCGGGCCTCGACCTCGTTCCGAAGCGGATCGATTACCTGGTCGAGGCCGGTACCGACGGCGCTCCTCTTTCCTACGTGATCGCGCCGGCGAAGGCCGAGGAGGCGGCGGGAGACGCAGGGATCATCCGACCCATCTTCGAACCGGGGGACATCCTCCTCTTCGACGACCTCTTTCTCCACCAGACGGGATCGGATCCCTCGATGCCGAACCCGCGGTACGCGATCGAGAGCTGGTTCTTCGGCGCCTCCGGCTTCCCGGCCGACTACGCGCCGATCGCGGCTTGACGGTCACGGCCGAGGGCCTCCGGGCCGCGCTCGATCGGCCGTTGCCGAAGTCGCTGCCCGCCGGCCGCGGGGACGCCGTCTTCCTGTTCGGCACCTGCTTCCACCCGCGCGCCGAAGTGGTCGCGCTCGAGGTCCTGGTCGACGGGGCGACGGCGCCGGTGACCGACTTCGGCCTGCCGCGTCTCGACCTGTTCCGCAAGCTCCATCCCAACCTCGGCTCCGGCGGCGATCCGCCGATTCCGCCCGAGGATCGAGATTCGCTCGACGATCCGGAGGTCCGCTGCTATCGGAGCGGGTTCTGGGCCACGGTCGAGCTGCCGCCGACACCCGCCGGAGGTGAGGTCGTCCTCGGCCTCCGAGCGACGCTCGGCGACGGCGCCGTCGCCGAGTGCGAGCTCGGGCGGATCGACGCCGTGGAGCCCCCGCTGGGGCCGGTCGATCCCGCTGCCGCCGGCAGCGGCCTGATCGCGGTTGCGATGGCGACATTCAATCCCGACATGGACCTGTTCCGGGCCCAGGTCGAGTCACTGCGGTCACAGACCGACACCAACTGGGTCTGTGTCGTCAACGATGACCGCTCACGCCCCGATCGTTACCGGGAGATAGTCGCCGAGCTCGACGGCGACTCCCGGTTCGTCGTCTCCCGCGCCGATCGCCGCCTCGGCTTCTATCGGAGCTTCGAGCGCGCGCTCACGCTCGTCCCGGCGGAGGCGGAGCTGGTCGCGCTCAGCGACCAGGATGACCGTTGGTACCCGGACAAGCTGGCGACGCTGCGGGCCGAGATCGGGAAGGCGAAGCTCGTCTACAGCGACCAGCGCCTGGTCGACACCGACGGCAACGTGCTCGCCGGTACCTACTGGACGAACCGCCGCAACAACCACACGAACCTGCTGTCGCTGCTGATCGCGAACACGGTCACCGGTGCTGCGTCGATGATGCGCCGCGAGGTCGTCGAGCGGGCGCTGCCGTTCCCGGCCGTTCCCGGTGAGCAGTACCACGACCACTGGCTCGGGCTCGTGGCGATGAGCATGGGGGACGTCGCCTACGTCGACCGACCGCTCTACGACTACGTGCAGCACGACGCCGCGGCGCTCGGACACCGGGCGGCCAACGCCGGCATCGGGGGCAACGGCAAGCTCCGGGACCGATTCGGCCTCGCCTACTGGCGCGCCCGGTTCGCCGCCGCCGGCGCGGCTTACTTCCGCGGCTACGTCCGCCTCGAGGTGCTGGCGCGGGCGCTGCTGGCGCGGATCCCGGAAGCCGGCCGGGCCAAGCGTGCGGCGCTGGCCCGCTTCGCACGAGCTGACGAGTCGAGATCGGGGATCGCCTGGCTCGAGCTGCGCTCGTTCCGCGGCCTGCTCGGCCGCAGCGAGACCCTGCGGGTCGAGAAGATGCTCGCCGAGAGCCTGCTCTGGCGGCACGTGATGCGCCGTCACGCACGCGAGTGGGAGCGGCCGATCGGCTCGCCTTTCGACGCCTCCATGCCGCCCTCACCCGGCGAGCACGTGGAGGAGGCGCATCCGGACCCGGAAACGGCCCACATCGAGCGACTCCTGTCGCCGCTGCCGATGGCCGTCTCCGAGCGCGAGCCCGAGCGGATCAACCTGCTGATTCCGACGATCGACCTCCGCCACCTCTTCGGCGGCTACATCGCCAAGTTCAACCTCGCCCGGAAGCTCGCCGAAGGCGGCCATCGGGTCCGGATCATCACCGTCGATCCGACGCCTCCGCTACCTGAGGACTGGCGCGATCAGGTCGAGTCCTACAGCGGCCTCGAGGGTGCCATGTCGAGGGTCGAGGTCGTATTCGGGCGCGACGGCGGCGGGCCGATCGCGATCAGTCCCCGCGACCGTTTCGTCGCGACGACCTGGTGGACCGCCTACCACGCCCGGGATGCCGTTCGCCGTACCGATCGCGAGCGGTTCCTCTACCTGATCCAGGAGTACGAGCCGTTCACGTTCGTGATGGGTTCCTGGGCCGCGGTCGCGATGGAGACATACGACTTCCCACACACCGCGCTGTTCTCGACCGAGTTCCTGCAGCGCTACTTCGCCGCCCACGGCTTCGGGGTTTACCGAAGGGGGTCCGAGGCGGGTGCGCGCGACTCGACGGCCTTCCGCAATGCGATCACCAAGGTCGCGCCGCCCACCGGCACCCAGCTCGCCGACCGCGACTCGCGCCGCCTGCTCTTCTACGCGCGCTCCGAGCCCCACGCCAAGCGCAACATGTTCGAGCTCGGGTTGATCGCGATCTCGCGGGCGATCGCCGAGGGCGCGCTCGGCGATGGCTGGGAGTACTACGGGATCGGTTCCGTCTCCGGCCGCGGCAGGGTTGCACTTGCGGACGGCAACCAGCTCGAGATCCTCCCGCGGCGCAACCAGGCCGACTACGGTTCGATGCTGGCTTCCCACGACGTCGGGCTCTCGCTCATGTTCACTCCGCACCCGAGCCTCGTGCCGATCGAGATGGCCTCCGCAGGCATGCTGACCGTGACCAACACGTTCGACACCAAGTCGGCGGAATCGCTCACCGCGATCTCACCGAACCTGATCGCGACCCGGCCGAGCATCGAGGGCGTCACCGCCGGGCTTGCATCCGCCGCCGCCCGGATCGGGGATCACGATGGACGGATCCGCGGGGCCGACGTGGACTGGAGCGACGACTGGGAGACGTCGTTCGACGCTGTGACCATGGCCCGGATCGAGGAGTTGCTCGATGGATGCTGAGCACGCGACCGTGACCGGCACCGGTACCGAGGCCCGCCCCCGGGAGGGTGGACCGCGGGACATGACCGATCGGCCCGTCGCCCTCGAAGTCCGCGGGGTCGGCAAGACGTTCCACATTCCCGAGCACCGGATCGACAGCTTCAAAGAGCGCGCCGTGCATCCGCTTGCCAAGCCGGAATACCGCGAGCTCGAGGCGCTCCGCGACGTGTCGTTCGACGTCCATCAGGGCGAGTTCGTCGGCATCGTGGGTCGCAACGGCTCCGGGAAGAGCACGCTGCTGAAGATTCTGGCGAGCATCTACCGCGCCGATGCCGGACGGATCCGCGTCGCCGGGCGGATGGCCCCTTTCATCGAGCTCGGCGTCGGCTTCAACCCGGAGTTGAGCGGACAGGACAACGTCGTCTTGAACGCCGTCATGATGGGCCTGACGCCGCGGGAGGCACGACGGCGCGTCGATGCGGTGTTCGAATTCGCCGAGCTCGACGAGTTCCGCGAGCTCAGCCTCAAGAACTACTCCTCGGGAATGTCGGTCAGGCTCGCGTTCTCGACGATGCTCCAAGCTGACGCCGACGTGATGCTGATCGACGAGGTGCTGGCGGTCGGTGACGCGTCCTTCCAGCAGAAGTGCGCCGACGTGTTCCACGACATGCGCGACGCGGGCAAGACCGTCGTCCTGGTCACTCACGACATGATGAGCGTGCAGGCCTACTGCGATCGGGCGATGCTCCTGCACGACGGCGAGCTTCTGGCGATCGGCGATCCCGAGGAGGTCGGCCGCAACTACATCCGGCTGAACTTCAGCGGCGACGCAGGCTCGACCGCCACCGACCTCGCCGAGGGGCGGGCCGGCGTACCCGATCTGAATGCCCGCCTGGTATCGGCGACCCTGCTCGACGGTGACGGCAACGCATCGACGAACGTCGAGGAAGGCGAAGCGATCCGGTTCCGGGCCCGGATCGAGGCGCGACGTACGCTGACCAAGCCCGTCTTCGCGATCCACTGCATGGACGAGCGTGGGACGCAGGTCTTCAGCCTGCACCGGATGATCGAGCCCGACGTCCCGGGCTCGGAGGAGATCGCGGTCGGCGAAGAGGTCGAGATCAACGCCGTCGTCGCGAATCCGCTGACCCCCGGCCGGTACTTCCTCCGCTGCTGGGTGACCAGCACGCGCGACGTCGAAGGGGTGGCGGTCGGGTTCTTCGATCTGCTCGACTTCGTCGTCTTCGGAGTCAACCGTGAGCTCGGTGTCGTCTATGTCGATGCCGACATGCTCGTCGTACCGATCGACGTGGCGGAGGACGACGATGAGTGACGACCCCGCCGGGTTGGTCGAAGTCCATGGCCCCAGCGCGTTGGCCGGCGGTTGGCGACGGTTCTGGGATCTGCTCTTCCTGATGTCCGCCACCGACTTCAAGACGGCGTTCTTCGGGACGGTTCTCGGCTACATCTGGTCGTTGCTGAGGCCGCTGTTGCTGTTCGGAGTCCTACTCGCAGTCTTCACGCAGATCCTTCGGGTCGGGTCGGACCAGGTCGAGAACTATCCGGTGTTCCTGCTGCTCAACATCGTTCTCTTCTCGTTCTTCCAGGAGGCCACGATGATCGCGACGACGGCGGTCGCGGGGCGCGAGGGGATCGTCCGCAAGACGCAGTTCCCGCGACTCGTGATCCCGATGTCGGTCGTGCTCACCTCGATCTTCAACCTCGGGATGAACATGATCGCGGTCCTGGTCTTCTCCGCGATCTTCGGCGTCTACCCGATCTGGACCTGGCTGCTGATGCCGGTGATCTTCTTTCTGCTCATCGTCTTGACCAGCGCCGTCTCGACCTACCTGTCGGCTCTGTACGTGCGCTTTCGCGATGTCGCAATCATCTGGAGCGTCGCGGCGACGGCACTCTTCTACTGCAGCGCCGTGCTCTTCCCGGTGAGCATCGTTCCCGAGGGGATCCTCAGGGACATCATGTTCTGCAATCCACTCGTGCCGCTCTTCGTGCAGACCAACAAGTGGTTCATCGATCCGCAGGCGGCGGGCGCCGCGGAGGCGGCGGGTGGCTGGGTCCACCTGGTTCCGGCCGCAGCGATCTTCCTCGGGGTCTGCGTCCTTTCGGTCTGGTACTTCAACCGGGAAGCGCCGCGGGTGGCCGAGGAGCTCTGATGGGCCGCGAAGGGGAGCCCGATCGGGACGGGGCGGGCGCGCTTCCCTATCCGGAGTTCGACCTCATGGACCGGGTCCTGGAGATCGCCGGCGACCGAGCGGAGGCCGAGGCCGAGTACGAGCGCCTCGGTGCCGACACCAAGAACGAGCTGATGCGGCTGCTCCCCGAGGGCTGGGATCCGGGCGGCAGGACGCTGCTGGACTTCGGCTGCGGTGCCGGACGGACGCTCCGCCATTTCATCGGCGAGGCCGAGTCCGGGGCGGCGGAGGTGTGGGGGGCCGACATCGACGCCGCCAGCATCGACTGGCTCCGAGCCAGCCTCTGCCCGCCGCTGAACGCCGTCCGCTGCGATGTCGATCCGCCGCTCCCGTTCGACGACGGAAGCTTCGACCTGATCTGGGCGATCTCGGTGTTCACCCATCTCGCCGACAACTCGGCCGACTGGCTGCTCGAGCTCCATCGGGTGCTCGCCCCCGGCGGTCTGCTCGTCGCGACCTACATGGGCGAGTGGAACTCGGAGCGGATCGCGGGCGAGCCGTGGGATGAGTCGCGGGTCGGGATGAACGTCCTCCGCCACGACGCGCCGTGGTCGATCGGCGGTCCGATGATCCTGATGTCGGACTGGTGGGTCCGCGAGCACTGGGGCCGCGCGTTCGAGTTCGTCTCGGTGCAACCCTGGGCCTACAACCAGACCTGGCCCCTGCTGCGGAAGAAGGACGTGACGATCACCCCGGAGGAGCTTCTCGCGCCCGCCGACGACCCGCGGGAGATCGCGGCGCTCCGCCACAACGTCGCCCAGCTCCAGCGTGAGATCGAGCAGCTTCGCGGCGACTACTGTGCGATCGTCGACGGCGTCCGCTCCGAATACGAGGGCTCGCGGAGCTGGCGGCTCACCCGGCCGCTCCGGGGCCTCGGCGCGCGGATGCGCGGGGGCCGCTGAGCGCCGTCAGCGTCGCCGCAGCGTCACGGCGACCTGGAACATGTCCTCGAGCGTCGCCCTGACGTCGACCAGCTCGAACCGCTCGGTCCAGTGCTCGCGCACGTAAGCGAGGCTCACGACGGTGTCCCCGTAGGTCATCTCGCCGCCCTGGTACTGCGGGTGGCCCTCGTCGACGCCGTGGGGCGCGAAGACGAACTGCGGCTCCGACATCGCCGCGTACGGATCGGGGCCGAGCTCGTCGCGGGCCCCGTGCATCTTCTCGTCGAGGCCGAGGTAGTCGGGCGGGCGGATCGTCAGGACCGCGATCCCGTCCGGGTTGAGCGCGTCGTGAATCGCGTTCAGGCAGGTCTGGGCCGCGCGCTCGGAGAGGTGGGTGAAGACCGAGAACGAAAATGCGACGTCGATCCCGTCGACCGGGAGGCTCTCGGGCACGAAGTCGGAGCGGTGGAGCTCGGCCGGGACGCGGCTGGTTCGGCAGACGTCGAGGATCGACTCGACCGGGTCGCAGCCGTGCAGCGCTCCCGCCGGGACGTCGCGTGCGAAGAAGCGCGTCAGCCGCCCCCAGCCGCAGCCGAAGTCGAGGATCCGGGCGCCCGAGAGCTCGCCGCCGTGGTGCTCGGCGTGCATCCGCTTGACGTGCGCGTAGAAGGACTTGCTCTGCGACAGCAGGCCGAGGCCGTCGGCGCCGTTCCAGCTCAACTGCAGGTGGGGTTCGGGGACGTCGGGAAGCAGGCCGCGGATCGCGGGATAGGCCGAGTACTGGCCGCTCAGAAGCAGCGCCCAGAGGTCGTCGTCGAGTCCGCGGAACAGCCCGTAGGCCTCGTCGCCGGTCGCGCCCGCGGCGATCCGCTCCTCGATCGGGTCGAGCTCGGCGCCGAACAGGTTCGTCAGCCAGTTGTCGACCCGCATGTGGTTGAGCAGGTCGCGCGGATCGGGCGGGGGAGGGGGCGGGGGCGGCGGGGGCTCGGGCGGCGGGCGGTCCTCGCGGATCGCGTCGGCGAGGCGGCGCGCGGGCCGCGTGCGGGCGGCGCGGCGCGCGAGGTCGATGCTCTGGTTCCGGAGGTCCATCTTCGGGGCGGTCAGTCTAGGGACGCGCGGCTAGGCGGAGGGTTGGTGGAGGTCGCCGTAGGCGGCGCGCTCCGCCGCCGTCCAACTCGGGTTGACCTCGTACATGCGCGCGATCTGCTCCGCCGTGAAGGCCCGGTCGACGTCGTGGTCGTAGGCCTTGCCGACCCACGGCACCGCGACGACCGCCTCGCGGGCCGCGGGCGTCAGGACCCCGAGCTCTCCGAGCAGCCCGAGCACGTCCTCCTGGAGGTGTTCGGCCCGCAGCCAGCGGTCGACGGGCATTCGCGGGCCGTCGGTCATCCACCGCAGCAGATCGTCGGGATCGGTGCTCTCGACCATCTCCTCGACCGTCGGCATCGGCAGCGGCTCGAAGTCGGGCCAGAGCCCCGACATCGCCTTGTGGTTGGCGGCGCTCAGGACCCACGACGGAAGCCGCCGCAGGTTCATCGCCAGCAGCTTGCCGGCGAGCTCGTCCTCGCGGACCCAGAACGCGTCGTGCTTGGAGTTGGAGTCGACCGGGTCGGCGTAGTCGATCAGCCCGGGAACGGCCTCGAACATCGCCTGCGTCGCGGTCCCCGCCGCCTTCGGCAGGTGCGCCCAGGCGAAGCGCTCTCCGATGATCATCGGGCGGCCGGGCCTAGAAGAAGGCCCCGCCCTTGTACTCGCCGAAGACGTCGCGGAGTGCGCCCGAGACCTCGCCGATCGAGGCCCCGGCCCGCAGGGCCTCCTTCATCGGGGGCAGCAGGTTGACGTCGCCCTCTGCGGCCTTGGTGAGATCGGCGAGACGAGCATCGACGGCGGCCTGGTCGCGCCTCTCCTTGTGCTTCTTGAGCCTGGCGACCTGTCGCTTCTCGGCCTCCGGGTCGACCTTGAGGATGTCGACGTCGTCGATCGTGTCCGTCACGAACTTGTTGACCCCGACGATCACGTCCTGTCCGGTCTTGTAGCGCTCGTGGTAGCTGGCCGCGGACTCCTCGATCTCGCGCTGCATGAAGTCGAGTGACTCGACCGAGCCGCCCAGGTCGGCGACCTGCGCCATCAGCTCCTTCGCCCGCAGCTCGATCTCGTCGGTCAGCGACTCGACGAAGTAGGAGCCGGCGAACGGGTCGACGGTGTCCGTCGCGCCGGACTCGTAGGCGATCACCTGTTGAGTCCGCAGGGCGATGCGCGCCGAACGCTCGGTCGGCAGCGCCAGCGCCTCGTCGAATCCGTTGGTGTGCAGCGACTGGGTGCCACCGCTGACGGCGGCGAAGCCCTGGAGGGCGACGCGGATGATGTTCACCTCGGGCTGCTGGGCCTGGAGGGTGACGCCGCCGGTCTGGGTGTGGAAGCGGATCATCTGCGAGCGCGGGTTCTCGGAGCCGAACCGGTCGCGGACGATCTCCGCCCACATCCGGCGGACGGCGCGGAACTTCGCGATCTCCTGGAAGACGTTGTTGTGGCAGTTGAAGAAGAAGGCGAGCCGGGGGGCGAAGCTGTCGATCTCGAGCCCGCGGTCGAGCGCCGCCTCGACGTAGGCGATCGCGTTGCTGAGCGTGAAGGCGACCTCCTGGACGGCCGAACAGCCCTTCTCGCGGATGTGGTACCCGCTGATCGAGATCGTGTTCCACTTCGGCACGTTCTGCTGGCAGTACTCGAAGATGTCGGTCGTCAGCCGCATCGTCGGCTCCGGCGGGTAGATGTAGTTGCCGCGGGCCATGTACTCCTTGAGGACGTCGTTCTGGACGGTCCCGCGGAGCTTCTCGGAGGCGACGCCCTGTTCCTCGCCGACCAGCTCGTAGAGGAGCAGCAGGACCGAAGCGGGCGCGTTGATCGTCATCGACGTCGAGACCTGGTCGAGCGGGATCTGGTCGAAGCAGATCCGCATGTCCTCGATCGTGTCGATCGGGACGCCGGTACGGCCGACCTCGCCGTCGCAGAGCGGGTCGTCGGAGTCGCGGCCGAGCTGGGTCGGCAGGTCGAACGCCATCGAGAGACCGGTCGAGCCGTGCTCGATCAGGTAGCGGTAGCGCTCGTTGGTGTCCTCGGGACTCGAGAAGCCGGCGTACTGGCGCATCGTCCAGAGCCGGTCGCGGTACATGCCGTCGTGGATGCCGCGGGTGAACGGGAACGATCCGGGCTCGCCGAGGCGCTCTCCGAGGCCGTCGGCGACGTCGCCTTCGTCGTAGAGCTTGCCGACCTCGATCCCCGAGTCCGTGAACCGGCGCTCGTCGTCGGGGCCGACGATCGGGCCGATGAAACGGTGCTCGGAGGGCTCGGGGGCGTCGCTCACGGGCCGGAAGGATAGTTGCCGGGCCGCGAGCGCGGCGGCGGGCGTCAGGGGCCGCCGTGGCCGCGCATCGCCGCGACCGCTGCGGCGAAGCGCTCGGTCGTGAAGCAGTTCGGCTCCGCGAACTCCTCCATCGTCAGCGCGGTGTCCCAGCTCGCGTCGGCCGTCGCCCGCAGCAGCGGCTTCGCCATCTCGAGCGCGTGCGGCGCCAGCGCCGCGATCCGGTCGGCCCACTCGTTCGCGGCCGGGAGCAGGCGGTCGTGGGGGACGACCTCCTGGACGAGCCCGAGGCGCTCGGCCTCGGCGGCGTCGACGTGCTCGCCGCTCGCGAAGAAGGCGAAGGCGCCCTGGTATCCGAGGCGCCGGGTCAGCGCCCAGCTCGTGCCGACCTCGGGCAGCAGGCCGAGGCGCCCGAACGCGGGCACGAGGATGGCCCGCTCGGAGGCGATCGCCAGGTCGCATGTGAGCGCGAACGCGAGCCCGACGCCCGCGGCGGGGCCGTTGACCGCCGCGACGAAGGCCTTGTCGGTGCGGGCGATCCGGCGGACCACGGCTCCGAAGCGGTTGCGGATCCAGCGCCAGACGTCGGTCGAGCCCGCGGGCTGGGTGATGCCCTCGGTCGCCGTCTCCATCATCTCGAGATCGCCGCCGGCGGAGAACCCGGTCCCGGCGCCGGTGAGGACGATCGTCCGCAGGTCGCGGTCGTCGGCGAGCTCGGCGAGGACGCGATCGAGCTGGACGCAGACCGCCGCGCTGAGTGCGTTCAGGTGCTCGGGCTCGTTCATCGTCACGATCGCCCGGTCGCCGGCGGGCCGCTCGACGAGCACCGCTTCGTGCTCCGCATCGGTGCCGCTGCGAATCATCTCCTCGTAGGTGCTCATTGTGCTGCCTCCTGCGGTGGTGGGTTGTCGGCGAGGGCCGCCCACGCCGCGTCGGCGAGGGCCTGGACCGTGGCGCGGTCAGGCCGCCGGGTCGCTCCGGCGAGCGCCAGGCGGGTCAGCTCCAGCGCCGGCCCGAGCCAGATCGCATGGACGAGCGCGAAGTCGTGATCGTGGACGGTCCCGTAGTGGGCGTGGATCTGCCACCAGGCCTGAACGCGGTCGAAGAATCCGCGGTTCAGCTCCGCCGCCCGCCGCGGCCGTCCCTCGAGCAGGAGCTTCGCTGCTTCCGGATTGGCGAAGCACCAGCGGACCTGGAAGCGGACCATCGCCCTGATCCCCTCCTCGGCGTCCCGGTGGCGCTCGAGCTCGGCGGCGAAGGCGGCCTGGAAGTCGCCGAGCGCCCGCTCCCGCACCGCATCCACCAGGGCCTCCTTGTCGGGAAAGTGGTGGTAGACGGCGCCGACGCTCGCATCGGCGTCCGCCCGCACTTCCTCGAGCGTCGTCCCGAGCACGCCGTCGGCGGCAAACCGATGGGTGGCCGAGTCGATCAGCCGCTCGCGAGTGGTGGTGGCGGACATCAGTAGTTCATTCTTGCAGAACCGAGGAATATTCGGTTTGGCGGCCGAGTAAGGGAGCTGGGCGGTGGGGTGGAAGTGGGTCTTGGCAGGGACGGGAGGAGGCGCAGGCTGAATCGTGCTCGCGGGCAGCAAACCCCTGATAGTCAGGGGAAATCCGCCCACGAGCTCGCCATCTCGGCCGAGCCGCTTGGCCGCGCCCCCTCACTGCCGAATCACAGTCCGCCGGCCGCTGGGCCCCGGCGTGAGCCGAACCCGCCTCCGTTCCCCTACCGGTACTTGAAGCGCAGCAGCGGCCGCTCGAGCAGGTAGTAGCTCGCGGCGGCGATCGGAATCGAGATCGCGAGGGTCGCGATCAGGAGCGGCAGGAAGCTCCAACCCTCGCCGGGGAGGCCGAGCTCGATCGTGACGACGTAGTGCCAGAGGAAGATCCCGTAGGAGATCAGCCCGAGCCAGGCGACGACGGGGTTCGAGAGGACGGTTCGCGGGACCCCCGGGGAGGCGCCGGCGAAGACGGCTGGAAGCATCAGCAGGAGCGAGATGACTCCGAACGCGATGTGGGCGACGAACTGATCGCCCGCCGTCACCAGATACGGAGTCGCCGGCAGGGCGAGGGAGAGGGCGACGTAGATCATCGCCGCCGCGAGCCACGACACGCCCGGCCGCGATGCGATCGCCGCGACGGCCCGCGGCGGCCGCTCGCGGTCGGCGATCGCGACCGAGACGAGCGCCAGCGCCATCCCGAGCGCGAACCAGAACGCGTAGCCGAGCAGCGATCCGGTCACGACCATGCTCTCCCGCGTCCCGTCGATCCCGAAGTGGAGAAGCAGCGAGACGATCGTCAGGCCGCCAAGCAGCAGCAACTCGGCTCGCAACCAGGAGGCCGTCGTACGGCCGCGGGCAAGCCGCGCGGCGACGAGGACGTAGAAGGGAAGCAGGGCGTAGAAGGTGAACTCGACCACGAGGCTCCAGGTCTGGGCGAGGCCGCAGTCCGAGGCCGCCCGGATGCAGTCGGGGCCGGCGCCGATCGGGAGAGCGTGGACCAGGGCGAACTGCTCGAGCCCACCGCCGCCGGGCACCGCTGTGACGCCGGGCAGCAGGATCAGGACGATGAGGACGAGCCAGTAGGCGGGAACGATCCTGAGCACGCGGCGGCGGGCGTAGACGCCGATCGCGGGTGCCTCGGCCCCGCCGGTCCGCCCGGCGATGAAGGGCCGGTAGAGCAGGAAGCCGGAGATCAGGAAGAAGATCGTCACCCCGATGTTCAGGTGCAGGACCAGCTTCCCGAACAGCGAGCCACCGACGACGCCGAAGACGCCGACATGGACGCCGACGACGCAGAGGACGGCGATCGCGCGCATCCCGTCGAGCAGCGGGTAGCGGGGGTGATGCGGCGGTGGCGCGAGCGCGTCGGGGACCGGCGCCGAATCCCGTCCACCATCCATCAGCCGACCACCGCGAGGAGCTCGGCCGCCATCGCCTCGGCGGCCGCCGGGTACGAGTGCCGGGCGGCCGCGTCGGGGGCCGGGGCGGCGATCCCATCCTCGAGCAACCGAGCCAGCGCCGCGGCGATCGCCGCCGGGTCGTCGGCGGCGACGATCGGCTCGATGCCCGCCTCGGCGGCGAGCCGGCCCGCCTCGGTCCCGGCCGCGAGCGCGAGGATCGGGACGCCCGCAGCCAGGTACTCGAAGAGCTTGAAGTTGACCAGCTGCGAACGCGCCGGCTGGGCGAGCAGCAGGAGGGCGTCCGCCTGCCTCTGGAGCGCGAGCGAGGTCTCGCGCTCGAGCGAGCCGAGCAGGCTGACCTTCACCGGGCCCAGGTCCGGCCGCTCGAATAGCTCCCGCTCCCGCGGCTGCAGCGGCCCGGCGATCGCGACCTCGAGCCGCTCGGCGACCCGTGGCGACGCGGCGGCGAACCGGGCGAGGCCGGCGGCGAACGGGCCCGGGTCGCGCCCGTAGCTGCCGAATCGCCCGGTGTAGAGCAGCGAGATCCGATCGGGGTCGAGCAGCCCGGCCGCCGCCGCGGCCGCCGACGCACCCGGATCCTCGTCGGGGTCCCAGGCGTTCGGGATCACGCTCGGATCCGCGATCCCGCGGCTTCGCAGATCGGCTGCCGCCGGTTCGCTGACGCAGACGACGCGGTCGGCGGCGCCGAGCCGTCTCCGCTCGAGCCGCTCGTCGAGGCGATGCTGGATGCGCGTCGGGAACGGTGGGCGGAGCGGCTCGAACGTCCAGGCGTCGCGGACGTCGGCGACCCACGGGACGCCGCGGCGGCGAAGCGCGTAGCCGATCGTGTGCGCGGACTCCGGCGGCGAGGTCGTAAGGACGCAATCGAACGGGCTCTCGCGGTGGGCCGCCACGGCGAGGCGGCGGGCGAACGGCGCCCAGGCGACCGCGAGCGGCTCGGGGACGATCGCCCTGCTCAGTGGATGGGGCTTGCCGCTGTAGGTGTCGGCGTCGAACAGCGAGTCGATCTTCTCGTGGCCGCCCATCCGCGCCCGGAGCGTCTGCAGGTCGTGGGAGCGGAGCACGCGGACTCCGTCGGGATGCGGCCCGCCGGACCCGAAGGCGGTCGTCGTCAACACCCTCACGTCCCAGCCGAGCCGCGCCAGCCACTTGGCCATGGCCGCGGGGCGCTGCGCGCCGGTGTCGCGAGTCGGCGGGAAGAAGTAGGAGACGAGCAGCAGGGAGCGCCGCGGCTCGCTCACGCCGCGGCTCCGAGCTTGGCGCGCCGCGCGGCGATCGCCTCGGCGTAGGCCTCCTCCATCCGGTCGAGCAACGCCGGCCACGCCCACTGACGCTCGGCCTTGGCGCGTCCCGCCGCCCCGAGCTCGGCGCGGCCCTCGGGACCCATGTCGACGAGCCGGTCGAGCGCCTCGGCCGCCGCCGCGGAGTCGCCGGCACCGATCAGGATGCCCGTCTCGTCGTCGACAACCGCGCGGACGCCGGGATAGTCGGTCGCGACCGCCGGCAGTCCGCAGGCCATCGCTTCGATCAGGACGATCCCGAACGACTCCGGTGGCTCGGTGGTGAGCACGAACAGGTCGGAGGCGCGCAGCACGTCGGGCAGCTCGCCGTGCGGGACGGCGTCGAGGAAGTGGACGCGCCCGCCGACTCCGGCCGCCGCAGCCTGGCTCCTGAAACCCTCGAGGAGCTCGCCGCCGCCGGCGACGACCATGTGGACGTCGGGGCTCCGCGTCCGCGCCAGCGCCTCGATCGCGACGTCGACCCGCTTGAAGTGGTGGGCGCGGTCGAGGGTGGCGACGAAGGCGGCGACGACGGCGTCGGCGGGGATGCCGAGGCGCTCGCGCAGCCCGGTCCGGTCGGATCCGGGGGAGAACGCGTCGGTGTCGACCCCGTTCGGCATCTCGATCAGGCGCTCGGGGGTCGTTTCGAGCGCACGCTTGAGGTAGGAGACCGACCGGGCGTGATCGGCGCTGAGGACGAGGATCCGGTCGGCGGCGCGGATCAGCGCCGGCCCGACGGTGTGCTCGTAGGTCTCGAACATCAGCCCCCGCGTCCCCTTGCCGAGCAGTCGGTTCTTGTAGTGGACGATCAGCGCGGCGCTGCGTCGCCGCCTGCTGAGCCGGCCGAGCAGCGTCAGCTCCGAGCCGAAGATGAACGGGTAGTGGATGTGGACGACGTCGAAGGACTCGAGCCGGGCCAGCTTCGGGATCAGCGGCGCGTTGCCGATCGCCATCACCGGGTCGATCCGGTGGACGATCGCCCCGCCGGGGTCCGGGGCCTCGCCCTCGGCGGCCGCGGTGAACACCTCGACGTGGTTGCCGCGATCGGCCTGGCCGCGGGCGAAGCGGTAGCAGGTGTTGCCCGCCCCGCCCGGATAGGGCGGGAAGGTCGCGGTCAGATGCGCGATGCGCAGCGGTTCCATCCAGGGGAATCTAGATGGCGGGCCGGTCTCAGCAGGGCCGGAAGAGCCGGTCGGGCACGTGGCGCTTGAGGAGGGTCGAGAAACCGAGGCGGCGGGACGCGTCGCAGACCTCGCCGGCGACGGCCGCTGGGCTGCTCGCGCCCCGGCGTTTCCAGTCTTCTGTGTACTCGGTCTGGAAGGCGGCCTTTCCCGCCTCGACGAACGGCTTCAGGCGGCCGCACTCCCGGTAGAAGAAGCACTCCTCGTTGAGCGCCCAGTCGAACGCGCGGACCGTTGCCGGCGAGTTCACCTCGACGCCGTTCTTCATCCCGACCGAGAGCCCGGCGGCGTGGGCGTGGCGGGCGACCGACAGGTACCACGAGCGTTCCGCCCGCTCGCCGATCCGGAACCCTGGGCGGTTGCCGATCGGGTTGTTCTGATCGGGCTCGACCGCGTCGCAGCCGATCTCTGCCGCGAGCCGGAAACGCGCCCAGATGATCGGCGCGAAGCGCTTCCGCGCCCGCGGGCGGATGTCCAGCCAACGCTCGCCCGACCAGCCGCTGGAGTTGCCGATGACGCCCTTCGGGAAGAGATCCGCGTCCGGCTCGTAAGACTCCCACGCCCCCGAATCGAGGTAGCAGACAGCGACGATCCCGCGGTCGTGAAGCCGGTCGACGATCCCGGCGTTGACGCCCTTCGGCCAGGTGACGCTCCCGAAGCCCGGGACCGTCAGGCGGCGCCGTTCGGGTATCGCATCGGTGAGGTCGACGTCGTAGGCGTCGACGTCCTCGAGCGCTCCGATCCTGCCGACGATCTGCCACTGCCAGGTCGTCCCCGGCGCCGGTGACCAGACCCCGCTTCCCCGATCGGCGTCCGCACCCGCCGGCGCGGCGCATACGAGCGCCGATGCGAGCGCCGCGAGCAGCGCTCGGGTCAGTCGTCGGCCCCGATCAGGCGGTCGCGACCCGACTGGTCGATCGTCCGGGCGAGCCCGTCGGCGAGGCTGACGGTCGGCGACCAGCCGAGGATCTCGCGGGCGCGGCCGATGTCGGGTTGGCGGACCTGGGGGTCGTCGACGGGAAGCGCCTCGAAGACGATCTCCGAGTTCGATCCCGAGACCTCGATCACGTTCTCGGCGAGCTGGAGCAGCGTGTACTCGTCCGGGTTCCCGATGTTGATCGGGTGGTGGGCCTCCGACTCCATCAGCGCGACGAGGCCGGTGACGAGGTCGTCGACGTAACAGAAGCTCCGGGTCTGGGACCCGTCGCCGAACACGGTCAGCGGCCGGTCCTCGAGCGCCTGCCGCAGGAAGGTCGGGATCGCGCGGCCGTCGTGGGCGCGCATGCGGGGGCCATACGTGTTGAAGATCCGGACGATCGCCGTGTCGACGCCCTGCTGGCGGTGGTAGGCCATCGTCAGCGCCTCGGCGTAGCGCTTCGCCTCGTCGTAGACGCCGCGCGGGCCGATCGGGTTGACGTGGCCCCAGTAGCTCTCCGGCTGCGGGTGGATCTGGGGGTCGCCGTAGACCTCCGAGGTCGAGGCGAGCAGGAAGCGGGCACGCTTGAACTTGGCGACGCCGAGCATGTGGTGGGTCCCGTAGGAGCCGACCTTGAGCGTGTGCAGGGGCAGCCGCGCGTAGTCGATCGGGGAGGCGGGGGAGGCGAGGTGGTAGACGAAGTCCACCGGCTCGTCGATCTCCACCGGCTCGGTGATGTCGACGTTGCGGAAGTCGAAGTTCTCGTCGCGGATGTGCGCGATGTTCAGCAGCGACCCCGTGTCGAGGTTGTCCAGGCAGATGACCCGATGACCCTTGCCGAGCAGGCGCTCGCAGAGGTGGGAGCCGAGGAAGCCGGCCCCGCCGGTGACGACACTGGTGCTCATCAAGTCACGACCTTATAGGTGTGGATGCGGGCGGGGGCCGACCGGCGCCTCACCCTGGGCGCCGGTCGCCGCGGGACCGCTCAGCCGTTGACCTTGGCCTTCGTCGAGCGCTTCGAGAATGGCGTCGTGACCGTGAAGCTCGGTCGGGCCGCATCGGCCGGGACGATCGTGGTCGAGCGCACCTTGTAGATCCAGGTGCCGCGCTTCTCGTCGATCTTGAAGCTCGTGCCCGCGACCTCCTTCGCGCCCTTGACCGTCGTCCACGTATCGCCGCCATCGGCCGAATGCTGGAGCTCGAACGTCGTGTCGGGAGCCGTGCTGCCCTTCCACGACAGCTTGAACTTGCTGTCGCTCGGCTTCTTCTTGCCGCTTCGCTTCGGCTTGGTCGGGCGCAGGGTGTAGACCTGCTTGTGCTGCGCGATCAGGCGCGGCACGTCCTGGTCGAGGATGAATCCCTGGCCGGCGACGTCCTCGGCCTGCGCCTTCACGCGGTCGATGTAGTCGCCCCAGTCCTCGTAGCGCTGCTTCAGCACCGCGTTGGTCAGGTCCTCGCTCGAGCCGAGCAGGCCGCAGAAGGCGGAGAAGATGCCGCCGCCGCCCGGGTCGGCCGAGTTGATCCCGCTGTTGAGCCGGACCGGATCCGTCATCTCCGGCAGCCTGATCGCGCCCTGGGCGATGCCGAGGTCGTCGCGCTCGAGCTGGTTGTTCGGGTCGGCCGGCATGTCCTGGTAGCTGCCGCGGGGAGCGATCGGCGGCGCCGGGCCCCCGTTTGCCCAGTCGACGAGGTGCTCGTAGGCGGAGTTGACCACGTACGGCCACTGCACCCGCGAGAGGGGGTACTTGACGCAGCTCGCCGACAGGGTGAGCCCGGTGTCGCGCTCGATCGGCTTCTGGAAGTTCTCGAACGCCATCCGCGGCAGATGCGAGCCGCCGGCCACCTCCCACTGGCGGTAGTTGTCGGCGTCGGGCTCGGTTCGCGGAACCCGGTTCTCGGTCTCGCTGAGGATCCGGATCGCCGGGGTCGCCGTGTCGTGGCGGAGCGCACTGGTTGAGACCGTCAGCAGGAACGCGTCGACCACGTCGTGGATCGGCTGCACCTTGTTGTAGTAGGTGCTGAGGCGGCTGCCCGACTGCGACTCTCCCGAAGCGACGACGGTGTCGGGCTTCGGCAGCGAGCCGAGCGGATCGGGGCCGTTGCCGCCGTCGAGCAGAGCCTTGATCGCGGCCGAGTAGATGTCGTAGGAGAGGGCGTCGTTGGTGATCGTCTCGGTCGATCCGTCGCGAGCGCTGACGTCGAGGTCGCCGTAGCGGGAGGCATCCCAGTTGCGGAGCCAGTTGACGCCGACGCGCTGGGCGGAGACTCCGACGTAGGCGTAGCCGTTCTTCAGCAGGTAATCGGGATCCCCGTACCAGTTCGCCTCGAGGTCGAACTGCGCGGTCACGTTCAGCCACTCGACGATCACGGTGCCGTTGAAATCGGCCGGGTTCGTGGGCCGGCGGACGATCATCCGGGTCTTGTACGGGTACTTGCCGTCGTCGGCGGGGCCGCCGGTCGGGATCTTCGTCCCGGTCTGGTCGGCCGGGCCGCTCGTGTCGTAGGCGAAGGCGTCGCCGGAGTACTTGAACTCCTCCTCGACGTAGCCGTAGTCGCCCAGCGGCTTGTCGGTCGCCGCCCACGGGGTCGAGTCGGCGGTGACCGCGATCGGCCCGGTGACGGTCGGCGTCTCGATGTCGCTCATCGCGCCGAGCGCCGGAGCGGCGCCGACGGTCAGCAGAGCAATGGCGCCGACGAGCAGCGCGACGAACCTCGTTCTCAAGTTTCTCTCTCCTCCCGCGCGCGGCTCCCCCCGCCGGACCATCCGGCGAATTTCCCTCGACCGGCGCGATCTCCGGTGGGAGTTAATCAACTGGGCGCCACGCGGGCGCCGGTTGCCGCTGTCAGCCGCCCCTGTGCTCGTTCTCGGGCGCGAACGGGAGGTACTTCTTCGCGTTGAGGATGTGGCGGAGCTTCTCCGTGCTCTGCGGATAGTCGCCGAGCTCGTAGGGGTTGTCGGCCCCCTCGCCGAAGCCCTGGTAGTAGACGGCCATCGCGGCGCGGCCGTGCTTCTCGATCCAGCCGAACAGGTCCTTGACGAACTTCGGCCGGTCGACGTCCCAGGGCGACCACTCGCCGATCATGAACGGGCGCTTGGAGTACTTCCTGTAGAGGGCGTCGACGCCGGCGATGTTCGGGTACTTGCCGTAGACGTCGGCACCGACCCAATCGACGTACTCCCAGCCCGGGAAGTAGTCCTTGGGCTGGTTGCCCTTGACGTTCGGCGAGCCGGTCGACTGCGGGACCCAGGCGAAGGCGACCTTCGGCTGCGGCAGCTTCTTCGGGGTCCGCTCGCGGATCCTCGGCATTCCGAGCCTCTGCAGCCGGCGGTCGATCGCGTTGCGCTCGCCGCCGCGGGCGATCAGGACGAACCGCTGCCAGGCCTTCCTGAAGTTCTTCGTCGAGTGCGCCTTGTCGCGCGGGTCCCCGCTGGACTCGAAGGCGCTGTAGCGGTTCCAGTAGCCGTTCATCTCGGGGAGCAGGCGGATGTAGGTCGGCTTGCGCCGGTGGGCGAGGGCCTTCCCGAGCGCGACGATGTAGCGGTCGCCCTTGCCGCGCGCGATGCTCTGCGGGCTGATCGCGTCCGGGCATTTCCAGCACTTCGCCGTCGAGAGGCTGAGCATCCCGCGGGTGTTCGTGTCGGTCCAGCGATCGAAGGCCTCGTTCGGGATGTATCCCCAGGACTCGAACGACTGCATGACAGCGGGGTGGGCCCCGGTGTCGAGGCGGAACTCGCGGTAGTCGGAGCTCTGGCCGGTGTCGGAGGAGCCGGTGAAGATCCTCCCCTTCGACGGCAGATAGGCCTTGCCCGCGGGGACCCCGTGTCCGCCCTTGCCCTTCGCGCCCGTGCCGTGGCCGGATCCGGCGGCGGGCCACGCGGCGAGCACGATGGCGAGCAGGGCGCCGGCGAGCAGCGCGAAGGCGACCTGCGTGCGGTGCGGGCTCTCTCCGGTCGGCTCCATCACCCGCATTGATCGGCTCACCGGCGCCGAAGCATGAACGTCCCGAGGGCGGCAGGCGTCGCTTTACGGCGTCCCCTCGGCGTTGAGCGGGACTTCGGCGGACCCCGGCGGGCGCTCGGGGCCACGGCCCGCGGCTGCGAGCGGCGAGCGCTTGCAGCGGCCCTCGATCCGGCGCCGGGCCGGGAGCTCGATCCAGCGCCGGGTCACCGCCGCGTAGAGGAACGAGGGCGGCAGGATCACCGCGACCCAGATCGCGAAGGCCGACAGAGTGCCGTCCTCGGGCATGTCCAGGTAGGCGAAGACGTAGACCACGATCAGCCAGTGGATCAGGTAGACGCCATAGCTGAGCTCGGAGGTCTTCCTCGCGGCGCGGTTGCCGAACGGCCGCTGCAGCCAGAGCGGGCCGAGGATGATCACGCCGATGACGGCTGCCCGGAGTGCCGAGTGGGCGACGCCGTGGAGGGTCTCGGCTCGCGCCTCGGGGCCGATGTTCCCGGGGACGGATTCCGAGACGACGCCGAAGCGCCAGGCGACGACCCCGTAGGCCACGAAGACGAACGGCATCGCGATCGTCGCGGCCCGGCGCAGGCGGTCGGAGCCCCAGCGCCGGTGGGCGGTGACGTACGCGCAGGCGCCGGTCATCCCGAGCCCGAACGAGAACGCCCACGCGGGGAACTGGTCGATCGAGAGCTCGCGGACGACCGTGGGCGGGTTGTTCGAGACCGCCTCGAAGAGGCCGGGGGCCTGGTTCACGGCCTCCTTCCAGGCGACGGTCACGGTGGCTGCGATCGCGAGCCAGATCCACGGGTGGCGGAACCAGCTGCGGGCGACGAACGGCAGCAGCGCGTAGAAGGTGACGACGATCGAGATGATCCAGAGCGGTCCGTCCATCCCGAAGCCGATCCGGAATCCGTCGAGCAGGAGCGCCGCCGGCATCTGCTGGCCGGTTGCGTTGGCCAGGATCTCGGTGAACGGCGGGAAGATTGCGTCCGGCGTCGGCGGCTTGACGACGGTGAGGACGAGCGTGATCGCCAGCACGAGCCAGAGGGCCGGCAGAAGGCGCGCCCCCCGGCCGACCCAAAACGCCCACTTGTCGCCGAGATCTCCGCCGCGGCGAACTGCCGGCAGGAAGAGCACGAAGCCGCTGATGATGAAGAAGACGTCGATCGTGTTACCGAGGATCGACCAGAGCACGACGTCGGTCCCGGTGCCCTCGTAGCGGCCGAACACGCCGGAGGCACCGAGCAGGTGGACCGTGACGATGCCGAACATGGCGAGCGCCCGGATTCCGTCGAGCGCAGGAACGCGTTTCGGCATCCCCGTTTCGACGTCGGCCTGCCCACCTCCGTTCACCAAGGACACCATAGTGAGCCTCATACGATTTGCGGGTAAGCACACGTAGGTAGATACGTGTCGCGAATCGGCCGAGAGAGTGTCGCGAATCGGCTGGAGTTATCGACGCGCCCGGAGTAGGCTCGGACCGATCGGCAGGGAGAGCCAATCGGGAGGGGATCCCATGCATGCGAGAGTCGTCAGGTTCACCGGGGTGGACGATGGCACCATCGACCGCGTCAAAGCGAGGATCGAGCAGGACGAGGGTCCGCCGCCGGGCGTCCGCGCGACCGGGATGAAGATGCTGTTCGACGCTGATCAGGGGACGGCTGTGTTCGTCGGCTTCTTCGCGACCGAGCAGGACATGCGGGATGCCGATGCAGTGTTCGAGCAGATGGACATCGGCGACACGCCCGGAAGCCGGGCATCGGTCGACCGCTGCGAGGTCGTCGTCGAGCAGGGGGCCTGAGCGCCGCCCCGTGAGCGAGGAGTTCGACGCCGCGGAGATCTGCCGAGAGCTCGGGCTCCCGGCGGAGAGCCGCGACGCAGTCGACGCCCTGGTCGGCATCGGCGTCTCACCAGAGGCGATCGCACGCGCCGCCGGGCGGGGCCGGATCGAGGACGCGATCTTCGACGCGGTGCTGAGCACCGACCGCGAGCGGCGCAGCGTCTCTGCGAGCGACATCGAGGCGCGAGGTGGCTGGCCGGCTGAGGCGACCCTGCAGATGATCCATGCGTTCGGCTTCCCGAGCCCGGCCCCCGACGAGACCTACTTCAGCCCGGAGGAGGCTGACGCGCTCATCGCCGCCGCCGAGCGAAAGGAGTGGTGGCCGGTCGAGGTCCAGTTCGAGATCTCTCGGGTCTGGGGGCAGGCGCTCGCCCGGATCGCAGCGGCCGAGATCTACAACTTCCGCCACGGCACCGCGGCGAGCGTTCGCAGCGCCGGCGCCCCTCCGGCCGAGACGCTCGCGACGATCCAGCGCGCCCTCGCCGAGCTGCTGCCGCTCGCCGATCCGTTGCTGCTCGGCATCCATCGCCGCTGGGTCGACTACGAGCTCACCCAGTACGCGGTCCGGGAGGCGGAGAGCCGCGCCGAGGGTGCGATTCCCGGCGCGACCGAGGTCTGCCTGCTGTTCTGCGACCTCAAGGACTTCACCGCCTACGGCGAGCTCCATGGCGACGGCGCCGCGATGGCGGCGGCTAGCCGCTTCTCCCGTGCGACCTTCGACCACCGCGGGCCCGGCGGGCAGGTCGTCAAGGGCCTCGGCGACGGCGCGATGCTGGTCTACGAGGACACCGCCGGCGCGGTCGAAGCGTGGCGCCGGCTCTGCGAGGCGATGGACGACCCGGAGATGCCGGCGCTCCACGGGGCCGTCCACCGTGGGGAGATCCTCCGCTTCGAGGGCGACTACTTCGGCGGCGCCGTCAACCTGACCGCGCGACTGCTGGCTCTGTCCGGTTCAGGGGAGTTGCTCGCGACCGGGGCGGCCGTCGCGAGCGCCGGACCCGACTGCGAGTGGAAGTCGCTCGGCCGCCGCACGCTGCGCGGGTTCCGCGAGCCGGTCGAGATTCATCGCCTCGCGAGCTGAGCAGCGGAGGGGGTGGGATTCGAACCCACGAACGGGGGTCGCCCGTTACTGGTTTTCAAGACCAGCGCATTCAACCGCTCTGCCACCCCTCCGGGAAACGGCGGTGCCTTGTGCCTGATTGTGGCTGAAGGCGCGGGCGGCGCGGTGTCCCGCCGCGGCCAGATCAGTCATCTAGGGTTGGCCCCCGTGGCGGAAGAACTGCGCAGAAGGTGGCGGAACTGGTCCGGCGAGCAGCGCTGCCGGCCGCTTCTGATTCAGCGGCCGCGGACCCGCGAGGGGCTGATCGCGTTCGTGATCGCTGCGACCGAGCAGGGGCGCCCGCTGAAGGCGGCCGGGTCGGGACACTCGTTCACCGGCGCCGCGCTGACCGACGGTGTGATGCTCGACGTCGGCCTGCTCAACCGGGTTCTCGATTGGGATCCCGCCGGGGGCCGGGTCAAGGTCGAGGCGGGGATCGTCCTCGCCGATCTGAACCGGCGGCTCGACCGTCGCGGGCTCGCGCTCGAGAACCTCGGCGACATCGACCGCCAGACCCTGGCGGGGTCGATCTCGACCGGAACCCACGGCACCGGCGCCGCGTTCCGCAACCTTTCCTCGCAGGTCGAGGCGCTCGAGATCGTCGGTGCCGACGGATCCATGCACGAGATCGGCCCGCGCGACGCCGATCTCCTCAGCGCCGCCAGGATCGGGATCGGCGCGCTCGGGATCGTCTACTCGGCGACGCTCCGCACGATCACCAACTTCCGGATCGACCGCACCGATCGGGCCCGGCCGCTCGCCGAGGTGCTCGACGGGCTCGACGACTTCATCGGGACCCTCGACCACTTCGAGTTCTACGTCTTCCCGCACACCGAGACGGCGCTCTGCCGCGAGTCGACCCGAACGCAGGCGCCGGCCGAGCCCCCGAGCCCCGCCGCCGTCTACGCGCAGGAGGTCGTCGTCGAGAACTGGCTGGCCGGCGCGTTCACCCATGTGGCACGCCACGTCCCGGCCGCGATCCCGACGTTGTCGCGGCTCGCCGCCGCCGGCACCGGCAAGAGCCGCAAGCTCGACGCGAGCTTCCGCGTCTACGCATCCGAGCGTCGGATCCGCTTCACCGAGATGGAGTACGCGATCCCGCGCGAGAACGCCCGCGAGGCGGTCGAGCGGGTGCTCGCGATCGCCGCCCGCCCCGAGCTCGAGGTGTGCTTCCCGATCGAGGTCCGCTTCGCGGCGGGCGACGACGCGATGCTGAGCCCCGCCTACGGTCGCGACACCGCCTACGTCGCCGTCCACCACGATCACAAGGGCGATTGGCAGCCTTACTTCGACGCGGTGGCCGCGGTGATGGCCGAGTACGGCGGCCGCCCGCACTGGGGCAAGCGCCACTCGTTGACTGCGCACGAGCTCGCTCCGCTCTATCCGCGCTTCGAGGACTTCAAGGCCGTCCGCGGCCGCCTCGACCCCGGCGGCGCGTTCGCCAACCAGTACCTGGAGCAGGTGCTCGGCCCCGTGGTCGTGCCCTCGCGCCGGCGCCGCAAGCGGCGCTGAGCCGGGCGGGCTAGAGGAACGCGTGACCCTCGCCGCGGTAGGTGGGGACCTCGTCGACGATCTCGTCGCCCTCGACCAGGTAGAGCTTGTTGAAATGCTCGCAAAGCTCACCCGCCTTCGCGTGCCGAAAGTAGACGCGGCTTCCGATCGGCAGCCGGACCGCCACCTCGCCGAGCAGTGGCGTCTGCACCTCCCCGGCGCCCTCGAAACGGTCGAGGTGAAGCCCGTCGGGGAGCCAGGGCTGAGGCAGGCGATCGCTCCCGGGAGCCCCGGAGGCCACGTAGCCGCCGCCGAGCGCGGTCACGCAGCCGGGGGCGGGCATGCGGACGATGGGGAGGGCGAAAGCGGCGGCCGGCGTCAGCGAGAAGCGGCTGTAGTCGTCGAACAGCGCCGGTGCGTAGAAGCCGGATCCGGCCGCGAGCTCGGTCACCGCCTCCTCCCGCGCGGTCAGCTCGAGGCTTCCGGTTCCTCCCCCGTTGACGAAGCGAAGCGGTGCCACATCCTGCACTGCGGCGGCGATCTCGGCGCGGCGCTCCGCGACCTCGGCCATCGAAGCGATCTGCATTCGCCGGACCCCGACGTTTCGGAGCGTCTTTCCCTTGACGGCGTCGCCGACGCCGGCCACCTGGCCCTCGTAGGCCATCAACCCGACGAGCTCGAGACCGGGACGACCGGCGATCTCCTCGGCGAAGGAACGGGCGTCTGCAGCTGTTCGGAGCGGTGAACGCTTGGGTCCCGCCTGAATCATGCTCCGAAGGGCCCGAAAACCGACGTCGATGTCGATCGCGACGGGTATCGAGGTCGGACCGGCGCCGACGGCTCCTTCGATCAGGTCCAGTTGTGCGATCCCGTCGACCATCAGGACCGGGGTGGCGGCCGGATCCCGGCTTGCGAGGTTGGCGAGTCGGGAAATGGCGTGCCGGTCGATCGTCGGATAGCCGACCACCAGATCGCGCCACCCCGCGTCGGCCAGCATCAGGGCCTCCGGCAGGGTGTAACAGAGCAAACCCCGGAACCGATCGTCGAGCGCCGCGATGCGGTCGAGCATCCCGCGGCTCCGCACCGATTTCGAAGCCACGCGGATCGGCTTGGACCCGGCGCGGGCGAGCATCGAGCCGGCGTTTGCGCGAACCGCGTCGAGGTCGACGAATGCGAACGGTGCCTCGATCGCCTCGAAGATCGCCTCGTATCGGTCGTGAAGCGCATCGCCGACGGTCGGGCTCATCGCGGCGCGAGTCTAATCGAAGGGCACGGGTCCGCTGCCCCACCGAAACCCGCACCCGCGCCCTGCTGCCTCTAGAATCGGCGCCGTTCGCGGGCCGGCTTGACGTCTGCGGCGAACCCCCCGGAGAGGTGGCCGAGCGGCTGAAGGCACTCGCCTGCTAAGCGAGTAGGGGGCGACAAGCTCTCTCGAGGGTTCGAATCCCTCCCTCTCCGCTGATGACCCGGTCCGTCCACTTCCTGCTCCCGGCGAGCGACTACGACCCGACCGAGGCCGCGATCCCGTGGCAGGCGTTGCGCGACGCCGGGATCGAGGTCCGCTTCGCGACGCCGGACGGAGAGCCGGCCTTCGCGGACCGCCGCCTGACCGACGATGGCTTCTCGCTGCTCTCGCGGTTTCTGATGACGAAGGACGACGCGCTCGGCACCTACCGCCGGATGGCGACCGATCCGGCGTTCCTCGCGCCGGCATCGCATGTCGAGGTGGAGCTCGGTCCCGGCGATGGCGTCTACGTCCCCGGCGGGCACGCGAAGGGCGTGCGGACGCTGATCGAGTCGGAGCCCGCGCAGCGGCTGGTCGCCGAGGCGATGGCTCGCGATCTGCCGCTCGGCGCGGTCTGCCACGGAGTCCTGCTGCTCGCCCGCGCCCGCGATCCCGAGACGGGCCGCTCGCCGCTGTACGGCAGGCGGACGACGGCGCTAACCGAGTCGATGGAGCTCGCCGCCTGGAACCTGACGCGGATCTGGCTGCACGACTACTACCGGACATATCCGGAGACGGTCGAGGCCGAGGTCAAGGCGGCGCTCGCGTCGCCCTCCGACTTCGAGCCCGGTCCGCGCCTGTCCCGTCGCGACTCCGCCGACCGACTCGACCGCGGCTTCACCGTCCGCGACGGCAACTACCTCTCGGCCCGCTGGCCCGGCGATTGTCACCGCTTCGGACTCGAGTTCGCCGCGCTGGTCGCCGAGTCCGCTCCGGCCCCGGTTGCTCGCGCAACTAACCTTCTCGCTGAACAGGAGTAGGCGAGCGAGGAGGAAGTCATGAAGGTCGGAATCGGTCTGCCCAACGCGGTCCCGGGGACGAGCGGCGCGGAGATCACCGAGTTCGCACGGCGGGCGGAAGCGCAGGGCTTCCACAGCCTCGGCACCATCGACCGCGTTCTCTACCCGAACTGGGAGCCGCTGATCGCGCTCGCCGCGGCGGCAGTGGTCACCGAGCGGATCGAGCTGAAGACGACCGTGATGCTCGGCCCGCTCCGCCTCAACGCGGTCCAGACCGCCAAACAGGCGCTCAGCCTGAACGAGCTCTCCGGCGGGCGGCTGACGCTCGGCATCGGCCTCGGCGCCCGCGGGGACGATTTCGAGGTCTCCGGCGTCGAGTACAAGGACACGGGCGGGAAGCTCGAGGCGATGCTCGGCCACCTCGAGGAGACCTTCGCCGACGAGCGGATCGGTCCGCGCACCTCCGGCGCCCCGAAGATCCTGATCGGCGGCCACGCCGACGCGGCCTTCCGGCGCGCCGCCCGCTACGGCCACGGCTGGATCGCCGGCGGCGCCCCACCCGATCAGTACGCCCAGTTCGCCGAGCAGGCGCGCACGGCATGGCGGGAAGCGGGCAGGGAGGGCGAGCCGCATCTCGCCGGCCTCGCGTATTTCGCCCTCGGCGACAGCGCGGAGCAGGACGCGCAGAACTACCTGACCGACTACTACGCGTTCCTCGGCGAGGAGATGGCGCAGATGATCGCCGGCAGCGCCGCAACCGACCCGGACACGGTCAAGGGCTACCTCGCCGCCTTCGAGCAGGCGGGTTGCGACGAGCTGATCATGTTCCCCTGCTCGGGAGATCCAGCGCAGGCTGACCTGCTCGGGGCGGCCGTGACGTAGGGGCCGGCAGCCCGCTCCCACGGTGGCGATAACCGGAGATTCTTCTCCGCTTGCCCTGTACCATCGGTCGGGATGGGTGGCGCAGTCGAGACCGGTGTCGTCGGGCGGCCGCTGCGCCGCGACGCGGAGCGCAACCGCAAGCGCATCCTCGCCTCTGCACAGGTGCTGATCGCCGAGCACGGTGTCGACGTCAGCCTCGACGAGATCGCCCGCCACGCGGGCGTCGGGATCGGCACCGCCTACCGGCGCTTCCCCGACCGCGAGGCGCTGATCGACGAGCTGCTGGAGGACAAGATCAGCGAGATCGAGGCGATCGCCGAAGCGGCGGCCGCGATGCCCGATCCCTGGGAGGGTTTCGTCTTCTTCCTCGAGCGCTCGGTCGAGAAGCAGGCCGCCGACCGTGGCCTCAAGCAGGCCTTGCTCGTGCCCAACCGCGGCGCCGAGCGCCTCGCGGCGGCGCGCGCCCGCATCGAGCCGAAGGTCGATTCGATCATCGCCCGCGCCCAGGAGGCGGGAGCGCTCCGGCCGGATTTCCGGCACGAGGACGTACCGCTTGTGTTCGAGATGGTCTTCGCCGTCAACGACGCCACCCACGACGTCGATCCCGGCCTCTACCGCCGCTACCTGAAGCTCATCGTCGACGGCCTCGCCACCGAGCGGACCGGAAAGTGCGAGCTCGGCCATCCGGCGCTCTCGCGATCGAAGACCGTCGACGCGATGTGCGGCGGCCACGCCGCACGCTGATCAACGCGAGCTCCAGCTGCTGACGGCTTTCAGCTCGCGCTCGATCCGGCCGGGATCGTCGAGGTCCTCCCAGACGTAGCGCAGGCAGGTGATCCCGACCGCGGCCAGGCACCGGTCGCGGCGCCGATCCTCCCGGAAGTCGCGGCGCCGACGGTGGAACTCGTAACCGTCGCACTCGACGACGAGCCGCAACTCCGGCCAGTGATAGTCGACCTCGATCGGGCCGCCGGGGAGCTGGATGACCTGGTTGATCAGCGCCGCGGGCAACCCCGCCGCGCGGCAGATCGGCCGGAATCGGCGCTCGAACTCGCTCCGGAACCGCGGGCCGGCGATCGTCATCACCTCGAGCGCTCCCCGGAGCCGCCCGGCGCCGCGACGGCCCACGTTGCGCTCGAGGACGTCGGTGATCGCGACGAGGTCGAACCCGCCCAGCGTCTCCGCCTGTTCGAGGGCGGCGACGATCTCCCCCGGGCTCGCGGCGGCGAGATCGAGCAGCGTCCGGGCGACCGAGGTGCAGGGGATTCCGTCGCGGACGACGCGGTCGGCGGCCGTCAGCGCGGGAAGGGCATGCGCGCGGATCCCCCGCCGGCGCACCTGCCGCGGCGTCATCACGTCGATCACCGGGCTCGAGTTGGCGATCAGCCCGAGGTGAGCGCCGGCCGAGCGCCCGGCCAGAAGCGATCGCGGCCCGCAGGCGAGCACCGCCGCCATCCGGTTCCCCAGGGCCGACAGCGCCGCGGGTCCGAGGGCATAGACCTCGCGATGGACGCGGTGGAGCCTTCGCGCCTGGACGAGCGTCACCACACCCGCGGCGGTGAACCCGCAGTCGATCAGCTGCGAAAGGGAGATCACTCCGTGCTGAATGCGGGCGATGTCGGCCACGACCGCCCAGCCCTCTCCGCGAGGTTGCAGAAACCGGCTGTGGGGGCCGGTCTTTGCAGCTTCGCGGGGCATGGGCCGATCGTGCCCGGCAAAGCCGTACGTGTGGCTCCCCTTCCGTGCCGAACCGAGGCGAGAGCGTCAGGAAAGCGTGACGGCCGCGAGCTCGGCGTCCACGAACCCGGCAAGCACGTCGAGGTCGTAGAGGCGGTCGCGGTCGCCGACGAGGCCGAAGTAGAGGCCGCCGTCGTAGCTGATCACACCGATCGAGAGCGCACGGCGCTGCGGCGAGAGCGGGACGAAAGGGTGGATCGACTCGAGCCGGCGTCCGAGCAGGTAGACCGGCATCGGCGGCCCCGGGACGTTCGAGATCACCAGGTTCCAGGGGATCCGTTGCGGGACGACGCGGCTGACACCGGTCCGCTGCGCAGCGGCGCCGCCGACGGAGCCGACCTGGCCGAGCACCCGGCTCATCGTCGGCGGGACCCAGCCCGACGCCTCGATCACCAGCGACGCCGCCCGGGCGGCCTCCGAGCCCTTGAGCCGGGTCGTGGTTGCGTGGATGCGCCGCAGCCGCTCGTCCGCGTCCGCCTCGGCGAGCGGCAGCGGGACGATCAGCGTCGTGATCCGGTTGCCGAGCGCGAGCTCCTCGCCCGGACGGCGGATGCTCATCGGGACGAGCGCCGAGAAGTCGCCGGGGATCGTCTCCCCGCGCGCCTCGAACAGCCGCCTCAGCGCGCCCGTCGAGACCGCCAGGACGACGTCGTTGACGGTCGCGCCGTGGCCGGCTGCGACTTCCTTCAGCGCCACCAGCGTCGTCGCCGCGAACGCGACGCGGCGGTCGCGCCCGATCTCGGCGTTGATGAAGGTCGGCGGCACCGGCTCGCTGTGGCGGGCGAGGTCGAGGAATCCCTGCGCCGTCTTCAGCGCCGACTGCGGAGCCGAGAGATCGAGCGCCCGCCGCGCCGCCTCGAGCGGCATCCCGAACAGCCGCCGGCGGGCGTCGAGAACCCGGTCGGCGATCACCGCCTCGGTCCGCCGCGCCCGCCGCGGCGTCCACTCGACGCCGCTGAGCCCGAGGTCGGTGCCCTCCGGGTCGGGGTCGAGGATGATCGCACCGACGTCGATGGCCGAGACGCCGTCGACGAGTGCGTGGTGGGTCTTCGAGATCGCTGCGAAGCCGTCGCCGCATCCCTCCACCAGGTAGAGCTGCCAGAGCGGCCGGCTCTGGTCGAGCGGCTCCGACATCACCATGCCGACGAGCTCGCGGAGCTCGGCTTCGCCGCCGGGGGAGGGGAGGGCCACCCGCCGGACGTGGCGGCGCAGGTCGAAGTCGGGGTCGTCCTCCCACTCGGCCCGGAGGATCTTCCCCGGCAGCCAGCGGACCCGGCGCCGAAAGCGCGGGATCAGCTCGAGGCGGGTGCCGACGTGAGCGATGAACTCGTCGAAGGGCGGCGGATCGCCGGCGAAGATCGCGGTGCCGCCCACGTGGACGTGGATCGCGCCCTTCTCGTCGAGCAGCGACGACATGTCGGCGGAGGAGAGCTGGTCGGGGCCCTCGTCGCTCATGCGCCGACCCTACAGCGGAGTCCGGAGCCGCCTGAAAGGATGCGGCCATGACCGCAGAGCGGGTCAGAGCGGAGGATCTCGTCCAGAGCGACGCCGAGCGGGCGGCGCTGACTGCGCTGCGGGAGGCGACCGAGGAGGTCGACGGCCCCATGGAGCGCCACAGCATGCGCTGCTTTCTCACCGCCGAGCGGATGGCGGCGGACCGTGGCCTCGTCGTCGACCACGAGGTCCTGCTCGTCGCCGGCCTGCTGCACGACATCGGCCTCTACGAGGGCGCGAGCGCCGGCGGCGTCTACACGACCGACGGCGCCGAGTTCGCCGGCTACCTGCTGGCCGGGCGCTCCGGCTGGGACTCGCGTCGGCTCGAGCTCTGCCGCGATGCCATCGACCGCCATCACGAGATCAGGACCCAGTGGGACGACGGCGCCGAGGTCGAGCTGATGCGACGCGCCGACATGACCGAGCTGAGCTCGGGCGTGGTCAACTACGGCGTCAGCCGCGGTTGGCTGCGCGGTCTCTGGCGAGCGGTCCCCCGCGACGGGCTTTATCCCCACATCGCCGCGATGGTCGGCAAGGCACTCCGCGAGCGTCCCGCCTCGGTCCCGAAGATCCTGATCCGCGGCCACTGAGCCGGGCGTCCCGGGGCGCCGGCCTCAGTCGAAGTCGCCGAGCAGCTCCTCGGCCTCGCTCCACATCCCCGGCGGGACCTGCAGGTAGATGTCGGCGCCGCCGAAGCGATCGGGCTCGTGGTCGGCGGTCAGCACCGCCTCGATCCCGGCCTCGGTCAGCTGCTGTTGCCAGGCGCGAGCCGTCGCGATGTCGTCGAACTCGCGGACGACCTCCCAGTCGTCGAAACGCGGATCGCCGACGGCGACCCGGCCGATGCCGTCGGGGCGGTCGGAGCCGAAGGCGCGCAGCCGACGCGAGAAAAAGCCCATCCGGGCAGCCTAGGAGGCGCGGCCCTCGGTGTTGAGGATGGCGGCGTTGTTGTTGTCGATCCAGCGGTCGACCACGTAGCCGCCGAACGGGACGACGGCGCCGATCAGGATCAGGATCGTCTGCCTGCCGGTCCAGCCCGCGTGCTCACGCAGGGCGAGTGCCATCACGACGTAGGCGATGAAGAGGACTCCGTGGATCGGGCCGAGGACCTCGACCCCGAGCGGCTGGTCGCTGGCGCGCTTCACGTAGCTGGCGAGGAGCAGAAGCAGGAAGGTGGTCGCCTCGATCAGCGCGACGAGCTTGAAGTTTCTGAGAGTCATGCGGCGCGGAACGGTAGCGGTACCGAGTCTCCGGCAATGTGCACCCGATCCGCCTCGCCTGTGATAGGCAGCCCGCCCTGATGCATGAACTGAACTTCCGCTTTCGCTTTCCGCCCTCCCGCTCGCCTCCTCCGTGCTGCTCGCGGCCCTGATCGCGCCGCCGGGGGTGAAGCTCGGCTGACGGTCGCGGCCGCCGCGGCCCGGCTCAGCCGAGCCGGACGGGCAGCGTCTTGAACTGGTTCAGGAACGCGGTCGAGGCGGGCTTCGCGTCGCCGTCGCGGGTCATGTTCGGGTAGCGCTTCAGGACCTCCTCGAACAGGACCTTGAGCTCGAGGCGGGCGAGCGCGGTGCCGAGGCAGAAGTGCCGGCCGCCGGCGCCGAAGGCCTGGTGCTCGGGGTTGCGGTGGATGTCGAAGACGTCCGCGTCCTCGTAGCGGGTCTCGTCGCGGTTGCTCGAGACGTACCACATCAGCACCTTGTCGCCCTCGGCGATCGGGTGGCCGTGGATCTCGGTGTCCTTCGTCGCCGTGCGACGGAAGTTCGCGAACGCCGGGTACATCCGCAGGCACTCCTCGATCGCCATCGGGATCAGCGAGGGATCGTCGACGAGCTCCTGCATCTGGTCGGGATGGTCGAGCAGGGCCTTCATCCCGCTGGTGAACGTCGCCTTCGTCGAGTCGTTGCCGGCGGCGACCAGCAGGAAGAAGCCCATGACGATCTCGTGGTCGGCGAGCATCTCACCGTCGATCTCGGCGTGGACGAGGACGCTGGTCAGGTCCTCGGTCGGGTTCTCCCGGCGGTCGTCGATCATCTCCTGCGCGCGGCGGAAGATCTCCGGGAAGTCCTCGGCGAGGACCTTCTCGAGGCCGCCCGGGGCGAGCTCCTCGTCGCCGACGCCGAGCGTCGTGTTGACGAGCGTCGACCAGACCTTGTCGTCCTCCTCGGGGATGCCCATGAAGCTGCTGATCACCCGCGAGACCACGGGCTGGGCGATGTCGTCGACCACGTCGCAGGTCTCCCGACCCTCGAGGCGGTCGAGCACCTTGACCACGATCGCGCGGATCTCGTCCTCGTGGCGGGCGATCCGCTTCGGCGTGAACCCGCGCTGGAAGAGCGCCTTCAGCCGGTCGTGCTTGGGCGGATCCATCGCGATGAACATCGAGGTCATCAGCTCGAGCGGGATCGCATGCGTCAGCGCCATGCAGCCGCCACGCTCGGATGAGAACGTGCGCCAGTCGCGGCTCACCGTGTAGACGTCGTCGGCGGTGACGACCGACCAGTAGCCGGCCTCGTCGGGGTACTCGTTGAGCTCCGACCAGTGGACCGGGCACTCGTTGCGGAGCCGTTTGAATGTCTCGTGCGGGGCACCGTCCTGCCAGTTGACGGGAGCGCCGACGTCGAGTTCGTCGAGGCTCTGTTCGGTATCGGTCGGCATCTCTCTCCTCCGGTGTGATCCGCGCTGACGTGCTTCGCGGCAGCCTACTGGCTGGCCAGCCAGTTTCATCTGTGACACTGCGCACACCGCGCTCGCCACCCGCGCTCGATTGCCGACCCTAAGCGCGGGTAAGCGAAGGACATGAGGTGGTATCTGAACCCGGTCAGGTTGGCGCACGGCGCCGGCAAGCTCAAGAGCCTCGCGACCGGAGGCGGGCCGAAGAGCGTTAGGGTCAAGGGCATCGGGCATCCGCACGGCATCTTCGTCCCGCGCGTTCGCGTATCGCTCGAGGTCGTCGGCAGCAACGGCGGCACGACCGCGTTCGAGCCCGAGTTCCCGATCGGCCTCTACCTCGGCTTCGGCTACCGCCTCGGCCGGCTCTTTCACCTGCCGCTGATCAAGGACGCCGACCCCGGCGCGATCTCCGGCGAGTTTCGGATTCCGGGACGCTGACGTGGCTTCCGATCCAGCGACTCCTGCGCCCCGGCCAACCGTCTGGCCCACCTTGCGTTGCCGCAATGCCACCGCCCTGATCGACTTCCTGGAGCGCGCGTTCGGCTTCGTTCCCGTCGCCGTCTACCGCGACGGTGAGGCGGTCGCCCACGCCCAGCTCGACTGGCCGGACGGAGGCGGCATCATGCTCGGCGACGACCGGCCGGGGGCGCAGTGGCCCCAGCGGCCCGGCGCCGGCGGCGCCTACGTGGTCTGCGCCGACCCCGACGCTCTCCACGAGCGCGCCGCCGCCGCGGGCGCCGAGATCCTCATGCCGCCGACGGACCAGGACCACGGCAGCCGCGACTTCACAGCTCGCGATCCCGAAGGGAACCTCTGGTCGTTCGGCACCTACCGGGGAGAACCCCGCCCCGGTTGACCGCCGACCGTCGGATCCGGCTGAGTCCGGCTCGGTCCCAGCACGCCCTTTACAATCGCGCGGCGCAGGACTCAGGTCCCGCCACTAGCGCCCGTAGCTCAGCCGGATAGAGCGTCGGTCTACGAAACCGAAGGTCACTGGTTCGAATCCAGTCGGGCGCGCTTCACTGGGGAGGCCGCAAAGCCGCGTGACGAGCGCGATTGCGCGGCTGGCTTATCTTGGCCGAACGGCAGCCCTGAGAGCGCGGAAAGTACAAACCGCATGGGTATGTGGGGCGAAACCACCGCGCAACTACCACGCGCTCGAGGCCCGGGGAGAGGGATCTCGGCTCAAGGATGCCCCCGCATTCGGAGCTTGGGTGGGGCCTTGGCAACCAAAGCAAGGTTTGGCTGCGGGCCAGCATCCCAAGGAAAGCGCCTTAACCTTTGGTAACGTCGCCTCAACCCAAGGAGGCGTTGGAACTTGTCAAGAGCTTCGAAGGCGCGATCCGAACGCGCGGGTCGGTTCGTCCCGGCGTCATCCGGCGACGGCGGGTATGAGGTCTTTCTGCCGTCGCCGCTACCTCCCGATCCGCCGCTACGGATCGACGCTGACCTCCAGCGCCAGCTCGATCAGGCAAACCAAGCGCTGGGCCGCCTCGACGGAATCACGCTGCTGCTTCCCGACCCCGACCAGTTTCTTTACGCCTACATCCGGAAGGAGGCGGTGCTCTCGTCTCAGATCGAGGGGACGCAGTCCTCGCTTTCGGACCTCCTGCTCTTCGAACACGATGCCGCGCCCGGTGTGCCCGTCGAAGACGTGCAGGAGACGAGCAACTACCTGGCCGCTCTGAACGTCGGCTTGGAGAGCATGCGGGAGGGCATCCCGTTGAGCATTCGCGTCCTCAAGAAGGCCCATGCGGCACTGCTCCTCGGCACCCGAGGCGGCGAGACGGGCAGGGGCGAGTTCAGGCGGGTGCAGAACTGGCTCGGGGGAACGTCACCGAACACCGCGGTCTACGTTCCGCCGCCTCCGAATGAGGTGCCGCCGGCGATGGCAGCGCTTGAGAAGTTCCTGCATGGAGATCCCGTCACGACACCGGTTCTCGTCAGGGCAGCGCTCGCGCATGCGCAGTTCGAGACGATTCATCCCTTCCTCGACGGCAACGGACGCCTTGGCCGGTTGCTCGTGACCCTCTTGCTCTGTGCTGAGACCGCGGACGGGGGAGAGCAGGTGCTTCGCCGACCCCTCCTCTACCTGAGCCTCCACCTGAAGACTCATCGAGACGCCTACTACGAGCGCTTGCAGGCGATCAGGACCGATGGCGACTGGGAGGGATGGCTGCGCTTCTTCCTCGAGGGCGTCATCTCAGTTGCCGGCCTCGCGACCGAAACCACGCAGCGGATCATCGAGCTCATCGATCGAGACCGTCAGCGCATCCATACGCTCGGCCGGGCCACGGGCTCAGCCCTCCTCGTCTTCGATCAAGCGGTCAGAGAGGTTGTCCTCAGGATCCCCAACACCGCTGCGAGGCTGCCGGTGAGCGAGCCGACGGTCGCGACCGCGATCGGACACCTCGAATCACTGGGGATCCTCGAGGAAGTCACCGGGCGGCCGCGAAACAAGCTCTTCGCCTACGTCCGCTACCTCTCGATCATGAGCGAGGGAACGGAGCCCCTCGGGCGACCCTAGCGCTGCGTCGCTTGCCGAAGCTGACGGTGCCGAGACCGACGGTCAATCTACGAAACCGAAGGTCACTGGTTCGAATCCAGTCGGGCGCGCTAGAGAGCGAGGCGTGCTCAGCGATCAGTTGGCGTTCGGCAGGGCTTCGACCACCATGTCGCCCCTGTCGAACAGGATCGTTCCGCTCTGGGCATTGCAGCGCACGCGGACCGTGTAGGCGGGTGCCGACGCTGCGTCGTCGATGAAGCCGATCAGTGGTACCTGCACATCCTGGCCGGCGTGGTAGAAGTCGAACCCGGCGGGCTGGCTGATGGTCACCGCCGGATTGATGCCGTCGGTGACATCCAAATGGCAGAGCCCGGCGCCGATCGTCGGGGACCAGAACCGGACGCTCGCCATCACGACCGCGTCGTAGCTCACCCCCGAAGGCCTCTCGATTCCCGCGCCCATCATCGTCAGGTCGCTGGCCGTCAGGGTGAGGTCGGGGTTGCTGTCGAACGAGTTGCCGAGAGCGCTCCCCCGGATCTGACCCGCCGTACGACCGCCGAGATGGGCGGAGTCCGTCGCGTTTGTCGCGCTGGTGGCGCTGGTGGCGGCCGGAACGGTGCCGAGGCTGGATTCGTTGATGTCACTGCCCGTCAGCGAGTTGTCGAGGACCTTCGAGGAGCTCACCGCGCCTGCGGCGATGAGCGGATTCGGGTAGGTGCCGCTCAGGTCCCCGCCTGCCGGACCGGTCGGAGTCCCGCTGCCCGAGACCGTCTGACACACCACCGACCCGTCCTGGGCGATGACCCGGACCGCGGAGCCGGCGGCGCAGCCGTTGGGGACTCGGCGCTGCAGATAGCTGGTGTCGAGCGACGCCTCATCGACCTGCTGACCGGTGATCGTGTTGCCGGCGATGTTTGCGCCGGTCACTTCGCCGAGGCCGATGTCGATCCCGCCGAGCCCGCGGTCGGCGACGTCGGCGCTCGTGATCGTTTCGTCAGCGATCGCCGGGCTCGTGATCGCGTTGCCGGCGACGACCCGATCGTCGACGGACCCGGTCCCGAGGTCGCGGTTCTGGATCGCCCCGTCCACGATCTGCTTGCTGCGGACCGAGTTGGCTTTCAGCGCCCACGCCACCCCTCCCAGCGAGATGAACAAGGCGGTCAGCGCCACCACCATGGATGGGGTCGGCCTCCACATCGCCAGTCCGCTCCTGTTGCCGTCGAAATTGCGCATCGTGGGTCTCCTTGCCGGGTTGTCCGAATGAGAAGTTAGGACTGCGCGGACGGCATGCCGACCGTGTTCGGTACCGGGTCGGCGCGGTAGCGGGCACGGACGAATTCGAATCGGGCGGAGTCGATCTCGGCGAGGCCGTGCCTAGGTCCGGGGCTCGGGTTGCTCTTCCTCTTCACGGCCGCGCGCCGGGAAGAGGACGTAGCCGATGAGAATGGCTATCGCGGCGCCGAGGACCGTATCGGCGAGGCGGTGACCCGCCGGGTCGGTGAATCCGGGGGCGAGAACCTCGGTGATCGCGACCGCGAACACCGTCGTCGCCATCGTCAGCACCGCCGGATTGCGGAGGATCCAGGCGAGGCCGAGGTCGAGGACGATCAGGGCGGCGACCACGAGTTGCGTGTCGGAGAGGGGGACGGCGATCAGATGCAGCAACAGGATCCCGGCGAAGGTGCCGACCGTCCGGACCACGGCGAAGTCCCAGGACGCGCGCGCCTCGGGCTGCAGGACGACGAAGATGGTCAGCATCACCCAGAGGGCGTCGCGGTCGCCGGTGCGCTCGTAGATCGCCATGCCGATGCCGAGGGCGATGCCCCGCCGGAGCCCGTAGCGGACCCGCGGGTCGTCGAGGTTCCGTGCCAGCGCCGCTGACTCCGAAGGCACCCGCCGGGCCCAGTTGCGGCCTTCTGAGGGGGAGTCCTCCTCGATGAAGTGGCTGACCGCACGGGCGAACACCATGCCCCACGCAGCGCCGGCCGCGGCCGCCGCCACCACCCGCCAGAGCGGCTGATCGAACCCGGTCCCGACGGCGGCCGGGACCACGTAGGCGGTGGCGAGGAGCGCCCCGAGGAGGGTCGCCGTCCCGCCGCTAGCCGCGAGGACGCCGGAGCCGAATGCGACGGCGGCCATCGCCAGGCCGGCGGCGAGCGGGTGTCCGCCGACGGCCGCCGCCAGCGTTGCGAACGCCACGGCGCCGATTGCGACCACCGCGGCGGCCGGCCGCCCGGACCCGCGCGGCAGGACCGTTCCCGCGGCGGCGACGAAGATCGCCGCGACCGCGGCGCCCAGCGCCAGGCGGGGCGGTCCGACCAGGGAGCCGAGCAGCAGCCCGCCGGCGCCGCCGACCGCGGCGATCGCCGAGACCTTCCACAGCAGCGGCGCGTCGCGCGAAGCGAGGATCGCACGAAGCCTCTCCAGCATCGTCGCTCCAGCCTATGAGGTCTGCTGTTGGTCCTGCGCCCGGACTGCGATGAACGCCGTGCCGATCCGGCGACCGGCCTCGACGAGGATGCCGATGCCGACGACGATGTAGGCGATCGTGAAGAGCTTCAGCCATTCGTCGTGGAGGACCAGGCTGGGATCCGCGATCGTCGATGTGGTCAGGGTGGCGACCGAGAAGTAAAGAGCGTCGACGACGCTCCACCCATTCCCGAGCGCGTACACGGCCGTTCCGACGGCGATCAGAAGGATCCCGGCGCGGAGCACCGGGCCGAGGTGTTGCTCGCGCATCGCGTAGTCGAGAGCCCGCACGACACGGGGCCGCTGCTGGGCAGGGTCCACGGTGGCTGGTTCGACCGATCCGAACCGATCCCTGCCGGCCGCCCGTGGGCACGGGGCGGGCCCCCGGCGTCGACCGGATGGACCGGCCCCTTTCAAGCCCCGCGGCCGCGGCAGAGCGCCATACGTTGACGGCCCCGGATCGTTCGCCTAAGGTGCGCTGCGATGCGACGGGGACTGAGTGCGGTCGTCCTCGGGGCCGCGGCCTTGCTGATGGCGATGGCGGCGGCTCCCGCCGAGGCCGCTTGGCACGAGTTGATCGGGGGTGCCAACCCCGTAAACCACGACGCGCTGAGCACTGCCGACAACCCGAGCATGGCGGTCGTCGACGGGGTGCCGTGGATCGCCTGGGATGAGCTCGCCGGCGCCTCCAACAGGCAGGTCCACGTCGCGAAGCTCAACGCCGCCGGAGACGACTGGGTCGAGGTCGGCGGTCCGCTCAATCACACGCCGACCGCAAACGCCGCTGGGCCGGACCTGACGACCGTCAACGGCGTTCCCTACGTCGCCTGGGTCGAGGACGACGGCACCAACCTCGAGGCCCGGGTGGCGAAGCTGAACGCCGGCGGCACGGGGTGGACCGAGATCGACGGCGGCAGTCCATCGAGCCCGATCAACCGCGACTCGACCAAGAGCGCGGGCTCCGTCAGCCTCGCCGACGTCGGCGGGGTCCCCTATATCGCGTGGAGCGAGGAGACCAGTGTCAACAAGGCGCAGGTCTGGGTCGACAAGCTCAGCGGCGGCGCCTGGACGCAGGTCGGTGGTTCGAGCCCACTGAATTACGCTCCCGACCAGCAGGCGGGAGGCACGGTCATCGCGGCGATCGGCGGCGCGCCGTACGTCGCGTGGGTGGAGAACTACGGCAACGGACAGGTCCACGTCGCGACCCTCAACGAAAGCGGGACCGGTTGGACGTTCGTGGGTTCGGGGGCGAGCCCGATCAACCGCGGCGATCCCGACAACCCGGCTTTGGGCGCCTATGGCCCGGATCTGATCGGGATCGGCGGCGATCCCTATGTGGCGTGGAACGAGATCGTGCTCAACAGTCCCCTCGAGGTGTACGTCAGCCGCTGGACCGGCAGCTCGTGGGCTCCAGTCGGCTCCGGTAGCGACCCCGTCTCGGGCGGTGGCGCCTCGCCGGCATACGGGCCCAGCCTGGCGTCGATCGGGGGCGTTCCCTACATCGCCGAGAGCGAGTACAACAACGGCCAGGAGATCTGGGTCAAGCGATTCAACGGCACCGCCTGGGACACCGTCGACGCGGCCACCAACCCGCTGAACGGCGCTTACAGCGGTAACGACGGCCTCAGCCCGGAGCTGGTCGGAAGCGGAGGTGCGCCGGTCGTCGCCTGGTCGCAATACGGCGACACCGGCCAGCAGATCAGGGTCAGCACCGACGACCCGCCGATCAGCTTCTCGAGCTCGACCTACTCGACCTCGGAGTCCGCCGGCATCGTGAACGTCACCGTCCAGCGGAGCGGCGGCGCCGGCAGGGCCACGGTCGATTACGCGACCGCGGACGGGACCGCTCATCAGCCGGGCGACTACTCAGCGAGCTCCGGCACACTGACGTTCGCCCCGGGCGAGACGTCGAAGACGTTCCCGGTCGCGATCGTCAGCGACTCCGATCCCGAACCGGACGAGACGGTCGATCTGACGCTGTCGAATCCGGGCGGCACCGGTGAGCTCGGGACGCCGGCGACCGCGACTCTCACGATCACCGACGACGACACGGTCGACACCCAGATCGACTCCGGCCCGAGCGGCGCCACCAACGACAACACGCCCACTTTCGCGTTCTCCGCGAACCGGCCGAGCTCGACCTTCAAATGCGGTCTCGACACGATCCAGATCGCCAACTACTCGTCTTGCACGGCTCCGAAGACCTACGACTCGCCGTCGCTGGCCGACGGCATCCACACATTCGCCGTGTTCGCAACCGCTCCCGGTGCGGGCGCGGACCCCACTCCCGCATTCCGCGATTTCTTCGTCGACACCCACGCGCCGAGCACGGCGATCTCGATCCAGCCCTACCTCGACGAGGGCCAGAGCTTCGGCAGCAACAAGTTCGCGGGCCGGATCCAGATCGCCGGCACTCCCAGCGATCCCGCGCCCTCGTCGGGCGCCGGCGCCTCGCGCTGCGCGCTCGACCCCGCCACTCCGCCGGCGAGCTTCAGCGAGATGACACAACCGTGCACCTCCCCGGCCGGTTGGGTCGTCACTCCCGCGCCCGGCGCTCACACCGTCTACTCCGCATCCCGTGATCCCGCCGGCAACACCGGCCCGGTGGTATCGACCACGTTCACGATCCTGGCCAAGCCCACGGTGACGATCACCGGCGGGCCCGACGGCTTCACCTGGTTCAAGTCGCCGGAGTTCAGCTTCGACTCTCCAACGCCCGGGGCGGGGTTCCGCTGCCGCCTTGACACCGACGCGTTCTCCCCGTGCACCAGTCCCTGGCTCGCACCGGCTCGCGCCTCCGGTCCGCACTCGTTCGAGGTGAAGGCCGTCACGGCTGAGGGCGTCGAGAGTGACGTCGCCCGGAGGACCTACGCGATCGAGGAGCCGGAGACGGCGAGCTTCAACTGCGAGCTGAAGCCCTATCTCGGGATCAATCGGGGCGAGCAGTATGCGTGCGTCATCAGCACCGTCCGCGCTGGTTCTCCCAGCGGCGACTTCTGTGCCGGGCCGGCCATCCACAGGTGCGTCGGCATCGCCGAGCAGTGTGCCCTCGGCGCCCTGTGCTCCCTCACGACGACGACCGTCTGGCGCGATGCCGACAAGCTCCTTTACCGCGCCTTCTCCCGAGCCGCTATGAAGCGCTGGCCGCCGCCGCCGGGCAGCGGCAAGTATCCGGACGTCGACAGGTACTGCGACGTCCGGGGTGGGGGAAGCCATACGTGCCAGACGAGCGCGAACCTGACGGCCTTCGGCGAGAACTCGGACCTGGCGTTCGAGTGCAGCGGTCCGGAGTCCGATTACTTGGCGAACGCAAAGCCGGGCGATATCGGGCCCGACAGCGAGCGAAGCCTCCGCTGCGAGGCGTCGCTGAAGATCGTGCCCGCCGACGCGCTGGCGATCATCGGGCAGGGAACGTCGCTCAGCGTCAACGCTCCGGGCGCGGGCTCGGTCCGGGTCGCGCCTGCCGGCGGTGGCCGGATCGCCGGGTCTTCCGTCATGAGATCCACCGGCGGCCGGGCGAAGCCGCCCTTCAAGGCGGTCACCCGGACCGCCGCCGGCGCCGGGCCCCTCAGCTTCAAGCCGAAGCTCAGCAAGCCGGCGAAGCGAAAGCTCGCGAAGAAGCACAAGCTGAAGCTGAAGCTTTCGATCACCTACAAGCCGGAGGGCGGCGAGGCGACGACCAAGACCTCGCGCGTCACCCTGAAGTCGCAGGCGCGCAAGAAGTGACGCCGTTCAGCCTTCGCTGATCGCGCCGGCAATCCCCACCAGCTGGACGTACGGGTAGGCTGGCCGGCGTGAAGGCCGGTTCCGGAAAGGCGAGCGCGTCATGAGTCGCGGCGCGATGGTCGCCCTCGGCGTCGCGATCCTCCTGGTCGCGATCCTCGCCGGCACCTTCATCCACCCGCTTCTGTTCATGATCGGCTTCGCCGTCCTGTTCGTCGCGGCGTTCGGCGGCTGGTGACCCCCCCGACCATCGGTTGACCGGGGCAGGGCCCGGTGTAGGTTCATTCCGTGGTCCGTCCCGAGACTCGCTATGCGCGAAGCGGCGATTTGGCGATTGCCTACCAGGTGCATGGTTCCGGGCCCCACGACCTCCTCGTGAGCGGGGCGACCGCCTCGAACATCGAGACCCAGTGGGAGCTTCCCGAGGTCGGGCGGCTGATGGAGCGGCTGGGCCGGTTCGCGCGGGTGATCCGCTACGACCGCCGCGATTCCGGGCTGTCGGACCCGATCGCGGGCGATCTCACCCTCGAGGCGCATGCGGAGGACGCACTGGCGGTGATGGACGCCGTCGGGTCCGATCGCCCCGTGCTGGTCGGCTCGACAGACGGCGCTCGCTCGCTCGCGCTGCTCGCGGCCACCCGGCCGGAACGGGTCGGCGGCCTGATCGCCCTCGCCCCGACGGTCAAGGGGGCTTCCGCCAACTCCCCCGAGATCGCCGAGGCCGCGACCGCCGGACTCGAAGACTTCTCCGACTGGCCGCAGCCGATCCTCGAGTGGCTCGCGCCGGATTGGATGGCCGACGAGGTGCGCCGGGAGCGCCTGACGCGATACGTCCAGACCTCGACCTCTCCCGGGCAGGCGAGGCGAATCCTGCGGATGTCGCTCGTCAGCGACATCAGCGACGTCCTCCACCTCGTCCAGGCCCCGGTGCTCGCCGTCTACCCGGCGGATCTGGCGCTCGTCGACGGTGAGGTCGTGCGCCAGTTCGCCGACCAGATCCCCGGCGGCGCCTACCGGGAGATCCCGGGAGCCTCGATCTTCCTGTTCGGAAACGACACCGACCGGTTCGCGGACGTGGTCGAGGAGTTCGTCACCGGCAATCCGCCGACGCGGGTCTCGAGCCGAATCCTCGCGACGGTCCTGTTCACCGATCTCGTCGACTCGACCCGCCTGGCAACCGAGCTCGGCGACGAAGCCTGGTCGGAGGTGCTCGACCGCCACTTCGCACGGGCGCGGGCGGCGGTCTCGGCTCACGACGGCGAGACGATCAAGACGACCGGTGACGGAATCCTCGCGATCTTCACCGGCCCGGCCCGGGCCGTCCGTTGCGCGGAGACGATCCTCGCCGACGCGAGCGACCTCGACCTCGACGTGCGGGCCGGCCTCCACGCCGGCGAGCTCCAGCGCAGCCCCGACGACGTGGCGGGCGTGGCGGTCCACCTCGCGGCTCGGATCATGGGCCTGGCCGACGGTGGGGAGATCCTCGTCTCGCGGACCGTCCGCGATCTCGTGATCGGAGGCGATCTCGTCTTCGCCGAGCGGGGCGAGGAGGAGCTCAAGGGGATCCCGGGACGCTGGCCGGTCTTCGCCGTTGAGTGAGGCCCTGAGCCGAAGCGGCGCCGATCGCTGGGAGAGCAATTAACTTGTCCGGCCCGTGAACCCGCTTCGAAACAGGCCCCTCGCGCTCACCGGAACCCTCGTCCTCGCGCTCGCGCTGTTCGCCCTCGGCGCCGGAGTGGCGAGCGCCGCCGAGCCGCGGGCCAGCGTCCTCGACGGGTTCGACGCTCCCGGCACGCCCGACGAGTACAACGAGGTGAAGGTCGTCAAGTACGGCTCCCCGGATGCCGGGAAGATCCTCGTCCTCAACCCCGGGACGTCCGCCGGCGGGACCTTCTTCGGCCCGTTCGCGAAGGCGATGACGAAGAAGATGAAGGGCTGGCAGGTCTGGGCGATCGAGCGGCGCGAGAACCTGCTCGAGGACCACTCCTACCTCGAGAAGTACGTCGACGGCGAGGCGTCGAACCAGGAGGTCTTCGACTACTACCTCGGCTGGATCGCCGACGGCTCGATCTCCCCGCACTTCACCCCGCTGACGACGGCGGAGACCGAGTTCGCCAAGAAGTGGGGGATGAACGTCGCGGTCCACGACACGCGCAGGGTCGTCAGGGCCGCGAGGAAGGGCGGCCGCACGGTGGTGCTCGGGGGCCACTCGCTCGGCGGATCGATCACGACCGCCTACGCGACCTGGGACTTCAACGGGACCGCGGGCGCGAAGGGCCTCGCGGGACTCGTCTTCATCGACGGGGCCGGAGCCAGCAGCGAGACCCGCCCGCTCCCGACCGCGGAACAGGCCCAGGCCAACGTCGACGCCCTCGACGACCCTTCGGCCTCACCGTTCATCACCCTGGTGGCGCCGTTCCCGTGGATCGCCGGGGTCTTCAACGCGACCGGTTCGACCGCTGCCGTCGAGGACCCGGACGAGCTCTCGATCTTCGGCGGCTGGGCGCTCGCGCCGGCGAACCTGGTCCCGCCGATTCCGGCGACCAACGCCGGTCAGTACGGCTTCGCTGTCGACCAGACGACGAGTCCTTCGAACCTGGCGCTCGTCCAGAGCCACATCGGCAAGCTGGCCGGATCGGGCGATCCCCGGGGCTGGCACGACGGCGAGCTCGGCGGCGTCGCCCGGGCCGCCTCGGTCTTCTCCGAGCACTCCGGCATGAAGAACCAGACCGTCGGCCAGGACGGGACCTCGTGGTACCATCCGGCGAAGCTCTCGATCGACTCCGGCGCGATCAACAACGGCGTCGACAACCCCGCCCAGGCGGTCTACGGCGACCACGCGACGATGGGCGACCGGGTGAAGCTGCCGATGTACTCGTTCGACACCTCGCTCGGCAACGGCCGGGTCGCGGACGCCACCCGCCAGCTCGCCGAGCAGTCGAACGTTCCCGGGAGCTGGGTCACGACGATCAAGCGGACCAAGACGTTCGCCCACATCGACCCGATCAGCGCCGCGCCTTCGAAGAACGCCTTCCTCCAGACGGTCGTGCCGTTTCTGCGGCACAAGGTCAAGTAGCGAGAACGATCAACCGGAGGCCGTCGATCCGACGGCCGCACGCATCTCCGCCTCCGGCTCGGCCGGCCGCCTTCTCCGGTTGTCCTTCGTCGTGATCCACTGGCTCGAGCCGGGTTCGCCCTTGTAGCAGCGGCCGTAGCTGCTCCAGCAGCCCCAACCCGCCGGCCTCGGGCCCGTGCCGAACCAGTACCTGGCGACCTTGCGGGCCACCTTGCACCCGACCTTGTGGGCGAGGATCAAGGGTTTGTGCTCCTGGTAGGGATCCCTGACCCTTCCGCAATTCGTCAGTCGCGGCCGGTACCTGACTCCCTCCTTGCGCTTGACCTTCCAGCGGAAGATCGCGGGCGAGGGATCGCCGTTGCCGTGGTCGTCGTTCGCCTCGATGCTCATCGTGTGCCAACCGGGATTCAGGTGGCGGACGATGTGGGGGGAGGTGCAGGTCCTGCCGGAGCCGGAATGGCGATCGAGGTCGCAGTGAAACCAGGCGTCCGGGTCGTCGCTGACGAACCTGAAGGTCGCATTCCTCGAGTAGGTCTTGCGCTTCGGGTGGTCGGTCATCCGAGTGTTCGGATTGCGCCTGTCGACGATCTCGTCGGCACCGATGTCGATTGGGTACCCGGTCCAGCGCAGCTCGCCGTCGAAGTCGATGGAGCCTGTCTGTTCCCCCGGGTAGCCGGCATCGACGGTCGGGGATTGCGGATCCTCGTGGTAGTCGTCTGCCGCGGGATCGGCGAACGACGGCTCGGCCGACTGGTTCGGGGGAGCCGACGATGTGATCGAGGTCGTTCCCGTCGATCCGGGGTCGGTCGTGGCGAAGTTCGAGTGATCGAGTGTCACCGTCGCCGAGGCGCCGCTCGTCGCGCGTGCCCGCACATCCGTACCGGTGCCGCTGAGAATCGAGTTCTGGGCGTCGATCGAGACGGAACCGCCCGGGTCGAGCGCTGCGGCGTCGGCACCCGAGCTCGCGGGTCCGGTGGCCACGGCGGTAACGCCCCGAAGGGCCGCCGTCCCGTGGCCGAGACTCATCGCGATCGCGGCTCCGCCTGCGGCCGTCGAGTTGTCGATGCAGAAGGAGTCGTCGACCGAGGACCCGTCGCCCAGCCGGCATGCGAGCTGGCCTGACGTGACGATGTTGACTCGCTGCGCCTGTGCGCTCGGTCCGACCAGGTCGAGGGCCGTGGCCCCACCGGTCTGCGCGATTGCGGCGTCCCACATCGCCGTTCCCTGCCCGAGCCGAACTGCGGTCGGAGCACTGGAGACGATCGTGGCCTTCGGTGCGTTCGGACTGCCGAATGCAAGCGAGCCGAGGAGGGTGCCGTCAGGGACGTTCAGGGTCGTGCTGCCGACGTCGTAGGTCGCCCCCGCGGGCATGTAGATGGTGCTGCCGTCCTCCGCGACGTCCATCGCCTCGACGAGGCCGCAAGGCTCCGCATTCGTGCACGCGGTCCCGGTGCCGTCGGGAGCGGTTATCACGGGTGTTCCGAAGCGCTCGGAGGCGCCGGCACCCCCGGTGCCGGAGGCGAACATGGCGACGATCCCCGCTATGGCGATGAAGGCGACTCGGTGTGCGCGGAGCATCGGACCGAAGGCTACGGGCTGCCGGCGCCATCATCGACCGACCCCGGGTCCAGGGAGACCTAACCTCCCGACCGCTGTGGCGGGCATCCCGCGGCGGGTCCGGCGGGATCATCGGTGAATTGGCGCTGTCGCCCCGCCCCGCAAGCCCGGCGCGACGGTCGCACCTCAGGGCTGCTCGATCTCGACCCGTTGATCCGCCGGCCGCGGGCCGACCTCGGTCTTCTCGCCGTTCGGCCACCGGACCGTCAGCGAACCGACCTGCGGGGCCGCGCCGAGCCCGAAGTAGAGGCGGTAGTGGCCCTGGGAGTGGGGGGCGTCGTCGTTCTGGCCGACCCACTGGGTCTGGGGCCGCCCGCCCGCGCGGACGACGACGGAGGCCCCGATCGCCTGGCGGTTGTCCTCGGGGCCGACGAGGTCGACCTCTAGCCAGTGGCCGTGGATCGGTGTCACGTTGCGCCGGCGCTCGACCACCATCCGGCGGGCGAACTCCCCGGCGCCGTAGGAGACGAGCGGGTCGCGGAGGCCGTCGCCGTCGAAGTCGGCCCAGTTGCAGCTCGCCCACTCGGCTGGCGGCGTCCGCAGCAGCCCGGTCCCGAGGTGGCGGCCGCCGCCGAGGTTCCGGATCAGTCCCTGCGGGGCCGCGTAGACGTCGACTCGGCCGTCGTCGTCGTAGTCGACGAAGCAGGCCGCGGCGCTCGCTGCCGGCACTCCTGCCCACCGCGTCGGGACCGGACGCAGCCGCCCGTCGTCGTTGCGGAGCATCGTGTTTCCGGTCAGAGCCACGGCGAGGACGTCGAGGTCGCCGTCGCCGTCCGGATCGCCGAGCGCGATCTGCGCGACCTCCCCGGTGGCGCTGTCCGCGAGCAGCTGCGTCCGCTCGAACCGCGGGCCACGGCGCTGCCAGACGGCGATGCCGTCGCTCCCGGCGCTGATGAGGACGGGCGGCTCGCCCGCGCGGAGCTGGACCCAGCGCTGCGCCGTGCCGATCGCCGGCGGCGCCAGCATCGTCCCGAGGCCGCCGGTGTCGCGCACCCGGTAGAGCATCGGCACCCGCTCCTCGCAGGACTCGAACAGCTCCGGCACTCCGTCGGCATTGACGTCGACCGGCTCGGTCTCCCTGCCCCGGCAGCCGCTCTTGTTCAGCCCGGTGGCGTCCGCGACGTCGGTGAACACCCCACCGTCCTGCGAGAGGAGCTCGTCGTCGATCTGACCCCGGAACACCGGCTTGGCGATGCCGCCGCTGAGGCCGCCGCCGGCGACGAACGCGTCGACGTCGGGACCGCCGACGAGGTCGGCGAAGGCGATGCCGTGGCGGTCGTGGAGGGTCAGCCGGAACCGGCGGGAGTCGGGGTGTGTCTCCTCGGCTCCGACCATGATCTGCGAGGTGTCCGCCGGCTCGTCGATGCGGGCCGCCATCGGCGCGTCGGCGACGCTCGAAGGGTCGAGGACGAGTGCGCCTTCGGGCGCGATTCGGAACCGGACGAAGTAGTCGGACTTCTCGTTCCTGCCGATGCGGACGTGCGCGTCGTCGGTGCGGACCACCCGCAGCTTCGACGAGAGGAACCCGATCACGCCGCGCGCCTCCATCCCGACGGCGCGGATGTGGACGAGGCCGGGTTCCCCCTCCGGCGAGTCGCTCATGTACACGTAGGTTCCCGGAGATTTCATCGCCGGGGGCGTCAGCTCGTCGAGGCCGGGGAACTCGGGATCGGGGTCCGCATGGATCTGCTCGGTCACGTCGACGAAGCGACCGCTCCGGTTCTCCAGCCAGGCGCCCGAGAACTTGTGGTTGACGGTGAACAGGTCGAGCCGCCCGTCCTCGTTGAAATCGGCGACGCCGAGGTCGAAGAGGCGATCGCTAGGGATGCCGTCCGTCGACGCGGGCTGAAAGGAGCGGAGGCCACTCAGGGCACACCCCTGCATGAGCAGCGAAGTCGCCACGGCCAGGGCGACTGCCGGAAACCCCCGGGTAAGCATCGCCGTAACGTTATCCGCGGCCATGGCAGCGGGTCGCAGGGGGCGGCGTCGGTACCTGCAACGACCGCGAAGTTATCTGCAAGACTGCCGATTAGTCGTGCCCGCGGCAACCGGGCTACCCAGGTTCGTTTGAGGAGAGAGATGAGAAAGCTGTTCGTGCCGATCGCCGTCCTCACGGCAGCGTTCTGTCTCTCCGCGGCCTCGGTCGCGTCCGCTGATCCGGTCAGCGCGCTCGGAGTCGGCTGCACCCAGGCCGGCGACGGCCACTACGAATGCAGCGCCGCGCCTCGGAGTACAGCTGAGACCTGGGACGGCACCCCGATCGACGTCAGCGTCGCCCTCCCGGACCCCGCGACCTACGGGAACGGCCCCTACCCGCTCGTCATGGTCTTCCACGGTTGGGGGCAGGCGAAGCTGACCGCAAACTTGAAGCACTACACCGACAAGGGATACGCGGCGTTCACGATGACCGACCGCGGCTTCTACGAGTCGTGCGGAAACGCCGCATCGGTCGCAGCCGACCCCGATGGCTGCGACGGCCAGTACATCCGGATGATGGATGACCGCTACGAGGTCCGCGACGCACAGTTCTTCGCCGGCGAGCTGGTCGACGAGGGCTGGGCAGAGCCGACGAAGATCGCGGCGACCGGAGGCTCCTACGGCGGCGGGATCTCGATGGCGCTGGCGGCCCTCAAGGACCGGACGATGAAGCCGGACGGTCGGCTCGTTCCCTGGAGCAGCCCGAACGGGACACCGATGAGTCTCGCCGTCGCCACGCCCCTCGCAACGTGGAGCGACATCGCCTACTCGCTGGCGCCCAACGGTCGGGTCCTCGACTACCTGCGTGACAACCCGAACGATCCGAATCACTTCGGCGTGATGAAGCCGTCGATCATGAACGGCCTCTATCTGCAGGGCCTGTTCTCCGGCCGCGTGGCGCCCGCCGGCGAGCTGCCCGACGCCGATATGACGGGCTGGCTGTCGGTGATCGATCAGGGCGAGCCCTACCAGAGCAACCTCGCCTCCTCCGACATGGTCACCGAGATGACCAAGTACCACTCGTCCTACTACATCAACCACAGCGAGAAGCCGGCGCCGATCCTGATGGCCAACGGCTTCACCGACGACATCTTCCCGGTCGACGAATCCCTCCGGTTCTACAACCGGACGATGGCCCAGTACCCGAACGCCGATCTCGGGATGATCTTCGGCGACTTCGGGCACCAGCGGGCGCAGAACAAGGCCGCAGACCTCACGCCGGTCTTCGACCTCCAGGATCAGTGGATCGACTACTACCTCGCGGGCACGGGATCGAAGCCCGCCACCGACGTGATCGCCCGCACCGAGGCCTGTCCGGGCAGCGATCCCTCCGGCGGCCCCTACGCGGCCGACGACTGGGCATCGCTCGCGCCTGGTGAGATCACCGTCGAGGGCGGTCAGGAGGATCAGACGATCGCGATCGACGGCGGCAGCGGTGCTGTCGCCGACGCGTACGCGGTCCTCGCCAACAGCCCCTGCGCCGCCCCGGCCGGTGACGAGGAGCCGGGAACCGCCAACTACGAGTCCGAACCGGCACCGGCCGCCGGCTTCACGTTGCTCGGCTCACCGACGGTCGTAGCCGACTTCGAGGGGGCCGGCACCGGCTCCGCGATCGCCGCCCGCCTGGTCGACGTCGCTCCGAACAACACCAAGCAGCTCGTCGCCCGCCAGATCTACCGGCCGAACGCGAGCGGCTACCAGGTGTTTCAGCTGCATCCGGGTGGCTGGAAGTTCGAGGAGGGCCACGTCGCCCGGCTCGAGCTCCTGCCGAAGGACGGGAGCGGTCCCGCGACCCCCAGCGACATCACCAACTACAGCCGGCCCTCGAACATGCAACAGCCGATCACGGTGCACGACCTCGTCCTCAGGCTGCCGGTGACCGAGAGCCCGGGTGCCCTCGGCGGGCTGGTCGAGGCGCCGGCACCGAAGGTCCTGCCCGACGACCGCGGCCCGGTCGAGCTGGCCCCGGGCTACAGCGACTCCGAGACGATGGCCGAGTGGGTGGCGAGTCGGCCCGAGACCCCGCCCCCGCCGGGCGTCGAGGGGCTGACCGTCACGGGGCCCGCGAAGGCGAAGGGCCGAAAGATGAGCCTCGGCGTCGCATGCCAGGCCGACGCGGCCTCTTGCGCCAGCTCGCGGATCATCGTCCAGTCCCGCCGGGGCAAGAGCACGGGCCCGGTCATCGCGATGAAGGGCGGCGTCACGGTCGCCCCCGGCGAGTCCGACTCGGTGTCGCTCGGCCTCAGCGGTCAGGCCCGCAAGGCTCTCGGCCGCAACGGGAGAAAGTCGATGCCGATCCTGGTGACGGTGACCGGCGCGGCCGGCGAGTCGGAGACGAAGACGACCCTGAAGCGGGCCGGCAAGCGTCGCTGATCTGCCCTAGTCCGTGCCGGCGAGCACCCGTACGAGCCAGGTGCGGGTGTGCAGCCAGTACTCGGCGAGCGTCTGCCCGCTGCCGCCGTCGCTGATCCCCAGCATCGCGAGCCCGCGGATCGTCGCGAGCACCACGACGAGGTCCTCCCCGAAGCCGGGCCGCAGGGCGACGTCACCGAGCGCCTGCACCGCCAGCTCACCGAGCCGGTCGCCGACCTCGCGCTCGACGCGATGGAGCGTCCGGCCGAGCTCCGGGTCGGTTCGCGAGGCGACCCAGAGCTCGAGGCTGGCGAGGAAGAGCGGTCCCTGGTGCTCCTCCCAGAGGACGTCGAGAGCGTGGTCGAGCGGGACCGGTATCTCCTCCGCGGCGAAGCGGTCGTGGACCGCCTTCACCCGATCCTCGGCGAGGCGCGCGACGGCGGCGCCGACCAGTTCGGCCCGCGTCCGGAAGTAGATCGTCTGGGCTCCCCGCGAGACGCCGGCGATCTCGGCGATCCGGCCCGTCGTCGTCTGCGAGTAGCCGAACTTGACGAGACACTCGATCGTCGCATCGAGCAGCGCCGCTCGGGTCTCGGCGCGGCGCTCGGCCTGGGTCCGGCGGCGCTTCCCGGGGGTGGCGGAGGCAGCGATGGCGGCAGGCTACCGCAAGGGTTCGCCGCCGCTGCGACGAAATCTCACACGCGGTGTCCCACCTGAACGTCCCGAGATGAGATCGGCCCTCGGCGCCAAAGGGCTCTATGTGGGGCTGGTCGGTGTGATCGCGCTCGGGACTGTGATCGGGATGGTGGCAATGTGGCCGCGCGGAGAGGCGCCGGCGCTCGACTTCATCGAAGGCACGTCGCTGGGCGAGACGACTCCCGCGAAAGTCGTAGCCGTGACCTCCTACGAGTGCGCGGAGTTCGCGACCGGAAGCTGTCAGCGGGCGACCCTCGAGCTGAATGGAGGCCCCGAGGAGGGGAGCACGGTGGAGAGTGAGCTCAATACCGGCGGCGCGCTGCCGTCGTTCGCGGTCGGCGACGAGGTGAGGGTGCTCAAGAACGTCGTCCCCGCCGGAGCCGATCCGACCCAGGTCTCCGACTACACGATCGTCGACTACGAGCGCAAGTCGCAACTGCTCTGGCTCACCGTGATCTTCGCCGCCCTCGTGGTGCTGTTCGGGCGATGGCGAGGCGCGCTCTCGCTCGTCGGGCTGGCGATCAGCCTGGTCATCGTGCTGGCCTTCATCGTGCCCGCCATCCTCCGCGATTCACCGCCGTTGGCGGTCGCTCTGGTCGGCTCGATGGCGGTGATGCTGACGACGATCCCGCTCGCCCACGGCCTCGGGCCGAAGAGCCTGGCGGCGATGACCGGGACCGCCTTCAGCCTCGCTCTAATCGTGGGGCTGGCGGTCCTCTTCGCCGATCTCGCCCACCTGACCGGCTTCTCGTCGGAGGAGGCGACGACCCTCGCGGCCAACGATCAGGGGATCAATTTCCAGAGTCTCCTGATCGCCGGGATGGTCGTCGGATCGCTCGGCGTGCTCGACGACGTGACCGTCAGCCAGGCATCGACCGTGCTGGCGCTCCGCGTCGCGAATCCGGCCCAGCGTTTCCGGGAGCTGTTCCGACTGGCGATCGACGTCGGGCGCGACCACGTCAGCGCCACCGTCAACACTCTGGTGCTCGCCTACGCAGGCGCTTCACTGACGGTGCTGCTCGTCTTCGCCTCCGGGCGGCTCGGTGTTCTCGATGCGATCAACCTCGAGGTGATTGCGAGCGTTGTGATCGCCACCCTCGTGGGCTCGATCGGTTTGATCTGCGCGGTCCCGATCACGACGGCGCTCGCGGCGCTGCTCGCCGAGGACATCCCGGCGGAGGAGCTGGCCGCGGATGCTCACGTGGGCCACGCTCACTAGGCGGTAGCGCTACCGGCAACCGCGACGACGACATCCGGTCAGCCGCCTGAGTCGGTGGCCGAGATCGCGGCGAACCTGCCGGTAGGACGGATCGCGGTAGCGGTTGACCATCTCGTGGGGGTCCTTGTTGAGGTCGTAGAGCTCGCCGACGGGTCCCAGCTTGCGATGCCGGTCCCGGGCGCTCTTGATCAGCATGTAGTCCTCGCTGCGCAGCCCGCGGAAGGTCCGGCGGTGGCTGCCCTTGAGCATCTCGATCAGGAGGTCCCGGCGGCCGGCCCGGTCCGGATGGCGGATCAGCGGCAGCAGGGTGGTGCCGTCCATCTTCCCGTGCGGCGCGCCGGCGAGGTCGAGGATCGTCGGGGCGAGATCGATGTTGCCGACGATCTGGCTCAGTCGCTGACCGCGGGGCAGTCCCGGGCCGCGGATCAGCAGCGGGACGCCGATCGATTCGTCGTAGGGGAGGGCCTTTCCGGTCAGCCGGTGCTCGCCCATCAGGAAGCCGTTGTCGGAGGTGAACATGAGGACGGTGTTGTTGAGCTCGTGCTCCCGCTTCAGCTGGTTGACGATGTTCCGGACGGCGTCGTCGACCGAGAGCAGGCTCCTGAGCCGGCTCCTGTACATGGCGCGGATCTGGCGCTTGCGGGCTTGGTTGAACCGTGGCCGGCGGATGAACCGGGGCTTGTCCTTGACGTTGCGCTCGTTGAAGGCGGGCGGGCGCGGCAGGGGAGCGTGGTTGAACTCCGAGTCGTAGCGCGGCGCCGCGACCGGGTCGCGGCTCTTACCGCGGCGCTTGGGGTCGGCGTGGGGGGCGATGGTCCCGAGCATCAGGAAGAACGGCTTCCGGCGCTTCGAGCTCTCGGAGATGAACTTGAGCGAGTGCCGCGCGAGCACGTCGGTCTGGTAGTCGGACGGTGAGTGGCCGTAGTCCTTGCGCCGCCCGTTGTCGTCGACCGCGTAGTCGAACATCTGGTAGTTGGTGTCGAACGCCGGCTCGAACCACCGGTTCCAGCCCGGGGGGATGTTGAGCTGACCGTCGCTTCCGGGGTTGTTCAGGTACTTGCCGACGTAGCCGGTCCGGTAGCCCGCCCGTTGCAGGCGAACGGCGAGCGTCTGCTTCGGACTGACCGCGTGGTCGAAGCCGATCGCGCCGCCGTGGGGCGGGTCGTTGCCGGGGACGCCGTGGTTGTGGGCGTAGAGGCCGGTCATGAACGTCGATCGCGACGGGCAGCAGAGCGGGGTGGTGACGAACGAGTTGACGAAGCTGGTGCCGCGGTGAGCGAGCAGCCGGCGCGTGTCCTTGAGGACGTGCATCGAGGCGACGTCGAGGTCGTCGGTCATCACGACGACGACGTTCGGCCGGGCGGTCGCCGTGGCCGGAGCCAGCGCGCACCAGAGGAGGGCTACGGCGGCAATGCGACCGATCCACCGGCGAGCGACGCGATTGTGGGGGATGGAGCCCGGCACGGCCGGTGGATGTTAGGGACGCCCGGGCGGTGCTCATCCGGTTGAACTACCGGACCAAGCCGGTAGGCGCCGGCTCTCAGTCCGCCGACCCGAGCAGCTCCTCGATGTTCTCCGGTGGCCGCCCGAGGCGGGCGCGGCCGTCGTCGGTGATCACGACCGGACGCTCGATCAGCTTCGGGTTCGCGGACATGATTCGGACCCATTCGGCCCGGTTCTGCTCATCACGGGGGAGATCGCGGAGGCCGAGCTCCTTCGCGAGCGGCTCCCCCGTCCGCGCGAGCTCCCACGGCTCGATGCCAAGCAGATCGAGCGTCGCGGCGAGCTCGCCCGGCGGCGGCGGATCGTCGAGGTAGAGACGGACCTCCGGCTCGATCCCCGCCGCTTCGATCAGGGCGAGGGTCTGCCGGCTCTTCGAGCAGCGGGGGTTGTGCCAGATGGTCAGGGCCATGGCCTGAACCTAGCGGCCTGCCGCCGCGGCGGCACGAGCGCTTGCCTCCCGCCCGATTCCGGAATAGATTGATCATCGAGATCGACGAGGGCGGGGAAGGGAAAACCGAATGACGTCACTAACCGCTCGCGAGACCGGGCAGGTCGAGCAGGCGAACGCGAGCGGGAGGACCCCCGTCGTGTTCATTCACGGACTGTGGCTGTTGCCGAGCAGCTGGGACAACTGGGCCGGAGTCTTCGAGGATGCGGGTTATGCGGCGCTGACGCCGTCGTGGCCCGACGACCCGGAGACGGTCGCGGAGGCCCGGGCGAATCCGGATGTCTTCGCGAAGAAGACGTTGAAGCAGATCGCCGACCACACCGCCGAGGTGATCGGCGGGCTCGACAAGAAGCCGGCGGTGATCGGCCACTCCACGGGTGGCCTGCTGACGTTCATGATCGCCGACCGCGGGCTGTCCGCGGCCTCGGTGGCGGTCGATCCCGGTCCGTTCCGCGGTGTTCTGCCGCTACCGATCTCGGCTCTTCGGTCGGCCGCTCCAGTGCTGAGCAACCCGCTCAACCGGGGCCGCGCGGTGACGCTGACGCTCGACCAGTTCAAATACGGATGGGCGAACGCGCTGACCGACGAGGAGGCCGAGCAGCTCTACGAGACCTACCACGTGGCGGCTCCCGGAGCGGCGCTGATGCAGATGGCCAACGCGAACGTGAACCCGTTCACCGAGGCGAAGGTCGACACGAAGAACCCGGACCGCGGGCCGCTCTTGATCCTCGACGGCGAGAAGGACCACACGGTGCCGTGGGCGATCGCCAACGCCGCCTACAAGCGGCAAAGCCGCAACGAAGCGGTGACTGAGATCAAGCAGGTCCCGAACCGGGGACACTCGCTGACGATCGACAGCGGCTGGCGCGAGGTCGCCGAACTGTCTCTGGCGTTCGTGCAGCGCTTCGCCTAACCTGACCGGCGTGAGGGGGGATGCAGCCGACGCTTCGGAGCAGCACCGCGGCGACGCCGGGTTCTTCGTCTGGATGCTGCCGAGCTTCCTGCTGGTGTTCGGCTTCATCGCCCAGTTCTCGATCGGCCTTCCGTTCTTCCTGGCCGGGATTCTGCTCTTCGCGTATCTCTACGCGCGTGGGCCCGCCTGGCCGGCGGACCTCGGCTTGGCGGCCGGCCTGGGCCTCGGCCTGCTGCTGTTCTGGCTGCTGCCGACCGACTTCGACCCGGTCCCCTTAGTGGCGATCGGGGTCGCCCTGATCGGATTCAGCTCGGCGCTCTTCTGGCACCTGCGGTGCCGACCGTCCTCCGACTGAGGGTCGTTGCCCGAACTCCCCGGAGACCGACCAGGGCGGCTGACGCCCGTCGAGTGGTCAGTCAGGCACGCTCGTCGACCCGCGGGAGCGCCGCCACCCGCGCCGCAGCCGAGACCCGGGCGATCTCGTCGGGGACACCGGCGAGGTCGACGCGCCGGACGAAGTCCTGCTCTCGGCCGAGCGGGGTGAAGAAGTTGTCGTAGTGGGTCGGCACGACGACCTCGGGGTCGAGCCGCGGCAGGATCCGCTCCCAGTAGTGCGGGGTGACCTGACGGCCGGCGACGCCGGCGAGGAAGAAGTCGACGGGCTCGCTGCCGAGCTCGGCGTCGTCGAGGTTCGCGCTGCCCTGATGGAAGAGCGATACGCCGGCGACGTCGATCCGGATCCCGTAGACGGCGCCGCACCTGTAGGCGCCGGGGGCGAGTCCGTCGAGGTGCTCGCAGGTCAGCGGGCCGTCCATCGGGACCTTGCGGCCGAACAGCAGCTTCGAGTGACGGCTGGAGATGAAGCGGACGACGAACGGGCCGAGCTCGTAGGCCCGTCGCGGCTCGACCTCGACGGCTCGGTCGCCGAGCCCGTGGAGCCGCATCAGGTGGGCGAGCGAGGACGATCCGAACGCCCGCGTCCGGTAGCGGCGGGCGAGCGCAGGAGCATCGACGGCATGGTCGAAGTGCGTGTGGCCCACGAGCACCCCCACGACCTCGTCATCGGTGGCCGCGTAGCGCTCGATCATCAGCGGATCGGGGAGGGCGGTGCGGCGCAGCAGCAGCGCCCGCAGCGGCACCCGGGAGAGGTACGGGTCGACGAACAGCGACCGGCCTTCGAAGCTGAGCCGGTAGCCGGAGACGCCGAGCCATTCGATCGCGAGGCCCTCGGGAAGCGGGAGCGCTCCGGTCTCGAGCTCGGCGAGCGCTTGTCGATCGGCATCCATCGCTGCCCTCGAGACCATAGGTCAGGCTGCTTTCGCCCGCCCGCCTCTATCCGAGCGCGAGCAGGCTGACCGAGACCGCCGCGAGGCCGAGCCCGGCGAGCTGGATCCCGCTGATCCTCTCCGAGAGGAAGGCGCGGGCGAGGACGACCGTCGCCGCCGGGTAGAGCGCGGTGATCACCGCGACGATCGCCAGCTCGCCCTCGCGGACGGCGAGCAGGAACGAGAAGTTCGCGAGCGAGTCGAGGGCGCCGGCCCCGGCCGCGGCGGCTGCGTTCGGGCGGCGCTCGCCGAGGCGGTCACGCAGCACGAGCGCCGCCGCGAGGACGATCGCCGACGACACCGCGCGTCCGACGAGCAGCGGCGCGATGCCGCTGTCGTGAGGCGCCTGATCGAGGAAGACGAGCTGGCAGGCGATCGCGACACCGGCGCCGCACGCGAGGACGAGCGCGGTCCTGGTCGGGCGCCGGCCGTGACCGTCCGGTCCGCCACTGATCACGACGACGGCGACGAACGCCAACGCGATTCCGGCAGCGGCGAACGCACCGACCGCCTCGCCGGTGAGCAGCCCGACGCAAACGGGCAGCGCGGCGGAGACGACGGCTGTGATCGGGGAGAGCACGCTCATCGGACCGATCGCCAGCGTCCTGTAGAGGAGCGCGAAGGAGGCGGCGGACGCGACCCCTGACGCGGCGCCCCAGGCGAGCACCGCCGGCCCGAAATCCGCCCCGAAGATCGGCCAGAGAAGCAGTTCGACCGCGAGGCTCGCCGGCGCCGCGATCGCGACGACCCGCAGCACATGTGCGCCGCGCGCCGCTACGCCACCGAGGAAGTCGGCGGATCCGTAGGCGAACGAGCTGGCGAGTGCGAGGAGAAGGGAGAGGGTCATTTCCCGGGAACTGACGGATTCCGGTCAGCATTTTCCACGGAGACGACAGCGCGCCCCGAAACCTAGCCTCCCACGATGGAGAGGATTCCGCCGCCGCCCGACTGCCATCTGTGCGGTCGCTCGGTCGGGCTCTGGGAGCCGATCCTGGTCGGGCCGGGGTTCGAGGAGCCGACCACCTGGCTGGCCCTGAGCCGGGAGTGGGTCGAGTTGCCCGATCGGATCCTCCACCACGTCTGCCCCGATCGGGATCGCGATCCCGACGGACGCTGATTCTCAGCCGAGCGGGCTCGCGCCGCAGCGCGAGAACCACGGCAGGCGCCCGAGCGGCGCCTCGACCGTCTCGTAGCCGGGACCCCGGTGTCGCTCGCCGGCACCCTGCCAGCACCCTTGTGGGAAGTACACGCGCCTCGACGTGGCGCCCTCCGCGACGACGGGAGCGACCAGGACGTCGGGGCCGAGCAGCCACTCCTGGTCCTGGAGGGTGGCGCGGGGATCGGAGGGATACGCGAGCCAGAGCGGTCGGACGACCGGGATGCCGGTTCGACGCCCGTCGCGCCAGAGCGCGTCGATCAGCGGTTCGGCTCGGCGGTGCAGCCCGGCCATCCGCCTGTAGATGCGAAGCGTCTCCTCGTCGTAGGACCACGGGGTATGGGTTCCGGCGTCGACCGAGCCGTGGACGCGGAAGAAGGGGGAGAGCGCGGCCCACTCGGCCCAGCGGACGAAGAGCTCCTTGCTCGTCGGGCCGTAGGGGATGTCGAAGAAGCCGCCGATGTCGGTGGTGAAGCCCCAGGCGCCGCCGATCGCCCGGTTGAGCATGTCCGGAGCCTGCGACGCGAGGCCGGCGGACCGGCTCCAGTCGGTCGTCTCGTCGCCGGGGAAGTTCGCCATCTCGTAGCGGGCGGATCCGGGCGAACCGGAATACCCGTTGCGGGTGAACCAGTAGATGTGCCGATCGGGATGACGGCGCTCGAACGCCCGAACCGCCTCGTAGGTGGCGCGATGGAAGAGGACCGGCAGCCGGTTGTGCATCGTCGCTCCGGTCGAGCCGTCGTCGAAGTGCATGCCCGTCTGGACCTGCTCGCCGAAGTCCTGCATGAACCCATCGGCGCCGAGCCGGAGCGCGGTGGTGATGCGCCGCTTCCACCAGCGGACGGCCGCCGGATCGGTGAAGTCGATCTGCGCACCCGGCGCGCTGAAGTTCGACTCGAAGACGTAGGGGGCTCCATCGCCGTGGGTCGCCACGTACCCCTTCTCGATCGCTTCGTCGAACGCGCCGGGATCGTCGGTCCCGATTTCGTCCTCGCCGACGAAGGAGCGGAAGTAGACCAGCGGGTGGATCCCGCGGTCGCGGAGCTCGTCGATGATCCTTCGGAGGAACGGGCGGGGCAGGAACTGCCAGCCCTCGATCCGGTAGGACTCGATGTCGGTTCCGGTCCGACGCATCTGTCGGAGGTCGTCGCGGACCGCGGCGGCGTAGTCGTCGGCCGACTGGGAGGGGAACTCGACGAGGCGGTCGAGTGCGGGGCCGAGCGCCCATCGGGGTGGCACCCGGTGTCGGCCCCCGATCGCGGTCAGCTTCCGGATCGCGGTCCGAGACGATCCCGGGGCGACGACGTAGTCGAGCCGGCTCGAGGCGCTCTGGACCTGCCAGGCATCGGGCCGGTCGGAGGCGAGGCGCCAATGCGAGAGCTCGTACCGGTCGAGCAGGAAGCCGTAGCGATCGGGGGAGACGAAGGAGGACTGCACGTAGTAGGCGGCGTGCTCTCCGTTCGGGAACAGGTAGGTGTCGGGGTCGACGCCGGGTGGGGCGGGCCCGCCGATGCCGGGCGCGCTCAGGTTCTCCTGCTGCGTCCAGTTGTAGAACTCGCTGCCGCTCTGATCGAGCGAGTCGTGACGGCCGCCGAAGCCGCGGAACGCTTCACCTGCGGGGGCTCGGAACGAGTCGCCGATCGCTGCGACTCCGTCCGGATCGTCGGGCTTCGCAGCGACGGCGATCGTCCCCGGCTCCGGTCCCGGCCGCACGTCGACGATCAGCTTGCGTCCGCTCGGGTCGCTCGTCCGGACCGACATGCGGACACCGCCGCGTCGTGACCTGGCGTCCGCGACGGCGACGGCTCCGTACTCGGTCCCGGCCTCGGTGACCGATTGCAGGTTGCCGTTCCACTGGAAGGTCGGGAACTGATCGATCCCGACCGATCCGACCAGGAAGGTGAGCGGCGAGTAGAGCGTCGGCGGGACCGGGCCGGGCGCGCCGAACTGAGAACGCGGTACGCCGGGCAACGTCCTCGATGCACCCTCTCGGCCCCGCAGCCCACGGAGCACCGGATCGCCGCCGGCGTCGGCGAAGCTGATCCGGAACGGGTCGAAGCCGATCCGCGCCGAGGCCCCGACGCCGCGGACGACGGCGGCGTTCTCCCCGATCGTGGACCGGGCCGTCGCGGCGGCCGGCAGCAGCGCGACGGCCGCGATCGCGGACAGGCAGACCAGGGATGTCCTCGTCCGGCCTCGCATCGACGCAGAAGTTAGAGGCTCGCACCGCGCCTCGCGCCGCTAGTTCTCCCGCAGAACCTCGTGGATCGGGGCCATGGCCTTCGCATCGCTGAAGTCGATCGGGCCCTGCCACACCTTGACGACCTCGCCGTCGCCGTCGAGAAGAACCGACATCGGCACGCCGATGCCGTGGAAGTAGCCGGTGAAGCGGCCGTCGGTATCGCTCCAGATCGGCATCGTCAGGCCGAACTCGGCTGCCGCCCGCGCCGCGGGACCGTCGCCGCCCGTCGAGTCGAGGTTCACGGCGACGACCTGAAGGCCGTTCGAGTCCTTCGACTTCCAGAAATCCTCGAGCTGCGGCAACTCGGTCCGGCACTCGGTGCACCAGCTCGCCCAGCTGGTCAGAAGTGCAGGGCTGCCGCGCAGGTCGTCGGTCGAGACCTTCTCGCCGCCGTCGAAGGATCGCGCCGAATAGGTGACCGGCTCGCCGCCCCCGGGCGGCTCGCCCTTGTCGAAGATCACCAGCGCGACGATCGCGAGCGCCGCCGCGGCGATCACCAGCCACGCCTTCTTCATCGTCCGTCCTCCAGTCTGCTGAGCATCACCTTCGGGCCATCCGCCCAGACGAGGTATCCCCCCGATTCGTCGCCGGTGACGTACGGCAGCTCGCCGGTCGCACCGCCGACTCCGACGTCCTCGACCTCGCCGTCTCCGTCGACCGTCCAGAGCAGGATCGCGGAGCCGTGGTGCCCTCCTTCGGGGTCGACCGTCGTGATCCACGACGTCTCGTTGCCGTCGACCGCCAGCGTGACTCCGTTGTCGTGGGGCGGCAGCTCCATGTCGGCGACCTTGACCGGATCGGTGAACTCCGTTCCGTCCGCGGATGTCGAGTACCAGATCGCCTTCCGCCCCTCGGCACCGGTCCACCAGGCGGTGTGGAGCTCATCACCGGAGACGCCCGCACCGAGGCCGACGTGGGGGCAGATGGGGAGCTTGAACCCGTCCTCGTGGATCGTCGCCGGCGGCTTCCAGGCGGTGCCGTCGTCGCTCGAGACGACCGAGATCGGGTTGCGGACGTTGCCGCGCTCGAGCCCGCGGGCGACGACACCGGGATGACCGTCGAGGAAGTAGCCGGCCGGGGTGCAGCAGACGCAGGCGTGATCGGCGAGCTTCTTCGCCGGGCCGAAGGTCCGGCCGCCGTCGGTGCTGGTCGATGCGTAGAGGACCGCGCCCTCGGAGAGGTTCTCGGGCTCCTTCTCGAAGTAGGTGAACGTCCAGTCGAGCCAGTAGAGCGTCGTGGTGCTCCCGTCCGGGGAAGACGACATCGCCAGGAAGTAGCCGAACTTCTTCGCCCCTGCACGGGGCACGGGCACGGGCTTCGAGAACGTCCGCCCTCCGTCGGTCGAGTTGGCCACCATCTGCCAGGACGCGTTCGACCACTTGTCCTCGGGGTCGATCAGAAGGTCGAGCTCGAGGTGGGTCCATGCGACCGTGACCGTGCCGTCGTCGGCAACCGCGATCAGCGGTGTCATCGAGTATTCCTCGGTGTCGCCGCCGAGGTGGACCGGCTTGCCGAAGGTCTCGCCGCCGTCGTGCGAGGCGATGAGGTAGGAGTCGCCGTTGTAGAACCCTTTGAAGACCGACCAGGCGACGTAGACGTCCCGCCCTGACGGATCGGTCGCGACCGTCGGCTCCGAGACCTTCCGGCCGGCATCGGCGATCTCGGCGGGCTCGCCGGCCGACGGAGTGGAAGTGCCGCCGCAGGCGGCGGCACTGGTGGCGAGCGCGATCGCGGCGATGGCGACGATCAGGGGATTGCGGATTGTGATCGGGCGGTTCCGGGCGAACCGGTTCCGTCGGTTGGGCGAAAGGGGCATGGGTCTCCTCGCGGGAGAGCGGCGACCGAGATCGCCGAAGGCCATCGGCCGGTTCGATGCCGGCGCGATGCGAACCGTCAGCTCAGCGCGGGCAGGGGTGGGCCGCGCTCCGCGAGGGAGGAGGCGATCAGGAGGTTGTGGCGCAGGCCGGGGACCTGCAGGGAATGCCACTCCCGGGCCGGCGCGTGACACCGCGCAGGTGGGCGGCGCTCGAGCCGCGAGCGCAGGCGTTCCAGGGTCTCGACGCCGGCGGGCCGCCCGACGAGGAGGATCGGGACGAGGATCAGGAGCAGCGGCACGAACGCGAGGGCGCCGCCGGCCATTGCGATCGTGGCGGCGAGCGGTACCGAGAGCGCGAGGAAAGCGCAGGCCGCACGGCGGTTGATGTCGGTCGTCGCGATGGGCATCCTCAAACACCGTACATACGAAGCGTGAAACTGCCTACCTGGGCTGCGTGCAGCCGGCCGGGGGTGGGCCTCCGCACCTACCCGGATCGGGACCACCTTCAGGTCGTCGCCGACGACTCGCCGCTCGCCCCCCAGCTGCTGCGGTGGACCGAGGACCGGTTCACGGGACCCCCACGGTCGACGGTTGCCCCGCCCTCTCCGGGTGAGGACCAACGTCTCCACCCTCGGCCTCGCGCGCCGGCAGGTAGCGCCAAGCGAGCATCGCTCCCGCTGCCGCCACGAGCGCCGTGACGATGGCGGCGCGCGACATCGCCTCCACGAAGGCGTCGCGTGCGGCGTCGGCGATTCCCGAGCTTCCGCCGGCCGCGACGGCGGCGCCGAGGGATTCGCGTGCGGCGTCCGCGACCGACGCCGGCGTGCCCTCCGGCAACCGGTCGGCGAGGCCTGAGGCGTAGAGCGAGGACATGATGCTGCCGACGATGGCAACACCGAGCGCACCGCCTAGCTCGCGCGTCGTGTCGTTGACCGCGGAGCCGATGTTCGCCCGCTCGGGCGGCAGCGCACCCATGATCGATTCGGTCGCGGGGGCGCCGGCGAGCCCCATCCCGATCCCCATCAGGAGGAGCCCGAGGGCGAGCCGTCCGTATCCGGACCCGGCGGTGACGGTTGCCGCGACCGCGAGCCCGGCGGCGAACAGCACCATGCCGGCGGTCGCGACCCGCTTGGTGCCGAGGCGCGCGACGAAGCGAGCCGAGAGCGGCGCGAAGACGATCATCGCCCCCGCGTAGGGCAGAACGCGGACGCCGGCGGCCGACGGCGAGTAGCCGAGCACGAACTGCAGGAGTTGCGTCGACAGGAAGAGGAACCCGAAGAGCGCGAAGAAGAGGATCGCGATCGTGCTGCTGGCGGCGGTGAAGCGCGGATTCCGGAACAGGCGCACGTCGAGGAGCGGCGCGGCCACCCGGCGCTGACGGACTACGAACGCCGTCAGGGCTGCGGCGGCCACGGCCCCCGCGGCGAGCACCGGGGCCGAGGTCCAGCCTTCAGACGGCGCCTCGATCACGCCCCAGACCAACGCGAGCAGGCCGGCGCCGGAAAGCCCGGCGCCCGTCCAGTCGAGCGGGCGGGTGACCGGATCGCGGGACTCGGGCACAAGCCGGCGTCCGGCGACGAGGGCGAGCACCGTCAGCGGCACGTTGACGAGGAAGATCGCCCCCCACGAGTAGTGGTCGAGGAGGACGCCGCCGACGACCGGACCGAGTGCCACGCCCAGTCCCGCGGTCGCCGCCCAGACCCCGATCGCCATCGCGCGTTCGCGCGGATCGGCGAAGACGTTGACGAGCAGCGAGAGGGTCGCCGGCATGATCAACGCCGCTCCCGCTCCCATCACGGCGCGCCCGGCGATCAGCGCGTCGGCGCTGCCGGCGTAGGCGGCGAACGCCGACGCCGCGCCGAACACGGCCAGCCCGGTGAGGAGCATCCGCCGGCGGCCGTAACGGTCGCCGAGGGCGCCGGCGAGCAGCAGCAGCCCCGCGAACACCAGCGTGTAGGCGTCGACGACCCACTGCAGCTCGCTCAGATCCGCGTCGAGGTCGCGCGCCAGGGTCGGGAGCGCGACGTTGACGATCGTGTTGTCGATGACGATGGCGAGCAGGCTCAGGCAGAGGACCGCCAGAGCCAGCCATCGCTGCCGGGGCGAGTTCACGAGGCCGAGGGGATCGGGTCGGAGGCCGCCGCCGTGCCGCGCCGGTCCTTGACCAGGATCACGACGGCGAACGCGATCAGCCAGATGCTCCAGAGGACGTAGCCGATGAAGTTGGCGGCGTCGACCCCCGGCAGATCGAGTGGCGAGACGACGCCGACCAGCACGAGGACCGCGGAGACGATCCCGAGCCCCTGGAACCAGCGCCCGGCGTAGGTCCGACCGAGCGCCGAGATCACGAGCAGCGTCCAGACCGCGGTCAGCAGATAGCCGACCGTCTCGCCGATGGCGGTGCCGAGGATGTCGCTCGCCGTCGTGAACGAGTCCCGTGCCGAGGCGGCCACGTCCGCGCCGGCGTTCGCGGCGTCGGAGGCGTACCCCGGGACGAGGATCGGCCAGCGCAGCAGCCCGATCACCTGGACGACGGCCGCGCCGACGCCGACGGGCACCGCCCACCGCATCGCCCGTTCCTTCGAGAGCCGGCCGACGCCGATCGCGATCGGCGCCAGCAGCGCCGCCGAGAAGGCCAGGACGGAGAACCAGGCGCCGACGGCACCCTGGTTGTCGCGGAAGCTCGCGAGCACCTCGGCCGCGGGCTCGTCGAGTATGTCGGGGTAGTTGAAGATCGAGCCGAGTGCGGTGAATCCGATGTTCGCGAGGACGGCCGCGAGGATCAGAAGGGATGCGGTCAACTTGCTGTTCATGGCTGCTCCTTGTTCGGGGTCGGGTCATGCCGGTCTTGATTCCGATTGCCGGCGCCGGCGATCCAGGCGACGAGGACGGAGTCGGGGTGGTCTACGAGGTGGTCGCGAGCAAGCGCGTCGACGAGCTCGCGGTCCCCGGCGAGGTGGGCCGAGGCGATCGCGACGAGCTGGCGGTCGCGGGTGGAGGTCGCGGCTGCACGGGCGCGTTCGACGAGCGCGTCGCCGTCGGGCGCGAAGAGGGCTGCGGCCACGAGGATGGTCGGATCGCCGCTGGTCCGCGACGCGCTGACGATCGCGGCGACGGCCGCCGAATCGCCGACGACGAGCTGGTGGATGAGGTCGTCGGTCGGGTGCGGGCGGGCCATGCGCCAACCCTGCGCATGGGCGCTGACAGCGCGCTGACACCGGATGGGGCGCCATAGACTGCGGCCGTGCTCCGGATCTCGGTACTGGGCCCGGTCGAGGTCAGCCGCGACGGCGAGCCGCTGGCAATTCCGGGAGGAAAGACGACCGAACTGTTGGTTCGGCTCGCGGTCGAAGCCGGTTTGTACGTACGCACCGAGCGGCTGGTCGAGGACCTCTGGGCCGAGGGTGCCGCGGGGACCAGCCGCAACACCCTGCAATCGAAGGTCTCCCGGCTGCGGCGGGCGTTCGGCGATCCCGGGGCGATCGTCGCCGGCGAGGGCTGCTACCGGCTTGCAGTCGATCCCGCGTGCGTCGATTCGCTCGCCGTTCTCGGCGATGCGGCCGCTGCCGCGCGGATCCTCGAGGAGGGCGATCACCGCGCCGCCGCCGAGCGCAGCGAGGCCGCCCTCGGCATGTTCCGAGGCGAGCTCCTGCAGTCGGCGGGCGACGGTGAGTGGGTCACCCAGCATCGCGGCCGGCTCGAGGAGGCGCAGCTGAAGCTGATCGAGACCGGCTTCTCGGCGAGGCTGCGGCTCGGCGAAGCCGGCGAGACGATCGGCGGACTCGAGGCCGCGGTCGCCGAGCATCCCTATCAGGAGGGACTCTGGGAGCTCCTGATCACCGCCCTCTACCGGACCGGCAGGCAGGCAGAGGCGCTCGAGGCCTACCAACGGGTCCGGGTCCGCCTGCTCGACGACCTCGGCCTCGCGCCGGGCCCGCGCCTGCAGCGGCTGGAGCTCCAGGTGCTCGCCCACGATCCGGACCTCGAGGCCGGGGTGACCTCGCCGTCCCCGGGCACCGACGAGGTCGCCGGCAATCTGCCGGTGCTTTCGTCGCGGCTGGTCGGCCGCGACGACGAGACGGCGGCGGTCGAAGAGCTCGTCGAGAACGAACGCCTGGTCGAGATCGTCGGTCCCGGCGGGGTCGGGAAGACTGCGCTGGCGATAGCCGCCGGGCGGCTCCTGGCCGCAACGGAGCCCGGATCAGGCGGCGTGTGGCTGGTCCGGCTCGAGGCCGTCCGAACCGCGGACGAGATCCTCGACGCGCTGATCGCGGCGCTGAACGTCGCGGGCGGCGAGCCGGCCCTGATCGAGCGGCTACGAGCCGGCCCCTCGGTCGTGATCCTCGACAACTGCGAGCACGTCCACGAGGCGGTTGCGGCGCTCGCCCTCCGCCTCCTCGAGACGACCTCTGAGTTGCGGCTGCTCTGCACGAGTCAGGTGGCTCTCGGGATCGACGGCGAGTCCGTTCTCGAGCTGGCGCCGCTCGGGCTCCCCGAGGCCGTCGAGTTGTTCGGACTCCGCTCGATCGCCCGGCGCGGAGGACGCCCGGTCGCCGAACCGGGCGAGGAGGTCGAGGAGCTGTGCCGTTCGCTCGACGGGCTGCCGCTGGCCATCGAGCTGGCGGCGGCCCGGACCAAGACCCTCTCGGTCGGTGAGATCGGCCGGCGGCTCGACGACCGGTTCGGCATCCTCGCCGATCCCACCAGCAGCAAGCCGGAGCGCCGGCGGGCGCTGCGGGCCACGATCGGCTGGAGCTACGAGCTGCTGTTCCCCGACGACAAGCGCGGCCTCTGGTCGCTGTCGGCCTTCGCCGGCGGCGGACGGCTGGCGGCCGTCGAATCGGTCATGGAGGCGCTCGACGTTCCGGCCCCGGCCGCCATCGACGTGATCGAGCGGCTCACGAGCCGCTCGCTGGTCCTCGTCGACGAGGATCCCGAGACCGAGCGCCGCTTTCGCCTGCTCGACAGCATCCGGGCCTTCGCGCGGGAGGCGGTCGCCGCCGCCGGGCTCGGTGACCGCGCCGCCGCTGCCCATGCGGCGTGGCTCGCGCGGGCCGCGGAATCGTCGACGGCGGGCGTTCGCAGCGCCCGGCAGGCCGAGTATCTCGCCTTCGCCCGCGCCGAGCGAGCCAACGTCGACGCGGCGCTCTCCTGGTGCGTGGAGCACGACCCGCTCCTGGCTCTGCGGATCGTCAATGGCTTCGGCTGGGCGTGGATCGTGCTCGGCGACAGCCGCGGTGCGCAGCGCGTGCTGACTGCCCTCGGGGCCGCAGCCGAGGAGGCGACGGCCCCGGAGCGAGCGAACGCGCTGCTCCTCGCCTCGTGGCTGGAAGCGTCGACCGATCAGCTCGAGCTGGCCCGCGAGCACGTCGACGCCGCCCGCCGGTTCGCCGAGGAGGCCGGAGAGGCCGAGCTCGAGGCACGCGCCTGCTACCACCTGGCCTACGTCGTCTCCCACCATGGCGATTTCGGCGCGGCGCTGGAGCTGACCGACCGCTGCACGGCCCTCTACGAGGGGTTCGATCGGCCCTGGGACCAGGCGGCCAACGCGCTGTTCGCGGCCCGGGCGGCAATCTCGGCGGGCGATCGGGAGCGTTCGGTGCGGGCGCGGGATCAGGTCGAGTACTGGCTGCGCATCGTCGAAGACCCGTGGCTCCACGTTCGTCGCGATGCGATGCTCGGCGAGCTCGCCCGGGTCGAGCACCGCTTCGACGACGCCGTCCTCCACATCGGCCGGGCGGCTGAGGTCTCCGACCGGCTCGGATTTCGCCAGACCGAGGCCTACCAGCTGTCGAGTCTCGGGAGGGCGCAATGTCAGGCGGGTGACTACGAAGCCGGTGCCGCCACGATCGCGCTGGCGATCGAGAAGGCCGAGGGCACGGGCGACAGCCGCCTCGCCGCGCTGGCCCGAGTCCATCTCGGGCGGGTGCTGCGGGCGCTCGGGCGGACTTCAGAGGCGCGGGAGGCGCTCGCGGCCGCCGACGAATGGCACCGGGGCGCCGGCGGCGGCGAGCAGGCCGCGCTCGGCGCGTGTCTGCTCGCGGCGCTGGATGCCGCGGACGGGGCGGAGGGTGCCGTTCCTCGGCTCGAGGCCATCCTCGCCGACGCTCGCCGCGACGACGACGCGCCGGTCGAGGTCTTCGCTCTCGATGCGCTCGCGCGGGCCGCGGCGGGCGCCGGCGACCGCGAAGCTTCGCGCCGGTTCGGTTCGGCCGCCGATCTCCGCATGGAGGCCGCGGCGCACTTCGTCAGCGAGCTGGATCGGGTCGACGCTCCGCCGCGCGACGGCGCTCGCCACGCTGGTTGAGGAGGACGAAGGCGAAGAGGCCGCCGACGACCATGGCGATGCCGATGGCCTGCCACTCGTTGATCACCTCGCCGAGCAGCAGGTAGGACCAGACGACCGCGAGGGCCGGCTGAGCCACCTGCGAGATCGAGATCGTCCCGATCTGGATCGACCGCTGCGCGTAGACGAGGAGGCCCTGCGCTGCGATCCCGCTGGTGAAGGCGAGGATGAGCATGTAGGTCCAGCCGGTGCCGCTGAGCCCGAGGACGTCGCCGTTGGCGAGCGCGATCGGGAACACGGCGACCGTCGCGATCGGGCTGATCGTCGCCATGAACGTCGTCACGTCCATCTCCCGGCGGTAGTACTTGGTCGAGCTCACGTAGGCGACCAGCAGGAACATCGCGATCACGGCGAGGACGTTGCCCTCGAGCGAGGCGTCACCGGCCGGCGGGGCATTGAGCAGCACGAGGGCCACTCCGCAGAAGGCGAACACCGCGAACACCAGCGCCCGCGGGCTGATGTACTCGGCGAACAGCCAGGCGCCCGCCGGGACGATGAAGAACGGCGCGAGCGATCCGATCAGCGCCGCGTTGGCGACGCTGTTGTGGGTGACCCCCGTGAAGAAGAAGGCGAGGTTGAGCCCGAAGAACACCGCTGGCAGCCAGACCTGCCGCACGTCGGCCATCGTGATGTGCCTCCCCGTGGCCCAGAGCAGCGCGTTCCAGACGATGCTCACGGTCACCATCCGCCAGAACGCGATCAGGACGCCCGGCGACTCCGCCCGCTTCGCCAGCGTCGAGCTCAGCGAGAACGCGACGACGAGCCCGATCACGGCGAGCACGCCGAGCGTCTTCGCGCTCAGCGTCGGCGATTCCACCCCTGGTCCGGACGAGCCCACGGCGCGCGAACCCTATTCGGAAGCTGCGAAAGAGAAGAGTTCCCGTTCGGGCGACGATCAGCGTTCGATCGGGCCCGGCAGCAGGAACGGGTAGGTCCGGCCGGTTCGCAGGCGCCAAGCGCGATCGAGCCGGCGGAGGCGGAGCAGGACCGCCCAGAGCCGGGCGTCGGATCGGTAGTAGCTCTCGACGTCGGCGCGGGTGAGCCGATCGGGCACGCGCCCCTCGATCTCGCCGAGGAACGCGTCGAGCCAGGGGTCGAGCCGCTCCTTGAGCAGGTTCCCGCAGAGGTCGAGGTAGACGCCGCGGAGATCGCGGTAGCCGTCGAGGATCCGCGGCGCCACGAACCGCCGGAGCGGTGGGCGCAGGATCGCCGGGTATGCCTGCGCGAGCGGCTCGAGGTCGAGCAGGGAGCGTCCGGCCTCGTCCCACAACATCGGCGTTGAGACGTCGAGGTAGACGAGCCCACCGCCCTGCCAGGCCCAGTTCGAGAGCTGGGCGTCGAGGCCGACCCGCGGGGTGACGGTCTCCGCGGCGGCGGCGACGATGGCCGTCACGAGCGGGTGCCCTTCGCCGGGGTCGGCGCCGTGGAGGATGGTCGGAGCGAGCGTCGCGGCGTCGAGGATCGGCTGGACCACGTAGCCGACCACGGAGCCGTCGTCGCGATCGACCCCGCGCATCTCGGTCGGGACGACGGCGATCCCGGCCGCGGCGAGCGCGGCGACGTAATCGTCGAGCGTCCGGCTGTAGGACTCGAAGGCCGCCCGCGAAGGGAATGCCGGCATCCGCTTGCAGGCGAACCGGGGCGATCCCTCGGGCCAGCCGAGGACGAGCGAGATCTCCCCGTAGCCGAGCGTCGGCAGTCGCTCCTCCTCGCCCGACGACAGGGCCTCGTCGACGATCGCGTCCAGCGACCTGAGATCGTCGTCGCCGAGATCGCCGAGGGCGCTCATCCCAGCGCTGCGCGAACCGTGGCGACGATCTGATCGACCTCGGCCTCGGAGACGATCAGCGGCGGCTTGAACTGCGTGACCCTGTGGTCGTGCTCGGCGTAGACCGCGAAGACGCCGGCGTCGATCAGCCGCTTGGCCGCGAAGACCCCGCCGTTCTCGTCGTCGAAGGCGAGCCCCATCGTCAGCCCGTAGCGACGGAGGGCGAAGGGCATGCCCTCGAACCCGCGCTCGAAGCGCCGACCCAGCTCCTCGACCCGATCGAGGAAGCCCGGCTCGGCGACCTGCTCCATGACCGCGCTCGCGGCGACGCAGCCGATCTCGGCGCCGCCGAAGGTCGAGACGTACGCGAACGGGTTGGCATCGAAGAACTCCTCGATCTCGGGCCTGAGCAGCACGGCGCTGATCGGGTAGACGCCGCCGCCGAGCCCTTTGCCGGTGATCAGCATGTCGGGCTCGACGGCCTCTTGTTCGTAGTACCAGCGGGTACCCGTTCGGCCGAGACCGGTCTGGACCTCGTCGAGGATCAGCAGCGCCCCGGCAGCGCGCGCGGCCGCGGCCACCGCATCGAGGTAACCGGGAGCGGGCGCGGGGAAACCGAGCGTGGCCGGAATCGACTCGAGGATGACGGCGGCCGTGTCGGGCCCGATCGCCGCCGCCATCGCATCGGGATCGTTGTAGGGGACGTGGGCGAAACCCTCCGGCACCGGTCCGAAGGGGTCGAACCAGCGCGGGTCGCTGGCGGCGAGCGCGAAGCCGCTGAGCCCGTGGTAGGCGCCGGCCGCGGCGACGATCCCGGTTCGCCCGGTGTGCGCCCGTGCCAGTCGCAGGGCGAGATCCACCGACTCGGTCCCGGAGGGGGTGAAGACGGCGAATGGAAGAAGGCCGTCGGTGCTCGCCGCCAGTTGCCCGGCGAGGCGGGCGCGATGGCCACTGATCAGATGGTGGTTGCCGACGTCGAGACGATCGAGACCGTCGCGAACGACGGCGACGACGGCGGGGTTGCGGTGACCGAGGTTGAAGACGCCGCCGTTGCAGTGGCAGTTCCAGTACCAGCGCCCGCTGAACGCGTCCTGGAAGCGGGCGCCGGCGCGATCGCCGATGACGATGTCCACCCCCAACGCCTCGAGCGCGAGCGCCTTCCCGCGGTTGACGTGGGCGGCGAACTCCGTGGCCGTCTCCTCGCGGGTCGCGAACGGCTCCGGCGAGCCGTCGGGACGATCGTTGTCGGGTGTGCCTTCGTCCGGCACGGAACCAAAGCTACACCGGCATCATTGGTCTTGTGTTCGAGTACGACGAAGCGCTGCGAGAGCAACTCGGGGCGAACCTCGATCGGCATGAGCGCCGCCGGCTCCCGCTCGAAGGACGCCGCCACGCGGCGGTCGCGATGGTCGTCGTCGACAGCGATCCGGTCCGCGACGACGTCGAGCCGGTGCCGGAGGGAGCGGTCGACATGACCGGCGTGCCGGGCGGGCCGACCGGCGAGGACGGGCGGACGTTCGACGGCCGCATGGTCGGCGTCGCTGGGGGCGCATCGTTCCTGCTCTGCCGGCGCTCGCTCGGGATGCGACGGCACGCCGGCCAGTGGGCACTGCCCGGCGGTCGTCTCGACGATGGCGAGGAGCCTGCCGACGCCGCCCTGCGCGAGCTCGATGAGGAGCTCGGGCTCCGGCTCGGCCCTGACGCGGTGGTCGGATGGCTGGACGATTACGTGACGCGGTCGGGGTTCGTGATCTCGCCCGTCGTCCTCTGGGGCGGGGGCGACCCCGTGCTGGAGCCCGACCCGGGCGAGGTCTTCGCGACCTACCGGATCGGGCTCCACGCGCTGCGGGACAGCTCACCGCGGCTGATCGACATACCCGAGAGCGACCGGCCGGTCCTGCAGATGCCACTCGGCAAGGACCTGATCCACGCCCCGACGGGGGCGATCCTCCTCCAGTTCCGCCAGGTCGCGCTGATGGGCCGGGCGGGGGAGAGGGTCGACCACGTCGAGGAGCCGGTCTTCGCCTGGCGCTGACGGCGCGGCCGCCTAGGCGGCCAGCACCTCCAGCATCGGATGGGTCAGGCCGTGCTCGGCGCACAGCTCAGGCAGGGTCTCCGGCTTGAAGTAATGCCCGTAGCGGGCTCCCAGCTCGGTCAGCTGCTCGATGTCGAACTCACCGGCGAGCCCCGAAGCGAACTCGTCGAAGAAGTGCTCGAAGCCGCCCGGGGCGATGATCTCGAGGATCCGGCACGGTTCGTCGTCCGGGTTCCAGAACGTGTGCCACTGGTTGCGCGGCTTGAAGACGAAGTCGCCGACTTCGGCGTAGACGACGTCCTCGCCGAGCTTCGCGCCCATCCTGCCCTCAAGCACGAAGCTGTACTCGTCCTCGCGCTCGTGGATGTGCATCGGTGCCACGATGCTCTTCGGTGGGATCGGGTGCTCGACGAGCGAGAACCCGCCGCCGGTTTCCTCGGTCCAGGCCAGAAAGCGCACGCCGACCGACCCGAGATCGACGAACTTCCCCTCGTCCGGGCCGATGATCCGCGGTCCCTGGCCTGCGTCGAAGCGGGTCAGCTCTGCGGGGTTCGTGACGATCATCTTCGGTTCCTCCTAAATCGTTGAACAGTAGTGTGCGATCAATCTATACAGACGCCGTGCGATCTGTCAAGATTGATTGAACAGCGATGCCTACTGAAAGCAGCGACAAGCCCCGCCGGTACCGCAAGCGCAAGCGAGCGGAGTCGGAGGAAGAGACGCGCCGGCGGATCACCGAGGCCGCCGTGAAGCTCCATGGCACGATCGGCCCGGCGAAGACCACCGTGAGCGGGATCGCCCGCGAGGCAGGGGTCCAGCGCGCGACGGTCTACCGCCACTTCCCCGACGAAGACGCGATCTACGCAGCCTGCACCTCTCACTACAACTCCCTTCACCCACCGCCCGACATCGGCGAGTGGGCGGCGGTCGCTGACCCGGACGAGCGGCTCCGTCTCGCCCTGGCCGAGCTCTACGCCTTCTACGCGGAGACGCACGAGATGCTCGAGAGCACCGGCCGCGATGCCGAACGCGTACCCGCCGTCGCGCAGGCGGCGAAAGCCATGGCGGCCTACCTGGACGAGGGGCGGGGCGTCCTCATGCGCGGCCGGCCCGAGCGGGGCAGGGCGAGGGCCCGGGTTGCCGCCACCGTGGGGCACGCGTTGGCTTTCTCGACCTGGCGTTCGCTCGTCGAGGACCAGGGCCTCGACGCGGGCGACGCGGTCGGTCTGATGGCCGGCCTGGTCGACTCGGCGGGCCGGCACTGATCGCCACGGGCTGCCGATGGCCGCCGGCGCTCAGGTCGCGTCGAGCAGATCGAGCACGTCTCCGTACATCCCACGCTTGATCGCGCCGACAGCCTGGCGCGGCTTGCCCGCCAGCCCGGATGCCAGCTCGACCGCACGGTCGAGGACCTCGTCCTCGTCTGCGAGCTCGGTGACGATCCCGGCTTCGAGCGCCTCGGCGCCGGGGTAGCGGTGCGCCGTGGCCATCGCCCGGTGTGCGACCGGCGGGCTCATCCGGGCGGTCAGCAGCGCGTTCATCGCGGGCGTGAACGGGATGCCGATGTCCGCCTCCGGCAGGCAGAAGTAGCCGCGGTCGGCGCGCATCACCGCGAGGTCGAAGCTGATCGCGAGCATCGCCCCGGCGGCGAATGCGTGCCCGTTGATCGCCGCGACCGTCGGAACGTCGAGACCGAGGACGCGGCCGAACAGGCCGTGGACCCGGGCGAGGATCGCCTCCGCCTCGTCCGGATTCGCCCCCATGTAATCGAGGTCGAGCCCGTTCGAGAAGAACTTCCCGGACCCGGTCAGAACGAATGCGCAGGGCTCCTCGCCTCCGGCGATCTCGTCGATTGCCGATTCGAGCGCGGTGAGCAGGTCAGGGTGGAAGCGGTTCTCGCCGCGTTCCATCCGGACTACCGTGACGGCTTCGCGGCGTTCGACGATGACGCCGGAATCGACGGCCTCGGGCTCCATGGCCGTGACGATATTGGCTGCCGCGGGACCGCGGCGGCCCCGGGGCGGCGATCCGCCCCGGGGAACCGGCAGCGCGGCTACTTCAGGTCGAAGCGGTCGGCGTCCATCACCTTGGTCCAGGCGGCGACGAAGTCGTCGACGAACTTGTCGGCGGCGTCCTCGCTCGCGTAGACCTCGGCCAGGGCGCGCAGCTCGGAGTTCGAGCCGAACACGAGGTCGACCCGGCTTCCCGTCCACTTGACGTCGGCGGAGCCGTTGCGGGCCTCGTATGACTTCGACCACTCCGAGTCCTCGGTCGGCGACCACTTGGTGCCGAGGTCGAGGAGGTTGACGAAGAAGTCGTTCGTCAGCGTCCCCGGCGCCTTCGTGAACACGCCCTCGGGCGAGTCGCCGTGGTTGGCTCCGAGCACCCGCAGGCCGCCGACGAGCACCGTCATCTCGGGCGCCGTCAGGTTCAGCAGGTTCGCCTTGTCGACGAGCAGGTACTCGGCCGGCAGCCGGTGGCCGCCCGCGTCGTAGTTGCGGAACCCGTCGACGGTCGGCTCCAGGGCCGAGAACGACTCGACGTCGGTCTGCTCCTGGGAGGCATCGGTGCGTCCCGGGCTGAACGGCACCTCGACCTCGCGCCCGGCGGCCTTCGCCGCCTGCTCGACGCCGACGCCACCCGCGAGGACGACGAGGTCGGCCAGCGAGACCTGCTTGCCGCCGGCGGCGTTGAACGACTCCTGGATCTCCTCCAGGGCGCTCAGCACCGTCGCCAGCTTCTCGGGCTCGTTGACGGCCCAGCTGCGCTGCGGCTCGAGCCGGATCCGGCCGCCGTTCGCACCACCGCGCTTGTCGCTGCCGCGGAACGAGGACGCCGCGGCCCACGCGGTCGAGACGAGCTGTGAGACCGACAGGCCGGAGTCGGCGATCCGCTGCTTCAGGTCGGCCACCTCGGCGGCGCCGATCGGCTCGCCCTCGGCCGCCGGGACCGGGTCCTGCCAGAGCAGCTCCTCGTCCGGGACCTCCGGGCCGAGGTAGCGCTCGATCGGGCCCATGTCGCGGTGGGTGAGCTTGAACCAGGCCCGCGCGAACGCGTCCGAAAGCTCCTCGGGGCTCTCCAGGAACCGGCGCGAGATCCGCTCGTAATCGGGATCGACGCGCAGCGCCAGGTCGGTGGTCAGCATCGTCGGCTGGTGGGTGACGCCCGGCTTGTGGGCGTCCGGCACGGTGCCCTCGCCGCCGCCGTCCTTCGGCTTCCACTGGTGGGCTCCGGCCGGGCTCTTGACGAGCTCCCACTCGTTGCCGAAGAGGATCTCGAAGAACGAGTTGTCCCACTTCGTCGGGGTGTTGGTCCAGGCGCCCTCGAGGCCGCTGGTGATCGTCTCGTCGCCGGCGCCGGAGCCGTTCGAGTTGCGCCAGCCGAGGCCCTGCTGCTCGAGCGGAGCGGCCTCGGGCTCGGGGCCGACGTACTTGTCCGGATCGGCGGCGCCGTGGGTCTTGCCGAACGTGTGACCGCCGGCGATCAGCGCCACGGTCTCCTCGTCGTTCATGGCCATGCGCCGGAACGTCTCGCGGATGTCGACGGCGGCGGCCGCCGGGTCCGGATTGGCGTTCGGGCCCTCCGGGTTGACGTAGATCAGGCCCATCTGCACCGCGGCGAGCGGGTTCTCGAGGTCGCGCTCGCCGGTGTAACGCTCGTCGCCGAGCCAGGTCGTCTCGGGGCCCCAGTAGACGTCGTCGTCCGGCTCCCAGACGTCCTCGCGGCCGCCGGCGAAGCCGAAGGTCTCAAAGCCCATCTGCTCGAGCGCGACGTTCCCGGTCAGGACCATCAGGTCGGCCCACGAGAGCTTGCGGCCGTACTTGCTCTTGACCGGCCAGAGCAGGCGGCGGGCCTTGTCGAGGTTGGCGTTGTCGGGCCAGGAGTTGAGCGGCGCGAAGCGCTGCTGGCCGGCGCCGGCGCCGCCGCGGCCGTCGCTGATCCGGTAGGTGCCGGCACTGTGCCAGGCCATCCGGATCATCAGCGGGCCGTAGTTGCCGTAATCGGCGGGCCACCAGTCCTGCGACGTCGTCAGGACCGCGGCGATGTCGGCCTTGACGGCGTCGAGGTCGAGCGACTCGAACTCGGCGGCGTAGTCGAAGTCGTCGCCCATCGGATTCGCCTCAGCCGGATTCTTGGCGAGCACCTTGAGGTTGAGCCGGTTCGGCCACCAGCCGGTGTTGCCGCCGGCGGTCTCGGTCGGGTAGGGGGCGCGCTCGGGGTCGAACGGGCAGCCGCCGTCCTCCTCGGTGTTCATCTCGCCGACTACGGCGTCGGGCGTGTTCTCGGCCATGGGGATCCTTTCGGGGGTCAGTTGGTTCGGTTCGGGGCGCTCGCTGGGGAGCAGTCGGGGCAGAGGCCCCGGAATACGACCTCGGCCTCGTCGACGGCGAAGCCGTGGTCGTCGGAGGGTGTAAGGCAGGGTGCGTCGCCGACGGCGCAGTCGACGTCGGCGATCGAGCCGCATTCGCGACAGACGATGTGATGGTGGTTGTCGCCGACCCGCGACTCGTAACGGGCCACCGAGCCGGGCGGCTGGATGTGCCTGACCAGCCCGGCGTCGGTCAGCGCCCGGAGGACGTCGTAGACGGCCTGGTGGGAGACCTCGCCGAGGTCGTCCCGGACGAAGCCGATGATCGAGTTCGTGTCGGCGTGCGGGTGCGCGTAGACGGCCTCGAGAACTGCCAGCCGTGGGCGCGTAACGCGGAGGTCGACCCCCCGGAGCAGCTCCTCGAATTCAGCAGTGGTCGGCACCGAGAGCAGCCTAGCCGTTTTCTGGAATCGATCAAGTTGGGGGTGATGGCACCGCTTGCCACGCGCTCGCCCCGGTCCTACAGTGACCGGAGTCGAGCTGGAGGAGTCCATGAAGCGCATCGTCCTGCCCATCTGCATCTGCGGCCTGGCCGCGGCCGTCGCCGCTCCGGCGTCGTTCGGCTTCGCCAACATCTTCGACTACGTCGGATCGGTGAAGGGTCAGGAGGCCACCGCCTCGGTCGGGTTCGCGATCTCGAAGTCAGCGGCCGGGCGCAAGCGAGCGGTCGATTTCACGGTCACCGGCGTCGACTACAGCTGCAGCGACGCCGCACCCGGCCAGACCGAGGGCTGGCGGTTCGAGCGGGGGATGCGGATCAAGGCGCGGAAGTTCAGCGGCGAGGGGGACTGGACGGGGCTTCCCCTCGATCCGGTCGGCAAGGTCGACGGCAGGCTCAAGCCGGGTGGAATCGCGTCGGGGTCGTTCAAGATCACCGGCGAGCTGGCCGGGCCGGGCACCCACTGCAAGACGGGCTTCGTCGGATGGAAGGCGTCGACTGCACCACTGACGCGGGATAGGGCAGCCGGTTAGTCCTCAGGAGTGGACTCGAGCGTGAGGACGAAGCGCTCGAGGTAGCGGACGTCGCCGATCGGACTCGGGGAGACATCGTCGGTTGTTCCGGTGAGCTTCACCGGGAAGCCGTCAGGCCGGAGCCAGAACTGGCGCACGCCCGTGCCCTCGACATCCCCCTCGATCCTGCGGTCCAGCCGGACGTGCTCGACACGCTGACCGTCGAAGTCCTCGCGGCCGACGACCCCGCCGGTCGCCGTCTCGGTCGCGCCTCCGTAGGAGCAGGTCCATCCGTCGCGGATGCTCGAGCCCGGCTCGCAGCGATAGGTGCGCTCGTCGGGGTTGCCGAAGAAGTCGTGGGACTCGTGGATCGAGACGAGCCGATTCCCGCAGAGCTTCCACTCGGTGACCCGGCCCTCCAGCGGCCGCCAGCTGATGACCCTGCAGCGGCCGCCGGCGGTCTCCTCGACCTCGATCCCGGTGCTGGGCGGATAGTCGTGCCGTGCGCCGCCGAGGGCGTCGACGGACTCGAAACCCGACGTCGCATAGACGTACTCATCGGCGGTGACGCGGGCGGGCTCGGAGCTGTCGCGTGGGAAGAGGGCCCAGACGGCTCCGGCGGCGATGAGCAGCCCGACGAGCAGAAAGACCTTCCAGCGGTGTCCGTTCGCTCGCACGGCGGCGATTATCCGCCTCCCAAGTCGGTCTCGACGTCGTCCGAGACGCCACCGGCGCGGATAGGCTCGGCCGGTGGCCGGCTTGACGGAGGCGAACCGGAAGTGGTGGGTGTTGGTCGGGACGAGCGCCGGCCTGTTCCTGCTGATGCTCGATTCGACGGTCGTCGCACTTGCGCTGCCGTCGGTCCAGGCGGATCTCGACGCCTCCAACGACCAACTCCAATGGGTGCTCAACGCCTACCTGCTCGTGGTCGCGGCGCTCGTGGTGACCGCCGGCAGGCTCGGCGACATCTTCGGGCGCCGTCGCGTCTTTCTCGCCGGCTTCGCTGTGTTCGGGCTCGGCTCGGTGATCTGCGCCGCGGCCCCGGGTCCCGACGTTCTGATCGCCGGGCGGATCGTCATGGCGGTCGGGGCCGCCTCGATGCTGCCGCTGTCGCTGGCGCTGGTCACCAACGTCTTTCCGCCGGCCGAGCAGCCGCGGGCGATCGGGATCTGGACGGCCGTCTCCGCGATCGCCCTCGGAATCGGGCCGCTGCTCGGCGGTGCCCTCTCCGATCTCGACTGGCGGCTGATCTTCGTGATCAACATCCCGATCGTCGTCGCCGCGGTGATCCTGCTCCGGATCGTGACCCCGGAGGTCCGGGACGATTCCGCCGAGCAGCGGATCGACTGGCCCGGCCTGGGGCTGCTCACCTTCGGACTCGGGGCGGCGGTCTTCGCGCTGGTGAACTCCGACGACTGGGGATGGACGTCGGACGCGACGTTGCTGCTGTTCGCCGCGGGCCTCGCTTCACTGGTCGGCTTCTGGTTCGTCGAGCACCGGGTTCGGAGTCCGATCGTCGAGTTCCCCCTGTTCCGCAACCGCCCTTACCTCGGTGCCACGGTCGCGGCGTTCGGCGTCGTCGTCACCTACTGGACGCTGATGTTCTTCGAGCCGCAGTACCTGCAGAACATCCTCGACTACACGGCGGTCGAGGCCGGCCTTCTGATCCTTCCCCTGACCGTGCCGATGATCGTGTTCTCGCCGTTCTCGAGCCGGGTCGTCACGAAGTTCGGGGCGCGGGCGACGATGACCGTGGGGATGGCCCTCGCCGTCGTCGGCTTGCTGATCCTCACCCGGATCTCGGGAACCTCGGGGTACGGGCTCCTGTTCCCCGGGCTGCTCGCGGTCGGGCTCTCGCTCGCCCTCGTCTACGCGCCGATGTCGGCTGCCGCGATGGCGGCGATGCCGAAGGCGAAGGCCGGGATCGCGGCTGCGGTCCTGGCGATGAACCGCGTCATGGCGGGCGCGATCGGCCTCGCGGTCGTATCGGCCGTGTTCCAGAGCCTGCTCCGGGGTGAGATCGACGGCGATCTCGATTCGCGCGGCATCGAGCTCACCGCCCGCCACCGCGAGCAGCTCGACGGCCTGCTCGCCGGCTCGCAGCAGGCCAAGGATGCGGTGGCCGCGGACGCCGCGGGCCTCGCCGCCGAGATCCAGCGGATCGCCGCCGATGCGTTCACCTACGCGCTCGGAAACGCGCTCTGGATCCTCGTCGGGGTCGCCTTCCTGAGCACCGTCGGGACCTGGATGCTGGTCCAGTCGGCGCCGCCGTCAGGGGACGCCGCTGCCGCCGATCCTCCCGATCACCGCCATCACCACTTCGGCGGCTTCCACATCTGAGGACCGGTCAGCCGGCGACTGCCGCCTCGCGCTCGCCGGCCGCCTTCGCGCTCGCGGTCGAGCGGAAGTCGAGCCACCCGTCGGCGATCGCCTGCTTCGTGAACGCCGGGATGTCGCTCAGGTAGTCGTCGGAGGACTTCCACGGCCCGCGATCGCCCTGGGTCGGGAACTCGTCGAGCGACCGCAGCACGTAGCCGGCCTTGAAGTCGAGCAGCGGCCGCTTCTCGATCCCGCCTCCCAGCACCGGGGTGCAGACGTCCCAGCCCTGGTCGTCCATGTGGGTGAGCAACCGGCCGAAGTACTCGCCGACGAGATCGGACTTGAGCGTCCAGGACGAGTTCGTATAGCCGATCGTGAACGCGAAGTTCGGCAGGCCGCTCAGCATCATTCCCCGGTAGGCGGTGGCCTCCGAGATGTCGAAGGCCTCACCGTCGATCGCGAGCTCCATGCCGCCGAACGCCAGCAGGTTCAGGCCGGTCGCGGTGACGACGATGTCCGCGTCGATGAAACGACCGGACTCGAGCTCGATGCCGCGCTCGGTGAAGGTCCGGATCCGGTCGGTGACGATCGAGGCGTCCCCGGCGCTGATCGCCTTGAACAGATCGCCGTCGGCGACCATGCAGAGGCGCTGGTCCCACGGGTCGTAGTCGGGGTTGAAGTGGGTGTCGAGGTCGTAACCGGCCGGGAGCTGGCGGCGCTGGGCCCACCGCAGCAGGCGCCGGACGAGCCCCGGACGCTTGCGGCTCTGCCGGTAGATCGTGCGCTGCAGGAAGATGTTCTTGCGCCGGGTGATCCGATGTCCGAGCTCGTCGCCGAGGAGCTTCCGCAGACCGTTGGCGATCGCGTCCCGGGAGGGAATCGTCATCACGTAGCTGGGCGAGCGCTGCAGCTGGGTCACGTGCGCCGCGTCGGGCGCCATCGCCGGAACGAGCGTCACCGCGGTTGCGCCACTGCCGATCACGACCACCCGCTTGCCCGCGTAATCGAGGTCCTCGGGCCAGGCCTGGGGATGGACGATCGTGCCCCCGGCGCCGGTGAAGCGCTCGGTGCCCTCGAACTCGGGCGTGTAGCCCTCGTCGTAGCGGTAGTAGCCGCTGGCACCGAACAGCCAGTTGCAGGTGTAGTTGGTCCTGGTGCCGTCCGCGAGATCGACGGCGACGTTCCAGATGCCGCGCTCACTGTCGAAGTCGGCGGCCACGACCCGCTGTCCGTAGCGGATGTGACGGTCGATGCCCTCCTCGGCCGCCGTCTCCTTGATGTAGCTCAGGATCGACGGCCCGTCGGCGAGGATCTTCTCGCCGGTCCAGGGGCGCCACTTGTAGGCGAACGTCGGCAGGTCCGAGTCGGAGCGGATGCCGGGGTAGCGGAAGAGATCCCAGGTGCCGCCCATCGATTCGCGGGCCTCGAGGATCGCGTAGCTGTGGCCGGGCCGGCTCCGTTGGATGTGGTGGGCGGCGCCGACGCCGGAGATGCCCGCGCCGACGATCAGGACATCGAAGTGCTCGGGCGCGGTCGGGGTGGCGGGGGTCTCGGTCATGGCTCTCTCCTCGCGGTGCTGTTCCGAGCCAATGATCGCCGCCGGTGGGTGCGTTGCGAATGGGCCTACACACATAATACGGCGCTGAAATATGCAACTTGCACAGGAGATAGGCTGTCGTGGCGATGGCGCCGGCAGACGACCGCGAATGGGGGCCACCGAGCGACGAAGTCGCGGAGCTGATCCGCGCGTTCGCCGCGGCGACGCTCAACGACAGCGACGAGCTCTTCGCCACGGTCGACGAGGCGGTGCTCGCGGCGACGCCGGAGCGGATCCTCTCCGAGCCCGTCTTCGCGGAGGCCTTCCGGCGGGCCAACCACGCCAACCTCAACCACTGGATGGCGGCGAACCTGACCAAGCCCGGCCTCAGGGTCCCGCCGAACGTCGGATCGGAGACGCTCGACCTCGCCCGCGACATCGTCCGCCGCGGGTTCGACGACACGTCGCTGAACGGCTACCGGGTCGGCCAGAACGCGGCGCTTCGCTTCCTGATCCGGATGGCGTTCGAGGCGACCGCCGATCTCACCGTGCTGCGGGAGCTCTTCGACGTCGTCACCCGGTCGGTCTTCACCTTCGTCGACGACACCCTCGCCGAGATCGAGCGCGAGATCTCCAAGGAGCGGGAGCAGCTGGCCCGCGGCACCCACGCGGAGCGGCTCGCGACCGTGAACCTCGTCCTCGAGGGCGCGCCGATCTCCGCCGAGCGGGCGAGCAGCCGCCTCGGCTACGAGCTCGGAAGCCGGCACCTGGCGGCGGTCGCCTGGGCCGACGAAACGGCCGAGCCGGGGGGCCTCGACCGGGCCGCGACCGCGCTCGCCCACGAAGCCGGGGCGCCGCGCGCCTTCACGGTCGCGGCCAGCGCCCGCTCGATGTGGATCTGGCTGCCGATCCCCGCGCCGGCGTCGGCGCCGCTTCTCGCCGAGGAGCGGCTCGAGCCCGGGATCCGGCTCGCCGTCGGCTCGGACTCGGAGGGGGTCGCGGGCTTCCGGCGCGGCCACTTCGACGCGCTCGCGACGCAGCGGCTGATGCTGCGGGCCCGCCAGGAGGTCCGGATCGCTGCCTACGCCGACGTCGAGTTGGTTGCTCTGGCCGCCGCCGACGAGCCGCTCGCGACCTCGTTCGCGACGCGGCGCCTCGGACCGCTCGCCGGCGCTGATCCCGTGCTGAGGGAGACGCTGCTTGCCTGGATCCGCGCCGATCTCAACGCGTCGGCGGCGGCGAAGGCGGTCTTCGCCCACCGCAACACCGTGCTGAACAGGATCGACCGCGCCCGCGAGCTGCTTCCCGAGTCGATCGAGGGCCAGGCGGTCGAGCTCGGGCTCGCGCTCGAGATCGAGCGCTGGCTCGGGCTGCCGTCGGGAGCGGCGGCGGCCGCTACCTCGTCCCGAGCAGCAGGTAGCAGTCCATCGCGCCCTTCCCCTTGATGTCGATCGTGCCGCGCCGGCGCAGCTCGAAGCCGGCCAGCAATCTCTCTCGGGTCCTGGCGGTCACCTGAATCGAGCCAGGCACGCCGTGCGACTCCATCCGGCTCGCCGTGTTCACGGTGTCGCCCCAGAGGTCGTAGATGAACTTCGACCGGCCGATCACGCCTGCGACCACCGGACCGGTGTCGATGCCGATCCGAACGGCGAGGGGCGTTCCGAGCGCGTCCGCGGAGCGCTCGGCGTCCGCCGCCATCGCCAGCGCCAGCGATGCGATCGCCTCGGCGTGATCGGGGCGCGGGCTGGGCACGCCGGCCGCCGCCATGTAGGCGTCGCCGATGGTCTTGATCTTCTCGACGCCGCGCTCGGCTGCGAAGGCATCCCAGCGGGCGAAGACCCGGTCGAGCAGCGAGACGAGCTCGTCCGCCGGCATCCGCCCGGCGAGCTCGGTGAATCCGACGAGGTCGGCGAAGAGGACCGTCGCCTCGGCGAACTCGTCGGCGATGACCTCCTCGCGTTCCTTCAGCCGCTCCGCCACCGGCTCGGGGAGGACGTTGAGCAGCAGGCGCTCCGACCGCTCCTGCTCCAGCTCCAGGGCCGCGTGCTGTCGCGCGAGCTCCGCCGCCGCCCGCTCGCGCTCGCGGACGAAGTACTGCAGCAGCGCGTAGGTGGTCGCGGCGACCCCGAGGAGGTTGAGCGCGAAGAACGCGATCACGACTCCCTGGGGGACGTCCGGCGGCGATCCGGCGAACGAGGAATCCAGCGCGGCCGAGGCGGCGACGAGGCCGGCGAACGCCGCGAACCACGGGATCGACTGGCGGGCGCCGAGGAACAGGAGCGCTCCGAGCGGGGAGGTCAGTCCCCAGAGGCAGACGGCGGAGCCGTTCTCGAAGCCGCCGAGCGACCACTGCAGCAGGAACGGGAAGACGAGGCTCATGAAGAGCTGGCTGCGGCGGAAGACGAGAAAGCGGCGGGTCCGGGCGAAGATGGCGATGCTCGCGGCGGACGCGAGCTGGTAGGCGAACGGGATCGCCGCCGACTCCCAGAGCCCGAGGATGGCGTAGGTCAGGACCCAGACCGACGCCATCCCCGCCATCAGGACCGACGAGAGGACGAGCACCGACTTCCGCAGCCGAGCCTCCTCCGAGTCGGCCGGGTCGCTGCCGATCGCGAGAAGCCGCCGCACCGCCGCGGGCGGGTTGTTCAACGCCGATGCGCTGCCCCTCTGCATCCAAGCAGGAGGATAGGAGCCGCGGCTGTCCTGAAGTGCCGGCCCGGTGCCGGCGCGGGTCTCAGCGCTCGGTCACCGCGACCGGGATGTTGCTCCACTGGTTGAGGAAGGTGGAGCGCATGCGCTGGGTCGGCCCGTCGAGCTCGAGGTCGGAGAAGCGCCGGAGCGTCTCCTCGATCCAGAGCTTCAGCTCGAGCCGGGCGAGACCGGCTCCGAGGCAGAAGTGACGGCCGCCGCCGCCGAATCCCTGGTGGTTGTTGGGGTCGCGGCGGACATCGAAGACGTCGGGATCCTCGAACGCGTCCGCGTCGCGGTTGCCGGAGACGTACCAGAGGGCGAGCTTGTCGCCGGCGGCGATCTCCTGACCCGCGAGCTCCGCATCGCGGGTGGCGGTCCGGCGCATGTAGGCGAAGGCGGGGTGGAAGCGGACGAACTCCTCGACGACCTGCTCGAGCGGCACGGCGCCGGAGCGGACGAGCTCCATCTGCTCGGGATCCTCCATCAGGCTCTTCATGCCCGAGGTGAAGACGGCGCGGGTCGAGTCGTTACCGGCGACCATCAGCAGGAAGAAGAACATCAGCACCTCTTCGTGGCTGAGCTTCTCGCCGTCGATCTCGGCCTCGATCACCGCCGAGGTGAGGTCGTCGGTTGGCGCCTTCTCGCGCTCCTGGATCATCCCGTCGACGTAGGGGATGAACTCCTCCAGCGCCCGCCAGACCTCACCGAGGTCGGGGACCATGCGCGGGTCCTCGAAGGCCGTCGTCCGGTTGGTCCAGTCGACGAGCCGGTCGGCGTCCTCGCGCGGTACGCCGAGCATGTCGCCGATCACCATCGAGGGGACGTAGACGCCGACGTCCTGGACGAGGTCGATACGCCCGTCCGGGTGCTCGCCGAGCGCCCGGTCCCAGACGAGGTTGATGATCTCCCGCATCCGCTCGGTGTGCTCCTGCGCGCGCTTCGGCGTGAACGCCCGCTGGACGAGGCTCTTGAGCCGGTCATGGCGGGGCGGGTCCTGCGAGATCAGCATGTTCGCGCTGAGGTCGATCGGGTCCGGCTCCCCCTCGGGCGCGAGGTGATCGACGAGGATGATGCTCCGGTCGGAGGAGTAGGTCTCGTGGTCGCGGCCGACGGTCGCGATGTCCTCGAAGCGGACGATCGACCAGAACCCGCCCTCGTCGGGGAAGTCGCCGAGCTCGCTCCAGTGCAGGCCCGGCATCTCGCGGAGCCGGCGGAACACCTCGTGCGGGGGACCGACCTCCCAGAGGTCGAGGTCGCTGACGTCGATCTCGTTCAGCTCTGGGGTCGCGAGTGTGGTGGTCATCGTCTCCTCCGAGGGTGGGGTGCCCGGTCGTTCGCTCCGGTGCTCGCGGATCACCCTAGCCGCGATGCAACACAATGTCAAGACGATGCAGAAGCATCCAACGTGTGGTACGTCTTATCGGCGCGCTAGGCTGTGACCATGGCCAGCGCCACCACCGAGATCGCCTTCCGGCGCCCCACGCCCGATGACGCCCTGCGTCTGGCCCGTGAGCAGTTCCTCGCCGGCGAGCGGGTCGAGATGGGAGCGCTCGCCGATCAACTCGGGATCAACCGGACGACCCTCTATCGCTGGGTCGGCGAGCGCGAGCAGCTGCTCGGCACCCTGATCAGCAGCCTGATCGACGAGTGGCTCGCCCAGGTCCTGCCGACGGTCACGAGCACCGGCGTCGAAGGCCTCCTCGAGACCATCAGCCGATTCCTCGAGCTCGCGGCGGGTTACGAGCCACTGACCGCCTTCACCCGGCGCGAGCCGCCGCTTGCGCTCCGCGTCCTCACCGATCGCGATGGCGCGGTCACCGAGAAGGCGGACGCGACGATCGTCGCCGTCCTCGCGGAGATGCTCCCCGGCGAGGAGATCTCCGCCGAGGTCGTCCGGACGATCGGTCTCGTGGCGCGGACGCTCGTCTGGGCCAACATCGCCGTCGATCAAGAGCCCGACATCGACGGCGTCGTCGGCGTGACGAAGATCCTGCTCGAGGCCGAATCCGCTCGGCGCTGAGCCGGGTCAGGCGGCCGGGATGGCCCGTCTCGATATCTCCGCGGCCTCGGAGGGAGTGAGGCCGAGCATCCGCAGCACCGCGGCTGCCTGAACCTCGTCGGCGTCGGGGCCGAGCCGGCCCTCGGAGACCCCGCGCATCGCGCCGAGCAGCGCGCCGCCGGTGATCGTCACCGCCGCCTCGGCGCCCGGGAAGTCGAAGCGCCCGGCGTCGAGTCCGCGCTGGATGTCGCGGAGGGCCCGTGGGCCGAGGGCCTTCGTCATCAGGCGGTGGGACGCGTCGAGCCTGACGATGAGCTGCGCGAAGTGGGGCTCCGTCGCGGCCAGCCGGACGAAGTGGCGGTGAGCGAAGGCGACGACCTCGGCCGGGTCGTCGAGGTCGGCGGTCATCGCGTCGACGATCTTTCCCTGCTCCTCGGTGATCTCGGCCATCACCGCGTCGACGATCTCGTCCTTGCCCGAGAAGTGGTTGTAGAGCGAGCCGGCCGCGACGTCGGCGCGCTCGCTGATCTCGCCGAGGCGGGTGGCGCCCACGCCCTGCTCGGCGAAGAGCTCGCGCGCGGCTTCCAGCAGGCGGGCGCGGGTCCGCTCGCGGCGGCGGTCGGCCCTCGTCGGCAGTTTCGGGGCGGACGTCGGCATAGCGCCAGCGTAGCACTCGAACTGAACGGAAACTCAGAACTGAGAAAATCCTCAGAACTGTGCTAGGGTGCCGTCCCATGAAGATCGTCGAACGCATCGGGCACATGGCAATCCGCGTCCCCGACCTCGAGGAGGCCGTCGATTTCCACAGCGACGTCCTCGGCCTGGTCGAGACCGAGCGCATCGGGCCCGTCTCCTACCTGACCTGCAACGACCGCCACCACGAGCTGATCCTGATCGAGCGCCGCGACGGCGCCCGCGGCTACGAGCACATCGGGCTTCAGGTCGCCGATCCGGAAACGCTCGAGCGCGCGCGCTCGGCGATGGCGGCGGCCGGGGGAGAGCTGATCGGCGGCACCTACGACGGCGAGCCCGGCATCGACCGCGCCGCCCTCGTGCGCGGCCCCGGCGGTCACGTCTTCAAGCTGTTCACCGGGATGGAGGGCGTCCCGGAGCCGCCGGAGGGCGATCGGGTCCTCAAGTTCGAGCACGTCTCGATCAAGGCCCGCGGCCTCGGCGGGACCGAGCGCTTCGTCGAGCAGGGCCTCGGCTTCCGCTTCTCCGACCGGATGGGCCGGACCGCGAGCTGGTGGCACTGCGACCCCGACCACCACGGGATGGCCGTGGTGCTCGCGCCGAAGCACGAGCTCTCCCACTACGCGTGGACGGCGACCGACCTGAACGCGATGGGGAGGATCTGCGACCGGCTCGTCGCGCGCGGGCGGAAGCTGATCTGGGGCCCGAGCCGGCACGGTCCGGGGAATAACCTCTTCATCTACTTCCACGACACGGCCGGGGCGATGATCGAAGTCTGCGCCGACATCGCGAAGATGCCGCCCGAGGGCGACTACCAGGCGCGCCAGTGGCCGGGCGGCCTCGGCTCGATCAACCAGTGGGGAGGGCCGCCGCCGCCGCGCTTCCTGCTGACCGGATTCCCGATCGCCGAGGGTGAGCAGACCCGGCTGTCTGCGGCCGCTCCCACTGCTGGGGTGACGGCGTGAAGCTGCGCCGCGTCCCGGACGGGCTGATCGCCGAGAGCGGGCCGGGGGAGTGGGTCCGGCTCGAGGGCGAGGGCCTGACCGCTGAGCAGAGCCGTGACATGGTCGCGTTCCTCGCCGGCGGCGAGGAGGCGAGGGCGGCGGCGGAGGCGATCGTCGCCTCCGCCGATGCAGTGGGCGCCAACCCCGCCGCCGCGTCGATCCCGTTCCAGCCGCGCTCGATGCGCGCGTTCATGCTCTGGGAGTCGCACGTGACCCAGTCGAGCCGGATGCTCGTCAAGCGCTTCTTCCCCGAGCCGCTCGCGAAGGTCGTCGACGGCTTCGAGCGGCTGACCGGCAAGACGTTCCCCAAGCTGAAGCCGAACAAGCGCTTCTACGAGACGCCGACCTTCTACGTCGCCAACCACGGCGCGATGGTCGGCGACGGCGACCCGATGTGGTGGCCGCGCCACACCGAGTGGCTCGACTTCGAGCTCGAGCTCGCGTTCGTGCTCGCCAAGCCGCTCGCCGACGCAACGGCCGCCGAGGCGCGGGAGGCTGTCGGCGGCTGGTTCATCGTCAACGACTGGTCGGCGCGCGACGTTCAGGCCGACGACGCCCGCGAGAACGTCTTCGGCCCGGTCGTGAAGTCGAAGACGTTCGCGAACTCGATCGGCTGCGACGTCGTGACGGGCGACGAGATCCCCGACTGGACGCGGGTGTCGGGCCGCGTCCGCGTCGACGGCGAGCTCTGGTGCGAGGGCTCGACCGCCGGTCCCGCTCACGACATCGGCGAGATGCTCGCCTACGCCTCCGCCGGCGAGCGGCTCGAGCCCGGCGATGTCGTCTCGACCGGGACGATCCCCGGCTGCTGCGGACTCGAGATCGACCGCTGGATTCAGCCCGGCCAGACGGTCGAGCTGGAGATCGACGGCATCGGCACGCTCACCAACCGGATCGACCCCGACGCGGCGCCGGCGAACGCGACCGTCGCGGCCGGCTGAAGCGATGGGCGCTGCTGCGGGCGACCGCGACTACGACGTCCTCGTCTGCGGGCTCGGCCCGGTCGGCCTGCTGTTGGCGCTGCTACTCGGGCGCGCCGGCGTATCCGTCCTCGCGATCGATGCCGCGCCGGAGCCGTTCATGCTGCCCCGTGCCGCGGTCGTCGACGACGAGGTCCTGCGGATCTTCCAGTCGGCGGGCGTCGCCGGGGAGATCCTGGCGGCGAGTCAGATCCAGGAGGACGTCTCGTTCGTGCCCGAGCGGGGCAACCCGTACACGATCCTCCGCCCGGTCGACGGCATCCACGGCCATCCGCCGCTCGTCTCGATCCACCAGCCGACGCTCGAGCGGACGCTCGCCGACGCGCTCGCCGCGGAGCCGACCGTCGAGATGCGTCGCGGCGTCCGCCTCGAGGACTTCGAGCAGGACGGCAGCGGCATCGAGGCGAAGTTGCGTTCCCAGGACGACGGCGAATCGATGATCCGTGCCTCGTGGCTCGTCGGTTGCGACGGCGGGCCGAGCTGGGTCCGGCGCCTGCTCGGCATCGAGTTCGGCGGGTTCACGTTCCGCCAGCAGTGGCTGGTTGTCGATGTCCTGGTCGATCGGCCCGTCGAACGGGTCCCGCACCCGCACTTTTTCGGCGACTGGCGCCGTCCGATCGTCTCCCTGCCGATGTCACCCGGCCGCCACCGCTGGGAGTGGATGCTCCATCCCGGCGAAGATCCCGAGCCCTTCACCGGCGAGGAGTCGGTCCGCCAGCGCCTCGAGCCCTGGTTTGCCGACGGCGGATTCGAGGTCGAGCGGGCCGTCGTCTACACCTTCCACGCCCGCGCGGCGACCCGCTGGCGCGAGGGCCGCGTCTTCCTCGCCGGCGACGCGGCACACCTGATGCCGCCGTTCGCCGGCCAGGGGTTCAGCTCCGGCGCCCGCGACGCGGCCAATCTCGCCTGGAAGCTCGCCGCCGTCACCCGGGGCGCGCCGGAGAGCCTCCTCGGCAGCTACGAGAGCGAGCGCCGCCCGCACGTCCAGGCGATGACGCGGCTCGCGCTCCTGATGGGTCGGTTCATCCAGACCACCGACCGGAAGGTCGCGGCGATCCGCGACGCATTCCTCGGCACCCTCGACCGGACCGGCATCGCCGAGCTGATCCGCGAGCGGATCAAGCCGGTACCCGCCTACGACGACGGCGCCTTCGCCGAGGGCCCGCACCGGCTGCCCTTCAAGCGCAGCGTCGGCTCGCAGTTCCCGCAGCCCGAGGTCGTCGCCGACGGCGAGTCCTTTCTGCTGGACGAGCTGCTCGGCCGCGGCTGGTCGGCGGTGGCACTCGACGCGTCCGCTGCCGGCCGGCTCGGCGAGAGCGGTTTCCCGGTCCTCGTCGCCGGGCGCGACTTCGAGGACGGCTCCGGTGTCGTCGCCGAGTGGATGGAGCGGTTCGGGGCGAGCTGGGTCCTTCTGCGGCCGGATCGGTTCGTCTTCGCTGCCGGCACCACCGAGGGCGACGCGATCGAGCGCTCCCTCGGCGTGCTTCACCGGCAGGCCGGAAACGCGCCCGCCGCCGGTCCCGAGCGTCGTCCCGAGGCCGTGGCCGCATGAGCGCCCCCGATCCGCTGACGCCGGAGATCGAGACCCTGCTCGATCGGACCGCGGTCGCGACGATGGCGACCGCCGCCCGCAACGGCCGCCCGCGACAGTCGGTCGTCTACTTCGCGCGCGAGGGCAACCGCATCTTCGTCTCGACCGAGGCGACTCGGTTCAAGGCCCGTGACGTCGAGCGCACCGGCTGGGCGTCGCTGTCGGTGCGAACCGCCGAGCCGCCCTACCCCTCGGCGACGATCTCCGGCCCGGCTCGCGTCCTGACCGAGGGCATCGGCGCCCCGACCGCTGCCGTGATGCAGCGGATCACCGGCGCCCCCGAGCCCCCGCCGGAGCAGAGCGACGAGGCGCTCGCCGCGGTCGGCCGCGTGATCGTCGAGCTGACGATCGAGAAGGTGACGGCGGCCACCCACCTCGAGCACCTCCGCTGATCCGCCGCTGATCGGGATTCAGGTTGCTCAGCAACTCCGATCCCGATCGGTAGCTGCGAACCTGTGCCGGCCGTGACCGGGACCGCCACAGAACGACTCGCCTTCAGCGGGTGGATCGATCCACCGGACGATCCGTTCCCGCCGCTCGCAGGGGAGCGGACCTGCGATGTCGTCGTCATCGGCGGCGGGCTGACCGGTATGGCCGCCGCCCTCCGGTTCGCGGAGCTCGGCGCCGACGTCGTCCTGCTCGAGTCCGCGTTCTGCGGCTGGGGCGCGAGCTCGCGAAACGCCGGGCATCTGACACCGACGATCGGTGGCGACCCGCAGCTCCTAGCGACGCTTTTCCGCAAGCGGGCCCCGGAGCTCGTTCGCCTCGCCGACGGCGCGGTTCACTTCACCGAGGGCCTGATCGAGTCGCGGGGGATCGAGTGCGAGTACCAGACGGGCGGCAACGTCTCGGCGGCGCTCTCGGAGGGACAGATGAAGCGGGGCGAGAAGATCGCCGCCTTCCTCGCCGAATGCGGTGGCGAGGTCGAGCTGGTCGACGGTCGCGAGGCCGGCCTGCCGCACTGTTTCAAGGGGGGCATCCTCGAGCGCTCCGGCGGCGTGCTCAACCCGGGGCTCTTCACGCGTGGCCTTCGCGCCGCCGTGGCCGCCTCGCCGGTCTCGGCGCACGAGCAGTCGGCGGTCGTCTCGCTCGAGGCGAACGGAGGGGTGGAGGTCCGGACGACGGCCGCCGTCATCCGTGCCGAGCGCGCGCTACTAGCGACCAACGCATTCGCCCGTGACATGCCCTTCGCCCCGGACCGCGTGGTCGCGCCGCTGTTCGTGACCCTCGCCGAGACCGAGCCGATCGGTGCCGATCGGTTGGCCGATGCAGGGTGGACGAGCACGAAGGGTCTCTACACCCAGCACGTGATCCTCGAGAGCTACCGGCGGACGAAGCGGGACACGGTGGTCTTCGGCAGCCGTCTGCCGCAGGTGCCCCGCGGCGTGCTCGGCGCCCGGGTCCCGGATCCGCCGATCGTCGCCGACATCGTCCGCGGTTTCCACGAGCGCTTCCCCTCCCTGCGTGACATCGGGGCCGCGAGCGCATGGGGCGGGTTCATCGCGATGACGCCCTCGTGGCTCCCGGTCGCCGGCGAGGCGGCGCCGAACGTGTTCTACGCCCTCGGCTACAACGGCCACGGCCTCTCGCAGGCGCCGTACCTCGGGACGCTGATGGCGGACCGGTTGGCCGGCGGTGAGGTCCACGACGACCTCGCGACCGTCTGGCGGGACGAGTCCCGCTACGCGCCGGCTCCGCTCTTCACCACCCCGGCCCTTCGCCTCGGCTGGGCGATCGACCGGGTCACCGACCGGTTCCTGTGAGGCGCTGGGCAGCCGTCGTCGCGGCGCTCGCCGTCGCGCTCACTCTCCCGATCACGGCGGCTCACGGATCGGCGATCACTCAGCCGCCGCAGCCGAAGCACGGACCGGGCGGCAGCGACTACTCCCATGCCGGATTCCGCGTCCACCAGGGCGGGACCGGTGCCGACGCGTTCTACGTCTTCGAGCCGACGCGGCCGGAGCCGAAGCGGGCGCCTCTCGCGATCATCAGCCACGGCTACTACGAGTACTCCGGCTACGCGCAGATGGAGGGGCTGATCGAGCACACGGTTCGCCACGGCAGCGTCGTGATCTACCCACGCTGGCAGACCGGCGTCGCCACCCCCTGCCCGGGCCCCTATTTCATCGAGCCCTGCATCGACTCCGAGGTTGCCGGGATCACCGGCGGCATCGACTTCCTGCATGCGAAGGGCTCGCGCGTCCAGCCGGACCTCGGCCGGGCCGGCTACTTCGGCTTCTCCTTCGGAGGGATCATCACGGCGAACGTCGCCAATCGGTGGCGCGAGCTGGGCGTCCCGAAGCCGCGAGCGATCTTCCTCGACGACCCCCACGACGGCGGCCTCGCCGGAGCCGGAGAGCCCGCCCTCGACGATTCGCTGGCCGGGATTCCGAAGAACGCGAAGGTGGAGTGCCACTCCGGCGCCGGTGGCGTCCTCGCGCTGGACGGGCCGAACGAGTCGTGCAACTCCCTGTTCCCCCTCCTCGGCTCGATCCCGCAGCGAAACAAGGACCTGGTGCTGACGAAGTCGGACCTCCACGGAACGCCGGGCTTGTCGTCGGCGCATGGAGTCTGCGCCGGTGGCTCCGCCACCCCTCCCGGCCCTCCCGACGCCTACGACTGGAACTTCTGCTGGTCGGTCTGGGACGCGCTTCGCTCCTGCGCCTTCGCGGATCGCGACTGCGAGTACGCGCTCGGCGAGGACCGCCGGCACACCTCGCTCGGCCGCTGGAGCGACGGAACCCCGGTCGCGCCGCTCAAGGTGCGCAACGCAGCACCGATCCGGCCGTAGGGGTCCGGCTCAGTCCTTCTTGCGGTCGCGGTCCCGGGAGGGCTGCACCCGCTTCGGCTCGCCGGGCATCTTCGGGTAGTCGGGCGGGTAGGGCATGTCGCCTTCGCCCGCGGCCTCGTCCCGCTCGTACATCTCCAGCAGCGGCTCCAGCGAGTGGTGGACATCGTCGATCGCCGCGAAGCGGTCGCCGACCTCGGCGAAGCGCGCCGGCATCGTCTCGACCGTGAAGTCCTCGGGCCTGACCTCCGCGACCTCGTCCCAGAGCAGCGGCGCCGACACCGGCGCACCGGGCCTCGGCCGGACGCTGTAGGGGGAGGCAATCGTCCGGTCGCGGGCGTTCTGGTTGTAGTCGACGAACACCTTCTCGCCGCGCTCCTCCTTCCACCACTTGGTCGTCACCTCGCCCGGCATCCGGCGCTCGAGCTCCCGTCCGAAGGCGATCGCCGCGTGGCGCATGTCGGTGAAGGTCCAGAGCGGCTCGATCCGGACGTAGATGTGCAGGCCGCGCCCCCCCGACGTCTTCGGGAAGCCCGCGTAGCCGAGCTCGCCGAGGAGCTTCCGCGCCTCCGCCGCGACCCGGACGGCGTCGCCGAAATCGGTGCCGGGCTGCGGGTCGAGGTCGAGCCGGAGCTCGTCGGGGTGGTCGACGTCGGCGCGGCGGACCGGCCAGGGGTGGAAGGTCAGCGTGCCCATGTGGGCGCACCAGGCGACGACTCCGAGCTCGGTCGGGCAGATCTCGTCGGCGTGGCGGCCGGAGGGGAACTCGATCCGGGCAGTCTCGACCCAGTCAGGGGCGCCCTTGGGAATCCGCTTCTGGTAGAAGGCGTCGCCGCCGCCGCGCTCCCTGGTCGAGAGCACGATCCCCTCGTGGACGCCCTTCGGCCATCGCTCCAGCGTCGTCGGCCGCTCGCGCAGCGCCCGCATGATCCCGTCGCCGACGGCGACGTAGTACTCGGCGATCTGCAGCTTGGTGATCTCGCCGGTCCGCTCGGTCGCCTCGAAGATGACCCGGTCGGGGCTCGAGACGCGCACCTCGCGCCCGTCGGCGTCGATCATCACCGCGTCACCTGCCATCGGCTGGAGGATTGCCGATCCGGCGGGCGTCCGGCCCGTCGCAGCTAGGACAGGACGGCGTGGGTGGTGTTCGCGCGGGCGATCACCTTGCCGTCCTGGGTGATCTCCGCCTCGGCCGAGGCGATCCGGCGACCGGCCTGAACGCTGCGGCCGCGGCAGACGAGCATCGTGCCCGGCAGCGCGGCGCGGACGAACTGGACGCTGATCTGAACGTGAGGAGCGGCAACATCGTCGGGGGTGAGGGCGTGCACGGCCCAGCCGGTCGCGGTGTCGAGCAGCGCGCTCAGGTATCCGCCGTGGACGATCCCGCCGCCGTTGCAGTGCTCGGGCCCGGGATCGGCCTCGACGAGCGAGCCTTCGGCGTCCGCCTTCAGGACGCGGAATCCGAGGTGCGCCGAGAACGGACCGGGGCTGTAATCGGGCTCCTCGCTCACCGGCGAGACCCTATCCGGACGTAGGCTTCCGCCCATGAGCGAACTCACCACTTACGCCCTCGACGACGGGATCGCGACGATCACCCTCGACGACGGCAAGGTCAACGCCCTGTCGGCGGACATGCTCGCCTCGATCGGCGAGCGCCTCGACCAGGCCGAGGCCGACGAGGCCGTCGTCGTCATGACCGGCCGCGAGCGGACCTTCTCGGCCGGCTTCGACCTCAAGAGCGAAGACTGGCCGACGATGCTCACCGCCGGTGCCCGCATCTCCGAGCGGATGCTCTCCTTCCCGCGCCCGATCGTCGTCGCCTGCAACGGCAACGCGCTGGCGATGGGAGCGTTCCTGCTGCTGTCGGCCGATTACCGCGTCGGTGCCGCCGGCGACTTCAAGATCGGGCTCAACGAGGTCGCGATCGGCTTGACGCTCCCGTTCTTCGGGATCGCGATCGCCAAGCACCGGCTGACCCGCCCCGCCTACGACCGGGCGACGGTCACGGGGGTGATCATCGGTCCCGACGAGGCCCGGGACGCCGGCTTCCTCGACGAAGTCGTCGAGCCGGGAGAGGTCATCGGCACCGCCCGCGCCGCCGCCGAGCGGCTCAAGGGCATCGACATGAACGCCCATCACGCCACGAAGCTCCGGATCCGCGCCGACGCGCTCGCCGGCCTCGCCGACGGCATCGACCGGATCCAGAACCCCGAACGCGGGGTCTGAGCTACGGGCCGCCGAAGGTCGCCGTGAACTCGGAGGTGCCGCCGGGTAGGCCGGTCACCTTGATGCTGGCCTGTGTGGGATTGAGAGCCTCGCCGGCCCTCCAGATGAAGAATCCGCCGCAGGTCGACCCTCCCGCGAGGTCCGTCCCGCAGGGTGGATGCGGAGATCCGTTCGGGATGCCCCCCTGGAAGGACGTGAAGGCGGTGTCGACGTTCGCGGTGTTCGTCGAGCCCGCCGTAAAGGTCAGACCGTGGGCATCCGCCGCGCCCGTGTTCGTTATGTAGACGGGAGTCGAGAAGGTACCTCCGCCCAGGAGCGGGTTGAAGAGCCGGAACGTCGGGTCGAAGACCAGCTGGGCGTCGGTGGCGACGCCGTTGCCCGTGACTTCGGTCGGAACACCGCTCGGGAGGCCTTGGGCCGAGTCCAGCATCTTGACCGTTGCGGCCTGGATCCCCGTCGAGGTCGGGCTGAAGCGGATGGTGGGGTGGCACGATGCACCTGCCGCGAGTCCGGACGGCGAACAATCACCCAGTTCGATGTAGTAGTCGGACGATCCCGAAACCACCATCACGAATCCCTGCGCGGGGAGGTCACCGCTGTTGGTGGCGGTGAAGTTCTTCGTGAAGGAGCCACCGGCGACGACGTTGCCGAAGTCGTAAGTATCCGGGGTCAGAACGATCTTCGCCGGGTCGGCGCCGAAGCCGCTCAGCGACGCGCTTGGGGTGCCGCTGGAGGTCGACAGGACGGTGACCGTTCCGGTCTTGTCACCCCGCGAGGCAGGCTTGAAGCCCACGTCGATCGTGCAGGTGCCGCCCGGCTCGACGGCAGCGAAGGCGCAAGTGTCGGACTTGATGGAGAAGCCCGCACCATCCACCCCGACGGACGAAATCGGCACGGCCTGGAAGTCGCCGGTGTTGGTGACGGTGAATGTCTTCGGGGCCGAATCGGTGTCGACCTGGACCTCCTCGAAGTCGTATGACGCCGGCGAGATCTCCAGCTTCGCCGGATCGCCGCCATAGCCGCTCAGCGACGCCTTGGCGGTGCCGCCCTTCGTGGCACTCACCTCGAGATCCCCGGATTGGTCGCCGTGGGCGCTCGGCTCGAAGTTCGCGTCGACCGTGCAGGTCTGGCCCGGGTCGAGGACGACTGTCGAGCAGTCGTCGTTCGGGAGCGGTATCCCGAACTGGCTGTCGGTCGTGGTGGTGTTGAGCGCCGAGCTCGGCGATTCGCCGACGTTCTCGACCGTGAACGTGGTCGACGAGGACACGGATCCGAGCTGGACCTTGCCGAAGTCCTTCGAAGTCGGCGTGATCTGCAGCTCGGCCGGCTTCAGTCCAGTGCCGCTCAGCGATGCGGCGGTCGTGCCTCCGGTCGAGGCCTGGACCTGGAGGGATGAGACCTTTGAGCCCGCCGCGGTCGGGGCGAACCTGACGTCGATCGGGCAGGACTGCCCTGCCGCCAGCGTCTTCCCGACGCAGCCGTTCAGGTCGGCGTCGATCCTGAACTGACCCTGATCGGGGCCGACCAGGGCCGTGTTCAGCGCGGAGGTCGGCACGTCGCCGTCGTTGGTGACCGTGAACGTCTGACGAGGCGAGAACGTGTCGATCTCCTGCCCACCGAAGCCATGCGAGGGTGGCGCGATCGAGATCGAAGCCTGCTTCAGCGCGGTTCCCTGGAGCGGGACCGCCAGCGTCGAGCTGCCGCCGGTGACCTGAAGCGATGCCGAGCGCGAGCCGGCGCCGCCGGGCGTGAAGCGCAGTGTCGCCGTGCACGAATCGCCCGGCGAGAGGTCCGAGTCGTCGCAGTCCCCTCCGACGACGGTGAAGTCGGCGGCGTTGGTCCCGGTGAAGCTCAGCGACGGGACGGCGGAGGCGACGCCACCGGTGTTGGTGATCTGCACGTCGACGGGCGCGCTCGCCTCACCGAGGATGACGCTGCCGAAGTCGACGGGCGAGGGGTCGGCCTCGAGCTCGGCCGGGGTGATTACAACCTCCTGGTTGGAGGTCGCGCAGCGCAGCCGGACCTGCGAGCGCACGCAGACCTGGGCGCGGTAGGTGCCCGCCGGGGTTGCATTGCGGACGCGGCGGGAGCCGGTCTCGTCGATGAAGCCTCCGCCGTCGAGGCGGGGGATCGTGACGTTGCCGAGGCGGCGGGACTTCTGGCTGTCGTCGACGAGCGAGAGTTGCGCGCGGCGCGAGCGCTGGGCGTGCTCGCTGCGGTTGGTGACGCGGAAGCCGATGTCGGCGATCGTGCCGTTGTCGATCCGCGTCGAGACGGTGACGTCGCTCGGGACGAGCCGGCCGGTGCCCTTCTTGGCCGTAGCGGCCGATGCCGGCGACGCGACCAACAGTGCCAGTGTCAGAGCGGCGACGAACGCCGTACCAATCCGAGGCCTCAAACCGATCCCAGTCCTTTCAATCCTGATTCCAGAGTCCCCGGGTTCCGGCAGGCTAGCGCTGCGCTCGGGGCTGTGCGCCGGTCGGTCGCCGCGAACCCGCAACAGCTAGCCTCAGAAGCACCGTCAACACGCGCCATGCGCCCGGCGCCACAGGAGGAGAGAGATGAGCAGCTACGCGGTCGTCAACCCGGCAACGGGTGAGAAGGTCCAGGAGTACCCGGAGATCACCGATCAGGAGCTCGACTCCGCGATCGGCAAGGCCGAGGATGCGCACCGGTCGTGGGCGCAGACCACCACGATCGCCGAGCGCGCGGCGATGATCCAGAAGGTCGCCGACATGCACATCGAGCGCCGCGAGACGCTCGCCGCGATCGCCGTCAAGGAGATGGGCAAGCCGATGGAGCAGGCCCTGATGGAGGTCGACTTCTGCGGCGACATCTACGGCTACTACGCCGAGAACGCCGAGGAGTTCCTCGCCGACGAGCCGATCGAGCTCCTGGCCGGCGAGGGCAGCGCCCTGATCCGCCGCACCTCGATGGGCCCGCTGCTCGGGATCATGCCCTGGAACTTCCCCTACTACCAGGTGGCCCGCTTCGCGGGGCCGAACCTGATCGTCGGCAACACGATCCTGCTCAAGCCCGCCCCGCAGTGCCCGGAGTCGGCTGAGGCGATCCAGCAGATGTACGACGACGCGGGCTTCCCGCCCGGCGCCTACCAGACGATCCTCGCGACGAACGACCAGATCGCCGAGGCGATCGCCGACCCCAGGGTCCGCGCCGTGTCGCTGACGGGTTCGGAGCGCGCCGGCGCGGCCGTCGCCGAGATCGCCGGCCGCAACCTGAAGAAGGTCGTCCTCGAGCTCGGCGGCTCCGACCCGTTCATCCTGCTCAGCGCCGACGACCTCGACGAGGCCGTCGAGGCCGCCGTCGGCGCCCGGCTCGACAACACCGGCCAGTCGTGCAACGCCGCCAAGCGGTTCATCGTCGCCGACGACGTCTACGACGACTTCCTCGAGAAGTTCACGGCGCAGATGTCAGCGGCCTCGCCCGGCGACCCGACGGCCGAGGGCACCGAGATCGGCCCGCTCTCGTCGACGACCGCGGCCGAGCGCCTTCAGGACCAGCTCGACCGCGCCGTCGCTCAGGGCGCTGAGGTCGTGATCGGAGGAGAGCGGAAGGACAACTTCTTCCCGACCACCGTCCTGACCGGCATCACCCCGGACAACGACGCCTACCGCGAGGAGTTCTTCGGACCCGTCGCGAGCGTCTACAGGGTGAGCTCCGAGGAGGAAGCCGTCGAGCTCGCGAACGACACCCCGTTCGGCCTGGGCTCCTACGTGTTCACCAGCGATCCCGAGCAGGCCCAGCGAATCGCCGACAAGCTCGACACCGGGATGGTGTTCGTCAACGGCGTCGGACTCGACGGAGCGGAGCTCCCGTTCGGCGGCGTCAAGCGCTCCGGGTTCGGGCGCGAGATGGGCAAGTACGGGATGGACGAGTTCGTCAACAAGAAGCTGATCCGCGTCGCCAAGTAGCGACGCGGCCGTCAGCGCCTGAGCGCCGCGAGGCGCGGGTCGTCCGCCGCCATTCCGGTGACGCGGACGACCTTGTCGCGCGAGGACTCGCCGCGGACGATCGCGACATCGCGCTTCGGCACGCCCAGGGCCGAGGCGAGCGCCGCGATCACCGCCGCGTTCGCCTTGCCGTCGACCGGGGGCGCCGCAACCCTGACGAGCAAGCGGCCGTCGCGTTCGCCGCCGACCTGCGTGCGCTTCGCTCGCGGGATGACCCGGACCGGGATCGTCGCCTCGCCGTCCGGCACGGAGGCCATCCGGCTCAGCGCAGCTTGGCTGTGCCGACCGGGAAGACGTCGGCGATCGCGTAGGCGGTGAGACGAGGGGGGAGGTCGGTGCCGGCCGGCAGCTCCACATCTACCCCGGTGATCTTGCCACCGGCCTTCCTCAGCTTCGTCAGCCCGTCGTAGTCGAGTGGCAGCGGCTTCCCGGTCTCGGCGTCGACCAGGAGGACGCCCGCCGTGTGCTCGCCGGCGTCGAGATCGGCGCCCTTCGCGAGGCGCAGATCGGCGCTGACCGAGCCGGCGGTCGTCGCCGTCGGCCGGGTCATCGCCACGTCGCCGAGGCGGACACCGTCGGGTCTCCGGTTGGCGGGCCCCCGGTAGCCGCTCGTCAGATAGGTCCCCGAGGCGATCAGCTTGTCCTGGTCGTTGCAGAGCCCGGCGACGATCAGGAGCGGGCCGAGGTTCGGGACGGCCGGACAGTCGACCTCGCCGTAGACGGCGGCGCCGGGGCGCATCGTCAGCGACGGGTCGAAGCTGCCGCGGAAACCGAGCCGGTCGAGCGGCACCCGGCCGAAGGTGAAGAGCAGGGAGAAGCTGCGCTGGTCGAGGATCACGGAGTCGCCGACGTAGCGGCCGGTCAGCGGGAAGGCGAACTCGCTGGCGGGGTCGGCGACGCGCTGCCCGTTCCGCTCGCGCGAGCCGATCACCCAGAGCAGCAGGCGCCCACGGTTGCCGCTCCCGCTCCGGGTCCGGTCGAGGGTGCCGGCGATCCAGTCGTAGCTGTCGAACCCGATCTGGTTGACCGACGGCAGCAACGTCGGCAGCGGCAACGACAGGCGCCGCAGGTTGAAGGCACCGACGCGACCGCGACCGACGTCGAGCGGCAGCCTTGCGTCGTTGCGCTTGCGGGTCCGGAACGAGATCTCGTCGTCGAAGGTCCCGCTGCCGTCCCCCGCGTAGGCGCCCGCGAGGTGGACCCGATAGCGCGTGTCGGCGCGGAGGAAGCCGCGGGGAACGATGTGGAGGTCGCGGCCGTCGGCCGAGAGCTGGGCGTCGAACGCGAAGTCGGGCTCCACGTCCGCGACCAGTGATTCGGCGTCCGGCGACGGCACCATGCGGACGTCCTGCGTCTCGCCGTCGCGGCGGACGACCAGGCGCGAGGTGATCGTGGTCGCGGTCGGCAGCCGCCGCGAGTAACCGCCGGGCTCGGTCGTGCCGCCGGCGGTGACCGGCAGCGTCCGGGTCAGCTCGTCGCCGAACTTCTCACCCGGGTCGGTGTCGCACCGGTCGTCGCTGCGGCCCGGGCCGAGGCAGTAGTCGTAGGGCACGTGGTAGAGGTAGCCGGACTCGCCGCCGATCCAGATGCCGCCGCGGCCGAGCGCCGGGCTCGAGTTGAGGTCGTTGCGGTCGTGGAGGACGGGGCCGCGCGGGGTCGTGTCGTAGGACCAGCGGCGGGCGCCGTCCTCGGTGTCGATGGCGTAGAGCGAGCCGTCGGAGGAGCCGACGTAGAGGATCCGCCCGCTCTCGCCCTTCGGGGCGCGGCCGAGGACCGGGGAGGAGCGGATCGCATCGCCGGTGTCGTAGCGCCAGACGAGGTTGCCGTCGGTGTCGAGCTTGTAGATCGAGCCGTCGGCGGAGGCGGTGTAGATGGCGACCGTGTCGCCGTTGGCGTTCTCCTCGAGCGCCGCCGAGGGGTAGATGTGATCGCCCGTCTCGAACTTCCACTTGACCGCGCCGCTCGCGGGGTCGAGGGCGTAGAGGCTGTGGTCGAAGGACCCGATGTAGACGGTGCCGTCGCTTCCGATCGCGGCCGACGACGCGTTGAAGCCGATCGTCAGCTTGTTCCAGAGCGGCGAGCCGGAGCCGTCGATCCCGTAGAGGAAGGCGTCGACCGAGCCGAAGAAGATGCGTCCCGCGTCGTCGATCGCCGCCGCCGACCAGACCGAGTTGCCGGTCGGGAAGTTCCAGAGCTCCTGCCCCTCGGGGCTGATCGCGTAGAGCCCGCCGCCGGTGTTGCCCGCGTAGAGGGTGCCGTCCGGGCCGATCACGACGTTGCCCTCCCACCAGTTGACGATCTGCCCTCCGACCGGCGGCTTCTCGGTCTTGAACCGCCAAACGATCCGCTGCTTGCGGGTCAGGTCGGCGCGCTCGGGGTCGCGCAGCCGGTAGATGTGCTCGTCGGCGGAGCCGAACGTCAGGGTCGGCCCGCCCGCCTCGGGGTCGGGGGCGCCGAGCGTCCCCGCCGAGTCGATGATCTCGCCCGTCTTCAGCTTCCAGCGGAGGGCGCCGGTCCGATCGACGGCGTAGAAGTTGCGATCGGCCGAGCCGAAGTAGGCGGTGTCGTGCCCGTCGATGATCGGCGTCGAGAACACGCCCTTGCCCGTCCGGAACTTCCACGGCTTCGCCTTCGGGTCGAGCTTCGCGCGGATCGGCGAGGAGCCGGTGTTGCGCCTGTCCCTGCGCATCGCCGGCCACGGCGACGTCTTCAGTACCGGGGTGTCGTAGCTGTAGGTGCGGGCGGCCGCCGCCGGCGCGGCGCCGGCCAGCACCGTCGCCGCGGCGACGATCGCCGCGAGAGTCGCGAGCGCGGCCGTTGTCGATCGCCGGAGCATCGACGGCCAGGGTAGACCGATGTCACGCCTGTCGTGTCAGGCAGCGCGGTTGTCGCGCGCCGCCTGGCCGCTCAGAAGGGCTCGGGGAAGGTCGTCTCCCCGGCGCCGCATTCGGTGCCGTCCGGCGCCTTCGACTTCCTCACCTTGATCTTGAACTGCGAGACCGTGTTGAACTCCGAGTTCGTCACGTGCAGGGCGAAGGTGCCGCGGTTCGACGTGACGCCGTGGTCGAGTTGTTCGCCGTCTCCGTAGAGCGAGATCTTGCGACCGACGAAGCACTGCCGCGGCGGCGCACTTCCGCGCTGGCCCTTGAGCGGCTGCTGGAGCAGGATGAGCCCGGCGAACGCGCCGTCATTGCCCTTGCCGTCGACGTCGAGGACCGCGGGGAGCGTTTCGTTCGCGCGGCGGGTGACCGGCGGATTCGGATCGGCCTCCACGACCGCCGAGTCGGCACCGCACTTCTTCGTCTTCGGAGCGACGAGCCGGATCTGCGCGTTGCCGACCCGGCTCTTGAGGTAGCCGCCGGAGATCGCGCCTTCATCGGTGCTGACCCCGGAACCGACCACCTTCGACTTGCCGCCCTTCACCGCCACCAGCTTGACCTTGCGGTTGGCCGCGCACGACTGCTTGTTCGAGAAGACCTGCCCGAAGGCGACGTGGAACCCGGTATCGCTGAACTCGACGTCGTTGTACGGCCGCACGGTCGTCGACGTCTTCGCCTCGGCCGTGGCGGCGAATGCGAGCGTCGCGATCGCGGCGATTCCGATGGCTGCAACTTTCCTCATGGTCTTCTCTCCCCAGGTTGCGTTTCGCCCGTTATAGCCGAGATGGCCTGACGATCGCGGCAGGTCGCTAGGTTTCAGCCATGCGCAAGCTCCAGAGTCAGGGCGTCCACCACATCACGCTGACGGGCGCCGACCGGCAGACGTCGATCGATTTCTGGGAAGGAGTGCTCGGGATGCCGTTCGTGTTCGAGCAGCCCAACCTCGACAACGAGGCGGAGAGCCACCTCTACTTCGATCCCGGCGACGGGCGCCTGATCACGATCTTCACCAACGAGGAGCGGACCGGAACGCCCGACCGCACGCCGATGGACCCGGGTTGCGTCCACCACATCGCATTCGCGGTGTCGGCGGCGACCTTCAACCAAGCCGTCGAGCGCCTCGACGAGCGCGGGATCGATCACAGCGGCGTCAAGGACCGTGGGTTCATGGACTCGATCTACTTCAAGGACCCGCTCGGCCTGCTGATCGAGCTCGCCTCATACCGGTTCGAGCCGCCGGCGGGACACACCCACGCCGAGGTCCTGCTCGAGGCGCACCGCCTCCGCGTCGATCGCGGCGACTACAACATCGACCAGGTCCACCTCGCGGACGCGATCGAGAATCTCGTCACGCGATCGCGGGAGACGCTCTCCGACGACCGCTCGCCGCGGGATCCCTACGCGAGCTGACGGTCGCCTATTTCGCGGGGATGTAGGTGTAGGAGGCGCCGCCGCACGTCGTGCCGTTCGCGAGCTTCGACTTCGCGACCTTGACGGTCATCTTCTCGGCGCCGTCGAACTCCTTGATCGTCAGGTGCAGCGCCCACGATCCACCGAACGATGTCGTACCGCGGTCGACGAGCTTGCCGTCGATCAGGAGCTTCGTCTTGCGGTCGTCGAAGCACTTGGCCCGCTTCTTGAGACCGATCAAGCCGGCGAACACGCCGTCCTTCTTGTTGCCGTTCAGCCCGAGCGGGATGACGAAGGTCTTCACGGGCGGCTTGCCCAGCGCCCGCGGCAGGATCTCGACCGGCGGATTCACCTTGACCGTCTCGCCGGCGCAGTGCTTGGTCTTGCCGAGCACGAAGTAGAGGTCTCGGCCGTTGACGAACGCGCTGTCGTAGCCGCCGGAAATCGCGCCGTCGACGCTCGTCCGGCCGGCGTCGATCACCTGCTTGCCTTCCTGCGTCTGGACCGCAAACCTGAAGCCGCGCTCGGAGTAGCACTCGGACCTGCTCGAGAACACCTCGCCGTAGGCGACGCGGATCCCGGAGGTCTCGAGCTCGGAGTCGCCGAACGTCCGGACGTTCGCCTGTGTCTTCGCCTCGGCCGCCGCCGCGAAGCTGAGCGCGGCGAACGCTGTGAGGACGAGGATCGAGAGCTTCTTCATGGGCGGTTCCTCCCCGGAACGGACGCTTCGCGGACGGAGAGGAGTATGTCCGATCAGGTCGGCTACCGCGCCGGGCCGCAGCCGCCCTGACTCGAGCGGTCGAAGGCCGCCGGGCCGTCGAAGTACTCGAGCTTCGGGAGATACGGGCCCATCACGTCGTTCTCGTCGCCGGGCGTCGACGTCAGCTGGATCGCGTGGTCGAACGAGCGCGACGGAAGCATGTTGCGGATCTGGAACCAGCCGAAGTCGTGGTCGAGGTAGCCGTCGCCGCTCCGGCTCCAGCGGATCCACGCCTTGCCGCACTGAAAGCGCGCGCTCTTCGGACGGTCCCCGGGACGGCTGACGACGATCGTGTAGATGCCGTTGCGGTTGGTCGGCACCTGCTCGTCGAAGGCGCAGTCGGTGACCCTGGTCGTCAGGGGCGCCTCGTTCATGCAGAAGCTCGTGTAGCGGACCTGGCCGCTGCCCATCCGCCGGTCGCCGTGCAGGGTCGCCGGCGCCGTCGGCAGCTTGCCGCGGAACACCGCGACCTTGCCGAAGTGGCGGTGGATCACCGTCCGGACGTAGGCGTTGTGAACGTTCGGGAAGAACCCGCCGGAAGCGCCGCGGGCCGGGGGAGTGGGATCGGCGCCGGGAGCGTCGTCGCCGGTCCACTGCTGCAGCAGGTAGCGGCGGTCGTATTGGGCTCGCCACTCGCCGGCGCGCACCGCCGGGAACCACGGCGGCACCTCGCGCGGCACCGAGGTCAGCCCGGCGAACACGTCGACCGGGGCGCTGAGCTCGTTCGGATAGCGCATCGCCGCGTAGGCGTCTTCGCTGATCAGCAGCGCCCCCGGATCGGGCACGCGCGTGTGCCCGAGCGCCTTCGACTCGGAGTCGACCGCGTCGCAGAGAGCCTGACCCTTCAGCACGGTTCCGTCGGCGAGCTCCAGGGTCGGCTTCGGAAGCCCGACGCCGCCGGTCAGGTCGGTCCCCTTGTCGGGCACGTAGACGCGCATCATCAGCAGGTTGAGCTCGTAGGTCTCCGAGCCGTCGGTCTCGGTGATCGGGCCGGCGTCGGGAATCACGTAGATCTTGTTCCGGGACGCCTCGCCGTCGTATGCCTCGAGCGGGAAGCCCGGGTTCTTCGCGTCGACGACGCTCACCCTGTAGCTGCGCTTGCCGGAGCTTCGATCGGCGCCCCTGCGGAACGGGTTGGTCGATCCCAGGAGCGGGTCGATCTGGTAATCGGCGAGCCCGTCGACGCCGCGGCCGAGAATGTCGTAGGTCTGCATCGCCATATAGCGGGAATGCGGGTAGCGCCCGCGCAGCGTCAGCTTCGAGCCCGGCGGGCGGCGGAAGCCGGCGGCCCAGTAGGTCGCGCCGGCGTCGGGGTAGGCGATGTTGAAGTCGTGGACCCCGAAGGCGCCGTAATTCCAGAAGCAGTCGCTGAAGCGGCCGCCGACCATGTCGCCGCGGTCGGCCGAGGCGGTGGCGGGCAGCAGCGCCGCGGCGAGGACCGCGGCGGCGGCGATCAGCCCGGCTCTGGCCCGGACGCTCACTTGCCGTTGCAGCCGAGCTTCGCGAACTCGGACTTCGACCAGTACTTCGAGGTCGGGAAGTAGGGACCCATCACCTGCTTCTCGGTGCCGGGCTCGGTGACGTTCTGCGGCGCCTCCTCGAACGACGGGTCGGCGGCCATGAACCGCATGTAGAGGACGTCGAGGTAGGGCCGGGCGGCGGGATCGTCGTAGTTCTCGCCCTTGCCGAAGTTCATCCACCGGTAGCCGCACTCGCGCCGGGCGTTGGCCGGGCGGTCGGCCGGACGGCCGATCACCAGGGTGTAGCGGCGACCCTTGCTGAGCGGGACCTGCTGGTCGTAGACGCAGTCGTAGCCGAGGCCGGTCACCGGAGAGGAGCCGCTGCACATCGACCAGTAGCGCACCTGGTAGTCGCGCGGGCTCCAGCGGGTGCTCGCCGGCAGCGTCTTCGGGAACGTCGGCATCTTCCCGGAGACCGTGATCAGCCGGCCGAACTTGCGGCTGACGGGCGTCAGCAGATAGCGGGTGTCGGGGTTCGACTGAAAGCCGCCCTGGTCGGTCGGGGGATAGGTGGCGGCGCGCAGGTCCATGTCGTCGATGAAGACGCCGGCGACGCTGTAGGACGCGTTCCAGAATCGCTCCCAGCGCGGGGGATCGGACGCGGGCGCGTTGACGGGGTCCACCGCCGCGGCGACCAGGTTCTTCCAGAGTGCCGGCGGGAAGGTCGAGGTGCTGATGTCCTCGATCGGGTCGAGCATCGCGCAGGCGGCATCGCCGCGGACCTTGCTGCCGTCGGCGAGGTTCAGGACGAGCTTCGGCAGCCCGACGTCGCCGGTGCCGTCGCGCCCGCGGTCGGGGATGTAGTTGCGGATGCTCATCCCGAGCCGGGTGTCGGGGTCGGTGGTCTGGGTGTAGATCGTGTTCTTCGCCCGCTTCTCCGGGACATCCCCGGAGACGACATGGAACGTGTATTTGCGGGGCCCGCCGGTGCGGCTGCCGCCGGGGAGGAACGGGTTGACCGAGCCCTTGTCGGGCACGATCTGGAAGTCGCGGAGGTGATCGGCCGAGGCGATCTGGCCGAGCTCGCCGGGCCGGCCGAACATCGTCCAGGACATGTAGCGCTGGTGGCCGAATTCGCCGTGGAAGGTCAGGCTCGCGCCCTCGGGCAGCTTGTACTGGGCGACGAAGTAGGTGGAGCCGACGTCGGGGTAGAGGTTCGGCTTCTGGATCGGGATCGCGTTCGGAAGATCGCCGTAGTCCATGCCCTTCGGCGGGGCCCAGAAGCAGTCGTGCCCGTACTTCTGGTTCGTCTCGACCGCGAGGTGATGGGGGAGGTAGTGGAGGTCGGCGCGAGCCGGGACGGCCACGAGCAGCGCGGCGGCCGCGGCCGCGACGAGGACCTTGATCAGTCGGGAAGCGTCGATGTTCAAGGTTTACCTCACTCCTTTTTCCGGAGCGCCGGTTGCGGCGTCGGGGATGGCAACTGACGCCACCGTATCCGGCTTATTGACAAATTGTCAAGTTGACAATACGTAAATACCGGGTCGATCCGCGCTACGATCCGAGTGTGCTCGAATCAGCATCGGCCCAGGCGGCGGCACCGCGCCGGCTCACGCGGGACGCCCGCCGCGAGCAGCTGGTGGCAGCGGCGATGCCGGTCCTGGCGGAGACCGGCTTCGGCGATTTCTCGCTCGACGACGTCGCGGCGGGGGCCGGGGTCACGCGGAACCTGCTCTACCACTACTTCCCGCGCGGCCGGGCCGACCTCGCTCTGGCCGTCGCCGAGGAGGCGGGCCATCGCCTCACCGACGACTGGATCACCGACGAGGCGACCCCTCTCGCCGAGCGTCTGCAGGCGAACAACGCCCGGATGATCGAGCACGCGATGGAGCCGAGCGACGCCTGGACGATCTACCAGCTCGCCCGCGGTTCGACCGACCCCGAGCTGCGGGCGACAGTGGATCGCTTCACCGAGGTCGTGATCGCGGCAACCGCGCTCAACCAGCTCGGGACCGAGGAGCCGCCGCCGCGGGCCCGCATGGCCCTCCGCGGCTACCTCGCGTTCTTCGGCGCCGTCCTCGACGAGGCCCGCGCCGAGGGCACCCCGCCCGAGCAGATCCTGCCGCTCCTCGGTGCGACCCTGGTCGCGGCGCTCGACGCCGCCGACTCCTAGATCGGCGCGACGGCCTCCCGTTTCGCGGGCCGGTCGCCCGGGAAGGATCTAGCCATGGTTCCGATGCGCACCTTCGAGATCGCCGGCCGCACCGTAGCCCGGGTCGGCCTCGGTACGAACCGGCTGACCGACGACGACGCCAACCACGGCTTCCTGCGCGAGGCGATCGACGCCGGCCTCGGCTTCATCGACACCGCCCACCTCTACACCGACGGCTCGAGCGAGACCGCGATCGGGAACGCCCTCGCCCCGTTCCCGGAGGAGATCGTCGTCGCGACGAAGGGCGGCTACAGGACCAACGACCCGGACCGGATCCGTGAGGAGATCGAGCACAGCCTCGAGCGGCTGCAGACGGGCCGGATCGACCTCTGGTACCTGCACCGGGTCCACGACGACGCCCCGCTCGAGGCGACGATGGAGCTCCTGGCCGGCTACGTCGAGAACGGGCGGATCGCCCACGTCGGTCTCTCGGAGGTCGGGGTCGAGGAGATCGAGGCCGCGCGGTCGATCGTCCCGATCGCCGCCGTCCAGAACGAGTACGGGCTCGGGGAGCGCAAGCACGACGAGGTGATCGACCACTGCGAAACGCACGGGATCGTCTTCGTGCCGTTCTTCCCGCTCGCCGGCGACGACACCGGTGAGCTGACCGAGATCGCCGGGCGTCACGATGCGAGCCCGGATCAGATCCGGCTGGCATGGCTGCTGCACCGCTCGCCGATCGTCGCGCCGATTCCGGGCACGCTCTCGATCGAGCACCTGCGCGAGAACCTCGCCGCGACCGAGATCGAGCTCTCGCCGGAGGAGATCGAAGCGCTCGGCGCCTAGCTCGAGCGGCCCTGTCCGGGCACCCGGCTCGCCAGCCGGCCGACCGGTTCGAGCGAGCCGTGCAGAGTCGTGATCGTCGCGCTCAACTCCTCGATCGAGGCGAGCGTCCTCTCCATCAGTCCCGCGAGCCGGTCGATCCCCTCGTCGAGGCGGGTCATCACCTCGGGCAGGGCGGCGAGCTGCTTCTGGACGTCGACGAGCACCGGCATCGACTCCTCGATCGCGGCCATCCGCCCGTCCATCGGCTCCAGCGTCGCCGTCGCCTGCGCGACCTCGGCGAGGATGTCGCGGACCGCGGGCAGCGCCGCCGCACTCTCGGCGACCCGGTCGAGGCTCGCCGACACCTCGTCAAGTTGGGAGGTGTGCCGCTCCATCTCGGTCGTGCTGCGGGCGATCGAGGGCAGATGGGCGAGCAGCGACCCGAGATCGCCGGGAGCGCTCAGGAGGCGGTCGATCGGGCCGAGTCCGGGCATGCCGCGCATCCTGACGGCGGCGAGGCCCGGTGGGAAGGACCGTAAAGACCTGCAACCGATCGCACCGATACCGATTCGGGCCGCGGGTGGCGTGACCTAATCTGAGGCCGGTGAAGGAGATCTTCGGCCCACCGCTCCGAGCGGCCCTGATGACCGGCCTGGTCGCCGCGCTCGCCTGGTTCCTGCTGAAGCCGCCATCCCTCGACGGCGCCGAGAGCCTGCTGACGATCCTGCTCGCCGCCGCCGCGATCGTCTTCGTCACCGGCTGGCTGACGACGCTGCTCGCCGGGGAGGAGATGCCCGAGCACGAGTTCAGGCGGCTGGTGGATCGCAGCGACGCGCTCGCGAAGCTGCCGCCGCCGGAGGAGCCGCCGAGCGAGTTCGACCAGCTCGTGATGGAGGCCCTGGACGACCTCCCGGAGGAGTTTCGCGAGGTCCTGCGCGACCTGCCGGTCACGATCTCCAACCGCGGGCACGAGGTCCACGCCTACGGCCAGTACATCGGCGACACGATCGCCCGCGACAACTACCCCGACCACATCGTCATCTACCGGGACACGCTCGAACGCGACTTCGGCTGGAGCCCGGCGATGCTTCGCGCACAGGTCGAGCGCACGGTCCGCCACGAGATCGCCCACCACCTCGGGTGGGACGAGGGCGGCGTCCGCGGCCTCGGTCTCTGACCGAGACCGCGGAGCACCTCACGGATCGGTCAGCGCCAACTCGGGCGGTTGATTCCGAAGTCGAACACGGTCTTCGCACCGGCGCACTTCGATGTCTTGTTGACGACGACCTTGAACTCGTTCGACGGGTTGAACTCGGCCTTGGTGACGTGCAGGGACCACGCCCCATGTGTGGTCGTCGTCCCCTTGTCGATCGGGCGGCCGTTCCGCAGCAGCTTGACCTTGCGGTTCGCCTTGCACGAGCCCTTGGAGGATTTGACGAAACCTCCGATCGCGCCATCGTCGCCGTCGCCGTCGACCCCGGCGATCGAGACGGCGGTGCCGGCGGCCCGCGAAGCCGCCTGCCGCGCGAACTGGATCGAGCCGACGACCTTGCCGCACTTGCCGGACTTCGCGACGACGAAGCTCGCTTGGGTCGCGCCCATCAGGTCGCTCGTGGTGACCAGGGCGGAGAGGCCGCCCTCCGCGCTCGTCCTGCCCTTGTCGAGGGTCGCGCTCCCGGACGACCCCTTGGCGACGAACTTGAACTTCCGCTGACCCGCACAAGCGGTGTTCCCGGTGAGGAGTTGGCCCCAGAAGATGCCCTTGCTCGCGCTGATCTCCGTGGAGTCGTAAATGGCGACGGAATCCGCGATGAAACCCTTCGCCGATGCCGATGACGCGAATGCAAGTGTCGCCGCGATCGCAATCACGATCGCCGTGAGCCTCTTCATCCCTGGTGCCTCCCTGTTGATGAGCGACGGCTGCTCGTCGCGTGAATGTGCCGGCAGGCTATCGCGCTGCCGTGGCGCCGGAGCCGGTCACCGGAGACCCGATCCGTCCCTCGATCACGTGGATCAGCGCCGCGCCGGCGTCGCCGCTCAGCTCGGCGGCGGGATGGACGTCGCCACGATGGAGCCGCGCGGTTTCGAAGCCGGCCGCGACGAGCGCGGCCGCCGCCGCATCCTCGCTGCTGAAGTGCGGATGGATCTTGCTGCGGACGAAGGCGCCGAGCCCGGCGTTGAACACCTGCTCGACGAGATCGCGGCCCTCGCCGGCGAGCCTGAGGTCGGAGAGGTAGAGCCCGGCCGGGAAGCCATGCAGCGCGTCGGCGAACCGGGTCCAGACCTCCTCGACCTGCTCGTCGCTCAGGTAGCTCGTCAGGCCCTCGGTGATGATCGCCGTCCCGCGGTCGGGGTCGAGCCCGGCGATGAGCTCGGCGAAGCTGCCCGGCCCGCCGTCGCGGAGAACGTCGAGATCGACCACCCGGTGGCGGTCCGAGAGGGAGCCGATGCGCCGCAGCGCGCCCCGCTTGCTCGCCGCCATCGCCGGCAGGTCGGCTTCGACGTAGACGAGGTCCTCACCATGACGGGTGGCGAAACGCCAGCCCCGTGGCGACATTCCGCAGGCGACCTCGACGACCTGGGAGATGGTCCCGTCCGCGATGTCGTTCTCGAGCAGGCTGTCGATGATCCGGTGGCGGGCGATCAGCATCCCTTCGAGGGTCGGCCCGCCGAGGGCGCGGCTGACCGCCATCGTCGGCCGCAGGGTGTCGAAGAAGACGCGGCCCCGTGCGGTCCTGAGCTCGGGGTGGGAGAGGCCGTGGCGGACCCAGGTCTCGCCCGTGTAATGGGCGGTCGGGCTGATCGAATCCGGACCGCGCCGGAGGTACGGGACCGAGATCATCGCGGCGAGCCTATCGGCGGGCGCCGGGTAGGTCCTAGGACCAATGTCCGATTGAGAGCCGCTTGCCGGTTCCCCAGCATCGGTACCTCACCGATCACGAAGAAGGGACACGAAATGAAGAAGCTTGGAATCGCGACCGCACTCGTCTCACTCGCCGCCGTCACGGCGCCGGGGCTCGCCTCCGCGGGCGACGACGTCCGCAGCACCGGCAAGTGCAACGGCTCGAGCACCTCGAAGATCAAGGCGAAGGCCCGCGACGGGAAGCTCGAGGTCGAGTTCGAGGTCGACCAGAACAAGAACGGCGTCCCGTGGAAGGTCAAGATCAAGGACAACGGCGACGTCCAGTTCCGCGGGACGGCGAAGACGAAGGCGCCGAGCGGCTCCTTCTCGATCGAGACGAAGATCGCCGACCAGGCCGGCGCCGACTCGATCAAGGGGATCGGCCGCAACGAGGACACCGGCGAGCGCTGCGTCGCCGAGGTGAAGATCTGATCCCGAAGGCGGCGCGACCCAGTGGTCGCGCCCCCCTGGACATCCGTCCGCAGCCGCTCGACAACGACCGGCGGTATCGCGATACTCGCGTCCATGCGAGAGCGAATTCCCGTCACCCTCGTCGTTGTCGCCACCGCCGTTGCCGCGTTCGCCGCGCTGGCGCTCGCAGCGACGCCGAAGTACGAGCCGCCGGTGACGTACACCGCCGGCGATGACGCCTTTCCGGTTGCGGTCGCCGACTTCAATGGCGACGGCAAGCTCGACGTGGCAACCGGGAACGAGAACGACGACGACGTCTCGATCCTGCTCGGCAAGGGCAACGCCGGCAAGTTCAAGGAGAAGGGCGACTTCCCCGCGGCCGACTATCCCTTCGGGATCGCGGCCAAGGACTTCAACAAGGACGGCGACGACGATCTCGCAGTCGTCGGCTATGACGGCGACGAGATCGGCGTTTTGACCAGCAAGGGCAACGGCTCCTTCAAGGCTCCGGTCTCCTACCCGGTGCCGGACGGCCCGTACTCGGTCGCAGCCGCCGATCTCAACGGCGACCGGCGGGTCGACCTTGCGGTCGCAAGCGACGACGACCCGAAGATGAGCGTCCTCCTCGGCAAGAAGGGCGGGAAGTTCAAGCCCGCGGAGTCCTATCCGGCCGGCCAAGCTCCGACGTCGGTCGCGATCGCGCAGCTCGACGGCAAGAGTGGCAAGGACATCGCGGTCCTCGACTACGAGAAGGGACTCAAGCTCTTCCGCGGGAACGGTAAGGGCGACTTCAAGAAGGCGGTGTCGATCAAGATCGACGATCTCCAGGCGGCCTACGGCATGGCCGTCGCCCAGATCGACGGCAAGGGACGTCCCGACATCTGGGTTGCCCGCTGCGCCGACAGCCCTCAGAACCTTCTGCTGCGGGCGAAGGGCGAGACCGGCCTCGGCTACAAGAAGCCCGTGAAGGAGAAAGGCGGCTCCTGCCCGTACGAGATCGAGATCAAGGACGTCGACGGCAACGGCTACAAGGATCCGATCCTGACCAGCGAGGACAACGGCAAGGTCTCGGTGCTCTACAACGGCAAGAAGGGCCTGAAGTCGCCGAAGAACTACCCGGCCGTCGCGGAGGCCTACTCCGTCGCGAGCGGCGACTTCAATCGCGACGGTATCCGCGACTTCGCGGTTCCCGACTACAGCAACTCCAAGACCGCGATCGTGCTGAGTAAGTGAGCGACGTGACGAACGCGAGCAGGGCCGCACGAACCGCCGCCGCACTCTTGGTGGCGGTGGCGATCGCAGCTCCGGCCGGCGCGCTCGCGGGCGGCAAGCAGTACGCCACCTTCTTCACGACCTTCAAGTACAAGCTCAAGAACGGCGAGTCGAAGTTCAAGGGCCAGATCGATTCCGGTAAGGGCAACTGCATCAAGAACCGCAAGGTCGTCCTCTACCGGAAGAAGAACGGCGACAAGAAGAAGCTCGGCGGCGATCACACGAACAACAAGGGCAAGTTCGACATCGACCTCGGCAAGGCCAACCCGAAGGACGGGACCTACTTCTCCGAGGTCAACCAGGCGAAGATCGGCGACAACAGCGGCAAGAAGAACACCTGCTTGTCGACGAAGTCGCCGAAGCTGAAGATCAGCAACTGAGCCGGTGCGGCCGCCGGGTCCCCCCGGGGCCGCGAAGGACGGAGCCGGAATCGAAATGCCTGCGCGTCCATCCTGATAGGAATCGGTCCATGCAGGGGGTTCTCAGGGGGATCGGGGTCTTTGCCGCGGCGACGCTGCTCGCGCTACTCGGCGCCGGAGCCGCCTACGCCGGCAGCGTCCGCTACGCCGGCCAGTCGTCGCAGGGCAAGAAGGTCGTGATGCGCACCGACTCGCGGGGGGTTCCGAAGCGATTCACGATCGCGACCCGCGCGAACTGCCGCGGCGGCGACCCGCACATCAGAGGCGGGACCTCGTTCCTGCGTCCCTTCGACAGGGCGACCCCGAAGCGATTCAACGACTTCGGCCATTACACGAACAGGTACGACGATCACGTGGTCGGCCGTTTCACCGTCGGCGTGGCGGGGAGCCGAGACAGCGCGACGAGGTTCCACGGCACGTTCCGCCTGAAGGCGGTCTTCTCCCAGCGGGGTGAGCGGTACGCGACGTGCCGACTCAAGCACGTTCGCTGGACCGCCACCCACCACTGACGCCGACCCGCCAGACTCGCGAGGCGTGAGCGCGAGTGAGGACTTCGAAGCCCCTGGCGGCGCCGAGTTCGCCGCCGCGAAGGCGCTGCTCGCACCGTGGCGTGCGCTGACCGACCCGCGGGTCGACGGCTACGGGAACCTGCCGGCGGACGGGCGTTACCTGCTGGTCGGCAACCACACGACCCTCGGCGTCCTCGACGTCCCGTTCGTCGTGCTCGGGATCCACGACGAGACCGGCATGCTGGTCCGCTCGCTCGGCGAGCGCCAGCACTTCCGGGTTCCGCTCTGGCGCGACCTGCTCGCCCGCTTCGGCACCGTCGACGGGTCGCGGGCCAACACCCGGCGCCTGATGGCGCAGGGACAGCCGGTGCTCGTCTTCCCGGGAGGCGGGCGCGAGGTCGCCCGCCGGCGCGGCGACTACTACCCGCTAGTCTGGCGCGAGCGGATCGGGTTCGCCCGGCTCGCGCTCGAGTTCGGCTACCCGGTGGTGCCGTTCGCGATGATCGGCGTCGACGACATGTGGGATGTCGTCGCCGATGCCGACGACGCGATCTACGCGCCGGCACGGGCGCTCGCGGCGCGGGTCGACGTCGACCCCGAGTTGCTCTTCCCCGTCGTCCGCGGCCTCGGGCCGACGCCGCTCCCGCGCCCGCAGCGGATCTACGCGCGGCTGCGGGAGCCGGTCGAGGCGGCGGACTTCGGATCGGGATGGGACGACGCGGACGGGGCCGCCGCGCTCAGGGACGCGGTGCGTGATTCGGTCGCGGAGGGCATCGAGGAGTTGCTCGCCGAGCGCGAGTCCGATCCCGCTCGCCGGCTGATCCCGAGGATCGCCGGCGAGGCGAGCCGGCTGACGCGGGCGCAGGCCGAAGCGGTCCGCCGGCTGCTGCCGGGAGCGGGCGGCTGAGCCACCGATTCGGGACTGAGTACCGATGCGATCGGGCGGGATCGGCAAGATGATCGGTGGACCGCACGAAAGGACGCGATGTACAACACGATCGAACACGCCGCCTCGGTCGAGCTCATGGTCGAGGACGTCGACGACGTTGCCCTGTTCCCGGAGACGCTGCTGGCCCTCAGGGACGTGCTCAGCGACGCGAACGGCGGCACCCCGGTCACCCACGAGGTGACGATCGAGGGGCCGGACCTGCAGGGCCTGCTGGTCGAGTGGGTCAACGAGCTCGTCCGCCTCGCCGAGGAGGACGGCTTCGTCCCCGAGCGGATCGACAAGGAGCGTCTCGAGCCGGGGAGCTTCAGGGCCCGGGTCGCCGGCGAGCGCGGCATCGCCTCCGACCGGATCCGGCGGCTGGCATGCCGCTCGGTCGGGCTCAACCAGCTCGACGACGGTGCCTGGGCGGCGCGGGTGATCCTGGACGCGAACGGCTAGGAGATCGGCGCCCGCGGGTTAGGCTGCGGCGATGGAGAGCTCAGTGCTCAGGCCCGACGCGAATGCGGGCAAGGTCGCGCTGGTGACGGGCGGCGGCACCGGGATCGGCCGGGCGTCCGCGAAGGCTCTCGCCGCCTCCGGCGCCCGGGTCGCGATCGCGGGACGGCGCGAGGATCTCCTCGAGGAGACCCGGGCGGAGGTCGAAGCGGCCGGCGGCGAGTGCGTCGCGAAGGTCTGCGACATCCGCGAGCCGGACCAGGTCGAGGAGCTGGTCGGCGACGTGCTCGGTCGCTGGGATGCGATCGACGTATTGATCGCCAACGCTGGCGGGCAGTTCGGGGCGCCCGCCGAGGAGATCAGCCTGAAGGGCTGGCGCGCCGTCGAGCGGCTCAACCTCGAGGGGAACTGGGATCTGACGAGCCGCGTCGCCCGCGAGTCGATGATTCCCCGGCGCGGCGGGCTCATCGTCTACATGGGCTTCTCGCCGAGGAGGGGGATCCCCGGGTACGCGCACGCCTGCGCGATGCGGGCCGCGCTCGAGAACCTGGCCTCGAGCTTGGCGATCGAGTGGAGCCGGTACGGCATCCGCTCGGTCTGTCTCAGCTGCGGGCCGATCGACACCGAGGGCCTCGCCGGCTACGGCGCCGACGAGGTCGAGCAGTCGCGGCGCTCGGTTCCGCTCGGCCGGCTCGGCCGGCCCGAGGAGGTGGGGGAGACGGTCGCATTCCTCGCGAGCCCTGGCGGTGCATTCATCACCGGCACGACGATCGTCGTCGACGGCGGCTCCGACGCCTGGGGAATCGCTGAGCCGCCGCCCGCCCCGCCCGACCCGTCAGCTCCCGCTCAGTAGCGGCGCCGCAGGAGGCGGCGCACCGGCGGGCGCCGGAAATTCGCCTGCGCCAGCGCGGCGTTGATGCCGACGAGGGCCAGGGCGCTGCCGAGGTGGGCGGCGCCGAGGAGGTTCAGGCCGCGCTTGGCGCGGCGCTCGTCGGCCGTCGCCCCCGGCGCGGCCGTGTCGCCGTCCAGCAGCGGCACCGAGCCGTCCTCCTCCATCGCGCTGAAGCGGACCCCGCCGATCGCGGCGGCGATTCCGGTGGCCGCGACCGCTCCGACCGCGACGTCCTTGGCGACGGCGAGCCGGCGCTCGCGGGCGCTGAGCATCCCGGGCGACGCCTCGTCGAGCCGGGCGCCCGCCCAGCCCGCGACGATCGCGGCCAGGGCCAGTGAGTTGACGGTGCCGTAGCGCCGCCAGGCCGAGTTGACGACCTGACCGCGCTCGCGAGGGTCGTCGATCGCGGCCACCGCCGGATGCATCCCGACGCGGGCGAAGAGGTTGCCGCCGACGAGCGCGCCGAGGCCGATGTCGTGTGCCGCCCGGCCGGCGCTGCTGACGGCGTCGTTGCTGATCAATCCCATGCCGGATTGCTGCCCGCTGCGCCGGCGGCGAAACCGCCGGCACCGGGTCCGAGTCAGTCGTCGTAGAGGCCGGCGACGATCCGGATCTGCCGCTTCACCTTGGCGACGTTGCCCGCCGCGTCGGTCACCCGCAGCCGCAACTTGACCTCGACCGGCGGGTTCGCGTCGCGAATCCGGTCCTGGTCGCTTCCGCTGAGATGGAGGTTGAAGTGGTAGCGGTTGTAGGGCCGGTCGATGTGGCCGGAGTCCGTCGCGAGGACGCGGCCCTTGCGGCGGGCGGTCATCCGGCAGGTGATGTCGTGCTCGCGATCCTCGGTCCCGCACGTGGTCTGGATCCCGTGCTTGAAGACGTAGTCCATGTCCTGCCGGGTTCGGGCGCGGATGAACGGATCGGGCGGAGTCGTGTCGGGCGCTCCACCGGCACGTTCGGCGGCGGCGCCGCCGGCCGGAGCCAGGGCGGCGAGGCAGAGCAGGGCAGCTGCGGTGGCGGTCGCGATCGATGCGGTCTTCATGACGTCTCCTCCTGAGTTCTGGACGATGAGGTCATGAAAGCGCCTGCCCGGCCGCAGGGCAACGACCCGAGGTCTCGCTCGGGCTAACCCCCTGGGTGGCTCAGCCGCCGAAGCGAGGGTCCATCGCGAGGCAGGCGCGGACGCCGCGGATGCGGCGGGTATTCTCAGCAGTCCGCGCCATGAGCCGTTCGGCCGTGGCGATGGTTTGAGGGAGTACTCGCCATAGCTAGATACGGGGCGCGGTACGGATAGTCGATGCCGGAGCCGATCAAGAGCAGTCAGCGGTACATGCCGGGCCTGGACGGGTTACGGGCGATCGCTGTGCTTGGAGTCATCGTCTACCACCTCGGTTTCGGGTGGGCGCCTGGCGGCTTGCTCGGGGTCGGCGTGTTCTTCACCCTGAGCGGCTACCTGATCACCGACATCCTCCTGAATCAAGTCAACCACGGGGGGATCAAGCTCGGACGGTTTTGGCTGGCTCGCGCACGGCGATTGTTGCCGGCCCTGTTCTTGATGCTCGTCGTCGTTCTCGCCTGGGTGACCGTTTTCGGTCCCCATCAGCCGCTCGACTTCAGGGGAGCAGTGCTATCAGCGGTCGCATACGTGAACAACTGGTGGCTGATCTTCCACGACATCTCGTACTTCGCGCAGTACGCAAAGCCGGAGCCGCTCAACCATCTCTGGTCGCTTTCGGTCGAAGAGCAGTTCTACCTCGTGTGGCCGTTCCTCGTGATGCTTGGCGTGAAGGTGGTTCACGAGTTGCCCGGCTCCCACGGGCTCCGTCCCCGTCTGGGTGCCGTGATCATGGGCCTTGCGCTGCTTTCCGGCATCCTGATGCTCGTTCTCTACTCACCAGGGGTCGATCCGTCACGCGTCTATTACGGCACCGACACGCGTGCGCTCGAACTGCTCGTAGGAGCTGCGCTTGCCACCGTCTGGCCGAGCAGAAAGCTCAAGAAGGCGATAGCACCCGGCGCCCGGCGGGTCATCGACGCAACGGGTCTGGTGGGTCTTCTCGTGATCTTCCTGATGTTCTGGAAATCGCAGGAGTACTCGCCTTTCCTCTATCGAGGCGGCTTCCTCCTGCTCTCGGTGGCGACGGCGGCCGCGGTGGCAGCAATGGCCCACCCCGCCACCCGCCTGGGACCGATAGTGGGCTGCCGTCCGATGCTATGGATTGGGCAACGTTCATACGGGATCTATCTATGGCACTTCCCGATCATCATCTTGACCACCCCAGATGGCGTGCAACAGGGAGTCGACCTCCCACGTGCCTTTCTCCAGGTTGCGGCAACTTTTGGGATCGCGGCACTCTCTTGGCGATTCGTTGAGGATCCGATTCGCCACGGCGCCCTTCGACGCTGGTGGGCGCAAGCGCGCGATCCGCGTTGGCGAAGGTCGCTTGATCGCACTGCTCGAATTGGTTTCGCGGCTGCGGCCGTCGTCATGGCGGCGGCTCTCGCGGGGATCGCAGGATTCAATGCTGGCCCCCCCCGAGATACTGGCGCGCCGGGAGACATCACCGTTGCGACTACGAGCACTACGGGAGACCCCTCCGGGGCGAGCGATGCCGCCGACCCGTCGACCACCTCATGTGACTCGGTGGTCCACATCGGAGATTCGACTTCGGTGGGGATGGTCTCGGCTGAATACCTCCCGAGTGAGGACGACCGGATCGCCGTTCAATACGGGCGTGTTGGGGCGACAACCCAGCACCTCGAAGTGGCGGTAGCTCGATCGATCTACGAGACGAGCGACGGCGTCGCAAATGCTCAGGATGTCGCGCAGTCCTGGAAGGCGCAGGGATTCGATGGCTGCTGGGTCTTCGCGCTCGGCACCAATGACGCGGTCAGCGTGGCGGCCGGGTCGGAGATGACTGCCGCGGACCGAATCGGGGCGATGATGGACATCGCTCATGGCGAACCGGTTCTCTGGGTGAATCTGAAGTCGCTCGTGCCGAGTGGCCCGACATCCAGCGCGAACATGGAGAGTTGGGATCGCTCCTTGCTCACCGCCTGCAACCGCTATCCGAACATGCGCGTTTACGACTGGGCGTCGCAAGCGAGGGACGAGTGGTATGCCGAGGATGGTGTTCACTTCACTGCCGAGGGGAATGCAGAGCGGGCCGCCGATGTGGCCGCGGCACTTCTCGCCGCATTCCCGGCCGGCTCGGAGGTCGATCGGTCTGAGGGAGAGAGTTGCCTGATCGGACCCGATCAAGTCGCCGAGGCCCAGAAGGAGGTCCGCAGACGGGAGCGATCTGAGAGACAGAGCAAGAGGAAGTCCGGCTCCGGCGGCTCGATTTCGGCGTCCGTAAGCGGTTGACCGGCCGAAAGGCGGGCGAATGAAAGTTTTCGCCCAAAGTTTGCAAACCATTTGCTAATGTCCGATTTACCTGCTGAGTTCCTTGTCGACAAGGCAAGGAAGCGGGGGACCCAATTGTTGGGGCGAATTGCATTTACCGATGCGAAGCGCAGCTCTTAGCGCTAGCCCGTCAGCTAACCCCGTAAGCCTTGAATAGAGCGGAGTACCAAGTGCGAGCATCTCGATGTCGAGTAATCCTGCCGGTGATGGTGATTGTGGCCGCGACCTTCGCGAGTCTGCCGATGGCCGCTCAGGCAGGAGGCGGCGTGTCGACTGGCGGCGGCGGCGGGCGTGACAGCAAGACCGTCGATCCGTCATCGATCTCCGGGGTCTCGCGAAACTATGCGAAATTCGCGTCGATCGTCTCGGGCAAGACCGGTCTCTCGGCTCGCGTGGTCGCCGGCTGGACGCTGGCCGAGGGTGGCCCTAAGGACAATCCGCTGAACCTCGGCCCGGGCGAGCGTTACGGCACCGTCAATCGCGGGGCCAGGGCGACGGTGAAGAACCTACGCAGCGACCTTTACAAAGACGTGATGCGCAGCGTCAGGCGCAGCGACATGAAGCAAATCGATGCGATCGTCGCGTCACCTTGGTGCTACCGCTGCAAGGGCTACAAGCGCCTGCTCAAGTCGGCCTATAGCCAAGTCAGCGTCGACGATTAGCTCCTAGCTCTTTCGTAGCGGTGAGGTCGCACGGCCTAAGCTGGCGCTTGCGGGGCACTTGAGAGAGATCGATTGAGGCTGCAGATCTACGCTCTCTGCGCTGGATCTGGTTCGGTGCTGGTTCGGGACCTCACCTGAGGCTGCGCCTTCGGGGTGCCCGCGATAGGCTCGCGTCAACCGATCGGAGGAGGTTTGTATGCGTCCATTGCTGTTCGTAGCCGGCGTCGCACTAGCGGTCTTGATGTGGCCGGCAATCTCAGGCGGCACCGTCCCGTCCCGCGCCTTCCAGCAATGCGGCGACTATCCCTCTCACTTTACGTACAACTTGCGCGTCGAAGGGGTCGGGTGCAAGCAGGGGAAGAGGGTCTCGAGGCGCTATTACAACGCCACCGTCAACCAGCAAGATGATGACGTCAGCTTCCGATCTTGGCGGTGCAACTCAAAGAGTTACGGCGACGGCGGAAACGTAAAGTGCAAGCGGGGTTCGCACGACGAGGTCCGATTCTCGATGGGCGGATAGGGGCGTGGCCACCAGGCTCGTCCGTCCGGGCATACGAGAGACTTACCAGCTGCTGTTGCACTGGTTCGGTTGGGTTGCGAGGGCGCGCGCCTCCCAATAGGGTCCGGTCCGCAGTCAAGGCAAGGGAGAAGGAACTATATGAGCCCAAACGCCTCGAGGACAATGCTTTTCTTTCTTGCGGCCATCATCACTGTGCTTGCCTGTGCCATCCCGGCTAGCAGTCAACCTCGCAGAGACCTGGAGCATTGCAGCGGCTCTGTTCATGTGAAGAATTTTGGTACGGCCACCAGAATCCGCGTTCACAATGTCGGCTGCAACCACGCGAAGAGAGCGATCAAGGGACCGGCAACGGAGTACGGCTATAACTGCCCCATGGGTGAGCCCCATAAGGGCGGGACGCTAGTTCGCTGCTATAAGGGCATCAGATACATCAAGTTTCTTCTGAGGTGATCCGCCTATTCCTGTGGTCGAAGTCGGGCGGGTTGCACTGCCGGTGTCCCGCGATTAGGGTGCACGCGTGGGTCGGATCAGCCTAGGCATGTTTGTGGCAGTCGCGGTCGCCGCCGTCTTCCTGCTGGTCAGCGCGTCCAGTGCCTCGGCCAATGCGTGCGGAGAGGTGAAGGTGAAGCACCACCTCCTTACGGTCGGAGGAGCAGGGGTCGGTTGCGGATTTCAGCGTCGTTGGACGAAGCGGTTCCTCCGCCGAGACCGTGAGCCATCAGGATGGGACTGCCGTCTCAGCAGCGCCTATAGCGGTGGGTGCGACAGGCGCGGCAGCAGAGATTTCTTCGTCTTTTACCCACCCGACTGATTTTTGAGCAGAGTTGAGAGAACATGATTCGGGGCGCTCGACCATCTCCACACGCTGCAGTCTCGGTGGTGCTTGCAGCCGTAGTGCTTGCGATTCCTAGCCAGGCGAGGGCGCATGGGTTCGATGCCTGCGGATATGGCGTCAAAGTCTTCAACATCAGATGCAACCAGGCAATCAACAAGGTGCTTGCCCCTTATATCGGGAGCGGCTTTCGGGATCACAAGCGCCATGGGTGGCGATGTCGCGGGAGTCTCCGGTCCGACGGTGCGGGTGGCCTGCCCGGAAAGATCGAGCGACGGTCCCAGACAGTCAACTGCACGCGCGAGAGGCGCCCAAGGGGCCACCAGCACATCAAGGCCAGGTCGTGAGCACGAATCGGGTGGTGCGCGTCGGCTTGCCAATGCTCGTCGTTGGGGTTGCGTTCGCCGCAGTAATGGCTGCGACCGGGCAAGGATCAGAGCCGCCGGTAAGTGTCAAGGAGTCGACGGCTCGGAGTCATGCAAAGCCCTGTGTTGACCGTTACAACAGCGGCCAATGCAAGGTTAAGCCTGAGCGCTTGGGGGGCGGGTGCTCACGCCGAGGTGAGGTCTCTCAATTGGAGGCACTGGGGCAACAAGCATGCAGTGGGAAAGGGCCGAATTCATTACACGCCCGGTGGTGACGGAGGTCCCGGTGTGGTCAAGCTCAGCAAGCGCAGAAAGTGCGGATCCGCGAGAGACCAATACACGAAGATTAAGATCATCTTCGTCGATATGCCTGCCTATAGCAGTACCTATCGTTCGGACTGTTAGGGGTGGGTTCGCCCTGAGGGCACGGCCTTTGCCCGAACCCTAGGCATCTTGTTTCAGCCGCCGAAGCGAGGGTCCATCGCGAGGCAAGCTCGTATTCCCCGGGCGATGAGCTGCGCTCTGAAGTCAGCCCCCACCGCGTTTGGGTGGAGGTTGTCTTCTGCCAGTAATTCGGGTCGAGCTGCGACCGCGCTAGCCCAATCGGGAACCTGAGTTCCTGCATGGGTCGATGCGAACGATCGAATCACGCGGTTCTTGCCGGCTTGATCGACTCCGTTGACTGCGGGTGCGTGAATCGTGGGAATAACCAGGCAGCGACCATTAGCTTGGTCCGCCACCTTGGCGATGTTCGCAGCCAGGACGTCAGGGGTAGACGGATCGTCGTTCGTGCCGGCATCAAAGACGATCACCGACTGTGACGGCCGGAAGGCTTTGGCGAACAGGTCCGCGATCGCGGTGCTGCTCAGACCCACCTCGGCTTCGGTGGTCAGCCGGACGCCCGGCAGGTACTGATCCAGAAAGGGCGAGGTACCGACTTCGAGGCTGTCCCCGACGACGAGAACATCGCCTGTGCCGGGGAGGCGGGAAGTCGACAAAGATGGACCGCGGAGTGGTTCAGGGCGGCGTTGAGCGAGAACCGATTCGACCGCAGCGATGCCTGCTCTCCGTCCTTGCTGTTCACCGTCCACAACGCCATCGCTGAGGCCTTGCTCGAGTCCGAACCGGAGTCCATCTCCGAAAGCTCCCAGTTGTGCGACAGCGTAGGTCCGGTCGGAGGCCTCCGCGCGGACCTTGCGGGCCTCCGCGCCGTCCGGAGCCTTGGAGACTGCGATCAGATAGGCGCCGGCAAAAGCTCCACAGACGAAAACGCCTACGAGCGTGATCATTCCGATCTGTCTCCAGTTCATGGCAGCGGTACGTCGATCTTCTCGGCCTTCGGGGCCGACACCTGGGACCCCTCGAACGCCTTGACATAGGTAGTGCGGTAAGCGTCGCGGTAGGTGCGGGGATAAGTGATTCGACGGCCGGTCTGCAGCCCGGCCGAGTAGACGTCATCCTGGGTTGCGGTGCTCTGCTTCCAGCCGGCCCTTTCTCCGGCGGTCCGTGCGGCCTCGAGATCCGGCCCCATCCCTCGACCGAGAACCCAGCCTCCCAGGGCTGCCGCTGCAATGGCGGCGATTAGCGCCGTGCTGACCGCGATTCGCTTCATCATCAGCGATTCAGCGGCCCTACTCTCACCATCAAGACTCAAGGTCGGGGAAGCGTAACGACGCAGCGGCGGCCCTCGGTCAGGTAGTCCGCTTCGTCCCCGGCTCCGCCCGGGGCTCGAGCTGGATCTCCTTCTCGGCGCGGGGCACCCCTGCGTCGAGCTCCCGGCTACGCTCGCGTTCAGCGTTCAGCTCCATTCCGAAGAGCAGCGCCAGGTTCGAGATCCAGACCCAGACGAGCAGCGTCACGATCGCTCCGAGGCTGCCGTACGTCTTGTCGTAGGAGCCGAAGTTGGCGACGTAGAAGGCGAACGCGGCCGAGGCGGCGATCCAGCCGCAGACGGCGAAGACGCTGCCAGGCGTCAGCCAGCGGAAACCGGGCAGCTTCACGTTCGGTGCCGCGTAGTAGAGGACGCCGACCATGAAGATCGAGATCGCGAGCAGCGCCGGCCACTTCGCGATGTCCCAGATCGTCAGCGCGGTGCTGCCGATCCCGATCGAGTCGCCGACCGCCTGGACGACCGGTCCGGTGAGCACCAGCGCCATCGCGACGAGCGCGAAGAGGACGACGAGCAGCAGGGTGACGCCGAGCTGCAGCGGGCGCAGCTTCAGGAACGGTCGCCCCTCGGGCGTCTCCCAGATCACGTTCGCCGCTCGCATGAACGCCCCGACGTAGCCGGAGGCCGACCACAGCGCCGCGCCGAGGCCGACGAAGAAGAGCACGCCGGCGGCCGAGCGGTTGTCGGTGATCGACTGGATCGGCCCCGCGAAGGTGTCGGCCGCCGAATCGGGACCGATGTCGGTGACGATGTCGGTGATCGACTGCGTCGTCGACTCCGGATCGCCGAACAGCCCGACGATCGAGACGAGAGCGATCAGGGCCGGGAAGAGCGACAGCAGGCCGTAGTAGGTGAGCGCCGCCGCCCAGTCGGTCATGTGGTCCTCGTTGAACTCCAGCGCGGCCTTCTTCAGCGTCGGCCAGGCACCGGTCCGGGTGTCGGTGCCCTCGGGCTCGTAATCGGCGCGGCGCGGCTCGACCTGCTCGCGGACCTCCGCGCGCTCCGCTTCGACTTCGGTTTCGTTTGCGCTCATCGTCCGATCGCCTTCCGTCTCACCCGGTCTACCCGTCGCGGACACGGTTACGCGCCCGCCCGCCGGCGCAGGGACCGAGCGCGGGAGCGGATCTCGTCGAGCTCCTCCTCGTCGAACCGTTCGAGATTGCGATAGGCCATGCGCATCCGGTGGTTGTCGGCGAGCCGCTCGCGGTTGCGGTCGAGGAAGTCCCAGTAGAGGGTCGAGTAGGGGCAGGCCTCCTCGCCGGTCCGCTGCTTCGGGTCGTAGCGGCACTCGCCGCAGTGATCCGACATCCGGTCGATGTAGCGGCCGGTTGCAGCGTAGGGCTTCGTCATCACCCCGCCGCCGTCGGCGTAGGTCGCCATGCCGAGGACGTTCGCGTCCATCACCCACTCGTTGCCGTCGATGAACGAGTCGCGGAACCAGTCGAGGCAGGCGTGGGGGTCGCAGCCGAGGAGGAGCATCAGGTTGCCGAACAGCATCAACCGCTCGATGTGGTGCGCATAGGCGGTTTCGCGCAAGCCGGTCACGGCGTCGGCGACGCACCGCATCTCGGTGTCGCCGGTCCAGAGGAGATCGGGCAGCGGTCGCTTGGCGCGGAGCGCGTTGGCGCGCCGCCCCCTGCGGCCGCCGAGCCAGTGCATGCCGTGCACGTACTCGCGCCACCCGATTACCTGCCGGACGAAGCCCTCGACCGACGCGATCGGCGCGCCCCCGTCGCGGTAGGCGCGCTCGGCCGCTTCGACGCAGTCCATCGGTGCGAGCAGGCCCATGTTCAGCGCCGACGAGAGATGCGCGTGCCACATGAAGCGCTCGCCGTTCAGCATCGCGTCCTGCCACGGCCCGAACTCGGGCAGCCGCTCCTCGACGAACCGGCTCAGCGCCCGCTTCGCCTGCGCCGCGGTCGCCGGCCACAGGCGCGGGCCGTCCTCGCCGTAGCCGTCCAGCTTCATCCGGTCGAGGTCGGCACGGACCCGCTGGTCGATCTCGCTCTCGCGCGGCCGGTACGGCGCCGGCGGCCGCACCCCCGCCGGCGGCGTGCGCCGGTTCTCCGGGTCGAAGTTCCAGCTTCCCCCGGCCGGGTCGTCGCCGTCCATCAGCACCCCGAGCCGGCGGCGTTGCCGGCGATAGAAGCTCTCCATCACGAGCCGCTTGCGGCCCTCGGCCCATTCGGCGAACTCCGCGGCCGAGGTGAGGAACAAGGTCCCCTCGGCGATCTCGACGCCCGCGATCGACTCGACGCCCCGGCGACCGCCGCGCGAGGACGGGGCGAGGACGGACAGCTCGTCCGGCTTCCGGCTCCGGCGGTGGGCCGCGACCCCGGTCGCGAGCGAACGCGAACGCCGATAGTCGACATCGAAGCCCCGCTCCTCGAGCTCGGCCGCGAAGCTCCGCATCGCCACCAGGAAGAGGTGGGCGCGCTGGCGGTGATGGGGACGGCTCCGGAGCCGCGCCCCCGACTCGACGATCAGAACGCGATCGGCGCCCTCGAGCACGGGGTTGTCGTGTGAGAGCTGGTCACCGAGGACCCATGCCGTCCTGCCTGCCACCGGTCAAGCCTAGGCGCCCGGATACGATCGCCGCCATGCCGAGAGCCGCCGGATCCGGCCGGACCGCCTGGCCGAGCACCCCGCCGACCAGCGAGGATCGCGCCGCTTATCGCGATGCCGTCGCGCGACCGTTCTGGCTCGACCGCCGGCCCGACGTCCGCTCCTACCCGTCGCTCACCGGCACGACCGCGGCCGGTCTCTGCATCGTCGGCGGCGGGTTCACCGGGCTCTGGGCGGCGATCATGGCGAAGCGGATCGCGCCCGAGCGCAGCGTCGTGCTGCTCGAGGGGGAGACGATCGGCAGCGGCGCGACCGGGCGCAACGGCGGCTTCCTCTCGTCGTCGATCACCCATGGCATCGCCAACGGGCTCGCGCGCTTTCCGACGGAGGTGGAGACGCTCGAGCGGCTCGGGCTCGAGAACTTCGAGGGAATCCGGGCCGACGTCGCCCGTTTCGGGATCGGCTGCGACTTCGAGGCAAACGGCGAGTTCGCGGTCGCCGTCGAGCCGCACCAGGTCGAAGGGCTCGCGGAGGAGGCGGAGCTGCTCGCCCGCTACGGCCACGACGTAGAGCTGCTCGACCGCGAGGCGGTTCGGGCCGAGGTCGACTCGCCCACCTACCTCGGCGCGGTCTGGGACCGGACCGGGTCGGCGGTCGTCGACCCGGCGAAGCTCGCGGACGGCCTCGCCGCCGCGGCCGCCGGCCTCGGGGTCGAGGTGCACGAGCGGACGCCCGCGGTCGCCCTCGACGGCGTGGGGAAGGACGGTGCGATCCGCGTCGCGACCGCGGCGGGCGGGGAGGTTTGCGCCGGCCGCGTGCTGCTAGCGACCAGCGCCTTCCCGCCGCTGCGCCGCAGCCTCGGCCGCTACATCGTCCCGGTCTACGACTACGTGCTGGTCAGCGAGCCGGTCCCTGATGCGAAGCTGGCCGCGATCGGCTGGCGCAATCGCCAGGGGATCAGCGACACCGGGAACCAGTTCCACTACTACCGCCTGACCGACGACAACCGGATCCTCTGGGGTGGGTTCGAGGCCGTCTACCGGTACGGCGGGCCCGTGGATGCCGGCCTCGACACCGACGAGGAGACGTTCGCGGCGCTGTCCCGCCACTTCTTCGCGACCTTCCCGGGCCTGCGCGGCACCCGCTTCACCCACAAATGGGGCGGAGCGATCGACACGTCGAGCCGGTTCTCGGTCTTCTTCGAGCTCAGCCACGGCGGCCGGGTTGCGTTCGCCGGCGGCTACACCGGGCTCGGCGTCGGCGCCTCCAGGTTCGGAGCCGAGGTGGCGCTCGACCTGCTCGACGGACGCCGGACCGAGGCGACCGCCCTCGACTACGTCCGGACGAAGCCGGTCCCCTTCCCGCCGGAGCCGCTGCGCTGGGCGGTCGTCCAATTCACCCGCAACCGGCTCGCCGCGGCCGACCGCAACGGCGGACGGCTCGGGCTCTGGCTGCGGATGCTCGACCGGCTCGGGCTCGGCTTCGACAGCTGAGCCCGCGGCTCAGCGCTGCCTGATCCCGCGCAGGAACGGGATCAGCTTCTTGATGAAGTGGTTCTGATCCGGGGAGGCGGAGTTCGGGTCGTTGTGGGCGTAGGTGTTCTCGCGGTTGGCGAGGGTGCAGGTTCGACTCCGGGATCCCCGACTGCTGGGCCAGCGCCTCCGCGGCGGCCGGAACCCGCTCGCCCCCGAGAGCGGCACCGAACGCGTAGATCCGCAGGTCGGCCGGAAGGTCGTCGCCATGGGTCGAGTGGACGTTGAGGACGTCCTGGGCGGGGTTGGCGATCCCGTTGCCGACCGCGCCGCTGTCGAGGGTCAGCCGCATCGGGTGGTACCAGGCGGTGCCGTCGAGCCCGGACATCCCCCAGCCGGAGAACATCGCGGCCCAGCGCTTCAGCGGGGTGATCGCCCCGTCGCGGTCCCAGCCGCGCGGGTCGCCGGAATCGGCGAGATGGCCGGCGTGCACCTGCGCCGCCGCGAGCGATGGGGGAGAGGTGCCGACGTCGGTCGCGAATCCGTATCCGGCCTTGTTGGTGGCCGGCACCGGGCTCTTCAAGTACGACGGCAGCAGCGGCCAGGTCTCCATCACCGAGGGTCCGTCCGGGTCGACGATCGCGGCGGTCGATCCGACCATGCCGAACAGCCCCGCGAAGGGAGCGGGGATCCCGCCGAAGGCGAGCCATGGCGTGCTCGTCTGGAGGTCGTCGAGCGCGGTCTGCGCGTCCTCCGGGCTGATCGGTGTCGTCCGGCTCGCGCCGTCGATCAGGACGGAGGACTGGAAGAGGTCGTCGGATTCCGGGCGGCGCCCTTGAAGTCCCAGGTCGCGTAGGCGGTGGTGATGGTGCCGCCGAGCGAGTGCCCGCCCATCGCCACGTTGCGGCCGTGACGAGAGGCGATCCTGACGACCCGCCGCAGGTCCTGGACTTCCACGTTCATGCCCCAGTTCCGGGCGAACGGGACGTCGGCGTCGGCCACCGGGGTGAAGTGGTCGGTGACGTCGGGATCGGTCAGGTATCCGAGGTAGTAGTCGAAGACGTCGCGGGCGCTCGCGTCTCCCTGCTTGGCGGCATCGAGCTCGGACTGGTCCTCGAGGAAGTTCTCACGGCGCTCGACCGACCAGACCTGCCAGTTCGGGAGCTTGCGGACGATCGTCTTCGCCAGCGGGTTGAAGTAGCCACCGCCCGCCGAGGTGCCGGGGTTGAGCACGAGCACGTTCGGCGCCTTCCCCTCGCCGGTCTTGACGATCCCGACCTTGTTCAGGCCGGAGGGGTGCCGTTGGCGGAGAACCCGTCGATGATCTGGAACCGCTGCGGGACCTTCGCTCGCCGATGTCGCGGTGAGGGCGAACAGGGCGACGGCAAGTACGGCAACGCCGATCCTGACGGCGGCGGCGATACGGCGGGTTGACACTGGCTCTCCTTCTCGGTCCTCGTGCTCGTGGGGTGCCGGAAGACCAGGCGATGGCGGCCCGGGAGTGGACGGTTCGCGCGGCTCAGGGCCCGACCCCGGGAGCTGGGCTGGTCGGTTCCTCCACGGACCGGACCCTGGCGAGCGGTAGGCTCGTCGAATGGGAATCGGCGTCTTCGAGATCTCGATCATCGTCCTCATCGTCCTGGTCCTCTTCGGGGGCTACAAGCGCCTGCCCGCGCTCGGCCGCTCGGCGGGCTCCGGCGTCCGCAAGGGCGGGGAGAAGGCGAAGCAGATCGCCGGGCAGGTTCAGGAGAAGGCCGAGGGCGTCGACACCAAGAAGATCGGCAACTCGGTCGGCAAGGGACTGCGGGAGGCACGGGAGGTCCGCGACTCGGTCAAGGGGATCGCGACCGACGAGCCGGCGAAGGCGTCCGCCGATCCGGCGGCGAAGCCCGCCGAGACCGGACCCGAGGGCGCCGCCAAGCCTCCGCGGAGCGCGCGCCGGAGAGCTGAGGGCCCAGCGGTGTGGGCCCAGGACGAGTTCGCCCTCGAGCCGCGGCCGCGCGGCTTTCACCTCATCACCCGCGAGGTCGTCGCCGCCCTTCCCGGGCTCGCGCGGATCGACGCCGGGCTGCTCCATCTCCACATCCTCCACACCTCCGCTTCGCTCGCCTTGAACGAGAACGCGAGCGCCGACGTCCGGACCGACCTCGAGTCCTGGTTCAACGACGCTGTTCGCGAGGACGCGCCCTACTGGCGCCACACCTTCGAGGGCCCCGACGACATGCCGGCCCACGTCAAGTCGGTCCTGATCGGCCCGTCGCTGACGCTCCCCGTCGGCGGCGGCTCCCTCCGGCTCGGCACCTGGCAGGGCATCTATCTCTGCGAGCACCGCGACCACGGCGGCAGCCGTCGGATCGTCGCGACGCTGAGCGGGGAGTAGGGAGCGCGGTCGCGGGGCGCTAGCCCGCGCCCTCGACCAGGTCGCGCAGCCGCTGCATCGAGCGGTCGTTTCCGCGCTGGATCCAGCGTCTCGTGAGGGGTGCCAGGATCTTCTCGAGGGCCGGCGTCGCCTCCTGCACCGTCGTGAACGTGACCACGGTGCCGTCGCCGTCCGGCTCGAGCGTCCACGTGCTCCGGGCCCGCCGCTTGCCCTTGGCGGCCACGAGCTGCTCGACGAGGCGGTGCGGTGGATCGCGTTCGACGACGTCGACGTCGGCCCGATCCTCCGGTCCCGGCAGGTCGGCGCGGACGTTCACGTGGTCGGGTCCGGTGTCACGCCAGTCGACGAGGAAGTGGTCGGTGAAGGCCTCGTGCGCGGAGAGGTCGCTGATTCGCTCGAAGACCTGCTCGGGCGTCGCCGCGATCCGGATCGAGGACTGCATCGGCTGCGCTGCCATGACGGCTGTATATCGAATCGGAGAGGCGCCGCTGGATTAGGGTAGGCGCGTTCGAACGGCCCTCAGGAGGAGACACTCAATGGCAGACGGCAGCAGCCCCGCGGCGATCACCGACGACGACCTCGAGAGCCTACGAGGCGCCCTCGAAGGTGACGCGCTCGTCAGCGGCGATTCCGCGTGGGACGCGGGCAGGCAGGCTTGGAACCTGATCGCGCAGCAGGATCCGGCGCTGATCGTCCACGCCGAGTCGGCCGCCGACGTCGCGGCGACCGTCGCCTTCGCCCGCGAGCACGATCTCAGGGTGGCGCCGCAGAGCACCGGTCACGGCGCCGCGCCGATGCCGGACCTCGGCGGAGCGGTCCTGCTGCGGACGGGTCGCATGGCCTCGGTTTCGATCGACCCGGATGCGCAGCTCGCGACGGTCGGCGCCGGCGCCAAGTGGTCCGACGTCGTCGGCCCCGCCGCCGAGCACGGGCTCGCCGCGCTGCACGGATCGTCGGGGACCGTCGGCGTCGCCGGCTACACGGTCAGCGGCGGGCTCGGCTGGCTTGCGCGCTCGCGGGGCTTCGCCTGCAACAGCGTCCGCGGGATGGAGGTCGTGACCGCGGACGGCGAGATCCGGCGCGTCGACGCCGACTCGGACCTCGACCTCTTCTGGGCTCTGCGCGGAGGAGGCGGCACCCACGCGATCGTCACGTCGTTCGACCACGGACTCGTCGAGATGCGCGAGGCGTTCGCCGGATCGATGATGTGGCCGATCGAGCGGGCGCGCGAGATCTCACAGGCGTGGCGCGAATGGACCGCCGCCGCTCCCGACGAGCTCAGCGCGACGCTGAAGCTGATCCGATTCCCGCCGTTCCCCCAGGTTCCGGATCCGCTCCGGGGCCGGGCGCTGGTCGCAATCACCTTCGTCTACGCGGGCGACGCCGCGGACGGGGAGGAGTTGCTCGCCCCGATCCGCGCGCTCGGGGAGCCCTATCTCGAGCACGTCGATACCGTGCCGGCGCCCGCCCTCGGGAGCCTCGCGGGTGACCCCGAGGATCCGGTCCCCGGCGGCGGCGCCGGCTTCCTGCTCGAGACGCTCGACGAGGACGCCATCGACGCCTACGTCGAGATCGCGGGCCCCGACACCGACGTGCCGCTGATCCACCTCGAGCTGCGCCGGCTCGGTGGCGCCCTGGACCGCAGCGACCCGGCGCACGGCGCGCTCGACGTCGCCGGCGCCGATTACCTGCTCTACGGAGTCGGCGCGGTGATGAGCCCGGAGGTGGGGGAGGCGATCAAGGCGCTGTTCAGCCGCGTCGAGGAGCGGATGTCGCCGTGGACCGCAGAGCATGGATTGCTGGCGTTCGCCGAGCAGCGCCCCGACCTCCGCAGCTGCTTCCCCGCCGCGGTGGCGGAGCGGCTCGAGCGGATCAAGGCCGAGCGGGATCCCGACGGGCTGATCCTCGCCAACCACAGCGACGCCTGAACACCCGACCGTGACCGCGGTCGAGCATCCGGTCCTGCGGCTGCTCGGCGAGCGGGTCGCCGCCGGGAGCAGACCGGGGGAGCGGAGCGACGGCGCGCGGCTCGCGCTGGCGATCGAGGGCGGCGGGATGCGCGGCGCGATCACCGGCGGGATGGCGCTGGCGATCGACGAGCTCGGAATCGTCGCGGCCTTCGACGACGTCTACGGCGCCTCGGCGGGCGCCCTCAACGCGGCCTGGTTGCTCAGCGGCGCCGCGAGCACCGGCATCCGCACGTGGACGGACCCGGCGCTCCGGACCGCGTCGGTGCGGCGCGGCAACCTGCTCCGCGGGCGGCCGATCGTCGACAGCTCCTACCTGACCGAGGTCGTCTACGAGCGGCTCGCACCGATGCCGTTCGACCGGATCCTCGACGGCGACGTGGGCTTTCATCCGCTCGCCACCGATGCCGCCACCGGCGAGGCCGTCGACCTGGCGCCGCTGATCGATGACCGCGCGACCCTGAAGCTCGCCCTTCGCGCGACCACCGCACTCCCGTTGCTGTCGGGACGGCCGATCGAGCTCGGAGGGAGGCGCTTCTTCGACGCGGGCCTGGCCGAGTCGATCCCGTTCCGGACGGCGATCGCACAGGGCGCGACGCACCTTCTCGTCCTCCGCTCCCGCCGCGAGGGGGAGCAGGAGTCCGCCAACAGTGGCCGCTCCGCCCGGTTGGTCGCCCGCTACCTCTCGCGTCACAGCATCCACGTCGCCGACGCCTTCCTCGGCCGCGCCGAACGGCTGATCCGCGAGGACGACGAGCTCGGGCGGGCGGAGGCCGATCCCGAGGCGGTTCCGGCGATCGTTTCGCTGCGCCCGCCGCCCGCGACGCCCGCGATCTCGCGACTGGAGAAGGACCACCAGCGTGTGCTGGCCGGGCTCGAGGCGGGCCGCCGGGAGGCGACCACGGTGCTCGGCGCGGCGATCGGCTGAGGCCGGCGCGGCGGTCTCAGCCCGGCGACTTCGGCAGCGCCCGCGCCCGGCGGCCGAAGCCCTGCCAGGGGTCGCCTGCCTCCGCGATCCGCTCGCCGCAGTTGCCGATCGTCCAGCGATCGGGCTTGAGCTTGCGGTCGGACAGCTCCTCCCAGGCGATCGGCATCGCGACCGGGGCCTTGGGCCGCGCCCGGATGCGGAACGGGGCGACGGCGTGCTGGGCGTAGTTGATCCGGTTGACGTCGACGTAGATCCGCTCGCCGCGATCGACGCGCTTCCACTCGAGCGTCAGGTGCCGAGGATCGTCGGCCACGAGCTCCTCGGCGAGTGCGCGCGTCCAGGAGTGGACGGTCCCGAAGTCGTTGCCGCGGCGGAGTGGGCAGACGACGTGGATGCCGCGCGAGCCGGTGACCATCGCGTGCGGGGCGAGGCCGGCATCGCGGAGGCGGTCGCCGCAGGCGCGGGCCGCCGCCCGGACCGCGGCGAAGCCCGCGCCCGGCGAGGGGTCGAAGTCGACGATCAGCCGGTCCGGCTCCCGCGGTCGGTCGGCTCGCGACAGCCACGCGTGCGGGGTGATCATGTTCTGGCCGGCGAGATAGACGAGCGTCGCCGCCTCCGTGGCCACGACCTGGACGAGCGAGCCACCGCGCTTGGCGACTTCGACGCGGCCGATCCAGTCGGGGAAGTGGCGCGGGACCGACTTCATGTAGAAGCCGTCCGCCTCGATGCCCTCCGGAAAGACCTGGAACGTCAACGGCCGGTCGCGCAGGTACGGCTTCATCAGCGAGGCGACCCGCTCGTAGTGGCGGGCGACATCGAGCTTCGTCAGCCCGGCCGCGGGGAACATCACCTTGTCGGGGTGGCTGATCGCGACCGAGCGGCGGCCGCTGCGGATCGTCGCCCCGCTCATCGCTCGCGGACCACCTCGGACGGCGCCTTGTCGTCGCGGAGCCCGAGGAAGCGGGGGTGACGAAGGCGGCCGTGGCGCGTCCACTCGGTGAACCCGATCTGGGCGACGAGCTCCGGCTCGACCCAGTGGGCGCCCTTGACGTCGACCGACCGTGGGTCGGCGAACGGGCTGTCGGGGGTCGATAGGTGCTCGAGCCGTTTTCCGAGCGAAGCGAGCATCGCGTCGTCGAAGCCGGTCCCGACGCGGCCTGCGTAGAGCAGCTCGTCGCCCTCGTAGTAGCCGAGCAGCAGCGCCCCGAAACCGCTGCGCGAACCCCGCGGGTCGGTGTACCCGCCGACGACGAACTCCTGGCCCTGGTCGCACTTGAACTTGAGCCAGTCGCGCGAGCGGCGCTCGGTGTAGGTGGAGGCCGCGCGCTTGGCGATCAGGCCCTCCCAGCCGCGACGGCAGGCCTCGGCGAACAGCTCCTCGCCGACCTCGTTCCGGTACGGGGTCAGCCGGATCGGGTCCTCGAAGCCGATGCAGTCGCGCAGCAGCCGCTTGCGACTCCGGAGCGGGACCCGGCGGACGTCGAACCCGTCGATCCAGAGAAGGTCGAACACGTAGAGGAAGACGGGGACGTCGCGCTGCTTGCGCTGGGCGAGCAGCGAGAAGCTCGTCTGCGGCCCGTCGAAGGCGACGACCTCGCCGTCGACCGCGAACCGCTTGCAGCGGTTGCCGGCGAGGGCGTCGGCGAGCTCGGGGTAGCGGTCGTCCAGCGGCAGGTCGTTGCGGGACAGGAGCCGCACCTTGGAGCCGTCGCGGATCGCGACGCAGCGGATCCCGTCGAGCTTGCGCTCGAAGATCCAGCTCGGATCGCTGAAGCGGCGATCGGTGAGGACCGCCTTCATCGGCGCCGCGTGGGTCGGAGGCGGCGTTCGCACGAGGCGTTCGCGATCGCCCTCGGCGAGATCCGCGAGTGCGGCGTTCACGAGTCCTCCTCCGATTCCTCGGCGGCGACCTCCTCGAGCGTCCGCCCGGTCTTGACCGACTCCGGCTGGGTGCTCTCAGGATTGCGGCGGGCATCGGCGTCTTCGTCGCGGCGCTTGATCAGCAACCACTGCGGTTTGGCGCCGCCGTGGGTGCGCTGCAGGGTCCAGCCGCCGGTGAGCTTCTCGCCGGCGAGCCGGAACTTGACGTGGCCCGCTTCGATCTGCTCGGCCATGCCCTTCGTGTCGTCGAGGTTCTCGTAGGTGCCGCGATCCCAGACGATGACCGTGCCTGCACCGTAGTTGCCCTTCCCGATCGAGCCCTCGAAATCGGCGTAGTCGAGCGGGTGGTCCTCGACCTCGACGGCGAGTCGCTTCTCGCGCGGATCGGTCGACGGCCCCTTCGGAACTGCCCACGAGCGCAGGGTCCCGTCGACCTCGAGCCGGAAGTCGTAGTGCAGGGCCCTCGCCGCGTGCTTCTGGATCACGAAGCGCGACGCGCCCTTCGAGTCGCTGCTGCGGCCACCGTCCGGCTCGCCGCTCTCTCCGGTCCGCTTGTCGCGATAGCGCTGCAGCCGATCGCTCATCTGCGACAGTCTCGCAACCGATGTCGATCGTGGACGAGATCGTCGCCGCGCACGGCGGCGCGGAGGCCTGGCAGGCAGCCGGGCGGGTCCGCGTCAGCGGCCGTGCCGGCGGGTTCCTGCTGCGGACCCGGGTGCCGCGCGACCTCTACCGCGTCGTCCGGATCGAGGTGAAGCTCGGCGAGCCGTATGCGGTCGCGCGCGACGTCCCGAGCCCTGGGTTCCGTGGCGTCTTCGATCACGGCGCCGTCCGGATCGAGACAGACGCCGGCGAAGTCCTGCGGGGCCGCGAGGACCCGCGGCCGCTGTTCTCGGGACGGGCCGGGCTGCGGCGGAACTTCCGGTGGGACGAGTTCGACTTTGCCTACTTCGCCGGGTACGCGTGGTGGAACTACCTGAACCACCCGCTGTTCCTGCTCCGCGACGACTTCGAGGTTCGCGAGGGGGAGTCGCTCGCTGGGAAGGAGGGCGTGTGGCGCCGCCTCGACGTGACCTTCCCCGCCGGGCTCGACACCCACAGCCCGGTGCAGAGCTTCTTCTACGACGAGGACCTCCGGCTGCGACGTCACGACTACGTGGCGGAGGTCGTCGGCGGCTGGGCGCATGCCGCCCACTTCTGCGACGGGCACCGCGATGCCGGCGGGCTGCTGTTCCCGACCCGGCGGCGGGTCGTTCCGATCGGTCCCGGCGAGCGTCCGCTTCCCGGTCCCGTCCTGGTCGCGCTCGACCTCGACGAGATCGAGGGTCGAGCCCCGCGAGCTCACTCGCTGAGCGCCTCGACGAGCTCCTTCTTGCCCATCTTCGACCGGCCCGCGACGCCCTCCCGCTGGGCGCGCTCGTAGAGCTCGTCGCGGCTGAGCGCAGCGAGGTCGCCGCCGTCCCCGGCGGCCTCCTCGCGCGCCCCTCGCGCGCCGCCACCCTTCTTGACCGAGGCGAGCGTCCGCTCGAGCGCGGCCACGAGGTCGTCCGCAGGCTCGGGCTCCCGCTCCTGTGTCGGCGCTTCGATCTTGCCGCCCTTGCGCTTCTTCGCGATGACGCCCTCGAGGCGCTTCCGATAGCAGTCGGTGTAGCTCGCGGGATCCCAGTCGGTTGTCAGCTCCTCGATGATCGCCACCGCGTTGTCGATCGCCTTCCGGCCCGGCTTGCGACCGCCGGGAGCGATCGACTTCGCCGGGCGGACCTCGTCGTGGAAGCGCATCGTTGTCAGCGCGAGGGCGCCGTCGCGGACACGGATCGCCGTCAGGTACTCCTTCGTTCGCATCACGAAGCGGCCGATGGCGGCCTTGCCCTCGCGATCCATCACCTCGACGAGCAGCCGGTACGCCCGCAGCGTGCCCTCGCTCTCGCCGGCCGGGATCAGGAAGTAGGGGTGGTCGAAGTAGATCGGGTCGATCGTGGCGAGGGGAGCGAAGGAGTCGATGTCGATCGTCCTCGTCTTCCGCGGCTCGGCGGCTCCGAGCTCCTCGTCGCTGAGCACGACCTGCTTGCCGGCGAGGTCATAGCCGCGGCCGACCTCCTCCCAGCCGACCTCCTCGTCCTCCTTCTTGCAGAACCGCCGCTGCTCGAGCCTGCGGCGGTCCTCGTCGTGCAGCTGGTGGAAGTGGAGGTCGAGGTCGCGGGCGGCGCTGACGAGCTGCACCGGCACGTTCACGAGGCCGAAGCTGATCGATCCACTCCAGAGGGCCCGGGCCATCTCAGTTCTTTCCCGACCCGAGGCTCGCCTCGAGCGCCGCCGCCAGGTCGTCGCCGTGCTCGGGTTCCTCGTCGGACATCGGGTCGATCTCCTTGCCCGCGGCCTTGCGCTTGATCACGTCGAGCACCGATTCCCGATAGCTGTCCTCGTAGACGTGCGGGTCGAAGTCCTCCTCGAGCATCGAGACGAGCTTGTCCGCCATCTCGACCTCGCGTTTCGAGGGCTTCTTGCCGCCGCTCGGAAGTCCGAGATCGTCCGCTTCCACGACCTCGTCGTGGAAGCGCAGGGTGTGCAGGCCGATGGCGTCGTCGAGGGCGCGCGCAGCCACCAGGTACTCGCGATCGTGGAAGCTGAAGCGACCGATCCCCGCTCGGCTGCTCCGGCGCAGGGCCTCGAACAGGACCTTGTAGGGCTCCGAGTCATCTCGGGGTCCGGCGAAGTAGGTCTTCTCGTAGAAGACGGGATCGATCAGCGCCGCGTCGACGAACTCCTCGAGGTGGATGACCTTGCCGCGATCGCCCGCGGCCGCCTTGATCTCGTCCGGCTCGAGGACGACGTACTTGCCGGACGAGACCTCGTAACCCTTGACGGTCTCGTCGGCGTCGATGGCGCGATCGTGCTTGGGGCAGATCCGGCGGTGCTCGATCCGTGCGCCGTCGCGGAGATGGACCTCGTGGAAGTGAATCGACTTCGACTCCGTCGCCGAGTAGAGCTTGATCGGCACGGCCGCGAGCCCGAAGGTGATCGTCCCGTTCCAGATCGAGCGCGCCATCGTCTGGGGCCTACCCGTGCGTCTCGCGGCGAATCGGCGCTCGATCCACCGCTGTGCGAGGCTGCAGGCGGTGATGGGCGCCGGCGCGGAGATCGATCGCAGCGAGCGCCTGCGGATCACGGCTCCGTCTGCGGAGGCCGAGCGCGACGCCGAGCCGAGACCGCTCGGGCTGAGCGAGGACCGCGTCCCCGAACCGCTCGAGCGGCGGGCGGCCTTCGCCCGGGCCCGCGAGCTGCTGCCGGCCTTCGCCGCCGCCGTCGCCGGCCTGTTCGCCGACGGTCCGGCCACGGCCCTCGTGCTCGGTGCGATCGTCGGGCTGATCGCGGTACCGCTGCGGCGGTTCCCGATGCCGCTTCATCTGATGCCCGCCACGCGGATCCTGCTGGCGCTGATGCCGCCGGCGTTCGGCTGCGGGATCTTCGTCCTCGCCGATCTGATCGGGCCGCAGTCGTTCTCGATCAGCGCGATCGACGCGCTCGTCGCGGGCGCCGTCTCGGGGGCGGTGGCGCTCGCCGTCGAGATCCTCTACCCGCCATGGTTGCGGATGCGGCCGGTGCGGATCGCCACCCTCGGTGCCCCCGAGTTCGCGGTTGCGCTCGCGGGCGAGGTCGCGGAGACCGGGATCGATTCGGTCGAGGTCGTCGGGTGGATCGACGAATCCGGCGCCGCACGGCTCCGTGACGTCGTCGTCACCGAGCGCATCGATCTCGTCGTCCGCGTGTCCGGATCGCTCGGCGAGGACGCGGTTCGGCCGCCGGGGGCCCAGCTCGAATCGCTGCTCGACCTGCCCGTCCGGACGATCGGCGCCGACCAGCTCTACGAGGGGCTGTTCGGCCACGTCCCGCTCGGTGCGATCGACTCGCAGTGGTTCCTCTACCTGATGCACCCGCAGTTCAACACCACGCGACCGGTCACCGACCGGATTCTCGAGATCGCCGAGGCCGTTCCGCTCCTGGTCCTCCTGAGCCCGTTCATGCTGCTGTCGGCGATCGCGATCAAGCTCACCGACCGCGGGCCGGTCTTCTATCGCCAGACCCGGGTCGGGGAGGACGGCCGCGAGTTCGAGCTCCTCAAGTTCCGGACGATGTCGACCGACTCCGAGCGCGACGGAGCCCAGTGGTCGACCGCGAGGGATCCGCGCGTGACCTCGGTCGGACGCGTCCTGCGCCGCCTCCATCTCGACGAGCTGCCGCAGCTCGTGAACGTCCTCCGCGGCGACATGACCTTCGTCGGCCCGCGACCGGAGCGGCCGGAGATCGTCGCCGACCTCGAGCGCGTGCTCCCCAACTACCGCCGCCGCCATCTGATCAAGCCCGGGGTTACCGGCTGGGCGCAGGTCCGCTGCGGCTACGCCGGCTCGACCCTCGGCACGGCCTGGAAGCTCTCCCACGACCTCTACTACCTGAAGCGCCGCTCGCGGCTGGTCAACGTGATGATCGTGATCGAGACGCTCGTCATCGCCGGACTCGACTCGCACCGGCCGCTGCACGTCCCGGCCAGCCAGCTCCTGTTCGGCCGCGATCTCGGGATCGAGGTCGACGGCGATGCCAAGGCCGCCGCCCTGCCGCCCGCACGCGTCTGAGTCGCCCGGTTACCTCGCCGGGGCGCGGGTACGCCGGGCACCGTAGGCACCCAACTGGAAGGTGAGCCGGCATGGAAACCGTCCTCGTCACTGGAACCTCGTCGGGAATCGGCAGGGCAACCGCGCTGCGGCTCGCTGCCGACGGCCATCGCGTCCTCGCCGGAGTCCGCGACGCCGCCGCCGGCACCTCTCTAATCGCGGAGGTGAACGGCTCCGGGGGCGAGATCGAGCCGGTGATCCTCGACGTCACGAAGCAGGCGACGATCGAGGCCGCCGTCGTGCGGGCCAAGGAGGTGACCGACGGCGACGGGCTCACCGGCCTCGTCAACAACGCCGGCCAGCCGGTGACCGGCCCGATGGAGGTCCTCCCGATCGACCAGCTGCGGCACGAGCTCGAGGTCAACCTGATCGGTCAGATAGCCGTCACACAGGCGTTCCTGCCGATGCTGCGAGCGGCCAAAGGGCGGATCGTCTTCGTCAGCTCGATCGGCGGCCAGATCGTGTTCCCGTTTGCCGGCGCGTATCACGCGTCGAAGTTCGGGTTGGAGGCCGCCGCCGAGGCGTTGCGGACCGAGCTCCGCGGAACCGGGGTGGAGGTGGCGATCGTCGAGCCCGGGACCACCGACTCGGAGATCTGGGCCAAGGCGCTCGATCAGTCGAGGGCGATGGTCAGCGAGTTGCCCGCGCCGCAGCGCAACCTCTACGCGGATGAGATGGAGCAGTTCGAGGATCGATTGGAGAAGACTCGCGACGGCGACAACATGAGCGCCGAAAAGGTCGCGGGGAAGATCGAGAAGGCCCTGACCTCCCGTCGGCCGCCGAGCAGGTTCCCGATCGGCATCGGCGCGAAGGTCGCCTACCGGCTGCGCCCCGTCGTGCCCGATCGCGTCTGGGGCGCGGTGACGCGACGTCCCTTCTCGGGCTGAGGCGGCGGCCTAGAACAACTGTTGCGGCGTCGGGGCCGAACGCTCCGGCGCTTTTCCGCGCACCGGCGGTGAGCTCTCCGCCGGCCGCCGAGGGCGGGCGCGCCCGCCACGGTTGACGAGCGCTCCGAGCCGCCGCCGTTCCTTCGTCTCCATCGTGCCGCCGCCGGCGTAGAGCTGCTCGTAGCGCGGGACGAGCTCGGGGCGGTACTGCCGCAGCCAGTCGATGAAGATCTCGCGGACCTCTCCGCGCAGGTGCAGCGCGAGCCCGGAGACGCTGTCGGCGCCGGCCTCGCCGCAGAGCTCGAGGATCTCGTTCACCTGCTGCGGTGAGTCGTTGATGCCCGGCATCAGCGGCGCTATCAGGACGCCGGTCCGGATTCCCGCTTCGCGCAGGGCCGCGACCGCCTCGATCCGCTTGCGCGGGTTCGGCGTCGCCGGCTCGGTCTCCCGCCACGCCTTCTCGTCGAGCGTCGGGATCGACAGGCTCGCGGCGAACCGCGTCCTCTCGTTCAGCTCCCGGAACAGGTCGAGGTCGCGGAGGAGCAGAGGCGACTTCGTCAGCACCGAGCACGGGTTGCGCGCCTCCAGCAGCTCCTCCCAGACGCTGCGGGTGATCCGGTACCTGCCCTCGACCCACTGGTACGGATCGGTGTTGGTCCCGAGCGCGATCAGCTCGCCCTTCCACGACGGCCGCCGCAGTTCCGCCCGCAGCACTTCGGGCAGGTTCACCTTGACGACGATCTCGCGCTCGAAGTCCTCGCGTGCGTTCAGGTCCAGATAGGTGTGGGTGGGACGGGCGAAGCAGTTGTGGCTGATGACACCGTCGGCGATGAAGTCCCCGGTACCGGTCGTGATGTCGAACATCTCGACCTCGCGTCCGAGGGGCTCGATCTCGACGACTCGAAGAGGATTCCTTGCCTTCACGGCCGTCCCGGCGAAATCACGTTTTCGAGTGATTGCCGGATCCACCGTCTGCATGAACCGGACGCGCTCCGAGAGGCCACCGATCAAACGGAGGGACCAGAGCGTCTGCCCAGACTCGGTAAGCCTTGTCTCGAGCCTGTGGCCGAACCCGAATCGCTGGAGAGCATCTTCGGCTCGCCCGAGAATCCCATCGTCGGTGTTCGTGATCCGCAGGACGCCTCGCGAGCAGGAGCCCTCCGCATCGAACAGGCCCGCGAGGTAGCCGCGCATCCAGTGGTCGTCGGGCGCGTTCGGCCACCGTGCCAGCTCGCGGCACCGCTCGACGGTGTGCCGGGAAGAACACCGAATCGCCTCGACGCGCCGATGCGTCGGCGTGGCCTCGCTGAAGACGAATCGCTTGGTCGCCACCCCCGACGAATGAAGGAAGGCGGTGGTTCGGTCAAGGCCCTCTACATCGGCTAAAGCGAGACGGAAGCGGTGGACCTCTTTGCGCCGCAGCCCGGCCCCATATCGATAGGTGCCGATCGAGCCGTCCCCTCTGATCATTCCGCACAGATACCCGCGCCGATAGGACTCGGTCCAGCCGACCGGGCCCTGGGTCGTTCCGATTCCCAAGAGTCTGTTGCTGGTGGTCAGATGAGGACGCCGGGCGCGACCCTGCTGAGCCCCCGTCACGTACTTCCAACCGCGGTCGGTGAGGAACCGGTGATCACCGCTCGCGACGAGCTCGGTGCCGTTCTCGAGCCGGACGGCGAAGGCGGGCTTCCTCGTCCCCCAGTGGTCGAGGACCTCGGTATTCACGTAGCGCCGGTAGCGGCCCTCGACCCGAGTGCCGTAGATCTCGTCGCCGGCACGGAGGTCCGCGATCGGGATGGTTCGGCCGTCGGCGCGCAGAATCTGGGTTTCGCCGGCCAGGCAGTAGGAGCAGGCATGGGTGCATCCTCTGTAGGGATTGATCGTGTAGCGGAAGTCGACGTGGCTCATCGGGCCGACCTCGTTGATCGCGGAGCGGGCCTGGATCTCGTGGAATCGGATGCCGACGGCCTCGGGTGCGTCGAAGGTCCGCGTGGCCGGCTCGACGTCGATTCCGGGGAGGCGGGCAGCGGCGTCGGCGTCCCTGCTGAGGTTGTCCCATCGCACGAACGCATGTTCGCATCGAGGCCGGACGGTCCCGTGTTTATCGGCCGTACGGGCGGGAAATCCACCTGAGCCCGCCGAAGGCGGGTGCCGGCCCGACGGCCGGCCGGATTTCGAAACGGAGGATCACCTTGAGGGAAGGTCCGAGCAGGGAAACGACGACCGGCGGCATCGCCGGGCGCTTCGTCGGGCGCGTCAAGGAGACGCTCGGCGAGATCAAGGGCGACGATCAGCTCGCCCGCGAGGGTCGTCTGCAGACGAAGAAGGCGGAGGCCGCCGCGACGGCCACCGAGGCTGCGGCCGAGGCCGACCTCGCGCGGCGCGAGGCTGAGCTCAAGGAGGAGCACGCCGAGGTCGCCCACGAGCACGCGGAGCTTCAGGCCGAGCAGACCGAGAAGGAGCGCGAGGAGAGCGCCGATCGGCAGCGCCGGGCCGAAGAGGCCGAGGCTGAGCGCGAGAGCGCCGAGGAGATCGCCGAGGCCGATCGTGAGCGTGAGGCCAAGGTCGCCGTCGCCGAGCAGGAGAAGCGCCAGGCCGACGCCGTGGCCCGTGAGGGCGAAGCGCGCGCCGAGGTTCTCGAGCGCGAGGCCGAGGCCGAGGAACGAATCGAGGAGCAGAACTGATGGGTCTGATCACCGACATCCCGAAGGCGGCGATCGGCGCCGGCGTCAGCGCCGGTGTGAGGATCGCCCGGTTGCCGATCGACGTCGCGACGAAGGTCGCCGGCGGTAACGGCCGCGCCGAGGCGCTGCACGTGGCCGCCGACGAGCGCGCCGAACAGGCGGAGACCGCCGCCGACCGACGTCGCGAGGCGGCAGAGCCGCGCCGCAAGCGCGCCGACGAGCAGGCCGAGAAGGCCCGCGAGGAGGCGCAGCGGGACCGGCACCAGAGCAAGCAGCGCGCCCGGAAGACGGCCGCGACCCGGAAGAAGACCGCCAAGCGCGACACCGAGCAGCGCAAGGCGAAGGCCGCAGAGAAGGCGGAGAAGGATCGCGCCGACGCCGTCGAGGCGAAGCTCAAAGCGAACGAGAAGGCCCAGGAGGCCCTCGAGGCCGAGAAGCGGGCCGAGAAGCTCGACGCCGAAGCGTCCAAGGTCAAGGCCGCCCGCAAGGGCTGACGCGGTCGCGGAAACGCCGCGGCCCGTCGTCAGGGCCGCGGCGTGCCGCGCACGAGCTCCTCGATCCGACCCAGCAGCGGGTCGTCGGATGTGAGCGGCGGCGTCCGTTCGCCGGCTCCTTCGGCGATCCCCTCGAGGAGCTCGACGAACGTCTCCCGGGCGTCGTGGCGCGGCTCCCATCCGAGCTCGTCGCGGGCTTTCCCGCTGGCGAGCATCGGCACGGAAGTCCCCATGTCGACCCAGCCCGCCGGCGTCGGTTGCAGCCGCAGCAGCCAGCTCGCGTCGGCGGCGATCCTGACGAGCGGGTAGGGGAGCTCGAGCAGTCGCGCCCCGGCGAGTCTCGCGACCGTGGGGCCGTCGAGGATCGGGGTCGCGGCGATGTTGAAGGCGCCACGAGCCTCGCCAAGAGCCGCGAGCCGGTAGGCGTCGCCGACGTCGTCGGAGTGAACCGTCTGGACGCGGAGCCCGCGGATCCACGGCAGGACCGGAAGCATGCCCGGCTTGACGATGCGCTTCGGCAGCAGCGGCCCGGCGAACAGCCGTCGGATCTCGCTGCCCGCCTCGCGTTTGAAGATCAGCGCCGGGCGCAGGCGCACGACGCGAAGCTCGGGATGCGCGGCCTCGGTCTCGTCGAGCAGCCGCTCGCACTCGGACTTGTCGACGGAGTAGAAGCTGGAGGAGATGCCGCCGGTCGGCCACGACTCGTCAACGGGCGCGTCCTCGGCGCCGGCGGGGCTGTAGGCGCCGACCGAGGAGGCATGGACCAGCGCGGGCACCCCGGCTTCGGCGGTGGCCGCGAAGACGCGCCGCGAGCCCTCGACGTTGACCCGCCGCGTCCGCTCGCGGTCCCGCGAGGGCTGGATGGCCCACGCCAGGTGGATCACGACATCGGCGCCGAGGAAGTGGGGGCGAAGGTCGTCGCTGGTCACGTCGGCACGGACCCAGGTCGTCTTCGCCGGCGCCGGGCCCGCCGGGAGGCGGCGCGCGATCCCGACGATCTCAGTGACGCGTTCGTCCCCGGCGAGCGAATCGAGCACGCTGGTCCCGACGTTTCCCGTGGCTCCGGTGACGACGATTCGCATCGTCGCGGTCGTGCCCGGGCCGCCCGCGCCGAAACCGGCGCGGCTTAGGCAGATCCCCCGCGGGTAGGCCAGCGGTATGAGCAACTCGCCGATCGACACCTACCTGAACGACCACCTCAGCGGTGCAACCCTCGGCACCGAACTCGCGGCGCAGATCCGCGATCGCAACGAAGGCAGCGCACTGGGCGAGCTGATGACGGGGGTCGCGGCCGACATCGAAGCCGACCGCCGCGACCTCGAAGCACTCGCCGACGCGCTCGACGTGAGCCGCAACCCGGTCAAGCAGGCCGGGGGGTGGGCCGCCGAGAAATGGAGCCGGATCAAGTTCAGCGGCGCCGGCTCCGGCGACGCCGAGCATGGCAACTTCATGGCGATCGAGACGCTGCTCCTCGGAGTCGCGGGCAAGCGTTGCCTGTGGCGCGCCCTGGAGCGGGTCGCCGACCGCTACGAGCCGATCGACCCGGCGGAGATCGCGAGGCTGATCGGCCGCGCCGAGGCGCAGCTCGAAGCGCTCGAGGCCGCGCGCCTCGAGGCCGCGACCTCACTCTTCGGCGGCGACTGAATCCCCGGCCATTGCTTCGCGCCGGTCGCCGCGGGTACGCCCAAGACAGCCAACTGAGAACGCGAACGGAAGGACTGGATGAAAGCGCTGACCTGGCAGGGAACCGAGGACGTCAGGGTCGAGGAGGTGCCGGACCCGCGGATCGAGCAGCCCACGGACGCCGTGATCCGCGTCACCTCGACCGGCCTCTGCGGCTCCGACCTGCATCTCTACAAGGTGCTCGGGCCTTATCTCGACGCCGGCGACGTGCTCGGGCACGAGCCGATGGGAATCGTCGAGGAGGTCGGCTCCGAGGTGACCGACATCGCCCCCGGCGACCGCGTCGTGATCCCGTTCAACATCTCCTGCGGGAGCTGTTGGATGTGCGATCAGCATCTGTTCGCGCAGTGTGAGACGACCCAGAACCGGGACACGGGAACGGGCGCGTCGCTGTTCGGCTACACGAAGCTGTACGGCCAGGTCCCGGGCGGGCAGGCCGAGTTCCTGCGCGTACCGCAGGCGCAGTTCGGCCCGATCAAGGTGCCGGAGGGGCCGGCCGACGACCGGTTCCTGTTCCTCTCCGACGTCCTCCCGACCGCCTGGCAGGCGGTCGAGTACGCGGCGATCCCCGACGGCGGATCGGTTGCGATCTTCGGGCTCGGCCCGATCGGGCAGATGTCCGCACGGATCGCCGCGCACAAGGGCCATCGCGTGATCGGCCTGGACCTCGAGGAGGACCGGCTGGCGATGGCGAGGAAGCTCGGCATCGAGGTCCTCGACGTCTCCGGTGAGACCGGTGACACCGACGCCATCGCCGAGCAGGTCCGCGAGATGACGGACGGTCGCGGCACCGACTCGGCGATCGACGCCGTCGGCATGGAGGCGCACGGCGCGCCGATGGCCGAGCTGGCGCAGAAGGCGGCGAACCTGCTGCCCGACGCGATCGCGAAGCCGATGATCGAGAACGCCGGCGTCGACCGACTCAACGCTCTCTACGGGTGCTTCGACGTGGTCCGCCGCGGCGGCACCGTCTCGATCAGCGGCGTCTACGGCGGCGCAGTGGATCCGATCCCGATGCTGCAGATCTTCGACAAGGGCCTGCAGATCCGGATGGGGCAGGCGCACGTGAAGCGCTGGATCGACGAGATCATGCCGCTGGTCACCGACGACTCGGACCCGCTCGGTACGGAGGAGTTCGCGACGCATCGGCTGCCGCTCGAACAGGCACCCGAGGCCTACGAGCAGTTCCAGAAGAAGCAGGACGGCGTCTTCAAGGTGGTGTTCGAGCCATGAGCGAGCACGAGAGCGACGTCAACCCGGAGGAGATCGAAAGGCGGGCCGAAGAGCAGGCACCGGTCAGCGAGGCCGGCGGCGGCGAGAGCGAGGGGTTCGAGCTGGCCGAAGAGCAGCTGATCGACAACGCCGAGGGCGAGGGCGGCGATCCGCTCGAGGATCGGTTCACCCCCGAGGACGCTGGGGGCGAGGATGCCGGTGAGTACGGCGAGCCCGACGAGATCGAGCCGACCGAGGTCATCGACGAGGGAGACGACGACTCGCGCTGATCAGCGGTCGAGGAAGGCCGTGATCAGGGCCGCGACCCGGACCGGCTCCTGCGCCATGAAGGCGTGGCCGCCGCCCGGGAAGCGCGCTAGCCAGGAATCCGCGAGGGCGCCGGCGAGCAGGGCGGAGTTGGCGGCGGGAATGACGAGGTCCTCGGTGCCGGTTGCGATCAGGGCGGGAGCCCTGATCGCGGCTAGGCGCTCGGCGGCGGGCCCTCGCAGCCAGGCGATCATCGCCGCCTCCTGGGCGCTCAGCGCCTTCGGATCCAGCGCCGCGCGCGCCGCCGCGACGATGTCGCCGAAGTCCGCGTAGACGCGCTCGGCGACCGCGGCGGGGAAGAGCAGGTCGAGCAGGCGCCGCGCCTGCTCGCCGGGTGTGCCGCCGTGATCGGTCAGCGCCCGCCAGGACTCCACCGTCGAGGGGACCGCGTCGGGGCCACCACCGCTCGTCGCGAGCAGGACCAGCTTGCGCACCCGCTCGGGTGCGAGCGCCGCGACCTCCTGGGCGACGAACCCGCCCATCGACCAGCCGGCGAGGTCGACCGACGGCAGTTCAAGCGCGTCGAGCAGCGCGACGAGATCGGCGGCCATCGCCTCCACGGACAGGCCGTCGACGGAACCCCCGGATCCGCCCATGCCGCGGTTGTCGGGACAGAAGACCTCGGAGCGCCCGCCGAGGGCGGCGAGGAAGCCCGGGTCCCAGTCGGCGGCCGTCGCCGCATACCCGTTGACGAGCACCAGCGGCGGGCCGTCGCCGACGCTTCGCCAGGCGATCTCACCGGCCGGCCCGGCGACGGTTCCCTCGCTCACCGTGCGCTCTCCAGCGGCCTCATCGCCGCAACCCTATCCGGCACAGCCGTCCGTTCAGGCGACGTCGGCCGTCGCAACTTCGACGGCGGCGAGGGGCGGCCGCTCCTCGCACGCCGGCAACGCCCGCTCGATCCCGTCGCCACCGGCGGCGGGCAGGATCATGGGTCCCGGGACGCCCGGCGCGCCGTCGCGGCCGATCCGCCGTTCGGCCGCCGCGAGCACCTGGTAGGCCATCAGGCTCAGTGCCCGCAGCGGCTGATGACGGTTCTGGCGGACCCCGAGGCGCGACTGGGCGATCGCGTCGGCGCCGCGCTCGCGGGCGACGTCGATCAGCATCGCGATCTCGACCCCGTAGCCAACCGGGATCGGGAGCCGGGCGAAGAGCTCCCTGCGGACGGCCGTCTCGCCGGCGAGCGGCTGCTCGATTCCGGCGAGCTCCGGGAAGTGGAAGTTGAGGAGCGGCCGCGCGATCAGCTCCGTCACCCTCCCGCCCTCGCCGGGCAGGCTCTCGTCGCCGGCGCTGAACGGCCGCTCGAACGCCCCCTTGACCAGGTCGATCCCGGGGTCGGTGATGATCGGCCCGAGCAGGCCGGTCAGCAATCCCGGATCGAAATCGACGGTGTCGGCATCGAGGAAGGCGAGGACGTCGCCGCGAGCGTGGGCGGCGGCGCGCCACATCGCGTCGCCCTTGCCGAGGGCCGGGCCGAACTCCGGGAGGAGCTCGCTTTCGTCGAGAACCACGGCGCCGTGGTCGCGGGCGATCGCCGCAGTGCCGTCCGCCGACGAGGCATCGACGACGATCAGCTCGTCGAAGAGGCCGACGTCGCCGAGCGGCCGCAGCCGGTCGAGGATCGTCCCGATCGTTCCCGCGACCTCGCGGGCCGGAAGCACGACCGAGACCGAGTCGGAGCGGCTCGCCGCCAGTGCCTCGACATCGAAGTCCGACCCGTCCCAGGTCCGGCGGGCGACCCATTCGCTGACCTGGAGGTCCCGGGAGAGGCCGCGGAGAGCGCGGCCGTCGGTGCGGGCCGATGTCGCGACACGGACGGCCGCGAGCCGGTGGATCTCGATCTCGCTGCGGCGGAGGCGGGCCGCGAGCGCCTCGTCCTCGAGCGCCGGGCGCGCCTCCATCCCGCCGATCGCCCGGAACGCCCGCGGCGTGACGCCGATCGATGCCCCCGCAAAGTGGGGATGCTCGGTCGGGCCGTCACCGGCGATGCTCAACATGCGCTGGGAGTGCTCGCGGCCTCGACGCTCGAGCGTGGGGGCCGAGAGGCCGGAGGCTTCCACGGGGTCGAGCTCGATCGCCCCACCGATGGCCTCTGCACCCGCCGCGACCGCTGCCAGCTGATTGCGGAGCCAGTCGTCGGCGACGCGTGAGTCGGCGTCGGTCGTTGCGATCAGGCCCCGCTCGGCACCGGCCTCCTCGAGCCGGCGGCACGCGATCTCCATTCCGAGCGCCCGGGCTCCGCCGGCGCCTGCTCCGCCGGACTCGACGGTCATCAGCGCCGGACCGCCGGAGCGGTGTGCGGCTTCCCGCGCCCGGTCCTCCGTCGAGTCGGAGCATCCGTCGAGGACGAGGATGACCTCCCACGTGCCGGAGTCGACACCGCGCTGCGCGGCCAGCGCCGCGATGCAGCCGCCGATCAGGTCCTCCTCGTCGCGGGCCGGAACCACGACGCATGCCGCGAGGCCGCCGGGCACGGGTGGAAGTGCCCCGCTCACCATGTCGCTCCGGACTCGACGAGCTCCCGCCCTTGCTCGTAAGCGTCGTCATCGCCATGGGTGAGGACGCCGACGATCCGCCCGTCGAGCCCGTAGGTCGCGACGAATCCACCGTCCGGTCGCTCGTCGATCCGGATGTCGTCGAAGCCGTCGCCCCAGGCGACGTACTTCAGGGTCCGCTCCCCGATCGTGGTCCAGAACCCGGGTGCCCCGTCCCACTCAGCGGCGCCATCTCCGGCGAGATGAGCGCCGGCCACGCCTCCCTGGTTCAGAGCCTCGCCCCAGTGCTCGACCTGCAGCGGCCTGCCCGCGGTCGAGTTCTCGGCGAGGCAGACGTCGCCGACCGCGCGCAACCCCGCGAGCCCGCTTCGCATCCTCGAGTCGACCGGAACGCGACCGTGGCGGAGCTCGATCCCGCACTCGGCGGCGAGCTCGGCCCGAGGCTCGACGCCGAGCGCGAGCAGGATCCGGTCGGCGGAGACGGTCCGCTCGCCGAACGACGCCTGAGCCGGCGGGCCCGCGTCGAGACGTTCGAGGGTGGCGTCGGTGAGCAGCTCTATTCCCAGCTCCCGCAGCCAGCCGGCGATCCGGTGCCCGACCTCCTCGCCGAGCCGGACGGCCTGGGGGACCGGCTCCATGGTCGCCATCGTCACCCGGCCTCCCCGCATCGCGATCGAAGCAGCCGCCTCGCAACCGATGAAGCCGGAGCCGACGACGAGGAGGTCCCCGGCAGCCGACTCGGCCAGAGTCTCGGAATCGGAACGCTCCCGTAGCGTCGAGACCGGCGCCCCCGCCGGCACCGGCACCGGGGCCTTCGCGGGCCGCGCCCCGGTTGCGAGCACGCAGTCGCGGAATCGAATCTTCTCGCCGCCGGCGAGCGTCGCGCATCCCGACGCCGGGTCGAGGGCGTCGACTTCGCAGCCGACGCGCAGCTCGATGTCATGGTCGCCGAAGAACGCTGATTCCCGCAGCTCGAGATCCGACCTGACGACTTCCCCGCGCAGGAACTCCTTGCTGAGCGCGGGCCGGCTGTATGGGGGATCGGGATCGGCCCCGACCACGGCAATCCGGCCGCTCCCGCCGTGATCGCGGTAGCTCTCGGCGACCGCGAGGCCCGCCGGCCCGGCGCCGACGACGAGGACGTCGTAGGCAGTGACGGTCACGACGTCCGCTCCCAGCGACCGAGCCGGTATCCGTCGGCATGCTCGGAGTGGACCCTGCGAAACCCCTCGCGGGCGTCGATGATCGCCTCGACGTCGCAGGAGCGAAGCGGGGCCTCCGGATCGACCCCACGCCAATTGACGGCGACCAGGCAGCCGTCGTCGTCGAGACGGCTTTCGACCTCGTCGAGCGTCGCTTCGACGTCGGCGCGCTGCCAGTAATAGAGGACCTCCGAACAGACGACGAGGTCGAACGGACCGTCGGGGAGCGACCCGCGGAGATCGCGCTGCTCGAGCTCGACGTTGGGCCGGTCGGCGAGTCGTGCCCGCGCCCGCTCGACGGCGAGAGGGCTGAAGTCGGCGGCGACCACGCGGTCGCAGCGCTCGGCGAGCATCCCGGTGAAGACGCCGATCGAGCAGCCCATCTCGAGCGCGTTCCTGATCCTCCGTGCCGGCAACGCGGCGATCGTCGAGCGGTACTTGGCGGCCTCGTACTCGCTCGTCTCGTAGGCCCAGGGATCGTCGCTGCCGGCGTAGATCGCATCGAAGCGACGCGCGATGTCGGGGCTCATGCGTTCTCCCCGGCGGCGAGCAGCACCCGTCCGTCGCGGGCCAGCAGCGGATCGAGTCGGTGCTGGAGGGTGAAGAGCTCGAGGTCCCGCCGGGCCCGGTCGAGCGCGCGGCCGGTCGCGAAGGGGTGCGAGCCGCAGGCCCTTGCCGCCTCGTCGAGGATGCGCGTCGCCGCCCCGGCCACCTCGGCCCGGAGGCGGACCGACACCGCTCGCAGATCGTCTTCGCCGTCTGCGGTCCGCGACAGGGCGTGTCCGAACCAGGCGTCGATCGTCTCGCGGGAGGCGGCGATCCGGCCGGCGGCGAGCTGCGCGAGGGGATCGTCGGCGCGTCGCTCGGCGAGATCGGCAAGGGCCGCGCCCGCCGCGCGATCGGACATGCCCGCCCAGCTCGCGGTGGTTCGCATCGCGTCGAGCGAGAACGAAGGTTCGCGCCCGAGCTCGCCCGGCTCACCGATCACGGCGCGGACGGGCGTCGCATCGAAGCGCACCAGGTGGCTCTCGGAGGCCCGCAGGCCGCCGCCGCGATACCAGTCGCGATCGACGTCGACCGAGTCGTCGATGTCGACGAGCACGAGCGCGGGCGGGCCCGGTTCGCGGCCGCGCGCCATGACGAGGGCGGCGTCGACACCGCCCGCACCGGAGCAGAACGTCTTGGCACCATTCAGGACCGGTCGATCGGCCGGGCCCGAAAGCGCCGCCGGAGCGCCTTCGCCGGCGCCGGGATCGGCGCCCCAGAGGCCGAACAGGTCGCCCTCGCGGACGCGAGTGATCGTCTCGGTGGCGAGCGTGTCGCCGGCGCCGAGGAGCCGGTCGACGGCGTTGAGGTGGCCATCGAGGATCCGCCCGACCGATCCGTCGGCCTCGGCGACCGTCCGGACCAGCCTCCACTCGGCCTCGAGGCCGGGTCGGCGGCCGTCGACGCCGGGCAGGGTCGCGGCGGTGGCTCCCTCGGCGTGCAGCAGCTCGAACGCCTCCGCCGGGAACCGCGGCTCCCGGTCGAGCACGGCGGCGCCGGCCTCGATCTCCCGCAGGGCGGCGTCCATGTCAGGCGAGGATGCGGTCGTGGCGGACCGGTTCGGGGGAGACCGCGACCGGTTCGAGCCCGCGCCCGCGGATCAGGGCCACGAGTCCCGGCACGAGCGCGGCGGTCGCGGCGGGATCGGAGCGGCGCGCCCCGGGGCCGATGCCGTCGTGCATCAGCACCACCGCGCCGGCACCGATCGCGGGGCTGATCCAGCTGAGCATGTCGGACGCCGAGTGCCCGGCCCAGTCCTCGGTGTCGACGTTCCAGAGCCGGATCGCGAGGCCGAGATCCGCCGCCAGCTCCGGCGTCCAGCCGGCGAGGACTCCCCACGGCGGACGCCAGCAGCGAACCTCGATGCCCGCCCCGGCGAGCGTCTCGAGGTCGGCGCGCGCCTCGCCCGCGACCTCGTCGCGCTCGCGCTCGGTGTGCCGGACGTGCTCGCCGCAGTGGTAGCCGATCTCGTGCCCGGCGGCCGCGATCTCGGTGACGACGTCCATCCCGAGGCGCGGGGTGACGAAGAACGTGGCAATCGCATCCGCCTCGTCGAGCGCCGCGAGGATGCGCGGAGTCCACTCCGCGTCGGGGCCGTCGTCGAACGTCAGCGCCACGCCTTCGCGCTCGCCGTGGTCTCTCTGGGGGCCGATCACGCGCGAGGGGTTACCCACGCTTTCGGTCCCCCTAACCGTCTCAGCGGTCGTCGAGGAGCTTCGCGACCGCGCGCTCGATCGCCTCGCGATCGGCGAACCGGCCGGCGCCGCTGCGGCGCTCGATCCGGCGGACGTCGGCCGCGATCGTCTCGCCCGAGTCGAAGCGGTCGAACACGCGGGGGTCGATGTAGGAGGCGCGACAGACCGCCGGCGTGTTGTTGAGGAACTTCGCCACTTCGCGACAGGTGGCGGCGACGAGACGCTTGTGACCGGCTTTGGTCACCTCCTCGCCGTCGTGCTGGGCGAGGATCTCCGCGGCGACCACGGTCGCATTCCAGGTCCGGAAGTCCTTGGCGCTGAACTCGTCCCCGATCGTGTCCTTGATCCAGTCGTTGACGTCGTCGGGATCGAGGTCGCGCCAGGTCCTTCCCTCGCGGTAGGTCAACAGGTAGTCGTCGGGCTCGCCGCGCTTGGCGAGCGCCTTCAGCACCGGGATCACGACCGGATCGGAGATCCGGTGCTGAGCCGTCTGCCCCGACTTCGCCGGGTACTCGAACTCGACGCCCTCGGAGTCGAAGCGGACGTGGCGAACCTTGAGCGTGGTCAGCCCGTAGCTCTCGTTCTCGGTCTCGTAGCGCTCGCTTCCGATCCGGAAGAGGCCGAGGTCGAGCAACGCCGCTGCGGCGGCACAGACCCGCTCGAAGACCAGCCCGCGTTCGGCGAGACCGGCCTCGACCCGCTCGCGAAGCGCCGGGAGCCGCTCCGCGAAGTCCAGCATGCGATCGAACTTCTGCCGATCGCGGTGCGCGCGCCAGTCGTCGTGGTAGCGGTACTGCTTGCGCCCGGCGGCGTCGATCCCCGTCGCCTGGACGTGACCGCGGGGGTCGCTGCAGATCCAGACGTCCTCCCATGCCGGCGGGATCGCGAGTCCGTTGATGCGCTCGATGACGGCCGCGTCGCTGATCCGCGACCCGTCCTCCTCGTGGTAGCTGAACCCGCGACCCCGGCGCACCCGCCGCAGGCCCGGTCCGCTGCAGTCGACTCGTCGCGTTCTCGGCATCGGGAGTCTGCCCTTACCTCGCGGCGGGGCGGGGCAAACACGACGCTGCGCTCAGCGCAGCTCGGCGAGGGCGTCGTCGACGCTGTCGAAGATCGAGATCGCCTCGTAGGCCCCGGCGATCCGCAGCAGCCGCTCGACCTGGTCCTTGGCGCAGCACATCGCCAGGCTCGTGCCGTCGCGGCTGCCGATCTCCCGCCACGCCTGGACGATCAGGGCGAGCCCGCTCGAGTCGATGAACTCGCAGCCGGAAAGATCGAGGAGGACCGAGACTCCGGCCTCCTGGGCCTCGCGCAGGCGGGCCTCCAGGATGGGCGCCGTGTCAAGGTCGAGCTCTCCCACGACCGAGATCTTGTGGACCGGGCCGTCGAGCTCCTCCGTTGTGGCCTCGAAAGCAGTGGGCATCAGGCTGCCCGATCCTAGACGCCAGCCCCGATACGTGCATGAACCAGTCACAATCGGTTCCGGAGATGGCTGACGGCGCAACATTCGGGAGCAGTGCCGGGCGCCTCGGTTTCGGATCGCCGTTCTGGAGCGGGCTCGTTCCCGCCCTGATCGCACTCGGCGGCCTGGCCGTCCTCGATGCCCAGGCCGAGTGGGTGATCACGGGTTTCTTCGCCGTCGTCCCGTTCACCACCGCGCTCAGCGGCGACGTCCGTGTGACGACCGCGGTGGCGATCCTCGCCGTGATCGTCTCCGGCGCGAGCGGCTTCTGGAACGACAACTTCGACCAAGCCGAGTTCTGGCTCCGCTTCGGGCTCGGAGTCGGCGCGTCCGGCTTCGCCGTCTTCATCGCCTACGCGCTCGACCGCAGCAACCGCACCGCGCGGCGATTGGCACTCTTGAACGAGGTCTCCGAGGGCGGGGGCGAACGTCCCTCGCTGGCGGCCACGCTGGATCGGATCACCGCGCTCGCAGTACCCGAGCTCGCCGACCTCTGCGCGATCGACGTGATCTCGGGCGATCGCATGGAGCGGATAGCGGTGCGCGCGGCGGGGCCGGACCGGGAGAAGGTCGAGCGGTATCTGATGACGCGCGATCAGACCGTGCAGGTCGACGCCGCCTTCGAGCGCACCCGCGACGAGGGCCCGATCGTCCAGACCCACATCAGCGACTACGACCTGCGGCAGCTCGCCCGCGACGACGACGACCTCGAGATGCTGCGAGCGCTGCGAATCCGCTCCTTCATCGTGGTCGCGCTGCGGTCGCGAGGGCGCCGGATCGGCGTGCTGACCCTCACCCAGTCGATCTCCGGCCGGCGGCAGGACGAGGCCGACGCCGAGTTCTGCCAGGTGCTCGCCGACCGGGTGGCGCTGACGCTGGACAACGCCGGCCTGTTCTCCGACCTCGAGAGCGTCGAGATGCGGATGGACTCGGTGATGAGCGTGCTCGACGAGCCGGTGACGATCACCGAGCGGAGCGGCGGGTTGATCTTCGCCAACGAGGCCGCGCTCGAGCTCGCCGACGGCGACTCGCTCGACGAGGTGATGAGCATCGACGCGGGGGAGGCCGACTTCGACATCTACGACGAGGACGGCGTCCAGCTCGGCCGCGGCATGTTCCCGTGGCAGGTGCCTGGGCTCGAGCGGGGTCAGATCGTCCGCATGGTTCACGCCGGGCACGGTGAGGAGACCTGGTTGCGGATCCGCTCGCGCCCGATTCCGGCCACCGACGACCGCCCGATCTACACCGTCACCGCCTTCGAGGACGTCACCGAGATGAAGTGCGCGGAGTTCGCCCAGTCCGTGGTCGCGGCCACCGGCGAGCTGCTCGCCACCTCGACCCATCCGCAGGAGACGCTCGCCCGGCTCGTCGAGCTCCTGACGCCGCGGCTCGCGGACAGCTGCGCGGTGCTCCTCGCCCAGGGCGACGGGAAGCTCGAGCTCGCCGCGGCCGCCGACGTTGACCCCGAGCGCCAGCGCCTGCTCGCCGCCGCGATCCGTGCCAACCCGCTGCACCGCGAGGCTCCGGGGATGCCGGAGATGCTCGCCTCCCGCGAGCCGGTTTCATACGACACCGCGGATCCGGCGGGATGGCCGGAGGCCGCCGCGCCCCTCGCCGCCGGGCTCGAGGCTCTCGGGCTCGGCTCGGTCATCGGCCAGCCGCTGCGGATCGGCGACCGCCTGATCGGAATCATCGGCTTCGCCAACCACGTCGAGCGGCGGGCCTTCACCCCGCTCGAGCGCCGGATCGCGCTGCGGATCGCCGAGCGCGTCGCGCTGGCCGTCGACAACTCCCGGATCGCGAACGAGCGGGCGGAGATCGCCGAGACCCTTCAGAACGGCTCCGGCCCTCCCCGATCCCGGCGATCCCGGGCTGGGCGCTGTCGGCCCTCTACAACCCGGCCGGCGCCGAGAACCGGGCCGGCGGCGACTTCTACGACCTGCTGCGGATCGAGGGCGGATGGATGGCCGTGATCGGGGACGTCACCGGCCATGGGGCTCGCGCTGCCTCGCTCACCGCACTCGCCCGTTACACGCTGCGGGCCGCGAGCTCGCTCACCGGCGACTCCGCAGCGGGCGCTCGCCGAGCTCAACGAAGCGCTCCTCAACCAGCCCGGCACGGCCCTCTGCAGCGTCGCCGCGTTCACCCTCGACCAGCCCGCCCACGGCGAGGTCAGGGTCGCGGTCGCGGGGCACCCGCCGCCGCTCCTGATCCAGGGCGAGGACGCGCGGGAGATCCATCCGGCCGGGCCGATCCTCGGGGCCTTCGACAACGCCGGCTGGGAGATCGAGACCCTCAACCTCGAGCCGGGAGACCGGCTGCTCGTCTACACCGACGGGGTCGTGGAGGCCCGCGGCCGGACCGGGCGCTTCGGCGAGGATCGGCTCTGCCGCTGCGCCGGCGTCGCCGGGGATCCCGATGAGACGATCCGCCGGATCAGCTCCGAGCTCGACGAGTTCGCGGCGGGCGAGCTCGTCGACGATGCGGCGGCGATCGCCGTGATGCTCGAGGACGGCGGAGGGGAGCCCGAGGTGCGTCGTGAGGCGGTCGGCAGCCGAGTGGTGGCCGGCGCGGGGGTTTCGTCGTCGTGAACGGGGGTAGCGAGGCCAACATGGCGGAACGGACGCCGGATCGGAGGCCGAGACTGCGCCTCACGGTGCCCGCCGAGGCCGCGAACGTGGCTCTCGTCAGGCACGCGCTCGCAGGTCTCGCAGAGGGGGTCGGTATGGACCGCGCGGGGATCGCGGATCTGAAGACCGTCGTCACCGAGGCCTGCATGAACGCGGTGGTCCACGCCTACCCGGGCGAGGTCGGCCCGATCGAGGTCGAGGCCGAGCCCACCGCCGATGCCCTCGAGCTCCGGGTGGTCGACCACGGCGTCGGCTTCCAGCCGCGACCCGATGTCGAGTCCCCCGGGTCGAGCCTCCGCCTCGGCCTCTCGCTCGTCGCCGCCCTGAGCAGCAGCTTCTCGATCCACGGCAGCGCCGACGGCGGCACCGAGGTGACGATGGTGATGCCACTGGTGAGTCCGGACAAGATGCCCGCCGTCCGCGAGGAGGGCGAGGTCGAGAGGGCCGATGCCGAGGTCTCGATCACCGCTTCCGACTCCGAGTTGCTTCCAGGCGTCCTCTCGCGGGCCGTCAGCGCGTTCGCCTTGCGCCGCGACCTCTCCGTCGATCAGGTCGCCGACGCGATCCTGCTCGCGGAGACCGTCTCGGAGTCGTCGGGCGACGCGTTCGAGGGTGAGGATCTGAGCTTCGCCCTCGTCGACGGCGACGGGGGCATCGAGATGACCGTCGGCCCGCTCAACGAAGGAGGCGGCGCCCGTCTCCGCGAGGGCCTGCAGCTGCCGGAGGACAGCGGCACCGTCGAGACGCTGGCCGACGCGGTCGAGGTCGAGACCCGGCCGGACGGCGAGTACGTCGCCTTCCGGATCGCTCCGGACCGCGACTGACCCCTAGACGCGCTCCCGCAGCTTCGCGAGGGCGCCGCGAAGGATCCGCGACACCTGCATCTGCGAGCAGCCGATCACAGCCGCGATTTGCGACTGGGTCATGTCCTCGGCGAAGCGCAGCTCGATGACCCGGCGCTCGCGATCGTCGAGGTGGGGCAGCTCCTGCTCGATCGTCAGCCGGCCCTCGACGAGCTCGAAGCTCTGATCCTCGGTGCCGATCCGCTCCGAAGCCGGGACCGAGTCGTCCTCGTCGGTCCGCATGGTCCGATCGATCGAGACCGGACGGCGGTTGAGGTTCGCCTCGAGCACCTCGAGAACGTCGGTCTCGCTCTTGCCGATGTGCTCGGCGATCTCGCGGATCGAGGGTGTCCGTTGCAGCTCCGCTTCGAGGTCCGACGTCGCGGTCTCGACCTCGGCGATCCCCTCCTGGACGGAGCGAGGCACCCGCACGGTCCAGACGCGATCGCGGAAGTGGCGCTTGAGCTCGCCGAGGATCGTCGGTCCGGCGAAGCCCTTGAAGGGGACACCGCGATCGGGCTCGAAGCGGTCGACCGCCTTGATCAGCCCCATGCTCGCCACCTGCTCGAGGTCCTCGTGGGGCTCCCGGGCGGTCCGGTACCGCTTCGCCATCGCCTCGGCGAACGGTAGGTAGTGGCGGACGAGCTCCTCGCGAGCGCGCTCGTCGCCGCCGTTGGCGCGCTCCCAGAGCCGCCGCTCCTCGGACGTGCTGAGCTCCTGCTCGTTTAGATCGCGGCGCTGCGGGTAGCTCATCTGCCGATTCCCCCAGCACGGGGGGATCCGGCTCGATCGACTACCCCCGGTCTTGCTGTGGGGGGTGCGACACGGGCGGCTTTCCACCGTGTCGCGCCTCGATGGCTCCCTGCGCTCATCGCTCCCCAGCGTAGGGACAGCCGCCCGCGGGCGGCGCCGAGGTTTCCGGGGGAAGACATGAACTCAAGGTCGGGCGCCGATCCGCCGATCCATAGCCGTGTGCCCGAAGTGGACGGATTGAGGATGCGATGACCGCGACGGAGTCGGTTGCCCCCGGCGTCGAGCGTCTGCTCGCCGAGTCACGCGGCCGGATGCCGCGTGCCGTCGCCGCCCGCGAGCGCCGGGCCGAGCTCGCCGTGGGCGGCGCGTTCGTCGCCGTCGCCGTCCTCATGGCGCTTCTGGCCTCGACCGGCCGGACGCTCGACTGGACCGACGCCGTCCTCGCAACGATCGTCCTCGCCGTCGCTTCCCTGGTGGTCTTCGAGGTCGGCTCGCTGCACACGATGCCGACGCAGATCGCGTTCGTGCCGATGCTCTTCGTCCTGCCGCCCGAGTTGGTGCCGCTGTTCGTCCTCGCCGCTCTCCTGATCGGCAAGGCCGCGAAGGCGCTGTCGGGGCAGCTGGCGCCGGGCCGGGTGATGATGGCCGCGGCCGACTCGTGGTTCGCCGTCGCCCCCGCCCTCGTATTCGTAGCCGCCGGGGCGCCGGCCGCGGCCGGCGTCGCCTGGTACGTACTCGTTGCGGCGCTGCTCGCGCAGTTCGTCGTCGAGTCCGCCGCTTCGGTGGTCCGGGGACGTCTCCACGGCGGCGCCTCCCTCCGCGAGGAGCTGAGTGAGAGCCGCTGGATCTACCTCGTCGACACGCTCCTGGCGCCGGTCGGCTTCGCCGTCGCCCTCGCGAGCGCAGGGCGGCCGTGGGCGCTGCTGCTGCCGTTGCCGCTCTTCCTGCTCCTCCTGATCTTCGCTCGCGAGCGGACGGCCCGGCTCGAGTCGCTGCTGGAGCTGAGCAGCGCCTATCGCGGTACCGCCCACGTGCTCGGCGACATGATCGGCCACGACGACACCTACACCGGCAGCCACAGCCGCAGCGTCGTCGAGCTCTCGGTCGAGGTCGCGGTGGAGCTCGGCCTCGACGAGCGGAGCCGGCGCAACGTCGAGTTCGGTGCCCTCCTGCACGACGTCGGCAAGGTTGCGATCCCGAAGCAGCTGATCAACAAGCCAGGTCCCCTCAACAAGCAGGAGTGGACGCTCGTGCGGACCCACACGGTCGAGGGCCAGCGAATCCTCGAGACGATCGGCGGGCTGATGTCGGAGATCGGGCGGGTCGTCCGCTCCTCCCACGAGCGTTTCGACGGCGGCGGCTATCCGGACGGGCTCGCCGGCGAGTCGATCCCGGTCGAGTCGCGGATCATCTTCGCCTGCGACGCCTTCAACGCGATGACGACCGACCGGCCCTACCGGGACGCGCTCCCGATCGAAGCCGCGATCGCCGAGCTCGAGGACAACGCCGGCACGCAGTTCGACCCGCGGGTGGTCGGCGTGCTCGTCTCGCAGGTGCGCGACCGCTACGGCCTGCCCGTCTGACGGGTCCGGCCGCGGACGCGAAAGCGGCCCGGAGGCCGAAGCCGCCGGGCCGCTGGACCCCTGGTGTGAAGTCGCGGGCTATCGCGTGATGCTCTTGCTCGTCGCGCCCTTGCAGAGGCTGGTCTTGCCGACCTTGGCGTAGAACGTGCCGCTCTTGTAGCCGGAGTTGCCGATCGACCACATGTACTTGGTGCCGTTCGGCTGGGCGGTGTCCGTGCCGATCTTCATGTCGTTCTTCGGATCCTGCGTGTTGCCGGTCTGCTTGAAGACCTTGACCTCGCGGCCGTTGGCGCAGTTGTCGGCGTCGGAGCTCTTGACGTATCCGTAGTAGTCGCCGTTGTCGCCCTTGATCGAGACCTTGGTGTCGGCCTTGCCGCCGGCCTGAGCCGAAGCGACTCCCGCGAAGGCGGTGACCGAGATGGCGAGGGCGGCGATGGCGGTGCGGACCTTGGTGCTGTTGAACATTTCGTTGGTTCCTTTCGGTGGATCGAACTTGCACGACCATGATCAGCTCGCGAGGGCGATCCGGACAGACACCCGCGGTGTGAACCGGGCCACACCCGCGGCCGGTCGTTTCGCCCCCGCCGGCCGGGGTACGCCGCCTCTCGTGACCGCCTTCGGATACACGCTCATGACCGAGCAGTCGCGACCGGATCGCCTCGTCGAAGACCTCGTGGCGGCCGAGGCGGCGGGCTTCGACTTCTCCGTGATCAGCGACCACTACCAGCCTTGGCTCGAGGAGCAGGGGCATTCCGGCTACGCGTGGTCGATCCTCGGCGCGGCGGCGCACGCCACCGAACGGATCGGGCTGATGACCTACGTCACCTGCCCGATTCTCCGCTACCACCCGGCCGTGGTCGCGCAGAAGGCCGCGACCGTCGGGATCCTGTCGGGGAACCGGTTCCGGCTCGGCCTCGGAGCCGGCGAGAACCTGAACGAGCACGTCGTCGGCAAGGGGTGGCCGATGGTCGGTACCCGGCACGAGATGCTCGCCGAGGCCGTCGAGATCATCTCCGGCCTGCTCGGCGGTGAGGAGTCCTACAACTTCCGCGGCAAGCACTTCGCCGTCGAGAGCGCACGGCTCTGGGACCTTCCCGACGAGCGCGTGCCGATCGGCATCGCCGTGTCCGGCTCCGACTCCTGCTCTCTCGCCGGCCGCTGGGCCGACCTGATGGTGGCGGTCGAGCCGAAGGCCGAGCTCGGCGAGATGTTCGACGAGGCCGGGGGCGACGGCAAGCCCCGGGTCGGCCAGGTCGCGGTCGCCTACGACCCCGACCGCGAGGCCGCCGTCGAGCGCGCCCACGACCAGTTCCGCTGGTTCGGGCTCGGCTGGTCGGTGAACGCCGACCTCCCCGGGCCGGACTCGTTCGCCGGCGGCACCCAGTTCGTCGACCCCGGGCAGGTCGGCGAGCAGATCGCCTGCGGGCGCGACGTCGAGGAGCACGTCGAAGCGATCCGGCCGTTCATCGATGCCGGCTTCGACGAGATCGCCCTCGTGCAGATCGGCGGGGAGCATCAGGACGGCTTCATCGGCTGGGCGGAGGCCGAATTGCTGCCGGCCCTGCGCTCGCTCTGACGCCCGGCGGCGGACTTCGCGAAACTTAGGGGTCCATGTCGGCGACCCCGGTCAGCAACGATCCCAGCCTCCACGATCTCCGGATCGAGGAGACCGTTCCCCTGGTCTCTCCGGAGGAGCTCCTCGCCGAGCATCCGCTGACCCCGGAGCTGGCCGCGGCGGTCGTCCGCGAGCGCCGCGAGGTGAAGGCGATCCTCGACCGCGACGACCCGCGGCTGCTGGTGGTCGTCGGGCCCTGCAGCGTCCACGACCCGGTCGCCGCCCTCGACTACGCCCGGCGGCTCGCCGAGCTGGCACCCTCGCTTCCGGACCTGCTCGTCGTCATGCGCGTCTACTTCGAGAAGCCGCGGACCACGACCGGCTGGAAGGGCCTGATCAACGACCCCCACCTCGACGAGTCGGGCGACGTCAACACCGGCCTGCGGACCGCGCGACACCTGCTCCTGGAGGTCCTCGAGGTCGGCCTGCCGATCGGCTGCGAGTTCCTCGACCCGATCACCCCGCAGTACATCGCCGACACGGTCGCGTGGGGGGCGATCGGCGCCCGCACGACCGAGAGCCAGACGCACCGCCAGCTCGCCTCGGGCCTGTCGATGCCGGTCGGCTTCAAGAACCGCACCGACGGCAACGTCGGCGTCGCCGTCGACGCGCTGCGGGCGGCGGGCGCTCCGCACTCCTTCGCCGGCGTCGAGCTCGGCGGCGGCTCGGCCATCCTTCGCACCTCGGGCAACTCCGACTGCCACATCATCCTTCGCGGCGGTCGCGGGGCGACCAACTACGACGCCGTCTCGGTCGCCGACACGGTCGAGCGGCTGCGGGCCGTCGGACTGCCCGAGCGGGTGATCATCGACGCCTCCCACGACAACAGCGGCAAGGACCACGAGCGTCAGCCGGCCGTCGCCGCGGCGATCGGCGAGCAGGTCGCGGCGGGCGAGGGAGCGATCGTCGGCGTGATGCTCGAGTCGTTCCTCGAGGCCGGTCGCCAGGACCTCGGCGGCGCCCTCGCCTACGGGCAGTCGGTCACCGACAAGTGCATGGCCTGGGACACGACGGTCGAGGTCCTGCGCGGCCTCGACGAGGCCTCCCGCACCCGCCGCGAGCGCTCCGGCGCCGCTTCCTAGGGCTCGATGACGTTGCCCGGACCGGGCCGCTCGTCGGCCGGCGCCTGGCTGTAGTCGCCGAACGGGCCGTCGCGCTCAGTGATCGCGGCGCGGACCCCGTCCGCCTCCGCCCGGGCGATGAACTCGAGTGCGTCGGGCGTGTTCCGCATCAGCCCGTCGAGGATTGGGCCGAGCGTCTGGGTCGAGCCGAGGCCCATGTTCTCGTAGGCGTGGTTGACGACCAGCTTCATCGCCGCGAGCTGGGAGGAGGGGATCGACGCCAGCTCGGCCGCGAGCTCGCCGACCCGGGCCTCGAGCCGGTCGAACGGCACCGCCTCGTTGATCAGCTCGATGTCGGCGGCCTCGCGCCCGGAGAGGGGCCGGCCCGTCAGCGCGTGATATTTGGCGCGGGCGAGGCCGAGCCGGTAGATCCACATGCCGGAGAGATACGCGCCCCAGATCCGGCTGTAGGGCGTGCCGATCCGGGCGTCCTCGCTGGCGACGACGATGTCAGCGCAGAGGGCGAAGTCGCTGCCGCCGCCGACGCACCAACCGTGGACCTGCGCGATCACCGGCTTGGGCGCCCTCCAGATGCTCATGAACTTCTGCGTGGGCGACGCGGACGGCGCCGTGGCGAACGCGAAGTCCTTGCCCGGATCCCACTCGCCGTCGGTCGTGATCGCGTCGTTCCAGTGCTCGAAGCCGCCGCCGAAGTCGTAGCCGCCGCAGAACGAGCGGCCGGCACCGCGGAGGACGATCACCTTCACCGCCTCGTCGGCCACCGCAGCTGCAACCGCCGCCTCGACCTCGTCGGGCATCGGCGGGACGATTGTGTTGAGCCGCTCGGGGCGGTTCAGCGTGATCGTCGCCACCGAGCCCGCCGTCGAGTAGAGGATCGTCTCGTAGTCCTCTGCGTCGGACCTCGCGCTCATCGTCTATTTGTAGCTGCCCGATGATCCGGACGCTTCCAGTCGAGACGGCGCGACGCCTCGCGCTCCACGCCCAGGGCTTGGCCGTGCCGCCGGCGCCGGGCACCGGCGTCGCCGACGTCGTCGAGCGGATCGGCTGCCTGCAGCTGGATCCGGTCGGCGTCGTCGCCCGCTCGCCGTTGCTCGTTCTCCGGGCTCGTCTGAGCGGCGGCAACCACGACTCCCACGAGCGGGCACTGCACCGCGCCGCCTACCGCGAGCGGCAGCTGTTCGACTACTGGTGTCACGAGGCGAGTCTCTGCCACGTCTCCGACCTGCCGCTGCACCGCTGGGCGATGCGGACGTGGCTGGACCGTCTGAGCCCGGCACGGCAGCAGGTCCGCAGGTGGCTGGAGGCGAACGCCGGCTTCGCCGACCACACGGTCGGCGAGCTCGCCGCGAACGGCCCGCTCCGCGCTCGCCAGCTCGAGGACCGTTCGGCCGAGGCCTGGGAGCACGGGCACTGGACCGACGAGGTCTCCTCGCGGCAGACGATCGCCCGCATGCTCGACAAGCTCTGGATGCAGGGCCGGGTCGGGGTCGGCGACCGGGTCGGCATCGAGCGCCGCTGGGACGTGTTCGAGCGCTGCCTGCCGCCGGGAGCGCTCGCCGCCGTGGACGAAGAACCGCTCGACGAGGAAGCGGTCGTCGACCGGGCCGTCGCGCGCGCGGTCGGAATGCTCGGCGTCGCCCGGGCGCCGCACATCGCCGCCCACTTCACGCGCCGCCGCTATCCGGGCCTCGGCGGGCCGGGGGAGGGGGCGCTCGGCCGCCTCGAGCGGCGCGGGGAGCTCGAGCGCGTCCGCGTCGACGGGCTCCGCGGCGAGTGGTGGGGGCTGCCGGAGGCCCTGGAAGCGGCCGAGGGTCTCGCACCCGGCCGGCGCACGATCGCGCTCTCGCCCTTCGACAACCTGCTCTGCGACCGCGCCCGGACCGCCGAGCTGTTCGGCTTCGACCACCGGCTCGAGATCTACGTCCCCGAGCCGAAGCGGCGCTGGGGGTACTACGTGCTCCCGATCCTCCACCGCGAGCGCCTGATCGCCCGCGCCGACCTTCGCGTGGACGGCACCGACGACCGTTTCCTCCGCGTCATCGCCGTCCACGAGGAGCCCGGCAGGCGAGCACCCGGCGCGATTCGCCGCGCTCTCGACTCGCTGGCCCGCTGGCGCGGCGTCGATCCCGGCTGATCGAGCTCACGGCCCCGAAAACGACGGAGGCCGGCCCGCTTGCGCGGCCCGGCCTCCGGTCAGTCGTCTGAAGTGTCGCTAGGCGATCGTGACGTTCGCCGCCTGCGGGCCCTTCTGGCCCTCCTCGAGGTCGAACGTGACTTTGTCGCCCTCGGCGATCCGGGTGCCCGGAGCGAGACCGTTGACGTGGACGAACGCGTCCTTGCCGCCGCCCTCGACCTCGATGAAGCCGTAGCCCTTGTCGTCGTTGAACCACTTCACGGTTCCGTTAGCCATATGTGTTCCCTCCTTGGGGATTCGATGCCGGTCCTCATGAGGAGCAATGCCCTCGGCACCAACTCAACCCAAAAACAAGCCTTGAAAAAGCCGACCACATCGGTCGGCACCTGAACCACGATACGCATGACCGCCCTCGGGGGCGGTCTCGGGCACGCCCGAGCGGACCGACGTCCAGACGGGAGCTCTCCGTTGCAGTCCCGACCCAACCGCACCGACTCCATCGGGGATGGAGCGGATCAGCCACACGGACCTGGTGCTGCTCGCGGGCGCAGTGCTCGCGGCGTTCGCCCTGCTACTGCTCTCGCTCGGCGTCACCGACGGCGGCAGCCGGATCGCGACCGCCGAAGCGGCGACGTTGCCGGCGCCGGCAGCCGCCCCGTCCCCGGCCCGCTCCGAGACGGAGCTCGCCGCCGCCGCACGCCCGGCGAAGCCCGAGCCAGCCACCGACACGACGATCCTCACGGTGAAGCCGGGAGCGACCGTCGATCTCCGGACCTCGCCCGGCGGCAAGGTCTTCGACACGGTCGGCGAGCGGACCGAGTTCGACTCCCCGACCGTGCTCACGGTGCTCGAGCGCCGCGGCGGCTGGGCCGGCGTCCCGACCGAGCTCCGGCCGAACGGCGAGCTCGCCTGGGTCCGGATCGGCGATCCCGGCCTCGCGACCGACACCGTCGGCCAGTCGATCGTCATCGACCTCTCCGAGATGCGGGGTGAGCTCTCCCGCAACGGCGAGGTGGAGCGCCGCTGGACCGTCGGCATCGGCGGATCCGGAACGCCGACCCCGACCGGCAGGTTCTCGATAACCGACGAGCTCGATAGCGGCCTCAACCCGGTCTACGGCTGCTGCGCGATCGCGCTCAGCGCGACCCAACCGAATCTTCCGGCGGGCTGGACCGGCGGCGACCGGATCGCCATCCACGGGACCTCGGAGCCCCTGGGCGAGGCGAACTCGACCGGCTGCGTCCACAGCAGCGATGCCGACCTCCACGCGCTGATCGAGGGCGTCCCGCTCGGGACCCCGGTGACCATCCGTCGCTGAGCTGCGCGGACCGCGCAAACGCGCTGCGCCTCGTAGTCTGCGACCGACCGCCCCCCGGCCGCAGAGACTCAAGGAGCCGCAGATGCCCGACAAGCTGACCATCCTGATCACCGGTTGCTCGACCGGCATCGGGCGTGCGACCGCCGAGCGGCTGGCCGCCGCCGGCCACACGGTCTACGCGACCGCACGCAAGCTCGACGCCGTCGCCGACCTCGAGGGGAAGGGCTGCCGGACGCTCGCCCTCGACGTCACCGACGAGGCGTCGATGGAGGCCGCCGTGGCCCGGATCGGCGAGGAGTCCGGCGGCGTCGACGCCCTGATCAACAACGCCGGCTACTCGCAGTCGGGCGCCGTCGAGACCCTGGCGATGGACGCTCTCCGCCGGCAGTTCGAGACGAACGTGTTCGGCCTCGTCCGGCTGACCCAGCTCGTCCTCCCGGGGATGCGCGAGCGCGGCTTCGGGCGAATCGTGAACATCAGCTCGATGGGGGCGAACTTCACCTTCCCGGGCGGCGGTGCCTACCACGCGACCAAGTACGCGGTCGAGGCGCTCTCCGATGCTCTCCGTTACGAGGTCGAGGGTTTCGGGATCGACGTCGTCGTCGTCCAGCCGGGCGCGATCCGGACCGAGTTTGACAAGGCGGCGATCTCCTCACTCGAGCACGCCGGCGGCGCCGACGACGTCTACGCCGAGTTCAACCGCAAGGTCGGCCAGGCGACGCAGGAGGCCTACGAGAAGGGGCCGCTGAAGCTGCTCGGCGGCGAGGCCGACGACGTCGCAAAGGTGATCGAGAAGGCGATCACCGCGAAGCGACCGCGGACGCGCTACCACGTCACCCCGTCGGCGACGCTCCTGATCGGCCAGAGCCACCTGATGCCGGACCGGATCTGGGACCGCTTCAACGCGACCCAGTTCCCGAAGCCCGGCCGCAGCTGACGACCCGGTGGCGGCCCCTGACTTTCCCGCCTTCGCCCGCGACCTGATCGGTCACTGGCGGCTGGCCGGCTGGACGGGGGAGACGGATGACGGCGAACGGGTCGAGCCGGGCGGGGGCGACCCGAGCGGCGACCTGATCTACCTACCGACGGGCAGGATGGCCGTGCAGATCGCCCACGGGGGTCGCGAGGGATTCGGCTCCCGCGACCTCGAGGCCGGCGACGAGTCCGGACGCGCCGACGCCTACGGCACCTACATCGCCTACGCCGGGACGTTCTCAGTCCCGGAGCCGGGGACGGTCGTCCATCACGTCGCCCAGGCGCTTCATCCCGACCAGGCGGGGATGGACAAGCGGCGCGCCTACGAGCTCGACGGCGACGATCTCAGGCTCTGGACGCAGCCCGTGGCCGTTGCGGGTGCGATGGCGAGCTCGGAACTGCACTGGAAGCGCCGAAGCCGCTTCTGAAGCCGGAAACCCCGTTCCGGCCTCTCAGTAGTTTCTACGGATGCCGCGTCGTGCCGCCTACCGCGAAGGTTGAGCTACCGGTCCGGATGCCCGCCCGCCCGGGCGCCGGAATCATCGTTGGCGTCGAAGCAAAGGGAGAACGCAGATGTCGAGCAAGATCGTTGTAGGGGTTGACGGGTCCGACGGTTCCGACCGCGCCGTCGCCGAGGCCACCGACGTGGCGAAGCGGGACGGGGCGTCGATCGTCCTCGTCCACGTCGTCGAGCGGATCGCCGCGAAGGGCGACATGGCTCCGCTGCACGCCGACGAGCCCGCGGTCAAGGAGAACGTCGAGAAACAGGCTGCGGAACTCCGCGACGCCGGCATCGACGCCGACGTGAGGTTCGAGTCGATCGTCCTCGGCGGCCCCGCCCGCTCGATCGCCGACGTCGCCGACGAGACCGGCGCGGACCTGATCGTCGTCGGCACGCGCGGCCACTCGGCGCTCGCCGGCGTGATTCTCGGCAGCGTCACCCAGAAGCTGCTCCACCTGGCTTCGTGCCCCGTCCTCTGCGTCCCCGGGTCGAGCGAGTAGGCGTGGGATGAGCGGGATCGTCGTCGGCTTCGACGGGAGCGAAGAGGCCTTCGACGCCCTCCACCTCGCCGAGCGGATCCGTTCGGCCACCGGACGCGAGCTGATCCTCGCGTCCGTCGACGAGAACGCGCCTCCGCTCGGCGACGCCGGCGGGTACTGGGAGTACCAGCAGAACTACTTCGCCGAGATGGGCCGCAAGGCCATGGAGTTCCTGGGCCATCGCGAGTTCAGCCGGCGGACGGCGAGCGACTCGGCGCCGGCCGCGCTGCAGCAGATCGCGGAGGCGGAGGAGGCGGACCTGATCGTCCTCGGCTCGACCCACCGCGGTCAGGTCGGGAGAGTCTTCGCCGGCAGCGTCGGCGAGCGGATGCTCGGCGGCTCGCCCTGCGCGATCGCGATCGCTCCGAAGGGCTACGCCAGCGGTATTCATCCCGGGCTCGGGATCGTCGGAGTCGGCTTCGACGGCGGCGAGGAGTCCAAACGTGCCCTGGCGGTGGCGACCGACCTGGCGCGGAACGCGGATTCGACGCTGCGTCTGATCGGCGTCGCCCGCGATCACGACGAGGCCGAGGCGCGGATGGAGTCTGAGCTCGCCGCCGGCTCCCGGCTCTGCGGCGACGTCCCGGCCGAGTGCCGCGCCCTTCGCGGGAATGCCGCTCCGGCGCTCGCCGACCAGGGCGTCGAGCTCGACCTCCTCGTGCTCGGCTCCCGCGACTACGGCCCGATCCGCACCGTTCTCCTCGGCGGCGTCTCCCGCGACGTCCTCCGGACCTCGCCCTGCCCGGTCGTCATCGTCCCCCGGAGCGCCGCCACCCGCGAGGCGGGGATCGTCGGCAACGGGCCGGCGGAGACCGGCTCGGGGGCCGGCCGCAGCGACTGATCAGCCCGGGTCCACGGGCTCGAGCGGCATCTCGCCGGTGGCTGGCCCGGGCGCGACCCCACGCCACTCCGCGCTGACCATCGCGAGCGCCTCACGGCGCTCGATCCCGGTCACGCGGAGCAGGTCGACGGCGACGGTGCGGACGTCGACGGCGGTCCTCCGCACCCGCCAGTCGTGAGTGCCCTCGCCGAAGCGGGCCGCGGTCCGGGCGGCGGCGAGGGCGGATTCCCGGCACGCGTCCGCTCCCGGGCCGGGGTCGAGCCCCGAGCTCTCGTCGCGGCTGAGCGCGGTCAGCCCGTCCGCGACCTCGGCGATCGCGTCCGGCAGCCGGCTCGGCGGGTCCTCGCCGTCGTCGACGAGCCGGACGGTGTCGCGGATCAGGGTCAGGGTCGCGTTGGCGATCAGGTCGACCACGACCGCGACCTCGGAGAAGCGATCGACGACCGGGATCTCGCGCCGGCGGGCCGGCGAGGTTCGGGCGATCTCGGCTCCGAGCAGCCGGGCCGCGGCGAGCTTGGCCAGCTTGTCGTGGATCCGGCCCGTCGTCCGCAGCGCCCAGTCGATGTGCTCGCCGTCCGGTTCGCCGAGCATCCGGCGGAGCTCGGCGAGGCCGTCGCGGAGGGCGAGCAGCGCCTCGCGCCGCGCGGGGAGGACGACCCGCAGCGGTTTCGGCGGGAACAGGATCTGGCTGGTGATGAGCGCGATGGCGCCGCCGACGGCCGCATCGACGATCCGCTCGGTGCCCGCCTCTGAGGCCCCGAGCGCGACCACGATCGCGGCGGACGCGCCGGCCTGGTTGACCATCATCATGCCGCCGCCCAGGGCGACCGCCAGCGTCATCGAGATGCCGATCCCGAAGCCGATCTGGGCGATGCCGTTGCCGAGCAGCGAGATCACGAGGTCGGCCACGAGGATCCCGATCAGGACGCCGGTCATCATCTCGACGGCTCGCCGGGCTCGCTGTCCGATGCTGACGCTCAGCGCGAGGATCGCGGCAATCGGGGCGAAGAACGGCTCGGGGTGACCGAGGACGTTGTGGGAGACGATCCAGGCGACCGTCGCGGCGCCGGTGACCTGCAGCAGCGGCAACGCCGCCGCCCGCAGGCGCTTGCGCGCGCGGGCCGGGACCCGTTCGAAGGCGGCCGCGAACCTAGATCGTGGCTGGGCGTGCGCCATCGCCGGAGCCGCCCTTCTGCCGGACCGCCGACTCGAGCTCGTCGGCGGTGAAGCCGCCGACCGTCTCGCCCTCGAGCGCGTACCGGTAGAGCGCGACCCCAAAGATGCCCGAGAGCGCCGATTGGACGAGCGTCCCGACGGCGAAGATGATCACCCCGACGGCGATGAGCGCTGCGCCGCCGACGCCGCTCGATGCCCAGAGCGCAACCCCGGCGACGATCAGGATGATCGCCGGCAGCAGGGCGACGAGGAAGACGATGCCGCCGATCGCGACGTTGCCGGTGATCTGCTCGCCCCAGCGCTGGCGGAAGAGGCCGGCCGAGCGCTTCAGCGTCTCGAACGGTCCCGTGCCCTCGAGCGCGATGACGGGGACGGCGAGGAACGTGATCAGCGACCAGCCGAGCTGGAGGAGGCGGCCGAAGATCGCGCCGGCGATGCCGCCCTTGTCCTCGAGGAACCCGATGATCGTCGCGATCACCGTCGCCACCAGCGCCCAGCCCGCGATCTTGCCGAAGCGGCTCCGCGCGACCGCGGTGCCGTCGGAGAAGCTCGCGTCCTTGCCGTGGAAGATCATGTCGGCGCAGGCCGCGAGGCCGACGCTGTAGTAGGTGCCGATCAGGGCCAGCAGATAGAGGCCGACGACGACGAGCGGAGCGCCAGGAGCCACCTTGCCGTCATCGATCAGGTAGAGGCCCGGGCCGACGACGATGATCGCCATCAGGATCGTCGCGACGCCGCCGTAGAGCGGGAAGCGCAGGAGCGCCCGATGCTCCGTGAGCACACCCCAGCTCTTCTTCGTCAGCCCCCATCCTCGCCTCATCCGAGCCATGTCGAAGACCCTATCGGCGGCTCCGGCCGCGGTCATTAGCCGCGTCGCGAGCCTGCAGCGGTCAACCCTCGATCCGCCGCAGCGACGCGAGTCCGTCGGCGTCGAGGTGATGGTCCTCGAGCTCGATCCCGGGAGGCAGCTCGACGTGGAGGTCGGTCACCGGATCGACCGCGACGCGGCCGCGGTCGCAGGTGAAGCCGAGGATGTGGCCGCCCCGGGTCCGGGCCGCGTCGGCGAAGTGGAGGTGGTAGCCGTCGACCTCGACCCCGTCGCTGTGATCGGGGAAGCGGAAGCCGACGACGGTGCCCTCGAGGCCCGTGAGCGTAAACACGTGCTGATCGGCGACGACCTCGGCGAGCGGACGGTAGGGCGGATGCTGGCGGGGAACGGAGCGCGCGGTGATCACGCTGAAGAAGCCGTCGATCCGGATCGCCGACGCGCCCTCACCGTCGGGGCGTTCATCGTCGAGCGCGGCGAAGACGTCCGCCTCGGTCTCCGGCCGCTCGAGCTCGCGCACCCGCCGCGCCGCGAACGGGACGACGACCGCGAACGGGGTCCGCTCGCGGGGATCGATCTCGCTCAGGTGACCGTCGGCGTCGGCGCGCCAGAAGCGGCCGTCGACGGCGACCATCTCGCCGTCGAGCGCGTCGAGCGTCCCGAGGCCCAGATCGCCCTGGAGCGCGAGCTCGCCGAAGCTGACGTCGCCCTCGTAGGCGCCGTCGAGCAGGGCGCCGATCGTCGACGTCTGAAAGAGCACCGCCGGGTCGGTGGTCGCGTGCAGCGACGAGTGGCGCAGCGCCTCGACGTGGAGGGACCGGGTGAAGCGCTCGTCGAGCATGGCGGGAACCCTCGCAGCCCCGCCGGTCGCCGGGCGGGCCGCCGGTCCGTATCTTCAGCGGGCGATGGCCGTCGCGATCGCCTCCAACCTCGGTATCCACGTCGGCGGGAACCCGCTGTTCGCGGACGTCTCGTTCAAGCTCGAGCGCCGCGAGCGGATGACGCTGTCCGGCCGTAACGGCGCCGGCAAGTCGACGCTGCTGCGGATCCTCGCCGGCGAGCTCTCGCCCGACTCGGGCGTGCTCTCGCTCGAGAAGGGCGCCCGCGTCGCCCTCCACGACCAGCGCCCGCCCCGGGAGTCCGAGATGACCCTCGGCGACTACGTCTTCTCCGGCCGCGCCGACGTGATTGCGCTCGAGGAGCGGCTCGCCGGGCTCGAGCGAACGATGTCCGACGGGGACTCGTCGAGCGAGACGATGGAGGCCTACGCCGATGCACAGGCCCGGCTCGACCTCGCCGGCGGCTACCGCTGGCGCGACGACGTCCTCGCGGTCCTCACCGGGCTCGGCTTCCGGGCCGAGCAGTCCGAGCGCGAGCTGCGGACCTTCTCCGGCGGCGAGCTCACCCGCGCCTCGCTCGCCCGGTCGCTGGCGGCGCGCCCCGAGCTGCTGCTGCTCGACGAGCCGACCAACCACCTCGACATCCCGTCGCTCGAATGGCTCGAGGGCTACCTGACCGACCTCGACGCGGCCGTCGTCCTCGTCGCCCACGACCGCTGGTTCCTCGAGGCGGTCGGCACCTCGGTGCTCGAGCTCGAGGCCGGCCGGGCCCGCTACTTCTCGGGGCCGTGGCACGCGTGGCGCCAGGAGCAGGCGGCCCGCGAGATCGCGCTCGGGAAGGCGATCGAGCGGCAGGAGGCCGAGATCGCGCGGATGGAGCGGTTCGTCGAGCGCTTCCGCTACAAGGCGACGAAGGCGCGCCAGGCCCAGTCGCGGCTGAAGCAGATCGAGCGCGTCAAGCGCGACGCCGCAGTTCGCGACCCGCGCGACGAGCGCAAGCTCCGGTTCTCGTTCCCGCCGCCGGTCCGCGCCGGCCGGTTCGTCCTGAAGATGGAGGACGCACGGATCGAGGTCCCGGGCCGGACCCTCGTCGAGTCGGGGACGCTCCGGGTCGAGCGCGGCGAGCACGTCGTCGTCGTCGGCCCCAACGGCGCCGGCAAGACGACCCTGATCGAGACCCTGGCCGGGCGCCGGCGACCGGCCGCGGGCAAGCTCGCGACCGGGCACAACGTCGAGATCGGCTACCTGTCCCAGCACGCCGACACGGCGGCCGGCACCGGCACCGTCCTCGATGCAGTCCAGCGCGGGACCGGTCTCAGCGGGCAGAAGGCCCGCGATCTCCTCGGCGGCTTCCTTTTCTCAGGTGCCGAGGTCGACAAGCGGCTCGACGACATCTCCGGCGGCGAGCAGCGGCGGCTCTCGCTCGCCATCCTCGTCGCCTCCGGGGCCAACGTCCTGATCCTCGACGAGCCGACGAACCACCTCGACATCGAGAGCCGTGAAGCGCTCGAGGACGCGCTGCTGGAGTTCGAGGGAGCGGTCATCCTCGTCTCCCACGACCGGGCGCTGCTCGAGGCGGTGGGCTCGCGGACGGTCGTCTGCGAGCACGGCCGGCTCGAGAGTCACCTCAGCGGCTGGGCGGAGTACCAGCGCGATCGCGACGAACGCGAGGCCCGGGACCGGGAGGCCGAAGCGGAGAGCAAGCGCGAGGCAGCGGGCTCCGCATCGCCGCGCGGCCGCGATCGCCGGCGGCAGGGGCCGTCGAAGAACGCGGTCCGCAGGGTCGCGACGATCGAGCGCGACATCGAGCGCGCCGAGGCGGAGCTGCGGGCGATCGAGGACGAGCTGGCCGATCCGGCCGCCTGGTCGAGCCCGGGGCGCTCGCGGCGGGCGACCGAGAAGCACGAGGCGGCGCGGCAGGCCGTTCAGGACCTCTACGACCAGCTCGAGGCGGCCGAGGGTGCGCTCACCCCGAGCTGACCTCCCGTTCGCCGCTCGGGCCGCCGGGGCGGTCGCGGGCCTGCTCGCCGCGGCGGCGCTGGCCGCCGGCTGCGGAGGCGACGGCGGAGCGGAGACGGCCGGCGCCGCGACCGCGCCGCCGGAGCCGATCGCCCCCGACAGCATCGCGCTCGGCGACCTCGAGCCCTGCAAGGACGCCGAGCCGGCGAAGGGCCTGCGCTGCGGAACCCTCGATCTCCCGTTCGAGCGGGCCGACCCGTCGCTCGGCGACATCTCGATCGCCTTCGCGGTCCGGCCGCGGACCGATCGCAGCACGCCTTCGGAGGGCGCGATCGTCGCCGTCGAGGGCGGCCCCGGCTACGGCTCGATCGGGAGCGCCCGCGGCTACATCAACACCTTCGGGAACCTGCTCGATCACCGCGAGCTGATCCTCGTCGACGCCCGCGGGACCGGACGGTCGGAGCCGATCGACTGTCCCGACATGCAGAGCGGCAGGGCGACCGACGACGTCGGGATGGCGGCGTGCGCCGACGTCCTCGGCGACCGCTTCGGCTCCTATCGCACGGCGGCGGCGGCGGACGACATCAACGACGTCCGCGCCGCGCTCGGCTACGACCGGATCCAGATGTACGGCGACTCCTACGGGACCTACCTCGCCCAGTCCTACGCCTTCCGCCACGGCGACACGCTCGAGGCGCTCGTCCTCGACAGCGCCTACCCGGTTCGCGGCGAGAGCGCCTGGTACCCGAGCATCTGGAAGACCGGTATCCGTGGCCTGTCGATTGCGTGCGAGCGCTCGCCGTCCTGTCACGGCGACGCGGGCCGCCGCCTCGACCGGTTCGTGGCCGAGCTGCGCGAACGCCGCCTCGGCGTCGGCCCACTGCTCGACGCGATCAGCGAGGCCGGGTTCTCACCCCCCGACAGCTACCTGCGGATCGACCGCGCGATCTCCGACTACCTCCGCGGCGACGAAGCCCGCTACGACGCCATGACCCGCGAGGGACACGTCGGCTTCGGCGAGCCGAGCGGCTACTCGGTCGGCCAGGAGCTGACGATCAGCTGCAACGACTACCCGATGCGTTGGGACAAGAGCGCGTCATGGGAGGAGCGGCGCCGGCAGCTCAGCGAGTCGATCGCGGAATATCCGAAGCGGGCCTTCGCTCCGTTCACGCCGGCGGAGGTGGCGCTGACGCCCGACTACTCCTACACCGAGTGCCTCGGTGCGCCGCCGCCCAGCCGCTACTACGAGCCGCCGGCTGATCCCGACGCCGAAGCGCCGGCGATGCCGGTGTTCGTGATCGGCGGCGAGCTCGACGACGTCACCGCGCCGGCCGAGGCCCGGGCCGCGGCGGCGCTGTTCCCGAACTCGGAGCTGTTCATCTGGCGCAACGCGGGCCACGTCCAATCGCTCTACGACCCCGCCTCGAAGGGCGCGGTCCGGATCCGCGAGTTCCTGCGCCGGAACCAATCAGGCTGACCGGGGCCGGTCAGCCCTGCCGGCTACTTGGCGGGCAGGCGCTTCTCGAAGAAGTCGAGCGCGTCGTCCTCGGCCGCGGCGACGATCGCGCCGTGGTTGACGCCCGGGTAGGTCTTGTAGTCGACCTTGTCGCCGGCTGCGTCGAGTTCGCCGTTGAGCTGGTCGGTGAAGAAGGGGAACACCGTGGTGTCGGCCGTGCCCTGCGCGAGGAAGACGGGCGGGCCGATCTTCACCGCCGGGTTCATCCCGTCGAGGACGTCGTAGAGGGCCGTCGTGTCGGCGTTGTTCTTCAGCAGGTCGGCCGGGGCCATGCCCCCGAAGCTGTCGCTCTCGGCGAGCTGCGGCAGGCAGATCTGCTCGGTCTGCGGGTAGAGCGACTGCGCCTGCGGGGTCAGCAGCTTGTTGATCTTGATGTCGCTGGTGACCGTCGAGGCTCCCTTGACGATCAGCGCCGCCAGCGCCGAGAGGCCGCTCGGCGAGGTCAGCGACGGAAGGAGCTCCGCCTGGGCCTTGAGGTGCGAGGCCGGCGCGTAGGAGGTGGTGCCCTTCAGCTTCAGGTTCGGCGCCCAGTCGTCGGCGAGCGAGGCTGCGAACAGTGCGGACTGTCCACCCTGCGAGTGACCGGCGATCAGGTACTTCTTGCCGAGGTCGGGGATGAGCTGGCGGGCCGCCGAGACCATGTCGACGACGCTCCGGCCCTCCGCCTCACCGACGAGGTAGGGATGCGGGCCGGGGGTGCCGAGGCCCTGGTAGTCGGTTGCGACGACCGCGTAGCCGGCCTTGATCCAGTCCTCGAGCTGCGGGTGGACGTAGGCGACGTAGGGGGCGACGACGCTCGACGGGTCGATCCGCGTCGGCGCGCACTGGTCGGCGGTCCCGGTCGTGCCGTGGGCCCAGCTGATCACGGGCCAGCCGCCCTTCGGGGCCTTGCCCTTGGGGACGCTGACCGAGCCGGAGACGACGACCTGCTTGCCCTCGGGGCTGCGCGAGGTGTAGAGCAGGACCTTGTTGACCTTGGCGCCGGCGATCGGGGCGAGCTTGGTCGCCTCGCGCTGCCAGACGGCCTTGCCGTGGCCCTTGGGAAGAGTCTTCGGAGGAACGTAGAACGCTCCGCCCTTGGGGCCCTGCTTGACGGCCGCGGCGGCGGAGCCGGACGTGAAGGCGGCGGCGAGCGCGAGGGCGAGCAGCGCGACGGCCGCGAGGATCAGGGCGCGTCGAGCGGGAAGGGTGGTGGGGAAGGCGTGCAAGAGGAGGCTCTCCGATGGGTTCGTGCTGGGGTGTGATCGACAACTCTAGTGTCCGCCTTTAACCGGTGAGCCACCGGGAAGTTGCGCGGCAAGCGCCGATCCGGGGCGCGGCGCCTAATCGGCGCCGGTTGCAAGCCACGACCCGCCGAGGATGAGGGGCAGGCCGACGATCGTTCCGAGGCCCGGCGACTCGCCGAGGACGACGATGCCGGCGAGCAGGGCGACGACCGGCGCGATGTAGGTGATGACGAGGGCGCGGCCGGCTCCGATGTCGATCACGAGCGCCCCGAAGAGGACGAAGGCGGCTGCCGTGCAGAAGACGCCGAGGACGAGGATCGAGGCGACCGCCTCTCCCTGCAGCGGGGGGTCCGGCGGCGCCAGGGCGGCGAGTGGGAGCAGGGCCACGGCGGCGATGGCGAGGGCGCCGGCCATCACCGCCCGCGGATCGATCGTGCTCAGCTTCGCCTGCAGCGTCATCGGGCCGACCGCGTAGCCGACCGCCGCGACCAGGATCGCGATCGCGCCGATCACCTCGTCGGCGTCGCCGGCGATGTCGACGCCGACGAGCGCGACGACGCCGGCGAAGCCGACGACGAGCCCGCCGAGGCGGCGGCCCGTCACCCGCTCGCTGTGGTCGAAGGTCCGGGCGAGGACGGCGACGATCAGCGGCGTCGCCGCGATCAGGATCGCGGCGACCGAAGAGCTGACGTGTTGCTCGCCGAAGGCGATCAGCGGGAAGGGGATCGCGATCTCGGCGATCGCGTAGAGGACGAGCCAGCCGCGATGCTCGCGCAGCGATCCGAGCAGGCCGGCCCGCCAGGCGATCGGGAGCAGGACGAGCGCGCCGAGGAGCACGCGTGAGAACGCGAGGAAGCCGGGGGAGATCCCGTGGTCGACCGCGATGCTGATGAAGAGGTAGGGGATGCCCCAGAGGACGGAGACGGCCGCGAAGGACGACCAGGCGCGAGCGCTCAAGGAGCGGTCGTCTCGGTCTCGGTTTCTCCCCCACCGGCTTCGAGCTCGGGCAACGAGCTCCGCAGCAACTGGTAGCTCAGCCAGACGCCGAGCGCGAACAGCGGGATCCCGGTGATGACGCGGGCGACGGCGAGCGGGCCGACGAGGCCGGAGAGATAGAGCGGGAGCTGGATCGACAGCCGGAAGCAGAACAGCCCGACCCAGATCCAGCTCGCCTTCGTGTAGGCGCTGCGCCGCTCCGGGTCCCGGTACCAGGCAGACCCCTCGCCGGTCACAGTCGAGACGAGCAGGCCGATCAGCGGCCGGCGGACCGCGATCGAGATCAGGTAGACGGTGGCGGAGCCGGCGTTGATGAGGATGCCGGGGAGGAAGAAGTCCTCGGCCTTGCCCGTCCGCGAGGCCACGAACGCGCCGAAGGCCACCCCGATCACCCCGGAGAGGGCGAACTGGGTCGTCTGGCGGCGGAGCAGCCGGGCGAGCGCCAGCACCGCGCTGATACCGACGGCGACGATCCCGCCGATCAGGATGTCCTGGCCCGTCGCCGTCCAGACGATCGTGAACGCGAGGAACGGGAGGGTCGCCTCGGCGATCCCGAGCCAGCCGCCGACGGCGGTGAGCAGCGACGGCGGCCCGGCCTCGCCGCCCGATGTCGCCCTGCTGATCCAGCTCGGTTCCCGATCCATCGGGGCTGACGCTAGCGTTCCCGCGATGCCATCGGGATACGACGAGCGCGGCGGGCGGCTCGCGCGCATCGCCCTCGTCACCGCGATGGCGATCTCCGCGGCGGTGATCCTGATCGGCGGTCGCGATCTCTGGTTCTGGTCGGACGAGCTCGACTGGCTGGTCGGATTCGCCGACTTCGCCCCGCGATCGCTGTTGACGCCTCACGCCAGCCACCTGCTCGCGATCCCGCGCGTTATCTACGAGGTCCTACCCCGGATCTTCGGCGTCGACTACCTGCCGTTCCGGGTCCTCGGCGTGATCTGCCTCCAGGCCAACGCCGTGCTCGTCTTCCACCTCGTCCGCCGCCGGATGGGCCCGGTCGTGGCGCTGATGCCGGCGCTCGTCCTGCTGTTCTACGGCTCCGCCCAGGACGTGGTCGTCTCGCCGCTCGGCATCCCGTTCACGCTCTCGATCGCGCTCGGCCTCGGGGCGCTGGCGGCGGTCGAGCGCCGGACGCTGCGGGGAGACGTCGCTGCGATGTTCCTGCTGTCGCTGTCGATCCTCTCGCACACGTTCGGCACGATCGTCGCCCTCGGCGTCGCCGCCTACTACCTGCTCGAGCGCGGCCGGCGCCGCGAGCTCTGGGTCGCCGTCGTCCCGATCGTCCTCTGGTTCGCGTGGTGGCTCTGGGCCCGGCAGTTCGACCAGGAGATCGCATCGTCCTCGAACGTCCTCGGCGCGCCGCTGTTCGTCGTCGAGGCGGCCGGCTCCGCCCTCGAGGGGATGTTCGGGATCCCGCCCGAGCTCGGCGGGCACGTCCACCCGCTGGCGGTTCTGCTCCGGGTCGGTTTCGCGTTGCTGGCGGTGGCCGGCGGGGCGCTCCTGGCGGTCCGGCTCGCGTCCGGCCGTGGAACCCCGTGGACCTGGGCCTACCTGGTCTCGATCCTCGCCTTCTGGGGAGGGATCGCCCTCGCGGAGGGGCCGGATCGCTCGGTGACGACACCGCGCTACATGCTCTTCGGGGCGATCATGATCGTCCTCCTCGCTGCCGAGGTGTTCCGCGACCGCGAGCTCTCTCCGCGGGCGCTCCGGCGGACGGCCGGTGTCGCCGCTCTCTGTCTCGCCGGGAATCTCGCCTTCCTGATCTACATCTTCCCCGGCTTCGCCGACGACGCCCGCGACGTCAAGGCGCAGCTCGGCTCGGTCGAGATCGGCGGCGCGGCGGTCGACCCGGCATTCAGGGTCCGTGCGCTCGGGCCGCCGGCGAGCGAGTTCATTCCGTCGCCGGCGTTCGCGCTCGACGAGTTTGCGGCCGACGTCGGGCCGCTGGGCGACAGCGTCGAGGCGCTGCGCGGGCAGCCGGAGGACGTTCGCCGCGGCGCCGACTTCGTGCTCGTCCGCGCGCTGCGGATCGCCGCCGTGGAGTTACCTGCGGGCGGGGGGACGCGGGCGACGGAGTGCGTGGACCACCCTCCGGCGGCCGACGGCTATACGACGTTCGAGCTCCCGCCCGGCGCCGACTCGGTCGAGCTCGTTCGCGACAGCGGCGCCGTCGGGGCCGAGCTCGACCTCGGGCGGTTCGCCGATGTTCCCGACACGGCGGTCGGGGTGCTCCGCCCGGGCCGCGCCGCTGCGATCCTGATCCCCGACGACGGGATCGACCAGCCCTGGACCGCCCGCACGACCGGGACGGTCCGGGTCTGCGCGATCTCGGGCGACACCGGCGCGACCCGGGCCGATCGGGGAAAATAGGCCGATGCCCGTCTGCCTGCTGACCTACGAGTACGTCGCCGACATTCTCGAGCGCCGCGCGCCGCATCGCGAGGATCACCTCGCCCACATCGCCCGGTTCACCGAGGAGCGGGGGCTCGCGGTCGCCGGGGCGACCGGAGATCCGCCGACCGGCGCCCTGTTCGTGTTCGAGCACCCCGGCGATCCCGCTGCCGAGGCCGCTGATTTCGCCGCAGGCGACCCCTACGTCGCCGCCGGGCTGGTCACCGCGCAGCGGATCGAGCCCTGGACAGTCGTCGCAAACTGCTGGATCGAGGACTGATTCCGGCGCGTGATACCGATCACGCGTTGGTTCGCGTACCCCGGCACGGGTAGATTTCCGGGAGATGAGCACCGCTACCGTTGAGCGGGGGAGCGCGATCGAAGCAATCGAGGAGCTGGTCTCCCGATTCCAACCGGACGACATCGACCTCCCCGGCGGAACCGCACGGATCCGCCTCGAGGTCGTCGATGGCGAGGACTTCGACGTCGTCATCGAGATGCCGGAGGCCCGCCTCGAGCCGGCCGAGGGTCGCGCCGACGCGTTGCTGACCGCCGACGAGCGCACCTGGTCGCGGATCGCCGACGACGTCGCCGGCGGAATGGACGCCTTCCGCCGCGGCCGCCTCCGCGTCCGCCACGACCTCCACCTCGGCGTCGGGCTGCTGGCGGCGACCAGCGGCTCGAACGAGCCCGGCCGCCTCCACTTCGACCGCGTCACCACCGCCGACCACGAGATCGCCTACTGCGAGGCCGGCGAGGGGCCGCCGCTGATCTGCATCCACGGCCTCGGCGGCACGAAGGCCTCGTTCCTGCCGACGCTCGCCGCGATGGCACCCGAGGGTCATCGGGTGATCGCGATCGACCTCCCCGGTTTCGGCGACTCCGACAAGCCGCACAGCGCTCCCTTCGATGCTCCCTGGTACGCCGAGGTCGTGCTCGGGCTCGTCGACGCTCTCGGCTACGAGCGCGCCACGTTCGCCGGCAACAGCATGGGCGGGCGGATCGCGCTCGAGCTCGGGATGAACCACGCCGAGTGGGTCGAGAGCCTCGTCATGCTCGCGCCGTCCCTCGCCTGGCTCAAGGAGCGCCCCTGGAACTGGCTGCTGAAGGCGCCGCTGCCGCGGCTCGGCTACCTGCAGCCGACGCCGCGGATGCTCGTCGAGCCCGTCGTCCGCCGCCTCGTTCCCGGCGGCGACCGCGGCTGGACCGCCGCCGGAGTCGACGAGTTCCTCCGCTCCTACCTGACCCCCGCCGGCCGCTACGCCTTCTACGAGTGCGCCCGCAACATCTACCGCGAGGAGCCCTACGGCGAGGAGGGCTTCTGGACCCGGCTCAAGAAGCTCGGGCCCGACTCGCTCTTCGTCTGGGGCCGCGAGGACGTCCTCGTCCCGATCGAGTTCATGCGCCACGTCGAACGCGCCCTCCCGCGCGCCGTCCATCTCGAGCTCGACTGCGGCCACGTCCCCCAGCTCGAGCGGCCGGAGACGACGCACGAGGCGATGGCCTCGTTCCTCGGCTAGCGCTCGCCGCTCACCCGGCCATCTCCCGCAACCGCTCGGCCAGCCGGTTCATCCCGTAGCGCTCGGCGGCGTCGCCGGCGGCGTTCCAGTCGGTCTCGGAGTCGGGCGGACGGCTGACCCCCGCGTCCTGGAGGCGCGCCATCTCGCGGTAGTCGAGGAGCGCCTCGCGGTCGTCGCGGAGGACGCCGCGGATCCGCGGGGTGCTCTGCTCGATCGCGTGCTCGAGGACGCCGTCGAGCGTCTCGTAGCGCCGCAGGAGCTCGGCGGCGGTCTTCTCCCCGATCCCCTTCGCCCCCGGGATGCCGTCGGAGGGGTCGCCGCGAAGCGCGATGAAGTCGGGGACCTGCTCGGGGTCGATCCCGTAGCGGCGCCGGACCTCGTCGGGCCCGATCGGCTCCATTCCCTGGACGCCCTTCGCCGGGTAGAGGACGGTGACGACGTCGCTCGCGCACTGGAACATGTCGCGGTCCCCGGTCATGATCAGGGTCTCGCCGCCCGCGGCGGTCTCGGCCTCGGCGAGCGAGCCGAGCAGGTCGTCGGCCTCGAGCGTCTCGTGCTCGGCGATCTGCCAGCCGAACTCCGCGAAGAACTCGTGGCTCGCGGTCCACTGCGGCACGAGCAGCTCCGGCATCTCGGGGCGGTCGGCGTGGTAGCCGGAGTAGAGCTCGACCCGGTAGTGGGCGGCCTCGGCTCCGAAGCAGAGGACAACGGCGCGAGGCCCGTACTCGGCGACCTCGCGAAGGATCAGGTTCGCGGTCCCGAGCAGGGCGTTGACGGGTTCGCCGTCGGCTCCCTTGATCGTCTTCGGGAGCGCGAAGAACGCGCGGTAGAGCATCGAGGGCGTGTCGACGACGAGCAGCGGTGCGGCCATCGCGGCAACCTATCGGTCCCGCGTCAGCCGGTCGGCGCGAGGGGGAGGGCGAGCTGGTCGCCGCCGCCCGAGGCCGCCCGCGCGTCGATCGCGGCGGCGTAGGCGCCGTGGTAGCTGCTCGGCGCCCGGACCCCGGTGATCCCGTAGCCCTCGGCCATCGCCCCCCGCAGCGCCGCCGTGAACTCGCGCCCGTGCCAGCGTCGCCCCTCGGCCGCCGGGCCGACGGCGATGTGGACGAGCTCGTGGAGCAGCGTCTCGAGGGCGTCGCCCCGGCCTATTCCCGGATACGCGGTGACCGAGATCCGGTTCTCGGTGGGAACCGCGAAGCCGAGCCTGCTGCGCGGGCGCCGCGACGCCCGCCGCACCGTCAGCTCCGGCGGATCGATCGCGAGCCGTCCCGCCGGGCCGCCGAGGGCCGCGAGACGGCAGAGCCGCTCGAGCTCGGCCGCGAGGTCGACGCCCGCGACCTCGTAGTAGCGGGCCGGGCGCCGGGCCGGGCGGGTGCGGGCCGATCGCCCGCGGGCGGGACGGTCCGGGGTGCGGCGTCTGCTGCGACGGGAGAGGCGGATCTGCGGGAGGATGAACCATCGTGGTGCCGGAACCGGAGGGAGAGCCGCTCGACCTCGGCGAGGTCGAAGCCGACCTGCGCGAGCGCCTCGATGAGGTCCGCTCGCGCCTCGAGGCGCTGAAGGCGCCACCCGAGCGCGGGTCGGGGATCGGGTTCGGCAAGCGGATCGGCGACGGCACGACCGAGGCGATCGGCCGGCTGACCGACGTCGGCGTCGCCGACAGCCTCGAGGCGATCGCGGCTCGGCTCGAGCGGGCGCTCGCGAAGCTCGACGAGGGCAGCTACGGGACCTGCGACGAGTGCGGCGCCGAGATCCCGGCGGGCCGCCTCCGCAGCGTTCCCGAGAGCGCGCTCTGCGTGAACTGTGCCTCGAACGCGCCCGGGCGCTAGTCGATGAGCCGGCGCCGGAGCCGGTCGATGGCGAGCCGCCACATCGCGAACGCCAGCACGATCAGCCCGGCGAGCCGCAGCGGGTCGTAGGCGTCGAAGCCGAAGGACGCGCTCCGGACGAGCACGACGAGCTGGTGCAGCGGGTTGAACTGCGACAGCACCTGCGCCCACTCCGGCAGGCCCTCGATCGGGAAGAACGTCCCGGCCAACAGGAACATCGGCGTGATCACGAGCGTCGTCACGTAGTTGAACTGGTCGATCTTCGCGACGCTGCCCGCCACCGCGATCCCGAACCCGGCGAACGCGAGCGCGGTGACGAAGCAGAAGAACGGGACGAGGATCATCCCCGGCGCCGGATCAAGCCCGAACCCGATCGTGATCAGCAACGGGAAGGTCCCGAAGATCCCGGCGCGCAGCCCGATCCAGAGCATCTCGCCGCTGACGAGCTCCTCGACGTCGACCGGGGCGGCGAGGATCGCGTCGTAGGTCCGCTGGAAGCGGTGCTTGACGAAGGTGCCGAACATCGCCGGCAGCGCGCTCGAGAAGACGACCGCGGTCGCGACCATCCCCGTCCCGACGAACTCGACGTAGTCGACGCCGTCGACCGTGCTGACCAGCGTCGTCCCGAGGCCGAGGCCGAACGCGAGCAGGTAGATCATCGGCTCCATCAGGCTGGAGAACGTCGTGCTCCGCCAGAAGGTCCTGAAGTTGGCGACCTCGCGGCTCATCACCCCGAGGACCGCCGCCGGCTCGATCCGCCTCATTCCAGCTCCTCTCCGGTCAGCTCCACGAAGACATCCTCGAGCGAGCTCGGCCTGGTGATCGCGTCGTCGGGGACCAGCCCGTCGGGAGCCCGCTCGCAGCCGACGATGACGACCGCCGGCCCGGCCGAGCGCACCGGCAGGCCGGCTGCCTCCGCCGCCGCCCGGACCTCGGCCCGGCGCTCCGGCGGCGCGTAGTACTCGGCGGTGCGCTGCCCGGCGTGCTCGGCGATCAGGTCGTTCGGCCGCCCGCGGGCGATCACCCGGCCCTTCGCCATCAGCGCGACCTCGTCGGCGAGGCGCTCGGCCTCCTCGATGTAGTGGGTCGACATCAGGATCGTCGTGCCCTTCGCCCGGAGATCCTCGATCAGGGTCCAGATCTCCGCCCGGATCTGCGGGTCGAGTCCGACCGTCGGCTCGTCGAGGAGCACGAGGCGGGGGTCGTGGACGAGGCCGCGAGCGACGAGCAGCCGCCTGCGCATGCCGCCGGACAGCTCGTCGACGGCATCGTGGCGACGGTCGTTGAGCCGGGCGAGCGCGAGCGCCCGGTCGACCGCCGCACCGATGTCGGTCACGCGGTAGAGGCGGGCGAAGACCTTGAGGTTCTCCTCGACGGTCACGTCGATGTCGAGGTTGTCGAGCTGGGGGACCACGCCCATCCGCGCGCGTGCGTCCTTCGACTCCCGCGGCAGCTCGTAGCCGAGGACCCGGAGGCTTCCCTCATCGGCGATGGCCTGCCCGGTCAGCAGGCGCATCGTCGTCGACTTGCCGGCGCCGTTGGGGCCGAGTAGGCCGAGGCAGACGCCCTCGGGAACGTTGAGGTCGAGGCCGTCGACGGCCCTGATGGGCCCGAAGGTCTTGACAACTCCCTGCAACTCGATCGCCGCCATCGGTCGGGCACCATCGCATACCGGCGTCGCGGCCCGGGGCTAGACTCGCCCGCACCTTGGGACGGCGGCCGCTGACAAGCGAACGGGCCCTGCGACGGCGCGAGCAGCTGCTCGGAATCGCCCTCGAGCAGTTTCTCGCTCGTGACTACGAAGATGTCTCGGTCGACGAGATCGCGAAGCTCGCCGGCGTCTCCCACGGGCTCGTCTTCCAGTACTTCGGCTCGAAGAAGGACCTCTACATCGCCTCGCTCGAGCCGCTGCTGAGCGGCTTCCAGGAGGGGGCGCGCGGCGCGCCGGCCGATCTCTCGCCCGACGATCGCCTCCGCCACGCGATCTCCTATTACTACGACGACGCGATGGCGCACCCGGCCGGCTACCGGTCGCTGATGGCCGGAGGCGGCGGCTTTCGCGAGGTGTTCGACCGGATCGAGGCCCAGCGCTGGGAGGGGATCGAGCTGATCGCCTCGGTTGCCGGCCTCGACACCGACCGCGCCGACGTCCGGGCCGTCCTCCGCGGCTGGGTCGGCTTCGTCGAGGGCGCCATCCTCTCGTCGCTCGAACGCGACGACGCCGACCGCGAGGCGCTGATCGACGCCACCGTCGCCGTCCTCAACGCCGGGATCCGCACCCTCCGGCCGGGCAGCGGCGGCGGTTGAGCGAGAGCCCTGAGCTCGCCCGGCGCGAGCCGCTCGGCGACCGCATCGAGCGGGCGATCGACGCCCGTACCGACGCCGAGACCGAGATCGCCCGCGGCGAGGCCGAGTCGGTCGCGCGCGGGCCGAGCCTGCGCCGGACCGTCTTCTGGCTGATCGTCACCGGCGTCTCCCTCTACCTCGTCGCTCCGAGCCTGATCGACGTGCTCGGCTCGTGGCAGAGCCTGAACCAGGTGTCGTTGCTCTGGTTCCCGCTGCTCGCGCTCCTGCAGTTCCTGTCGCTCGGCTGCATCTGGATCCTCCAGCGGCTGACGATCCCGCGCTCGCCGTGGTCCGCCGTCATCGACTCGCAGCTCGCCGGCAACGCGCTCGCCAAGATCGCGCCCGGAGGCGGGGCGATGGGCGCGGCCCTCCAGTACAAGATGCTCGTCGAGCGCGGGGTGGAGCGGGGGAGGGCGGTCGCCGGGATCACGGCGGTCAACCTGCTGACGTTCGCGGTCGTCCTCGGCCTTCCGGTCCTGGCGCTGCCCGCGCTGCTCGGCACCAGCGTCGATCGCGACCTGCTCGAGGCGGCGATCATCAGCGTCGTCGTCTTCCTCGTCCTGACCGGGATCGCGACGATGCTGCTCGCGGCCGACACGCCGCTGCACAAGCTGACCGGCTGGATCGAGCGGGGGCGCAACCGCCTCCGCCGCAGCTCGGAACCGACCGAGCACCTGCCGGAGCGCGTCAAGCGCGAGCGCGACCGCATCCTCGCCGCGCTCGGCGACGACTGGCCGAAGGCGGTCCTCGCGACGGTGGGCCGCTGGGCGTTCGACTACGCGATCCTGCTCGCCTCGCTCGCCGCCGTCGGCGCCCATCCGGCTCCGGGCCTGGTCCTGCTCGCGTTCTGCGTCGCTCAGGTCCTGGCCCAGATCCCGATCACCCCGGGCGGGCTCGGGTTCGTCGAGACCGGGCTCACCGCGCTGCTCGCCCTCGCGGGGGTCGGGGCGGGCGACGCCGTCGTCGCGACGCTCCTCTACCGGCTCTTCACCTACTGGCTGCCGCTGCCGCTCGGCCTCGTCGGCCTCGCCCTGCACCGCCGTCATCTCAACGGCGACGGCGAGACGGAGGGCCCGGCCGCCACCTGAACGACCCGGTCCCCGGGCTGACGGATGGGACTCGGTAACTTGGCCGCATGCCTCCCGTCTCCGTCCTCGACCTCTCGCCGGTGGTCTCGGGTTCCACCGAGGCACAGGCGCTGCGCGACACGATCGAGCTCGCTCGCCACGCCGACCGGCTCGGCTACGAGCGCTACTGGCTCGCCGAGCACCACGGCGGCGCGATGGTCGCCAGCTCCTCGCCGGAGCTGATGATCGGCCAGGTCGCGGCGGCGACCGACGGGATCCGCGTCGGCTCCGGCGGCGTGATGCTTCCCAACCACAGCCCACTCCGCGTCGCCGAGCAGTTCAAGGTGCTCTCGGCGCTGTTCGAGGACCGGATCGACCTCGGGATCGGCCGTGCGCCCGGTACCGACCAGATGACTGCCTACGCGCTCCGCCGCAGCCGCGAGGCGATGGCGGCCAACGACCTTCCCGAGCAGCTCGGCGAGCTGCTCGCCTTCGCCGGCTCGCGGCCGTGGCCGGAGGGCCACGCGTTCAGCCACGTGCGGGCGGCGCCGTTCGAGGCGCCGCTGCCTCCGATCTTCCTGCTCGGGTCGAGCGACTTCTCCGCCCAGCTCGCCGCCTCGGCCGGCCTCGGCTTCGCCTTCGCCGGCCAGATCAATCCGGAGATGGCGGTTGACGCGCTCCGGCTCTATCGCGACGGCTTCCAGCCCTCCGAGGAGTTCCCCGAGCCCTATGCGATCGTCTCCCATGCCGTCGTCTGCGCCGACGACGACGAGACCGCCCAGCGGATCGCCGCGCCTTCGCGGGTCGCATTCCGCCGCCTCCGGGCCGGCCGGCCGACGCCGCTGCCGACCGTCGAGGAGGCCATCGCCGAGGAGGGACCGCCGAAGCCGCCGGTTCCGGGCCGCGCCGAGCGGATGATCGTCGGCTCGCCGCTCACCGTTCGCGACCGGATCGACGAGTTGCTCACGCTCAGCGGCGCCGACGAGCTGATGGCGATGACCAACGTCCACGACTTCGCCGATCGCCTGCGCTCCTACGAGCTGCTCGCCGAGGCCTTCTCGCTCGAGCCGCGGGCGAGCGAGGCAGTCGCCTGAACGCGGTGCCGGAGCCGGGGCTGACCGACCTCTCGCTCGAGCGTCTGCGGGGGCGGCGGAGCGCGAAGTGGACCGAGTACGGGCCCGACGTGCTGCCGTCCTGGGTCGCGGAGATGGACTTCCCGCTGGCCGCGCCCGTGAAGCGGGCGCTCGCCGACGCGATCGAGCGCGACGACACGGGCTACGCGAACCCGGACGCCTCCGGTCTCGCCGAGGCGCTGGCCGGGTTCCTCGGGCGCCGTCAGGGGTGGGCGGTCGACCCAGCGCAGGTCGTCACCTGCAACGACGTCGTCGCGGGCCTGACCGACCTGCTGACGCTCCTCTTGGAGCCCGGCGACCGGGTCGTGCTGACACCGCCCGTCTACCACCCGTTCTTCACGCTCGTGCCGGAGGCGGGATGCGGCATCTGGGAGGTGCCGCTCGCCGAGGGCCGAGCGCTCGACCTCGACGGGATCGCGGCCGCCTTCGCCGCCGGCGCCCGGGCGATGCTGCTCTGCAACCCGCACAACCCGACCGGCGGCGTCGCCGGCCGGCACGAGTTGGCCGCGCTCGCTGACCTCGCCGCCGAACACGACGCCTGGATCCTGGCGGACGAGATCCACGCGCCGCTGACGCTCTCCGGCGCCGAGCACGTCCCCTTCCTGACCGTCTCCGGTACCGCCGCCGAGCGCGGAATCGCGCTCGTGTCCGCGTCGAAGGCGTTCAACCTGGCGGGTCTCGGGTGCGCGCAGATCGTCACCGCCGCGTCCGGGCCCCGCGCGGCCGTCGCCGAGCTGCCCTTCTCCGCCCGCCACTGCGGCCACCTCGGCGCGATCGCGGCCGAGGCCGCCTATCGCGACGGCGACGAATGGCTCGACGCCGTCCTCGGCCTGCTCGACGGCAACCGCACGCTGCTCGCTGACCTGCTCGAAGAGCGCCTGCCGGAGGCGCGGTACGTCCCGCCGCGCGCCGGCTACCTCGCCTGGATCGACCTCTCCGCCTACGGCCTCGGCGCCGACCCGGCGGCCCCGATCCTCGAGCGCGGGCGGGTGGCCTTCAGCTCCGGGCCGATGTTCGGGACCGGGGGAGAGGGACACGTCCGGCTCAACGCCGGCACTTCGCCGGAGCTGATCGCCGAGGCGGTCGGGCGGATGGCCGAGGCGATCGATGCCTAGCGCCGCGAGCATGGAGCCGATCGACCGCGCCCTGGCGCCGTGGTGGTCGCCGATCCGGGAGCTGCTCGGCGACCGCACCCTCTACGACGCGCACACCCACATCGGCCAGAACGATCCCGACGGCTACCGACAGGAGGCCGACGAGCTGCTCGACGCGCTCGAGCCCGTCGGCGCCCGCGCGGTCACCTTCCCGATGCACGAGCCGGGCGGCTACCCGCCCGCCAACGATCACGTCCTCGAAGCAGTGGCCGCCGCACCGGACCGGCTGGTCGCATTCTGCCGCGTCGACCCGCGCGCCGACGCGCTCGCCGAGGCGCGACGTTGCCTCGACGCGGGCGCTCGCGGCATCAAGCTGCACCCGCGTGCGGAGGGCTTCACCCTCGACGAGCCCGCGGTCGAGGAGCTCTTCGCTCTCGCCCACGATCGCCGGCTTCCGATCCTGATCCACGCCGGACGCGGCATCCCCGCGCTCGGCGAGAACGCGGTGACGCTCACGCGCCGCTACCCGGACGCGCGCCTGATCCTGGCCCACGCCGCCGTCTCCGACCTCGCCTGGATCTGGTCGGAGATGCCGGAGCACCCGAACCTCCTCGTCGACACGGCGTGGTGGAGCCCCGGCGACATGATGGCCATGTTCAAGCTGATCCCCTCGGGCCAGATCGTCTGGGCCAGCGACTCGCCCTACGGCCGGCCGATGAACTCGGCCGTCACCCACCTGCGCTTCGCGCTGCAGGCCGGCGTCGGCCCGGACGCGCTGCGCTCGATCGCCGGCGGTCAGATCGAGCGGGTCCTCGCCGGCGAGGACCTCGAGCACCACGACCGCCCGCCCGGTGAGACGGGGCCGATCAGCCCGCACCTCGAGCGGGTCGTCGACCATCTCGTCGGCGCGGTATCGCAGGTGGTGACCGGCAACGAGCCGACCGAGCCTGTCTCCCTCGCGCGCCTCGCCTGCGACGCCGGCGGGGACGACGAGGCCCGGCCGCTCCTCGACGGCATCCACACCCTGATCGCCCGCTCCGGCGAGCTCGCCGCCGACGAGTCGGGCGAGGTCCGCTACCCGCCCTCGGCGATCCTCCTCACCGCGGCCCTGTCGATCGCAAGGACTCCGGCAGCCCCGGGCCCGGGCTAGGCGGGGCGCTCTCGGCCGGGGGCCGTCGTCAACCCCCGCCCAGCTGCTCCCGCAGGAACCGGCGGATCGTCCGGGCCGACGGGCCGCTCGCGTTGTAGAGGGCGTCGACGTGGCCGGCGTTGCGGCCGATGAAGCGCTGCGAGTTCGGGAACTCGGCGGCGACGGTCGCGCCCTCGCGCGGGGTCGTCAGGTCGTCGAACTCGCCGTTGACGACGAGGACCGGCGCGTCGGTGGGCTCGGCGCCGTCGGGGACCGGGGGCTCGTAGAGGTCGGTCGGTTGCGGCCAGGTCAGGCACTCCAGGTAGCCGACGGTCGAGCCGAGCGCGACCTCGCGCGGTGTGAAGGGGCGGAACGCGTCCGGATCGTGAGCGTCGATCGCGTCCTCGAGCTGGGCTCGCCGATCGGGCTCGGAGGCGGACTTGTCCCAGATCATCGGGTAGTCGTTGCAGCCGACGACCAGCTCGGTCGCGTAGTCGTAGCGGTGCGGGTGGGAGTAGGCGACGCGGAGGTTCGCGTTGAGGTCGATCCAGGGCTGATCGTCGCCGTTCAGCAGCGCCCGGCCGGCCGACTCGACGTCGAGGTAGCTCTGGGGCGGGCCGTAGGCGGCGCCGGCGATCGCGTCGATCAGCGTTCCCGGGTTCATGCCGCGGTCGCGCATCACCTGCGCCTGGCGGCGGAGGCGCTCCCCGGCACCGGGCGGGCAGGACGGGGAGCGGTCACACGCGGTGACGAAGTTCCGGTTGCCGCTGCGGATCAGGCTCGGGTACCACGGGCTCTCGCCCTGGACCGGATAGGCGCCGTCGAGGACGACGGCCTCGAGCCGGTCGGGGTGCCGGTAGGCGTAGGACTGCCCGAGAAAGGTCCCGTAGGAGTCGCCGTAGAGCGCCATCCGCTCATAGCCGAGGGCGGCGCGGACCGCGTCGATGTCCTCCGCCGCGGCGCCCGTCGCGTAGGCCTCGAAGTCGTCGCCGAGGCGGCGCGCGCATTCGCCGAGGCCGATCCACTCGGGGGCCGTGCCGCGCTGGACGTTGGGGCAGTCGATCGGCCCCGAGAGCCCGGTCCCGCGCATGTCGACGAGGACCAGATCGCGGTGGTCGAGCAGGCCCCGGAAGAGGTTCTGGTAGGTCGCCGCGGTCGTCGTGCTCGCGTAGCCGGGCCCGCCCTCGACGGCGAAGATCGCCCCCTGTGAGGGCTGATCGGCATCGTTGCGCTTGCGCACGGCGAACCCGATCTCGAAGCTCCCGCGGCCCGGGTCCGACCGGTATTTCGGAACCTCGATCGTCCCGCAGCGGAAGCCCGGCACGCCGGGCTGGGTCCGGCAGGGACCGAGCTTCGGCGCCGGCGTCGCCGCCGCCGCGGAGCTCGTCGGCTCCGTCCCGTCATCGGAGCCGCCGCAGCCGGCGGCGAGGAGCACCGAAAGCACCGCGGTGGCGGTGGCGAGCACCCGTCTCATCGGGTCTCAGTCTCGTGCAGCGGCGACACCGGCGTCGGGCGCCCGGCGCCGCGCCTAGCCCAGGGCCGCGCGGATCTCCTCGATCGCAGCGGTCTCGTGCTCGGTGACGCGCTCGCCGCCGATCCCGAGGAAGCCGCCGCTCTTGTCGGCCTCGGCAACCCGCTGGGCGACCGTGAGGATGAAGTCGCGATAGGTCGAGACCTCCTCGGCGTCGGCCTTGGCCGCCAGGGTGTCCTTGGCGGCGCGGACCTGCTCGACCGCCTCGGCGCGGAACTGCTCCTTGCTGGCGAACTCGTTCGGCGAGACCGAGTTGACCGAGGCGACGATCTCGTCGACGAGGGGCGACCCGGTCGACTGCTCGCGGGCCTCGGCGTAGACCTTGCCGACGGCCATGCTCTCGCGCAGCGTCCCGCCCTTCTCGGAGGTGATCACGTACATCGCCGCGATCGCGGGGGCGCGGGAGATGTGCTCCCACTCGTCGGCGTCGAACTGGGCCTTCTCGGTCATGCGTTCCTCTCGGTGGTTGTCGCTAGAAGTCGGACGGGGTCAGGTGCGGCCGCTTCTCCCAGAGGAGCCACTGTCGCAGGTACTCGCCGAGCCGCTTCAGCTTCTTGCCGTGGAACCCGCTCGCGTCCTTGGCCTCGCCGATGAACTGCCCGCGGCTGATGTTGCCGTAGAGGTGGCGATCGGTCAGATCGTGGGAGAAGGCGTAGAAGCGCTTGGTGCCGATGATCTCGCGCAGCCCCTCGAGCATCGCCCCCGGGCGGTTGTAGACGGCCATCCCGTCGAACAGGTTGGCGGGGTCGCCGTCGAGCTTCGCGGGGGCGAGCTTCCACGACTTCGGCGACGACTGGTAGACGGCCTTGAAGAACTTCTTCGGCGTCAGGTCGTCGCCGTCGACCTTGCTGTCGAACAGGACCTCCGAGAACGTCGCCCAGCCCTCGTTGAACCAGATCACGCTCCAGTTCGACGGTGAGATGCCGTCGCCCATCCACTGGTGGGCGAGCTCGTGGGCGAGCGTCGAGCTGTCGGCGGCGGGCCCGCCCTCGTTGCCCGCGAAGTGGGGCTTGGTCTGGTTCTCGAGGGTGTAGCCGACGCTCGGGACCCAGTCGGCGACGAGGCCGACGGTCTCGAACGGGTAGACGCCGAACTTGCCGGCGAGGAAGTTGACCATCTCCGGGATCCGGGCCGCGGTCGCGCTGACGGCGGCCTTGCGCTCGGGAGAGCCGGCGCTGTCGATCGCGGTGAACGTGGGGATCGTGACGTCGTGGGTGTGGTCGGTCATCGTGCCCTCGTCGACATCGAAGAGCCCGACCGTGCCGGTCGCGAGATAGGTGGCCATCGGCTTGCCCTCGACCCAGGTGGTCGTCGCCGTGCCGTCCCCGTTGTTGACGCGCGAGACCTGCTCGCCGGGACCGATGGCGGTGTAGGCGACGGGGGCCGTCGTCTCGAGCCGGAAGGTCGCCTTGTCGGAGGGGTGGTTGTTCGACGGGTACCAGCTCTGGGCGCCGATCGGCTCGTTGACGGTGAACGAGCCGTCGCAGTTGCCGGGTGAGGAGCAGGCCTCGACCCAGCCCTCGAGCGAGTTGTCGGCGTCGACGATCGCCTTCGGCTTGCCGTGGTAGCGGACGACGACCGTGAACACGGATCCCTTGGCGATGCCGGCGGGCGGCGTGATCGTCAGCTTCGCCGGCTGGGTGACGGCCGGGTCGCTGCTGAACTTCGGCTTGGCGTCGGCGCGCGAGTAGGTGGCGCTCTCGCCACCGACGGTCACGCCGTCGATCGTCAGGTCCTTCTGGAAGTCGAGGCTGAACTTCGAGAGCCCCTGGGTCGCCTTCGCCTTGATCGTCGCCTGGGTCCCGTTCTCGAAGCGGTTGGTCACCGGGTCGTAGTCGAGGACCAGCGAGTAGTCGCGGACGTCGTAGCCGCCGTTGCCGACCTGGGGGATGATCGGGTCGCCGAGCGTCTTAGCGCCGGGCGAGAACCCGGCCGAAGCGGGTGCCGCGGCAACGAGCAGAAGGGCGATGAAGGTCAGGACGATGCCGCCGCCGGCGGCTGGGCGAATGCTTCTCACGGTTTCATCGTTGCAGACCTCCCGAGGGGTAACCTCCGCTTCCAGCAGCGACCGATGACCGCCACCACCGAGAACCCGAGAACCTGCCTGATCGGCGCCGGCTCGTCCGGCATCGCCGCCGCGAAGGCGCTGCACGAGCGCGGGCTGCCGTTCGACTGCTACGAGCTCGGCGATCGCGTCGGCGGCAACTGGGTGTTCCAGAACAAGAACGGGATCTCGTCCTCGTATCGCTCGCTGCACATCAACACGTCGCGCGAGCGGATGGAGTATTCGGACTTCCCGATGCCGAAGTCGTACCCGGACTTCCCGCGGCACGATCACATCGCCCGCTACTTCGACGACTACGTCGACCACTTCGGCTTCCGCGACGAGATCAAGTTCGGGGTCGGGGTCGAGCACGTCGAGCGGCTCGGCGACGGCCGCTGGGAGGTCGAGACGACCACCGGCGAGACCGAGGTCTACGACGCGGTCGTCGTCGCCAACGGCCACCACTGGGATCCGCGCTGGCCGGAGCCGGCGTTCCCCGGCAGCGACACCTTCGCGGGCGAGCAGATCCACTCGCACGACTACAAGGAGGAGACCCAGATCGTCGACAAGGACGTCGTCGTCCTCGGCATGGGCAACTCGGCGATGGACATCGCCGTCGACGCCTCCTACCACTCCCGCAACACGTACCTGGCGGCTCGCCGCGGCGCCTACGTGATCCCCAAGTACCTGTTCGGCAAGCCGGTCGACCAGATCGGCGGTGCCGAGTGGCTACCGCACTGGATCCGGTTCCCGTTCATGGCCCAGCTGCTGAAGTTCAACGTCGGCCGGATGGAGAGCTACGGGCTGCCCGAGCCGGACCACAAGTTCGCCCACGCCCACCCGACGATCAGCGGCCGCATCCTCGACCGCCTCGCCCACGGCGCGATCACGCCGAAGCCGAACATCGCCGCGCTCGAGGGCGACAAGGTGCGCTTCACCGACGGCAGCGAGGTCCACGCCGACCTCGTCGTCTACTGCACGGGCTACAAGATCACCTTCCCGTTCTTCGACGAGGACTTCATCTCGGCCCGCGAGAACGAGCTGCCGCTCTACAAGTTCATGTTCCACCCCGAGTACGACAACCTGTTCTTCCTCGGACTGGTCCAGCCGCTCGGCGCGATCATGCCGATCGCCGAGCGCCAGTCGGTGCTGATCACCGAGGCGCTCCGCGGCCGCCTCGAGCTCCCCTCGCGGACGGAGATGGAAGCTGACATCGCGGCCAAGCGCCGGAAGATGAAGAAGCGCTACGTCGCCTCGAAGCGGCACACGATCCAGGTCGACTACGACGACTACATGCGCGATCTCAGCAAGGAGCTGGAGGCGGGACGGGCGCGTGCGGACGCCCACCGGCCGGCTCCGGCGGCCGACGCCGTCGGCGCCGCGGCCTGAGGGTCAGTCGCCCGCTTCGAGCGGGTGGAGCTCGGAGTATTCGAGCGCTTCGGTGCGGAGATGGGCGATCGCCTGGTACTCGGGCGAGCCGATCATCTGCAGGAACGCCGCCCGGCTCGGGTAGCGGACCAGGATCACGAGGTCCCAGTCGCGACTGCTGCCGATCAGCGCGCTCGTGCCGGTGCCGGTGAAGATCGGCGCACCACCGACGCCCTCGAGGATCGGGGCCACGGCGTTGCCGTACTCCATGTACTTGGCCATGCCGCCGTCGGGCTTCATGGCGAGCAGGTTCAGCATCACCACCGGACCGTCGTCGTCGGAGCGCGAACGCTCCAGGAACTCCCGGAATGCCTCCGGGTTGAGCTCTTCGGCAGCAGCGGGTTCGGCCATGTCGGCGATCTTATTGAGTCTGAGTCAACGACGCAGTGGCGGGCGGAAAACGTCCCGTGGTGGGACGGAATCCGCCCACGGGCTAGCTCGTGGGCGGAAAACCTCTGACTATCAGAGGAAATCCGCCAACGACCGCCCGGCTGGAGCGTCGAGAGGCGCCGTCGGGGGAGGTGCGACGGGTACTCGCACTCGCTCTGCGAGTGCTCCCGTCGCGCCTTCCCCGGCGGCGCCTACCGGTAAGCGACTACTTGATGAACAGGATCTCCGAGTACTTCGGCAGTGGCCAGAGGTCGTCGGCCACGATCTGCTCGAGGGCGTCGGCGACCTCGCGGACCTCGGCCATCTTGGCCAGCTGCTTGTCCCTGGCGTACTCGGCGAGCTCGAGGCCCTCGATGCCGTCGGGGTAGATGTTCGCCTGCTCGAGCTCGCCGATCTTCTCGACGAACTGGTTGATCAGGGGCTCGAGCTCGGAGGAGATCCCGCCGACGCCCGCGGCGTCGACCTCGATCGCGTAGCGGATCGCGGCCGGGAGGAGCATCGTCTTCGCGATCGCCCGGGCGGTCTCCGCCTCGATGTTCGCGAGGGCGGCGTACTGCTCGACCCAGACCTCGAAGCGCGCTTCGAGCTCGCGCTTCGAGAGCACGTTGTACTTCTCGAAGGCGGCGACGGTGTCGTCGGCGACCACCTCGGGCAGCGCGTCCGGCGTCGTGCGCAGGTTCTTGAGCCCGCGCTGCTCCGCCTCGGCGTGCCACTCGTCGGAGTAGTTGTCACCGCCGAAGCAGACCTGCTTGTTGGCGGAGTAGCTCTCCTTGACGACGTCGGCCACGGCGGCGCCGACCTCCTCACCGGAGTTGATCTTCTCCTCGAGGCGGCCCGAGAGCTCGTCGATGGACTCGGCGACGATCGTGTTCAGGACCGTGTTCGGGAAGGCGAGCGACATGCTCGACCCGAGGGCCCGGAACTCGAACTTGTTGCCCGTGAACGCGAACGGCGAGGTCCGGTTGCGGTCGCCGCCGTGGAGCGGCAGCGGCGGCAGGACCGGGGTCCCGAGGCCGAGCGTCGCATCCTCGGTGACGCCGTCGCCCTCGCCGGACACGATCGACTCGAACGCCTTGTCGAGCTCGGCGCCGAGGAAGACCGAGATGATCGCCGGCGGCGCCTCGTTCGCTCCGAGGCGGTGGTCCTGGCCGATGTTCGCGACCGAGGCGCGGAGCAGCCCCTGGTGCTTGTTCACGGCCTGGATGACCGCGGAGCAGAAGAACAGGAAGCTCGCGTTCCGGGCCGGGGTGTCGCCCGGGTCCATCAGGTTGGTCCCGGTGTCGGTGCCCATCGACCAGTTGTTGTGCTTGCCCGATCCGTTGACGCCGGCGAACGGCTTCTCGTGCAGCAGGCAGACCAGTCCGTAGCGATGAGCCACGTTCTGCATCACCTGCATCGTCAGCTGCTGGTGGTCGGAGCTGACGTTCGAGTTCTCGAAGATCGGCGCGAGCTCGTACTGGCCCGGCGCGACCTCGTTGTGCCGCGTCTTGACCGGCACGCCGAGTTTGACCAGCTCACGCTCGGTCTCGAGCATGCAGGCCAGTACGCGCTCCGGGATCGACCCGAAGTAGTGATCGTCGAGCTCGTGGCCCTTCGGCGGCTGGGCGCCGAACAGCGTCCGGCCGGTGGTGACCAGGTCGGGGCGCTCGAAGTAGTACTGCTCGTCGATCAGGAAGTACTCCTGCTCGGGGCCGACCGTTGTGAAGACCCGCTGGGTCTGAGCGTCGCCGAGCAGCCGCAGCGCCTTCACGGCCGAGTTCGAGAGTGCGTCCATCGAGCGCAGGAGCGGGATCTTGGCGTCGAGCGCCTCACCGGTCCACGACGCGAACGCTGTCGGGATGCAGAGGAGGACGCCGTTGGGGTTCTCGAGCAGGAACGCCGGGCTCGTCGGGTCCCAGGCGGTGTAGCCGCGGGCCTCGAAGGTGGCGCGGATGCCGCCGGTCGGGAACGACGAGGCGTCGGGCTCGCCCTGGATCAGCTCCTTGCCGGAGAAGCCGGCGATCGCGTCGGAGTCGCCGCCGGGCTCGAAGAACGAGTCGTGCTTCTCGGCCGTGAGGCCGGTCAGCGGCTGGAACATGTGGGTGTAGTGGGTCGCCCCGTGCTCGAGGGCCCACTCCTTCATCGCGTCGGCGACCTCGTCGGCGAGCGACGGGTCGAGCGCGGCACCCGAGGCGAGGGTCTCGTTGAGGCGGTCGAAGGTCTCGGCCGAGAGGCGCTCCTTCTGGACCGCGGGGGAGAAGACGTTGGCTCCGAAGGGGTGGTTTGCGGCGTCGCGGAGGTCGCCGGTCTCGATCGACCCTCCGTTCGCGCTCCAGCTCGCTGCGGTCAGGTTGTGCTTGCGGGCTCTGGTGATGGTCATCGCGTTTTCGCTCCTTCTCGTGGCTGCGCGGCTCGACCCGGCAGGGGCGAGCCGTCCGTGCATCGTCGCAAAGTTCTGACCGGAACCGTAGGCCCTGTGCGGTGAGACGCCTTTGTCCGTCCGTACAAACTTGCCGCCGACGGGTTCGCCACGGGGGCGGAGCGGGGAGAAACTCCCAATTACGCGCCTACGACGAATACGATGTCGCCAGTCGCGTTGGGAGCCGCGGCCACTCAGAGCCGACAGAACCCGACCCCGACGAGGAGACCCGACGCGATGTCAGAGAGCACGAACGACCCGTACTGGCGCGAGGCGATGGCGCCGTACGCGCGCCCCGTCCTCTGGCGTTCCGTGCTGGACATCATCACCGCGCCGGTCGCCTTCCTGATCGGCTGGGCCCTCATGTACGAGGCGCTCGACGTCTCCTACTGGCTCGTGCTGCTGATCTCGATCCCCACCGCCGGGTTCCTGCTGCGGACGTTCATCCTCTTCCACGACTGCACGCACGGCTCGTTCTTCGCCTCCCGGAAGGCGAACCTCTGGGGCGGGCGGATCTTCGGCCTGCTGACCTTCCAGTGCTTCGCGAACTGGCGTCACCACCACGCGATCCACCACGGCTCCGCCGGCGACCTCGATCGCCGCGGCACCGGAGACGTCCCGACCTGGACCGTCGAGGAGTACTACGAGCGACCCTGGCGCTCGCGCCTCGGCTACCGCCTGTTCCGCAACCCGGTCGTGATGTTCGGCATCGGCCCGCTCTGGTCGCTGCTGATCGGCCCCCGCGTCTGGGCCGGCTCGAAGCCGGGCCCTCTGCGCAACAGCATCCTCCTCACCAACGTCGCCGTCGTTGCCATGGTCGGGCTCGCCTGCGTGGTCTTCGGTTGGCAGGCCGTGCTCCTGATCGAGGCCCCGCTGATCGTCATCGCCGGCACCGCCGGCGTCTGGCTCTTCTTCGTCCAGCACCAGTTCGAGGACGTCTACTGGGAGAACAGCGAGACCTGGGACTACTCGGAGGCGGCGCTCAAGGGCAGCAGCTACCTGAAGCTCCCGCAGCCCTTCCAGTTCTTCACCGGCAACATCGGCCTCCACCACGTCCACCACCTGAGCGCGAGGGTCCCCAACTACAGCCTGCAGCGGGCCCACGACGAGAACGAGGTGTTCGCCCAGGTTCCGGTGCTGACGTTCCGGAAGTCGCTCCGCTGCTCGCGGCTCAAGCTCTGGGACCGTTCGAGCAACCAGCTCGTCGGCTTCGCCGCCGCGAAGGCGAGCTACCGCCGCACCCAGGTCCAGGCGCGCCCGGCGACCTCAGCGACGTAGGCCGCTACCGCTTCGCGGCGATCTCGGCCGACTTGGCGATCGCGTCGTCCATCTGCTCGAGCGCGTCGATGTTGACCGGCCCGTGGCCCGGAGCGAGGGCGGCGGGCTCGTGGGTGCGGAGCTCGATCGCGCTCTCCAGCTCCAGCTCCCGGTTCCAGGTCGCCATCGTCGGCAGCGGGAACAGCGGGTTGGCGCGGGCGGTCGTGTAGACGCCGAACAGGGTCGAGAAGACGTCGCCGCAGTAGAGCGTGCGGTCGCGGGTGTCGAGGAGCGCCAGATGGCCGGGGGTGTGGCCGGGGGTCGCGATGACCTCGAGCGAGCCGACCCGCTCGCCGCCCTCGATCGTCCGTGTCGGCTTGGTCTTGGCGCCGGGGTAGCTGCCCTTGAGCTTGCCGGTCTCGCCTGGCTGAAGGGTCTTGTCGCCGGCGAGGAGGATCGCGTCGCGGGCGGAGATCAGGACCTCGGCGTCGGGAAGCTGGGCGCGCAGCTCGTCGAGCGAGCCGATGTGGTCGCCGTGGGCGTGGGTGAGGACGATCCGGACGATCGGCTGGCCGAGCGCATTCGCCTCCGCGAGGATCTTCTTGCCGGTTCCCTTCAGGCCCGTGTCGATCAGGGTCAGGCCGTCCTCCTCCTTGACGAGGAAGGCGTTGACGATGCCGTAGCGGCTGATCCGGGTGTGGCTGTCGGCGGTGGGAATGCTCATGGCGCGGATCCTAGCCGGAGGCGGCAGGCATCCCGCGCGGGCCGGAGCGGGATAGGCTCGCCGCCATGAGCCCGGACCGGCGCAACGAGGTCGCCCGCAGCGAGCGGATCCTTCCCGGCGTCTGGCGCCTGCGGCTCCCGTGTCCGTGGCCCGGCGTTCCCCACGTCAACTCGTGGGCGATCTCGCGCGGCGACGGCGTCGTCCTCTTCGACACCGGCATCGGCGGGGAGGAGGGGCTGCACCAGCTCGAGCTCGCGCTCGGCCAGGCGAAGCTGAAGCTGCGCGACATCCGCCTCGTCGTCTGCACCCACTCCCACACCGACCACTACGGTGCCGCCGGGCCGATCGTCGACGCCGCCGGCTGCGAGCTCTGGATGCATCCGGCGTGGGAGCACGTCCGGGCGATGGCCGAGGACCCCGACAAGGCGCTCGACGGCCGGATCGAGGTCGCGCGCCACAGCGGCGTGCCCGCGGAGACCCTCGACCGTTACGAGGAGCGCCGCGGCGAGAGCACCTACATCGATCGCGTAGTTCCGCCCGACCGCGAGCTCGTGGACGGCGTCGAGGTCGCCACCGACCTCGGGTTCTTCCGGGCCTACGAGACTCCCGGCCACGCACCGTCCCACGTCGTCCTCCACGAGCCCGAGAGCGGGCTGCTCGTCTCCGGCGACCACCTGCTCGGGCGCATCTCGCTCTTCTACGACCACGGTCACACGGCCGATCCGGTCGGCGAGTTCCTGAGCTCGCTCGACGTCGTCGACGAGCTCGACGTCCGCCTCTGCCTGCCCGGCCACGGCCGGACCTTCCGCGAGGTCGGCGCGAAGATCGCCGCCTACCACGACGAGGTCGACTCGCAGCTCGGCACCGTGCGCAAGGCGCTCGCCGACGGCGAGAAGACGCCGTTCGGGGTCGTCGAGCACATGCTCGGCGCCGACAACGTCAGCGGACCGGCGGCGGCGTGGGCGCTGCAGCTCTCGCTCGCCTACCTCGACCACCTCGAGAAGCTGGGCGAGGCCGAGCGTGTCGAGGGCACGGACCCCGTCGTCTGGCGGAAGTCGGCCTGAGCTTTCGACTACCCGGCCAACGCGGCGGGCGAACGTTGTCCGGCGCCGTAATCCACCGGGGCAGCGGTTTGGGATAGCGTCGCGTACGTCCCGTCCGGCTTTTGTACCAATTGGCAAAGGCAGCGATTCAAACACCAGGCACCAGTGAGGAAGGCAGCGTCCCCGACGTCCGGCTGACCGGCGTCCGGAAGACCTACGGCAGCGTCGTCGCCGTCGACCGCGTCGACCTCGACATCCGCCGTGGCGAGTTCTTCACGATGCTCGGCCCCTCCGGCTCCGGCAAGACGACCATGCTGCGGATGGTCGCCGGCTTCGAGCTCCCCGACGAGGGCCACGTCGAGCTCGCCGGCGTCGACGTCACCGACCTGGCCGCCTACGACCGCGACGTCAACACCGTCTTCCAGGACTACGCGCTGTTCCCCCACATGACCGTCGGCGACAACGTCGAGTACGGGCTCCGGGTCGCGAAGGTGAGCCGCGAGGAGCGCGGCAAGCGGCGCGCCGAGGCGCTCGAGATGGTCCGTCTCCCGGGCTACGACGATCGCAAGCCGAGCGAGCTCAGCGGCGGTCAGCGTCAGCGCGTCGCGCTCGCCCGGGCGATCGTCAACCGGCCGCGGGTGCTGCTTCTCGACGAGCCGCTCGGCGCCCTCGACCTGAAGCTCCGCGAACAGCTCCAGGTCGAGCTCAAGCAGATCCAGCGCGAGGTCGGGATCACGTTCATCTACGTGACCCACGACCAGGAGGAGGCGCTGACGATGTCCGACCGGATCGCCGTCTTCAACGAGGGCCGGATCGAGCAGATCGGGGAGCCCGAGGGCATCTACGAGCGCCCCACCAACGCCTTCGTCGCCGGCTTCGTCGGCGTCTCGAACCTGGTCCATCGCGACGGCGACAGCTTCACCGTCCGCCCCGAGAAGGTCCGGCTGATCGCCCCGGGCGACCCCGTCGAGGGGCTCGTCGTCGAGGAGGGCACGATCGCCGACGTCTCGTATGCGGGGATGGTCACGCGCTTCCACGTCGACCTGGACGGCGGCGATCGCCTCCAGGTGGCGAGGCAGAACCTCGAGCAGACGTCCCATGAGGACGAGGGCATGCGAGGACAGCGGGTCAAGGTTGGTTGGCGCCGTGAGCACACGGTCGCGGTCGCCGAGCAGCAGGGGTAGTGGGGTAGTCATCAACAGAGGAGGAAAGATGAGTAGCGATGCGCGCTCTGCACGGTGGGCCTGGCTCGCCGTGGCAGGCCTGAGCGTCTTCATCGCTGCTTTCGCGATCGGTTGCGGAAGCAGTGACTCGAGCGACAGCACGAGTGGCGGTGGAGAGATGCTGAGCGAGGTCGGCAAGGGGGAAGGCGAGCTCAACCTGATCTGCTGGGCCGGTTACTGCGAGGACGGTTCGACCGATCCCAAGGTCGACTGGATCAGCGACTTCGAGAAGGAGACCGGTTGCCAGGTCAACGTCAAGATCGGCAACACCTCCGACGAGATGGTGACGCTGATGCGGACGGGCGACTACGACGGCGTCTCGGCGTCGGGTGACGCGACGCTGCGGTTGATCGATGGCGGCGACGTCGCTCCGGTCAACACCGATCTCGTCGCCAACTACGCCGACGTGTTCCCGGGCCTGAAGGACCAGCCCTACAACAGCGTCGACGGCCAGATGTACGGGATTCCGCACGGCCGCGGAGCGAACCTGCTGATGTCCAACACCGACGTCGTCAGCCCCGCCGCAAGTTCCTGGGGAGCGGTGTTCGACCCGAAGCAGATGGAGGCCAACAAGGGCAAGATCACGGCCTACGACAGCCCGATCTACATCGCCGACGCCGCGCTGTACCTGAAGGCGACCCAGCCGGATCTGGGAATCGACAACCCGTACGAGCTGGACGAGGATCAGTTCAACGCCGCCGTGGATCTGCTGAAGACGCAGAACGAGTACATCGGCGAGTACTGGTCGGACTACACGAAGGAGATCCAGGCGTTCACCAACGGCAACAGCGTCGTCGGTACGACCTGGCAGGTGATCAACCAGCTCCTGCAGGCCGACAACCAGCCCGTGGACGCGGTCTACCCGAAGGAGGGTTCGACCGGTTGGTCCGACACGTGGATGATCAGCTCGCAGGCTGAGCATCCCAACTGCATGTACATGTGGATGAACCACATCATCGATCCGAAGACCAACGCCGCCGTGGCGGAGTGGTTCGGTGAGGCGCCGGCCAACGAGAAGGCCTGTGACTTCACCGCAGATCCGAACCACTGCAAGATCTACGACGCGGACGGCAAACAGTACCTGGACGAGGTCTACTACTGGACCACTCCGGTCTCCGACTGCGGCGACGACCGCGGCGACGTCTGTAAGACGTACGACGACTGGAACCAGGCCTGGACGGAGATCAAGGGCTAGGTAGGCGACCGACCGGAGAACGCGGACGATCGTGGAAGCAGCGGGGCTCGGAGCTCCGACGCCGAGGAGGTCGGTGGGCCGCAGGCTCGCCGACCTCTTCCACGGCCGTCCGCGCCTCCAGGTCGGGGCGTTGCTGGCCGGCCCGGTGGGCTGGCTGGTCATCGGTTATCTCGGCTCGCTGGCGGTGCTGCTCATCGCCAGCTTCTGGTCGCTCGGCGAGCTGAGCGGCGAGATCCAGCAGACGTTCACGCTGGACAACTTCCAGACGATCTTCAGCGACTCGGTCTACCGCACGATCACGCTGCGGACGGTCCTGATCGCCGCGGCGGTCACGGTCACCGACGCGTTGCTCGCGTTGCCGCTGGCGTTCTTCATGGCGAAGGTCGCACGGACCCGCTCGAAGGGCCTGCTGGTCGTCGCCGTGCTCGTGCCGCTGTGGTCGTCGTACCTGGTCAAGGTCTATGCCTGGAAGACGATCCTGAGCGCGGACGGCCCCCTCAACTGGGCCCTTTCGCCGCTCGGGCTGCACGGCCCCGGCATCGGGAACGTCTCCGTCTGGCTCGTCATGAGCTACATCTGGCTGCCGTACATGATCATCCCCGTCTACGCGGGGCTCGAGCGGATCCCGAACTCGCTTCTGGCCGCTTCCGACGATCTCGGGGCCAAGCCCTGGAAGACGTTCCGGAGCGTCATCTGGCCGCTCGTCTTCCCGGCGATCGTCGCCGGCTCGATCTTCACCTTCTCGCTGACCCTCGGCGACTTCATCACGCCGTCGCTGGTCAGCAACACCCAGTTCATCGGCAACACGATCTACTCGAACATCACCACCAACCTGCCGCTGGCGGCGGCGCTGACCACGATCCCGATCGCGATCATGATCATCTACCTGCTGATCGCCAGGCGCCTCGGGGCGTTCGAGCACGTATGAGCGGGGTGGCGCTCAGATGAGGCTCTCCAGGCGCGCCGAGCTGCTGCTCCGGGCCGCGAGCGCCTTCACGCTCGCGTTCATCTACATCCCGCTCGGGGTGATCTTCATCTACGCCTTCAACACGAGCAAGTCGCTCGAGTGGCCGCCGCCGGGGTTCACCACCCAGTGGGTCGGAGACGCCCTCGCCAACAGCGGCGCCCGCGACGCGTTCTTCACCTCGCTCGAGGTCGCCGCGGTCGCCACGATCCTCGCGCTCGTCCTCGGCTCGCTCGCCTCCCTCGCGGTCGCCCGCTTCAGCTTCTTCGGCCGCGAGACGATCTCGTTCCTCGTCATCCTCCCGATCGCCCTCCCCGGCATCGTCACCGGCGTCGCCCTCAACACCACCTTCACTCAGTTCCTCGGGGTCGACCTCGGCTTCCTCACCGTCGTCGTCGGCCACGCGACCTTCTGCATCGTCGTCATCTACAACAACGTCGTCGCCCGCCTCCGCCGCGTCTCCGGCAACTTCGAGGAAGCCTCCTCCGACCTCGGCGCCACTCCCTGGACCACCTTCCGGCGGGTCACCATGCCGAGCATGCAGACGGCCCTCGTCGCCGGCGGCCTCCTCGCCTTCGGCCTCTCCTTCGACGAGATCATCGTCACCACGTTCACCGCCGGCGCCGGCATCGAGACCCTGCCGCTCTGGATCTTCACCAACTTCTCCCGCCCCAACCAGCTCCCGATCGTCAACGTCGTGGCCGTCTTCGTGATCCTGATCTCGATCCTCCCCGTCTACATGGCCCACAAGCTGACCCGCGAGGAGGGAGGAGCGGCCCCGACGGCCGGCGCCGCCCCAAGCGCGGTGGCCGCGGAGGGAACTGCGGCGCCGTAGACGGATCGCCCCGGCGGAATCGCCGCCGGCTTCTCCCGGCTGGGTGAACGGCGCCCGGGGGCGAGAGGGCGACGAGGTTGGCTGGGGAAGGGGATCGCTGAACGCCGGTTTCGTCACCCGAGCGCTTGACTTGCTGCCTGAAGTGACCTTATGGGTGTCATGGCGCCGGTTTCGTTACTTCACCGCCGGAAACGGCCCCACGGGTAACGAAACCGGCGCTCCGGCGAGCCCACTGGCCGGAAACGCAACCACAGGGAGCGTTTCCTGCCTGCCACCCACCGACCCTCGCGTCCGCCGGAAGCCGTCCACCCACATCCCCCTTCCCCAGCCGAACCAACTCGCACCCCCCGTGCGGGCCTCGGCGTGAGCCGATCGCCTACCCCATCCCATCGACCAGCTGGTCGATGTACGGACCCAGCACCTTCTGCAGTTGCTCGGCCGTCTGCTCGGGGGTGTCGCTGGGCAGGACCGCGTAGCTGATCGCCAGTCGCACGAGGTTCTCCGCGAGCAGTGAGGCGCCGGCCGGATCGACGCCGGGCCAGGTCCGCTCGATGCGGTCGGCGAGGCGGGCGGTCATGGTCGTCAGCAGCAGGCCGCCGCGGGTGGTCGCGAGGGCGACGAGGTCGTCGTTGTTGCCGGATGCGACGGCCCGGATCATCGGGTGGGTGGCGGCGAGCTCGAGAAAGAGCTCGGCCGCGGAGCGCAGCGCCTGCCGGGCGTCGGCGGCGTTCTCGGTGATCGCCTCGTCGATTGCGGCCAGGAACCGCTCCGACTCCCGGAGCAGGTAGGTCTGGGCGAGTTCGTCCCGCCCGCCGAACGTGTTGTAGACCGTCTGGCGGCTGACTCCCGCACGGGTCGCGACCTGGCTCATGGTCACGCCGGCCCAGGAGTCGTCGGCGAGCAGCTCGCCGACTGCGTCGAGGATCGTCTCGCGGAGGAGCGCCCGGCTCGCCTCCGCGTGGGTGGGTCGTCCGGCGGTCTGCGTCATCCGCCCTCGACCGGCTCGAAGTCGACCTTCTCGCGGACGGAGCAGTCGGGGCAGGTCCAGTCGTCGGGCACGTCGCTCCAGGGCGTGCCGGCGGGGAAGCCCTCACGGGGCTCCCCGTCGGCCTCGTCGTAGACGTAGCCGCAGACCGGGCAGCGGTGGGCGGCCATGCTCAGGCGCCGCCGTAGCGGGCGATCAGCCGCTCGCGCTTGCGGGGGAGGATGTTGGCCCGGGTCACGTCACCACCGTAGTGGGCGAGCACGCGGCGGTCCATCACCCGGCGCCAGAGCGGCGGCACGTAGGCGCAGACGATCATCGTCGCGTAGCCCGAGGGCAGCTCCGGGACCTCGTCGAAGTGACGGAGCGCCTGGTAACGGCGGACCGGGTTGGCGTGGTGGTCGCTGTGTCGCTGCAGGTGGTAGAGGAACACGTTCGAGGCGATGTTGTTCGAGTTCCAGGAGTGCTCGGGCGCGCAGCGCTCGTAGCGGCCGTTCTCCTCGCGGAGCCGGAGCAGCCCGTAGTGCTCGAGGTAGTTGACGACCTCGAGCAGCGAGAAGCCCGCGACCGCCTGGACGATCAGCCACGGCAGCACCGACCAGCCGAAGACGATCGTCAGGCCGGCGAAGAGGACGACGGTCATCGCCCACGCGTTGAGGATGTCGTTGGTGATCGTCCAGAACGGCTTCCCGAGCCGGTCGAGGCGGATGCGCTCGAGCTCGATCGAGGAGCGCAGCGAACCGGTCACCGTCCGCGGCAGGAACTCCCAGAAGCTCTCGCCGAGCCGTGAGCTCGCCGGATCCTCGGGCGTCGCGACGCGGACGTGGTGGCCCCGGTTGTGCTCGATGAAGAAGTGGCCGTAGCCGGTCTGGGCGAGGGCGATCTTCGAGAGCCAGCGCTCGTAGCTCTTGCGCTTGTGCCCGAGCTCGTGGGCGGTGTTGATCGCGATCCCGCCGACCATCGCGACGCTGATCGCGAGCCCGAGCGACTCGACGACCGAAAGGTCGCCGCTGGACCAGAGCGCGCAGGAGAAGATCAGCGACGCGAACTGCAGCGGCAGGAAGAGGTAAGTGCACCAGCGGTAGTACCGGTCCTCCTCGAGCCACTTGATCGCGCTGTCGGGCGGGTTCGCCGCGTCCTTGCCGATCAGCAGGTCGAGGGCGGGGATGATCCCGAACACGAGCACCGGGCCGAACCAGTAGAAGGCGCCGGCGCCGGTCGCCTGGACCAGGCCCCATGCCATGAACGGGATCATCGGGACGATCAGGCCGAGAAGCCAGAGGTAGCGCTTCGGATCGGTCCAGGCCGGCACGGCGGGGGGCGCGGCGGCGGTCGCGGATTCCATCGGTCTTCGAGTTCCTTCCTGCTTGACAAATCAGACGATGTTGTCGAGCAGTTTTACACAAACGCCCAATTTGTCAAACGACGTCCGTCAGGTCTCGTCGGCCTCCGCGCCGCTCAGCATCGGCAGCACCTTCTTGGTTACGAAGACGAAGAAGATCAGCCCGACCGCACCGACCCAGATCGCCGGGTCGTTGGGGGAGAGCTCCTCGAGCTTCGAGCCGAGGTAGACGAACAGCGCCGTCAGCGGCAGGTAGCCGACCGCCGTCGTCCACATGAACGTCCCGAGCGGCACCCGGGCCGAGCCGGCGACGTAGCTGAACAGGCTGAACGGGACGATCGGGACCATCCGGCAGGCGAGCAACAGGGTGATGCCGCCGCGCTCGACCACGCCCTCGTAACGGCCGAACCGCTCCGCACCGAACATCCGCACGAGCGCCGGCCGTGCCGCATGTCGCCCGATCTGGTGGCAGACGAGCGCGTTGAGCATCCACCCGACCATGATCAGCGGCATCCCGAGCCAGAAGCCGTAGACGAATCCGACGGCGGCGTCGAGGATCTCGGCGGGGTAGAAGATGATCGCGTGCGAGAGGGCGAGTGCGAGCACGAGCAGCACGCCGCCGAACCCGAACCCGCGCAGGTCCTCGCGCAATGACGCGGTGTCCCCGCTGAGGGCGTCGGTCACGGCCTGCCGCAGCGGGTGGACGAGCAGGACCAGGGCGACGATCGAAAGCGCGAGGCCGACCGAGGCGATGATCGGGATCCAGTTGGGATGCTCCTCGGCGACTTCCTCGACCGCGGCCTCGACCCGCGTCACGTCCGGCTCGTCGCGGTGTTGCTGCTCACCGTCCACCGGACGAGTCTCGCATTCCGACTAGCGAAGCAGCTGTCGCACCTCGGGCGGCGGCGGGATTCCGTCGGGCCCGCCGCGGCTGTGGCCGTGACCGCCGGGCCGCTGTGAGTCCGGGGCCCGCTTGACCCAGCGCTTCCCCTTCAGCTCCTTGCGGAGGGCCCGGCGGCTGCGCGGGTAGTGGTTGATCTCGAACGGGTTGCCGGGGCCGAAGCCCTGGTAGTAGATCGCCATCTTCGTGCGGCCGTGCGAGCGGATCCAGCGGAACAGGTGGCGGGTGAAGGCCGGTCGGTCGACGTCCCAGGGCCCCCACTCGCCGAGGACGAACGGCAGCCGGTCGTACTGCCGGTAGAACCGGTTGAGGCCGCCGAAGTTGGGGAACTTGCCGTAGATGTCGGCGCCGATCCAGTCGACGTACTTGGCGCCCGGCCAGTAGGCCCGGGGGCCGTTGCCCTTGCGGTCGGGCGAGCCCGCGGTCTGCGGGACCCAGAGGAAGGAGACCTTCGGCTGCGGGATGTTCTCGGGCGGATGGGGGCTGTTGCGGCCGGTCGTCAGCGGCGGCATCCGGTTCGCCTTCAGCTTGTGGTTGATCTCCCGCCGCGGGCCGCCGCGGACGACGATCACCGTCCGCTTCCACGCCTTGCGGAATTGCGCCGTCTTGAACGCGGGCCCGCGCCGCGAGCCGTCCGCGTCGAAGGCCGAGTACGGGTTCCAGTGGCCGTTCATCTCCGGGAGCAGCCGGATGTAGGTCGGCCGGCCCCACTGGGCGAGCTGGCGGTTGACCGTCAGCAGGTAGCGATCGCCGTCGCCCTTGCGGATCGCCCGCGGGGTGATCACGCCGCTGCACTCGTAGCAACCGGTCGTCGAGATGCTGAGCATCCCGCGCGTCTCGGTGCGCTTCCAGCGCTTGATCGCCTCCTGGTTCCACTCGTTCCAGGTCTCGAACGCCTGCATCACCGGGATGTGCTGCCCGGCGGCCTCGGCGAAAGCGAAGTAGTCCTGCTTCGAGCCGCCGTCGGAGACGCCGGCGAAGAGGTCCTTGCCGCGCGGGGGATAGGTACCGGCCTGGGCCACCGCCGGCAGCGCGAGGGCTGCGAGCAGGGCGAAGAGCAGGACGCGGCGGGCCATCGGCCGATGGTAGGCGGGCCCCGGCACCGATACTGCGAGATCGGTTGCAGGCGCTCGCGGGGTAGAGTCGCATGCCCCGGCGGACCCGATCCCCCGGGTATCGGGGCTCCAATTGGCGAAACTCAGCGATCTGATCACGGCGCCGGCGGGCCGGCTCGCGGATGCGGCGCAGAACGCGCTCGAGGTCGCGCGGTTCGGTGGATTCGAGACGGACGAGGAACCCTCGCCGTTCGAGGTCGTCTCCGAGCAGCCCGTCTACCGGCTGCGCCGCTACTTCCCGCCCGAGCCCGGCGCCAAGTCGGCGAAGGACCGCCCGGCGCTGATGCTCGTCCCGCCGATGATGCTCGCCGCCGACATCTACGACGTCGCACCCTCGACCAGCGCCGTCGAGATCCTCGCCCGCAACGGCGTCGATCCCTGGGTCGTCGACTTCGGCGCGCCCGAGAAGGAGGAGGGCGGGCTCGAACGCTCGCTCAACGACCACGTGATCGCGATCGACGAGGCCATCGACCGGGTCCGCGAGGAGACCGGGCACGACCAGATCCACATCGGCGGTTACTCGCAGGGCGGGATGTTCTGTTACCAGGTGGCCGCCTACCGCCGCTCTCGCGGCATCGACTCGATCGTGGCCTTCGGCAGCCCGGTCGACACCCGCGGCACCCTCAGCTTCGGATTGCCCGAGGACGCGGCGATCGCCGCCGCCTCCTTCCTCGCCGAGAACGTGTTCGCCAATTCCGGCGTCCCGGCGTGGATGAGCCGGACCGGATTCCGCCTGCTCGACCCGGCGAAGACGATGCGCCAGCGGCTCGAGTTCATCGGCCAGCTGCACGACCGTGAGGCGCTGCTGCCGCGCGAGAAGCAGCGGCGGTTCCTCGAGGCCGAGGGTTGGGTCGCCTGGCCCGGCCCCGCCCTCGCGGACGTGATCCGCCAGTTCGGCGTCCACAACCGTCTCGTCTCCGGCGGCTTCGTGATCGAGGACCGGCTCGTGACCCTCGCCGACATGACCTGCCCGATCCTCGCCTTCGTCGGCGAGACCGACGAGATCGCGCCGGCCCGCTCCGTTCGCGCCGCCCGCTGGGCCGCTCCGCGTTCCGACGTCTACGAGGTGACGCTCCACGCCGGTCACTTCGGTCTCGTCGTCGGCTCGACCGCGGTCGAGACGACCTGGCCGACGGTGGCGGCCTGGACCCATTGGCGGGCGGGGAAGGGCGAGCTCCCCGAGGGCGTCAAGCAGATCGAGGAGGAGATCGAGCGGCCCGAGGACGGGCTCAGCAGCCGCGACCGCTTCAGCGCCGGCGCCCAGCTCGCGCTCGGCGCCGGGATCGGCACCGTGCAGGCGCTCGCCGGCGCCGCGCTCGGTGCGACCCGGACCCTGCGCGAGATCGTCGGCGACACCGCCGGACAGCTCGACCAGCTCAACCGCCTCGGCCGGGTCAACCCGCGGACGCGGATCTCCTTCGGGTTGCTGCTCGACGAGCGGGCCGAGGAGGAGCCGGAGGACGTCGTCCTGCTCTTCGAGGACCGCGCCCACACCCAGGAGGCGGTCAAGGGCCGCGTCGACAATGTCGTCCGCGGCCTGCTCGAGATCGGCGTCCGCCAGGGCGAGCACGTCGGCGTCCTGATGCAGACGCGGCCGAGCGCGCTGACGGTGGTCGCTGCGCTGAACCGGCTCGGCGCCGTCGCCGTGCTGATGCGGCCCGACGGCGACCCCGCCCGCGAGGCCGAGCTCGGCCGAGCGCGCCGGATCATCGCCGACCCCCAGAACGGCGAGATCGCCTCGGCGGCGACCAGCGTCCAGGTCTACGTCCTCGGCGGCGGCGGCCAGGAGCGGGAGCTGCCGCGCGGCCTGATCGACATGGAGCGGATCGACCCCGACGCGGTCGAGGTGCCGGCCTGGTTCGAGCCCAACCCCGGGCGCGCCGGCGACCTCGCGTTCATCCTCTTCACCGGCAGCGGCGAGCGGACGCTCGCGAACCGGATCACGAACGGCCGCTGGGCCCTGTCGGCGTTCGGCACCGCCTCCTCGGCGTCACTCTCGCGCAGCGACACCGTCTACAGCGCCAGCCCCGTCTATCACCCCTCGGCGCTGCTGATGAGCGTCGGCGGCGTCGTCGCGAGCGGCGCCCGGCTCGCCGTCGGGTCGCGGTTCGAGCCGTCGACGTTCTGGGACGAGGTCCGGCGTTACGGCGCCACCGTTGTCTCCTACACCTGGGCGATGATGGACGAGATCGCCGAAGCGCCGCCACACCCGGGCGAGCAGCACCATCCGGTGCGGCTCTTCATGGGTTCGGGGATGCCTCGCGGCCTCTGGAAGCGGGTCACCGGGCGTTTCGCTCCGGCGCAGGTGCTCGAGTTCTATGCGTCGACCGAGGGCGACGCGGTCCTCGTCAACGTCACCGGCCGCAAGGCCGGGTGCAAGGGCCGGCCGCTGCCGGGCAGCGCCGAGGTCCGGGTCGCCGCCTACGACCCCCTCGGCCGCGGGCTGATCCTCGGCGACAACGGCTTCGCGATCGAATGCGCGCGCAACGACCCCGGGATGCTTCTCGCCCGCGTCCGCCACGAGGCGATCGGCATGGGCGACGGCATCCTCCGCGGCGTCTTCGAGCCCGGCGATGCCTGGCTCGAGACCGGCGACCTCTTCGTCGTCGACAGCGACGGCGACTTCTGGCTCGTCGACCACTCCGCGACCGTGATCCGGACCGCGTCGGGTGCGATCTTCTCCGCGCCGATCCAGGACGCCCTCGGTGACGTCGACGCGGTCGCGCTCGCGGTCGCCTACGGCGTGCGCCGCGAGGACGGGACCGACGTCCCGTGCGCGGCGGTGACCCTGCGCGAGGGCCGTGAGCTCGACATCCACGAGGTCGAGGCCGCGCTCGCCGATCTCGGCGACGGCGGCATCCCCTGGGTCATCAGGGTGGTCGACAGGATCCCGCTGACGACTTGGTACCGGCCGATGACCGGCCCCCTCAAGCAGGAGGGACTGCCACTGCCGGCCACGCCTCCCGACTCCTGGTACTGGGACCCGCGCAAGGGTGGCTACCGGCGGATGAGCAAGGCAGGGCGCGAGCGCCTGCTCGCTTGAGCTCGTTCGCGGTGAGCCGCTCGTTCGGGACGCCGGCCGAGGTCGTCTTCGACGTCTTCACGAATGCCTCGCGCTATCCCGAATACACGCCGATCCGATCGGTCGAGATGGAGCGGCTCGGCGACGGCGCCCCCGACGGCGCCGGAGCCATCCGCGTCCTGCGCCCGCCGGGGCCGCTCGCCGTACGCGAGCTCGTCACCGAGTACGAGCGCCCGCGCCTGTTCGCGTTCGAGGTGATCTCCGGCGGCGGTCCGGCCGGCTCCTATCGAGGCCGGCTGGCCTTCGCTCCCGAGGCGAGCGGCAGTGTCGTCGTGACCTACGGCGTCGAGCTCGAGCCCCGCGTCCCTGGAACCGGTCTCGCGGTCGCCGCCGGGTTCCGCGGCGCGATCGAGGTGCTGATGCGGCTGGCCGGACCGGAGGCCCGCCGACGGGCGGCCGCGCCGGCGTCCTAGCATCACGGCGATGCGCATCCTCTTCGTCTGCCTCGGGAACATCTGCCGCTCGCCGACCGCCGAGGGGGTCGTCCGGCACAAGCTGCGCGAGGCCGGGCTCGGCGAGGACGTCGACGTCGAGAGCGCCGGGACCGGCGGCTGGCACGTCGGCCATCCGCCCGATCCGCGCGCTTCGGCCGCGGCGGCTGCGCGGGGAATCGCGCTCGAGAGCCGGGCGCAGCGCTTCGAGGCGTTCCACTTCGAGGACTTCGACCTGATCCTGGCGATGGACCGCCAGAACCTCGCCGACATGCGGGCACTGGCGCCGCACGCGGCAGCCGAGGGCAAGCTCCAGATGCTCCGCGAGTTCGATCCGCTGGCCGTCGAGTCCGGCGATCTCGACGTACCCGACCCCTACTACGGCGGCGACGACGGCTTCGAGGACGTGCTCGACATGATCGACCGCGCCGCCGACGGCCTGATCGCCGAGATCAGGTCGACGATGCCCGCCGACGGGTGAGCGAACCGCCGGTGATCGCGGCGGCGGCCGCCGCGCTCGGGACGTCGATCACGGGCGCTCGGAGGGTGGCCGGCGGCGACATCAACGACGCCTGGCAGCTGCGGCTCGCCGACGGAACCGAAGCCTTCCTGAAGACGCGTGCCGACGCCCGTCGCGGCGAGTACGAGCTCGAGGCGGCCGGGCTTGCGTGGCTCGGGGAGCCGGAGGGCGGGCTCCCGGTGCCGGCGGTGCTCGCGGTCGTCGACGAGGACGGGCATCGCGCTCTCATCCTCGAGTGGGTCGAAGAGGGGAGGCTCGGAGGGGGTGGGGAGGAGGAGCTCGGGGCCGGGCTCGCCCACCTCCACGCGGCCGGCGCCGAGGCGTTCGGCGCCCTGCCTCCCGATGCGCCCGAGGTCCCGCTCCGCTTCGGAGGAGTCGAGCTGCCGGGCGAGGCGGGCGGACCGGGCGCGACCTGGGCGCAGCACTACGGGGTCCGGATCGAGCGGCTGGCGTCCGAGGCCGCCGGGGCGGGCCGCCTCGACGAGCGCTCGGCGGCCGCGATCGCGGCCGTCGTCGGCCGGATCGACACGCTGTGCGGGCCCGACGAGCCTCCCGCCCGGGTCCACGGCGACCTCTGGAGCGGCAACGTCCTCGCCGCGGCCGACGGACGGCCATGGCTGATCGATCCCGCCGCCCATGGCGCCCATCGCGAAATCGACCTCGCGATGCTCCGGCTGTTCGGCTCGGTTTCCGCCCGGACCCTCGCCGCCTACGAGGAGGTCCTGCCGCTCGCCCCGGGTCACGAGGAGCGCGTCTCGCTGTGGCAGATCCAGCCGCTGCTGGTCCACGCGATCCTGTTCGGCGGCTCCTACGGGGCGGCGGCGGGGCGGGCCGCCGCTCTTTACGCCTGAGCGCCCCGCGGATAGGTTCGCGGCGGTGAGCGAGGAGATCCACCGGCGTGCGATCGACGGACTCGACGTCGAGATCGAGCTGTTCGGCGGTTGCTCGGACGCGTGCTCGGTCATCCGTCGCGAGGGGGTGGTCGCGTCCGTCTCCCCGCCGACGCCCGACCGCTCCCTGTTCAACTCGGTCGTCGCGACGGGTCCCGAGCCGCTCGCCAGGGCGATCGACGAGCTCGCCTCCATCTATGCGGACGCCGGTGTCCGCGCCTGGACGGTCTGGGTCCCCGACTACGACCGCCGCAGCGCCGAGTTGCTCGCCGCGCGCGGGCACGTCCTCGACGCCGCGCCCCGGACGATGGGCCTCGACCTCGGCGACCTGAGTCCGCCCGCTCAGCCACTGCCGGACGGTGTGGAGCTGGTCCCCGGTGAGATCACGGTCATCGGCTCGATCAACGACCGCGCCTACGGGATCGAGACCGCGGCGTGGGAGGAGGCGATGGAGCACCAGCCCGACCTGGAGCTCGATTCGCTGATGGCGACGGTGGCCGGCGAGCCCGTCGCCTGCGCGATCGTCCTCGACCACCACGGCGACGCCGCCGTGACCGCGGTCGCGACCCTGCCCGAGCATCGCGGCAGGGGGCTGGCGGGCTGGATCATCACCGAGCTGCTGCGTTCCGCCCGGGGGCGCGGCCTGACGACCGGAAGCCTTCAGGCGAGCCGGGCGGGCGCGCCGGTATACGAGCGGCTCGGGTTCGCCGATGCCGGCTTCATCGAACTCTGGGAGCTGCGCGAGGCGTGATGCCACACTCCACCGTGTGGACCTGAAGCGACTCGACGAGATACTCGCCGCTCGCGGCGAGCCCGGATTCCGCGCCGAACAGGTGTGGGAGTGGCTGGCGGGAGGCGCCCGCGGCTACGCGGAGATGACGAACCTGCCGCAGTCGCTCCGGGACGAGCTCGAGGCCGAACTGCCGATCTCGACCCTCGACGCGGTCCGCGAGGTCAAGTCGGTCGACGGCACCCGCAAGGCGCTGTTCGAGACCGCCGACGGCCGCCCGATCGAAGCGGTCCTGATGACCTACCGCGACGGCCGCCGCTCGCTCTGCCTCTCGAGTCAGTCCGGATGCCCGCTGACCTGCAACTTCTGCGCGACCGGCCGGATGGCCTTCGGGCGCAACCTGACCTCCTCCGAGATCCTCGATCAGGCGCTGCACTTCCGCCGCCGCGGCGAGGTCAACCACGTCGTCTTCATGGGGATGGGCGAGCCCCTGATGAACCTCGACTCCGTGCTCGCCGCCTGCGAGCGGCTGCCGTCGATCGGCGTCTCGACCGCGCACACGACGATCTCGACGGTCGGCTGGGTCCCCGGCATCGAGCGACTCGTGACCGAGGGACCGAGGGTCCGGCTCGCGCTGTCGCTCCACGCCGCCGAGGGTGACGTCCGGAGCGGCCTGATGCCGGTCAACGACCGCTACCCGATCGCCGAGGTCATCGAGGCATGCCTGCGCTGGCGCGAGGCCCGCAACCGCCGCGTCTACATCGAGTACCTGATGCTCGCCGGCGTCAACGACGACCCCGACCAGGCGGTCGTCCTCAGCGAGGTCCTGAAGCCCCACGAGGCCTTCAAGGTCAACCTGATCCCGTTCAACCCGACCCCCGGCGAGTTCACCGGCTCCTCGCCGGAGGCGATCGCCGCGTTCCGCGACACGCTGATCTCACACGGAGTCCCCGCGACGATCCGCCTGACGCGAGGGCGTGACATCGACGCCGCGTGCGGCCAGCTGGCGGCTGCATCGGCGTGACGACGAGGCTCGTTCCCTAGGCTTCTCAGTGAGCGGTCGGCGGGACCGCTCGGAGTGAAATCCGAATCAGGGGGGCGGGGGAATCAACAGCAGGTATGGGGGCGGGCGCGTTGCGTGCCTGATCGCGCTGGCCGCGACGACGGTCTGTGTCGTCGCGGTGACGGCGACGGCCGCGACGGCCGCTGCGCCGAGGCCGAACATCATCACGATCACGACCGACGACCAGGCCCGCTCGACGCTGCGGACCGGCGTGATGCCGAACCTGCGAACCCGGATCGGCAGTCACGGAACCAGGTTCCGCGACTACGTCGTGACAACGCCGCTGTGCTGCCCGTCGCGGTCGTCGTATCTGACCGGCCAGTACGGACACAACAACGGCGTGCTCCGGAACGAGTACGGCGACCTCCGCCGCAAGCGCGAGGTACTGCCGGTCTGGTTGCACCGCTCGGGCTATGCCACCGCCCACGTGGGCAAGTTCATGAACGGCTTTCCCGGCGACGGCGGCAGCCGGCTCGCGGTCGCGCCGGGGTGGGACCTCTGGTTCAACCATCTCGAGAAGCGGCGTTACTACGACTGGGAAGCGTCGCGGAACGGCAAGCTCGTCCGGTTCGGCGAGCGCGACCGCGACAACGCCACCGCCGTCACCACCAGGGTCGCGACGCGCTGGACGTCCCGGCTCGCCCGGGGGCGCAAGCCGTTCTACGCCCAGGTCGACTACTACGCGCCGCACATCGGCCCGGGGCGTGACGCGACCTGCAGCGGCGCAGCCAAGCCGCTGCCCGCAGACAGCCATCGTTTCCGCGACGTCGGGCTGCCGCGGCCGCCGAGCTTCAATCAGGAGGACGTGTCCTCGATGCCGAGCTTCATCCGCGACCGTCCGCAGCTGACAGCCCGCCAGATCCGCTCGATCACGAAGCACTACCGCTGTGCGCTCGAGTCCCTGCACGGAGTGGACCGTGGAATCGGCCGGATCTTCAACGCGGTCAAGGCCGCCGGCGAGCTCGACCGGACGGTGTTCCTCTTCACCTCCGACAACGGCTACTTCTACGGCGAGCACCGGATTCTCAAGGGTAAGCCGTTCCCCTACGAGGAGAACGTGCGCACGATCCTCGAGATGCGCGTACCCGAGCGGTACCGCGGTGGACCCGGAGTGGTGCGCGACTCCGATGCCCCCGTCGCGAACATCGACCTCGCGCCGACGTTGCTCGAGCTCGCGGGCGCGGATCCCTGCATCTCCCGGGGCCGGTGCCGGACGATGGACGGGCGGTCGCTGGTGCCGCTATTCCGCGGCGAGGCGTTTCCGGCCGACCGCGGCATCGCGATCGAAGGCCCGGACTGCCTCTACGACGGCGTGCGCCGCAACGGCTTCACCTACGTCGAGTACGCGACCGGGCGCGCCGATGGATGCAGGCCGACCGAGGCCGAGATGTACGACCTCGACGCCGATCCCTTCCAGCTCGACGACCTGCTTCCGGCGACGGCGGGCTCGCCGGCCGCGGAGCGTCGTGACGCTCTCGCGGCCGAGCGTGACCGCTTGGTGATCTGCGCCGGGATCGAGGGTCGCGACCCGCCGACGCCCGGCCGTCCTTACTGCGAGTGAGCGCCGCTACTCGAGGTCGATGCCGACGATCACCTGCGGCTCGACCGGGCGGTCGCCGGGACCGGTCTCGGTGCCCTCGATCGCGTCGACCGTCTCCATCCCGGAGACGACCCGGCCGAAGACGGTGTGCTTGCCGTCGAGCCACGGTGCGGCCTCGGTGGTGACGATGAAGAACTGCGAGCCGTTGGTGTTCGGACCGGCGTTGGCCATGGCGAGCGCGCCGCGCTCGACCTTGTGCTGGTTGAACTCGTCCTCGAACGTGTAGCCGGGACCGCCGGTGCCGGTGCCCTCCGGGCAGCCGCCCTGGATCATGAAATCGGGGATCACCCGGTGGAAGGAGAGGTCGTCGTAGAAGCCCTCGGAAGCGAGCTTGCGGAAGTTCTCGACCGTCTTCGGAGCGTCCTCGTCGTGGAGCTCGAGCTCGATCGGGCCTGCATTCGTGTTCATGGTTGCGCGTGACATGGCCGCAACACTAGACGAGCGTCCGCGAAGGTCCGCCTGGCGGCGCGCGACTTTTCCCGCTCTGCCATGTTGCAGTCTCAGGGACCAGTGATCACAGGGAAGACATCCGGGGCCGCACGGCGGCTTGCGATCGTCATCGGGGGCTGCCTGCTGGCGGCGCTCGTGCTCGCCGCGGCCGGGGGACCGGCCGGCGCCGCGAAGCCGAAGGCCGGCGGCAACCAGCCGAACATCGTCGTGATCGTCACCGACGACCAGGCCCGATCGACGATGTCGCCGGAGGTGATGCCGAACCTCTACTCGCGGATGTTCGCCGAGGGAACCTCGTTCAGCGACTTCGTCGTCACCACGCCGCTCTGTTGTCCCTCGCGGGCGGCGTTCATGACCGGCCAGTACGGCCACAACAACGGCGTGCTCGGCAACTTCTACCCCGACCTCCGCCAGAAGCGCCAGGTCCTCGCCTCGTGGCTGCAGCAGGCAGGCTACAAGACCGCGCACATCGGCAAGTTCCTGAACAAGTACGAGGAGCAGGACTCGCCGCGAACCGTCGCGCCGGGCTGGGACCTCTGGTTCACGCAGCTCGAGAAGCGCAAGTACTACAACTGGAAGGCGTCGAAGAACGGCCACCTGCGCCACTTCGGGACCGACGACTCCGACCACCTGACCACGGTCACCAATTCCTACGCGAGGTCGTGGGCGAGCCGGCTGGCCGCCAACGACCAGCCCTTCTACCTCCAGGTCGACTACTACGCGCCCCACACCGGCCCCGGCCGCGACGACAGTTGCAAGGCGGCGCCGAAGCCGGCGCCCGAGGACGTCGGCCGCTTCGCCTCGACGCCGCTGCCGGAGCCGCCCAGCTTCAACCAGGACGACGTCACCGAGATGCCCTCGTTCATCCGCGACCGCCCGAAGCTGACCGAGGAGGAGATCGCCCAGATCACCGAGCACTACCGCTGCACGCTCGAGTCGCTCTACGGCGTCGACCGCGGGATCGGCGAGATCTTCGACGCGATCAAGGCACAGGGCGAGCTCAATCACACCGTCTTCCTCTTCACCTCCGACAACGGCTACTTCTTCGGCGAGCACCGGATCCCCAAGGGGAAGCCGTACCCGTACGAGGAGAACATCCACATGCCGTTGGTGATGCGGGTTCCGACGCGCTACCGCGACGGCGCGCCGCTCGTGACCGAATCCGATGCGCCGGTGGCGAACATCGACGTCGCGCCGACGCTGCTCGAGCTCGCCGGCGCCACGCCCTGCAACAAGCCCGACCGCTGCCGGATCCTCGACGGCCGCTCGATGATGCCCGAGATCGAGGGGGTCGAGGGCTTCCCGGAGACCCGCGGAATCGGGCTCGAGCGCTCGAGCTGCGACTTCCGCGGCGTCCGCTGGGAGCGGAAGCTCTACATCTCCTACTCGGTCGAGGACACGACCGGCTGCGTGCCGGGCGAGGCCGAGATGTACGACACCGCCGCCGATCCGTTCCAGCTCCACGATCTCCTGCCGGCCGCCGAGGGCTCGGCCAACGACGCCCTCCGGATCAAGCTCGCCCGGAAGATGCGCCGGCTCGGGAGCTGTCAGGGGATCCGCCGCCGCGACCCGCAGCCGCCGCCCGGCATCCACTACTGCGAATAGCGGCGGGGGCGAAACCGGCGCGGCACCGCCCGGGCTCGGCTAGGCTGCCACCGCCTTGGGAGAGGGAGGATCGAACGCGCCGTCCATCCGCCGCCTGCTGTCGCGGTCGCTGGTCGCCGTCGCCGCGGCGCTGACGCTCTCCGGCGCCCTCGCGGCGAACGCCGGCGCCGAGTTCCCCTACAGCCGCAACGCGTCCCCGGCCGGCTTCGACGACCTCTACCTGAACGCCGGTCAGGTGCCGACGGATCTCGGCGGCAACACGTTCAAGTTCGCGGCGACTCCGGACGCGGCGAACACGACCAACAACGCCAACCCGGTCGAGCTCGGAGGCGTCCGCGGCGCCCACGTCGTCGACGCCGACGCCGCGGTCCAGACCGCGTTCCGGACTACCACCGGCCGTCCCGACGTGACCATCGCGATCCTCGACTCGGGGATCCAGTGGAACGACGCGGGCGACATGAACGACCTGCGGATGAAGACCCGGATCAGCACCGGCGAGGCGCCGAAGCCGGAGAACGACGGTCTCGCGACCCCGAACGAACCCGGCGAGGACTGCAGCGGCGCCGGCCCCTACGACAACGCCGGCGACTGGGACCTGAACGGCGACGGCGTCTTCAACCTGCGCGACTACTCGTGCGACGGCAGCGTCCAGGCCGATACCCCGAAGGGCGTCGGCCCGGCCGGCATGTTCGAGCCGCAGGACCTGCTGATCGCCTTCAGCGACGGCGTCGACGACGACGGCAACGGCTACGTCGACGACCTCGTCGGCTGGGACTTCCTCGACGACGACAACGATCCCTTCGACGACGTCCAGTACGGGCACGGGACCGGCGAGGCCAAGGACTCGACCGCGGAGGCGAACAACGGCGGCGAGGTCGGGTCCTGCCCGAACTGCATGGGCGTCTACCTCCGGGTCGGCGACAGCTTCGTCGCCGACGTCAACCGCTTCGGCGCCGCCGTGACCTACGCGACCGACAACGACGTCCAGATCGTCCAGGAGGCGCTCGGCACGCTCAACAACTCGAGCCTCGCCCGTGAGGCCGTGGACTACGCCTACCGCCACGGCGTCACAGTGATGGCGTCGGCGGCCGACGAGGCGGCCCAGCACAACAACTGGCCCTCGAGCCTGCCGCACGTGATCGTCGCCAATTCGGTCACCGACGGTGACGGCGCCGTCCCGAACAAGTCGTATCTGGCGTTCAACGGCTGCACCAACTTCGGCGCCAAGATCACCGTCGCGATCCCGAGCACCGCGTGCTCGTCGAACGCGGTCGGGCTGGCGTCGGGCTTCGCCGGACTGATCTACAGCGCCGCGCTGAACGCGCGCGACGCAGGCGCCCTCGATCCCTACCCGGATCAGTCGAAATGCCGGCTCGTCGGCGGCGACCCCTGTCCGATCACGCCGAACGAGATCAAACAGCTGATGGCCTCGGGCAGCGTCGGCGGCGTCCCGCAGGCCGACGACGTCGACTTCGCGGGCTCGCCCGCCGGCTCCGCCAACGAGCCCTCGTGCTCGCCGACGCCGATGCCCGACTGCACGAGCCCCTACGGACCGGGCGACGCCCTCCGCAGCCAGGTCAACGCCAACCGGCCGGTCTTCGGAGCGCCGCCGATCGGATCGACGACCAGCTATCCGGCGCGCAAGGGCTTCGACCAGTTCTACGGCTACGGCCGGGCGAACGTGAACAAGGCGGTGAAGGCGGTCGTCGACGACCCGGCCGCGCCGAGCCCGGCGGAGCTGCCTCCGGAGGCCGACATCACCTCGCCCGGCTGGTTCGCCGAGATCGACCCCGCCCGGCCCTCCATCGACGTCTCCGGAACCGTGTTCGCCCGGGGCGACTCCTATCGCTGTCAGCTCCTCGTGGCGCCGGGGCAGTACCCGAACAACGCGACGACGACCGATACGCCCCCCGGCGACTTCGCGGCGCTCTCGAACGGCTGGTGCGACGGCTCCACCGTCCACAGCGGCGCCGGGGCGGCGAGCGCCCATGACGGCGTCCTCGGCACGATCGACGTCTCGGCGCTGCGGCAGCGCTTCCCGGCGGCGACGGACTTCTCGGGACCGATCCCGGTCGCGTCGGCCGCAACCGGCAACGGCCGGCCGTTCTTCGCGCCGCACGCCTTCACCTTCAAGGTCGTCGTCACTCCGACCACGGGCACACCACGGACCGGCGAGGACCAGCGCACGGCCTGGCTCCATCGCGACGCTGACCTGCTCGACGCGTTCCCGCGGGCGATCCGGCCCGGTGGCGACGTCGGCGGGCCCGATGCGACTCCGACCGCCGACGGCGCGTCCTCGCCGGCGTTCGCCGACATCGACGGCGACAACCGCAACGAGCTCGTCTTCGCCGACTCCGACGGCTTCGTCCACGTGCTCGGCAGCGACGGCGAGGAGCTGCCCGGTTGGCCGGTGCGCGGCGACGAGCCCGGCTTCGTCTCCGCCCACAGCAGCTCGCCCGCCTACTCCGACGGCGTCGGCACCGACCTCGGCGGCGCGTTCCTCGGGGCAGTCGCGGTCGGCGACGCCGACGACGATGGCGTGCCCGAGATCTATGCGGCCGACGCCGAGGGGAAGATCTACGGCTGGGGGCTGGACGGCAGTCGCGCCTTCACCGAGCAGTCGAACCCGGACTGGTCCGGCAAGCCGCTGCAACCCTTCGAGAACGTCCGCAACGGCAAGACGAACCGGACTCAGCACGGCTTCTTCGGCGCGCCGGTCATCGCCGACCTCGACGGCGACGGTCACGACGAGGTGATCGCGGCGTCGATGGACCGCCACGTCTACGCCTGGGAGGCGGACGACTCCGACCCCGGCTCGCCGGGCGGCGCGGCCGACGCTCCCGGCTATCCGGTCCTCGTCGTCGACCCGGCGAAGGTCGCGTCGGTCGATCCCGACACCCACGCGGTCACCTTCGCCGGCGACGCCGACTCGTTCATGCAGGGCGCGATCATCGACACGCCCGCCGTCGGCGACATCACCGGCGACGGTGTCCCCGAGGTGGTCGTCGGCACCAACGAGGAGTACGACGAGACCCTCAACCTCGGCAATCCGGGCGGCCTCGGGCTGCTGATCGGCGCCGGCCTCGTCGATCCGGGGAACTCCCGCCTCTACGCGCTGAAGGCCGGCGGGGGCACCGACTCCGATCCGCTGCCGACCGACGCGTTGATGCCGGGCTGGCCATTCGCCAGCGGAATGCTCCTGACCGAGACGCTGCCGATCGTCGGCGAGGGCATCGCCGGCCCGCCCGTCATCGGCCCGGTCAGCTGCCCCAGCGGCGGCAGCGGCATGAAGGTCGGCTCCGCGACCGCAGCCGGCCCCGCCTACGTCGTCAACGGCGACGGCACGTCCTGTTACGGGACCACGTCCGGCAACGCGAATGCGCTCTCGGCCGATTTCGGCGGAGGCGCGCACGCCACCGACAGCCCGCTGATCCCGGCTCTCGGGAACCCGGCGTTCGGCGCGGCGGCCGGCTCGAGCGCCGACGCCCCGGCCCTCGCGATGGGGGCGATCGGGCTGATGAAGGCGCTCGACCTCCAGGTCGTCGATTACCAGAGCGGCCAGGACGTGCTCGGCGTCTGGGATCCGGCGACGGGCCAGTTCCGCACCGGCTTCCCGGCGACCGTCGACGACCTCCAGCTCCTGACCGGACCCGCGATCGCCGACATCGACGGCAGCGACGGGGAGGAGGTCCTGACCGGAAGCTCGAGCCAGGACCTCGCCGCCTACGGTCCTGCCGGCACTCCGGCGAGCGGCTGGCCGAAGCTGACCACCGACTGGACCGTGGCGACGCCGCTGATCGGCAGCTTCGGGACCGTCGACACCAACGACGGGGCCGGCAAGGTCGTCGTCGGCGTCACCCGCTCCGGCTACATCCACGCCTACGCGACCGACGCGCCCGCCTGCTCGCCGTCCTCCTCGCCGCGCTTCCACCACGACAACGCGAACTCCGGCGACTACTCGCGCGACGCGGTGCTTCCCGGAGCGCCGACCTCGATCAAGGCGAAGAAGGGGAAGATCACCTTCGGCGCGCCCGGCGACGACCTGCTCTGCGGCACCGTCGACCATTACGAGATGGCCACGGCGAAGCAGGCGATCGACGAGGGTTCGTTCGCGGCGGCCAAGCCCCTGGCCGGAGCGCCGAACCCGAAGGCGGCGGGCTCGCAGCAGAAGTTCGCGGTCCCGGCGAAGTCGAAGGGCTGGATCGCGCTCCGCGCGGTCGACGATCAGGGCAACGTCGGCCGGGTGGCGACGGTGAAGGCGAAGGCGCCCCGAGCGCACCGGAAGCGCTGCGGCAACATGATCCACGGGACCAAGCGCGCGGATCGTCTCCGCGGCACCACCGAGGGCGACTGGATGGACGGCCGCGCCGGCAAGGACCGGATCGACGGGCGGGCGGGCAAGGACTGCGTTCGCGGCGGCAAGCAGTCCGACCGCCTCAAGGGTGGGCCCGGCGAGGACCGGATCAACGGGGGCGGCGGCAACGACCGGATCTCCTCCCGCGACGGCAAGCACGACGTGATCGCCTGCGGCTCCGGCCGCGACACGGTGATCGCCGATCGCAAGGACGCGATCGCGGCCAACTGCGAACGGATCCGCTTCCCCTGAACGCGAGCCTGCAGTAACCGGCTCCCACAGCCGGTTTCTGCAAGGTCGAGCGAATCAGCCGCGGTTGGCGGCTTGTTCGAGGAGCATCCGCATCTCAGCGGGCTCGCCCGCCATCGGCTCGGCGTGGCCGGCGGCGACGAGCGCGGGCTCGAGGGCGGCGAGCTTGCGGAGGCTCTCGATCGCCAGGTCGTGGTCCTGGTTGAAGACGCGGTTCGGGACGTTCGCCCAGTCGACCGGCTTGAACTTCATCGAGTCGACGAAGTAGGTCGTGTCACTGACGAGCGCGACGCGATCGCTCTCGCGCCAGAGGCCGATCTGCCCGGGTGCGTGGCCGGGGAAGTGCTTGACGGCGAAGCCCGCGATCTCGTCGCCCTCTTCGACGGTGTCGGCGACCGGGGCCGGTCCGCCGTCCCAGTGCCGAAGCAGCGTCGGATAGACGGCGCGCGGAAAGCGGTAGGCGATCCGGTCGAGGTCGAAATAGTGCCAGCCGCCGTCGCCCTCGACGTCGGCACGCTCGTCGACGTGGCAGACGACCGGTGCTCCGAGGCCGGCGGCGATGCCACGGTGGTCGGCGTGCCCATGGCCGAGGAGAAGGCGCTTGATCGGCCCGAAGCGGGTTGCCGCCTCACGGACGCCCTCGGTCATCGCGGCGGTGCCGCCGTCGAAGATCGTCACCCCGTCGTCCTCGATCACGAAGTAGACGTTCATGCCGTGGCGGATGTCGCCGGCGTGGCGCCAGACTCCCGGCGCGATCTCCTCGGTGATCGGCTTCATCGGGTTCAGGGCCATCGGCGCTCACCCTAGTGCCTTAGGCTTGCCCGATGCCCACCTCGTGGATCATCGCGATGGTCATTCTCGTGATCTGCCTGCTCGCCTCGATGGTGATCGCGGCGACCAAGCTCTTGTGAGCGACGAGGAGTTGATGCGGCTGGCCCTCGCGGCGGCCGCGACCGCGCCCGAGCATGACGATGTCCCGATCGGCGCCGTGCTGGCCCGCGACGGCAGCCCCCTTGCCACCGCGGTCAACGAGCGCGAGATGCGCCGTGATCCGACCGCCCACGCCGAGATCCTCGCCCTCCGTGAGGGCGCCGAGCTGCTCGGCGGCTGGCGGCTTCCGGGCACGACGCTCTACGTCACCCTCGAGCCGTGTGCGATGTGCGCGGGGGCGATCGTCCTCGCCCGCGTCCCGCGGGTCGTCTACGCGGCGCCGGACCCGAAGGCGGGCGCCGCCGGCTCGGTCCTCGACGTCCTCGGGGAGCCGCAGCTCAACCACCGGCCGGAGGTCACGGCCGGGGTGCTGGGGGACGAGGCGGGGGAGATGCTCCGCGGCTTCTTCCGCGAGCGCCGCTGAGCGTCAGGAGCCGGGACGCAGCGCGAGCGGCTCGCCTGCGGCGTCGAGCGCAGGGAGGTAGACCGAGATCAGCGTCCCGATACCCGGACGCGAGTTGATTCGGAGATCCCCGCCGGCATTGCGGACCATCGCGTGGGCGCCGGCGAGCCCGAGGCCACTGCCCGCTTCGCCGTCCTTCGTCGTGAAGTACGGCTCGAGCGCCCGGTGTGCCACCTCCGGGCTCATGCCCGATCCGCTGTCCCCGAACGTGATCCGGACGTGGAGGCCGGTTCCGAGGCAGGGATCGCCGGGGGGCACCGGGACCGTCGCGGTCCGGATCGCGACGGCGCCGCCGCCCGGCATCGCGTCGCGTGAGTTGGCGGCGAGGTTCAGCAGCACCCGCTCGAGGTCGGCGGCGGCGAGGGCGACTCGCGGCAGCGCGCCCTCGGATGCGAGGTCGACCCGGATGGCGGGGCCGAGCGCCCGCTCGATCAGCTTCAGCGAGGCGAGGATCGCCTCTTCGACGGCCAGCGGGCCCGGAGCGCGGGGTGGGATGTCGCGGCCGACGGCGCGCTCCTCCCCGAGCAGTCCGCGGCAGAGATCGGCACCGCGCTGCGCCGCTTCACGGATCTCCTCGGCGCGTTCGCCGTGGACGCCGGTGGCGCCGTCGGCGATCTCGCCGGCGCAGACCATGATCACCGACAGCAGGTTGTTGAAGTCGTGGGCGACGCTCGCGGTGCGCCGGCCCAGTTCCTCGAGCTCGGCGGCCGTCGGCACCGGCTTCGGCTTGGCCCGCTCGGGAAGGACGATCGGCGCCGAGCCCGCGAACGCACCGGGACTCGGGGACGGCTCCCAAGGCAGCCCGCCCGCGAAGCGGCGGTCGGGCCGGGGGTTGGCGGTGGCGGGCGTTGTCGCGATCTCGGTCATGTCGGGCGCAGCGGACGATCGGCGCCCACCTCGCAGACGATCCTTTCGCCGCGGTGCCCCTCGTCCCTGCGCCCGACGCCGGCCGGGCTTCGCGCCCGGCCGGCCCGGCCCCCGCCCTAGGGGCCGGTCGTCGTGGTGACGATCGCCGGGTTGCGGGACGGCTTGTTGTTCGGGAAGAGCGCCAGGATCGACGGATCGTCGCCCGGGCCGGCCGAACCGGTGGCGACCTCGATCGGATCGCCGCCGTCGCAGGCGCCGCCGCCGAAGAACCCGCCGCACGTCAGCGGTTCGATGTCGAGGGCCGGGTCGGCGACGTCGATCTGGGCGTCGTAGACGCCGGTGTCGTCGTCCGGAGTGCCCGCCGTGTCGCAGAACTGCCCCGGAACGTCGCCGGAGAAGGTACCCGTGCAGGCGGTCACCTGGTAGGCCAGCTTCGAGTCGGCGTTTGTCAGGCCGATGTCGCCGGCGCTGACCGGCAGCCCGATCACGTTCGAGTTGTAGTTCGAGTAGTCGGCGAAGTAGGTCGCCGCGCACTCGTCGAGCGCATCCGGCTGCGACAGGTCGAACACGCAGACCTCGCCACCCGGCGCCGCCTGCTTGACCAGCAGGTAGTCGGCGTCGATGCCCTCGTCGGAGCCCGCGTAGTTGCCGTCCGCTCCGGCGTCCACGAGAACGTCGACCTCGAGCGTCTCGGTCGTGTTGTGGATCCCGGCCGTCTGGACGCCGAACTCGACCGGCTCGGCCGGCGGATCGGGGTCGGCCAGGAAGTCGAGCCACGAGATCCCGCCGAACGCATCGGTGCCGGTCGGCACGCCCTCGGCCTGGTCGTCGCTGAGGTCGTTGCCGGTGAACGAACGGGCTCCGACGGCGACGAGGTCCTCCTCGCCGTGGCTCTCGAGCCCATCCGTCGCGCCGAGCAGGTAGAGGTCGGCCTGGCTGGTACCGGCCCCGTCGCGCTCGACGGTCATCGTCTTGGGCCCACCGCTGAGGTCGAGCTCGTCCTCCGACAGCGAGTCGTCGGAGGCCGCGAGCGGCGCGACGTGCCACGGCACGTGGAGCTTGTCGGCTGCCTCGCTGACCTTGTGCTTCTTGGCGCCGTTCTGGCTGATCGCGACGTTGCCGTCGACGTTCGGGTGGAAGTAGTAGAGGCCGTACTCCTGCTCGGCCTCCTCGATCGCCGACGGTTCGAGTGCGAGCCGGACCCGGATCTTCTGCGACTCACCCGGCTTGAGGCCGAAGCTGAGCTTCTGCGCGAAGCCCTTGCCTCCCGAGACCGTCACCGAGGCGGGGCTGGTGCCGAAGTCGGAATAGCGCGCCTTCTTCGCGGCCACGTTGTAGCGGTGCTTGAGCTTGCCCTTGTTCTCGATCTTGAAGGAGCGCGTCTCCTGCACCGGCCCCGACGCGATGTCGAGTCCGTAGGAGAGGCTCGCCGGGTCGGCCAGCGACACAGTCGTCGCCGAGCCGAAGGCGTCGACGCGGCCGGAGCCCATCACGGTCGCCGAGACGGGCGAGCCGAGCAGGTTGTCCTTCAGATCCTGAACGGCCTGGTTCATCAGTGCGGCCTTGATCTGATCGGGGCTCCACTTCGGGTGGAGCTGGACCAGCAGCGCCGCGACGCCGGCGACGTGCGGCGTCGCCATCGACGTGCCGGAGAACTTGACGCCCTTGTTGCCCGTTCCCGCATCGGTCGACTGGATGTCGTAGCCCGGCGCCGAGATGTCCGGCTTCAGGTCGTTCGTCAGACGCGCGGGACCCTCGGAGGTGAAGTCGGTCATCGCGTCCGTGTAGGAGTCGATGACGGTCGTGTCCGAGTTCAGGGTCGCGTTGACCGTGCCCGAGTTGTAGGCGTTGTTGGGGCTGAGCTCGTCGAGGATCGCGTAGCCGTCGTTGCCGCTGATCATCACGACCGGGATCGTGATCGGCTCGCCGTCTGTGCTGAGGCCGCTCGGCGCGCCGCCGAACAGCGAGATCAGCACGACCGCCTGCGCGCCCGCCTGCTGGGCGTTGAAGGCCTTCTTCGAACCGGCGCAGTCGCCCTCGCCGGTCGCGCCCTTGAAGACGAGCACGATCTTGCCGGCCAGCGAACCGGCCGGGAGGGAGGAGCAGAACTGGGCGTCGGCCGGGGTCTCGTTGCCCGGGTCGGCCGGCGGGTCGATCTGGCGGCCGTCGTAGAGGTCGCCGGTGATGCCGCCGTCGGGGAAGCCGCCGCCGAAGTCCTGGACGACCATGATCCCCTGGTCGGGGAGCTCGATCGACGGGCTGTTGATCGAGATCGTCTGAGCGGTGAACTGGTCGATCGACGCGGCAACCGAGATGACGCCGGGAGCGTTCGCGGGCGTGCCCGCGATGTAGGCGGATCCGCCGACCGGCTGGTTGCCCGAGTTGCCGGCCGCCGCGACGAACACGGTCCCGAGGTCGACCACACGCTGGGCGGCGATCGCCTCGGCCGAGTTCTCGGTGCCGTAATCGACTCCGCCGGAGAAGGTGATCACGTCGGCGGCGTCCTTGATCTTGCCGTCGTTGTTCGGGTCCATCGCGCGCTCGAAGCCGGCGACCAGGACGTCGTCTGTCGAGTTGCCCTCGTCCCAGACCTTGATCGCGAGCAGCTTCGACTTCGGGGCGACTCCGGGCCCGATCTGGCCCTTGACCCCGTCGCCGCAGCAGGTCCCGGAGGTGTGGGATCCGTGGTCGTCGTCGACGCCGTCGAGCGGGTCGGGATCCGGTCGCGGGGTGTCGTTGGTGGTGTCCTCGTCGAGGACGTCGTAGTTGGAGCCGACCAGGTCCCAGCCGCCGATCACCTTCTTCGTCGGGAAGGTCCCGGGCTCGATCACGTTCGGGTCGTTCGCCTCATATGCGGCCACGGTGCCGGGACCGCCGAAGTTCTTGTGGGTGTAGTCGATGCCGGTGTCGACGTCGGCGACGGTGACGCCCTGGCCCTTGACGCCGAGCTTCTTCCAGGTCTTCGTCGCGCCGATGAAGGGGACGCTCGTCTCGTTCAGCTTGCGGACGATCGAGACGGGCTCGACGACGGCGACGTCGGAGCGGCTCGCGAGTGCGGCGGCCGCCTTCGGCGACATCGCGGCGGAGAAGCCGTTCAGCAGCGTGTCGTAACGGAAGACGACGTCGCCGCCGGCTGCCTTCGCAGCGGAGATGACGGGCTTCTGGCTCGCTCGCGCGTCGGCCGCGACCCGCGCCTGCGAGCCGGCCGAGGTTCCGGCCGCGGTCGCAACCGAGGGACCGTCGACAACGACGATGTAGCGCCCGAGGCCCTGCTCGGCGCGCAGCGCCGCCGGCTCGAAGCCTGCGGGAATGCCGGAGTGGGGGCGGTCCGTGTCCGCCGAGGGGGCGGAGTTGCCGGAGATGCCGGCTGCCGCGACGCCGGTGACGGCGAGCAGTACGACGAGGGTGAACGGGACGACGTAGCGGCGGAACCGACGGTCCAAAGGAGCCTCCCAGCTTCTACGGATGATGGACGATGGTCCGAGCCTACCCCTATGCGGCCGGCTCAATCGCCGATACGGATGTCGTCAACGGAGAGGGTGGGATTCGAACCCACGAGGCAGCTTTCGCCGCCCACACGATTTCCAATCGTGCACCTTAAGCCACTCGGTCACCCCTCCGGGTGAGGCCCGGGAAGATACCGGGGAGTGGGCCGCCGATCGGTGCTCAGGCGGGGGCCGGAACGTCCCGGCGCGGCTCCAGGCGGCCGCACCAGAGAGCGAAGAGGAAGATCGCGAGTAGCGCTCCGAGCCAGTGCAGGCCGACGAGCACCGCGAGCAGGCTCGGCAGCCCGGCGAGGATCGCGCCGAGCATCGTCATGCCGAGGGGAAGGCGCAGCGCCGCGGCGGTGATCAGCGAGCAGACGATCCAGGCCGCCGGGCCGCTGAACCAGCCCCAGTCCTCGAAGAACGAGTGGGGGAGGGCCAGCGCGAGGACGACCGAGATGACGACGACGCCGGCGAGCTGGATCAGCCCGGCGCGGAGAGCGAGCGGTCGGTCGATGTCGGACACGACACGATTATCGCGCTTCGGCGCCGAGCAACCGGGTCCCTTCGGCTGCTCCGGCGCGGACCAGCTCGGCGTAGTCGTCGCGGCGATCGGCGAAACGCTGGGTCGGGATCGGCACCGAAATGGCGCCGGCCGGTCCAGCCGGATCGGAGACGACGGCACCGATCGCGCTGATGCCTTCGGTGTGCTCCTCGCTGTCGAAGGCGACGCCGCGGACACGGATCTCGGCGAGCTCGGCGAGCAGCTCCGAGCGGGAGGTGATCGTTCGGTCCGTGAACCGCTCGAGCCGGGCCGGGAGCAGCATCTCGACCTCCTCGTCCGGAAGCGCCGCCAGCAGTGCCTTCCCGTTGGCCGTGCAGTGGGCCGGGAACGAGGTGCCGACCCCCGAGACGGCGCGGAGCCGGTGCGGGGCCGGGAACTGCTCGACGAACGTGACCGAGTCGCCCTCGAGGATCGCGAGGTCCACGGTCTCGTCGAGTTCGCGTCGGAGGCGGAGCATCACCGGGGCGAGGCGGAAGCGGAGGCCGCGCCGGGTCGCGGCACCGAGCCTGACGAGCCCACTGCCGAGCCGCGCCGTCCCCTCGGGCCCGAGCTCGACGAGGTCCTCGGCGGCGAGCGCCGCCAGCAGGCGGTGGACCGTGGACTTCGGCAGCTCGACCGCGACGGCGAGGTCGGCGAGGCCGATTCCCTCCGGCGCCGTCTCGAGCGCCCGCAGGACCAGTCCGGCCCTGGCGATCGCCTGGACTCCGCCGCCGGTCCGGGGTTCGGAGAGAGCGTCCCGCATAATGGAACAACAATACTGTATGGTGGAACAGCGATGACGGCAACGAGATTCGAGTTCGACGGCGCGACCTTCCGGCGCGGGGAGGACGGCTACGAGCCGGCGCGCTCGGCAGCGGTCTGGAATGCCCGCACGCCCGAGCGTTACCCGGACCTGATCGTCCAGGCGGCGAGCGAGCGCGATGTCGTCGCCGCCGTCCGCCTCGCCAACGCCGAAGGGATGACGATCGGCGTCCGGGCCGGCGGTCACAGCTGGGCCGGAAACCACGTCCGCGACGGCGGGATGCTGCTCGACGTCTCGCGGCTGCGGGAGACGACGATCGACGCCGCCGGCATGACGGCGACCGCGCAGCCGGGGTGCGCCGGCAACGAGACCCTTGCGGCGCTGCTCGAGCAGGACCGCTTCTTCCCCGCCGGCCACTGCCCGGGCGTCTGCCTCGGCGGCTACCTGCTCCAGGGCGGCTTCGGCTGGAACGGCCGGGTCCACGGCCCCGCCTGTATGAGCGTCGAGGCGATCGACGTCGTCACCGCCGACGGCGAGCTGATCCGCGCCAGCGCGACCGAGAACGACGATCTGTTCTGGGCCGCCCGCGGATCGGGGCCCGGCTTCTTCGGCGCGGTCACGCGCTTCCACCTGCGGATCTACGAGGCGCCGAAGGTGATCGCCAACGGCGTCTTCACCTACCCGCTCGACGAGCTCGAGACCGTCTTCCGCTGGGCCGCCGAGATCGGCCCTGAGGTCCCGCGCGACATGGAGCTGATGGTCTTCATCCATCGCGACGCCGAGGGCGAGACGGAGGTCGCCGTCACCGGCCCGGTCCTGTCGGCGAGCGAGGCAGACGCGACCAGGGCGCTGGCGCTGCTCGAGACCTGCCCGAGCCGCGGCCGCGCGAAGCTGGCCGTCCCCCGCGTTGACGTCGGCCTCGCCGACCTCTACGCCGGCGTTCACTCCAGCTATCCCGACGACCACCGTTACTGCGTCGACAACATCTGGACGCACGCGCCGGTCGACGAGCTCATCCCCGGCCTCGAGCGGATCGCCGAGACGCTCCCGACCGCGCCGTCGCACATGCTCTGGATGAACTGGGGCGACAGCCCCGAGCGTCCCGAGATGGCCTACTCGGTCGAGGACGAGACCTACATCGCCTGCTACGGCGTCTGGGCCGACGCCGCCGACGACGAGCGCTTCGGGACCTGGGCGACGGACAGCATGCGAGGGATGGAGGGCTCCGCCTCCGGCATCCAGCTCGCCGACGAGAACCTGATCAACCGGCCCGCCCGCTTCGTCACCGACGCGAACCTCGCCCGGCTCGACGAGGTCCGGGCGAAGTGGGACCCCCAGGGGCGCTTCCACCCCTGGCTCGGTCGCCCCTGACGCGATGAGCGACGCCCACCTCGAGAGCCTGCTCGACCGCCCGGTCGCCGAGCTGGACCCCGAGGCGGCGGCGGCCGTCGCGGCGGGGCCGATCGATCCGTCGCTGGCGCTCGGCCGCGACGACCTCGATCGCCTCTGCGATCCGGCGCCACTTCCGGCCGAGACGGGCTGGTGCACGCTGCCTGACGGCATCGGCTACGTCGCCGCGCGGACGGCGATGCCGGGGGTGACGGGGGAGATGGTCGACTGGTGGTTCGACTGGCACCCGCGCGAGCCGATCCGCTACCGCGTCTGGCACCCGCTCGCCCACGTCTCGAACTCGCTCGATCCGGCCCGCCCTGGGCCGAAGCCGCCGAAGCTCCCGAAGCCACATTGGGGCGCGACCCACCACCCGGTCGAGGACGTCGGCGTCGGCGTCGCTCATGCCCGAATCTCGTTCCTGCGCCCGACCGAGATCGGGTTCTCGACCGACGCCCTCGACGACCCCCGCGTCGCGACCATCGTCGGCGGCCACGTCGGCGACGATCGCCGTCGCTCCCGGCACTCGCTGATGGTCCACGTCTTCCTCGTCGAGGACGACGGCGTCGTCCTCCGCAGCCGGTTCTGGTTCGGCGCCCTGATGCGCCCCTATCTGCCGGCGCCTTTGGCCGGCGCCGTCGAGCCGCTCCTCAACACGCCCTTCGCCCGCAGGCGCCTGCTGCCGGCCGACCTGCCCCGAGCCGTCGCCAACCACTGCATCGAGGAGTACGCCAACCTCGCCGAGCTTCTGCCGGACCTCTATGAGCGTTACGGCAGGCCCGGCCCCTAGCCGCCGGTCGCAGTGAATGGCCCGCGGGCACTATTCGGCCCCTAAGCCATGCACTGCGCCCGGTCGGGGCTGATCCCTAGTAGCGGTAGTGATCCGACTTGTACGGGCCCTCGACCGGGATCCCGAGGTAGTCGGCCTGGCGCTCGGTCAGCTCGGTCAACCTGATGCCGAGTGCATCGAGGTGGAGGCGGGCGACGAGCTCGTCGAGCTTCTTCGGCAGGACGGTGACGCCCTTCTCGTAGTTCTCGCCCTCGGTGAAGAGCTCGATCTGCGCGATCACCTGGTTGCTGAACGAGTTCGACATCACGAAGCTCGGGTGACCGGTGGCGTTGCCGAGGTTCAGCAGGCGCCCCTCGGAGAGCACGATGATCGAGTGGCCGTCGGAGAACCGCCACTCGTCGACCTGCGGCTTGACGGTGATCCGCTCGATCCCGTCGAAGCGCTCGAGGCCGGCCATGTCGATCTCGTTGTCGAAGTGGCCGATGTTGCCGACGATCGCCTGGTGCTTCATCCGTGACATCTGCTCGGCCGAGATCACGTCCCGGTTGCCGGTAGCGGTGATGAAGATGTCGGCACTGTCGAGCACGTCCTCGAGGCGGACGACCTCGTAGCCCTGCATCGCCGCCTGGAGCGCACAGATCGGGTCGATCTCGGTGACTTTGACCCGGGCGCCCTGGCCGCGAAGCGACTCGGCGCAGCCCTTGCCGACGTCGCCGAATCCGAGGACGACGGCGACCTTGCCGCCGATCATCACGTCGGTCGCGCGGTTGATGCCGTCGATCAGCGAGTGCCGGCAGCCGTAGATGTTGTCGAACTTCGACTTCGTCACCGAGTCGTTGACGTTGATCGCCGGGAACAGGAGCGTCCCCGCCTGCTGCATCTCGTAGAGCCGCATGACGCCGGTCGTCGTCTCCTCGGTGACGCCGCGGATGGCGGCGCCCATGCGGGTGAACTTCTGCGGGTCGTCGGCGACCGAGCGGGTCAGCAGCTCGAGGACGACGCGGAACTCCTCGCTGTCGGCGGTCGCGGGATCGGGAACACGCCCGTCCGCCTCGAACTCGGCGCCCTTGTGGATCAGCAGCGTCGCGTCGCCGCCGTCGTCGAGGATCATGTTCGGCTCGCCGTCGGGCCAGGTGAGCGCCTTCTCGGTGCACCACCAGTACTCCTCGAGCGTCTCGCCCTTCCAGGCGTAGACCGGGACGCCCTTGGGGTCGTCGATGGTGCCGTCGGGACCGACGACGATCGCCGCCGCTGCCGGGTCCTGGGTCGAGAAGATGTTGCAGCTGGCCCAGCGGACGTCGGCGCCGAGAGCGGTCAGCGTCTCGATCAGGACCGCCGTCTGCACGGTCATGTGGAGCGACCCGGTGATCCGGGCGCCGGCCAGCGGCTGAGAGGGGGCGTAGTCCTCGCGGATCTGCATCAGGCCGGGCATCTCGTGCTCGGCGAGCTGGATCTCCTTGCGGCCGAGCTCGGCGAGTGCGAGGTCGGCGACCTTGTAGTCGAGGGTGGCGGGTGCTTCGGTGGTGCCCATGGAGAATCTCCCATCGGTCGCGGAGCGCGCGGGCTCCTAGATTGATTGAAGATCCTGCGAAACACCCGGCGCACGTGACCGGAGCCTCTCCCCGAACTGTCGTCGGGACGGCGCGCAGCGGATCTCGAGCGTGCGGCGGGAATTATGCCGGACCCGGTCGGCCCGACGCGTCGAGCCGGGGCGGTGCGGGCCCGACCGGAGCTGCTCGTACATTCCCGGCGTGCTGGCCATCGCCAAGCGGGAACCTTCGGCGTTCCTGTTCGCCGGGCAGATCCTCGGCGTCCTGCTCTATCCGTTCATGACCGGCAGCGTCGGCCGCGCTGCCTTCAGCCTCTTCGGCATCGCGATCCTCGGGCTGGTCGTCCTCGCCGTCCGCGACTCGCCCGGCGTCACCTGGGTCGCGATCACTCTCGCGCTGCCGGCCACCGTCCTGCTGCTGATTCAGGTCGTGACCGGCAGCGACGCCCTGCTCCCGTATTCCTCTGCGCTCGAGGCGGTGCTCTACTTCTACGCCGCCGGTGCCCTGATCGCCTACATGCTCGCCGACCACGAGGTGACCCGCGACGAGCTCTTCGCGGTCGGCGCGACGTTCACCCTCGTCGCCTGGGCCTTCGCCTACGTCTACGTCGTCTGTCAGGCGATCGAGCCCGAGACCTTCACCGCGGCCGTCGACCCGACCGGAGAGCGGAGCTGGATGGAGCTCCTGTTCATGAGCTTCACGACGCTCTCGAGCACCGGGCTCGGCGACGTCATCCCGGTCAAGTCCTTCGGGCGCAGCGTCGTGATGATCGAGCAGATCGTCGGTCTCGCCTTCGTCGCGATGCTCGTCTCGAGGATCGTCGGGCTGACGGTGCTGCGCGGCGCCCGGCGCTGACCGCCGGCCGTCAGCGGTTGATCGTCACGAAGAATCCGCCGGCCGTCGAGCCGGAGCCGTCGAGCTCACGCATGTCGACGAAGAACTCGGTCCCGGATGGGCAGCTGCCGTTGCCGCCGAGGCCGATCGTCGCCAGCAGGTCCGGGCTGGCGTTCCAGTCGACGATCGCCGATCCCCCGCGTGGCTGGAACGAGAGATCCCGAAAGCAGTAATAGCCGGGAACCGAGCCCGCGACGACGTTCGCCTGGGAGATCCCCTTCGAGTTCGCGGCGTCGACGATGCCCGCCGGGTCGATGTGCGCATACGCCGGGACGGCCCTGTTCGTGACCTTGGTGGCGATCGCCTTGACCTTCGCCTTCGTCAGCGCCCGCTCGAGCACGGCCGGTCCCGCGACAGCGGTGCCCGCAACGGCGAGGACGAGCGCGACGATCGCGACGACGAGGGCTGGGGACAGTCGCAGCTCGTTCCGGTCCATGACTCCTCCTCTTACGATCGAGCGGACACTTCCACGCTACCCTTCCGCTCGCGCTACGGCGCCCTCGGAGGGGTGGCAGAGCGGTTGAATGCGGCGGTCTCGAAAACCGTTATACGTCGATTAGGCGTATCGAGGGTTCGAATCCCTCCCCCTCCGCTGTCGAGCCCGGGCGAATCCGAGGAGGAGGGACATGGAGCAGGTGACCGGCGGTTGTCTCTGCGGCGAGGTCCGTTTCGTCGCATCTGGAAGCCCGTACCGGGTCGGGATCTGCCACTGCCTCGACTGCCGCAAGCATCACGGCGCGCCCTTCTTCGCCGCCGCGATCTTTTCCGAGGATGCGGTCAGCGTCGAGGGGGAGACGGGCCAGTACGGAGAGCGACACTTCTGCCCGCGCTGCGGCTCCTCGGTCTTCGCGATCAGCGGGGACGAGATCGAGGTCCATCTCGGTGCCCTCGACGAGCCCGACCGCTTCACGCCCACCTATGAGAACTGGACGATCCGGCGCGAGTCCTGGCTGCCGCCGTTCCCCCTCGACAGCCGCTACGAGCGCAATCGCGAGTCGACCGCCCGCCGCGACGACTGACGGCGGGTCCGAAGGCGGTCGAGCAGCGCCCAGGACGCGAACAGCAGGGCGCCTACGGCGCCGGTCGCCGTCAACAGCGCGCCCGCGGCCGCGGTCTGCGCGACGCCCTTCGAGCCGAGGATCAGCACGGTCGTGACCACGCCGAGGCTGGGGCCGACAGGTAAGAGCCCGAGCGCGGCGGCGGCGATCAGCAGCGCCATCGAGTCCCAGACCGAGACGTCGACGCCGATCCCGCGGAGGACCAGCCAGTTGCGGAAAACCTGCGCGGAGACGGCGAGGACCGTGAGCGCGATGATCGTGTTCCGGTGGCGGAGGCCGCGCAGCACCGCGATACCGCGCCAGAGTCCGTGGCGCTTGCGGTTGGCGACCCGACTGAGCCCCGCGACGACGCCGACGCCGACGACGAGGGCGATCAGCGGCACCCACCACGGGATCCCCAGCGGCCCGACGAGCGTGAAGGAGCAGAGGCCGGCGAGCGCGATCTCGACGACGACGATCGGCATCTCCGCGGCGACGAGGACACCCGCGGTCGGCGACGTGTCCGGGACGGTCCGGCGGAGCTCGGCGATCCGCACGGCGAGGCCGAAGCTCGGATTCAGCAGGTTCCCCAGGTACCCGACGGCCGCCGCGCGATAGAGCGGCCGCCGGCCGCAGTCCCCGCCGGCGGCGTCGACGCAGACGTACCAGGCCTCGCTGCGGGCGATCAGCCAGATCACCTGCATCAGCGTCGCGCCGATGAGGACCCCCACCGACGCGGCGCCGATCGAGTCGATGAAGGCGTCGCGCTTGCTGTAGAGGCCGACGACGAGGGCCGCGAACACGAGGATCGCGAAGGCGGCGCTGACGCCCTTCGAGTGACGGCGCCACCAGGAATGATCGGGGGCGGCGGCGGGGAGACCCTCCTCGACGACCCGCAGGGTCGGATCGGAGTCGATCTCCGGCGGCGCGACCGCCGGATCCGGTGGGGTGGGGGCCTGTCGGCTCACCCGCCCATTCGACACCATCCGCGGCCTCGGGGGCGCCGACGCCCCAGAGGCGGATATTCACGGCGTCGCGTGCGAGGCGCGGCCGAAGCCGAGCGCCAGGAACAGGATCGCGCCCAGCAGGAAGTAGGAGGTGATTGCGATCCCCGCGGCTGCGTGATCGCCGAGCGAGCCGTCCACGATCCAGCGAACGGTCCCGATCACCACCCCGGTGGCGAGCATCGCTCCACCCGTGCGGGCCGTGAGGCGCAGCCGGGCAATGCCGAAGCGCTCGCCCCACGGCCGATCGAGCCCGCGGGCGACCGCGGCTCCTGCAACTCCCAGCAGGGCGACGAATCCGATGTAGAGCGAGGCCGCGACGCTGTCCGCCGTCTCGTTCAGAGCGGCATCGCCGCCGAGAGCCCAGTAGGCATGGACGGCGGCGAAGATGGAGCCCCAGGCGACGGTGAGGACGCTGATGCGGTGAAGGTTCTGACGAGTCATCTATTCCCCCTTGAGTTGTGGCATGCACTGTCAAATGGCAGTGACCGCCAATATACATCCTCTGCCAAGATCAAGGTCGATGACCGAGCTGACGCCGAGCCGATCGCTCCGAGACCGGAAGAAGGCCGACACGCGCCGCCGCGCCCTGGCCGCGGCCCTCGAGCTCTTCGAGCGGGACGGGTTCGAAGCGACCACCGTCGAGGTGATCGCGGAACGGGCGGGGATCGCACCCAGGACCTACTTCCGTTACTTCCCGACCAAGGTCGACGTCCTCTTCGCCGACCACGAGGACCGCGTCGAACTGCTGCGCGCGACCATCGCAGCGCGACCGTCCCGGCAGAGCGTCGTCGGTGCCGTCAAGGCCGCGACCCTCGCCGAGATCGAGCGAATGATGGAAGGGCCTGAGTCCTACCTCGCGCGCACCCGCCTCGTCGCGTCGATCCCCGCCGCCCGGGTGCGGGTGCGTGGCCTCGACGGCGATTTCGAAGACGTCATCGCGGCAGCCATCGTGGGTGCGGGCGGCAACCCAGACACCGACCTCGAGGCGCGCGAGACCGCCCGGGCCGCCTGGGCGGCAACGCGGTCGGCCCAGCACGTCTGGCATGCGGGAGGCGGGACCGAAAACCCGGCAGAGCTCGTCGAGGAGGCGTTCGCGCTGCTGCGCCGCGGCTTCCGATGAGTGCGCCGGTCGCTCCGCTTCCGTGACGAACTGAAGCCGGCGTCGTAGTAGTTGGGAACATGCCGACCGTGACGAGGAGATGGACAACCGCAACGCCGGCGATCGCGATCGCCGCTGCGGTAGTCGCGCTCGTTTCCGTTGCGACCGCGAACGCATTCCCCGGTCCGCTGCCGGCGCGAGTGACGGCCGATGGCGTGACCGTTCCCTCGGTGGTCGGCTCCTACTGCGTCACCGCGGAGAAGGGCAACGCCGGTCTCTGCGCCGACAAGATCCTCAGTCGCCCCGGACGGCGGCACCGCCTGTCGGTAGCGCCGCGCACCGGGATGACCTTCGAGTTCCGCGACCAGCCGAAGCTCAGCGACGATGTCAGGGCGGCGAGCGGCTCGCTGCTCCGGTTCGGCGACGAAGGCGGGGTCAAGGGGGTCGGCGACGTCGAGCTCGCGCAGTCCGGAGACGCCTGGCGCGCCACGCTGCCGAAACAGCTCCACCGCGCGAACGCGATGATCGTCTACACGAGCCTGGAGGATGGGGGAGACATCAGTCACGTCGTCTCGCTGGAGAGCTCGCGACGGCAGCCGCTCCGGTGCCCCGGGAAGTTCGGCGTCCCGGTCCGGGCCCGCGAGATCCGCGGCATGACCGTGCCCGACGCCAAGGCGTACGCGAAGCAGCGCGGATGCATGCTCCGCGTCGTCAGGGTCGACGGCGTCGATCAGGTGATCACCGAGGACTTCAGCCTCGATCGCGTCAACGTGATCGTCCGCGACGACCGCGTCGTCGGTATCGACGGCATCTACTGAGCCGTCGTCCGGCCTCTGACGGCTTTACCGAACCTTTGCCATCGGCGGGACCGGGCGTTACCCGGCGCGGCGCATACTCGGACGCATGCTGTTACCGGAACCGGTTTGCAGCAGAAGTCCCTCGTCTCTCCCGATGGAAGGAACTCCGAGATGTCTCACCTCAAGCTCTTCCGGCTGACGCTCGCCGGTCTCGCCGCGCTCGTCGCGACGGCGGTTCTCGCCGTCCCCGTCGCCTCGGCCGCCGGCACCGTTGCCGGGCCCGGCCAGACGACGATCACGCTCAAGTCGAGCAAACCCGTCGCCAACTACGGCGACAGCGGCAAGATCACCGCGACCGTCAAGGCCGTCGCACCGGCCAAGGGCATTCCCACCGGCACCGTCGACTTCAACATCGACGGCAGCTGGTTCTGGACCGCCGACCTGAACGCCCTCGGCAAGGCGACGCTGTCGCTGGCGGACATCTATCCGTCATCGTCGCCGGGCACCTACTCGATCACCGCCACCTACAACGGCGATTCGGCTTTCGACCCCTCGACGACGGCGAGTGCGATCTCGCAGACCCTCGTCGGGATCACCGAGGCGCCCGTCTCGACCGTGACGACCGGCGCCGGCGGGAAGCCCGTGTTCTCGCCGAGCTCCTTCCGGATGAGCTCGCTCAACCCGGTCGGCTGCAACGTGACGATCGCCAATCACACCGATTCCTCCCTGGCGCTGCTCTACGGGACGCCCGGGAACTGGAAGCGCCTGCCGAGCCGCGGCGGCATCATCGCCCCCGGCGCGAACGGCGGGGTCGGGGTCAGCCTCGACCACTTCACCGGCTACTTCACGGCGGTCGGCGCGAAGAACTACGTCGCGATCCACTGCGTCTGAGCGGCGTGAGACGACGGAGGCGCGGTCGCCGCTGATGCGGCGGCCGCGTCTTCGTGTGCGGCGCTAGCCGCTGACGGTGAGTTGCCCGGTCGGCTCGCGGTCGCCCGGGTTGCCGCAGACGATGTCGTAGGTGCCGGCATCGAGGTCGACCGTGACCTCGGCGCTGAGGCCCTCGGTTACGTTCTCCTCCTCGCCGACGATCGACTCGCCGTCGAGGACCTCGAACTCGTTGTTGACCGAGCTGTCGTCGTTGCTGACCATGAAGGTCACCGATCCCGCGGTTGCCTCGAGGTCGGTCGGATCACAACCGTCGTCGGTGATCTTCACTTCGATCTGCTGGGCGGCCGTGCTCGAGTCGGTCGAGTCGGAGGACGAGCCGCAGGCCGTCAGGACGAACGATGCGGCGCCGAGCGCGGCGAGAAGAACGAGCAGGCGGACGGGGCGGTTGGTCATTCGGTTCCTCCGGTGGTGAGAAGGTGGATCAGGCGTCGGCGGCGCCGGGCGCGTTGGCCGCACCCGCACCGCGGGACATGGCTCGGTCGCGGGCCGCGCCGAGGCGCCAGGTCTGGGGCCAGAGCACGTAGGCGAGCATCGGGATCAGGTAAGCGAGATAGGCGAAGACCTCGGCCTGGGTCATCACCGACTGCAGGCCGAGCATCCCGGTCAGCAGCGATGAAGTCCAGGTGCCGGGCACGACCAGCCAGGAGAGGTCGACGGCCTGGGACTGGAAGCTCGTGATCCAGCCGGCCTCCCAGGCGGTGTGGGCGGCGCTGGCGAGGAGGCCGGCCGCCACGAACACGAGGACGATCGAGGTGAGCTTGAAGAAGCGGGCGAGGTTGAGGCGGACGCCGCCGCGGTAGATCCCGAAACCGATCACGACCGCGACGCCGATCCCGAGCGCGGCGCCGATGCCGGCGCTGGTCGGGTCGGAGGCGCCCTGGAAGAGGGCGAGCAGGAAGACGGCGGTCTCGACGCCCTCCCGGAGAACAGCGAAGAAGGCCATCCCGATCAGCGCCCACGCAGAGCCCGAGTTGAGAGCTGCCGTTGCGCTGGCGTGGAGCTCGGACTTGATCATCCGCGCATGCCTGCGCATCCAGAAGATCATGAAGGTGACGATTCCCACCGCCGCGAGGCCGATGATCGTCTCGAGCATCTCCTGCTGGCGCTGCGGGAGCTCTTGGTTGAGGAGGTCGAGCCCGACCCCGATCCCGATGCAGATCGCGGCGGCGATGCCGACCCCGGCCCAGACGTGACGGAGCTGTGAGCCGTCGCCCTCCTTCTTGATGAAGGCGGCGATGATGCCGACGATGAGCGCCGCTTCGACGCCCTCGCGCAGGCCGATCACGAATGTGGGGAGCAAACGGTTCTCCGGGGGTTCGAGGTATCGCTTAGGCCCGCCTAATTAGGTGGGCCTAATCACAGGGAGTCAGCCTAGCGCAACAACTGTGCGCAACGCACGCCTGGCTCCGGTCGGGACCCGTACGTTCCGCCGCTCCCCCCGGCAACCTGCGGCATTCGTCCAACGGAATTCAAGCCGGCGACCCGTCCTGTCGATCTGGCACGCAGTGACCACTTTCCGAAACCACACCCGTCCGCCGCGGCCCGGAGTCGTCGGCATCGCCCTCTCGATCGTCGCGTTCGCGATGCTCGCGACGTTGCTGATCCCGCAGCCCTCGCAGGCTGCCGACATGCTGATCTGCCGCAAGTTCGATCGCGAGAGCGAGAAGAAGGGCCAGACGATCCACCTGCACGGCAAGGGGGTCAAGTTCAGCGCCAGCGACGGCAACGACACCGTCTACGGGACTCCGAACGACGACCTGATCCAGGGCGGCAACGGCAACGACCGCGTTTACGGGATGGGCGGCGACGACATCGTCTGCGGCGGTACCGGGCACGACAAGGTCTTCGGCGGCTCGGGCAACGACGCCGTCTACGGCGAGGAGGCTCGCGACGAGGTCGACGGCGGCCCCGGCGACGACTACGTCCTCGGCGGCGCCGAGAACGATCGCGTCAGCACCTGGGGCGACGGACTCGACTTCGCCGACGGCGACTACGGCAAGGACGTCGTGGTCGGAGGCGCCGGCGACCAGATCTTCGGCGGCACCCTCAACGACAAGCTCTTCGTGCGCCTCGCACCCGGGGAGACCCAGAGCGCCGTCTATATGAACGGCGGCTACGACGACGACCGCATGTACGGATCGGACTTCGCCGATCACATGCAGGGGAACATCGGCGACGACAAGCTCTACGCCCGCGGCGGCGACGACGAGCTTCGCGGCGGCGGCTCCAACGACGATCTCTTCGGCGGCGTCGGCAGCGACAAGCTGCTCGGCGAGAACAACCGCGACGACATGCACGGCGACGACGGCGACGACGAGCTCACCGGCGGCGAGGGCCGCGACGGCTTCTGGGGCGACGGCGGCTTCGACACCTGCAACTGGGGCCGCAAGAGCGAGAAGCTGAACTCATGCGAGCGTGAACGTGAGGGCGGGGGGCGCGTGCCCGCGGGCCTCGTCACCGCCCGTGACAAGGGCGGCGGCAAGCCGGGCGGGCAGTCCGGTTCAGCTCCCTACACGAGCTCCGACGGCTACCCCTTTCCCGACAAGTTCTCGAGGATCGCCGGATTCAGCACCGTCCGCGAGGCCGACGGCAAGGGCGGCATGAAGCTCCTCGACAAGGACGGCTCGCGGCGCGAGAAGCCCAACGTCGTCGCGCTCGGCACCGTCCATCACGCTCGTGAGCTCGACGGGGTGATCACGTCCGGCAACGGCCACCAGCAGGTCGAGTGGGCCTACACCAACACCTGCTCCCGCGACTACTCCTCGCCCGATGTGATGCGCTCGACCGGGAACAGCTCGACGACTCCCGTCCACTTCAACATCCCGATGCCGCCGAAGCACGGACCGAAGTGCGACGTGGCGATCTGGGGCAAGATCGCGCAGTCGAAGTCGCCGAAGTCTCTGACGGCCCGCCTGCTCTTCCGTTAGCCCGGGCCTGCGCGGGCAGGCCCTCACGGGCCCTACTGCTGGACGATGCTCGGCATCTTCAGCGCCGACATCCTCACGTGGGTGAGATCGATCGTGCTCGCCGCGCCCGTCGTCGTGCACCGGAACACGACGGAGGTCGCCGACGGGAGCACCGTCGGGCCCTGCAGGAACGGCTTCGCGAAGATCAGCGAGTCGCTCGCGCTCAGGTTCGGCGCGAGCCGCAGCTTGGCGAAGTCCAGCGTCGCCGCCGGCGCCGTCTGCTGCAGGTAGCACTCGAGGCGCGTGTAGGCGGTCGTGCCGGTGTGAACCGCTTCGACGCCGGCGCTCACCAGGTAGTTGCCGGCTGGGAGGTTGAGCGCGGCGATCGCGGTATCGCCGGTGATCGTCACGCCGGGCTCGTCGTTGTCGGTGTAGAGCGTCGGGGTCGCAGCCGCCGATAGGTCGGCGGGCTGGATCGAGCCGTCCTGGATGGCGGCGCCTCCGACGGCCCCGTTGGCGATCGCCGCGGCGCCGACCGCGGCCGCCTTGAGCTGTGCGAGGCCGACCGAGTTCGCCTGCAGCTGCGTTTCGCCGACCGACGCGGCCTTGAGCTTCGCCTGGCTGACCGAGTCGTTCTCCATCTGCGCCTCGCCGACTGCGGCGTCCTTCAGCTTGGCCTTGCTGATCGAGTTCGCCTGCATCTGCGCTTCGCCGACCGACTGAGCCTTGAGCTTCGCCTGGCCGATCGCGGCGTTCTCGATCTGGGACTCACCGACCGCGCCGGCCTGCAGCTTGGCCTTGCTGATCGAGTTCGCCTGCATCTGCGCTTCGCCGACAGCGGCTTCCTTCAGTTTCGCCTGGCCAACCGAGTCGTTCGCCATCTGAGCCTCGCCGACCGCCTGGGCCTTCAATTCGGAGGCGCCCACCGCCTGGGCGGCGATCTCCGAGGTTCCGACGGCGTTGGCCTGAATCTGCTTCGGTCCGACCGAGTTCGGCGCCACCGATGCGGCGTACGCGCCCGATCCAAGTGCGATGAAAAGCGCCGCAGCCGCCAATGCGGTGGGCAGACGGTTGCTCGACGGCTTCCGATCCTCGCGCGATGCGTCCATCGGATCCTCCTCCCGGTCGGATGGTCGCCGCGACGTTCCCACACCGATCAGCGCGCGTCAAGGCAGATTTCGCCTTTCCTGCATGAGGCTTCTCCCGCGCCGCCTAACGCGGACAGAAACTGACCGCAATAGCTCCTAGGGTCGGTCCGGACGAAGAAACCCGAACCGAGGAGAAGCAGTAGATGGACATGAAGCTCGAACTGGTCGCCGTCCCCGTCACCGACGTCGATCGGGCCAAGGAGTTCTACGAGAGCGTCGGCTTCAACGCCGATCACGACGTTCCAGTCAGCGACGAGATCCGGTTCGTCCAGCTGACCCCGCCGGGCTCCGCCTGCTCGATTGCTCTCGGCAAGGGAATCACCGACGCGGAGCCGGGCTCGGTCCAGGGCCTCCAGGTCGTCGTCGAGAGCGCCGAAGAGGCCCGCCGCGAGCTGCTCGACCGCGGGGTCGAGGCCAGCGACGTCAGCGAATTCCCCTGGGGACGCTTCGTCTACTTCGCCGATCCCGACGGCAATCGCTGGGCAATCCAGGAGATCGTCGCGCCTGCCGGCTGAGCGACTCGGCCGGCGCCCCTGAATTTCCTCCGGCCGCCGGTGTGCGCCGGGTAGGATCGGAGTAGTTGGAGACGGGAAACAGGAGGGGGAGAGCGTGCCCGCGGAGTCAGGGTCTGCCGACGCGCAATCGAACGAGGAGACCATCGGAGGGTGGTTCACCGCGTTCAATCACCGCGACCTCGACGGCATGCTCGCCCGCTTCGATCCCGCGATCGAGTTCCGGCCGCTCCGCTTCCCCGGGGTCGACCACATCTACGAAGGCCACGAGGGGGTCCGCTCCTGGTTCGAGGCGGTGATGGGCGGCAACCACGTTCACAGGATCGACGCCGACGAGTTCAGGGACATGGACGACGGCCGCATCCTCGTCTCCGGCTCCGTCAGCCTCGCATCGGTCGGCGGGATCGCGCCCTTCAGCGGGATCTACGCGCTCGAGGCGAGCCTGATCCGCCAGGCATCCCACTACTTCACCCCGAGCACGGTCCTCGACCGGCTCGGGATCATCGAGTGAGCTACTTGGCGAACTTCACGTTGTCGATCCCGACGTAATCGAAGAGCAGGGTGTCGACCTCGGCCAAGCGCAGCTGGACTTTCTCGCCACGGAACGCATTGACGTTCACGGCGAACTTCTTCCAGTCGCTGGTGTAGGGCGTCGTGCTGCCCGAGCCGCCGCGGCGCGGGACGCTGCGGTAGGACCGCGTCATGATCGGCCCGCCCTTCTCGGGGTCGGGCTTGAAGACGTTCGCCAGGACATCCTTGTTCTTCGTCGACTCCGGGTCCGCCTTCGGGTCGAGGAGATCGATGCTCCAGTACTGGTCGCCGCTGGACTGAGCCTTGAAGGATCCGCTGAACACCCACGCTTCTGCGAGGTTGCCCCAGAAGGCCTGCAGCTTCAGTGTCTTGGCCTTCTTCGGCACCTTCAGGGTGCGGTAGAGGACGTTGTGGCCCTCCCCATCCATGTCGATGACCGAGCTGTACTTGCCCTTCGTCTTCGGGAGGCGGTAGGCGGGGGCACCGCCGCGCGTCATCGGGGGGTTGGTGACGTCGTCACGCGTCTTGTTCGTATAGACGACCCACTTGTTGCTCTTGTCGGAGGTCTTGGTCTTCCAGCCGCTGAAGTCGCCCTTCTCGAAATTCCCGTTCTTGACCTTGGCCTCGGCGATGCCGACGGCGGCGAACAGCGCGACGAGAGCGACGAGAGCTCCGACGATTCCTGCCTTCCTCATTCCATTCCTCCCGGGCTCTGACCCTCGATCGTTTGCGGCCGGAACTCTACGTGCTCGGACGGCGCCCGCGGACGGTTGTCGGCTCAAGCCCCGTTGGTGTCGGCGAGCGTGAACTGGGCAGCGATCGTGAGCAGGTAGATCGTCGTCGCGATCAGGCCGACGAGCAGCCAGACGACCGTGCTGTCGACCAATTCGACGACGAGCGCGACGCCCGCGATGGCCAGGCCGACCGAGAGGAGATGGAAGCCGCCCCAGAGCCGGACGAAGCCGTGCTGGCGGGAGGCGAAGACCTCGGTCGGGCGACCGTAGGCGACGGCGGCGGCGATGCCGAACCCGGCGACGGCGCCGAGCAGGAAGAGAATCGCCTGCCAGGCGGTCGGCAGGCCGCGCTCGTGAGTGGTGACGGCGCCCGAGGTCCAGATCGTCAGCGTGTAGCCGTAGGGCGCGGCGCTCGCCGCGACGGCTGATTGGAGGTGGGCGCGGTATCCCTTCACGCGCCGCATCCTGACGGGAGCGACGGGATCGTGGTTCGCGATCAGGCCGACGGCGACCCGGGTACCCGCCCGTCCGATGCCAGGGCGCGGTTCGACCAGCGATCGTCGCCGGTCACCTCCTCGCCGATCCAGTCCGGGGGCGCGAACGATTCGCTCGCGGCGACCGAGGGGAACTCGATCTCGGCGACGACGAGGCCGTCGTGGGCGCCGCCGTAGACGTCCACCTCGATCGTCGCCCCGCGGTGTTCCACCCGGCGGCGGACCTTCTCGATCCGGCGCTCGCCGGTGAGCGGCCAGAGGGCGTCGAACTGGGCCGGGTCGAGATCGATCTCGGTCTCGCCGCGCTCGAGGCCGCTCCCGGTCTTGACCGTCAGCTTCGCGCGGCCACCGATCGTGCGGACGCGGACCTCGGTCTCGTCGCCGGCGGTGAGGTAGCCCTGCTCGATCGGCTCCGCCGGGAACTCGTCCAGCCACGGGGGGGCGGCGGGAAGCACGAACTTGCGCTCGATCTCGGTGCCCACGGAATGAGGTTATCCCCGGCGGGTAGGTTGACCGCATGGAGCGCGCGAGCTGATGGCGGGGGCGGTCGGGTGGGGTGCGCTGGCGGCCTCCTCCCTCGTGATCGGAGCGTTGCTCGGTCTTTATCGGGACTGGCCCGGCCGTCAGGTCGGCGTCGTCCTTGCGTTCGGCGCCGGTGCTCTGATCAGCGCGGTCAGCTTCGAGCTCGCCGAGGAGGGCATCAACGTGGGTGGCGCCGGCGGGGTCGGTGCCGGTCTGGCGGTCGGTGCGCTCAGCTACTACGCGGCGAGCCGGAGGCTCGATCGCGGTGGAGGCCGCAAGGGACACCGGGCGCCCTCCCGCGCCGGCGCCGCCGCGGGGGGCGGCACGGCGCTCGCGCTCGGCGCGACGCTGGACGGGATCCCGGAGCAACTGGTGCTCGGGATCGGTCTCGCGGGCGGCGCCGGGGTCAGCGCGCCGCTGCTGCTCGCCATCTTCATCTCGAACCTGCCCGAGGCGATTGGCTCGGCGAGCGAGATGCATGCTGACGGACGCGACCGGCGCAGCATCCTCCGGCTCTGGATCGTCGTTGCGGTCGCCGTCACGATCGCGACCGTCGCCGGCTACGCGCTAGCCGACGTCACCGGACCCTCGTTCACCGCGGCGATCGACGGCTTCGCGGCCGGCGCGCTGCTGGTGATGCTGATCGACTCGATGATCCCCGAGGCCGCGGACAAGGCGGGTCGCATTGCCGGGCTCGTCAGCGTTCTCGGCTTCGCCGTGGCGGCGGGCCTCTCGAACATGTGAGCCGCCTGCCCGGCGGCGTCAGTGGTCGAAGACCGTGATGCAGCCGGTCGTCGTCGCCGGCGTCCCGATCTCGGCGGCGCCGGAGGCGGGGGTCGCCGTCCAGCATCCGAACCCGTTGATCGTGACGTCGTAGTCGCGGTCCTGCGCCGCCGTTAATCCGGTCGCCGCGCAGCTCCAGGCGTCGTCGCCTTCGTCGCTGCAGTCGACCGCCTCGGCCGTGGGCAGCTTCCCCTCGAGCGATGCCGCCATCGACTCCGCGGTGACGCCGATGAAGGGCGTTGGCCGGAGGACGAAGACGGCGGCGAGGATGCCGACCAGGACCAAGGTCGCGATGTAGGGGAAGGCGCGGCGCACTGGGCCTCTCAGCGTAGTCGGGGCCGGTCGTTCCGCTCGGTTAGCGGCATCGACGCCGGGTACTCCTCCTCGACGACCGCAACTGAAAAGGAGATTCAACGATGTCCGAACAGACTGCCGCCCAGGCGAAGTTGATCCAGTACCTGACCGAGGCTCACAACAAGGAGAAGGAGCTGGAGACCTCGCTGGCAGCGCACATCGAGATGGCTACGCGGCCCCCTTACGAGAAGCGGCTGAAGGAGCACCTGAAGGAAACCCGTCAGCACGCGAAGCAGACCGAGCGCCGGCTGAAGCAGATCGGCGGCGACCTCGGCCTCGTCGCCAAGGCGGGTGAGATCGCCAGCCGCGGCGTCGCCGCGGCGAAGGGCCCGCTGCACGCCGTGCGCGGCACCGGCGAGGAGGAGAAGCAGCTCAAAAACGCCAAGACGGAGTACTCGGAGGAGCACGAGGAGATCGCGACCTATCTGGCGATCGAGATCCTCGCGAACGAGGTCGGCGACACCGAGACCGCGAAGCTGGCGAAGTCGATCCGCCGTGACGAGGAGCGCATGGCGGCCTTCCTCGAGAAGCAGATCCCGATCCTGACGAAGGCCGTCGTGAAGGCCGAAATCCCGGCCGCGGAGCGCAACGGCGGCACCCGGCGTCCGAGCCGGACGCGATCCGCTGCGGCTCGCCGCAAGCCGTCGTCGACGGCGAAGTCCCGTAGCGGTCCCACCAAGAGCAGCACGACGAGGAGCCGCACGACCAAGAGCAGCTCGACCAAGAGCAGCTCGAAGAAGAGCGGCACCGCCAAGCGGAGCACCGCGAAGCGCAGCACCGCCAAGAGCGGCTCCACGAAGCGCAGCTCGTCGCGGAGCAGGTCGCCGAAGAACTAGAGCGTCTCGATCGGGACGCCGATGATCCCGAGCCGGCGGGTGAGGCCGTCGAGCGCGAACTGCCGGACCTCGTCGGTGCTGACGCCGAGACGCTCGATCTCGGGCCCCTCGTCGCCGGCGCCGCCGAGGGCCTCGGCGACCGAGGGCAGCAGATCTCGCAGCGTCTGACGGACGGTGTCCGCCTGCTCGGAATGGCCGTTGACGGTCTCGCGCAGGAACCAGACGCCGTAGACGATGTGGCGGGTCTCGTCGTGATGGATCTTCGAATAGCCGTCGACGAAGCCGGGAAGCAGCTGCTGCTCCTCGAGGTAGCCGGTGATGAACCTGAAGGACGTCAGCCCGAGCGTGCTCTCGAGGATCAGGTGGTAGATCGTCACGAAGCGAACCTTGGCGCTGAGGTCGCCCGGTGTCGCCACGAGCTTCTCGTGGGCGGCGACGAGCTCGTCGTCGAAGATATGTCGAAACGCGTCCGACACCTGCTCGCGAGCCCTCGCCACGTGGGTGGCGATGAGCTCCGGTGATGCGATGACCTCATCCCGGAAGCGGGCGTAGAACTGCATGTGTCGCGCCTCGTCGACCTGTTGGGTCGAGAGGAACGACGCCTCCTCCTCGGAGCCGTGTGCCCCGACGAGCCCCGAGAACTTGGTGGTGATCCGCTCCTCGGCGACCATCAGCGAGGAGAGCGCCCAGTAGACGAGAGCCCGGTCCTCCTCGTCCATCGCCGACCACTGCTTGACGTCGGTCGCGAGGTCGATCGCGAACGGGTTCCACTGGGAATCCTCCCAGCGGCGATAGAGCGTCTGCGGGTCGTTGAGCTGGATGTCGGTCACTTGCGGTCGCTCAATCGCGCGCGGATGATCGCCGACGCCGCCTGATCGTGGACGCGATGCGTCTCGGTGATCTCGACGGCCTCGAAACCGGCGGCGACGAGGCCGGCCTCGAAGTCCTCCCTGGTCAGCGCGCCGGCGATACAGCCCGTCCACTGCTCCATGTCGCGCCTCGTCTCGGCGTTCATGTCGGGATCGGCGACCACGTCGCTGACGGCGAATCGCCCGCCCGGCCGGAGGACCCGGGCGGCTTCGCGAAACACCCGCTCCTTGTCGCCGGAGAGGTTGATCACGCAGTTGGAGATGATCACGTCGACGGAGTCGTCCGGCAGGGGAAGGCTCTCGATCTCCCCCTTCAGGAACTCGACGTTCTCGACTCCCGCTTCGCGCTGGTTGGAGCGGGCGAGCGCGAGCATCTCGTCGGTCATGTCGAGCCCGTAGGCCTTGCCCTCCGGGCCGACGCGCCGCGCCGAGAGGAGCACGTCGATGCCGCCCCCGGAGCCGAGGTCGAGCACGGTCTCGCCCTCGCGCAGCTCGGCGACGGCGGTCGGATTGCCGCAGCCGAGGGATGCCAGCTTCGCCGCGTCGGGCAGTTCTCCGCGATCCTCGTCGAGGTAGAGGCCGGCGCCGACGACCGCCCGCTGGTCGGCGCTGATCGTGGCGATGTCCGGCGCGCAACAGGAGCCGCCTTCCTTCCCGGCGGCCGTCGCGGCGGCGGCGTATCGGCGCCGGACACGTTCGCGGATCTCGTCTTCGCCGGATTCTTCGATCCCGGTCGTCATCTCAGCCATGTGCTCAGCTCCTCCATCGCTTGCGGTTCGACGTAGTAGTAGGCCCAGAGACCCCGCCGCTCGGAGCCGACGATGCCGGCATCGCGAAGCTTCTTCAGGTGGTGGGAGACCGTCGGCTGGGAGAGGTCGAAAAGGGGCACGAGCTCGCAGACGCAGACCTTGCCCGCATGCTTCCGGAGCACGTCGACGAGCTGCATCCGAACCGGGTCCCCGAGTGCCTTGGCGACCTCCGCGAGGCGCTCCGCCTTCGCCCGCTCGATGTCCGGGTACACGACCGGCTCGCAGCACGGCTCCCCGGCGGGTCGCTTCGTCTTCGGGACGAGCTCGAGATCGACGGCCATCGATCTACATATATCGATTGAAAAGATGATTGTCAATGGAATAGGATGCTCGCGTGAGCGACGACCGCCCGACGATCCTCTTCGTCTGCGTCCACAACGCGGGAAGGAGCCAGATGGCGGCGGGCCTTGCTCGCAAGCTTGGCGGCGACCGCGTCGCGGTCCGGTCGGCCGGGTCCGATCCCGGCGATGCGGTCAACCCAGCCGCGGTCGAGGCCATGGCCGAGATCGGCATCGACATCCACGACGCGGCCCCGCGGCTGCTCGAGACGGACTCGGTCCGGGCCGCGGACGTGATCGTCACGATGGGCTGCGGCGACGCCTGCCCGGTGTTCCCCGGCAAGCGCTACGAGGACTGGGAGCTGGAGGATCCGGCCGGCAAGCACATCGACACGGTCCGGCGGATCCGGGACGAGATCGCCGGCCGGGTCGAGGCGCTGCTCACCTCGCTGGGTGCCGGATGAACGCTCCGATCGGGAGGCGGCTGCTCGCCGAGCTGCTCGGGTCCGCATTCCTGACCGCGGCCGTGATCGGCTCGGGGATCGCCGCGGCGAGCCTGTCGCCGGGCGACACCGGCCTGCAGCTGCTCGAGAACGCCGCCGCCACGGCGGCCGCACTGTTCACGATCATCCTCATGTTCGGCCCGGTCTCGGGCGGTCACTTCAACCCCGTCGTGACCTTCGTGGACTCGGCGTTCGGGGGCATGTCTCGGCGACACGCGCTCGCGTACCTGCCGGCCCAGGTGCTCGGCTGCGTGCTCGGGGCGATCGTCGCCAACCTGATGTTCGACCTCGACGCGGTGACCATCTCCGAGACCCACCGGGCCACCCCCGCGCACCTGTTCTCGGAGGTGATCGCGACGCTCGGTCTGATCGTGGTGATCTTCTCCCTCGCCCGGACGGGTCGCAGCCATCTGGCTCCGGCCGCCGTCGGGACCTACATCGGCGCGGCCTACTTCTTCACGAGCTCGACGAGCTTCGCGAACCCGGCGATCGACGTGGGCCGGATGTTCTCCGACACCTTCGCCGGGATCGCGCCGGCGTCCGTGCCCGGCTTCGTCGTCGCACAGGTGGTCGGTGGCGTGCTCGCGTTCGGCCTGATCCGGCTGCTCTACCCGGACATCACCCCCGCCGAGGCGGCCGATGCCGTGATGCCGCACGGCGAGGGCACTGCCGGCGCCTGAACCGGCGCCTGCAGCCGCCCCGGTCGCTAGCTTTCGCACTCGTCGTTCCCGCAACGAAACCCCTGCAATGAAAGCGAGAGAACAGGTGAGAGAAGGCTCGATCAGAAGGCTGGGCACGCGCTTCGGCGTCGCGCTCGCCGCGGTCGCGATGGTGGCCGCGCTCAGCGCCGCCGGTGCGTCGGCGGGTGCCGGGCAGCAGTGCCCGACGTTCCGCGTCCTGCACAACGACAAGATCGGCGGCGTGCCGATCGCCGCAGGCACCTACAAGGTGACCGCCAAGCGGGTCGCATGCCAGAGCGTGAGCAACTACCTCCGGCAGTTCCTCCAGAGCAACCCGAACGACCTGCCGAAGGGCTGGAAGCTCTTCGCGAAGCGCCTCAAGTTCAAGAACACGCAGCAGAACTTCGCCTTCCGCATCAAGCGCGTCAGTGGCGGTGGCGGTGGCGGCGGCGGTGGCGGCGGGGGAGGCGGCGGTGGCGGCGCCACCGGCAAGTGCCCCGGCACCTTCCAGGTCCTTCACAACGACCGGATCAACAACCTGTCGATCCCGGCCGGCAAGTACCAGATCCGGGTCAAGCGGATGGCCTGCCAGAGCGCCTCGGACAACTTCAAGAACTTCCTGAGCGCTCCCGGCAACGTCCTCCCGAAGGGCTGGAAGCTGATCAAGCCGAAGCAGAAGTTCAAGAACGTGAAGGGGAACTACTCCTTCCGGATCAGCAAGGTCGGCTGATCCGGATCAGCGGCTCTTGAGCAGGCGGGCGACCGCGTCCATCATCTCGGTCGTCCGCTCGTCGCGCTTGCCCTCGGAGGCGGCGACGACGCAGTGCCGTGCGTGATCGTCGAGGACGGCGATCGCGACCCGGTCGAGCGCTGAGCGGATCGCCGAGATCTGGGTGAGGATGTCGATGCAGTAGCGCTCCTCGTCGACCATGCGCTCGACGCCGTTGACCTGGCCGGAGATCCGGCGCAGTCGCTTCGTCAGGTCGGCCTTGTCTTCGAGGTAGCCGGGATGTTCGGAGTCCATGCCGGCCATCATATACCCCTACTGGGTATATGACGAGGGTGGCGCCCCACCGCTCGCGGAAGTCGCCGCCACCGGCTCCGGGCGCTCGCCCGCAGCAGCCTGCTCCTCGTCCTGCCGTCGCATCCACTCGGCGGCGGCCTTGCGGACGTTGCGCTTGCGGACCCACTCCGCCGCGAAGTAGCTGCCGACGACGAAGGCGAAGGCGGCGACCTGCGCGACCAGGCTCTCGACCGTCGGGAAGATGCCGAGCCACGTGCCCATCCAGAGCGGGAGGTCGACGTCGAGCGGCGTGATCGGCAGCCAACCGACGCCCTGAAGCGTCCGGACGGTGTTGCCGACGAGGACGATCAGGACGAGGGCGATCAGCACGCCGGTGACGATCAGCAGGCGCTTGTAGGGGAGTTTGCGCTCGAGCGCGAAGGTCGCGTAGCCGACCACGGCGGTCGCGAGCAGGCCGAGCGTGACGCCGCCGAGGACGATCCCGGTCCCGGAGCTGAGCTGCAGCGACTGCAGGAACAGCACGGTCTCGAAGCCCTCGCGGAAGACGCTCGTGAAGCCGAGCAGATAGAGGCCGGTGATCGTCCCCGCCGCGGCGCCGGCGGCAGCCCCGACGCCCTCCGCCATGAGCTCCTTGCTGCGTTCGCGATGGCCCTTGATCCACTCGGTCCAATAAACCTTGTGGAAGAACCAGTTGAGGACGAGTAAGAGCACGCCGATCGCGACGAGTCCGACGACGGCTTCGAGCTTCTCCCCGTATTGGGAGAGCGAGTCGAGGATCAGGATCGCGACGAAGAAGAGGGCGATGCTGGCCGGGACCGCGAGCAGCGCGCCGCGGAGGATCGGTCGCCGGAGCTCGCGCTTGGTGCCGATCATGCTCGCGGTGATCGCGGCGATGATCAGGATCGCCTCGAGGCCCTCGCGGAACACGATCAGCGCCGAGTTGGTGATCACGGTCGTCGCGCTCTCGCCCTCGCCGGTCTTCGCCTGCGCGTCCTCGAGCGCGTCGTCGAGCTCGAGCCGGGTCGTGCGGATGTCGCGGGCGCCGGCGTTGTCGGCGATCTGCGACGCGAGCCCGTCGAACCCCCGGGCGCCGTACCACATCAACCCCTCGATCTCGGTCGACAGGCCGGGGTCGAAGGCCTTCAGCTTGATCTCGGGGCCGAACTCGAAGAAGGCGTAGGCGGTCAGCCGCGCCTGCTCGGCCGTCTGCGGCTGCCCGGCGGAGACGGCGGCCTCCATCTGGTCGAGGCTGATCTGGATCAGGTCGTAGTCGGCCTCGTCGCTCGACTCCTTCCACTCGGCCGGGAACGAGGCGTCGATCAGCGCCGTCGTCCGGTCGTGTGCGTCCTCGATCGTCTCCAGGGGCACCACGGTCCCGCCCTCGTTGGCGTCGTCGAGGTAGCCGGAGGTCTCGTCGAGGACCGCCTCGAGGTCCGCGAGGCCCTCGGGATCGAGCTTCTCGAGTTCGGGGGAGAGGTCGTTGAGGGCGGACTGGGCGGCGTCGACGAAGGCGATCCCCTCGGTGATCTCGAACGGCGTCGTCACCTCGGTCCCGGAGACGCCGTGGTCGTACTCGACCGGGATCAGGTCGACGAAGCGGATCAGCTGCTGCGCCCGGCGCGCCTGTTCCTCCGGCGTGAACGGAGCCGCCGTGAAGTGGTTGAGGAGCGCCTCGGCGTCGGCGACGGCGGCGGGCACCCGCTTCGGCGTCTTCGCGTACGAGGGCAGGGCGGCGAACGTCGCGTCGGCGCGCTCGCGATCGGCGGCACCGCGCTGCTCGCTGTACTCGGGGGCGAGCATTCCCCAGTAGCCGGCCGCGATGGCCAGCGACTCGGCCACCGCGGGCTCGTAGCCGCGCTCGCTCTCCGTCGCGGCCTCGTCGAGGTACTCGACCAGCCGCGACTGGTAGGCGTCGAGCAGGTCCTTGCGGATCTGGGTGACCGCGTCGGCGGGGGAGAGGTCGCCGGCCTCGAGCGCATCGAGCGCGGCGGTGGCATCGACCCCGGGCCGGGTGAAGCGCGTCGCCTGGCGGAAGTCTCGGATCAGCAGCCACTGGCGGGCGGCCCGCGGATCGTCGCGCTGGGTCTCCGCGAGCGTCACCTCGTAGGCGCCGCGTCTGAGCGCCGCCACCGCGGTGCCGTAGGCCGTCGCGAGCGCGACCGGATCGGCGGCGGCGATCGCCCGGTCGGCCGCGGTGAGGGCACCCCGGAGGTCGCGGAGCTCGGCCGGGGCGTAGCGGGCGAGATCCCGCTCGAAGGTGCCCGTCAGGGCGGATCTCGCCTGCGCCGCCGACCGCTCCGCCTCGCCGCCTCCGAGCAGCAGCTCGCTGCGTGCGTCGAAGAGCGAGGTCCGGATCTGCTCGGCTGCGGCCCAGGGCTTGTCGTCGACGCTCGCCTTCCCCTCCGCGGCGTGAGCGACGGGCGCGAGCAGCGCGAAGGCCGCGGCGAGGATCGCCGCGGCCCATGCCGGCCTCATGCCCATCGCGCCCCGCATCCGCCTAGGCGTCCTGGAGCTCGATCCCGAGCCGCTGCGCGGCCTGGGTCACCTGCCCGGCGATCTCCTCGGCCCGCGTCTGGGCCTCGGAGCCGAGGGTGTCGGCATCCTCCCCGGTGAACTTCTCGCCCTGCTCCTCACGGTCGCGGAGACCCTCGACGAACGTCAGCAGCTCGTCGAGCTGCGCCGCCGTCTGCTTCGCCTGCTGCGGGTCCTCCTCGGCGATCATCGGCTCGATCTCGTCGTAGGTGAACGTGATTCCCTCGAGGATGTCGGCGATGTCGGAGAGCCGGGAGGTGGCGACGAAGCCCTCCTCCTTCGCGTCCGAGCCGGCGATGAACGCGGAGTTCTTCCACGCCTCGAAGTACTCCGACATCGTCGGGGTCATGATCGTGATCGCGGTCAGGGCGTCTGACGGCGTCGGCTCGAACGCCGCCGCGTCCGCCTGCAGCGACTCGGTCTGCTGCTTGAACTCGCGCAGGGTCGCGACGTAGGTGTTCGCGTCGGGAATGCCCTGGCCGAACTCGACCTTGCCGTCGCAGTCGGCGTCCTGCTTGACGTCGGCGAGCAGGTCCGGGTTGGTCCCGAACAGCGCCGTCTCGGTCAGGAAGAAGAGGTTGCCGGGCTGCTTCATGGTCTCGCCGTCCGGCAGCTCGAGGGTGAACGAGACCGCGTTCTCGGGGTCGCTTGCGTCGGCGCCGGCGTCGATGTCGACGTCGTATTGGGCGAGGCGGGGAACGCCGGCGACGATGCCCTCCATCTCCTCGTAGTCGGGGTTGGCCTTGACGAAGGTCTCCCGGGAGTTCGCCAGCAGTGCGCTGACCTCGTCGCAGTTCTCCTTCATCAGCGCGTCGTAGTCGAAGTCGGCGGCCTCGGCGAGCGCGTAGTAGTCCTCGGCGTCGGCGGCGAGGGAGTCGATGTTCTCCGTGAGGCTGTCGGCGTGAGCGGTCAGGTAGTCCTTGACCGCCGGCAGGTCGCCCCCGGAGGCGACGGTCGTCTCGCCGGAGTCGTCGGAGCCGCACCCGGCGGCGATCAGTGAAGCGCCGGCGAGAGCGCACAGTGACGCTGCGATGCGGGCGGTGGGCTTGGAAGTTCTCATCGTTTCGGGTCGGTCTCCCTGGTCGGTTGTGTCCGTTTGGTGTGCGGGTCCCGCCGTATTAGGTGACCCTAAGTTCGGGCACCCTAACAAAATCCGTGTGAACTGGTCGGTATTGGCCCCGGCGGCACGAGCACCGCGTCGGGCCGACGGAGCCGACCCGCTATAAACGAGCGCAATGGACGGCTACTTCGCATCGGATTCGATGCTGCGCCGAGTCCAGGGGGAGCGGGTCTTGATGATCGCGGGACCGAGAGCGCTCTTGATGCAGGCGGCACACCCGCTTGCCGTCGAGGGGCTGCTCGCGCACACCACCGAGCTCGACGATCCCTACACCCGGCTGCGCCGGACCGCCGAGGTGATGACGGCGATCGGCTTCGACTCGCGCGAGAGGGCCGACCGGATGACCCGCCGCGTCCGAGCGATGCACCGCCGGGCCAAGGGCGTACTGGCCGAGGACGCGGGGCCGTTCCCGGCCGGGACCCCGTATGCGGCCGACGATCCGGCGTTGCTGATGTGGGTCCTGTTCACGCTCGTCGACTCCGGCCTCGTCGTCTACGAGCGCTTCGTCTCGACGCTCGACCGCGACGAGAAGGAGCGGTACTGGCAGGACTTCCGGGTGGTTGGGGAGCTGTTCGGGCTGGCCTCCGCCGACATGCCGGCCGACCTCGAAGCCCTCGACGTCTATCGCGAGGAGATGTACGCGAGCGGCGACCTCTACGTCAGCGACTGGGCCCGGACGCAGGCGCGGAGCATCGTGCTCGATCCGCCGGTCCCGATCCAGCTCCGGCCGCTGGTCGAGGCGGTCAACTTCGTCACCGTCGCGCTGCTGCCGGGACCGATCCGCGAGCAGTACGGCTTCTCGCCGCTGCCGCCCGTTCCCGTCCGCAAGCTCGCGGTCAACGCCTACGCCGAGTACGTCAAGCGGGCGGTGTTGCCGTTCGTCCCGGGCCGGCTGCGGAGGGTCCCGGTTGGCTGACGCACCCGACACGCCTGATGAGGAGGCTGAGGACTCGCCGCGGATCCGGACCGGCCGGATCGGCCGGACCGCGGGCGTGGGAGGAATGGTCGCGGGCCAGGGTCTGCGCTGGGCGGGCACGAGGCTCGCGAACCTGACGCGTGGGGAGGAGCGCTCGCAGCAGGCGACCGACGAACGGGTCGCGGCCATCGCGGTCCAGATCGCCAAGCAGCTCGGCGAGATGAAGGGCGCGGCCATGAAGATCGGGCAGGTGCTCTCGACGGTCGAGATGCCGGGCCTGTCGGAGGAGGGCCAGCAGGAGTTCCGGGCGGCGCTCGCGAAGCTGCGCGACGACGCCCCGAAGTTCGGTTACGACGACATCCGCAAGGTCGTCGAGGACGATCTCGGCAAGCCGATCGACGAAGCGTTCGCGAGCTTCGAGCGGGAGGCGTTCGCCGCCGCCTCGATCGGGCAGGTCCATCGCGCCGTCACCCACGAGGGAGCGGACGTCGCGGTCAAGGTGCAGTACCCGGGCGTCGCCGAGGCCGTCGAGATCGACCTCCGCAACCTCCACCTGATCCTCCGGCTGGTCAAGCGGATGGCGCCGGGTCTCGACGTCAAGGCCGTCGGCGGCGAAATCCGGGAGCGGATCTCCGAGGAGCTCGACTACGAGCTCGAGGCGCAGAACCACCGCGCGCTCGAGCGGGCCTTCGAGGGCCATCCGTTCGCGGTCGTCCCCAGGGTCCGGACGCGCCTCTCCGGGCGCCGCGTGCTGACGACCGACTTCCTCGACGGAGAGCGCTTCGAGGCGGTCAAGGAGATGGACGAGGCGACCCGCGACCGCTACGGCGAGATCGTCTTCCGCTTCTTCTTCGACCGCGAGCGGACGCTGATGATCCTCGGCGACCCGCACCCCGGCAACTACCTGCTGCTCGCGGACGGCCGGGTCGGCTTCCTCGACTTCGGGATGGTGCGGCGGATCCCGTCCGAGCACTTCGAGCGCGAGCGTGCGCTGGGCCGGGCGATCTCCGATCGCGACGCCGAGGCGGTCCATGCGCTGATGTCGGAGCTCGGCTACCTCCCCGATCCCGACCAGTTCGAGCCCGAAGCACTGCTCGACCAGGTCCATACCGGCGCCCGCTGGCTGTTCGACCCGGGCTTCCTCCGGCTCGATCCCGAATACGCCCGCGAGCTGATCGAGGTTGGGGGGTCGCCGCGCAGCCCCCACTACGAGGCCATGAAGCGGCAGACGATGCCGCCCGCGTCGCTGCTGATGCGGCGCCAGGAGGGCCTCGTGTTCGTGACGCTCGCCGAGCTCCGCGCCGGCGCCGACTGGGCGCGGATCGCCCGGGAGTACTTCGCCGGCGAGCCGCCGTCGACCGAGCTCGGCCGGGTCGAGAAGGAGTACTGGGACCGGATCCTCTGACGGCGGGTCGCGCCGCTGTGCGGTTGCCTGCTTAGGAACCCCCCGATCGGGGTATTCCAGCGCGCGAATGGGAGACCCCGAGAATAGGAGAGGCAAATAATGCCCCTGGCAGTACTTCTGATCGTCATCGGGATCGCGCTTGCGATCCTCGTCAACTACATCCTCGGGATCATCGTGATCCTGATCGGACTCGTCCTTCTGCTGATGCCCGCCCTGCGAGGTCGCAGCGTCTAGGGACCCGGGACCGCAATAGGCTGAGTCGATGCAGATCGACTCAGCCGGAGCACTCGTAAGCGGCGGGGCCTCGGGCCTCGGCGAAGCCACCGTCCGTCGCCTCCACGGCGCCGGAGCCCACGTGGTCATCGCAGACCTGAACCGCGAAAAGGGGGAGGCCCTCGTCGCCGATCTCGGCGAGAGGGCCTCCTTCCACGAGGTCAACGTCACCGACGCCGACGCCGTCGAGGCGGCCGTCACAGCAGCCTCGCAGGCGCCCCGCGGCCTTCGGATCGCCGTCGGCTGCGCGGGCATCGGCTGGGCTCAGAGGGTGACCGGCAAGCAGGGCCCGCACCCGCTCGACCTCTTCAAGAACGTCGTCGAGGTCAACCTCGTCGGAATGTTCAACCTGCTGCGCCTCTCGACGACGCAGATGAACGCCAACGACCCCGACGACGAGGGCGAGCGCGGCCTCTTCGTCTCGACCGCATCGGTCGCCGCCTTCGACGGCCAGATCGGCCAGATCGCCTACTCGGCCTCGAAGGCCGGCATCGTCGGCATGACCCTTCCGGCCGCCCGCGACCTCGCGAGCCGCGGAATCAGGGTGATGGCGATCGCCCCCGGCCTCTTCGACACGCCGCTCCTCGCCGCCCTCCCCGAGCCGGCCCGCCAGGCCCTCGGCGAGTCGATCCCCTTCCCGAGCCGCCTCGGACGTCCGGACGAGTTCGGCGACCTGGTCGCCGCGATCGCCGCGAATCCGATGCTGAACGGCGAGACGATCCGCCTCGACGGCGCGATCCGGATGCCGCCCAAGTAGGAGCTCCGAGGCTGGGTGAACGGCGCCCGCAGGCTGGGCGGGCGACGAGGTTGGCTGGGTAGGGGGGTCGATAACACCGGTTTCGTTACCCGGGCGCTCTATTCGCTGCCTGAGGTGACGTAATCGGTGCCATGGCGCCGGTTTCGTTACTTCACCGCCGGAAGTAAGCCCCTCAGGTGACGAAACCGGCGCTCGGGCCCGCCCGGTGGCAGCAAACGAACCTCACAGGTCGGTTTCCTGCCATCCAGCAACCCTCGCGCCCGCCGGAAGCCGTCCACTCACATCCCCATTCCCCAGCCAAACCAACTTGCACCCTGCTTGCGAGTCGCGGCGCGAGCCGAAAGGCCCCTCCTACCCGTAGATCGGCGGTGAGTCCTGGGTGTCCGGGTCGTCGGGGTAGGCGAGCAGGATGTGCTGGGTGCCGACCGCGATGAACTCGTGCTCGGTGGCGTCGGTCGCGCCCGAGTCGAGGTGCTCGATGATCGTCGCGTTGGTGAGGGCGACGAAGGCGAGGTCGCCCTGGTTCAGGTAGTCGGAGAGCCGGCTGAGGTAGCCCTCGTTGGGCAGGGTCATCTCGCCGACGATCCGGTGCCGATCCATCTCGAGGACCACGCGTAGGTTGCGGTTATCCATCGCTCGGGGTTCTACCCGATCGCCGCCGGCGGCGGAGTACCTTTAGGCCGGTGCGCAAGCTGACCGTCCTCGCGACCGCCGCCGCCCTGCTGGGGCCACTGGTCGCGGCGGGAACGGCGCCGGCGCTGAAGCCGGCCATCCGCGTCGGCGGCCCGAGCGCCCCCGGGGAGTCGAAGATCGCCGTGATCGGCAGCGACCGGCACCTGGCCGGGCACCGGTTCACCGTTCGATCCGGCGGGCGGGCGGTCGATCACGGCCGCCTGCGGAAGGCCCCGGGCCGGTCGGCCCCGTGGGATCACGCCTACACGGCCGACCTCGGTTCGGTCCGCGACCCCGGCTCCTACCGCGTCGCCGTCGGTGGGCTCCGCTCGCGCCCGTGGCGCGTGACCCCGTCCGGCTCGCGGCCGGCGATCGCCGAGATGCTCCGCTACTTCGCGGCCAACCGCGACGGCGACGAGCCGAGCCCGGTCCACGATCCGGCCCACCTCAACGACGCCGTCGTCCATCCTGACTCGCCCGTAGCCGCCGGGCAGGATCTCGACCTGATCGGGGGCTGGATGGACGCCGGGGACATGATCCACTTCACCCAGACGACGGCGTTCTCGACGGCCATGCTCGAGGCATCCGCGCGGCTCTCACCGGCCGCGGCGCCCGCGCTCGAGGCGGAGGCGGACGTCGGCGTCCGCTGGCTCCTCGCCGCGCACCCGGCACCCGGCCTGTTCGTCGCCCAGGTCGGGGACGAGCGCGACCACGACGTCGGCTTCCGCGATCCCGCCGGCGACGACGCCACCGCGAAGCCGGGCATCGGCACCCGCTTCGCCTACCCGGAGATCGGCGGCGACCTCGGCGGCAAGGCCGCCGCCGCCCTCGCGCTCGCCTATCTCCGCACCGGCGACGAGACGCTGCTCGACGCGGCCCGCGATTGGTACGCGGCGGGGAAGGCCACCGGCCGCCCGGCCCGGCCGCTGCGGCGCGCCGGCTACCCCGGCTATGCGGCCAACTTCTACGTCGCGGCGAACTGGAAGGACTCGATGGCCAGCGGCGCCGCCGAGCTGTTCCGCGCGACCTGCGCGGCCGGCGACTGCGACTACTCATACGACGACGACTTCCGCACCTTCCTCTCCGACCAGCGCCAGACCGGCGCCTACGCGGCGATGGGAGCTGTCGACGATTTCGCCTCCTTCGGGGAGGCCGAGGTCTGCGGAGCCTTCGGCGGCGACGTCTCGGACTTCTCCGCCGCGAGCCGGCGCGTCGCCTGCGATCGCCTCGCCGAGAACGGCCGGATCGCGGCGCGGCAGGCGCGATCGAACGCGTTCGGCATGCCCGGCTACTTCAGCTGGGGGACGACCGCCCAGAACGGAGCAGCCGGAGCGCTCGCCGCGCTCGCGACGGCGAGTCCGGACGGGCCCGCCGCCGGCTGCCGGGTCGCCGCCGGCGCCCGCGACTGGATGTTCGGCCGCAACCCGTTCGGTGCCAGCTTCATCGTCGGCTACGGCCCGCGGGCGCCGCGGCACCCGCACACCTGGGCATCCGTGTTCGGGGCCGGTGTCCCGGCGGGCGCCGTCGTCGGCGGCCCGGCACCTCGCTCGGAGGTCCGCGGTCAGGGCTTCCGGGCCGACAGCCCGTTTGACAGCCGCTTCGCCAGCTACGAGGATCGCCGCGTGGACTACGTCACGTCCGAGCCGGCCATCGACTACACGGCGTCGTCGATCCTGCTGATGGCCGCGCTCGAGGGGCGCTGTTAGGTGGAACACCTCACCTACGAGCGGGCCTGCGCCGAGCACAGCTGGGAGGTCCCGGACCGCTACAACATCGCCGCCGACGTCTGCGACAAGCACGACCCGGCCGCCCCGGCGATGCTCTGGGAGCGGTTCGACGGCGCCCGCCGCGAGCTCAGCTGGGGCGAGCTGCAGACCCTCTCCAACCAGGCCGCGCACGTCCTCCGCGCCCACGGCATCGAGAAGGGGGACCGCGTCGCTGTCGTCCTGCCGCCGACGCCGGAGACCGCGGCGATCTTCTTCGGGACCTGGAAGCTGGGGGCGATCCTGCTCTCGATGTCGGTTCTCTACGGCGACGACGGCATCCGTCACCGGCTCGGCGACTCCGAGGCGAAGATCCTCGTCACCGACGCCGCCAACGCGGACCGCTTCGACGCCGGCCTCGTCGACGAGATCCTGATCCTCGACGACGACCTCCTGACGGGAGCTCCCACCGATCATCTGTGCGAGGACACCTCAGCCGACGATCCCGCCCAGCTCTACTACACGTCCGGCACCACCGGGAAGGCGAAGGGCATCGTCCACGCCCACCGCTACATCCTCGCCCACGAGGAGTTCACCTACTGCCACGACGTCCAGCCCGGAGAGCTCTTCCACGGCATGGGGGAGTGGGCGTGGGCGGCAGGGATCAGCCCGCTGCTCGGACCGTGGCGGCTCGGCGCTGTCCAGTGCGTCTACCAGCGGGAGGCCGGCTTCGACCCGGCCGACCAGCTCGGCTTCCTCTCCCGCAACGGCGTCACCAACGTCTTCACGACGCCGACGGCGATGCGGGCGATGATGGCCATCGAGGACGCGGGGGAGAGGTTCCCGCAGCAGTTCCGGATCGTCTGCAGCGCCGGCGAGCCGCTGAACCCGGAGGCGATCCGCTGGTTCCGCGAGCAGTACGGGATCACCGTCTTCGACTACTACGGGCTGACCGAGTCCTATCCGCTCTGCGCCAACTTCCCGTTCATGGAGGTGCGCGAGGGCTCGATGGGCCGGCCGATGCCGGGCTGGGACGTCCAGATCCTCGACGAGGACGAGAACCCGGTGCCGCGGGGCGAGCGCGGCGAGATCTGCCTCCGGGCCCGGTCGAACCCCCACTACCCGCTCGGCTACTGGCGGATGCCGGAGGCCAGCGAGCGGACCTTCGGGGGCGACTGGTTCCACTCCCACGACGCGGCGACGATGGACGAGGACGGATACGTCTGGTACGCCGGCCGGGCCGACGACGTGATCATCGCCGCCGGCTACCGGATCGGACCGTTCGAGGTCGAGTCCGCCTGCCTCGAGCACGACGCCGTCGCCGAGGCCGCCGCCGTCGCCTCACCCGACGAGGTCAAGGGCAGCGTCGTCAAGGCGTTCATCGTCCTCGCCGAGGGCCACGAGCCCTCCGACGAGCTCGCCGCCGAGATCAAGGCTCACGTCCGCGGGCAGCTGAGCGCCTACGCCTATCCGCGGAAGATCGAGTTCGTCGACGGGCTCCCGAAGACCCTGACCGGCAAGATCCGCCGGATCGAGCTGCGGGAATCCGAAGCTAAGGGGTGAGCTTTACCGGGGCCGGCGGGGACCAGTTCCCGTCCAGCACCCGCTTGCTCGGCCCGTAGAGGCGCATGTTCAGCCGGAAGCCGCCGCTCGGCGCCGGCAGCCAGTTGACGTCGTCTCCGGCCGGCTGTTCGTGCGAGATCTCGACGACGATCGAACCGTCGGGCTGCTTGATCAGCGGCGGGTGGCTCGGCCCGAGCGAGTAGCGGTCGATCGGGTTGTCGACCAGGAAGCCGTCGCGGTCGTACATCGTCAGCGACCAGAAGTACTTCGCCGGCGGCAGGTCGTCGGCGGGGAAGACCATCTCGTAGCCGTTGGAGCCGTCGAGCAGGTTGCCGTCGGAGTCGGCGAGCGCACCGGGGTATACGGCTTCCTCCGGCGTGTTGGCGCCGATTCCGACGACGGCGATCTGGGCGCGGAGCAGGTAGTCGGTGCCGAACAGGCCGATGTCGGGGTCGGCGAATATCCAGCCCTTCGCCGCGATCGACTTCTGCAGGAAGTCGATCCGGGTTTCCGTCGCGAATCCGGCGATCCGGTTCTCGACGCCGGCGTAGAGCGCGTCGAGGGCCTCCTGGGAGAGCCCGGCGTCCTCGGGCGAGAGGCCGGGTCCGATGCCGACGGTGGCGAGCTGCGAAAGCAGCGGGTCGTCGCGCTTCGGCGCCGGGTTGTTCACCATCGCGTTGTTCAGCTGGGAGACGAAGTCTGCACCGTCGGTCGGCAGCGGGTAGGTCGACGGCTCACCCTTGCCGCGGTGGCAGTCGGCCGCGAGCTTGAACTTCTTGCCGTTGGGCTTGAGCAGCTTGTAGCGCTTCATGATGTCGTAGGCCGTCGCCTGGTCGGGTCCGTCTCCGGCCAGGGTCCGCCCGATCAGCCAGACCCGGCGGTACTTGGACTTGATGACCGGGTTGCCCATCCGCTTCGCCTTGTCCGCCTTGCCGTCGCCGGTCCAGCGGATCGTGAAGCGGCCGGCCTCCGAGCCGGTCGTCCGGGTGCCGACGTAATCGATCACGTTCGTCCACGGGTCGACCAGCTCGAAGTCGAAGAACCGGTCGCCCATGTCGGGATGGCGAAGGACGATCGGCCCCTTCTTGAGGTCGAGCTGGGAGAGCGAGTAGAGCGTGTCGGTGTTCGGCGCGACCACCGTCCGGTCCTCGGGGGTCGCGAACTTGCTCGCGTTCGCGAAGTGGTTGATCGGGGCGTTGCCGCGGCCGTCGGGGCAGGGGACGCTCGTCATCTCGTGCCGGATCCGGAGCATGTCGAGCAGCGGGTAGCCGTAGACGTAGGCCTGCTTGCCGAGCTCGCTCGCCTGCTCGGGGGTCACGGCCGACTGGCCGGCGGACGCCGTCGAAGCGAACGCGCAGGCGGCCGCGATCGTCAGCAGTGCTGCGGCGCGGCGGACGCGGGACGGGTGCGGGAGCTTGCTCACGGGCTCACCTTCACGGTTGGGGGAGGAGCCCAATCGCCGTTCTGCGCGGCCTTGCTCGGGCCGTAGAGGCGGAGGTTGAGCCGGAAGCCGGCGTTCGGGGTCGGCAGCCAGTTGACGTCGTCCTCGGACGGCTCGTCGGTCTGGAGGACGATGACGACCGAGCCGTCGGGCTTCTCGACCAGCGGCGGGTGGCTCGGCCCGAGCGAGTAGCGGTCGATCGGGTTCGGCGTCAGGTAACCGTTGCTGTCGTAGACGGTCAGTGACCAGAAGTACTTCGCCGGCGGCTGCTCACCGGGAGGGAAGGTGATCCGGTAGTCGTTGGCGCCGTTCAGGAGGCCGCCGGTCGAGTCGGTCAGACCGGTCGGGTAGATCGCCTCGTCGGGAGTGTTGGCGCCGAGGCCGATCGTCGCGATCTGCGCGCGGAAGTCGTAGTCGGTGCCGTAGGCGCCGATGTTGGAGGCGGGCAGCAGCCAGCCGCCGGCGGCGATCGACTTCTGGAGGGCGTCGATCCGGGTCGCGGTCGGGAACGAAGCCGCCTCCGCCGTCACCGACGAGTAGAGGGCGTCGAGCACGTCCGGAGCGAGTCCGGCGTCCTCGGGCGAGAGGCCGGGGCCGACGCCGAGCGGTGCGAGCTCGGCGAGCAGCGGGTCGTCCCGCTTCGGCGGCGGGTTCTGGGCGAGCCAGCGGTTGAGCTTTCCGATGAACGCCTTGCCGTCGGTCGGGGTCGGGAATTCCCCGGGCGTGCCCGGGTCGCAGTCCTTCGGGAAGGTCTTCGGATCGCGGCCGATCCGGGCGAGGCCGTACTGCCTCATCTTCGCGTAGGCCTCACGCTGGTCGGCGCGGTCGGTGGCGAGCGTCCGGCCGATCACCCAGACCCGCCGGTACTTCGACTTGATCACCGGCATCCGCGGCTTCGACTTGGCCGGCTTGCCCGTCCAAGAGATCGCGAAGCGGCCCGCCTTCGAGCCGGTCGTCCGCGAGCCGATGAAGTCGATCACGTTGGTGTAGGGGTCGAGCAGCTGGAAGCTGAAGTAGCGCTTGCCCATCCCCGGGTGGCTGAGCACGATCGGCCCCTTCGAGAGGTCGAGGTGCGCGATCGAGTAGAGCGTGTCGGTGTTCGGAGCGACGACGGTGTCGGCCTCGGGATCGGGAAAGCGCTTCGCGTTCGAGAACGAGTTGACCGGCGCGCTGCCCTTGCCGTCGGGACAGGCGACGCTCGTCTGCTCCTTGCGGACCCGCATGAACTCGAGCAGCGGCAGGCCGTAGCGGTAGGCCTGACGGCCGAGCTCAGTGGCCTGCTCCGGGGTCACCGCGGGGGACCCGGCGGTGGCGGTGGCGCAGAAGCAGGCGGCGAGCGCCAGGGCCGCCGTCGCCCCCGCGATCGCCGCACTCATCCGCGCCGTCATCGGCTCAGTTCCCGTCGCGGAGCGCGATGATCCCGCCGATCACGCCGAGGTAGGCGGTCCCGTCGGGGCCGAGCGCCAGCCCGGCGTAGTTGTTGTTGAAGACGAGGCCCGAGCCGGCGTACTGCGACCATGCGGTCTTACCGGTCCGGTAGTCGATCGCCGTCCAGAAGTAGCCCTGGTTGAGCGGATCCTCGGGACGGGCGTAGGTGTAGATCAGGCCGGTCTTCGTCGACATCTTCGGTACGACGGTGGGGGCGCGGACGTCCTTGTTCGTCCACTTCTTCGTGCAGCCCTTGCCGTCCTTGTCGATGTCGACCCGGGCGAAGCCGGGCTCGGTCACTGCGCCGCTGTTCGGGCCGAAGGGGTCCTGATAGCCGTAGTTGTTCTCGACGATCAGGCTTCGCTTCGTTGCGATGATCGAGTTCTCCGTGGCGCTCGCGCCCTGCTTGAAGACCGGCACCTTGCAGACGACCCGGTGCTGGTTCTTCTTCAGGTTCGTCTTCGAGCGGTAGACGACGACGTTCATCGGGTCGGCGTTGTCGGTGATCGCGACGTAGCCGCCCTCGAGGTTCGTCGGCGTGGTGCCGGAGCCGGCGTCGACCTGGCTCGGCTTGTGGATCCCGGAGTTCGGGTACTTCTGCTGCCAGAGGATCTTCGGCTTGCCGTTCTCCTTGGCCTTCAGCTTGTACATCCGCTTGTTGGAGATGATGTAGACGCCGCTCGAGTCGACCGAGAAGGAGTTCTCGATCTCCTCGTCGTCGTCGAGCTGGAGCACCTTCAGATCCCCGGACTTGCGGTCGAGGGTTCCGATCTTGGCGTTCGCCTTCGAGACGAACCAGATCCGGCCGTCGTAGTCGGGCAGGGCCGAGGTGATCCGTTCGGTGTCCGCGTCGAGGACGCCGGTCAGGTCGTAGTCGCGCTCGACCGTCAGCGTGTCGCCGTCATCGCCGAAGCCGACGCGGTAGATGTGGTCGGTCTTGGTCGCCGCCCAGATCTTGTCGTTGTCATCGATGAAGAAATATCCCCCGCCGGTGAAGTTCTGGTACGCGGGCGTGTTCGGCGGATTCGGCGCGGTCGGCATGTCGAGGGTGTCGATCGGCGCCATCGTGTCAGGGTCGATGATCCGCAGCTGCGGCGGGAACGGGATCGACGGGCAGCTGGTGATGATCCGGCCCTGCGAGTCGAAGGTGATCGATCCGCACAGCGACGACGGGTACGCGTAGCTGTCGGTCTGGAGGTTCTTGCCGAGCGGGCCCTTGCGGTTGTAGGCGTCGGTCATCCAGGTGTCGTTGTGGATGTTCGAGTTCGGGTTCGGCGCCATGAACGGGTTCTGGTCCGGTTTCGTCGGGTTGGAGACCGGGTTCTTGGCCACCGCCGATCCCGTGTGCTCGGGAATCGAGGGGATGCCCGTGTCGACGATCGGGGCGGCGCTCGCGCTGGCGGCGAACGCTCCGATCGCGATCAGGGCGGCGACGAACGAAACGACTCTCATGACTGGCACAACACTCTCGACTCTCAGTGGATGCGGTGTTCCCCCGCGTTTACACGACTCGCAGTTAGCTCTCCGCTATTGAGTCTAAGTCAGTAGCGAGCTTCTGCGCGCCGGTGGCGAACCGGTCGACCTCGGCCGCGGGCGTCGTGCCGTTCGTCCGCATGTAGACGCAGATACCGCCGCGGGATGTCGAGATGCCCCATCCCGCCCTCGCCGCCGCGGCGACGATCTCGGCGGGGAGGCCCTCGCCGGCGCCGGGGACCCCCACGTCGTCGGGATCGAGCCAGTGAACGCCGACGCCGTGGTCGCTCGGCGTGGCCATCGCCACGTACTCACGCTCCATGTCCACCTCGCTCGCGTACTCGAGCCAGGCGAGGCTGCCCTCGCGCCCGCCTCCGGGGAGCGACCCGGTTGCGGCGGCGGTCGCCGCTCCCGGCATCGCCAGGCCGATGTAGCGGGCGTGGAACTCAGCCGGAGACTCGTTCCGGAGCCCGCGCTCGGACGCGTACGTGCCGACGCCGTCATCGGGCTCGACGACCTTCGCGAGGCGCAGGATCGTTCCGACGATCCGGCCGTGCTTCGGCGCCGTCGCCCACTTCGCATAAGCCTCGGCGCTGTCGATCTCGGATCCGCGGCCGCGCAGGTCGGCCTCCTCGAGGACCTCGTCGCGGATCCTGGTCGTGACCCGGCCGCCGGTTTCCAGCAGCAGGTCGAGCGCACCGGCGTCGACCTCGCCGCTGATCGCGGCGGCCTGGCCGCGCCACTGCGGCGTCTCACAGGTCAGGACCCCGAGGTCGAGCTTGAAGCCGAAGTCGACCGGGGTCGTCCGGGCCAGCCAGTCGATGAAGCTCGGCGAGAACAGCTGGTAGATCCATTGCTGCGACTGTCCGGGCGCCACCTCGACGGTGAAGCGCCGGTCGAGCTCGGTGCTCTCGAACCGCTGCGACTGCCGCTTGCGGGCGTCGCCGCCCCAGTAGTAGAGCCCGCCGGTCAGCTCGTCGGGGCGGCAGCAGAGCATCGGCACCCAGCCGACGCTCTCGGGGATCCGGCTGACGAGGATCGTGTGCTGCCCCTTGACGTCGATGCCGAGCGTCGTGCCGAACACCGCCTGGTGACGGAGGCGGACGACCGCACCGCCGTCGATGGTCCCGGTCAGCGACCAGACGCCGTGCTTGACCGGTCCCGGCTGCTGCGCCGCCGGGACGTAGCCGGGCCACGGCTGCTCCTCGTGCAACTCGAGCCCCCGTTCGGCGCCGTAACTGCGCAGCGCCTCCTCGGTCCGCCGCAGCCCCGCGAGCGCCTCGCCGTCGTCCCCGAACATGAGGGCACCCTACGCCCCCGTGGCCGGCCCGGAACTAGGAGGGGGCGTTCGCCGTCGCGATGCCGCTCTCGGCGCGGCGGACCGGCGGTACGAGGAAGCGCCCGACCAGCGGCACCTCGAGGAAGCCCTCGATCGAGGCGTAGAGGATCGCGACCTTGAGGAGGTCGCCGGGATCCTCGATCACGATCGATCGCGGCAGCCACTCGGGGTCGAACTTCGAGTTGAAGTCCCGCAGCGACTGGATCTGGAAGAAGGGGTTGAGCGCCTTCGCGACGCGGCGCTGGATCCGGCCGCCGACGCCCATGTCCTCGGACTCGTCGAGCAGCCGGCCCCAGGCGGCGAAGTTGAGCGAGAGCCGTTCGATCCCGCTGGCGCCGAGGCTGATCGCCGCGTTGGCGATCAGGTACTCGGTCAGGCCGTTCGCGGAGTCGGGGCGGCGGCGCATCAGGTCGAGCGAGTAGCCGGGGTCGGTCCCGTAGCAGGGCACGAACCGGAGAAAGCCCGCGACCCGGCCGCCGCTCTCGCGGGCGATCGCCAGGACGAAGTCCTCCTCGACGCCCTCGACGTCCTGGCCGAGCTCCATCGTGAACCCGCGCTCCTCAGCGCCGTCGCGCCACTCGTCGCTGATCTCGTTCAGCTCGGCGACCAGGTCCGCGGCCGCCTCCGACTCCTTGATCAGCTCGAACCGGTGGTCCTTGCCGACCCGGTTGACGGCGGCGCGAACGGCCTTCATCTCGCCGCCCTCGAGGCTGAACCCGTCGCAGTGGAGGATCGCCTCGTCGCCGAGGTAGAGCGAATGCATCCCGCGCTCGCGGTAGACCGGCGTCTGGTCCTCGCGGACGGCGAGGAAGGCGGCCTTCCAGCCCTGCTCGGCGCAGTAGGCGAGGAACTCGTCGAGCACCTCGCCGCGATCCTCGGGCGGGCCGATCGGGTCGGCGGCGACCATCGCGTACCCGCGGACGTAGGCATAGGCCACGAGCGAACGCCCGTCGGCGGAGAAGAAGTAGCTCTTGTCGCGGCGAAGCGCGAAGTAGGCGAGCGTGTCGGATCCGCTGGCGCGGACGATCCGCCGCGCGTGCTCGCGGGCCTCCTCCTCCGGCCCCCGGTTGCGGACGAGCGGGCGGAAGACGAGGAAGAGGAACAGCAGCAGCCCGACGATCCCGAGGACGAGCAGCGCGTCGCCGAAGAAGTCGGCGAACAGGTGGTGCTCGAACTCGTAGGGGCCGTCGAAGCCGAGCAGGCCGCCGTACGTCGCCTCGACCATCCCGCCGAACGAGAGGTCGGGGGTGACGAAGTCGCGCTGGGTGAGCAGCGAGACGAAACCGAAGACGCCGACGACGAGCAGGTAGAAGGGGACGAAGAGCACCGCCTGGCGCAGCGTGCTCGCGTCGCCGTGGGCGCGGAACTCGGTCCGGTAGGAGGCGAGCGCGACGAGCATCCCGATGTCGAGCAGCGCCGCGATCGGGTCCGGCCCCTTGACCAGGTGGATCAGGGCGGCGGCCGCGAACAGGAACATCGCGATCGCCCACGCCCGGCGCTTGCCGCGCGCGAGTTGCAGGGAGACCGTGATCAAGCCGATCCCGAGGACGGCGGAGACGATGAAGAGATAGGAGCGGTCGGTCCGGTCGAAGAGGTCGCCGAGTCCGAGCGAGACGTGGACCCAGGGCAGCGTCGGCAACAGCGACGCGAGACCGAGCAGTGCCGTGAGCCAGGCGAGCACGCGAGTGGCGCGGGAGCGCCCGCGCGGCTTGCTCCAGCGGGTCGGCGTCTGCATCGGCGGGGGCGGCGGTGCCGCCTCGGCCTCTCCGACGTCCAGGTCGAGCGCCTTCGCCTTCGGCCCGGAGTCGCGCCCCTCCTCGGGCCGCAGCGTCGGGAAGAGGATGACGTCGCGGATCGTGTCGACGCCCGCGATCAGCATTACCAGCCGGTCCATGCCGATGCCGAGGCCGCCGGTCGGGGGCAGCCCGTACTCGAGCGCCTCGACGTAGTCGTCGTCGACCGGCTCGGCCTCCTCGTCGCCGCCCGCCTGGAGCTTCGCCTCCGACTGGAATCGCTGGGCCTGGTCGACGGGGTCGTTTAGCTCCGAGTAGGCGTTGGCGAGCTCGCGGGCGGCGACGACGAGTTCGAAGCGCTCGGTCAGCGTCGGGTCGTCGCGGTGGGCGCGAGCGAGGGGGGAGACCTCGCGGGGATGGTCCATCACGAAGGTCGGCTCGATCAGCTTCGCCTCGCAGGTCTCGTCGTAGACCTCGGCCATGATCTTGCCGGCACCCCAGACGTCGAGCCACTCGACGTTGAAGCGATCGGCGATCTCGCGCGCCTCGTCGATCGGCATCGAGGGGTGCATCTTCACCCCGGCGTTCTCCTCGATCAGCTCGGCCATCGTCGCCCGCCGGTAGGGCGGCTTCATGTCGACCGGCCGGCCGTCGACGTCGATCATGGTCGTCCCGTTCGCGGCCATGCAGGAGGCCTCGATGATCGATTCGGTGAGCTCCATCATGTCGTGGTAGTCGCCGAACGCCTGGTAGGCCTCGAGCATCGTGAACTCGGGGTTGTGGCGGGTGTCGAGGCCCTCGTTGCGGAAGACGCGGCTGACCTCGAAGACGCGGTTCATGCCGCCGACGATCAGCCGCTTCAGCGGCAACTCGAGCGCGATCCGCAGGAACATGTCGATGTCGAGGGCGTTGTGGTGGGTGATGAACGGCCGCGCGGCGGCTCCTCCGGCCTGGCTCAGCAGCACCGGGGTCTCGACCTCGCGGAAGTCGCGTTCGAGCAGGACCCGGCGGGTCGCGTCGATCACGATCGAGCGCTTCTCGAAGATCTCGCGGGAGTCGTCGTCGACGATCAGGTCGAGGTAGCGGCGCCGGTACCGCGCCTCCGGGTCGGTCAGCCCGTGGCGCATGTCGGGGAGCGGGCGGAGCGCCTTCGAGAGCAGCTCGAAGCTCTCGATCCGGATCGAGAGCTCGCCGCGGCGGCTGGTGACGACGACGCCCTCGGTCCCGATCCAGTCGCCGAGATCGAGCGCGTTCAGGTCATGCAGCGTCTCCTCCCCGAGCTCGTCCCGGGTGGCGATCAGCTGGATCTTCCCGGTCTCGTCGCGAAGGTCGATGAAGTCGAGACCGCCGTGGCGGCGGAGAGCGATCACCCGGCCGGCGACGGTCACCCGCTCGCCGGAGTCGGCCCCCTTGTCGAGGCCGGCGAAGCGCTCCCGGATCTCGGCCGTCGTGTGGTCGCGATCGAAGCGCACCGGGTAGGGGTCGACGCCCCGATCCCGCATCGCGTCGAGCTTCGCGAGGCGATGCGCACGCTCCTCCTGGAGGAACCGCGAACCCTCGCCCTCACCGGCGTCCGCCTCCTGCTTCTCCTCGTCGGTGGCCATCTCGCTCCCGTCCTTTTCCGGGGCCGCACTCTGACAGGATTCGGAAATGGCCGCCGGGAATATCGACGCAGTCGTCGCCCAGGCCAAGATCGACCGCAAGCGCCTCGATTCCGCGGCGATCGGCCCGTTCAGCCTCACCGCGATCGGGATCGCCAGCGTCGTCGGCGCCGGCATCTTCGTGACGATCGGCGAGGCCTCGGCGGAGTACGCCGGCCCGGCCGTGATCTTCTCCTTCATCATCGCCGGGCTCGCGGCCGGCGTGACCGCCCTCTGTTACGCCGAGTTGGCGGCGATGGTCCCGGCGGCCGGCTCGACCTACTCCTATGCCTACGCGGTGTTCGGGTCGTTCCTCGCCTGGTTCATCGGCTGGGACCTGCTGCTCGAGTACCTGTTCGCGGCGTCGACCGTGGCGGTCGGCTGGTCCGGCTACTTCGTCAGCTTCCTCGGCAGCGTCGGGATCTCGGTCCCGCACAACCTCGTCAACCCTCCGTTCGGCGACGACACCGGGATCCTCAACCTGCCGGCGCTCCTGATCGTCTTCGCGACCTGCGGCCTGCTCTTCCTCGGAACGCGCGAGTCGACCCGCGCCAACAACGCGATGGTGGCGCTCAAGCTCGGGGTCCTGCTGCTGTTCGTCGGCGTCGGCGTCTTCCACGTGGTCGGCTCGAACTGGGAGCCGTTCGTGCCGAAGAACGAGGGCGGGTTCGGCGACTTCGGCATCACCGGGATCCTCCGGGCGGCGGGCGTCGTCTTCTTCGCCTACGTCGGCTTCGACGCGGTTTCGACCGCGGCGGCGGAGGCGCGGCGGCCGCAGCGGACGATCCCGTTCGGGCTGCTCGCGACCGTCCTGATCTCGACCGGCCTCTACGTGCTGATCGGGATCGTCATGACCGGGATGGTCGACTACCCGAAGCTGAACGTCGCCGATCCGCTCGCGCTGGCCGTGCGGGAGGCCGGCGGCGGCCTCGACTGGCTCGAGTCGTTCGTTTCGGCGGCGGCGGTGATCGGCCTCGCGGCGACCGTGCTCGTGACCTTCTACGGGCAGACGCGCATCTTCATGCGTATGTCGTCGGACGGGATGCTCCCGGACCGGCTCGGCCGGGTGAACAAGCGATTCGAGACGCCCGGGGCCGCGACCGTGGTCTGCGCCGTCGCCGGCGCCGCGGTCGCCGCGCTGCTCCCGATCGACGTCCTCGGCGACCTCGTCTCGATCGGGACGCTGCTCTCGTTCACGATCGTCTGCTCGGGCGTCCTCGTCCTCCGGCGGAGCCGGCCCGACCTCGAGCGGCCCTTCCGGGTCAAGGCCGTCTGGCTCGTGGCGCCGCTCGGGATCGTCTTCGCCATCGCGCTGATGGCGACGCTCCCGGTAACCACCTGGATCCGGCTCTTCGTCTGGCTGCTGATCGGCCTCGTCATCTACTTCGCCTACGCGCGACGCCGGACCGGCGAGCGGATGGCGCGGCTCGCCGCGACCGAGACCGCCGACCCCGGCCCCGTCACCTAAGCGCCACCTCCGGCTTGCGCTCGGGGCGCCGAGCGGCGAAGATGGCGGCCGGCAGCCGGCGGCAGGGAGCGGCGGGCGCAAGCGAAGGCAGGGATACGGATGCGGGGAAGGACGCCCTTCGGGGCTTTGGGAGCCGTGGTGACGGTCGCGGTGGCGTTGGTCGCGCTCGCCGGCACGACTTCGGCGGCGGTCGCGGCGAAGGGCGGCATCTACGTGTCGCTCGGAGACTCCTACACGGCGGCGCCGCTGGTGCTCAACCAGGTCGGGCAGCCGATCGACTGCGCCCGCTCCGACCACAACTACCCCTCGCTCGTCGCGCAGGGGCTCGGGGTGACCAAGCACGTCGACGTCAGCTGCAGCAGCGCCGAGACCAAACACATGACCGAGCCGCAGACCGGGCTGCCGCTCGGCGGTACGAACCCGCCGCAGTTCGACGGCCTCCGCCGTGACGCCGACCTCGTGACCGTCGGCATCGGCGGTAACGATGCCGGGCTCGTGGGCGTCGCCGAGGAGTGCGCCCAGCTCGGGTTCACCGACCCGAACGGCACCGCCTGCCGCGACCATTACGCGCCCGGGGGCAACGACACCGTCGAGGCACGGATCGAGGAGGCGCGGCCCCGGATCGACGCCGTCCTCCAGGGCATTCACCAACGCAGCCCGAAGGCCCGCGTCGCGATCGTCGGCTACCCGAACGTGCTCCCGATCGACGGCACCAACTGCTACCCGATGGTCCCGCTGAGCAAGGACGACGTCGCCTACATCGACGCCCTGATCCGGCGGATCAACCAGATGATCGAGGACGAGGCCGCCGCGAACGACGCGATCTTCGTCGATACCTACGACGACAGCATCGGCCACGACGTCTGCAAGCTGCCGCCGACCCGCTGGTTCGAGGGGCTCGTGCCGACCGAGCCCGCGTTCCCGCTGCACCCGAACGCGAAGGGCGAGGCGAGCATGGCCCGCTCGGTTCTCGCCACGCTCCGGAAGGCCCCGCCGGCTCCGGTCGCGTCGATCACCCGTCTAGGCGTCCGCCCGCGGCCGGTCCACCGCGACCGCGCGGTCAGGATCCGCTTCCGGGCGAGTGACGAGACGTCGGTCGAGATCCTCCGCCAGCGCCGCGGGAAGACCGGGTCGCGCCCGCTGCGCCTGGTCCGCGGTGCCGGCGGTCGCGTCGACGCCGGGATCAACCGGCTCCGGATCCCGGGCCGCAAGCTCGGCCGGACCGGTCGCTGGCGGCTCGTCGTCGACCCGACCGGCGCCGGCAACGCGACCAGCCGGAACTACCGGGTCGTCAGGAAGTAGACCCCGGCCCGGGGAGGGCCGGCTCGATCCGCCCGGCCCGGCGGGCGTCGGCCACGGGTCCGGCGGAGCCGGGCTTGGGGGCCGCCTGGCCCTTGCTCGTCCGGGCGAGGATCGCCATGCCGATCACGGTGGCGGCCAGCGCGCCGAGGGTCGCGGCGACCCCGGCCGGCGTCTCGTGCAGCGACTCCTGCATCAGCGTCGTGCCGATGACGACGCTGGTGATCGGGTCCAACGCCATCGAGGCGGCGAGCGCCGGCGCGAGGACGCCGGTGGTGAGCGCGAGCTGATTGAACGTCATCGAGATATAGCCGACGATGATCAGCGCGTAGAGGTGCCAGTCGAGGAAGACGCGGAAGAGGTGGTCGGCGACCTCGTCGCCGACCGACTTGGTCAGCGCCGCGCTGAGGCCGAAGAGGATCCCGGTGACGATGCCGAGCAGCGTCGCCTTGATCGCGGGGCGGGCCTTCAGCGACGCCAGCGTCAGCGGGATGCAGACCCCGGCGATGATCGCGCCGAGGACGAGCCACTGGCCGACCGGCGCGTCGTCGCGGCCGCCGGTCGGGTTCGCGATCGTCAGGAACGCGATCAGCGAGGCCGTCACGAGCACCGCCGCGCCGATGTCGGAGCGCGTCACCCGCTGTGCCGTCAGCCGGTGCCCGAGCGGGAGCGCGAAGACCATCGAGGTCGCCAGCAGCGGCTGCACGACCGCGAGCCGCCCGATCGTCAGCGCCACCGCCTGGCCGATGAAGCCGAGCGCGTCGGCGGCGATCCCCGCGACCCAGACCGGCTTGCGCGCCATCCGCAGCAGCAGGCCCGAGCTCGACCCCTCCATCGCGTCGGGCTCCTCGAGCCCGGCCTTCTGCTGGAGGACGGTCCCCAGCGCGAACAGGAGGGCGGCGGCGAGGGCGAGGGCGATGTCCACCGCGTCAGCCCGACGTCATGGCTTCGGGCTTGACGACCTTCTCCTCGCCCTTGTAGCGCTGCTTCGCCTTCTCGAGCTTCTCGGGCTGATCGTCGTACTTCTTCCGCGCCCACCACGACGTCGGCCGGGCCAGGCGACAGGCGGTGACGAGAGCGATCGGGGGGATGTACAGACCGACGACGCCCCAGATCAGCTTCCCCTTGAGGAAGCAGATGCCGACGACCGACCAGTTGATCGCGATGCTGATCACGAGGAGCGCGATGCCCTCGACGCCGCCGCTCGCGTCGCTGAGGTCGATCGGATAGGCGCCGACGACCATGAACCCGGAGACGATCGCGAAGACGATCACGGCGTCGATCGACTGCCGCCCCTGCTCGGACCAGTAGACGTCGTCGAGGTGGAGCCAGAGCGCGAACTCGTCCAGCGTCAGCGCCGCCCCGATTCCGAACACGACCGCGGTTACCTCGAGTGGCGCCTCGACCGCGACCGCCAAGAGGCCCGACACCAGAAGCAGGCAGATCCCCCAGACCAGATGGTGGATGTGCGTGTCGCCGGCCTCGATGTCGCCGAGCCACGAGAAGCGCTCGGCCCGGATCGAATGGGTGATGAACCGCGTGATCCCGAACGTCGCCCCGAACGAGATCAACAGCAGCAGCGCCGGCAGCTCCCCGGAGTCGACGAGATCGGAATCGACCGAAGCCTGGATGTCCGCGAGCGGCAACAGCATCGGAGGGTTCTACCGCACACTCCGGGCGGGGACTTCACTCAGACCCTGAGCACCGTCTCGCAGCGGCGTGGCCGGACGGGTCCGAGGCAGACGTGTCGCCCGGCAGTGGTGCAGGAGGCCGTCGCCGGCTGACACCCCCAGGAAATGGGCGCGGCTGGTTTCGAACCAGCGACCTTCCGCGTGTGAGGCGGACGCTCTCCCACTGAGCTACGCGCCCTCGGGGTCGGTGATTCTAGGCCGCGCGGGCGAACGGGGGAGGGGAGTGGGAGGATCGTCGGCGGTGACCGAGCGCGACAAGATGCTCGCGGGCGAGCCCTACGACCCGTTCGACCCCGACCTGCTGGCCGGTCGGAAGCGTGCGCAGGAGACGGTGATCGCCTTCAACGCCGAGCCGGACGAGGAGCGGCGGCTTGCGATGCTCCGCGGCCTGCTCGGATCGTTCGGCGAGCGGTCGCTGATCGTCCCGCCGTTCTTCTGCGACTACGGCACTCATCTGCGCCTCGGCGTCGACGCCTTCGTCAACACGAACTCGGTCTTCCTCGACTGCGCCGAGATCACCGTCGGCGACCACGCGCGGATCGGACCCGGAGTCCAGGTCCTCGCCGCCGACCACCCGCGCGAGCCGGAGCTCCGAGAGGCCGATGTGGAGCTCGCCTTCCCGGTCCGGATCGGCGCCCGCTGCTGGATCGGCGCCGGGGCGATCATCTGCCCCGGAGTGACGATCGGCGAGCACTCGATCATCGGCGCCGGCAGCGTCGTCACTCGAGACATCCCCGCCCGGGTGATGGCTGCGGGCACGCCGGCTCGCGTGATCCGCGAGCTCTAGGGCCGGCTAGCGGAGGCCGACGCCGCCGGTCTCGATGACCGGGTCGGCTGCGTCGCGCTCGAAGGCGGATGCCGCGCGGGGCTTGATCCCGCCGCCGCCGTTGCCGCCACCGCCGCCGGCGTGGACGCCGCCACCGGGGCCGTTGTTCTTCCCGCCGCCGCCGTTACCGCCGCCGTCGTTCTTGCCGCCGCCCCCACCGCCGTTGTCCTTGTCGCCGCCGGGCGTGGTGCCGGGGCAGATCATCGTGTAGACGGTCTTCGCGGGATGGAAGGCGCGCGCGTCGCCGTGGTTCCAGGAGAGGTGGAGATGGTTGCCGCGGCCGTGGCCGGCGTCGCCGTTGTAGCCGACCCAGCGCCAGGGCATGATCGGCGCGTTCTGCTCCGGCTCGGCGCGCTTGGCGAGCCGGGAGACCTTCTTCCAGCTGCCGCCGTTCGCCTTGTCGGGAACGATGTCCAGGGCGAGGCCGAGCGGGTGCTCACCGTTGGCCGCGTGGACCGGGTCGCCGGAGTAGCCGTCGGTGATGAAGAGCTTGTACTTGCGTACCAGGTACTTGATGTCGGGCAGCAGCCGCCGGTCGACCCGCTCACCCGGGAATCCGGGGATCGGAACGAACTTCCCGCCGCCCGTAGTCCGGCACAGATTGGTGCCGATCTTCTTGGTCCGCATCTTGCCCGGAGCACTGGCGGCCAGGGCCCCACAGGCAACCAGCGCCAGCAGGCAGAGAAGCAATGTGCGTGTACGTGAAAGCGTCATCCCTCCCCCCTTGGTTCGGAAGCTGACCAAGATCCTTGAATCCAGAACCGAATCTGTGAAACACGTCCTGCGTCGATTCGGGCGCGCAGATCAAGGAAGAGGTCGGCGCCGCGGCCTCCGGCCGCAAGCCGGCCGATGACGCCGAGTTGCGCAGCCCGAATCGGCGCAGGACCGTGCGGCCCGCCTTTGAAAGGCGGACCTCCGGGCGTGCCCGTCGTGGCTAGCTCGGGTCAGGCTGTTCCGCGGCGCTTGCGGGCTGACGCTTAAGGCTGCTTCCTTCCGGACCTGACCTGGTTCGCGGGCTCACATCGCGCGGGACCTGACCTTCAACGCTGCCCGCGACGTACTGGCCCCGAAGGCCGGATCCTCGGGCGGGCGTTCAGCCCCGCTGGAGCGGATTGCGGGTACAGGGCTCCGCTACGTCCCCGCTCAGCACGGTCCGCGGAGCATCCTAGCGCCGGCGGCGATCAGGCGTGGGGGTGGAGGTGGTCCTCGGCCATCCGCTTCAGCCCGGGCCGGTCGATCTTGCCGGTCGGGTTGAGCGGCATCTCGTCGATCACGACGACCTCCTCCGGCGCCTTGTAGCCGATCCGCTCGCGGCAGTGGACGATCAGCTCGGCGCTGGTCGGCACCTCGGCTCCGTCGCGGAGGGTGACGTAGGCGCGCACGTTCTCGCCGTGGACGGTGTCGTGGATGCCGATGACCCCGGCGAGGTCGACCGCCGGATGCTCCATCAGCGCCGCCTCCACCTCGAGCGGGCTGATGTTCGACCCGTCGTGGACGATCACCTGCTTCTTGCGGCCGAAGAACCAGAGATAGCCGTCCTCGTCGCTGCGCGCGAGGTCGCCCGAGTCGAGCCAGTCCTCGCGGACGATCTCGGCGGTCGCTTCCGGCGCTTCCCAGTAGCCGGCCATCCGGCTCCGGGTCCGGATCCAGACGCGGCCGACGGTCTCGGCGCCGCACTGCTCGCCCTCCTCGTCGCGGATCTCGATGCTGAAGCCGGCGATCGGCGGGCCGATGCTGCCCTGCTTGATCACACCCGACGGCGGGTTCAGCGTCGCGAGCCCGACCTCGGTCATCCCGTAGCCCTCGTCGATCGGGAAGCCGGCCTCGGCGGCGAACTCGTGCAGCAACTCGGTCGACACCTTGTCGGAGCCGGCTCGGCAGATCCGCAGGCTGGCGAAGTCCGAGGGCTCGAGGTCGTGGTCGCGGATCAGGGCGGCGAGCGCGGCCGGGATCATCGCCAGGATCGTCGGCTGGTGCTCGCGCAGGAGCGGCAGGATCTCGTGGCTGTCGTAGGTCCGGGCGATCACGACCTTGCCGCCGACCCCGAGCATCGTCAGCGCCCACAGGAACGAGCCGATGTGCGACATCGACGAGCCCGGGAGGAAGACGTCGTCGGCGGTCAGCCCGAAGGCGGCGCCGGCGCTGGCGATCATCCAGCGCAGCGTGCCGTGGGTGTGGGTGACGCCCTTCGCCGGCCCGGTGCTGCCCGAGGTGAAGAAGATCGCCGCGGGATCGTCCTCGCCGGGCGTCGGTAGCGGCTCGGCCGGCGCCGCACCGGCGATCAGCTCCTCGAGTCGCGTCCGGTCGTCCCCGCCGGGCGCCGAGTACCAGATGGTCCCGTGCCGGATGTCGCCGGCGAGCGCGCTCTCGGCGATGTCGCCGGACCGCTCGTCGTGGGCGACGATCGCCGCCGCGCCACTCACCTCGAGCGCGTGGTCGATCTCGCGGGCGGTGTAGCGGTAGTTGAGCGGGGTCGCGACGAGACCCGCTCGGAAGCAGGCGAGGTAGTGGATCAGCAGCGCGATCCGGTTCGGCATCAGCGAGGCGATCCGGTCGCCGGGCTCGAGGCCGAGGCCCAGATAGGCGGCGGCGAGGGCGGAAGCGCGCTCGTCGAGCTCGCGCCAGCTCGCCTCGTCCTCGGCGGAGACGACCGCGACCGCATCCGGAGCTGCCGCGAGGCCGATCGCGAGCAGGTCGTCCAGCGGCGGCGCCGGCTCGTCGAGCTCGATCCCGTTGACCAACATCGGCGCGATCCTAGTCGGCGGTCAGCCCCGGCCGGCCGCCTGCTTCGCCGCCCGCAGCTCGGCCTCGACCTCGTCGACCTTGAAGTCGGAGAAGGTGAGGCGCTTTTCGAGCAGCGGGATCGCGGCCTCGGGGTCGCCCGAGAGGCGCAGCGCCTGCGCGTAGTTGAAGAGGGCGTAGGCGTAGTCGATCTCGGTGCTGTCCTCGGGGAAGGAGGCGACCGCATCGCGGAGCTTCGGAAGCGCGCCGGCGACGTCTCCCTGCTGGAGGAGCGCGTACCCCTCGTTGTTGAGATCGATGCCGCGGGCCGGGTTCGTCCCGCCGGCGGGACGGCTCTCGTCGGGCTCCTCGGGCGGAGGCGCCTCGGTCGTAGCGGTCGTCGTGGCGGTGGTGGTGGCCGTCGTCGTCGAGGGCTTCGGCTCGGCAGTCGTCTTCGCGGCCCGCCGCTCGCCGCTGCGGCCGCCGCCGTCATCGCCGCCGGAAGCGAGCGCGATCGCGGCTACGGCCGCGAGCACGAGCGCGACCAGGCCGCCGACGAGCCAGCGCCCGCGGATCGAGCTGCCGGGATCGTCGGGCGTGACGGGCCGAGCAGGCGTGGCGGGCCCGGCGGGTTCGCTCGGCGGCGGACTCGGCGGCGACGGCTCGACTGCCGGGCTGACGGCCGTCACGTGAACGTTCCGGCGCTCGGCCAGTTCCCGGGCCTCCTCGGCGCTGCTCGGCCGGTCGGCCGGATCGGAACTCGTCAGGGCGTCGATCAGGCGTCCGATCCGGTCCGGGTCGGCCTCCGAGTACTGGCGCGAGAGCAGCACCCCGAGCGAGTAGAGGTCGGAGGCCGGGGTCGCCCGCTCGCCGCGCTCGAGCTCGGGGGCGAGGTAGGAGGGGGTGCCGACGACGCGTCCCTCGCCGGTCAGAGCGGTCGCGTCACCCGACCGGGCGATCCCGAAGTCGGTGAGGAGGATCCTTCCGGCCCGGTCGACGAGGACGTTGGCGGGCTTGACGTCGCGATGGATGATCCCGGCGGAGTGGATGTGGCCGAGGGCGTCGAGCAGGTCCTCGGCGAGGATCTCCGTCGCCGGCTCCCGCCCCTCCTCGCGCAGCTCGGCGAGGTTCGACCCATCGACGAACTCGCTGACGATGTAGGGGCGCTCACCCTCGTACCCGTAGTCGTAGACCGAGACGAGATGCGGGTGCGAGAGCGCTGCGGCAGTCCGCGCCTCGCGCTCGAAGCGGATCGAGAAGGCGTCGTCGGCGACGATCGCCTCGGAGGGGACCTTGATCGCGACCCGGCGGGCGAGGCGGTTGTCGAGGGCGAGCCAGACCGTGGCCATGCCGCCGCTGCCGAGCTTGCGCTCGAGCGTGTAGCGACCACCTGCCAGCTCGGATCCCCTGCTGAAGATCCTTGGTTCCACTCGGCCCGAGGCTAGAGAAACCGGCTGCTGATGAACCCCGTTTCAGGGCTTCGATCGACCCCTGCCGAAGACGGCGGGCCGGGGCTCAGCGGAGGGCGAGACAGACGGCGTCGGCCTGGGCGCGGCGGATCAGCCCGCTGACCCGAGGGGAGCCCTGCCCGGGGACGATCTGCGAGTTGACCGAGAAGACGACCGAGCGTTTGCCGTTGGCGCTCGACGCTGCGAACAGGCGGTAGCCGGGATAGGACCCGGTGTGCCCGTACACGGTCCCGCAGCGGGTGCGGTAGCGGAACAGGGCCAGGGTGGCGTCGTTGCGGCCGGGGCCGGGGGGAGAGGAGAGGCCGTGGACGAACGCGTTCTGGCTGCGGGCGACCTTGGCGCTGAACAGGTCGCCGCCGACGTAGGCGCGGAAGAAGCGGTTGACGTCGGCGGGCGTGGAGACGATCCCGCCCGAGGCCCAGGCGAGCGCCGGGTTGATGAACTTGCTCACGTCCTCGAACTTGCCCTCGTCGTTGCGGTCGTAGCCGTGCATGTACCCCTTCGGCATCGCGAGGGTGTCGGGGAGGCTGGTGTCGCGGATCCCGACCGGCTTGTAGATCTCGTTCGCCAGCAGCTTCTCGTAGGGACGGCCGGTGGCAGCCTCGGCGATCAACCCGACCATGATGTTGTCGCTGTCGGAGTACTCGTAGCTCTCGCCGGGAGGGAGCCCGACGTCGAGATCGTTCACGTAGTCGATGAGCTCGAGTGGCGTCATGTACTGAGCGGGGTCCGAGGTCAGGTCGGCGACGAAGGCCGGCTGGCGGATGTAGTCGGGGAGTCCGGCGGTGTGGCCGAGCATCTCGCGGACCGTGACCGCGTCGGCCTTCGGCCAGACGCCCGGGAGCCACTGCCCGGCGGTGTCGTCGAGGCCGAGCCGTTTCTCGGAGACGAGGGAGAGAGCGACCGCGCCGTTGAACGCCTTCGCCATGCTCGCGATCCGCATCGGCGAGTTCCGCTTCGGCTTCGCACCGGTCTTCCGGTTGGCGACGCCGCGACTGCGGAAGTCGACGTGACGACCCCGCTGGATCAGGACCGAAAGCCCGGGAGGGCCCTGGGGGTCCTCGATCACCCGGTCGAGCGCGGCATCGAGGCGGCCGCCGCCGGCCGCCGCCCCGGCGGGAAGTGCCAGCGCCGCGATGCCCGCGAGCAGCGCGAGGGCGGCGACGAGGGAAGAGCGAATCGCGATCGGGGCGGCCATTGGCGAGCGCCGCAGTCTAGGGGGACGGCGCCTCTAGACTCACCGTTCGTGGCCGAGCAGTCCCTCTATCGCCGTCACCGCCCGCAATCGTTCGCCGACGTCGTCGGGCAGGAGCACGTCGTTCGCACCCTCAGCAACGCGATCGAGCGCGATCGCGTTCACCACGCCTACCTCTTCGTCGGCTCGCGCGGCACCGGCAAGACGTCGATGGCGAAGATCCTCGCGCGGTCGCTGAACTGCGTCAACGGGCCGACGCTCGAGCCCTGCGGCGTCTGCGACTCGTGCGTCTCGATCGCCGCCGGCAGCTCGATGGACGTGATCGAGATGGACGCCGCCTCGAACCGCTCCGTCGACGACATCCGCGACCTCCGCGAGCGGGTCAGCTACGCGCCGCCGGAGGGGACGTGGAAGGTCTACATCCTCGACGAGGCGCACATGCTCACGCGGGAGGCCTGGAACGCGTTCCTGAAGACCCTCGAAGAGCCGCCGCCCAACACCGTCTTCGTCCTCGCGACCACCGAGGCACACAAGGTCATGCCAACGATCGTCGACCGCTGCCAGCGCTTCGACTTCGGCCGTCCCTCTCCGGACGAGATCGCGATCGTCCTCCGGCGCGCGGCCGCCGCCGAGTCGATCGGGATCGACGACGGGGCCGTCGGCGCGATCGCCCGCGCCGCCAACGGCAGCTTCCGCGACGCTCTCGGGACCCTCGATCAGCTCGTCGCCTACAGCGGCAACGAGATCGCGACCGACGACGTCCTCGCCGTCCTCGGCGTCGCCGATGCCGAGCTGATCTTCAGGGCATCGGAGGCGATCGCTTCCGGGGACGGTGCCGAGGCCCTGCGGGTCAGCGCCGCGATATCGAGCGCCGGACACGACCCGGCCCGCTTCGCCGCCGACCTCATCGCCCATCTTCGCCAGCTCCTCGTCGTTGCGACGCTCGGTGAGATCCCCGACCACTTCCTCGTCGTCCCGGGGCAGGAGGCGCGGATCTCCGATCAGGCGAACCGGCTCGGCGAGATCTCACTGGTCCGTGCCATCGACGAGCTCTCGGCGGCGCTGACGGCGATCCGCGAGGGCGACGAGGCCCGGATGACGGTGGAGCTTGCGCTGCTGCGGGCCGCCCGGCCCGAGATCGATCCTTCGCGCGCGGCCCTCAACCAGCGGATCGAGCGACTCGAGGCCGCCCTCGCCGGAACCGGCCCGGCGCCTGCGGCCAGGCCGGCGCCCGCGGCATCCACGGCAGCCCCGGCGCCCGCCGTGGCACCGGATCCTCCGGCCGCCCCGGCACCCGGGCGCGCGCCCGAGGCGGTTCCGGACGAGGCCCCCGAGCCCGCCGCGGCCCCAGGTAAGACCGATGCCACCGACGCTCCCGCGCCCGGCGCGACACCCGAGCCTGA
>JAXLSX010000024.1:0-1948 GCA_046330285.1 Solirubrobacterales bacterium | reverse complement strand
CTTCGGCCTGCGCATGGCCGGGATGCCCAAGGCCGAGATCGCGACCCGCGTCGCCCGCGCCGCCGGGATCCTGAAGATCGAAAACCTGCTCGGACGGAAGCCCTCCGAGCTCTCCGGCGGCCAGCGCCAGCGCGTGGCGATCGGCCGGGCGCTCGTCCGCGACGTCGACGTCTTCCTGTTCGACGAGCCGCTCTCGAACCTCGACGCCAAGCTCCGCACCGAGCTGCGCGTCGAGATCAAGAAGCTGCACCAGGACCTGACCTCGACGATGATCTACGTGACGCACGACCAGATCGAGGCGCTGACGCTGGCCGACCGCATCGCCGTCCTCGACAAGGGCAGGATCCAGCAGCTCGCGAGCCCGAAGGAGATCTACGAGCGCCCGAACACCCGGTTCGTCGCCGCCTTCGTCGGCTCGCCCTCGATGAACTTCCTCAAGGGCAGCCTCACGGCGGGGCAGGGGGGCCTCACCTTCGTGACGAAGTCGAACCAGATGATCGACCTCCGCGGCTACACCCCCCGCGGCACCATCCCGTCCTCGGCCGAGCTCGGCATCCGCCCCGAGCAGCTGACCATCGGCGGCGACAAGCCGGCGCGGCTCGCCGGCACCATCACCGTCGTCGAGCCGATGGGCGCCGACGCCCTCGTCTGGCTCAAGGTCGGTGACGACACCCTCTCCTGCCGCGTGCCCTCGGCTGCCGGCCTCCATGTCGGCGCCCCGATCGAGCTCACGTTCGACCCCGCCGTCGTCTCCCTCTTCGACGCCGGGACCGGCGACAGGATCTGACCATGACCGACACCCGAAGGATCGCGATCCTGACCGGCGGCACCGACGGCATGGGCCGTGTCGTCGCCCCCCGCCTCGCCAAGGCCGGCTTCCACGTCGTCCTCCAGGGCCGCGACCCCGCCCGCGGCAAGGCCGTCGTCGACGAGATCGCGCAGGCCGGCGGCTCCGCCGAGTTCCGCGCCTGCGACCTCGCCTCCCTCGCCGACATCCGCCGCTTCGCTGGCGAGCTGAACGCGGAATTCGACGGAATTGACGTCCTGATTAACAACGCCGGCATCGGCACTGGCCCCGACGGCGCCGCGCGCGAGGAGAGCGCCGACGGCTTCGAGCGCCGCTTCGCCGTCAACTACCTCGCCGGCTACCTCCTGACCCGCCTGCTGCTGCCGAAGCTGAAGCCCGGGTCGCGCGTCGTCAACGTCGCCTCCGACGGCCAGCACCGGATCGACTTCACCGACCTGATGGTGGAGCGAAACTACACCGGCGAGGCCGCCTACTGCCGCAGCAAGGTCGCCGAGATCATGTTCACCATCGACCTCGCCGACGAACTCAAGGACGCCGGCGTCACCGTCAACGCCATGCACCCGGGCTCCTACATGAACACGACGATGGTCCGCGAGATGAAGCACGCCGTCGTCGACAGCGTCGACGCCGGTGCCGGCCACGTCCTCGACCTCGCCACCTCCCCAACCCGCGCCGGCGTCACCGGCCGCTACTTCAACCGCGGCGTCGACGCCCGCGCCGAGGAGCAATGCTACGACCCCGCCGCCCGCCGCCAGCTGCGCGAGGCTTCCGTGAAGCTCGCCGGCCTCTGACGGGAGACCGCGGTCGTGTCCCGGCACGTGGCGTACCCGTGAGCGTTCGGCGCCATTCCCCCACGCCCCGCACCTCGTCGTCCTTCCTTTTCTCTTCCTTCTCTTCCTTCCATATCGGGCAGTGCCGGGGGGGATCGAAGGGGGGCCGGCGAGGGCCCCCCTTCGGGCCACACGCGAGCCGCCGGGAGGGAAGCACGAAGGAGACCCCTCGGGCTTGGGTACGGAGCCGCGCATGCGGCGACCGGCGTTCAAAACGCCGCCGCTCCGGCCGCGCCGCTCCCTGCACGGAAAGGACGGCATGACCGAATCGCGCCCCGGGACGCGGTCAGGGCGCGTGGAAAACCGTCAA
>JAXLSX010000023.1:0-2969 GCA_046330285.1 Solirubrobacterales bacterium | reverse complement strand
GAGGGCAGCGCCCCCGCAGGCGGGGAAGCTACCGCCCCGGGGCGTCCTTGACAGCGGTCATACGGTCAATGCGATGAGCGTCCCGCCACCGTCCCGCAGCAATCGCCGCCCGGAGGCGCTCGACCTTCCCGGCCCCTCGCGGCGGATCACCGTCGAGCCGTTGCGACGACCCGACCCGAGCCCCGCGCCGGAGCCGAGCGAACCCGCCCAGCCGCCCCTGCCGGTCCCGGCGCCGGGACCGAGCCCCGAGCGCGAGCCGGAGCGCGAACCGACGCCGGCGTGAGCGACGCGGGGGGAGGGGAGCGGCCGCCCGAACCGCCGGATCTGACCGAGGCGGTGCTCGGGTTCCGGCTCTGGTCGGTGAGCGCGGACGGGAAGCTCGGCGCTCTCGTCGCCGGTGGTTTCTGGACGCCAGGGGTGAACGAGGCCGTCTGCGATCCGACCGTCGCGCCGCAGCGCCGTCGCCACACGGCTCCTCAGCAGGGATGCAACTGCGGCTTCAACGCCTACTTCGCGCTGCGGCAGGAGATCCGTCGCCATCACCGCACGCTCGCGCTCGGGGCGATCGCGGCGTGGGGGTCGATGGATGTCTACGCCGACGGCTTCCGGGCGCAGTACGCCCAGGTGATCGCGCTGGCGGAGCCCACCCGCTCGGTCGGAGAGGACTCCCGCGTCGCGTTCCACCGAGAGCGCCTCGAGCGCGCCGGCGTCCGCTACGGGGTCCCCGTCGTCTCACTCGGGAAGCTGCGCGAGACTGCCCTCGCGCACGCCTCGCCGGTTTCGGAGGCGGTCCTTCCGCAGCGGCAGAAGCCGGCGAAGCAGGTGCCGCGGAAGCGCCCGGTCCCCCTGCCGCCGACCGGCACCGGCCTCGCGCCGGCGTCCGTTCCAAGCCCTCCCCCGGTTGCGGTGGCCACCTGGAAGCAGGCCCGTGGCCACGGGATCTGGATCCGCCGGCACGTCGCGGTGAACGCCCGCGAGAGTGGCGTCGAGGTGGGCCTCGCCCCCGGGGCCGCAGCGCTGGCGGGCGCCTCGCCGGAGGTGAGGGTGGCGCCGATCTCCCTGCAGGTCGGCGCCGGCGCCTGCATCGCCACGGTGAGCGGCGCCTACCCGGGAACGGAGCTCCACCTGCTGACGCCCCTCGCCGGTGTCGTGCGGGGCCACAACACCGCCTTCGCGGCGCAACTGCGTGACGGCGATCGCGCCGTCAGCTCGGCGCCGTGGCTCGTCGAGATCGATCCCTCCGACGCACCGCTCGAGGAATCACCGCTGCTCTGGGGCCGTCCCGCCGTCGAGATCTACCGCCGCGGCGTGGCTCGGCAGCGGGATGCCGCCGTCCTCGCCGAGCTCGGGCCGCCGCGCGACTTCGATCCCGGCTCGCTCGAGTCGCTGGCGGTGGCGCGGGTCACCGATCTCGCGTCGCACCAGGCCGAGACGACGTCGGTCGCACCCGAGCAGGGCCAGCGGGCGGCGATCATGGTCGCGCACCTGCGGCCGCTCCTGCAGGCGTGCGGTGAAGGCGGGGCGCTGCTGGCGGCCTGAGGCCGTCGCGCGCGACGGAACGCCGAGCCGTGCATATCCCTAAGGTTCGCGCCGGTGACCCGACTTGGGTGACCGAAGTAAGAGTATTTGTGTGCTTTGAGAGGACCATTGCCTTGGGCAGTGCTTTCTGGGGCCGCAGACATGACTGCATTGGAGGCAGTGACTAATGGCAAGTGGAACCGTCAAGTGGTTCAACGGTGAGAAGGGCTACGGGTTCATCGCTCCCGACGAGGGTGGCGACAAGGACGCGTTTGTCCACATCAGCAACATCAACGGCGGGGCTCGCATCGACGAGGGCGACCGCGTGACCTTCGACATGGAGGACTCGGCCAAGGGTCCCCAGGCGGTCAACGTCTCGAAGGCGTAGTTGAGCCACCAGGCCGTCCGCTCCTTCATTCACATGGGGAGCGGGTCCGGCTGAGCACCCTGCTTTCGACCCACGGGAGCCGGGAGAGCGCCACCGCAAGGTGGCGCTTCGCTTTTCAGGGGGCCTCAGCGGAGTGCCGGGGCAGGTTGCAGTCGGGCGACGCTCCGCGCTCGGGATAGGCTCACCGGGATGGCCGAGGAGATCCAGCCGCCCGAGCGGCCCCGCCCCGAGAGCGGCTCCGGCGACGACGAGAGCCGCACGGTCGAGCACTCCCTCTCCCTGCTGGTCCGCTGGATGTCGATCGCCGACGCCAACTCAGCCGGCTTCGTCCACGGCGGCACGGTCATGCGCCTCGTCGACGAGGCCGCCGGCCTGGCGGCGATCAAGCACAGCGGCCGCCGCGTCGTCACCGCGGGGATGGACCGGATGACGTTCCTGACGCCGGTCTTCGTCGGCGAGCTCCTGCGCTGTTCCGCGTCGGTCAACGCCGTCTGGCGGACCTCGATGGAGGTCGGCGTGCGGGTCGAGGCCGAGAACCCCTTCACCGGGGAGACCCGCCACACCTCGACCGCTTACCTGACCATGGTCGCGCTCGAGGACGGCAAGCCGGTCCCGGCACCGCACCTGATCGCCGAGAGCGAGGACGAGCTGAGGCGTCAGCGCGAGGCCGAGCTGCGGCGGGCGAACCGGCTCGCCGAGCGCGATCAGATCCGCGGCGGCCGCGCCTCCTAGCCCGTCGCCTCGAGCCCGCCGCCGCGCCACCACCCCACCCGCCGCCTGCCGCGTGCGGACGTGTCACCCGGGAGCGGGGAATAGCTCCGCTTCCCGGTGACAGGTCCAGCGATCCCGGGTGCCCGGCCGACGTGTCACCCGGGAGCGGGGAATAGGTCCGTTTCCCGGTGACAGGTCTAAGACCCATCCGCCACGGCTCACGCCAGGGCGATGGGCAGCGAGGGGAACATCGGAGATCCCGGTGAGGCCGGCCGTTGCGGTGAGCTCCCCACCTCCCTTCGCTGCCAATCGTGAGACGCGGAGCGATGGCCCCGCTCGCCGCACGGAATCG
>JAXLSX010000022.1:0-8864 GCA_046330285.1 Solirubrobacterales bacterium | reverse complement strand
CCCGGCGGGAACGCCGCGCCCGTCCTCCTCGTCCTGAGGCGCGCGCCGGACGCGTAGGTCAGGGTGGAGGCGCGCTCAGAGGCGCGCGCGGATCTCGCGGCCGACACCGCGCAGGCCCTCGCCGCGGCGGCGGCGGCGGACCTCGATCACGACCAGCGCCGTGCCAGCGACCGTGCCCGCGGCGGCCGCGGCGATCGGGCGCACCCAGTTGCGCGGATCGCGCAGCGCCTCGCGCTCGGAGTCGGAGAGCTCGTCGGCGAACCAGGAGAGCTCACCGGCGGCTGCGTCTGTGATCTCGCGAAGGGTCGTCTCCACCCTGCCGCCGAGGCGCTCGGGCGGCTCGATCGGGCGCAGCGCGTCCGCGAGCATGCCCTCGAGGTCGATCGGGTCGGGCCGTTCACTCACCGTCGGGCTCCCCGGAGTCGAGCTGCTCCTGAAGCTGCTTGATCGAACGATGGATGAGCACCTTCGTCGCCCCGTCGGTCTTGCCGAGCGCGCGAGCGATCTCGCGGTTCGACATGCCCAGCGAGAAGCGCATGATCAGCGCCTCGCGGCGGTCGTCGGAGAGCGTCTCCAGCCCCGCCATCACCTCGCGCATCCGCTCCCGGCCCTCGACGACCCGCTCGGTCCCGTGCGGGTGCTGCACCGGCTCGACGTGATCGAGCGCCGCGACCGGCTTGCGAGAGCGATCGCGGTGGTAGTTGGCGGCGAGGTTGTGGGCGATGCGGATCAGCCAGGGGCGCAGCGGTCTGCCGTCGGACTCGCGCTGAGCCCGCTCGAAGTGCCGATAGGCCTGAAGGAAGGTCTGCTCGGTGAGGTCCTCGGCGTCGTGGTGGTTGCCGATCCGGTAGTAGCAGTAGGAGTACACGTCCCGCAGGTGGTCGCGGTAGAGGTCCTCGAAGGCCCGGTCCAGAGCGGCCTTCTCGGCTGCGCTCGGCGGCTTGCCGTTGGCCACCGGCGTCTCGGCGGATGTCTCGGGAGCGGTCTCCGTCACCCGCCAAGCGTAGTGCCGTCCCAGAAACCGGAAAGCTCACGCCGCGCTCCTGGCGCGCTCCGCCCGGCGCAGGTTCGCGACCCACTCGACGGCTGTGACCTCCCCCTCGATCAGCGAGGCGAGACCGAGAAGGCCACCCGCATCCACCCCGGCGCCGTCGACGGCGGCCGCGATCAACGGGACCGAATCGAGCCCTTCCGAGGCCTGGCCTATGCGCTCCGGGATCTGGGAGGCGGGGACGCCGCTGCCGAGCAGCTCGCCCGCGCGGCGGTTGCGGCTGCCGGGGGCGAGCACGGTCGCGGTGAGATCGCCGACGCCGGCCAGGCCGGAGAAGGTCTCGAGCTTGGCGCCGCGCATGGTCGCGTAGGCGACGCACTCCCGCCACACCTCGGCGGCGGCGATCCCGGCGGCGTTGAGCCCGTGGGGCTCGGCCGCGGCGGCGGCCAGCGAGGCGGCGTTCTTGGCGGCGCCCGCCATCTCGACACCGACGACATCGGGGGTGCGCTCGCAGATCAGACCGGCGCGGTCGAAGACGTCCCCGAGCTGGGCGCGGAGGTCCGCGTCGCGGGAGGCCAGCGCGAGCGCGGCCGTCCCTGAGGCGGCTTCCTTGGCGTGGGCGGGGCCGCCGAGGGCGGCGATCGCGCGGGTGCGGAGCCGCTCGTCGACGTACTCGCAGGGAAGCGTGCCGAGCGGCGGGACGAGGCCCTTCGACAGCAGCAGAACCGCGGTGCGCGCGCCGATCCGATCCGAGAGCGATCCGACCGCCTGCGGCAGCGAGGCCGAGGGCACGGCCAGGCAGACGAGGTCGAGGCCGCCGACCTCGATGTCGGCGGCGCGCTTGACCGAGATCGCGCTGCCGAGCGTGACGCCGGGCAGGTAGGAGCTCTCGCGACGGGCGTTGATCTCCTCGGCCTGCTCAGCGGTGCGGCAGCCGAGCTGCACCTCCACCCCGCCCCGGGCGAGCAGCACCGCGACGGCGGTCCCCCAGGAGCCGGCGCCGATCACCGCGGCCTTGCGCATGGGCGGCAGCCCGCCCAGCCACTCCCACTGAAGCTCGATGTTCGGCCAGATGCGGGAGGTGACGGAGGCGGCGAGCGAGGGCGAGGGGTTCTCCGTGCGCGGGAAGGTCATCGCCTTGCCCACGCGCAGCCGCACCTTGCGGGGGCGGATCTTCCAGCCGCGGCGAACGTCCTCGGAGCCGATCACCGCCACCGGCAGGACCGAAGCGCCGGACTCCAGCGCGAGGCGACCGACGCCGCGGTGCGGGACCGCGAGCGAGCCGCGCCGGATCCGGGTTCCCTCGGGGAAGATGCAGAGCGCGCCGCCACGGTCGAGGATCGCTCGCGAGGTCTCGAGCGTCGCACCGTCGGCCTCGCCGCGGCGAACCGGGTAGGCGCCCAGGCGGTTGAGGATCCAGCCCTGCCAGGCCTTCTCGAAGAGCTCGACCTTGGCGACGTAGTGCATCGGCCGCCGCCAGGGGAGCGTCGCGCCGAGGACGAACGGGTCGAGGAAGCTGCGGTGGTTGGCGGCGACGATCAGCGGCCCCTCGACCTTCGCGTGCTCGCGGCCGAGCCGTTCGAGCCGGAGCCAGATCAGGAAGGCCGGGACGAGGAAGAGCCGCGCGAGGAAGTAGATCGGCCAATTGACGCCCTTGGTTCGCGTGAACTCGTGGTAGCCGGCGATCCGCTCCTCGCCGATCCGCTCCGAGGCACCGGTCTTCGGCGCCTTGCGCGGCTTCTCGGCGTTGCCCTCGTGCGAGCCCGGCACGCCGGGCGCGGGCGCGGGCTTGTCTCCCTCGTCGGACACCGCGAAGCGGTACACGGTGTGGGAGGGGCAGTTACAGACGTCGCCCGGCGAACCCGCGGCCGCTTTCGGGTAGTTTGGATCGCGGTACTGGATCGACCAACGACTCACATGGGGGCCGCATGCGCACTCGTCTGACCTACGCGAACGTGATGGCCACGCTCGCCCTCTTCGTCGCCCTCGGCGGCGGCGCCTACGCGGCGGCGAAGATCAACGGCAGCTCGATCAAGAAGAACTCGATCCCGAGCAACCGGCTGAAGAAGAACCAGGCTGTGCCGCTGGCGGAGAACGCGGAGAACGTCGAGAGCCTGCACGTGAGCTCGCTGGGCAAGGGCGGCCACAAGGACAGGACCGAGTTGGCGTCCGGTGGGTCCGGCGGCAGCCTCGTGCAGATCCCGGACGGCCAGACGGCCACGATCCTCGAGAGCCCGCCGTTCACGATCAGCGCTTCCTGCCAGTACAGCCGCAGCAACGAGAACGACGGGACGAAGTGGTACCGCGTCACCGAGACCGCCACGTCGAGCGAGCCCGGCTGGAACTCCAGCTTCGACCCGACCGAGCAGCCCGCCGGCACGCCCGTCCAGCTCTTCTCCGTCGAGATCCCTGACGTCTCCCACAACGAGGGGCTCGAGAGTGGCCTGGCATCGCCGTGGCTGGCCGTCCCCTCACAGGGAATCGCCGTGACGATCTCGTCGCCGACGATCATCGCCCACGACGGCGTCTGCTCGTTCAACCAGTTCGCGATCGGCTGAACCGGGCCGTCCCTGACATCCAGCGGGCAGGCTGAGACCGACATTTCGGACTCAGGCTTCCGCCTGGCTGGCTGGTGGGTGCGACCCCGCCCCTGTCGCCACTTATCCTGACCCCGCGCCGGAGTAGCTCAGTTGGTAGAGCACGGAACTTGTAATTCCGAGGCCACCGGTTCGATCCCGGTCTCCGGCTTCAAGCTCGCTGCACGGCTGCGCCGCTACCGCGGGAGTTAAGTTGCCCCGATGCGGAACCTCGCGGTCTGCGTCGTCCTTGCCCTCGTTGCGCTGTCGCTGCCGGCGACGGCTACGGCGGTCGGGGCCGCTCCGAAGGGGTCCTCCTGCCACGTCGCCTCGCCCACCGGTGAGCGGACCATCGCGCTCACCGACCAGGGGGTCAGCCGGCCGTTCCTGCTCTTCGTCCCGCGCGGCTACCAACCGCGGAAACCGATGCCGCTGCTTCTCGACCTCCATTCGAGTGGCTCCAGCGGCGCCGCCCAACTGCAGGTAGGCGACATGGAGGACGCCGCTGACCGCCGCGGGTACGTGGTCGTCGCGCCGGATGGCGCCGTGTCCTACCCGGGGGGCGGCTACGCCTGGAACGTTCCCGGCGTCCCGCTGGTGAGCGGCTCCCCCGTCCCCGCCGGGACCCCCAACGACGAGGACTACCTGCTGCGGGTGATCAGGGCCGCGAAGCGCGCGGTCTGCATCGACCCCGACCGCGTGTACGCGACCGGCTACTCGGGTGGTGCGCGCATGGCGTCCGCCCTCGCCTGCGACCAAGCCGACGAGATCGCAGCGATCGCCCCGGTCGCCGGTCTGCGGGCAGGGGTTCCCGTCGAGTCCGCCGACGGTGCCTGGAGCCCCGGCCGCTCGACCTGCCGGCCGAGCCGGCCCGTGTCGGTCCTCGCGTTCCACGGCACGACCGACGAGGTCAATCCCTACGCCGGCAACGACGACCCGCGATGGGGCTATGGGGTCGAGCAGGCGCTCACCGCCTGGGCGCGCCTCGACCGCTGCAAGCGCGGTCCCTCCACCCGGGCGGTGAGCCCAACGGAGAGCCTGATCTCCTACCGCCGTTGCCGAGCCGGCGCCACCGTCGGCCTCTACCGGGCCGCCGGCACCGGCCACACCTGGCCCGGCAACGACCAGCCCGAGTTCGGCCCCACCGACATGTCGATCAGCGCCACGGAGGTCATGCTGCGGTTCTTCGCCCGACTGCGAGCGGGATGACTCCGGCGTCAGGGTCTGAGGCGGCTGAGGGTCGTCGGGAAGGCCCTGCGCCCGCGAGTAGGCTCCGGCCCATGGAGGCTGGTGCCGAGGAGCTGTCGATCGATGAGCTCTCCGCGCGCGTCGGGGTGACGCCGCGGAACATCCGCGCTTACCAGACGCAGGGGCTCCTCCCGCTCCCCGAGAAGCGGGGACGAAGCGGTGTCTACGGGCCCGACCACGTCACCCGGCTGGAGATGATCCGCGACATGCGCGAGCAGGGGATCGGCCTGCCGGCGATCGAGCGCCTCACCGCGTGGGGCGAGGGGATGGCGCCGGAGGAGCTGCGGGCGGTCGCGGCGACGCTGCTCGGAGGGCTCGTCGACGAGGAGCCGCAGGTGTACGAGCAGAGCGACGTCTACGAGGTCTGGGGCGAGGACATCGAGATGGAGACGCTGGAGCGGGCGCAGCGCGCCGGGTTCTTCGAACCGCGTGAGGACGGCACCGTGCTGGTCCGCAGCCCGACGCTGCGGGCGCACGGGATGCAGCTGCGGACCATGGGCGGCACATTCGAGGACGCGGTCGAGCTGACCGAGGTGCTGCGCGAGCACCTCGAGGCGATAGCAGCGGCGTTCAACGAGCTCTTCGTCGAGCGGATCACCGAGCAGGTGCTCGAGGACTCGGGGCCCGATCCGGACGGAGCCGAGGCGCTGAAGCGGGTCGCGCAGGCGCTGGAGCTGGCCAAGCCGATGGCGACCTCCGCGGTCAACGCCGCGTTCCGGATCGTGCTCCAGGACCAGATCGAACGGACGATCGAGTCCGGCTTCGCCGAGCACGTCGAAGCGCTCGGGAACTCCTCCGGCGAGTAGCGCCGCAGGAGCCCCCTAAGCCAGCTTGCGCTTCACCACGACCCGGCCGCCGTGCTTGGGCACGAGCGTCACGTTGCGATGGATCTCGCGCTCCGGCTCGGGATCGGCGTAGGTGAGGTCGCTGCGACGGACGATCGTCTCGAGGACGATCTTCTGCTCGGCCATCGCCAGCGATGCCCCGAGGCAACGCCGGGTGCCGCCGCCGAACGGGATCCAGGAGTAGGTCCCGGGCTTGACGCCGAGGAAGCGCTCCGGGAGGAACTCGTATGGGCGCGGGTAGAGGTCGGCGCGATGGTGCATCGTGACGATGCACGCGGAGACGATCGTGTCGGCCGGCACCACGTACTCGCCGATCCGCCAGTCGGTCTGCACCCGGCGGCCGACGAGCGGGACGACCGGGCGGACCCGCATGCCCTCGTGAATCGTCGCCTCGACCCACTCGTCGCCGCGGTCGCCGCCGCGAACCGCGTCGCGCAACGCCGCGTAGGCGTCCGGGAAGCGAACGAGCCGCTCGAAGGTCCAGGCGAGGGAGTTGGCGGTCGTCTCGTGGCCGGCGAGCACCAGCGAGACGAGCTCGTCGCGGAGCTCCTCGTCGCTGAGGTGGTGGCCCTCGTCGTCGGTGGCGGCCATGAGGATCGAGAGGACGTCGTTGCCCTGCTCGGCGGCGGGGATCTCACGACGCTCGGCGATCACCCGGTAGAAGCTCTTGTCCAGCCGGTCCATGACGGCCTTGACCGGGCCGTGGGGCTCCATCTTCCCCTGGTGGTACAGCTCGACGATGCGCCAGATCGGGCGCTCCGAGAGCGACAGGAAGAAGCGCGTCTCGTCGCGCAACGAGCGCTCGGCGGTACCGGGAGCGGGCTCACCCTCGATCCCGAAGATGCCGGTCATGATCACCTGCAGGGTCACCGCCTGCATGCGCTTGGCGAGCGGGAACTCGTCGCCGGGGCGCCAGGTGTCGACCTCGCGCTCGGCGACCTCGCGGATCTGCCGCGTGTAGTCGGCGATCGCCTCACCGTGGAACGGCGGCAGCAGCAGCTTGCGCTGGCGCATGTGCCGGGCGCCGTTGGAGGTCAGGATCGAGTTCGGACCGACGATCGGCCGCAACGGGGACTCGGCCGTCGCCGACGGGACGATGTCCGGCTTGGCGGTGAACAGGGCCTTTGCGTTGTCGGGATGGCTGCTGAAGACGAACGCGATGTCGCGGGCCGGCACCCGGAAGCTGAATGTCTCGCCGAGAAGCCGGTCGGCCTTGGTCAGGAGGGCGAGTGGCCGAGCGCCGAACTGAAGCGCCTGCCGAAACGGCGTCAGCGGCAGTGAATCCGGCATGCGATGGGGCGCCGAGCCGACCTCGATCGGGCCCGCCTCCAGCGGCGGCGCCTCCCCGAGCAGTGGGTTGGAGGCGGGGACGGACGGAGCGGTGGCGGGGGTCTCGGTGGCGGCCATGGCGGCGATCATAGACGCTTACAGAAGAAATGTCACGGTGCTAGGGTCCCACTTCATGAGCAGCTCGAACAAGCCACCCAAGGTTCCGCTCGCAGGCCGCACCGCGGTGATCACCGGCGCCGCCTCCGGCATCGGCCGGGCGGTTGCGATCCGGCTGGCCGGGATGGGCTGTCCCCTCGCCCTCGCCGACCAGAACGGCGAGGGGCTCGAGGAGACCGCCGACCTCGTCGCCGTGCCCGTCACCACCAGGCGGATCGACGTCCGCGATCGCGGGGCGATGATGGCGTGGGCCGCCGAGATCGCCGAGTGGGCGCCGGCGCCGATCGGGCTCGTGTTCAACAACGCCGGGGTGACGGCGATCCAGAGCATCGCCGAGGGCTCGCCCGAGGACGACGAGTGGGTCACGGAGATCAACTTCGGCGGGGTGGTCAACGGCGTCCGCGCCTTCCTGCCGATCCTCCTCGCGCAGGACTCGGGGGCGATCGTCAACACCTCGAGCGTCTTCGGCCTCGTCGGGATCCCCAACCAGAGCGCCTACTGCGCCTCGAAGTTCGCAGTCCGCGGCTACACCGACTCGCTGCGGCAGGAGCTACGCGAGACGGGAGTCAGCGCCGCCACGGTCCACCCGGGAGGCATCAAGACGAACATCGTCGCCAACGCCCGCTTCCACTCCGACCCCCGCGGGCGGTTCGAGACCAAGGACGAGATGGCGACGAACTTCACCGAGATCGCCCAGACGACCCCCGAGCGCGCGGCCGAGGTGATCGTCGACGGCGTCGAGCGCGGGCGTGCGCGGATCCTGATCGGCGCCGACGCCAGGATGTTCGACTTCCTGGCGCGGGTCGCTCCCAGTCGCTACTACGACATCCTCGACCGAGGGCAGACGCTGATCGAGCGCGCGCAGGAGCGCCGCCGGGCGCGCGGCTGAGCCCTACTGGCCCTACTGGCCCTACTGGCCCTACTGGGGCTACTCCTTCTCCCCCTCGTCGCCCTCTCGGCGCGGCGCCCCTCTCAGCTCGGGCGCTCGCGCGACGGCGCTCAGGGTCGGGGAGATCAGATGCTCGGCGTCGACCGGGAGGCGGACCTCGACCTCGATCGCGCCACCGCCGGAGCCGATCCTGTGGATGTTCTCGTCGAGCTCCCGCAGGAGCAGGAGCATGTCCGAGTTGGTTGCGAAGCAGAGCGCCGTGAAGTGGTCGATCCCGTGCTGCTCGGCGATCACGACCAGCCTGCGGAGCAGCAGGGTCCCGACGCCGCGATGCTGCCACTCGTCGCCGACCGTGACGGCCACCTCGGCTGCGGCCGGCCTGTCAGTGTGCCGGAAGTAGCGGGCGACGCCGACGATCGCCCCGGCGTCGTCCAGCGCGATCAGCGCTTCCCGGTCCTGGTGATCGAGCTCGGTGAGCCGGGTCAGATCCGCCTCCGAGAGCTCCTTCATCGAGTGCATGAAGCGCCGGTAGCGGGACTCGTCGCTGAGGTCGTGGACGAACTGCTTGAGCCCCTCGCGGTCGGAGGGCTGAATCGGGCGCACCGAGAGCTCGGTGCCGTCTCGGCTCAGCACGCGCTCGGATCCTTCCTTCATCGGTCCACCTTGCCACGTCGCGACTCCCGGGATCGCCGCGACATCGTCCGCTCGTCGCAGGCTGCGAATAGGATCTCGCGACTCTGACCGCCCTCGAGGACTTCGCAGCCGCCCGCGAGCTCGGATTCAGCCCCGAGGGTCGGGTCAGGGCGGCGACCCACTCCCTCGCCGGCACCGGAGCGGGTGCCGGCGGCGTCGTCAGCGGTGAGCTCGGC
>JAXLSX010000021.1:0-1510 GCA_046330285.1 Solirubrobacterales bacterium | reverse complement strand
GCGACAGCGAGCGACGGGCCGACGGATGGGCAGGGAAGAACTTATCGCGACCTACCGGGGCTACATCGCGTGCCTGAACGCCCGGGACTGGGGGATCCTCGGCCGCTATGTCGACCGTGACGTCCACTACAACGGAGAACCGGTCGGCCTGGCTGGTTATCAGGCCATGCTCGAAGCCGATTTTCGCGCGATCCCTGACCTCTGGTTCAGAATCGAGCTTCTGGCCGCTGATCCTCCGCTCGTCGCCAGCCGCCTGAGCTTCGACTGCACGCCGGCCGGAGCGCTCTTCGATGTCCCCGTTAACGGCAAGCGCGTACGCTTCGAAGAAAATGTGTTCTACCGGTTCGACGAAGGCCGCATCCGAACGGTCTGGTCGATCATCGACAAGGCGGCCATCGCCGCCCAGGTCTGATCCGGCGGTTGTCCGGCCCAAGCTCTGGCCATGCGCAAATTGACTCGTCCGGTGCCGTGCGGCACAAGGGCGGCTTCCCGTCGCTCGGAGGGAGACCCCGGCCGTGATACCGCCTGTCCTGCCCACCTACGCGCGGGCGCCGCTGGCTTTCGTCGAAGGCGAGGGGCCGTGGCTCGTCGATGACCGGGGCGAGCGCTACCTCGACCTTGGCTCCGGCATCGCCGTGACGCTCCTCGGCCACGCCAACCCGGCGCTGGTGGCCGCGCTCGAGGGCCAGGCGCGGAGGCTCTGGCACACCTCGAACCTCTACCAGATCCCGAACCAGCAGGCGCTGGCCGAGCGGCTGGTCGCGCATACCTTCGCCGACACCGTCTTCGTGACCAACTCCGGCACCGAGGCGATCGAGTGCGCGATCAAGATGGCGCGCAAGCACTTCGACCACGCCGGCCACCCCGAGCGGCACCGGATCGTCACCTTCGAGGGCGCCTTCCACGGCCGCAGCTACGGCGCGATCTCGGCCGCGGGCTCCGAGAAGATGGTCAAGGGCTTCGGCCCGATCGTCCCCGGCTTCGACCAGGTGCCGTTCGGCGACCTCGCCGCCGTCGAGGCGGCGATCGGCCCCGCGACCTGCGCCGTCATGGTCGAGCCGATCCAGGGCGAGGGCGGCATCAGGGTCATGCCGCCCGAGGACCTGCGCGCGCTGCGCGCCCTCTGCGACCGGCACGGCGTGCTTCTCGTCCTCGACGAGATCCAGTGCGGCATGGGCCGGACCGGCAAGCTCTTCTACCACGAGTGGGCCGGCATCGCCCCCGACATCATGACCGTCGCCAAGGGCATCGGCGGCGGCTTCCCGCTCGGCGCCTGCCTCGCCACCGAGGCCGCCGCCGACGGCATGACGACCGGCACCCACGGCACCACCTACGGCGGCAACCCATTGGCCTGCGCGGTCGGCTGCGCCGTCATGGACATCGTGACCGCCCCGGGCTTCCTCGACCAGGTCAGCCGCGTCTCCGGCCGCTTCCGCCAGGGCCTCGAGGGCCTCGTCGCGGCGCACCCCGCGGTCTTCGACAGCGTCCGCGGCGTCGGGCTGATGCTCGG
>JAXLSX010000020.1:0-10352 GCA_046330285.1 Solirubrobacterales bacterium | reverse complement strand
CCCGAGTCCCGGGATCGACGCGATCGCCTCGGTCGGGACGGTGCTGAACTCGCCCGCCGCCAGCACCTCGCCGTCGACGGCGCTCGCGGCCTGGGCCCGGAGCTCGGAGCCGCGCCGCTCGCGATAGCGGCGGGCGATCTCGAGCCTCTCGGCCTGGGTCTGCTCTCCCGCCGCGTCTCCGAATGCCACGTCTGGGAAGCTACAGGCGTGGCGCCCGAAGACCCCTACGTGCCGGCGCAGCGCGGCTGGCGGATGTGGTGGATGAAGCGCCGCTGGTACGACCGGACCCACCGGCTGCGCCATCGCTGGCGGATCAACCGCCACGCGGCGAACGGCGGGTTCTACGTGCGCCACCCGATCGAGGGCGAGGTCCTGGAGGCACTCGACGACGGCCGCCTCACGATCGGCGAGGGCACGATGCTCGAGCCCGGCTGCTGGATCACGCTCGCGCCCGACGCCCGGATCACGATCGGCCGCGGCTGCTTCCTCAACCGCGAGACGATGCTCGCTGCCCAGGAGTCGATCGAGATCGGCGACCACGTGATGTTCGCCAACCACTGCTTCGTCGGCGATGCCGACCACCGCTTCGACGACCCCGAGTTGCCGGTCACCTGGCAGGGCTTCGTTCCCCGCGGGCCGGTTCGGATCGGCTCCAACAGCTGGCTCGGGAAGGGCGTCGTCGTCACCGGGGGCACGGAGATCGGCGAACACTGCGTGATCGGCTCGAACTCGGTCGTGACCCGCGACACGCCGCCGTGGACGATCTCGGCCGGGGCGCCCGCGAAGGTCCTGCGGGAGATCGAGCCCCGTCCTGCGGACGGCTAGCCTGTCGGGCGTGAAGCCACTCAAGATCACGATCGCACTCGCAGTCGCCGCCATCGCTCCGATCGCCGCCGGTTGCGGCGAGAAGGAGGAGCCGCCGACGACCGGACCGGTGGTCACCCAGACGACCACTGGCCAGACGTCGACCACGCAGACGACCACCGGAGGCGGTCAGACCGACGAGGAGCTGATCCGCGCGACGATCACCGACTTCCTCACCGTTCCCAACGATCCGACGGTCTGCGACGAGCTGATCACTCCCGCCTTCCTGAAGCAGTCCTACGGCAGCCGCCAGGGATGCGTTGCGGCCCGCAAGCCGAAGGCGCTGGCCGACCAGGCGACGATCCTCGCCCGCAAGCCCGGCCCCGGGGGCTCGGCGATCGTCACCGTCAAGCCTCAGGGCGGCGTTTTCGATGCTCAGACGCTGAAGGTGACGGTCGTCAAGAACGGTCAGGCGTGGCAGATCGACAAGATCACCTCGAACGCAAAGGTAGGGCCCTAGCTCTCCGAGCGGACGATCCCGGCGTGAGTTCCACGAGTGGGACCGTCGGGTGACGCCACCGCCTCCGCACTTCGTGCTGAGTGTCGGCGGCAGCGTCCCCCGCCGGTCCCCGCGCGTGGGCTGGTCAGCGGTTCGGGCGCACGGGCACGGTGGGGCGCCGTCCCTGCGTCTCGGTCCAGCGGGAACACCGGGTGGCTTCTCGCTCGGAGGGAGCAGGCAACGTCCCAGACGCGATTCCGCTGCGGCCGGCGTGGCGGGAGCCCGCGGGTGGCGCCGGACGGGGCGCCCCGCGGCGTGCGTCAGCACCCGTGGGGCTGTCCGGCGACAGGACCCGCGGGCGCGCCAACGATCACCCCGGGCCGGCTACCAATCCCAGGGAGAGGTGCCCGCGAGCGAATCCTGCTCGAGGTACTGCTTGAACGCCTCGAGCTCGTTCGGGTCGATCGAGTACGTGTGCGAGTCCTCGGGGAAGCGGCCGCCGCGGACGTCGGCCACGTAGGCGGAGACGCCGTCGACCATGGCCCCGTGGATGTCGGCGTAGCGCTTGACGAAGCGGGCCGTGTGGCCGGTGTGGATGCCGAGCAGGTCATGGAAGACGAGGACCTGGCCGTTGGTCGCGCCGCCGGCGCCGATCCCGATCACCGGCACCTCCATGCGCGGCATGATCGCCTCGGTGACGGCGGCGGGCACGGCCTCGAAGACGATGCTGAAGCAGCCGACCGCCTGCAGCGCGAAGGCGTCCTCGGCGATCTGGGCGGCCCGCTCGCCGGTCCGGCCCTGGGCCTTGTAGCCGCCGAGCGCGGTCGCCGTCTGCGGGGTCAGGCCGACGTGACCCATGACCGGGATGCCGGCGCGGACGATCGCCCGCGCCCGGTCGACCGAGGCGCCGCCGCGCTCGAGCTTGACCGCGTCACAGCCCGCCTCCTTGATGAAGCGCTGGGCGTTCGCGATCGCCTGCTCGTTCGAGTTCTCGTAGGAGCCGAAGGGCATGTCGCCGACGAGGAACGCGGTCCTGAGGCCGCGGCGGACGGCGGCGGCGAGCATCAGCATCTCGTCCATGCCGACCGGGACGGTCGAGTCGTGCCCGAGGACGGTCATCGCCCCGGAGTCGCCGACGAGGACGATGTCGACGCCGGCGGCCTCGGCCACCTGCGCCGAGGGGAAGTCGTAGGCGGTGACCATCGCGATCGGCTCGCCGAGCTCGCGCATCTCCTCGATTCGCGGGATCGAGACCTTGGAGCGCTCGTCGGGAGGGGTGTTCGGTACTCGCGGTGCGGTGCTCATCGGGGTGTCTGCCTCTCTTGGTTCGGTGTCGTCTCGACGATCACGTTGTCGATCAGGCGGGCATCGCCCACCTGGGCGGCGACGGCGATCAGCGCCCGCCGCCCGTTGAAGCTCTCGATCGGTGCGAGGTCGCCGGCGTCGCGGGCCTCGAGGTACTCGGGTTCGATTCCGGCGCTCGCGAGTTCCTCGCGGGCGGCCGCGAGCACCGCGGCGGCGGAGGCGCCGGGCTCGGCGGCCGCGGCGGCTGCCTCGAGGGCTCGGTGCAGTGTGGGCGCCCGTTCGCGGTCGGCGGGGGAGAGGTAGGCGTTCCGAGAGGACATCGCCAGCCCGTCGGCCTCGCGGACCGTCGGGACGACGACGATCTCGACCGGGAAGTCGAGGTCGGCCGCCATCCGCTGGACCACGACGGCCTGCTGGGCGTCCTTCTGGCCGAAGTAGGCGGTGTCGGGGCCGACGGTGTTGAAGAGCTTGGCGACAACGGTGGTGACGCCGCGGAAGTGCTCAGGCCCGCGCAGGGCGGGGTCGCCGCAGAGGACCTCGGTCAGCCCTCCGACTTCGACCGCGGTCGCGAAGCCCTCGGGGTAGACCTCCTCCACCGCCGGGGCGTAGACGAAGTCGACGCCGGCCTCGGAGGCGACGGCGGCGTCCCGCTCACGGTCGCGCGGATAGCGCGAGAGGTCCTCACCGGGCCCGAACTGCGCCGGGTTGACGAACAGGCTCATGACGACGACGTCGCAGTCGCGCCGCGCCGCTTCGAGCAGGGCGACGTGGCCGTCGTGAAGGAAGCCCATGGTCGGGACGAGGCCGATCGACAGCCCCTCGCGCCGGGGCCCGGCGAGCGCCTCACGCAGCTCACGCTTGGTCTCGACGATCCTCATCGGCGGCCTCCGGCGGCGGCGACCTCGCGAGTTCGCTCGGCGAGGGTGCGGTAAAGCTGCTCGAGGGCGGGGTCGGTCGCCGCGATCGCATCGAGATGGCGGGCGACCGTCGCCTCGTCGCCGCGGGCGATCGGGCCGGTCAGCGCGTCCGGTCCCCGTTCCGCCCAGTTGGCAGCGGTCCTGAGGACGAGCGGCGCCAGCAGCTCGCGGCCGTTCTCGATCCCGGCTGCCGCCAGGAGCTCCTCGGCGCTCGACTCCAGCGCGACCAGGAAGTTCGAGGCGATCGCGGCCGCGGCGTGGTAGGCGGCGCGGGACTCCTCGGGGACGTCGAAGGGCGTCATCTGGCAGGCGTCGGCGATCCGCCGGGCCAGGTCGGCGGCGGCGGGTGCCGATGCGGCGATCGCGACCGGGGCGCCGGTCAGGTCGGCCCCGGCGTCGGGAACCGTCTGCAGGGGGTGGAGCGAGAAGGTCTCCGCGCCGGCGTCCCCGGCCGCGGCGAGGGCGCCGAGGGTCGTCGCTCCGCTCGTATGGCCGACGAACCGCAGGCTTCCCTCGGGAGCCGCGGCGATCGCGCTCTCACAGGCGCTCTCGATCTCGGCGTCGGGAACGCACAGCAGTACGACCTCGGGCCGGCTGTCACCGAGCCCCTCGCGGCCGACCAGCTCGGCCTCCGCTCCCGCGGCCCGGAGCGAGCGGGCGAGGCTGCCACCCACGCGGCCGTCGCCGATCAGCGTGATCGGCGGCATCGGGGTGGTGTGCACGCGGGCGGACTGCATCCGTTCCAGTTCTCGGCGAGATACCAGACGGTCGGGTTGTCGTCGATGGCGGCCCCTCCTGAGCGGTCCACCTCCCGAAATCACGCTTGTTGGTGTCTGCGTGGGGCGGGATGGCGGCCGGGGGCCTGCCGGGATGATAACTGCGGCATCCGGCCGATCCGCGAGCCCGTCTACGATCAGCCGCGATGCCGATCTACGAGTTCGAGTGCGGCGGCTGCGGCGAGCGCTTCGAGGCTGCGTACCGCGGGGACCGAACGGGCCGAAGTGCCCAGCCTGCCGGCACCACCTGCAGCGCGGCCGCCAGCTCTCGTCCTCGGGCTGACCCGGCAGCCGACGCCGGCGCAGAAGCGGCCCGGATGGAGGATCGGCGGGGGACGGATCGCGACGGGGCTCGGCAGCGGTTCAAGGCGAACCTCGCGAAGGGTCGCGAGCGGAAGCCGGGCTCGTGACCGGGACGGCGGAACGGCGCGAGGCGCTCGTCGCGGTCTACCGCGAGGCTTCGGATTGCACCCTCTGCCCCGCTCGCCCAGACGCGGACGAAGGTCGTGTTCGGGGCGGGCAACGCCGACGCCGATCGGTGTTCTCGGCGAGGCGCCAGGGGCGGAGGACAAGCGCGGCCTTCCGTTCGTCGGCCGGGCCGGCGGTCTTCTGAATGAGCTCCTCGGCGAGATCGGCCTCGACCGCGAGTCCGTCTTCATCGCCAACACGCTGATGTGCCGCCCGCCCGGCAACCGCGATCCGCAGCCGGTCGAGCTCGACTCCTGCCGTCCCTACCTGCTGGAAAGTCGACCTGATCGAGCCGAAGGTGATCGTCACGCTCGGGAACTTCGCGACGAAGCTGATCACGGGCGATCAGACCGGCATCACCAAGGTGCGCGGGCGCCCACAGACCCACCAACTCGGTGAGCGCACCGTCCGCGTCTTCCCGATCCTCCATCCGGCGGCGGCCCTGAGGACGCCGCGGCTGCAAGGCACGATGAGCGAGGACTTCGCGGCGATGACCGGCTCCTCGAGGAGCCGGCGCCGGATCGGGCGCATCCGCCGAATCGCCGCCGCCCAGTCCGCCGGAGCCCGGCGCGCCCGTCGGCGATGACCAGCTCGACTGGCCGGCCTCGAGATGGGCTCGGCGGCCGATCGGCCAGGCGGCAGGGCGTCGTCCGGTCGAGACGGACGGAGGCGATCGCCGCCGAGCTCGCGTCCGGGCTGCGCCCGGGCGACGTCGTCCTGCTTCCGCGTGATGACCTCGGGTCAGGCAAGACGACCTTCGTCCGGGGGGCGGCGCGGGCCCTCGGTGTCGACGAGCCGGTGACCTCGCCGACGTTCACGATCGGCCAGCGCTACGAGGTGCCGTCCCGGTCTCTCATCTCGACCTGCATCGCCTCGCCGGAGACCACGGGCTCGAGGCCGAGGATCCGGCGCTCCTCGACGACTACCTGACCGCCGACGCGATCGCCTTCGTCGAGTGGCCGGAGCCGGCGACACCGCTGATCCCAGGGCCGGCAGCGGTCGTCACGCTCACCCACGGCGGTGGCGATGTCCGCGAGATCGCGATCGAGAGGCGCGGGTGATCCTCGGCTTCGACACGGCGACCCCGGAGACGACCGTCGCCGTGGTCCATCGCGGCGAGGTGCTGTTCGAAGCGGCCGCCGGTCCAGGGCCCGACGGCAGGCCGGTGGCCGGCACGGCGCTGCTCGCGATGGTCGACGAAGCGGCGTCTGCCGCCGGCGGCTGGGACCGGATCGCGACGATCGCGGTCGGCCGCGGCTCGTTCACCGGGCTGCGGATCGCGATCAGCACAGCGCGGGCGATCTCGCAGGCGCGCCGGATCCCGGTGGCGGGCGTGGATTCGACGGCGGCGCTGGCGGCCGAGCTCCGCGAGAGGGCGGGGGAGGGGCGGCCCGTCGTCGGGATCGTCGATGCCCGGCGCGGCAGGTGTTCGCCGCCGCCGACCTCGGCTTGGGTGCCGGCGAGCCGGTCGTCTGCGCCCTGCGGACGTCGCATCCGCGCTTCGGCGACGGCCTCGGCTTCGCCGTGGCCGGCGGGGACGAGGCCGATGCGATTCAGGACCGAAATCGAGGCGATCGGCTTCGAGGTCGACGACGAGGATCCTGCGAACCGGCTCTCGGCGCGGCAGATCTGCCTGCTGGCCGCGAAGATGGAGCCCGGCGGGGCGCGCTATCCCGCCGGCGTCACCCCCAAGTACATGAGACGACCCGACGCGGAGCGTTGGCTTGAGCGAAACGGCACCAGATCGCGTGATCATCGACCCCGGCGAGTGCCCTCCGCCGGCTGACGTACGGCGATCTGCCGGGCGTCCTCTCGATCGAGCGCCGGTCGTTCCCCGCGCCGTGGTCGCTGGCGATGTTCGTGCTCGAGGTCTCGAAGCCCTCCGGCGTCTGCCTCGCGGCCACGAACGGCGACGAGATCCTCGGCTACCTCGTCTGCTCACGGTATGCGGACGTCTTCCACCTGATGAACGTGGCGGTCGATCCCGATCGCCGCCGCCTCGGGATCGCCGAGCGGATGGTCGAGAGGATGCTGGTGGAGGCCGGCCGCGAGGAGCGCTACACGCTCGAGGTCAGGGTTTCCAATCACGGGGCCATCGCGATGTACGAGAAGCTCGGCTTCCGCCGAGCCGGCCGCCGTCGCCGCTACTACAGCGACAACGGCGAGGACGCGATGATCATGTGGCTCGGGGATCCCGGGCTCTAGATGCCCGCCGTCCCGGACCGCTCGCGATGACGCAGATCCTCGCCATCGAGACCTCCTGCGACGACACCTGTGCGGCCGTCCTCGACGGCCCGCGGATCCTCAGCAACGTCGTCTCCTCGCAGGCCCGCCTCCACGCCCGCTTCGGCGGCATCGTTCCCGAGGTCGCCTCGCGCCGGCATCTGGAGTTGATCAACCCGGTGGTCGACGCGGCGCTCGAGGACGCCGGCCACAGCCTCGATTCGATCGACGCGATCGCCGTCACGACCAAGCCCGGGCTGATCGGCGCCCTGCTGGTCGGCGTCAACACCGCGAAGTCGCTCGCGGCCGCCACCGGCAAGCCGCTGATCCCCGTCGACCACCTCCAGGGCCACGTCGCCGCCGCCTACCTCGAGCCAGACCCGATCGAGCCGCCCTTCCTCGCCCTGATCGCCAGCGGCGGCCACACGCTGCTCGCCGAGGTTCGCGAGGAGGGCAGGTTCGCGATCGCCGGCCAGACGCTCGACGACGCCGCCGGGGAGGCCCTCGACAAGGCGGCCCGGCTGCTCGGCCTCGGGTTTCCGGGCGGGCCCGCGATCCAGCGGGAAGCCGAGGACGGCGACCCGGAGGCATTTGCGATGCCGATCGCGATGGCCCATGACGGCAGCCTCGACTTCAGCTTCAGCGGGCTCAAGACGGCGCTCGTCTACGCGGTCCGCGACCTCGGCGAGGAGCGGACCCGCGAGCGCCGCGCCGACCTCGCCGCGAGTTTCCAGGCGGCCGTCGTCGGGCAGCTCGTGGCCAAGCTCCGCCGAGCCCTCGACCTCGGTGAATGGCAATCGGTCGCGCTCGGGGGCGGGGTCGCGGCCAACGGACCGCTGCGCGAGCGCACCGCCGCCCTCTGCGAGGAACGTGGCGTCGCCCTGAAGTTGCTGCCCTTCGAGCTCTGCACCGACAACGCGGCGATGATCGGGTCGGCCGCGCGATTCGCCGAGCCGATCCCCTACCCCGAGTACCTCGAGCTCGACGCGGCGGCCCGCTGATGGCCGAGCAGGTGGTCACCCTCTACGGCCGCGACGGCTGCCACCTCTGCGAGGAGGCGCGGGTCCGGCTCGAGGAGATGCGGCGCGGCGGTGCCGCCTTCGCCCTCGTGGAGATCGACATCGAGTCGGACGCCGACATGCACCGGCGGATGCTCGAGTTGATCCCCGTCGTCGAGGTCGACGGCGTTCGCGTCAGCGAGCTGATCCTCGACGCCGACGCCGTTCGGGCCCGGCTCGATACCTTTTCCCGGTGAGCGCGCGGCGCAGCACAGACACCCCTGCCGCGGGCGCAGCTCGCAACGGCCTCGGATCCGATCGCCTTTCGCTGGGCGTGGCAGCCCGGCTGGCTCGCTACCTCCAGGTCCTGATCCAGGCGCGGAAGATGGGGAGGGAGACCATCTCCTCCCAGGACCTCGCCTCCTGGACGCATGTCAACTCGACGCAGATCCGGCGCGACCTCTCCGGCTTCGGCAAGTTCGGCAAGCGCGGCGTCGGCTACAACGTCGATTCGCTCGTCGCCGAGATCCGCAAGATCCTCCGGACATCGGGCCAGCACAACATCGCGCTGTTCGGCGCCGGCCACCTCGGCCGGGCGATCGCGACCTCCGACATCTTCGCCGACCACGGATTCCGGATCGTCTCGATCTTCGACGTCTCGCCGAAGCTGACCGGGAAGAAGATCGGCGGCATCGAGGTGCGCCCGCTCGACGACCTCGAGGACTTCGTCAGCTCGGAGGAAGTCGTCGTCGGCGTTCTCGCCGTTCCCGCTGACGCCGCCCAGGAGGTCGCCGACCGCCTCGTCGAGGCCGGCGTACGGGTGATCTTCAACTACTCCGAGCAGCTTCTCGACGTACCGCCGGAGGTCACCGTTCACACGTCGAGCCCCGCCGTCGACCTGCTTTACGCGCTCTACTTCTACCTGGCTTGAACCGATGACCATGGCTCGGGACCAGAGCCTCGACCTCGATGCCGCCCGGGCGCGATTCGAGGAGGCGACCGACTTCACGATGGCCGTCGAGGAGGAGTTCGCGATCCTCGACCCCGAGACGCTCGACCTCGCGCACGGGTTCGAGCGCATGTTCGAGGAGTCGCAGGAGAACGAGATCCTCGCCGACTCCGTCCGCGGCGAGCTGATCGACACCGAGATCGAGATCCGGTCGGGCCGATCGGAGAGCTTCGCCGAGATGCGGGAGCGTCAGCTCGAACGACGGCGGCTGCTGTTCGCCCTCGCCGCCCGTGAGCATCGCCTCCTCGCAGCCTGCGGGACGCACCCCTGGGCCGACTACCTCGACCAGGCGATCATCGACACGCCCCACTACCGCCGGCTTCGCGCCGAGCTCGGCTGGGTCGCCCAGCGCAACAACACCTGGAGCCTCCATGTCCACGTAGGCGTCCGCGGCGCCGACCGCGCCGTCGCCGTCTGCGACTCGCTCCGCAACGTCCTCCCGGTCCTATTGGCGATCTCCGCCAACTCGCCGTTCCTCGACGGGCGCGACACGGGCCTCGCGTCGGTCCGGACCCAGATCTTCACCCGCACCTTCCCGCGCTGCGGCATCCACGACCCGTTCGGCGACTGGAGCTCCTACGCGCGGTTCGTCGACCTGCTCGAGCGGACCAGCTCGATCGTCGAGTCGACGCAGCTCTGGTGGAGCGTCCGTCCCCATCACGCGTTCGGCACCGTCGAGGTGCGGATCTGCGACGCGCAGAGCGACGGGGAGGAGTCCCTCGCCCTCGCCGGGCTGATGGTCGCCGCCGTAGCCCAGGCGTGCGCGGACTACGACGACGGCGTCCTCGCGCCCCCGCGCCGCGCGCGCGAGCTCGAGGAGAACCTCTGGCGCGCCATTCGCCACGGCCTCGACGGGCAGATGATCGACTTCGAGGCCGGCAGGGAAATCGCGACGACGGCCGCGGTCGCGGAGCTGCTCGCCTGGACCGAGCCTGCGCGCGCCCAGCTCGGGATCGATCTCGGCGGCTTCGATCCGACCGGGCCGAACGGCTCGCAGCGCTCGCGTGAGCTGCTCGAGTCGGGCGCGTCCCTCGCCGACGCCTACCGGGCGTCGGTCGACCGGACGGCGGACACCTACCCGGTCGCTGGGTAAGGTGATCGCATGAACGACACCGAGGGAACCGAACCGCAGGGGCAACCGCCGCAGGGCGCCGGGGGCCCGGAGGAAGAACAGCTCTCGCCCGAGCAGGAGCAGATGCTGCGGGAGATGGAGGAGCAGATGCGGACGGTCCGCGTCCAGGACCTCGTCGCCCAGAGCGTCGTCAGCATCCTCAACCTCTCCGCCCGCCGGATCCTCAAGGAGGACGAGCGCGACCTCGAGCAGGCCCGGGTCGGCATCGAGGCCATCCGTGG